>NZ_WWGH01000002.1:0-1208560 GCF_009865135.1 Streptomyces sp. SID8374 | reverse complement strand
CTGGGGCATGCCGGCCCAGATGCCGACGAGGATCACGGCGGGGAGCGCGGTGGCCAGGCCGGTGAGCCAGTCGCGGCCGTCGCCGAGGCCGAGGTCGCGGATGGTCTCGTTGAGGATGCCCGCGTCGGGGTTGTAGACCAGGCGCCACATGATGCCGACCACGACCTCGGGCATCGCCCAGGGGATGATCGCCAGCGCCCGGGCCAGCCAGCGCATCCGCAGCTTCTGGTTGAGGAGCAGGGCGAGGCCGAGGGCCAGGAGGAACTGCGGGACGGTGACGCCGAACGCCCACAGGAGCCCGATCCGGAACGAGTCCCAGAACAGGGTGTCGTGCAGGAGATCCTGGAAGTTGAGGGTGCCGATCCACTGGGTGGAGCGGGTGCGGCCGGACTGGGCGTCGGTGAAGGCGAGGGCGATGCCGTAGAGGAGCGGGCCGACACTGAGGACCAGGATGGGCAGAAGCGCGGGCAGGACGAGGAACCAGGCCGCCCGGTCCCGGGCGGCGTCCGCCTGTCCGTTACGTGGGTGTCTCGGCCCGGACCGCCTCTTCGCGGTCACCGATGTCACGAATAGACCCTCTTCATCACCTAGGAGGAGTTCATCCCGTTCTGGCCGTTCCGGTGGCCTAGGTCATCGTGCTGACGGGCCGTCGGTTCGTCAAGGTGGCCTGCGCGGATGCGAAAATCGCACCCATGGACGAGATGCGTGCGCGCGAGGTGCTGACGGCCGCCGGTTTCCCGGGCGCGGCGGAGCTGCTGGCGCTGGGCGAGAACGCGGTCTTCGCGGCCGACGGCCTGGTGGTGAAGGTCGGCCGGGACGCGACCGGCCACCCGGAGCTGGCGGCCCGGGCGGAGCGGGAGGTGGCGGTCGCCGAGTGGCTCGCGGCGTCGGGGGTCCCGGCCGTGCGGGCCGCCGAGCCCGGGGTGCGGCTGGTCGAGGGCCACCCGGTGACGGTGTGGCACCGCCTGCCCGACCCCGTACGCCCCGCCGAACCGCGCGACCTGGCGCCCCTGCTCTCCCGGGTGCACGCGCTCCCGGCCCCGGCGGGCTTCACGCTCCCGCGCCGGGAACTGCTCGGCGGGGTGGAGCGCTGGCTGACCCTGGCGGGCGACACCATCGACCCGGCCGACGCCGACTACCTCCGCGCCCGCCGCGACGGCTTCGCGGCCGCGGCCGCCGCCCTGACCCCGCACCTGCCGCCGGGCCCGATCCACGGCGACGCGCTCCCCCGCAACGTCCATGTCGGCCCCGAGGGCCCGGTCCTGGTCGACCTGGAGACCTTCTCCACGGACCTGCGGGAACACGATCTGGTCGTCCTGGCCCTCTCCCGCGACCGCTACGGCCTGCCCGCCGCGGCCTACGACGCGTTCACGGCCGCGTACGGCTGGGACGTACGGGAGTGGGAGGGGTGCGCGGTCCTGCGCGGGGCCCGCGAGACGGCCAGCTGTGCCTGGGTCGCCCAGCACGCCCCGGCCAACCCGAAGGCGCTCACGGAGTTCCGCCGCAGGGTGGCCTCGCTGCGCGAGGGGGACGCCGAGGTGCGGTGGTACCCCTTCTGAGAGCCTTCACCCGGTACGGCGGCGGGCCGGGCGTGCCCGACAACGCACTCTGTCCCCGCCCGGCGGACCGGGCGGGGACAGTGCTCAGGGCCGATGGCGAATGACCCTGGTCGGTGCGGGGATCAGATGATGCTCACACCGTAGGCGCTGAGCGCCTCGGTGACGGGCTGGAAGAACGTGGTGCCGCCGGAGGAGCAGTTGCCGCTGCCGCCGGAGGTGAGGCCGAGCGCGGTGCTCCCGGAGAAGAGCGCGCCGCCGCTGTCGCCGGGCTCGGCGCAGACGTTGGTCTGGATCAGACCGGAGACGATGCCGTCGGCGCCGTAGTTGACGGTGGCGTTGAGGCCGGTGACCGAGCCGCCGTGCAGGCCGGTGGTGCTGCCGCTGCGCTGGACGGACTGGCCGACCGAGGGGTCACCGGCGCCGGTGATCTCCTGGTAGCTGCCGTTGTAGAGGTAGACACGGCCGTCGGCCGCGCCGGGGTCGGAGTGCTGGATGATGCCGTAGTCGTTGCCGGGGAAGCTGGAGCCGGCGGTGGTGCCGATGGACCACGAGCTGCCGATGTTGGTGCAGTGGCCGGCGGTCAGGGCGTACTTGGTGCCCGCGCTGTCCTGCACGTTGAAGCCCAGGGAACACCGGGCTCCGCCGGTGGTGATGGCCTCGCCGCCCGCGATGAGCTTGGTGAACTTGCCGGGGGTGCGCTTGACCTCGAGAGCGTCGGCGTTCACGCCGGCCTCGTTCTCGATCTTGGCGATCTCGGCCTTGGTGACCGTGCTGTCGGCGGTGACGACGACCTTGCCCGACTCGGCGTCGACGTACCAGGCGGTGCCGCCGATGTCGGCGGTGCGCACGGAGTCGGCCGTCCGGTTGAGCTCGGCGGCGCTGAACGTCTTCGGGGCGGGCTGGGCGGAAGCGGTGGCGGCGGGGATGACCAGCGCTGCTGCGGCAGCGAGGCCGGTCGCCCCGGCGATGAGTCGTGCTCGTCTCGACATGCTGTGGGGGTGAGAGAGTCGCACTGCAAGTCCTCCAGATCGTGGGGGGAACTCGGGGGCGTTTGGGTGGACGCCCATGACACGTCCTCAGGAACACGATCATTCCGACGTGTCCCTGACAACGTTATTCATGCTGGATAGATCAGCACGCCCACACAAGACCCCCGGGACAGCAGTGGCCGACAAGTAGCTGTCCCGTGAGACCCAGACACCACCAAACTGGCCGATTGGTGACCCTGGGAGGACGGGAGATGGCGGAAAACGAGCGGCGGAGTTTCGCCGGACGAGAAGGCCGACTCCGACATCAAGGCCGACGAAACGGCTTCCCCCGCCGCGAGCCGACGCGGGGCCGCCGCCGGCCCTTCACCCGCTCCGCCGGGCCCCTGCTCCACGGGCCCCGGCCCACCGTTCACCTGCTCCGGGGAATCACCGGCCACGCCTGCTCCACCACCGCCGCCGGGTTGGCCGTGCGGCGAAGGTAGGCCTGGAGCGAGGCGGACTGCTCGGCGGCGGCGCGGACCTGGAGGGCGTGCAGCTCGGTGGGGGGCAGGGTGCTGACCGGGCGGTGGCGCTCGCCCATCCGCCGGACCACACGGACCGCCGCCACCGCGTCGGCGGTCGCGTCGTGGGCGTCGGACAGCGTCACGCCGTAGTGCTCGCACAGGGCTTGGAGCGCCCGCTTGCCCTTGCGGTACTTGTCCACGTGCTTGTCGATGACCAGCGGGTCGATGACGGGCGAGGGCACACCGCCGATCCGCTCGTCGACCGACTCCACCCCGTGCCTCGCGCATTCGCGGTCCAGGAGCGAGAGGTCGTAGCGCGCGTTCATCACCACCAGCGGCACCCCGGACCGCAGCACCTCGGCGACCGCGTGGGCGATCTCCTCGACGGCCGAGGCGGCCCGGGCGCCGTGCTTGCGGGCGTGGTCGGTGCCGATGCCGTGGATCGCGGACGCCTGCTCGGGTATCGCCACCCCCGGGTCCAGCAGCCAGGTCCGCTGCTCGGCGACCGTGCCGTCCGGCTCCAGCCGGACCAGTGCGGCGGTGACGATCCGGTCGGTCTCGACGTCGGTCCCCGTCGTCTCCAGGTCGAAGCCGACCAGTGGTCCCTGATGCCAGCTCATCCCGATACCTCCTTCGTGGTGCTCCCCCGTGGTGCTCTCCCCCGAGTGATGACCACCTTCGCACGCAGCACTGACAACGAAGGGCACGGGTGGCGGCAGCCCCACGACACCAGGACGGCAGCCCCACCACACCGGGACGGCAGCCCTACGACACCGGCCGCGAGTCCGTCCAGACCGACTCGAACTCCTCGCGGTAGGTCTCGAAGAGGCCGTGCTCGCTGTCCTGCCCCGCCCGCACCACCGTGCGCCGCCCGCCGCCGCGCAGCACCAGCACCGGCGCCTCCATGCCCCGGGCGCGCCGCAGATAGGGCTGGACGACGCCCACCGCGTCCGCTCCGTCGCCGTCGACCAGGTACGCGGTGAAGCGCGGGGTCTCGTCGAAGACCTGGATCTCGAAGGCGCCGGGGTCGCGGAGCTTGGAGCGGACCCGGCGCATATGGAGGATGTTCATCTCCACCGAGCGGCTCAGCTCGCCCTTCTTGATGCCCAGTTCCCGCTCCCGGCGCTTGACCGCGCTGCTGGCCGGGTTGATGAAGAGCAGCCGGACCCGGCACCCCGACTCGGCGAGCCGGACGAGCCGGCGGCCGGAGAAGTTCTGGACGAGCAGGTTGAGGCCTATGCCGATGGCGTCCAGCCGCCGCGCCCCGCCGAACAGGTCCTCGGCGGGCAGCTGGCGCTGGAGCCGGACCCGGTCCGGGTGGACGGAGACCACGTCCGCGTACCGGTCGCCGACCAGCTCCTCCACCGCGTCCACCGGCAGCCGGTCGGCGGACGGCACGCCCGCCCCGCTGCCGAGGATGTCCAGGAGCCGGGCGGAGGCGCGCTCCGCCTGGGCGAGCACCGCCTCGTTCAGGGCACGGTTGCGGGAGACGACGTTACGGGCCACCTCCAGCTCGTCCAGGGCCAGCTCCACATCCCGCCGGTCGTCGAAGTACGGTTCGAAGCACGGCCAGTGCTGGACCATCAGCTCCCGCAGCTGCGGGAGCGTGAGGAAGCTCAGGACGTTGTCGTCGGCCGGGTCCAGCAGGTAGCCCTTGCGGCGTGACACCTCGCGTACGGCGACGGCTCTCTGCACCCACTCCTGCCCGGCGGGCCCGGCCGCGGCCACCACCCAGTCCTCGCCGTGCACCGGCTCGTAGATCGGCCGAAGCACCGCGGCGACCACCGCGCGCAGCCTCTGTTCGACCAGATTCAGCCAGATATAGGCACGCCCGGCCCGCTGCGCCCGGGTGCGTACCTCGCTCCAGGCCTCGGCGCCCCAGTCCAGCTCCGCGCCGATCTCCATGGGCTGCGCAAGGGACACCGCCCCGGGCGGCGCATCGGTCGATTCCCCCTCGTGACCTGCGTCACCTGGGGGTAGCTCGAACCCTCCCGAGCTCACCCGCGTACCGCCTTCCACTCCCCCACCCAACGATCAAGGAAGGGTACTCCGGGAGCGGGATCCGGTGCAGCCCGATGGCCGGGCCGGTTTCTCAACTCCCGTTTCGCGACGGCCTGTTCCTTACGGCGAGATCGGGTGGAGTGAGCTGATTCATAGTGATTAGGCACCCCGACGAAGGCCGCGTTCCGGACGCCGGAGGGGCGGGCGCGTCCGTAATCGCGTCCGGGGCGGCACCCCGGTGTCCGAAGTTGACCGGTGTGGCCGGAGCCGGGCGACGGGACCCGGCCGCACCGCGTGACCTACTAGGTGCGCGACCCACTTTCGGGGAGTATTCGAGGGGTAACGGGCCGAGGAAAGCCACCACACCCGGATCAGAAGTGGAAGAGTCTCATCTATGCAGGTCTGGCCGGGACACGCTTATCCCCTCGGCGCCACCTATGACGGCGCCGGAACCAACTTCGCGGTCTTCTCCGAGGCCGCCCACCGGATCGAGTTGTGCCTGTTGCACGACGACGGTTCAGAAACGGCGGTGGAGCTCCGCGAGACCGACGCCTTCGTGCGCCACGCCTATCTGCCCGGGGTGATGCCGGGTCAGCGGTACGGCTTCCGGGTGCACGGGCCCTACGAACCGCAGAACGGGCAGCGGTGCAACTCCGCGAAGCTGCTCCTGGACCCGTACGCGCGTGCGGTCGCCGGACAGATCGAGTGGGGCGAGGCGGTGTACGGCTACCCGTTCGGGAAGCCCGACGCCCGCAACGACCTCGACTCGGCGCCGCACACCATGAGCTCGGTGGTGGTGAACCCTTACTTCGACTGGGGCGATGACCGCCGGCCCCGTACGGACTACCACCGCACCGTGATCTACGAGGCCCATGTGAAGGGCCTGACGATGCTCCATCCGGGGCTGCCGCCCGAGCTGCGCGGTACGTACGCGGGGCTGGCGCACCCGGAGGTCATCGCCCACCTCACCGAACTGGGCGTCACCGCGATCGAACTGATGCCCGTTCACCAGTTCGTCCAGGATCACCGCCTGGTCGACATGGGGCTCGCCAACTACTGGGGCTACAACACCATCGGTTTCTTCGCCCCGCACAACGCGTACGCCTCCTGGGGTGAGCGGGGCGAGCAGGTGCTCGAGTTCAAGCAGGCGGTGAAGGCCCTGCACCAGGCGGGCATCGAGGTCATCCTCGACGTCGTCTACAACCACACCGCCGAGGGCAACCACCTGGGCCCCACGCTCTCCTTCCGCGGCCTCGACAACGCCTCGTACTACCGTCTGACCGACGATCAGCGGTACTACATGGACACCACGGGCACCGGGAACTCCCTGCTCATGCGGTCCCCGCACGTACTCCAGATGATCATGGACTCGCTGCGGTACTGGGTGACCGAGATGCACGTCGACGGCTTCCGCTTCGACCTGGCGGCGACGCTGGCCCGCCAGTTCCACGAGGTGGACCGGCTCTCCTCGTTCTTCGACCTGGTCCAGCAGGACCCGGTGGTCAGCCAGGTGAAGCTGATCGCCGAGCCGTGGGACGTCGGCGAGGGCGGCTACCAGGTGGGCAACTTCCCGCCGCTGTGGACCGAGTGGAACGGCAAGTACCGCGACACGGTCCGCGACCTGTGGCGGGGCGAGCCGCGCACGCTCGCGGAGTTCGCCGGGCGGCTGACGGGCTCGTCCGACCTCTACCAGGACGACGGGCGGCGCCCGCTCGCCTCGATCAACTTCACCACCTGCCACGACGGGTTCACGCTGCACGACATGGTGTCGTACAACGACAAGCGGAACGACGCCAACGGCGAGGGCAACCGGGACGGCGAGAGCCACAACCGCTCCTGGAACTGCGGCGTCGAGGGCGAGACGGATGATCCCGAGGTCCTGGAGCTGCGGGGCCGGCAGATGCGGAACTTCATCGCCACGCTGATGCTGTCGCAGGGCGTGCCGATGCTGAGCCACGGGGACGAGTTCGCCCGTACGCAGAAGGGCAACAACAACGCCTACTGCCAGGACAACGAGCTCTCCTGGATCCACTGGCCCGACCCGGACGCCCCGGACGACGAGTTCCGCCGGAACCTGCTGGAGTTCACCCGGGCCATGGTCTGGCTCCGCCGCGACCACCCGGTCTTCCGGCGCCGCCGCTTCTTCCACGGGCGGCCGGTGGAGGGCACGCACGACGAGCTCTCCGACATCGCCTGGTTCACCCCCGAGGGTGAGGAGATGACCCAGCAGGACTGGCAGGCGGCCCACGCCAAGGCCATGACGGTCTTCCTCAACGGCCAGGCGATCTCGGAGCCGGGGCCGCGCGGTGAGCGGATCACCGACGATTCGTTCCTGCTGATGTTCAACGCGAGCGCCGAGACACTGGAGTTCGCCGTCCCGGTGGACCACGGGGAGCAGTGGCAGGTCGTCGTGGACACCGCACTCCCCGCAGGGGTGCCGCCCGGGTCGGGGCCGAAGGTGACCGAGGGCGAACAGCTGACGCTGATCGGACGCAGCCTCACCGTGCTGAAACGCCCCGCGTGACAGGGCGGCAAGGGTGAGCGTCCCGCCCGGGGTGACACAGGTCGCCCCGGGCGGGGTACGTAGAAGGGCATGACGCCCACCGCCACGTACCGGCTTCAGCTCCAGCCCGACTTCCCCTTCCCGGCGGCCGAGAAGGCGGTGCCCTATCTGGCCGCGCTCGGCGTCTCCCATCTGCACCTCTCGCCCGTCCTGGAGGCGGTCCCCGGCTCCCGGCACGGCTACGACGTGGTCGACCACAGCCGCGTACGGGAGGAGCTGGGCGGTGAGGAGGGGCTGCGGAGCCTCGCCGCGACCGCCCGGGAGCACGGGCTCGGGCTGGTCCTGGACATCGTGCCGAACCACATGGCCGCCCTGCCCCGCCACAACCGGCAGCTCTGGGAGGTGCTCCGCGAGGGCCGCGCATCCCCGTACGCCCGCTGGTTCGACATCGACTGGGCGGCGGGCGGCGACAAGGTGCTGCTCCCGGTCCTGGCCGGTCCGCTCGGCGGCGAGCTGGACGCCCTCTCCGTGGACGGGGAGGTGCTGCGCTACGGCGAGCAGGAGTTCCCGCTGCGGGCGGGCACGGCGGACCTTCCGCTTCCGGAGCTTCTCGACGCCCAGCACTACCGGCTCGCCTGGTGGCGGCTGGCGCGCACCGAGCTGAACTACCGCCGCTTCTTCACCGTCTCCGAGCTGATCGGCGTCCGCGTCGAACACCCCGAGGTCTTCGACGCCACCCACGCCAAGGTCCTCGAACTCCTCCGCGACGGGGTGCTGGACGGCCTGCGCATCGACCACCCGGACGGCCTCGCCGACCCGGCGGCGTACCTGCGGCAGCTGAACGAGGCCACCGGCGGCCGGTGGACGGTGGTGGAGAAGATCCTCACCGGCGACGAGCCCCTCCCGGCCGGCTGGGCGGTCGCCGGGACGACGGGGTACGACGCGCTGCACCGGATCGACGGGCTGTTCACCGACCCGGCGGGCGCGGCGGAGCTGCTCGGCCGCTACCGGGAGTTCGCGGGTCCGCCCGGCGACCGGGGCGGCTACTGGAAGGCGACCGTCCGCCGGGCCGCGTACCGGGTGGCCACCCACGAACTGGCCTCCGAGACGGCCTGGCTGACCCGCCTGGCCGCCTCGGTCTGCGCCGCCGACCCGGCCTTGCGCGACCACGCGCCCTGGGCGCTGCGGACGGCGATCCGGGAGCTGCTGGTACGGGTCCCGGTCTACCGGCCGTACGTCACGGCGGGCGTTCCGCCGACCCGGATCGCGGAGGAGACGCTTCCGGACGATGCCGTACGGGACGCGAAGGCGGTGTTCTCCGTGCCGGAGGAGGCCGCCGCCGTCGACGTCGTACGGGATCTGGCGCTCGGGCGGCTGGGGGACGGCGAGGAACAGGCGTCCTTCTGCGCCCGGTTCGCGCAGACCGCGTCCGCTCTGCACGCCAAGTCGGTGGAGGACACGGCGTTCTACCGGTACGTGCCGCTGGTCTCGGCCACGGAGGTCGGCGGGGACCCGGGGCAGCCCGCGGTGACGGTGGACGCGTTCCACGCCTTCGCCACCCGGATCGCCCGCGACTGGCCCACCACGGGGACGGTCCTGACCACGCACGACGCCAAGCGGAGTGCCGATGTACGGGCCCGGATCGCGGTCCTGACGGAGTGTCCGGAACGGTGGGCGGGCCTGGTGGCCGAGCTGACGGACGCCACACCCGTCGCGGCTCCGGACCCGCAGCTCGCCTGGCAGGCCTGGCAGTCGAGTTACGGCTGCGCGCCGCTGCCCGCCGAGGAGCTGGGCGCCCGGCTGGAGCCCGCGCTGCTGAAGGCGGTACGCGAGGCGGGGCTGTTCACGAGCTGGACGGAGCCGGACGAGGCGTACGAGAGGGCGGTGGCGGACTTCGTGGCGGCCGGGCCAGGGAGCGGTTCCGGTACGGCCCGGAGGCTGGTGACCGCTTTCGCCGAGTCGCTGGCCCCGCATGTACGGGCCAATGTGCTGGGTGCGGCGCTGGTGCAGCTGACGATGCCGGGGGTGCCGGACCTGTACCAGGGCACGGAGAGCGAGTACCTGGCCCTGGTCGACCCGGACAACCGGCGCCCGTTCCGGCGGCCGGAGGAGGCGGAGGAGAAGCAGGAGCTGACGGCGGCGGCACTGGGGCTGCGGCGGGAGCTGCCGGAGGTGTTCGGGGAGTCGGGGACGTACGTTCCGCTGGCCGCGCGGGGTGCGGCGGCCGACCATGTGGTGGCGTTCTCCCGGTCGGGCGAGGTGGCGGTGGCGGTGACCCGGCTGTCGCTGCGGCTCGCGGAGGACGGGGGGTGGCGGGACACGGTGGTGGAGCTGCCGGACGGGGGGCCGTGGCGCGATGTGCTGGCCCCTGCGGCGGGGCGGGAGTTCAACGGGGGCGCGGTGGCGGCGGACGAGCTGTTCGGGGAGCGGCCGGTGGTGTTGCTGCGGCGGGTGCGGGGGTGAGGGGCGGGCCGGGGAGATCGGACAGGAGGGGGTGAGGGGCGGGCGGTGCCCGGGCAGGAGGGGCATACGCGTGTCCGGTCAGGGCGGGGCATCCCCGTACGGGCATCCGGTCAGGAGGGGCGGGCGCGCGCGTGTCCGGGGACGGCGGGCGGGCGGGCATCCGGCACGACGGACCGCCGCACGCGCGTCCGGTCACGACGGGCGTACGAGCAGGGTGCGTGGCCCCCGCGTGAGCACCCCGCTGGACGCCGGGCGGAAGCCGTCGGCCCAGCGGATGCGGGGCATCGCCGTCAGCAGGGCGCGCAGGCCGTGTTCGGCCTCCAGGCGGCCGAGCAGGGCGGCGGGGCAGCCGGCCGGGCCGGTGAGCAGCGGGGCGGCGTCGGCGCGCAGCGGGTCGAAGCGGTCGGGGGCGGCGAACCGGGCCGGGTCGCGCCCCGCCGCGCCGATCAGACAGGCGACGGGCGCCCCGCCGGGCAGCGTGCCGCCGCTGACGCGGACCTCGGCGCGGGTGCGGCGCAGCACGATCTGGACGGGCGGGTCGCGTCGCAGCGTCTCCTTCCAGGACCGGCCGAGGAGCATCCCGGCCCCCGCTCCGCCCGCCACGGCGGCCAGCAGGTCGGGGTCGTCCAGCATGTTCGCGAGGAACGAGGCGAGGGCCCGCTCCCGGAGCCCGGTGTGCCGGGCGCAGTCGGCGGCTCCCTGGCCGAACTCCGTGGAGGTGGGCCCGGCCGGGAGCCAGCGGCAGAACTCGCCCACGAGATCGGCCTGGTCGCGCCCGGCTATGCGGCGGGCCAGGACGTAGGCGGCGCGCTCCACGGCGGCGGCGGTGGCCGGTGTGCTGCCGGGGGCCCGGGCGGTTCCGCTGCCGGGCAGCGGCGTACAGACGAGGCTGCCCCGGCAGAGCCCGAGCGGGGCGGGGACCGGACCGCGCGGGGCCCCGTCGTGCGGGTAGCCGGTGAAGCGCGGGTCGGTGAGGGCGAGGGCCACGTCCGCGTACCGGCTCAGCAGCCAGGCGCCGAGACCCGGGTCGTAACCGAGCGGGAAGTCCGTACGGAGGGTCCGGTACAGGCGCAGGCGGTACGGGTCGGTCGAGGCGCCCGGCTCCAGCAGTCCCGGTTGTCCGCCCGCGAGCCGGTGCGGGCGGCGGGCGGCGGGCAGGGCCTCGGAGCGGTCGGCCGGCATCCCTCGTCGCCCCCTGCGGTCGTGGCGTCGCCTGTCGACGCACCTGCCTCTCAGCGGACCACCGCCGGGGGCCCGGCGCAGTCGGCGTACGCCCGTTCGGGTGACGGGGCGCCGGGGGCGCGGGCTCCGATCAGGCGGGCGGGCGCAGTGAAGGGGTGGTCAGGCGGAAGCTCATCCGGCCGAAGCTCACCTGGTCGCCGTCGCGCACCGGGATGGAGCCGACGAGGCGCTGGCCGTTGACGCAGGTGCCGTTGGTGGAGCCGAGGTCGCGCAGGATCCAGCGGCCGTGCTGGACGGTGAGTTCGGCGTGCAGCCGGGAGACCGTCTCGTGGTTGAGGCGCAGTCCGTTGCCCGGGTCGCGCCCGATGAGCAGCGGATACGGGCTCGGCGCGGGCAGCAGCAGCTTCGGGAGCCGTTCGGTCTGCCAGGCCCGGCGCAGCCGTCCGGGGAAGGCGGATATCCCGCCGACGGCCCGGACCAGCCCCTGCGAGAAGCGGCTGCCGGTGTCCAGGTCCGAGGTGAGGGCCGCCAGTTCCTCGGGACGGCGGGCGACGAGGGCGAGCTCCATGCGCCGCATGAAGGTGTCGTGCGACAGCTTGCCCTGTGCCGCACCCTCCCTGAGCACGCCGAGGACACGGTCGCGCTGGGCGTCCGACAGCCGCGCGGGATACGTGTGGAACTCGGGGGACGACGTCACATCGTCGATTGTCGGGCCGAGGGGGCCGGAGTGTCCAGAAGGGTCCCCCTCCTCGCCCGTGCTGACCTGCACCGGGGCTCGGCGCGTTAATCGTTGGACAGGGTGTCCGGGCCGCGGCTACGGTCGGCATCGACATCGGCCCAGCTCATGGAGGAGGCGAGACCGTGCGTGAGAACACCACCGGCATGACCGGACACCGCAACTTTTCGTCCCCGCGCCCCCGCCCCGCCCACCGGGCGGTGTCGGACTCCGTCTGACGCCTGAACGTCTGACGCCCGACGTCCGACCGGGAGCGCGGTATCCCGTCCCCGGAGGACACCTTCATGACCGACCTGGTCATTCGCGCGCTCACCCCGAGCGACGCCGATCTCTTCCCTACCCTGCACGACACCGCTCTCGTCGGCCGTGGCGCCTTCGGCCACCGTTACGCCACCGTGGCGGACGGCGGCGAGTACCGCCCCGACTGGACCTGGGCCGCCCTGCGCGACGGCAAGGTCGTGGCCAGGGCCGCCTGGTGGGGCGCCCCCGACGACACCGCGCCCATCGCCCTCGACTGGTTCGACTTCGCGCCGGGCGAGGAGGAGGCGGGCGCCGAACTGCTGCGCCGGGCCCCCTTCCGTAGCGAATACTCCCTGCTCGTGCCGCCCGGCTGGCGGGAGGTGCCCGAGGTACGGGCCGCCGCCGAGGCGCGGATCGGCGCGGCGCGGGCGGCCGGCATGGCGGTCCTCGTGGAGCGCTTCCGCTATGTGTGGACGCCCGAGTGCCCGCTGCCCGAGCGGCCGGGCCGGCTCACCTTCCGCCCCGAGCCGGACGACGCCGTGATCCTCGACGTACTGCGCCGGGTCCACTCGGCCACCCTGGACGCCCATGCCCGGCGGGCGATCGAGGGGCCGGGGGGTCTGGAGGCCGCGGCTCAGGAGGAGTTGGACTTCTTCCGGTGGTGCCCCTCGCCCCGTGAGTGGTGGCAGCTCGCGTACACGCCGGACGGCGAGGTGGCGGGCATCCATGTGCCGGCGCACAACCCGTCCGGCCCGTGCATCGGCTTCATCGGGGTGGTCCCCGAGGCGCGCGGTCACGGGTACGGCTACGACCTGCTGGTGGAGTGCACCCGCTTCCTGGTCGAACGGGGCGCGGAGTCCATCGCGGGCGCGACGGACCGCGGGAACGCGCCGATGGCGGCCGCGTTCGCCCGCGCCGGTCATCCCGTCACTCAGGAACGCATCGATCTGGTGTTTGACCAGGGCTGAGTGACCCGCTCGCCGACTCCTCGGCTAGCCAGTCCAGGCGGAGTTGCTGCTCGGCGGGGATCGTCGCGTCCTCACCGCGCGGCCCCACGTTGAGCAGCAGGTTCCCGCCGTCGGCCGCCGTGTCGCGGACCAGTGAGGCCAGCGCGCGGCGGTCGATGAAGGCGTCCGGGGCGGAGTTGCGGTTGTAGCCGAAGCTGTGGTCGATGCCCCGGGTGATCTCGTACGGGCCGGAGCCGGTGTACCGGGCGTACTCCGGCGTACGGAAGTCGAAGTCCGGCGGGGTGCGCGGCACGAAGCCCTCGCCCTGCGCCACTGTGCGCCGGTCCCACCAGTTGTAGAGGGACTTGGCGCCGGGCAGATGGAGCGCTCGCCAGTGCGGGGCGTACGGGAGCAGGCGGTCGTTGACGACGCCGTGCGGGACGGTGAAGCGGTAGAAGTCGGTGAGGGAGCGGATCTCGGTGGCGGAGGCCGGCCAGGCGATGTCGTTCCAGAGGATGTCGGGGTGGTAGCGCCGGATCAGCTCCCTCAGCTGCGCGTCGGCGTAGGCGGGGTAGCGGCCGCGCGGCACGGCGGAGAACATGTCGGCGGCGGTGCCGATGGGCCGGTCGTCGAAGGTCCAGTCGAGTCCGCCGGAGTAGTAGACGCCGAAGCGCAGGCCCTCGGCCCGTACGGCTTCGGCGAACTCGCCGACCACGTCCCGGGTGGTGTGCCAGCCGGTGCGGTGCGGGTTCTCCGTCTCGGAGGGCCAGAGGCAGAACCCGTCGTGGTGCTTGGTGACCAGGACCGCGTACCCGGCGCCCGCCTCCCGGAAGGAGCGCGCCCAGGCAGCCGGGTCCCAGTCGCTCAGCCCGTCCTCGAAGTCGCGGCCGAAGTCGGTGTAGGGGCGGGTGCCGTAGGTGGCGCGGTGGTGGGCGGCGGCCGGGGAGCCGGGGAAGCGGAGGGAGTTCTCGTACCACTCCGCGTACGAGGTCCAGCCGAGCGGCGCACGCCGGCCCGCCGCCGGGAGTTCGTCCGGGGAGACGTACGGCGGGGCCCAGCCGGGGACGGAGGCGGGTGTCCAGTGAACGAAGATCCCCAGCCGGGCCCGGGACCACCATGAAGCGACCATGGCGGGAGTATTGATCATTCGGGGGGCTGTGCGTAAGCCCTTTCGGCCGCCCGGATCTGCGACTTCTGCACCCTGATCAGCTCGCGGTACCAGGCGTACGAGGCCTTCGGCGTACGGGTGAGGGTCTCGTAGTCGATGTGGACCAGGCCGAACCGCTGCGAGGCGCCCTCCGTCCACTCCACGTTGTCGGTGAGCGACCAGGTGAAGTAGCCGCGTACGTCGACCCCGGCGTCCATCGCCGCGCGCAGGGCGGTGAGGTGGCTCTCCAGGTAGGCGATCCGGCGGTCGTCGGCGAGCGGCTCGTCCAGGGCGCAGCCGTTCTCGGTGATGTGGAGCGGCGGGAGGCGGTCGCCGTAGCGGCGGTGCAGCAGGGTGAGGATCTCGGTGAACCCCTCGGGGACCACGGGCCAGCCGAAGCCGGTCTTCTCGTACCCCTCGATCTCCCGTATCCCGAAGGGGAGTTCGGCGGGTATCGCGAAGCCGGAGAAGGTCTCCAGGGCCTCGGGCCTGGGGGCGCCGACGAGGGTCGGGTTGTAGTAGTTGACGCCGTACCAGTCGAGGGGGGTGGAGATGACCTTGAGGTCGTCGGCGACCGGGCCCGGCATCAGGGCGGCGATGGCCTCGTCCGGGTAGCGGCCGGTGAGGACGGGGTCGGCGAAGAGCCAGTTGGTGAGCGTGTCGTACAGCTCGGCCCCGGCGCGGTCCTCGTCGGAGTCGCCGGCCGTCCACACCGGGGCGTGGGAGAGCGCGATGCCGATGTTGTCGGCGCCCGCCGCGCGCAGGGCGCGGACCGCGAGGCCGTGGGCGAGGAGCTGGTGGTGGGCGGCGGGCAGGGCGTCGAAGAGGAGGGTGCGGCCGGGGGCGTGCTCGCCGAGCGCGTAGCCGAGCATCGTGACCTCGGCGGGTTCGTTGATGGTGATCCACATCGGGACCCGGTCCGCGAGGCGTTCGGCGACGATTCCGGCGTACTCGGCGAAGCGGTAGGCGGTGTCCCGGTCCAGCCAGCCGCCGGCCTTCTCCAGCGGGAGCGGGGTGTCCCAGTGGTAGAGGGTGGGGGCGGGGGTGATGCCGTGGGCGCAGAGCTCGTCGACGAGCCGGTCGTAGAAGTCGAGGCCGTCGGCGTTGACCGCGCCGCTGCCGCCCGGGACCACGCGGGGCCAGCTGATGGAGAACCGGAAGGCGTCGGCGCCGAGCCCGGAGAGCAGGGCGACGTCCTCGCGGTAGCGGGCGTGGAAGCCGGTGCCCCGGGTGGTGTCGGTGCCGTCCTTGATCCGGCCGGGCTGGGCGGCGAACGCGTCCCACCCCGAGGGCCCCTTGCCGTCGGCGTCCACCGCCCCTTCGGTCTGGAACGCGGAGGCGGAGGCTCCCCAGAGGAAACCTGGCGGGAACTGCGGTACGGGCATCGCGGCCTCCATGAGCCGTACGGATGAACGGAGCCTGTATGAGCGGGGAGCAGGCCGGGCAATGATCAGGACCAGACCTTAATGGCCGGTGACGGGCCGGTTCTAGGGGTGCGCGGTCGCGGGGCCTCGGCCCCGGGCCGTGCGGGCCGTCCGGCGATCTGACGATCCGTTACGACGAGGAGTGGTGGATGCGGTTCGAGGTGTGGGCCCCTGAGGCGGACACGGTCGTGCTGGAGGCGGCGGAGGTCCGCTACCCGATGGAGCGCGATCCGCAGCGGGAGGGGTGGTGGAGCGCCGAGGCGGAGGCGGCGGACGGGGAGCGTTACGGGTTCCGGGTGGACGACGGGCCGCTGCTGCCGGACCCCCGTTCGCGGCGCCAGCCGGACGGGCCCGACGGCCCGAGCGCGGTCGTGGACCAGGAGGCGTACGCCTGGCGCAACGGCTGGGCGGGGCGGCGGCTGACCAGCGCGGTCCTGTACGAGCTGCACGTGGGGACGTACACCCCGGAGGGCACGTTCGACGCGGCGGCGGCCCGGCTGGGCCATCTGGCGGAGCTGGGGATCACCCATGTGTCGCTGATGCCGGTCTGCCCGTTCCCCGGCACCAACGGCTGGGGGTACGAGGGCGTCTCGCTCTGGGCGGTGCACGAGCCGTACGGCGGACCCGAGGGACTTAAGCGCTTTGTCGACACGGCGCACGGGCTGGGGCTCGGGGTGGTCCTGGACGTGGTCCACAACCACCTGGGCCCCTCCGGCAACTACCTGCCCGCCTTCGGCCCGTACTTCACCGACACCCACCACACCCCGTGGGGCGCGGCGGTCAACCTGGACGCCCCGGGCTCGGACGAGGTGCGGGCGTTCCTGCTGGGCAGCGCGCTGGCCTGGCTGCGCGACTACCGCCTCGACGGGCTGCGCCTGGACGCGGTGCACGCGCTCGCCGACACCCGGGCGCTCACGTTCCTGGAGGAGCTGTCCACGGCGGTCGACGCGCTCGCGGCGGAGCTGGGGCGGCCGCTGGGCCTCATCGCCGAGTCCGACCTCTGCGACCCGCGCACCACCACCCCGCGCCCGGAGGGCGGCCTCGGGCTGCACGCCCAGTGGAACGACGACTTCCACCATGCCCTGCACACCGCGCTCACCGGCGAGTCCCAGGGCTACTACGCGGACTTCGCCCGGGCCCCGCTCGCCGCCCTGGCCAAGACGGTGACGTCGGCGTTCTTCCACAACGGGACGTACTCCAGCTTCCGGGGCCGCACTCACGGCCGCCCGGTCGACGTCTCCCGCTCCCCCGCCCACCGCTTCGTCGGCTACGCCCAGACCCACGACCAGATCGGCAACCGGGCCCTCGGCGACCGCCTCGCCGCCTCCCTCTCCCCCGGCCTCCAGGCGTGCGCCGCCGCCCTCGTCCTGACCGGCCCGTTCACGCCGATGCTGTTCATGGGCGAGGAGTGGGGGGCGCGTACGCCGTGGCAGTTCTTCACCGACCACACCGATCCGGAGCTGGCGGAGGCCGTACGGAACGGCAGGCGGCGGGAGTTCGGCGCGCACGGCTGGGCGGAGGAGGAGATCCCCGACCCGCAGGACCCGGCGACCCGCGACCGCTCCTGTCTGGACTGGTCCGAGCCGGAGCGCGAACCGCACGCCCGGCTGCTGGCCTGGTACCGCCAACTGATCGCGCTGCGGCGGACGTTGCCCGACCTCCACGACCCCGATCTGGCCGCGGTGAAGACCGCGTTCGACGAGGACGCACGCTGGATCGCCTACCGCAGAGGCGATTTGCGGGTCGCGGTCAACCTGGCGGACAAGCCGGCCGCGATTCCGCTCGGCTCCGGCCGCCACCGGCGCGTCGGGGGACGGGTGGTGGCGGCCTGGGAACCGGTCGAGGCGCCGGGGGCGGACGGGGTGCTGCATCTGCCGCCGGAGTCGTGCGTGCTGCTGGCCGACGACTGAACTCCCTTTCCCGCAGGGCTACTCGACGATCGCCAGCTCGCGTGCGGTGGCGTTGAGGCGGCGGCCGCCGTCCTCGGTGACGGTCACGATGTCCTCGATGCGGACCCCGAAGCGGCCGGGGAGATAGACGCCCGGCTCCACGGAGAAGCACATGCCGGGGACGAGCGGCTGCTCCTCGCCCTCGATCATGTACGGGGGTTCGTGGGTGGTGACACCGATGCCGTGGCCGGTGCGGTGGATGAACCGCTCGCCGTAGCCGAACTCGGTGATCACCGCGCGGGCCGCGCGGTCGATCTCCTGGCAGGCGACGCCGGGCCGGACGGCGGCGCAGCCCGCCTGCTGGGCCTCGCGGACGATGTCGTGGACCCGCTGCTCCTCGGCGGTGGGCTCGCCGACATGGACCGTACGGGAGGTGTCGGAGCCGTAACCGTGCTTCAGGCCGCCGAAGTCCAGGACCACCATGTCGCCGCGCTCGATGGTGCGTTCACCCGCCTCGTGGTGCGGGTTGGCGCCGTTGGGGCCCGAGCCGACGACGGTGAAGTCGACCTGGGAGTGGCCGAAGTGCCGGAGCAGCGCGGCGAGATCGGCGGCCACGTCGGTCTCGCGGCGGCCGGAGAACCGCACCTTCAGGATCTCCTCGTACGTGGCGTCCGCCGCCTCCCCCGCCGCCGTCAGGCGCTCCAGCTCGGCGGCGTCCTTCACCGCCCGGAGCATCGGGAGCGCCTCGGTGAGGGCGGTGTACGTGGTGTCGGGCAGGGCCCGCTGGAGGCCGAGGAGGTGCATGGCCCAGGCGTTGTCGCTGACGCCGAAGCGGCCCTGGGCCGCGAGCAGCGGTGAGGCCACCGCGTACGGGTCCACACCGTCGGTCCAGTCCCGCAGGGCGAGCGCGGGCGCCCCGGCGGCGGCCGCCGCGTCGGGCGCCTCCAGGGTCGGGACGACCAGGACGGGTTCCTCACCGGCCCGCAGCACGAGGAGGGTGAGGCGTTCGGTGGAAACGGGCTGGTAGCCGGTCAGATGGACGAGATCGGGCCCGGGCGCGACGATCACCCCGGCCAGCCCGGCCTCGGCGGCGGACTCGGCAGCCTTCGCCATCCGGGCCCGGTAGACCTCGGCGGTGAAGGGCACGGGGTGCGGCGCGGGCGGGTTCGGGCTGGACATCGGGGGCCTCCTGGGGGTGAGGGCGTGGCTCTCTGCATCCTGCCCGCCGGGCGGGGCGTATGCGAGCGGGTTCGGGGGGCGCACGCCTCGCCGGACGGGGCGTACGCGCACGGGTTCGCGCGCGTACGCCCCGTCCGGCGGGCGGCCCGGTCACGACAGGAGTTGCCCCACCACGTCCGCCCGGTCACGACGGCAACCGCACCACCACGTCCGCCCGGTCACGACGGCAGTTGCACTACCACGTCCGCCCGCTCCCGGCCGCTCTCCACCAGGCGGGCGTTCGCCTCGTCGGAGCGCTCCACCCACTCCCGCGCGTACGCCGGAGGCTTCCCGTACCGGACATGGCGCTCAACGAGCCGGCGCACCCGGACCTCCGGTCGAGGTCCAGGAACCAGACCTCGTCCAGCAGCCCGCGCACCGCCGCCCACGGCCCCTCGTCCAGCAGCAGGTAGTTGCCCTCGGTGATGACGAGCGGTACGTCAGGCGGTACGGCCAGGGCCCCGGCGACCGGCTCCTCCAGGGCCCGGTCGAAGGCGGGGGCGTACACCGGGTAAACCGGGTCCGGATCGCGCAGCCGCCACAGGAGGGCCGCGTACCCGGCCGCGTCGAAGGTGTCCGGGGCGCCCTTCCGGTCGGCCCGGCCCAGCCGCTCCAGCTCGGCACCGGCCAGGTGGAAGCCGTCCATGGGGACGAGGGCGGCGCGCCCCTCCAGGGCCTCGGCCAGCCGCTGCGCCACGGTGGACTTCCCGGCCCCGGGCGGCCCCGCGATCCCGAGGATGCGGCGCCGCCCGGTCTCCGCGAGGCGGCGGGCCCGGTCGGTCGCGTCGGCGAGGCCGCGGGCGGTCGTGGTGTCCAGGATGTCCATGCGGGGCATTGTGCGGGGCGGGGGCCCGTCTTCAAAGGTGCGGCGTGCGCTGCCTCCGCGAAGCCGACGGAGTCGGCCGCCGCCGTGCCACCGGGCGCCCGGCTAGCCGTGCCGGGCGAAGACCTCGCGGACTGCGGCCAGGTCCGCTGCCTTCTCCTCTTCGTCCTTGTAGCAGCCCTCTTCGTCCCGGGCCGCCACGAAGCTCTCCGGGGTGAAGTCCTGGCCGAAGCGGTAGGCGCCCAGGCAGTAGTCGAAGCCGGACTCGCCGAAGAGGTCCACCTCCTCGCGGCGGCAGTGATCCGCCAGGCCGTCGGACACGTGCCAGCGCGTGCCGTCGTACCAGAAGACACCGCCCGCGTAGTGAATCGTCCGGCCCGTCGCGGAGTCCGTGAGGTTCAGCGACTCGTAGTTCTCGGGCCGGTCGCGGACCAGGGCGACGAGGGATTCGGGGACCCCCTGGTAGAAGGACTCCTGAAGGTCGAAATCTTCCTCGGCGTACAGATTCAGCGTCGCTTCGTGGTCGAACGTCAGCAGCAGCGCCCGGCCGTCCTGCACGAAGTACCAGACCGCGGACTGGCCGCCACCGTCGTTCCAGGCCAGCCGGTGGGCGCCGGTCACCGTCACCGGGCCGACCTCGGCGAGCTCGTCCATGACGGCCGCGCGACGCCGCACCTCCGGGAGGGGCGTCGCTGCCAGGGCTTCCCATATCGCGTTGCTCATGCCCGCAGGCTATCCACCGCGCACGATGCCTTGGTGGAACACCTTTCCGTCGAGGGAGGTCGAACCACCCTTCGAAGCCTGGGAGACGGAGCTCCATCTTTGACGACCCGCCGCTGCCTGTCAGGGCATCAGCCCGCATCAGAAGCGACGCGCGCAAGTGGTCGCGTCAGGTGGAGCGGGCCATGTCCAGGGTCGGGTAGATCCGCAGATAGGCGTCGACGCCCGCCAGGTCGAACAGCCGGGCGACCCGCTGGGTGGGGGCAGCGATGCGGAGGTCGGTGCGCTGGTGGGCGTTGAGGATCATGCGCAGGAAGGAGGAGTCGGCGAACGTGATGTTGCTGGCGTCCAGGACCAGACCGCCGTGGACGGCGGCCATCGTCTCGATCTCCGCTCCCAGCGAGGTGACGTTGTCCATGTCGAACTCTCCGCGCGGGGAGATCACGGGCAGCGGCTCGGGTCTGGAGCCCAGGGGGTCTGAAGTCCTCATCGGGTGATTATCGCCAAGCGCCCGGGGCGTGCTGACGCCAGGTGCGCGTGCTGAGGCGAGGGGCGAGTCCGGACGCCTGATGCGCGTGCTGACGCCAGGTGCGCGTGTTGACGCCGGGTCCGAGTCCGGATGTCTGGTGCGGATCCGGATGCCTGTTGCGCGTACTGACGCCAGGTGCGCATCCGGCCGTCTGGTGCACGTCCGGCTGTCGCAGACGTTGCGGTCCTGGTTGACTGCACCCGGCGGCGGGACACGGTGTCGTGTACGAGGCCGTCAGGCGGTGGGACGGTGGGACGCGGTCGGCCGTGTGACCGCCTGCGATAAATCCGGCGCCGCCGGCACTCACCTCCGGGATACTCGTCGCCCGTGGATGAGGTCGAAGTCGTCGTCGCCCATTCCGAGCGCGCGACCCTGCGCGTCGGCGACGTGTTCCTGAAGGTGGACGCCGATCAGGCCCGTATCGACGTCGAGGTCGAGGCGATGTCCCTCGCACCGGTCCCGACCCCGAAGGTCCTGTGGCGGAAACCGCCCGTACTCGCGATCGCCGCGCTCCCGGGGACGACGCTCGGGCGCCTCGGCGGGCCCTCGACCGGGTCGCCGGCGGCATGGGCCGCGGCGGGTGCCGCCATCCGGAAGCTGCACGAGGCGCCGCTGCCGCCCCGGCCCGGCGGGGCCGGCCGGAGCGCCGCCGCGCTGGCGGCGGAGCTGGACGCCGAGTGCGCGTTGCTCGTGACGGACGGCCTTCTGCCCGCCGACCTGGTCGCCCGTAACCGCCGGGTGGCCGAGACCGCGCTCCGGCCGTGGGCTCCGGCGTTCACACACGGCGACCTCCAGATCGCGCACATCTTCGTCGACGGCGACGAGGTGACGGGCATCATCGACTGGTCGGAGGCGGGCCAGGGCGATGCCCTGTACGACCTCGCCACCTTCACGCTCGGACACGAGAAGCACCTCGACGACGTCCTCACGGGCTACGGCTCCGATATCCGCGTCGACATCGACGTGATCCGCGCCTGGTGGTCGGTGCGGAGCCTGCTGGCCGTGCGCTGGCTGACCGAGCACGGCTTCGACCCGTTCGCGCCGGGCTGTGAGGTCGACGTGCTGAGATCCCGGATGTGAGCCGCTGCGAACACTTCAGGGGCCGCAAGCGTTAGTGTTACGTATAACCGCTTCCCGATCCTCTGGAGGGGCCCATGTCCCGCATCGCCCTGGTCACCCTCGTCGTCCGCGACTACGACGAGGCCGTCGCCTTCTACCGTGACGCGCTCGGCTTCGAGCTGGTGGAGGACACCGACCGGGGTGACAGCTCCCGCTGGGTGGTGGTGCGCCCGCGCGGGGCGGCGGCCGGCACGGGGCTGCTGCTGGCCCGCGCGAAGGACGGGGCGCAGGAGGCGAGCGTGGGGGCGCAGACCGGCGGGCGGGTCGGCTTCTTCCTGCACACCGAGGACTTCGCGGGTGACCACGCCCGGATGAGCGCGGCGGGGGTCCGCTTCCTGGAGGAGCCCCGGCACGAGACGTACGGCTCGGTCGCGGTCTTCGAGGACCTGTACGGCAACCGGTGGGACCTGCTCCAGCCGGCGGCCTGACCTTCCCGGAGCACGGGTCGCCATTCGGCCCACAGTCGGCGCGCTCCCCGGGGGCGCCCGCAGTGACCATGGGCCCATGCAGCAGCCCGCGGACCCCAGCGCCTCCCCCGTGGCGGCCGAGCCCGGGCGGCACGCCGGGTGGAACGAGCTGTTCTTCGACCTGGTGGTCGTCGCCGGGGCCGGGCAGCTGGCCCACCTCCTGCACGACGGGCCGCGCCTGGCGGACCTCGCCCTGTACGGGGTCCTCTACCTCGCCTTCTGGACCGTCTGGGCCGGGTTCGCCGTCTACGGGGACATCGCCGCCTCCGCCACCCGCGTCCGTACCCTGCTGATCGCGATGCTCGGCATGGCCGTGATGGCGGCCTCCGTCCACGCGGTCCTGACCCACCACGCAGTCACCTTCGTCCTCGCCTATGTCGCCCTGCGCTGGCAGGCGGGCCGTGTCTGGCAGCGGGGCAGCATCGTCGTGGACTGGCCGCTGGCGCAGTTCGGCGCGGGCGCTCTGCCCTGGCTCGTCTCGCTCTTCGTCCCGACGCCGTGGCGCTACTGGCTCTGGGCGCTGGGCATCGCCGTCGACATCGTCACCCTGCTGGTCGCCACCCGCGGCCGCACCCTCCGGCACGCATCCGAGCGGGCCGCCGCGCGCCGGGGTGACCGCCCGCCACCGGGCCCGCCGCACGCCTCCTCGCCCGCGCCTCCTCAGCTCAGCGAGTCGCGCATCGACACCGCGCACATGGGCGAACGACTCGGGCTGTACGTGATCATCGTGCTGGGCGAAGGGGTCATCCAGATCATCGACGCCGCCTCGGAGCGCGACGACTGGGATCTGCCGCTGGCTGCCACGGGGCTAGGGGCGTTCTGCCTGCTGGCCGGGATCTGCACCCTGAGCCTGCTGTACGGCACCAACGGCATCCCGCACCTGCGCAAGGACGCGCTCCCTCACCGGCTGGCGATGCTGCTGCACGCGGTGATGACCGGTTTCCTGGTCGCCCTGGCCACGGCCCTCGGCTCGGCGATCGCCCACTTCGACGACGTACTGCCGAAGGGGCAGCACTGGCTGCTGTGCGGGGCGATGGCGGGGTACTTCGCGGCGGGCGTGGTGGCGGCGCTGCCGTTGGCGGAGCGGGCCGACCGGGTGTGGGTGCTGGGCTGGGGGCTGCCGTGTGTGGCGGTGGCCGTGGCGCTCGCCCCGCTGGGCGTACGGCTGCCCGTGTGGGCGACGATCGGGATCCTGGTGGCGCTGGTGTGCTGGCAGATCCTCTACGACCCGGGGCGGGCGGGGATGCCTGCGCCCGCCGGGCGGTGGCGGGGCGGGAGAATCCGGCGCACGAGCCGAGCCGACCGGCCTTGAGCAGCGCTCACGTCCCGCGCCCAGCCCGAAGCCCTGAGCACCGCTCACGCGCGCGACCCGCGCCCCAAACCAAGAGCACTGCTCACCCCCGCGCTCCCTGCCCTCGGCTCTGAGCACCGCTCACCCCCGCGACCCACGCCTCACACCAAGAGCACCGTTCACCCCCGCGCCCCGTGCCCCCAGCCCTGAGCACCGCTCACGCCCCGCGACCCACGCCTCACACCAAGAGCACCGCTCACCCCCGCGCCAGCCCCGCCTCCCGTACCGCCACCGCCTCCATCGCGTCCAGCACCGGCCGGATCAGCGGATGGCCCTCGGCTCCCTGGCGTACGGCCGCGAAGACGCGGCGGGTGGGGGCGCTGCCCTCCACCGGGCGGACGACCACCCCGGTCAGCTCCATCCCGCGCAGCGCCGACCTCGGCACCAGCGCCACCCCCGCGTCCGCCCCGGCCAGCGCCACCACCGCCCGGAAGTCGTCCGACGAGTGCTCCAGGCGCGGGGCGAAACCGGCGTACTCGCAGGCCAGGACCACCACGTCATGGCAGGGGTTCCCCGGGTACGGCCCGATCCACGGGTCCTTGGCGAGGTCCGCGACCGCCACGTGGTCCTGGTCCGCGAGGCGGTGGTCCACCGGGAGCACCGCGTCGAACGGCTCCGAGTAGAGGGGTACGCGGGTCAGGCGGCGGTCGTCCTCGGCGGGGGCGCCCCGGTATTCGACGGCCACCGCCACATCCACCTGCCGGTCCAGCACCATCGGCACGCTCGCGTCGCCCTCCGCGTCCTGCACCTTGACCCGGATGCCGGGCGCGGTGCGGGCCAGCTCGGTGAGGGCGGGGGCGAGGACGAGGCCGATGCCGGTGGCGAACGCGGCGACCGTGACCGTACCGGCGACGCCCGCGCTGTAGTCCGCCAGCTCCGCCTCTGCCCGCTCCAGCTGGGCCAGGACCACGTTGGCGTGACTGAGCAGGATCTCCCCGGCGGCGGTGAGCCGGGCGCCGCGCGCGCTGCGTTCGACGAGGCGGTGGCCGGTCTCCTGCTCCAGGGCGGCGAGCTGCTGGGAGACGGCGGAGGGCGTCAGGTACAACGCGGCGGCGGCCGCGGTCACGGTGCGGTGGTCGGCCACCGCACGGAGGATTCGCAGCCGCCGCGCATCGATCATGTGCCCATTGTCCCAGGTCGCGGCCGAGGCCCCGACCCGGCAGGCAGGTCAGGCAGCCTCCGCCTCCAGGGCCGCCCGCGCGTCGACGAACGCGTCCACTGCGCGGTTCACGTCGGCGGTGGAGTGCGCGGCGGAGAGCTGGACGCGGATGCGCGCGGCCCCCTGCGGGACGACGGGGTACGAGAACCCGATCACGTACACACCGCGCTCGAGCAGCAGCTCCGCCATCCGGCCTGCCTTCGCCGCGTCCCCGATCATCACGGGGGCGATGGCGTGGTCGCCGGGCAGGATGTCGAAGCCCTCCTCTGTCATCCGGGAGCGGAAGAGCGCGGTGTTGGCGTTGAGCTGGTCGCGCAGGTCGCCGGCCGACTCCAGCAGGTCGATGACCTTGAGGGAGGCGGCGGCGATGACCGGGGCGAGGGAGTTGGAGAAGAGGTACGGGCGCGAGCGCTGGCGCAGCAGGGCGACGATCTCGGCGCGGGCCGCGACGTAACCGCCGGAAGCACCGCCCAGCGCCTTGCCGAGGGTGCCGGTGATGATGTCGACCCGGTCCATGACGCCGTGCAGCTCGGGCGTGCCGCGGCCGCCGGGGCCGACGAAGCCGACGGCGTGCGAGTCGTCGACCATGACCATGGCGTCGTAGCGGTCGGCGAGGTCGCAGATCTCCTGGAGCGGGGCCACGTACCCGTCCATCGAGAACACGCCGTCGGTGACGATCAGACGGCGGCGGGCGCCGGACGCCTCCTTGAGCTGCTTCTCCAGGTCGGCCAGGTCGCGGTTGGCGTAGCGGAAGCGCTGGGCCTTGGAGAGGCGGATGCCGTCGATGATCGAGGCGTGGTTGAGGGCGTCGGAGATGACCGCGTCCTCGGGGCCGAGGATGGTCTCGAAGACTCCGCCGTTGGCGTCGAAGCAGGAGGAGTAGAGGATCGTGTCCTCCTGGCCGAGGAAGGCCGAGAGCCGCGCCTCCAGCTCCTTGTGGACCTCCTGGGTTCCGCAGATGAAGCGGACCGAGGCGAGCCCGTAGCCCCAGCGGTCCAGCGCCTCGTGGGCGGCGGAGATGACCTCGGGGTGGTCGGCGAGGCCGAGGTAGTTGTTGGCGCAGAAGTTGAGGACCTCACCGGCGCGGCCGCCGGAGGTGACGGCCACGGTCGCGGACTGCGGGGTGCCGATCACGCGCTCGGGCTTGTGCAGCCCGGCGGCGCGGATCTCGTCGAGGGTGGTGCGCAGATCGTCGCGTACGGAGTCGAACATGCTGGATTCCTTAAAAGGGATGCGAGAAGAGGTCCGAGAAGGCGAGAAGAAGTACGACGGTCAGACGGTCCAGTCGAGGATGACCTTGCCGCCGAGGCCGCTCGCCGCGTCGTCGAAGGCCGCTTCGAAGTCGCGGAAGCCGTACCGGCCGGTGATCACGGGGGCGAGGTCGAGGCCGCCCTCCAGCAGGACGGACATGGCGTACCAGGTCTCGTACATCTCGCGGCCGTAGATCCCCTTGATCGTGATCATCGAGGTGACGATCCGGGACCAGTCGACGGCGAACTCCTCGGCGGGCAGGCCGAGCATCGCGATGCGGCCGCCGTGCGTCATGTTCGCGACCATGTCGCGCATCGCCTCGGGGCGGCCGGACATCTCCAGGCCGATGTCGAAGCCCTCGCGCAGGCCCAGCTCGCGCTGGCCGTCGGCGATGGTGCGGTCCGCGACGTTGAGGGCGAGGCTGACGCCGACCTTGCGGGCGAGGGCGAGGCGGGCCTCGCTGACGTCGGTGATGACGACGTTGCGGGCACCGGCATGCTTGGCGACGGCGGCGGCCATGATGCCGATCGGCCCGGCGCCGGTGATCAGGACGTCCTCCCCGACCAGCGGGAAGGAGAGCGCGGTGTGCACGGCGTTGCCGAACGGGTCGAAGATCGCCGCGATGTCGAGGTCGACGGGGACCCGGTGCACCCACACGTTGGAGGCGGGCAGGACCACGTACTCCGCGAACGCCCCGTCCCGGCCGACGCCCAGGCCGACGGTGGAGCGGCAGAGGTGGCGGCGGCCGGCGAGACAGTTGCGGCACTTCCCGCAGACGAGGTGGCCCTCGCCGCTGACCAGGTCGCCCACGGCGATGTCCGCGACGTCGGAGCCGAGGGCCGCGACCTCGCCGACGAACTCGTGGCCGAGGATCAGCGGGGTGGTGACCGCCTGCTGGGCCCAGCCGTCGTAGGCGCGGATGTGCAGGTCGGTGCCGCAGATCCCGGTACGCAGGACCTTGATCAGGACGTCGGTGGGGCCGTACTCCGGCTCCGGCACGTCCATGAGCCACAGTCCCGGTTCGGCCTTCTGCTTGACGAGTGCCTTCACGGCTGCGGCTCCCTGCACGTGGTACGCGGGTGGTGGATACCCCGGGCCTTGGGGCCTGTCGGAGGAGCCCTGCGGCCCGGGGTGGTCTTGGGGGGGGGTCCCGCTCCCATGGTGGGGGCGGAGTCACGGCGGGACGGGACGGAACACGCCCGTGCGGCTCCACGTACCGTCTCCGGCCGTCGACCGTCCTCGGCCGTCGACCGTCTTCGGCCGTCGACCGTCTTCGGCCGTCACCGAGAAGGCTGCCGTACGGCGGGGTCCCGGGTCCATCGAGGATTTCTTAAGCGGGGTCGCAGGAGATCTTCACGCCTGGGCAACGGTTCACTGACCGCTGCCATCCGCAGGCCTTCGTTTCGCGGTCAGAGATCGCCGTACGGTCCCAGAAAGCGGGGGCGGCCCTTCTCGACCCGGTAGAGGAAGATCCCGCCCGGATGCCGGACCTGGCGTGTCGAGGTCTGGAACGTCAGGGTGCGGACGATCCCCCGGTGCTCGGTCCGGAACAGCCGTTGCGCCAGCCCGCCGCGCTCCTCGCCTTCACCGCCCGCGCTCGTCGCCGCCGCGGCCCGGGCGATCAGGCCGACCGCGTCGTACGCCTCGGCGGCCCAGGTGGCGGGCGGTGCGCCGAAGCGCCTGCGGTGGGCGGCGGTGAACTCCGCGGCCGAAGGGAGCGCCGCCGCGTCCGCGTACGCCTCGGCGAAGACCCAGCCGTCGGCCGCCTTCCCGGCGCCTTGGAGGAAGGCGGGCCCGAGGGCGGGTCCGGCTCCGACCCTTGTGCCGGTGAAGCCCTCGGCGGCGAGCGCGGTGGCGAGGCGGGCGGCGCGGGGTGCGGAGCCGCCCGCGTAGATCACGGCGTCGGCCCCCACGGCGGTGGCGCGGCGGGCCGCCGCGCGGAACCCCGACTCGCCCTCGGGGAGCGGGTGTTCGGTGAGGGTGGCGCCGGTGAGCGCCGCCTCGCGGACGGCGGAGCCGATCTTCCAGCTCCGGTCGGCGTCCGCCGCGTCCGGGACGAGGAGGATGCGCTCGGCGGGACGGGTGTGGACCAGGTAGCTGACGAGGCCGGGGGCGAGGCTGCCGTCGTAGGGGCGGGTCACACAGAGCTGGAGGCTCGCGTCCCACGCGCCGGTGGCGGTCCCGGCCGCGACGACGACCGTGGCGAGCCGCGCCTTTCCGTACCGCAGGACGACCGCCTCGGGCAGCACGTCACCGGTCGGCCCGAGGACGGCGATGACCTCGGGGTCGGCCACCAGCCGGTCGGCCACGCGCAGGGCCCGCGCCTCGTCCCCGGCGTCGTCCTCGATGCGCAGGGCTAGGCGGAAGGCTTTGGCGGTACGGGAGTTGTGGTCGTCGACGGCGAGTTGCGCGCCGCGCCGGTGGGCCAGGCCGGTGGCGCGGCCGGGTCCGGTGAGGTCGGCGTGGAGGCCGATGGTGCGGGTGGGGAGGTCGCCCCGCGGCCCGGCGGCGCCCTGGTCGCGCCGCCGCGAGGCGATCCAGGCCGCCGTGGAGCCACCCGCCAGGACCACGGCCCCGGCCGCCCCGGCGATGAGGAGCCGGCGGCGGGTGAGGGAGGGGGCCGGGTCACCGTCCGGTGTGACGGTGACGGTGGCGGGGATGAGGGGCTCGGGGTCGGGCAGCGCGAGGGCGGCGGCCGAACGCTCGGCGACCAGGGCGGAGAGGCCGGGAAGCGACCAGGGGGCAGGGGGCGTCAGGGGGCTGGGGCCGGAGGGGGTACGGGGGTGGGGTGCGGGGTCGGTGGGCCCGCGGGGGTGGGGAGGCGTACGGGGAGCGGGGTCGTCGGGCGTACGGAGGTGGGGAGGCGTACGAGAGGGGGAGGGCCGGGCCAGCGCCTCGCGCGGGTCCGCTCCCCCGCCCGCCAGCGCGTCCCGCACCTCCCCCGCCGTCGGCCGGGCAGCCGGGTCCTTGGCCAGGCAGGCCGTGACCAGCGGCGCCAAAGCACCCGGCACCCCGTCGAGGTCCGGCTCCTCGTGGATCGTCCGGAACAGGACGCCCGCCGGGCTGCCGTCGCCGAACGGGCGCCGCCCCGTGGCCGCGTACACGAGGACGCAGCCCAGCGAGAACACGTCGCACGCCGGTCCGACCGCCGCTCCGGCCGACGCCTGTTCGGGGGCGAGGTAGCCGGGGGTCCCGATCACCGCGTCGGTGGCGGTGAGGGCGGTGGCGCCCTCGTGCCGGGCGATCCCGAAGTCGATGAGCCGGGGCCCGTCCAGGGCGAGGAGCACGTTGCCGGGTTTCACGTCGCGGTGGATCAGCCCGCCCTCGTGCACGGTGACCAGGGCGTCCGCGAGCCGCGCCCCGAGCGCCCGTACGGTCTCGGCGGGCAGGGCGCCCCGGTCGCCGACGACCTCGCCCAGGGACGGGCCGGGGACGAAGGCGGTCGCCAGCCACGGTTCCCGGGCCTCCGTGTCCGCGCCGAGCACCGGGACCACCCACGGCCCGGTGATCCGCCCGGCGGCCTCCGCCTCGCGCCGGAACCGGGCCCGGAAGCCGGGGTCGGCGGCGTGCTCGGCGCGGATCACCTTCACGGCGGCGAGGGCCCCGCCCGCCGAACGCGCCAGGTAGACCACGCCCATGCCGCCCGCGCCGAGCCGGGCCAGCGTGCGGTACGGGCCGACCGTGCGGGGGTCCTGGGAGGTGAGGGGCCGCACGTCAGCTCTTCGGCTGCGGGGCCGGGCCGAGGTAGCGGTAGCGGCCGCCCTCCACCCGGTAGAGGTGGGCGTCCCGACCCGCCAGTACCTGCCGCTGCTCGTCGAAGGCGTAGGTGCGGGAGACGCCCTCGTACATGGACGTGGTGACGGCGGCGGCGAGCGCGGCACGGGTGGGGCGCCCGTCCCCGGTGCGCGTGGGGCTCGGTGAACCGGACGGCACAGCACTCGGTGAACCGGACGACGCAGCGCCCGGTGAACCGGACGGCACGGCGCTCGGTGAACCGGTGGCCCCCGCACCGCCGTTCGTGCCGGAGCTGACCAGGGCGGCCACCCTCTGTGCCACGAGCCCGGCGACGTCGTACGCCTCGGCGGACCAGGTGGCGGGGGCGGTGCCGAACCGCTTGCGGTGCGCGGCCGCGAAGTCGGCGGCACCGGCTGCCGCACCGGCGTCCGTGAACGGCGTGACGAACTCCCACCCCTCGGCCGCCTCCCCCGCCCGCTCCAGGAACTCGGGCCCCATGACGGTGTGTTGTGCCATGCGCGGCCCCTTGAAGGGCGTGGCGGCCAGGGCGAGCGCCGTTCGGGCGGCCCCGGCCGCGTCCCCCGCGTAGAAGAGCGCGTCGCTGCGGTGGGTGAGGAGGTCCGCGACCACCGGCCCGAGGTCGGACGTCCCGGCCGGGACCACGCGCGGACGGGTGGTGCCGGTGGTGAGGCTGGGGGTCATCAGGTTGGCCGCGTACCCCGCCTGGTAGGCGGCCTGTCCGCCGGACCTGTCGATCAGGACGCCGAGGCGCTCCACGTCCGGGCGCAGGAGGAGGCGGTTGACGATGGGCACGGAGAGCGCTGCGTAGGAGGGGGAGGCTTGAAAGAAGGCGGAGTTGACGCGGGCCGGGTAGGCGATCTGGAGGGACGACACCGTCAGCAAGGGCAGCACCGCCTCGTCGTACGCGGGCAGTGCGGCCGTGGTGGTCGCGTCGCCGGTCGGGCCGATGACCGCGAGTACGTCCCGGTCGCGGGCGAACTCCTCGGCGACGCGCACGGAACGCGCCGGGTCGCCCCGGTCGTCGAGGACCTTCACGGTGAGCGTGAAGGGTTTGTCCGTACGGGCGTTGAACCGTTCGACGGCCAGCCGCACCCCGCGTTCCTGCGCTCGCCCGGCCGCCTTCTGAGCCCCCGTCAGGTCAGCGTGTACGCCAATTGTCCATCCCCGCATGGCCGTTGCGCCGTTCCGGCCGTCGGGCTCGTCGCCCATCAGCTGCACGGCGGCGAAGGTGCCCGCTCCGAGCGCCACCACACCACCCGCCGCGAGCGCCAGGAACCGTCGCCGGGCCGGTGCGGGCTCTGCGGGGGGATCGCTCACCGTGGCGTCGATGTCGGGCAGTTCGAGCATCGCGGCGGACCGTTCCGCGATGATGCGGACGGCGTCCTCGGGCAGCCAGTCGGCGCTCGCGCCGGGCCCTGGCACGTCCTCGGCGGTCTTGTTGTCCATATCGGCGGCGCTCGCGCCGTCGCCCGGCATGTCCTCGGCGATCCGGGCGTCCAGGTCGGCGGCGGTGGGCCGGGCGGCCGGGTCCTTGGCCAGGCAGTCGGTGAGCAGGGTACGGAGGCCGGGGTCGTCGACCCCGTCGAGGTCGGGGGCGTCGTGGACCGTGCGGTAGAGCAGGGCGTCGACGGCCCCGCTGCCGAAGGGCGGCCGGCCGGTGGCGGCGTACGCCAGGAGCGCACCGAGCGAGAAGACGTCCCCGGCCGGCCCGGCGCCCGCCCCGTTCCCGGTGGCCTGTTCGGGCGGGAGGAAGCCGGGGGTGCCGACGACGAGGCCGGTGGCGGTGAGCGCGGTGGCGTCGGCGGCGCGGGCGATCCCGAAGTCGATGAGCCGGGGGCCGTCGGCCGTCAGGAGGACGTTGCCCGGTTTGACGTCCCGGTGGACAAGTCCCGCCCCGTGTACGGCGGTCAGGGCGCGGGCGAGCAGCCGGCCGAGCACAAGGACGCTGCGGGCGGGCAGTGGGCCGCAGCGGGCGACGACCTCCGAGAGCGTCGGCCCGGGTACGAACTCCGTTGCCAGCCATGGGGTTTCGGACTCGGTGTCGGCTCCGGTGACCGGGACGGCCCAGGGGCTGTCCACCCGGCGGGCGGCCTCGGCCTCGCGGCGGAAGCGGGTCCGGAAGTCCGCGTCCCCGGCGTACTCGGGGAGGATCACCTTGAGGGCGGCGAGCGCTCCGGCGTCGGTGCGCCCGAGGTAGACGACGCCCATGCCGCCCGCTCCGAGGCGGCCCAGGAGCCGGTGTCCGCCGATGCGCGCGGGATCGTTCAGTCGCAGTGCGTCCATCGCCCGGCCTCAGCTCTGCTTCTCGACGGCGGATTCCAGCCGGACCAGCATGGTGGCCTGCGCCTGGGTGACGAGGGCGTCGATCTCCTTCTCCGTGCGCCCCTTAGCCCCCTTGCCGGTCACGGCGACGGTGACCTGGGACGTCTGCGCCTGCTGCCAGGTGTAGGGGTGCGGCCCGCCCAGCTCGGTGGAGCGGTACTCGCCGGACTCCGTCAGCGCGTCGTCGGAGTTGCGCTGGACCTCCTCGCCCCCGAGGAGCGCGGCCGCGACCATGGAGCCGATCTGCTCGTCGGCGGTGAGCTGTTGCGTGGGGCAGCGCATGGTCTCCTCGATGGACTCCGCCATCTCCCACTCCGCGTCCTCACGGGTGCGGTGGACGGTGACGACGGCGGCCAGCCGGACCGGCCCCTTGCCCGCGGCGGCGGGCACCTCGAAGTACCGGGTGCGGGTGGCCAGGACGGTGTCGGCCGGCTTGCCCTGCTTCCAGACGCAGTCGGCGCCGAGCACGGGCCAGGTGGCCGGATCACTCTCGTACGGGCTCCGCTTCACCACCCCGGGACCGAAGCTGTCGGGACCGGCGATGACCTGGCCGATGAGGTCGAGAGCGGCGGCCCGGGTCCGGGGAAGTCGGGCGGGGTCGGGCTCGGCCGGTCCACCGGACGCGGTGGCGGCGGCCTCCGCGCCCGGGCCGGAGCTGCCCGTCGTCTTCCGGCCCTCCGGACCGGGGCTGTCACCGCCCCCGCCCGAACACCCGACGAGCAGCAGCACGGGCACGATCAAGAGGACCGGAGCGCGCCGCCCCCACCCTCGCCCCCGCCGCCCGAACCTCCGCGCACCTAACGGCCCTTGACAGCCCACAGCGCTCTCCCCCGCTCTCCCTCGACGCCGTGGCCGATCATAGGTTCACCGCGTGTGCCCGGAGCGGCACGGTCAGGGACTGTTGCCCCATCGGAACATGCGTGACAGGGCCCGCACACGGGCGGCTTCGGCGGTCAGGCGGCGGTCTCCGCGAGGAACGCGGTGAGGTGTTCGACGAGGGCGTCCGGCCGGTCCTCCGGGAGCAGCGTGTAGCTGTCGTCGACCTCCACCAGCCGCCCCTGCGGGAGGAGTTCGGCGAGCCGACGTCCGTGGTCGAGGGGCATGACGCGGTCCTCGGTGGCCCAGATGACGAGGGCGGGGCGGTCGAAGGTGCGCAACTGGTCGGCCCATCGCAGCAGTTCGGCCCGGTCCGGCACGCCGAGCACATACGTCCGCAGGTCGCGGCGGATCTCCTTGGAGGCCCACAGCGGCCGGAACCAGCCGTCCATCACGGCGTCCGGCACGGGCCGCTTGCTCATCCACCCCCAGGTCATGGGCAGCCGCCGGGCGCGCTTCGACCTCAGCAGGGTGAAGGCGAACTCCAGCCCGCCGGGCAGCTTCGCGAGGGTGGCCAGGTTCCGGCCGGGCAGTCCGGGCGGGTAGTTGTCGAACGCCTCGCAGGACGTGATGACGAGCCGGCCGATCCGGTCGGCCCGCCCGTCGGCGACGAGGGCCTGGGCGCCGCCCCAGTCGTTCATCACCAGGGTCACACCGTCCAGCTGGAGCGCCTCCAGGAACTCCGCGACCAGCCGGGCGACGCCGAGCACCGTCAGGTCCGCGTCGGGTTCCATCGGCCGCCGGTGCCCGCCGAGCGGCAGGGTCGGCACGATGCACCGGACCCCGTCGCCGAGCCCGGCGACGACATGGCGCCAGAGCGAACCGTCCATGGCGACACCGTGCAGGAGGACCACCACGGGTCCGTCGCCACCGCTGTCCTCGTACGCGATCACACCGGCGGAGAGCCTCACTTCGTTCATGGCGCCAACGTAGTACGGACCCGGTGCTGACAAACCGACAGAAACTTTCAGGCCACACCACGTTCAGACCTTTGCACGAAGACCGGCGAACTTTGAACACAGTGGTGACGAAGTATGGACGGCGTCAGCAGAAGCCTCCTACTGTTTCGGTCGCGACCCGCCGGAGTTACGGCGGGGTCACGCAGCCTGACCCGCACGAGCCGAACCGTTCACCCCCGGGCGACGGGTGGCCCCACCCACCGCCGCGACGTGCCTCTCGCTGCGAGGGGCCAGGAGGAAGAATGCATCCACGGCCGTTCCACCCCTTCCGCAGACCATCCGCATCGCGGCACCGACCGCTCCGCAGGCACCTCACCGGCCTGGTGGCCGCCTCGTTCCTCATCGGCGCCTTCGCCGCCGTCCCGGCCACCGCCGCACCGGCGGCCCCGGCCGAACTCCCCCCGCAGGAACCGGGGGTGACCCTGCGCGTCTTCGATGTGCAGGTGCCCCTGGACGAGCTGTGCGACATCAAGGCGGGCCAGACGCCCAACGTCGACAAGCTGATGCCGCAGATCGACTGGGACTCGGCGGACGACTTCGGCTTCGAGGACCGCTTCGTCTCCCAGGTGACGGGCAACATCAATGTGCCCGAGGACGGTTCGTACACGTTCCGGCTCACCAGCGACGACGGGTCGCGGCTGTTCCTCGACGACCAACTCGTCATCGACCACGACGGGTTGCACGGCGCCGACCCGAAGGACGGCACGGTCACCCTCACGGCGGGCTACCACTCGCTGCGTATCGACCACTTCGACCGCACCGGCGGCCAGCAGGTCACGCTCGCCTGGCAGCCGCCGGGCGCCGGTGACTTCGCCGTCGTACCGAACTCCGTGCTCTCCACGGACGCCGACGTCGTACGGGTGACGGCGCCGGGCCGCAAGGAGTGCGAGGGCGCCCTCGACTCCCCCGGCGACGGGCTGCCGCTGACCGAGACGCACCCGGACTACGCGCTCACCGATCTGCGCCCGGCGGGCTTCGAGCCGCAGGTCTCCGCGATGGACTGGCTGCCGGACGGCCGCCTCGCGGTGACGACCTGGGGCGGTACGGACAACGAGACCGGGGAGGTCTACCTCCTCGACGACGTCCAGGGCGAGACCGGTCCGGACAAGGTGAAGGCGAAGAAGGTGGCCGAGGGGCTCAAGGAGCCCATGGGCATCAAGGCCGTCGACGGCAAGCTCTACGTCTCGCAGAAGCACAAGCTGACCGAGCTGACCGACACCGACGGCGACGACGTCACCGACGAGCAGCGGACCGTGGCGACGTGGCCGTACGGCGGCAACTTCCACGAGTTCGCCTTCGGCCTGCTCTACCGGGACGGCTACTTCTACCTGAACCTGTCCGTGGCGATCGACTACGGCGGCGCGACGACGAACCCGCAGCCGGCCCAGAACCGCGGCACGACGATCAAGGTGAACAAGGAGACCGGCAAGGTCGACTACATCGCCGGTGGCCTGCGGACGCCCAACGGCATCGGCTGGGGCCCGGACGACGACCTGTTCGTCCTGGACAACCAGGGCGGCTGGCTGCCGTCCTCGAAGCTGCTCCACGTCAAGCAGGACCGCTTCTTCAACCACTTCACCAACCCGTCGGGCCCCTTCGACACGAAGCCGGTCACCAAGCCGGTGCTCTGGCTCCCGCAGAACGAGATAGCCAACTCTCCTTCCACTCCTCTCCAGTTGACTGAGGGCCGGTTCGCCGGGCAGATGCTGTTCGGGGACGTGACGTACGGCGGCATCCAACGTGCCTACCTGGAGAAGGTCGACGGCGAGTACCAGGGCGCGGTCTTCCGCTTCACCCAGGGCCTGGAGGCGGGCGTCAACCGGATCAGCATGGGCCCGGACGGCGCGATCTACGCGGGCGGGCTCGGCGCGGGCGGCAACTGGGGCCAGGAGGGCAAGCTGACGTACGGGCTCCAGAAGCTCTCCCCCAGCGGGGACAAGGCGTTCGACATCCTGGCGATGCGGGCCAAGCCCGGTGGCTTCGAGCTGGAGTACACCGAGCCGCTCTCGGAGGAGACGGCGGCGAAGCTCGCCGAGAGCTACCAGGTGGAGCAGTGGACGTACGCGCCCACCCCCGCCTACGGCGGCCCCAAGATCGACGAGGAGGCCCTCACGGTCAGCTCGGCGACGCTCTCCGAGGACGGCAAGAAGGTCACGCTCGCCCTTCCCGGTCTCAAGCCGAACCGCGTCGTCCACGTCCGCTCCCCGCGCCCCTTCTCCTCAGCGAGCGGCACGGAGCTGTGGTCCACGGAGGCCTGGTACACGCTCAACTCCCTTCCCGGTGACCAGCCTTTGCCCACCCTGTACGAGGCGGAGGAAGGCACCCTCACCGGCGGCGCGGGCGTCGACACCGAGCACGCGGGCTACTCGGGCGGCGGCTTCGTCGACGACTTCGGCAACGAGGGCGCGGCGGTCACCTTCGACGTGCGGACCGGGAAGGCGGGGACGTACGACGTCGGCCTGCGCTACTCCAACGGCCCGAATCCGGCCCCCGGCACCAAGACGATCAGCGTCCATGTCAACGGTACGAAGGTCCGGCAGACGAGCCTGGCCTCCACCACCGACTGGAAGACCTGGGCGACGAAGAACGAGCAACTGGAGCTGGACGAGGGCCACAACACCATCACGTACTCCGTCGACAGCGGCGACACCGGCCATGTGAACCTCGACATGATCGCCGTCCACCCGAAGGGCGCCCGCATCCCGCTCTTCGACGGCACGACCCAGGCGGCCTGGCAGCACCCGGACGGGCGCACCCCCGAATGGCCGGTGAGCGGCGGGGAGATGGAGATCAACAACGGCGATCTGCGCACGAAGCAGGGGTTCGAGGACTTCCGTGTCCACGTGGAGTTCTGGCTGCCGAACCTCCCGCCGGACGTGACCGGCCAGGACCGGGCCAACAGCGGGGTCTACCTCCAGGAGCGGTACGAGGTGCAGATCCTGGACTCGTACGGTGACGACACGCTCGCCGACAACGAGGCCGGGGCGATCTACACGAAGAAGGCCCCGGACGTGAACGCGGCCACCGCGCCGGAGACCTGGCAGACGTACGACATCACCTTCCGCGCCGCCCGCTTCGACTCATCGGGCAACAAGACGGAGGACGCCAGGATCAGCGTCGTCTGGAACGGCGTCACCGTCCACGACGACGTGGCGGTCGACGGCCCGACCGGCGGCGGAGCGGCCGAGGCCGCGACGGCGGGCGCGATCAAGCTCCAGGACCACGGCAGCAAGATCCGCTACCGGAACGTGTGGGTGGAGCCGCTGACGTAGGGCGGCGGTCCAGGAGAGGGGCGGCGGCCGGTGGCCGCCGCCCCTCCGTCACGCCAGGGGAACGGGAGAACGGCGGTGGGCGGCGTCAGCGGCGGATCATCGACATCAGCAGCCCGTGGGTCTCCTCGTCGGCGGCGGCCACCAGCCCGTGGCCCTCGCCGATCGGGGAACGGCCTTCAGGCCAGCACCTGACGCAGCGTAGGGAGACCGCCCCCGTCCTTGATAACGTCGCCCCCGCGGCCGTGGACTTCTCCCCCGACCCGGTCGCGTGGGTGGGTGGAACGGGGACCGGTCGCGGCAGGACGAAGAGGGCCGACAGATGAGCCTTGCACAGGTGCACCACATCTCCGCCGCGCCGGGGGAAGAGTCGACGGGCCGGTTCACGGCGGTCGGGCCGGGGGTGTCGGCGGCGCTGCTCGCCGAGATGGAACCGCTGGTCGGATACACACTCCCCGACGGGGCCTCGCACCGGCCCACGGACGCCGAACTCCGCTCCCTCCCGCAGGCGTTCACGTACACCGTGCTCTCCGACGGCAGCCGCCTGGTCGGGCGCACGGCTCCGGCGCGCGGCGAGGGCACGGCGCCGGTCCGGTTCCACACGCACGCGGTGCACATACCGGCAGGCGTGCCGCTGCCGGGCGACCGGCTGCCGGTGGAGGCGTGGCGGTCGCCGCACTGGGTCTCCGCGACACCGGTCGGCGGCGCGCTGCCCGACCCGCTCGGCACGTTGCCGCCGGGCCCCGCCCCCGTACGGGAGGGTCTCGACGACTTCGCCGTCTCGCGCGGCCCCTGGCTGGCGGCCGTCCTCGCCGATCTGCGCCGGGCGAGCGAGGAGGAGGCCCCTGCGGGCGGGCCGGTGGTGCTGGCGGAGAGGCAGTGCGCGGATGTGGCGCGCTGGCTGGGGCTGGCGGCGGTGGCGCTGCCGAGGGAGAGCGTGGAGCGGCTGACGTTCACCACGTACACGCGGCGGCCGGGGAGTTCGGCGCTGCGGGTGGTGGGGGTGCTGCCCGAGGACGCGGCGGCGGCGCGGGAGGCGGGGCTGCGGGTCCATGTGTGCGCGGACCGGCCCCCGGTGGACGCCACGGCGGACGTATGGGCGCGGACGGCGGCGCGGGTGTGGCGGAGCCGGGCGCCGGAGCTGTTCGAAGAGGCGCGCGGGCTGCCCGGGGACCCGTTCGCCGCCGGGCCGTTGGCGGTGATCGCACTGTGCGCCGGGGTCACGCTCGGGCCCGACGAGCGGGCGGCGGCGGCCGGTTGGGCGGCGGAGCGGCCGTACGCGCTGGACGCGAAGCGGATCGGCCAGTTGGTGGAGGCGCTGACCTCGCCGGGTATCGATGACCGTACGGGCTCCGAATTCGACGCGGTGGGGCGGCTGTTCGGCGCGCTGGACGGGCGGTGCCCGGCCTCGGTCACCGCGCCGCTCGCCGCGATGCTGGTGACGGAGGCGGTGCGGGGCGGGAACGGCTCGCTGGAGCTGCCGCGCCGGGACGCGTTCACGGGCCCGGACGGGGAGGCGATCGCCGGGGCGCTCGGCCCGGAGATCCTGGCCGAGCTGGAGAGCGGTGCGGGCGGTGCGCGCCCGGTCGCACGCACCGTACAACTGCTGCGGGTAGCACGGCTGTTGGGTGTGGACGGTACGGAGGTGCTGCCGGAGGTCGTCGACCGGCTGGCCCGGACGATCCTGGCGGAGGCGGACGGGGCCGAAGGGGCACCTGTCTTCGCCCCGGCCCTTCTTGAGCTGCTGGACGAGCAGTTCGACGTACGGACGGCGTTGCTCGGCGCGCTGGACCGGATCGCGCCCGAGGACCCGGGCGCGGTGGCCCGGTTCCTGGAGCGGGTCGCGCTGCCGTTCACCGGGACGCAGGCCCTGCCGCACCTGCGGATGTGTGCCGAGGTGCCGGGCGCGATGACCACGCTGGGCCGGGACCGTACGGCGGTCTGGCACCGGGTCCTGCGGGCGGCCGGCCTCTCCCCCTTCGCCGAGCCCCTGGTCCTGCGGACGGCGGTGGGCCTGGTCTGGGAGGACCGCGCGCCCACGGTGGAGGAGGCCCGGCTGCTGCTGGAGGCGGCGACCTCGGACGCGCACCGGGCGGCCGGTACGTGGGCCCGCCTGGTCGACGCGGCGCTCGGCGCCCCGGCAGAGACGGAGGAGGCCACCGCGCTCGCCCACGACCTGCTGCAAGGCTTCCCACAGGAGATCGGCGGCCGGGAACGGGCCGCGCTCCAGCTCCTGGACCTCTGCCGCGACCTGCGCACAGGAGCGCCGGAGCCCGGCTGGGCGGAGCAGGTCCGCACGCTGCGCGACCGGGCCGCCCCGCTCGAACCAGCCGTCCAGGAGCGGGCGTTCACCGCCCTGGTGGAACGCCTGCTGGCCCCGGACCGGCCCGGGGCGGAGCTGTACGCCTTCGTCCGGAGCGACGACGCCGACCTGATCGCCGCCTACGACCGCGCGGCCCGCGCCGAGCCGACCCGCGCCCGCCTCCGCACCCACCCCGCCTACGCGGCCGACTGCTTCACCCACTGGACCGCCCACCCGCACGCGGGCCCCGCCTGGACGACCACGGCCGCCGCCCTCCTGGAGGAGGTGCTGCGCCCGGCGGTGCGCGGGATGACGGCGGAGGCCGTGGCGGAGGTGGAGGAGACGGTGGGCCGGACGGGCAGCAGCGGCCGGGCCAACGCCTTCCGCGACTGGAACCGGTCGCGCGCGCTGGGCCGCCTGGGGCGGCGGATCGCGGGGCGGGTGCGGCGGGGCTGAGCGTCGGCACCACACACCATCAGCACAGGAGGAGCGGCAGCCCCTGCCGTCGCCCTCTCGGATGCGGCGCATAGCCCTCGCCGTCGCACTCGCGCTGTCCGTGCCCCTGGTCGAGGGCGGCGCGGCGATGGCCGAGTCGCCCACGGCTCCCGTGCAGAAACCACAGGTCAAGGACCCCGCTTCGGCGTTGCTCATGGCGCGCTTGCAGGACCGTCGGATCGAGGCGACGGGCGAGCGGACCGAGGCGACGACGAGCTGGGCCAACCCGGACCGGCGGATCTCCGTCACCGACGAAAGCCCCGCCGCACTGCGCAACCCTCCCATCGCGAAGCTGGCCGCCGCCCTGCGGTGACCTTTGATCCATCGAAGAAGGCCGGGGGTCCCGGAGTGTGCGTCCGGGGCCCCTCCGCGAAACCGGGGAACTGGCGACTAGAATCGGGTTCCATGTCGAAGCCTGACGAGTTGCTCGTTGATGTGGCCGCCCTGGTCGAGTCCGGAAACAGCAACCAGATGTCGCTGACCGTCGTCGCCGGGGGTGCCGTCATCACCGGCCGGCTGGCCCCCGAGGCCGTCTGGAGGCAGCGGGTCTCGGAGGTCCTGGCGGACTCTTCCCAGCTGAGCGAGTTCTCCGCCGCCTTCACCGCCGCATCGCGCAAGGAGGGGCCGCCCACACATCTGCACTTCCATGTGGCGCGCATCCTCCAGGGCTCCGTGGGGATCCCGGAGACGGGCGGGATGTACCGCGTGGCGATCGAGGACGTCAGCGCCTGGACCATGGGCGACTTCAGCTACTCCGACCACTGACCTCACCCCGCCTCCGCCCGCTGAACCTACTCGGCCTCCGCCCGCCGGTCCCGCCCGGCCCGTCGGCAGACCTCGCGCGCCTGGGAGCCGTGATGACCGAGCCGAGCGCCGCGCTCTGGTGGCTGCCCGTCGGGGCCGGCGGGCGCGTGGTGGTCCGTACGAGCCGGTGGTGGGAGGAGCTGGCGGCCCGCCGGGAACACCGTGAACCGCGGCCGCTGTTCCATGCCGCCCTGGAGGTGTTCTCGGACGGGGGACGCCACGTCATCGAGATGGGCCCTGCCTGGGGTCAGACCTCTCCGTCCCGTGGTGTCGTGGCGGCGGGCCCGGTCGGGTGGAGGCCGCTGGGGCGGTGGCGCCTGTTCCGTTACGAGGTCCGCTGCTGGCCGGAGGGCGTCCTGCCCGACCGCGACCTGGCGGTCGGCGCACCCCGGCAGTTCGCCCTCACTCCGGACGGTGCGCGGAGCCTGCTCGCACGTGTCTCCACCGTGCCCGCCCTGACCTGGGGACGCGACGCCTTCGGGAGCGGTGACATGTGGAACTCCAACTCCCTCATCTCCTGGCTCCTGCACACCAGCGGTGTCGACGCCACCCGCATCACCCCGCCCGGCACCGGACGGGCCCCCGGCTGGGCCTGCGGAATCGCCGCCGCACGGGCCACGGCCGACTGCGACACCTGAAGGCCCGCACACCGCCGCCCGAACCGGTCGGCATGCCCGGGCGCAGCGCGCCGGGCCTGGTCAGTACAGCAGGTCCAGCTCCGCGCGGACCGTCTTGCCCGGCGGTTCGCGGTCGACGACCGCCCAGCGGTCCGCCAGCGCGTCCACGATCAGCATGCCGCGCCCGCTGTCGTCGCCGTCCGCCGGTGCGGTGATCTCCCCCGGCCCCGGGGGCCGGCACTCGCCCCGGGTGTCGGACACCTCGATCCGCAGGACCCCCAGGATCTCCCGGTCGCCGGGCGTGTGCGTCAGGCGCAGCTCGAAGTCACGGCCGGGGACGCGCCCATGGGTCACCGCGTTGGCCGTCAGCTCCCCGATGATGAGCGCGGCCGACTCCGAGGCGTCACTGAGGTACGGGATGCCCCAGGTGTGCAGCTGGTAGAGGCCGACGCGGCGGGCGAGCCGGGCGCCGCGCGGATTCGAGCTGAACTGCCGCTTGAACACACGTACGGTTACGTCGGGTTGGGCCTTCGTAGGTGCTTCCATGCCCCCAGATTCCGGGCGCGAGGCCCGTCTCCACCAGGTCAGCGACCCGTACGCTGAGTCAGCGTACGGGCGCAAAGGGTAGACAGTACGAATCACGTTCCGTGAGCATGGACGGGTTGGAGAACCAGGACAGGCCCACGGGGAGGTGGCCGTACATGACGCACGGCACGGATGGCATCGACAGTACGTACGGGACCTTCGGCAACGGCGGCGCGATCCGCCCTGGATCCGAACCCCACTACAACCTCAAGATGTTCGGAGAAGTCGTCAAGACCTTCCGCAAGCGGGCCCGGCTGACGCAGGAACAGTTCGCACCGCTCGTCGGGTACTCACTGGAGACCATCGCCTCCATCGAACAGGGCCGCCGCCTCCCGCCGCCGGACTTCGCGGAGCGCGCGGACAGCGTTCTCGACGCGTTCGGCGTGATTCTGGCGGCGGCGAAGCATCTGACGCGGCGGAAGGGGCTGGCGAGCTGGTTCCGGCAGTGGGCGCTGCTGGAGTTGGGGGCGCTGAGTCTGTACACGTACGAGTGCCGGTTGATTCCGGGGCTGTTGCAGACACCGGCGTACGCGCGGACGCTGTTCGCGGACCAGTTGCCGCCCCTCGACGACGAGCAGATCGAGGCACAGCTCGCGGCTCGGCTGGAGCGTCAGCAACTCCTGCGGAACCGCCCCAACACCGCGTTCACCTTCATCCTGGAAGAGCACCTGTTCCTGCGGCAGTTGGGCGGCGAGGAGGTCACCAATGAGCTGATCGACCACATTCTCGACCTGTCCGAGCTGCGCAACGTGGACATCCAGATCATGCCGCTGGTACGGCATCACCACGCGGGCCTGCACGGGCCGATGCGGCTGCTGGAGACACCGGAGCACCAGTGGTTCGGCTACTTGGAGGGGCAGGAGCACGGGCAGTTCATCTCCGACCCCAAGGTGATCAGCGCACTCCAGATGCGGTGTGCCAGTATGCGTTCACAGGCTCTCTCGTTGGACGACTCCAAGAGCCTGATGCGGCGTATGCGAGGAGCGAGATGAGCACCACCACAGACCTGGCCTGGTTCAAGAGCAGCTACAGCAGCGGCTCCGGCGACTCCTGCGTGGAAGTGGCCCTGGAATGGCACAAGTCGAGCTACAGCAGCGGCTCCGGTGACGACTGCGTCGAGGTCGCCGCCTGCCCCTCCACCGTCCACGTCCGCGACTCCAAGATCGAGGAGAGCCCGCAGCTCGCCCTCGCCCCGACCGCCTGGACGCGCTTCCTCTCGTACGCCGCCCAGGGCTGAGCGGGCCCTGAGCCTCCGTCAGCCGCCTTGCTGCTCGCGGGCGGCTGACCCTACGGACTCCGCGCGCAGCCGCGACGTAGAGCGCCAGGAATGCCCCCAGGCGCCACAGGTAGGTGCGCCGGTTCTCGCGTCTCAGGGTGCGGACCCGGGCCCTGGCGCTCCACGGGAGCCAGTGGGGACCGCCGCTAGGACCGTTCGGACGGGCGCAGGTACGCGCTGAGCGTGACGGCTGAGCACCGCCGGGACCTGGCCCGGCTCTTCGCCCCGATGGCCGAGGCGATGAACGGCCTCGTGGACGGCATGGACGACGTGGAGCGCGCGGCGGTCACCCGCCGGCTCACGGGCACGGTCGAGATCCTGCGCCGGTCGACGGCCGAACTGACCCGGGCGCGGGAGGCCGACGGGCAGGCCGGTGGGCGGACACCGCCGGAGTGATCACACCGGCAGCGGCCATCACGTCATGATCCTGCCCGTCCTCGCCGGGAGTGCACCCGGACCGCTCAGCTCAGCGGTGCTCACCTCGCGGTGCTCAGCTCGCGGAGTCGGCCAGGACCCCGAGTCCCGCCACCAGCCCCACGTACGCGAGCACCAGCGCGCAGAGCATCAGCAGCCGGCCGGTCACGATGGCCGGCAGGGCCACGCCCCGGTCCTGGCCGCCCAGCCGCTTGCCCGGCGGCGCCGAAGTGGCCGGACGGCCGGGTCCGGGCGCCGGGCCCGGACAGGTACCGTAAAGAGGTACCGATGTCACTCATGGGCCTCCTGGCGGGCTGCGTGAACCCAGGAGGAGCCGCATGACGACCAACCGTGGACGCAAGGACGTCATCCGTGACCGGATGGCCGCCACCGGCGAGTCGTACAACGTCGCCGCCCGCAACCTCAAGGCCATGAAGGACATGGGCGCCACCCGCGAGGCCGTCCTCGTCCAGCGCTGGACCCCCGCCGAGAGCTTCGACGTGCCGTGTCCGTGCGGCGGGACCTGCGAGCCCGGCGAGACCTGCGGCCACTGCCACGCCCTCCACCGCCATGTGAAGCGCTACCCGGGCTCCACCACCGAGGTCGAGACCTGGGCCGACCGCTACGAGTGCACCGGCTGCTCCTCCTCGTACACCCTCACCATCCACCTGGCCGGGCGTCCCTGGGGTGTCGCGGAGACGGTCGTGCAGGGCGGGTCGGCCGAGGAGGTCGTACGGGCCCGGGTCTTCCCCGGAGTCATCCACCCGCTGCTGCGGTCGGAGGCGGCCGAGGATCCCCACCAGGGGTGAGGCACCCCTCGGTGAACCCGCCGTCACCGTGAGCGTGCGGCCGGGCGTTTACGGGGTAGGCGAGCGGCAGGCCCTTCAAGGAGGAACCATGTCCCGCCTGATCGCTCGCATCACCCAGTTCACCCGCAGCCCGCAGGGCCGGCGGACCATCGAGTCGGCCCGACGCGCGGCGGCCGACCCGCGTAAGCGCGCCCAGGCACGCAGCCTGTTCGGACGGTTGCGCGGACGCCGGTGACTTCGGCGCTTCGGCGGAGAGCCGGAGCGGTGCCGGGAAGCGTATGCCTCAGATGCCCGCACAGGTCTTCCTGTGCGGGCATCGGGCCCTCCGTGGGCGCCCGGCTCAGCTCTCGTCCGGCGCCAGGGTCAGCGAGATCGAGTTGATGCAGTACCGCTGGTCCGTCGGGGTCGGGTAGCCCTCGCCCTCGAAGACATGGCCCAGGTGCGAGCCGCAGCGGGCGCACCGCACCTCGGTGCGGACCATGCCGTGGCTGCGGTCCTCGATCAGCTCCACCGCGTCGGTGTCCTTCGGGTCGTAGAAGGACGGCCAGCCGCAGTGCGACTCGAACTTGGTGTCCGAGCGGAACAGCTCCGCCCCGCAGGCCCGGCAGGAGTAGACGCCCGCCGTCTTGGTGTCGGTGTACTCCCCCCGGAAGGCGGGTTCGGTGCCGGCCTGGCGCAGGACCTGGTACTCGGCGGGGGACAGCTCCGCCCGCCACTGCTCGTCCGGCTTCTCGACGTCGTACGGCACGGCTCGCTCCCTCGGTTCGACAGGTCGTCGTTCGATCGGTTGTCGTTCGATCCGTTGTCGCTCGGCTACTGGTCGTTCGACAGGTGGTCCAGGATGCGCGGGCCGAGGTCGGTGACATCGCCCGCTCCCATGGTGAGAACGAGATCACCGGGCTTCGCCATTCCCGCGACGGCGGCCGGGACCGCGTCCTGGTCGTGGACGGCGGTGACCTCGGCGCCCGCCGCCTTCGCCGCGTCGATGATCAGGGCGCTGGTGATGCCCGGGACCGGGTCCTCGCGGGCCGGGTAGATGTCCAGGACCACGGAGGCGTCGGCCAGCGCGAGGGCCTGGCCCATCTCCGCACCCAGCTCCTGCGTACGGGAGAACAGGTGCGGCTGGAAGACGACCAGGATGCGGGCGTCGGCGGCGGCGCCGCGCATGGCCTCCAGGTCCGCGGTCATCTCGGTGGGGTGGTGCGCGTACGAGTCGATGACCTGCACGCCCGCCGCCTCGCCCTTGAGCTGGAGGCGGCGCTTGACCCCGGTATAGCTGCCGAGCGCCGAGGCGAGGTTGTGCGCCGGGATGCCGAGGGCGACCCCGGCGGCGAGGGCGGCGACCGCGTTGTGGGCGTAGTGGGCGCCGGGGACCGAGACGGTGAACGTGAGGAACTTGCCGTTCAGCAGGACCGTGACCTCGCTGGTCAGGCCGCGCGGGGTGACCTTGTGGACACGTACGTCGGCGTCCTCGGCGGAGCCGTACGTGACGACCTTGAGGTCCGAGAGGTCGCGGACCCGGCGGGTCAGCTCCACCGCGCCGGGCTGGTCGGCGGAGATGACCAGGGTGCCGCCGGGGACGACCTTGCCGACGAACGTCTCGAAGGAGTCGTAGATCTCGTCCATCGAGGCGTAGTTCGCGTGGTGGTCCAGCTCCACGTTGAGGACGATCGCGACCTCGGGGTCGTACTTCTGGAAGCTGCGGTCGCTCTCGTCCGCCTCCGCGACGAAGATGTCCCCCTCGCCGTGCGTGGCGTTGGTGCCGGGGCCCTCCAGGTCGCCGCCGATGGCGTACGAGGGGGCCAGGCTCAGCGAGGAGAGGGCGACGGCCAGCATCGATGTGGTGGTCGTCTTGCCGTGGGTGCCCGCCACCGCGATGGCGCGCAGGCCGTTCATCAGGGAGGCCAGCGCGTCGGAGCGGTGGACCACCGGGATGGCCAGCTCGTTGGCCCGCAGCAGCTCCGGGTTGTCGGCGCGGATGGCGCTGGAGACGACCACACAGGACGCGTCGTCGGCCAGGTGCCGGGCGTCGTGCCCGATGTGCACGGTCACCCCCAGCGCCCGCAGCGACTCGGCGGTGGCGGACTCCTTGGCGTCGCTGCCCGCCACCTTCGCCCCGCGCTGGGCGAGGATCTTCGCGATGCCCGACATTCCGGCGCCGCCGATGCCGATGAAGTGCGGTCGTTCCATGGCGGCGGGAATGCCGGGTGCCATCTGTGATCCTCCGTGCTCGTGGTGTGGTGGCGCGGTCCGGCTTGCCTCCGGTGGCCGCGCGGCTTCAGCCTATTCGCTGTGCGCGAAGAGCTTGAGCACCGGGACGCCGACCTTGTGCCGGGCGCGGGAGGCCCAGTCGCGGTGGAAGAACTCCTCCACGTAGTGCGGGGCGGTCAGGACGATGACCTCGTCCGCGCCCGCGTCGTCGACGACGGTCTTCAGCTTGTCCAGGGGGTGGTCCTCGATCACCTGTCCGACCGCTTCGGCGCCCGCCTCGCGCAGCGCCCGTAGCGAGTATTCGAGGCCGATCTCGGCGGGTTCGCGGGCCTCCTTGCCCTCCGGTTCCTCGCCCTCGCGGACGGCCTCCTTGAGCTCCCCCATCGCCACGTCGTCGATCGCGCGCAGCAGGACATCGGCCTGGTCGCCGCGCGGCTGCAACAGAACGACGAACGAGATCCGCTCCTCGCCGTGGAGGGTGGTGACGAAGTCCACGTCCTCGGGAGTGAGCGGCTTCTCGATCATCAAAACGCTTGTGAACACGACAGGCGCCCTTCCGCTTCTGCGTCTCGCCGACAGCCGGCTCGGCCGTCGACGGTCGTTTGCTGAAACCATCCTTCCCCGTGCTTCCACGGGGACTGCAGAGGTAAGTGTGCCCAGCCGAAGCTAACCGGAACGGGTAATTCCGCTAAGTGTCCCCCCGCCGGTGAACCCGCGCCCCCGAGGGGGTCACCGCGCGTCCCTACCGCCGGTTACCGGGCATCCCGCCGCCGGTACCGCCCGAAGAGGAACCCGTCCTCTTCCAGCAGCGACGCCAAGGCGAAACGTTCCGGCACGATCACTCCGGGGCCGCCCGCGATCCGCTGCGCGTCCCCGGCCGTGAGCATCGGGGAGAGCGTCAGGCAGAGCTCGTCCAGCGCCCCCGCCGCCACGAACTGGCCCAGCAGCCGGGGCCCGCCCTCGGTCAGCTGCCGCCGCAGTCCCCGGTCCGCCAGCTCCCGCACCGCGCGCGCCGGGTCCACCCGGGTGCCCTCGCCCGCGATCACCACCTCCGCGCCCGCCTTCCGGGCGGCGGCGATCCGGTCGGCGGGAGCCCCGGCACCGGTCACCACAAGGGTCGGGACCAGCGGCTCGGTGAAGAGCGGCAGCGAGAAGTCCAGGTCCAGCGAACCGGTCACCACCGCGATGGCCGGCGCGGGGCCCTGCCCGGCCGCCGCCCGCCGCGCCGCGAAGGCCTCCCGGGCGCGGGCCGGACGGTACCCCTCCTGGCGTACGGTCCCGGCCCCCGCGATCACCACATCGGCCAGGGCCCGCAGGGTGCCGAAGATGCGCATGTCGGCGGCGCAGGAGATGGGCTGCGAGCGGCCGTCGTGCTGGGCGGCGCCGTCGAGGGTGGAGACCATGTTGGCGCGCAGCCAGGCGTTCCCGGGGCCTTCGGCGGGGAGGCCGGTGGGGTACGCGTACGCCTCGGCCAGCTCGTCGAGGCTCCACTCGCGGTCCGTGAGCAGCTCCGAGGGGTCGGAGGCAGCGGCTGTTGTTGTCAGGTCCGTCACAGGGAACAGGCTTCGCATGGGTTGCAGTCTGGCACGGGCCTTAGGGTGGAGAGTTGTGTCGTCCTCCACCGCGTTTCCGGGGCAGAGCCCCCTTGCCGAAACGGCCCCGCTGTCCCTGTGCGCCCGCGAGCCGCGCGTCCCCGCCGACCGTCTGGTCGCCGAGATGGTGCCGCCGCCGCGCTTCGATTCGGTGCGCTTCGACACCTACGTACCCGACCCGAACCAGCCCAGCCAGAGCGAGGCCGTGACCGTCCTCGCGGGCTTCGCCGCCGGGCTCGGCGGGTCGCACGCGACGGGTGCCGGGCGCCGGAAGTGGTTCGGGGGCAAGAAGCCGGCCGCGCCGAGCGGTCCGCGCGGGGTGTATCTCGACGGCGGCTACGGCGTCGGCAAGACCCACCTCCTCGCCTCCCTCTGGCACGCCACGCCCGCCGAGCCGTCGCTGAAGGCGTTCGGCACGTTCGTGGAACTGACGAACCTGGTCGGTGCGCTGGGGTTCCAGCAGACCGTGCAGACGCTGAGCGGGCACCGGCTGCTGTGCATCGACGAGTTCGAGCTGGACGACCCGGGCGACACCGTCCTGGTCTCCTCGCTGCTCAGCCGGCTGGTGGAGCACGGGGTGGCGCTGGCCGCGACCTCGAACACGCTGCCGGGCAAGCTCGGCGAGGGCCGGTTCGCCGCCGCCGACTTCCTGCGCGAGATCCAGGGGCTGTCCGCGCACTTCCGCCCGCTGCGCATCGACGGTGAGGACTACCGGCACCGCGGACTGCCCGAGGCCCCGCCGCCGTACTCCGACGAGCAGGTCACCCGGGCCGCGTACGCCACGCCGGGCGCGTCGCTGGACGACTTCCCGGGGCTGCTGGAACACCTGGCGAAGGTGCACCCGAGCCGGTACGGGGCGCTGACCGACGAGCTGGGCGCGGTCTGCCTGACCGGGGTGACGGCGGTGCCGGACCAGTCGACCGCGCTGCGCCTGGTGGTGCTGGCCGACCGGCTGTACGACCGCGAGGTGCCGGTGCTGGCCTCCGGGCTGCCCTTCGACCAGCTGTTCAGCGACGAGATGCTGAACGGCGGGTACCGGAAGAAATACTTCCGGGCGATCTCGCGGCTGACGGCACTGGCACGTGACGCAAAGGGCCTGGTGACGCAGTAGGTTCGGGGGGTGACACCGGGTGCCCGTTCGGCGGCGTGCCCGTAACTCCGCTTCCGTACAACCGCGTACACCGTTTGAAGGGATCCACCATGGCTACCACGCGTCAGGCGCACACGGTCTGGGAAGGCAACCTGATCGAGGGCAAGGGGGTCGTCACCTTCGACTCCTCCGGCATCGGTGACTACCCCGTCTCCTGGCCGTCCCGCTCGGAGCAGGCGAACGGCAGGACGAGCCCCGAGGAGCTCATCGCGGCCGCCCACTCCAGCTGCTTCTCGATGGCGCTCTCGCACGCTCTCGCCGGGGCCGGCACTCCTCCCACCAAGCTGGAGACGAAGGCAGACGTCACCTTCCAGCCCGGCACCGGTATCACCGGCATCCACATCACCGTCGAGGGCGAGGTCCCCGGTCTGGACGAGTCGGGCTTCGTGAAGGCGGCCGAGGAGGCCAAGGCGAACTGCCCGGTCAGCCAGGCGCTGTCGGGTACGCCGATCACGCTGTCGGCCTCGCTGGCCTGACCCGCGCGGGCCGGCCGGAGCCCACGAGCGCCGACCGGCACCCCGGCGGCCTCCCTCCGGACGGCCCGGCAGCGCGGCGGTCCGGCTCGGTGGGCCGTCCCAGCAGCAACACGAGGCGCGGGGGCGCGCATGGTTCCCCCGCGCCTTCGTGCGTGCTACACACATGCGGGTCACGTCACCTGTCCGCCAACAGGGAGTTGCCTCATGTCATCCGAAATCCGGAACACAGCGACCGCAGCAACCGCACCCCGGCACACCGCGACACGACGACAGGTCCTGGCCGGCAGCGGCGCAGCGGCCGCGATCGCCTTCACCGGGGCCTTCTCCGAACTCTTCGCGGGTACGGCCGCCGCGCGCGGCCACGGCGGCTACGGCCCCCTGCTCCCCGACCCGGACGGCCTCCTCGACCTGCCGAAAGGTTTCCGCTACCGGGTGCTGTCCCGGGAGGGCGACCCGCTGCGCTCCGGCGAGGGCAAGGTGCCCAGCAACCACGACGGCATGGCCGCCTTCGCGGGCCGCAACGGCCGCGTCCACCTCGTCCGCAACCACGAGAACCGGCACACGGCGAAGATCGGCGTGCCGACCGTCGACGGGCTGACCTACGACCCGGCGGCCAAGGGCGGCTGTACGTCCCTGGAGCTGGACGGCCGGAACAAGGTCCTCGGCGAACGGGTCGCCATCGCCGGTACGGCGGTGAACTGCGCGGGCGGGCCCACCCCCTGGCGCACCTGGCTGACCTGCGAGGAGACCGAGGACAGGGCCGGAACCAACGGGTACACCAAGGACCACGGCTTCATCTTCGAGGTCGACGGCGCCGACCCGCGCCGCACCGGGGCAGTCCCGTTGACCGCGATGGGCCGCTTCCAGCACGAGGCGATCGCGGTCGACCCAAAGAACGGGATCGTGTACGAGACGGAGGACGCGTTCGACAAGCCGTTCGGCCTCTTCTACCGCTTCCTCCCGGCCGAGCCGCTCGGCGGCACCGGTTCGCTGCGGGCGGGCGGGGCACTGGAGGCGATGCGGGTACCGGGGCTGCCGGACCTCTCCGTGGTCCAGGAGACCGGGGCGAGCTTCGACCGGGTGGAGTGGGTGCCCGTACCGGACCCGCTGGCGGCAGAGACGCCCATCCGGCTCCAGGACTTCGGCCCGAAGGGCATCACGCACGCCCAGAAGCTGGAGGGCTGCTACTGGGGCGGCTCGTCCGTCTACTTCGTCTCCAGCTTCGCCCGCAGCGCCGAGGGTTCGGCGGCCGACCACTACGGCCAGGTCTGGCGGTACGAGCCGAAGAAGCGCCGCCTCACCCTGGTCGTGGTCTTCGGCCCGGACACCGACATCCAGCTCCCCGGCGAGTCCCCGGACAACATCTGCCTGGCGGCCGACGGCGGACTGATGGTCTGCGAGGACGGCGGCGGGGCGCAGCACGTGCTGGGGGTGACGCGGCGGGGCGAGGTGTACGCGATGGCGCGCGGGCGGCAGAACATCGGGACGCCCGAGAAGCCGGAGTGGGGTGAGTTCGCGGGGGTCACGTTCTCGCCGGACGGTTCGACGATGTACGTGAACTGCTACACGCCGGGGACGACGTTCGCGGTGACGGGGCCTTGGCGCTGAGGGGCTGCCGCTCCGGGGCGCCTTCGTCCTGACGGGCCGCGCCGGGCCGCGCCGGAGTGCCGCTATAACCACATAAGCGGAATGTCAGATATTTTCCGTGAGTGATCACTACTGCACGGAAATGGAAGACGGCTGCTCTGACGGCCGTGGGGGCGCTGCTCGGCGGCGCCCTGGCCGGGTGCGGGGGCGCCACCCCCGCACCCGCACCCACCTCTACGGCTCCCGCTGCCGCCTCCCCACTCGCTTCCGCACCCCCGAAGAAGCCGCCCACCATGGCCCCCGGCCCGGCGGGGCGCACCCCGGTCTTCGAGCGGCGCCCGAAGGCCGAGGGTGCCGGGGGCGGAGGCGGGGGCACAGCGGGAGGGGCCGCGGCGGAGAAGGTCGTGGCGCTCACCTTCGACGCCGACATGACGGCCGACCAGGGCCCCCGGGCGAAGGCGGGCGAGCGCTTCGACAACCCGGAGCTGATCGCCCTGCTGCGGCGGCTGAAGGTGCCCTCGACCGTGTTCATGACCGGGCGGTGGGCGGAGGAGTACCCGGCGCAGGCGAAGGGCATCGGCACGGACGACCTGTTCGAGGTCGCCAACCACTCGTACAGCCACCACGCCTTCACCGCCGACTGCTACGGCCTGCCGGTGGTCGCGAAGGACTCGATGGCCCGCGACGTGGAGCGGGCGTTCTCGGCGTTCCGCGAGGCCGGGGTACGGAACGTGGTGCCGTACTTCCGCTTCCCCGGCGGCTGCTACGACGACACGGCGCTGCGCGCGCTGGCCCCGGCGAACGTGACAGCGGTGCAGTGGGACGTGGTGAGCGGCGACGCGTTCGCGACGGATGCGGGTGCGGTGGCCGAGCAGGTGCTGGACGGGGTGCGGCCGGGGTCGCTGGTGGTGCTGCACTGCACGCGCAGCGCGGCGCCGGTCACCGCGGAGGCGATCGGCAGAATCGTTCCGGAGCTGCGGAAGCGGGGCTACCGGTTCGTGAAGGTGTCGGAGCTGATGGAGGGCTGAGGGGTCGGGGCGCGGCGACTTCCTAGCCATCGGGCAGGGGGCCGGTCTGAGCGACCCCTGCGCGGTCCGGGGTCAGGACAACGGGCTGGGGCCTCTCGGAGGCGGCACCGCCCGCAGGAGTTCCCAGAGGGGCCGGCCGCCACCGGCCCAAGCGGCAAGGGTGGCGCGGTCGACCAGGTGCAACCGCTGGGACTGCGCGAACTCCACGGCGGGCCTGGAGAACCGCCCGTTGGTGACGAGGACGACGACGTCCCCGCGGTGCACAGGGCGGCCGGTGCCGTTGAGGACATGCAGATCCGGGGTTCCGACCGCAGACCCGGCGGAACCGGCCTTGCGGTGCTTGCACTGGATGACCCAGCGGCGCCCGTACGGGTCGGTCGCCTTGACGTCGGCCCCGTGGTCCCCGGCGCCGCCGACCTGGACGGCGTCGGTGCAGCCGTCCCGGAACATCAGGTCCCGTACGGCGTGTTCGAACGCGCGGTGGTGCAGGTGGTCCAGCTGCTCCACCTGGTAGCGCAGCGCCCGGGCGCGCTCCTGCTCCTCCTGGAGCTGGGCGGCCCGATGGCGGTACCAGAGCACACCGCCCGCCACGGCGAGGGCAAGGGCGACGACCACGACCCACCGGTTCGCGGCGACCCAGTCGAGTAGCCGGCCGACCACCCACAGGGTGATGACGACGGGGATGAGGACTGCCGCCGGATGCCGTTGCTGCCGCTTGCGCGACAGCTGCTTCCTACGCGGCCGGGAGGCGGAACGGCGGGCCGGAGGACGGCGGCGGGCGCTCATCGGCCGGCGTCGGAGACGCCGGTGACCAGCTGGGTCACGATGTCGAGGAGCCCTTGCCCGAAAGCCGTCGGGGCCAGAAGCACAGCAACGTTGATGGTCAGCATTCCCCCACGCCTCTCCCCCGATCACCGACGCCCGTTTCTAACGCGCGCGGAGCGACGCCGTGCCGAGGTTGCCGGGAGTTGGCGCTATCCGGTGGTGCCCTGGCCGGATACGACGACCCGGCCCACCACAGGGTCAATGACGAGAATCGACCGGGCTTCACGCAGCGCGGGATGAGCCGCGTCGAAGGTCGGGCCGCCTCGGCATGAACCGTGACGGTGTGCCGCGGCTCCATCCCGTCCCCCGAGGCCCTGTTCGCGCCGAACTGAAACGGGCCCTGACGGAGTTCTCCGGCTGGGAGGCCGGACCGGACTCAGCCGGAGCAGGCCGAGCGCCCCGCCTCCTGCCAGGCGCAGACCGGGCAGAGCGTGGCGCCCTTGGCCGACTCCGGGTACTCGGTCGGCTCACGGCAGAGCACGCACTCCGCGAACGGCGGGCCCGCGTCCGCCTCCGTGATCGCGGGCGCGGGCGCGGGCGTTGCGCAGTACGAGGCGTCGTCCATGCCCACAAGCGTACGTAACCGGGCTGTCAGGCCGGGCTACCAGAGCCGTACCGTCGGAACGGGCTGTCAGTTGGAGGTCCGCTCCGGCCTCGCCTCGCTCGGCCGCACGATGACGAACCCCTCGCCCTGGAGCATCAGCTGCACGGCCTCGCCCGAGCCGCCGCGCACCATCGAACCGACGCTCTGGGAGCGGTGCAGGGTGGTCGTGAGCTGCTGGCTCCAGCCGACGACCGCGTCCGTGTCGACGTACACCGGCTGGGCGCCCGTCACCGGGATCACGATGGGCGTGCCCTCGCACATCAGGCCGAGCTTGCCGTAGCCGGAGAAGACGCTGTTGAACAGGCCGCCGCCGACCATTCCGGCGCCCTTCACCGTCTTGATCTCGTACGAGAGGGTGGCGTCGAAACAGAGGACGTTGCGGCCGTTGATGGTGAGCTGGTCGCCCTGGTCCATCTCCACGATGAAACAGTTGGCGGCCTCGTGCGCGAACCACGCCTCGCCCTGCCCGCGTACGGCCATGAGCGCGAGTCCCTCGCCGGTGACCGCGCGCTTGAGCAGGCCGCCGATGCCCTGGCCCTTGCGCTCGAACTGGAGGTTGCCGCGGAAGGCGATCATCGCCCCCTGACGGGCGTGCATCTCCCCGTTGACGGCGTACTTGATCGACTTGGAGTTCTGCAAGGTCATGCCGGGGGCGGTGGCCGGCTGGGCCATGTGCTCGCTGGAGAAAAGGTCGCTCTTCATGCGGAGCATCCTCACCCGGGCCGGCCCGTCAAGCCAAGGAGCCGGTAGGGCTCCGCCTGGCAGACTGGGACCGTGAGCAGCGACGACACCTCCCAGAACACCACCTCCCCGAGCCCCTTCCACAACGGCCCGACCGACCGGGACGAAGCCCCGCAGTACGTGCTCCCGCTCGTGGTGCACCTGGAGAAGACGGACCCGCCCGCCCGCACGGACGCCCTGCGCACCGCCGCCCGCGCGGTACTGACGATCCTGTCCGACGAGCGGTCCCTCGGCGAGGGCGAGTGGGCCCGGGCGATGCGGGACTGGGAGGACGCCCGGATCCGCAAGGTGGTGCGCCGGGCGCGCGGCGCGGAGTGGCGCAAGGCGGCCGCCCTGCCCGGGATCACGGTGACGGGCGACAGCGCGGAGGTACGGGTGTACCCGCCGATCCCCCTGGACGGCTGGCCCAAGGAGCTGGCCAAGCTCCAGGTGTCGGGCACCGACCTGGACGACCCCGAACCGCCCGCCGCCCCCGACCCCCAGGGCCCGGTCCTCTGGCTCAACCCGGAGCTGGAGATGTCGGCGGGCAAGACGATGGCGCAGGTCGGCCACGGTGCCCAGCTCGCCTGGTGGGAGCTGTCCGACACCGAGCGCAAGGCCTGGCGCGAGGCGGGGTTCCCGCTCTCCGTGGCCACGGCCACCCCGGAGCGCTGGCGGCAGCTGACCACGAGCGGCCTGCCGGTGGTACGCGACGCGGGGTTCACGGAGATCGCTCCCGGGCCTACCGTCGCCGTGGAGGGCGGTCTGCGGTTCTGCCCTCTCGGGGGCGTACGCGTCCGCCGGTGAACGCGCGCACCCCGTCGTAGTCCCGCCGGGGAACGCACACGCCCCTCGGAAACCCGCCGGTGAACGCACACACTCCCCCCCCGCCCTCGGAAGCCAGGAGAGCCCGGACATGGCAGAGCTGGACATCGACGTCCTCGTCTTCGACATCCTCGGCACCCTCGTCGACGAGCCCGCCGGGATCCGGGCCGGTATCCGCGCCCTCGACCCCTCACTCGACGATGCCGGGACCGAACGGCTCCTGCTGCTGTGGCAGCGGCACATCGAGGACGAGCAGCGCCGCATCCTCGACGGCGACCGGCCCTACGCCCCCAGTGACGTCCTCGACCGGGAGGCCGCCGGGCTCGTCGCCGAGACCGCCGGGGTCGACGATCCGGCCGCCGTGGCGGCGCTGGCCCTGTCGGCCCGCCAGCTTCCGCCGTGGCCCGACACCGTGGCCGGTCTCGCCCGGCTCGCCGGGCGGTTCCCCCTGGTCGGGCTCTCCAACGCGAGCCGCACCGCGCTGCTCGGGATCGACGCCCACGCCGGACTCCGCTGGCACCAGGCCCTGTCCGCCGAGGACGCCCGGGCCTACAAGCCGGACCCGGAGGTCTACCGGCTGGCCGTCACCGTCTCCGGGCTGCCGCCGGAGCGGCTTCTGATGGTCGCCGCGCACTCCTGGGACCTGCGCGGGGCCCAGGCCCTCGGGCTGCGTACCGCCTATGTCGCCCGGCCCGTCGGCGATCCGCCCGCCACGTCGGACAAGTTCGACGTGTACGCCGACGGGCTGGCCGGTCTCGCCGACCGGCTCGGCGCCCCGTAGGCCCGAACCGGTCCACCCGCGGCTGAGTATTCCTGCGCCCGACTACGTATCTCCCGATACCGCCCCACCGGCATTACCGCCAAATAGCCTGCACGGCGAGCCAGTAGGCGGTTGATTGACGCCTGATCGACGCTGTCACGCCTCGCCTCGCCCCGGGAGACACCTTGTTGCGACGCATCAACGGAACGGCCCTCATCATCGCGGCACTGGTCGCCACAGTCGGCGCGCTCGCCTTCCCCGTCTGGTCCTACGCGGACCGTTCGGGCACCGGCGAGGCGAACCTGAACGCGTCCAGCGTCGCCACCCAGTGGGGCCCGCTCTCCGCGACCGACCGGGACTTCCTGGTCAAGGTGCGCCTCGCCGGGCTGTGGGAGCTGCCCGCCGGGCAGCAGGCGATCGAACGGGCGCCCAGCGAGGCGACGAAGGCCGCCGGGGACCACCTGGTCGTCGGCCACACGGACCTGGACCGGCGGGCCCGGGACGTGGCCGCGAAGCTCGGGGTGGAGCTGCCCAACCAGCCGACCGAGCAGCAGCAGGCGTGGCTGGCGGAACTGACGGCGGCGAGCGGGGACGAGTACGAGCGGAAGTTCGCCAACATCCTGCGGGCCGCCCACGGCAAGGTGTTCGGGCTGATAGGCCAGGTCAGGCACACCACCCGCAACACCCTGATCCGGCAGCTCGCCAGCGACGCGAACCAGACCGTGCTGGACCACATCACCATGCTGGAGGGCACCGGCTTCGTCGATTTCGACGCCCTGGCGCGCGAGGCGGCCGGCGGGTCCACGGCCAGCCCCTCGGGCCCGCCGATGCCGCAGGGCGGGCAGGTGCCGCAGGTTCCGGTGCCGGTGACACCGACCGGCGACCAGTCGTTCACCTCGCGCCCGGTGCCGCCGACTATGCCGCCGCTGCCGTAAAGCCCTCTGCCAAGCCCTCCGCCGTGATGCGGCCTCCGAAGCCGCTCCCGTAAGACAGCCTTCCCAGCCGATGCCGTACCGAGACCCGCCCGCCCGGAACCTCAAATCCTCCTCTGAACGTCCCCCTGTTCGGGTTGGACGCCGCTCCCCGGGGCCATCACCCCGGGGACCGAGCGGAGGAGGGGGACACCATGAAGCTGGGCATCGGGATCGGCTGGCGGCCGGAGATCGCGGCCGAGGTGGAGGCGCTCACGGGGATCGACTGGGTCGAGGCGGTGGCGGAGAACCTCTGTGCCGACCACCTCCCGGACTCCCTGGTGCGTCTGAGGGAGCGGGGCGTGACGGTCGTGCCGCACGGCGTCTCGCTCGGCCTGGGCGGTGCGGACCGCCCGGACGCCGAGCGGCTCGCCGGACTGGCGGCGCGGGCCGAGCTGCTGGGCACGCCGCTGGTGACCGAGCACATCGCGTTCGTACGGGCCGGGGGGCCGCTGGCCGCGTCACCGCGGCTGGAGGCGGGCCACCTGCTGCCGGTGCCCCGCACCTGGGACGCGCTGGAGGTGCTCTGCGAGAACGTGCGCATCGCCCAGGACGCGCTGCCCGTGCCGCTGGCCCTGGAGAACATCGCGGCGCTGATCTCCTGGCCGGACGAGGAGCTGACCGAAGGGCAGTTCCTGGCGGAGCTGGTCGACCGGACCGGGGTGCGGCTGCTGATCGACGTGGCCAACCTGCACACCAACCACGTCAACCTCGGCCAGGACCCGGCGAAGGCGCTGGACGAACTGCCGGTGGAGGCCATCGCGTACGTCCATGTGGCGGGCGGGGTCGAGAAGGACGGCGTCTGGCACGACACGCACGCCCACCCGGTGACCGCCCCGGTCCTCGACGTGCTGGCCGAGCTGCGCTCCCGGGTCGACCCGCCGGGCGTGCTGCTGGAGCGCGACGACGCCTTCCCGCCGGGTACGGAGCTGGCCGGTGAGCTGGAGACGATCCGGGCCACACTGCGGGCCGGGGCCGCCGACCCACGCGGAGCCCGCCCTCGTACGGCGACGCCCTCGGCGCGCACCGCCGCCCCCGGAGCCCGCGACCGTACCGCCGTCGCCCAGACCGCACTGCTCTCCGCGCTCGTCGCGGGCACCCCGGCGCCCGAGGGCTTCGACCACCGGCGGCTGCGGGTGCAGAGCCGGGCGCTGGCCGCCAAGCGCGCCGACGTCGTCGCCAAGGTGGCGCCCGAGCTGCCGGAGATCCTCGGCGACGGCTACCGCGCCGCGTTCATCGACTACGCCAAGTCGCGCCCGATGAGCGGTGGTTACCGGCGCGACGCCCTCGACTTCGTGGAGCGGATCCTGATCTCGGGCGGCCTCCCCGACCCCGTGGCGCAGCGTCGGCTGACGCACTGGTGGGAGGACCGCTCCGGGCCCCGGCCGCCGAGCCGGGCCGGCCGTATCGTCCGGGCGGCCCGTGCCGTCCTCGTGGGGAAGTGACCGCCATGAACACGCTCGCCCAGCTGTGGACCCTCGCGGTCGTCCTCTCCACCGTGCTCCTCATCGCGAAGGTGATCGTCTCCCGGTCCCGCCGCCCGTCGGCCGGCCCCTCCCCCGCCGTCCACGACCTCTACGAGGCGGCGTTCCTGAACGGCGGTCCGGCCAGGGTCGCGGACACCGCGCTCACCGCGCTGCACTCCGACGGCCGGGTCCTCATCGGCGGCCCCGGCATCATCTCCGTACAGCGTCCGCAGGCGAACGACCCGGTCGAACGCGCCGTGCTCCAGGCGCTGTCGACCGCGCCGAGCGGGGCTCTGCACGCGGTGCGGGAGGCGGTGATGCACCACCCGGCGGTGCAGGAGATCGGTGACGGGCTCGCCCAGCGCGGGCTGCTCGTCCGGCCCGCCGACAGCCGTCCCGTACGGCGGTGGGGACTGGTCCAGGGGGTGGGCTGCTTCGCCGCGCTCCCGGTCTCGATCCTGCTCACGGTCCTTCAGTACATTTCGCACGACTCCCCGTTCGACATGCCGTTCCCGTTCGTCCTGAAGATGCTGCCCGGCATCCTGCTGGGCGGGATCAGCGGGCTCGTCGTGGCCGCGGCCGCCGCCAACCGGATCACCCGGGCGGGCCGCCGGGCCGCACACGCCTTCCGGGCCGCGAACGCCTACCTGCTGACCCCGCCGTACCTCGTCGCCAACCGGGGGCTGCGCGCGCTCCCCGACCCGGTGCTCCAGGCCCAGCTGATCGCGGCGGCCCGGCTGCACATGCGGGGCCGGCGGACGCGGTCCGGTTTCTCGGGGAGCCGGTCGGCGGGGTACGTGGGAGGTACGGCGGCGGCGTCGGGCTTCGCGGCGACCACGGTCTGGTGCGCCGACGCGGGCCCGGGGCACACGAGTTGCGGAGGCGGGGGCGGAGGTGGCTGCGGCGGCGGGTCCGGCTGCGGCGGTTCGGGCTCCAGCTGCGGTGGCGGGTCCAGCTGCGGGAGCTCAGGGTCCAGCTGCGGGAGTTCGGGCGGCTCCAGCTGCGGCAGCAGCTCCTGACCCACGAGCGGTGCTCCTGAACCACGAGCGGCGCTTCTGAACCACGAGCAGTGCTTCTGAACCACGAGCAGTGCTGCTGAATCACCAACAGTAAAAGAGACTGCGGCAACCGGGTCGTTCCGCGCAACACACCGGCCCGGTGCTGTACTTCACCCGCCCCGCCCCTCACCATCCCCTCTCCGCATCCGCAGAGAGGTCCCGGCGTGAGAGCAGTACCGCTGTACGCAACGATCGGCTCCCTGGTCCTGTCCGCCCTGGCCGCCGCCCCCGCCACCGCATCGGGCGGCCCCGGTCCGGCCTCCGCCGAGGAGCGCGGTACGGCGGTGGCGGCGGCCCGCGCGGCAGCCGCCGGGATCTCCTTCGGGGCGTGCCCGGAGGAGGAGCAGCTGCCGGACACCCTGGAGTGCGGCACCGTCAGCGTCCCCCTGGACTACGCGGAGCCCGACGGGCGGACCATCGAACTCACCGTCAGCCGCGCCCTGGCAACCGGCGAGGCGGCCGGTCGGCAGGGCTCCTTGGTCTACAACCCGGGCGGCCCCGGCGCCTCCAGCATCACCTTCCCGCTGATGGGCGAGATGTCCGAGTGGAAGGAGGTCGCCGAGGCGTACGACATGGTCGGCTACGCCCCGCGCGGCGTCGGCGCCTCCGCCCCGCTCTCCTGCCAGGACCCGGCCGCCTTCGCGCAGAGCCCCACCGACTCCCCCGCCCACCCCACGGCCGCGTACAAGGAGCAGCGGATCGCCCAGGCGCGGGCGTACGCGCGGGGGTGCGAGAAGCACGCGGGCGAGGCGCTGCGCCACTACACCTCGCTCAACAACGCGCGTGACCTGGAGGTGCTGCGGGCGGCGCTCGGGGACGAGCGGCTGACCTTCATGGGCGCCTCGTACGGCACGTATCTAGGTTCCTTGTACGCGACCCTCTTTCCCTCACGCGTACGCCGTATGGTCTTCGATTCGGCGGTCGATCCGGACCCCGAGCAGATCTGGTACCGCTCCAACCTCGACCAGTCGCTGGCCTTCGAGTCCCGCTGGGAGGACTTCCGGCGCTGGGTCGCCAAGCACGACGACGTCTACGGCCTCGGCACCACCCCCGAGTCCGTACAGCGTCATTACGACGACGTGCGCACCCGCCTCGCGACCGAGCCGGCGGGCGGGAATGTGGGGCCGGGGCAGTTCCACGCGGCGTTCCTCCAGGCCGGGTACTACGACGACTACTGGGCGATGCGGGCGACCGCCCTCTCCGAGTACGTGCGGGGGAACCCGGAGCCGCTGATCACCCAGATGTCGCCGCGCGCGATCACGGCGCAGGGCGACGAGAACGCCCGGGCCGTCTACACCGCGATCGAGTGCAACGACGCGCCGTGGCCCGAGGAGTGGGAGGTCTGGGACCGCGACCACACGGACCTCGCGGCCGTCGCGCCCTTCCAGACCTGGGACAACGCCTTCACCAACCTGCCGTGCGCCTTCTGGCCCGCGCCCCGGCAGCAGCCGCTTGACGTCTCGACCGAGTGGGGCGAGCTGCCGCCGGTGCTGATCCTGGCGGCGGAGCGCGATGCGGCGACCCCGTACAAGGGGGCACTGGAGCTCCAGCGGCGGCTGCGCGGCGCGGTGCTCGTGACCGAGCGGGACGCCGGGACGCACGGCATCGGCGGGGCCGGGAACACCTGCGTGGACGACCATCTGCGGCGCTATCTGCTGACGGGGGCGACACCGGACGGGGACGCGGAGTGCGCCCCGCACGCGGAGCCGAACCCCGTCTCGCTGGACTGAGCGGTCTCCAGGAACGCGGACGGGCCCTGCCGGAGTGCAGCGAATGCACTCCGGCAGGGCCCGAAGCCGAACCCGGTGTCGCTGGAACGGCGGGCGGCACGGTCGGTGCCTGGTGCCCGTCTTCTGATCTTCCGGGTTGGGGTGGTGCGGGAACTCGCTGGCTATGCGAGCCCGGCCACCAGGTCTGCGACGCTCTTCCTGCGGCCCGTGTAGAACGGGACCTCCTCGCGCACGTGGAGCCGTGCCTCGGAGGCGCGCAGGTGGCGCATCAGGTCGACGATGCGGTACAGCTCGTCCGCCTCGAAGGCGAGGATCCACTCGTAGTCGCCGAGCGAGAACGAGGCGACGGTGTTGGCGCGGACGTCCGGGTAGCCCCGGGCCATCTTGCCGTGGTCCGCGAGCATGCGGCGGCGGTCCTCGTCGGGCAGCAGGTACCAGTCGTAGGACCGTACGAAGGGGTAGACGCTGATGTAGTCGCGGGGCGTCTCGTCGGCGAGGAACGCCGGGACGTGCGACTTGTTGAACTCGGCGGGCCGGTGCAGGGCCATGTTCGACCAGACCGGTTCCAGAGCGCGGCCGAGCTTGGTGCGGCGGAAGAGGTTGTAGGCCTCCTGGAGCTCGTCCGAGGTCTCCGCGTGCCACCAGATCATCAGGTCGGCGTCGGCGCGCAGACCGGAGACGTCGTAGGTGCCGCGCACGGTGATGTCCTTGGCCGCGAGCTGGTCGAACAGCTCCTGGACCTCGTCCGCGTATCCCGCCCGGTCCAGCGGCAGTACGTCGCGCAGTTTGAAGACCGACCAGAGGGTGTAGCGGATGACCTCGTTGAGGTCCTTGGCCTTCTTTCCGGCGTTCGGACTCTTGCTGGATGTCACAGTCTCAGGAGCACTCATACGGCTATTGTCCCGCCTCGCTCCCGGTGCCCTGAACCAGGGTGGGCGTGGCGATGATCTCCCCCGCGATCTTCTCCCCGATCTCCGCCGCGATCTCGTCGGCGGCCCGCTGCGCGCTCGCGATGCAGGCGGGGATGCCGACCCCGTCGTAGACGGCGCCGCAGACCCGCAGCGCGGGCAGTTTCGCCGCCTCGTCGCGGATGCGGGCGACGCGGTTGTGGTGGCCGACCGGGTACTGCGGCAGTCCGCCGATCCAGCGGGTGACCTCGCTGTCGACCGGGCGGGCGGCGAGTCCGGTGGCCGCCTGGAGGTCGCGCAGGGATACGGCGACGAGTTCGCCGTCCTCGCGGTGCAGGTGGTCCTCCTCGCCGTACCGGCCGACGGAGGTGCGGAGCACGAAGAGGTCGGGGGCGGCGTCGGCCACCCACTGCCACTTGTTGCTGGAGAAGGTGGAGGCCTTGATGGTGCGGCCGTCGACCGGCGGTACGAGGAAGCCGGAGCGGCCGCGCAGGGCCTCGTACGCCTCGATGTCGGTACGGCGGAAGGCCAGGGTGACCAGGGCCATCGACGCGTACTCGACGCCGGCCAGCTCGGCGGAGGCGGCCGGGGACTCGGCGGCGAGCAGGGCGGAGGCGGACCAGGCCGGGGTGGCCAGGACGATGCCGTCGGCGGTGATCACCCCGGTGTCGGTGCGGACCGCCCAGCCCGCGTCCGTACGGGTCAGGCCGAGGACGGGGGTCTCGGTGAGGATCGCGCCGCCCGAGGCCCGTACGGCGTCGGCCACGGCGTCCGGCAGGGTGCCGATGCCGCCCTCGATGCCCTGGAAGACGGGCCCGGTCTGCTGCCGCGCCGCTGCTCGCTCCTGGATGCGGCGGACGGCCTCCAGCAGCGGGCCGCCCTCCTTCACCGCTTCGAAGAGCTGGGGTACGGCGGCGCGCATCGAGATCCGGTAGGCGTCGCCCGCGTAGACCCCGCCGAGGAGGGGCTCCACCAGCCGGTCGACGACCTCGCGGCCGAGCCGGTCGGCGACGTATGCGCCGACCGCCACGTCGTCGCCGACGGGCGTCGGGGTCAGGTCGCGCTCCTCGGCGATCCGGGCGAGGCCTTCGGGCGACAGCACCCCGTCGAGGGCCGCCGGATCGCCGGGGACGCCCATCACGTGCCCCTTGGGCATCGGGCGCAGCGCGTCGCGCGTCCAGAGGGAGGCGGTCGCGGTGGCGGGCGGCTGGAGTCGGCCGCCGAGGCCGACCGACTCGGCCAGGGAGACCGCCTCGGGGCGGCGGGCCAGCATCGACTCGGCGCCGAGGTCGACCCGGACGCCCGCGACCTCGCCGGTCATGAGCTTGCCGCCCAGCCGCTCCGTCGCCTCCAGGAGCGTGACCCGCAGGCCGGTGGCGACCAGGCGGTGGGCGGCGGCCAGTCCGGCGATGCCGCCGCCGATGACGACGACATGGCGCGCGGCCGGCTCCGCATCCTGCTGTGAACGCTGCATGGGTCCACTCTCTCAAACGCCTGCCGGGTCCCGGCCGTGACCACTTCGAAACCTGCGGTCGGAAACCGGTTCGGGAGGGCCCACGTCGAACCGGCAGTATCAACACGCGTCCTGGGGGGACCTGTTATGAACAGCGATATCGACGCCCGCTTCCTCGCCCGTCCACCGCGTGCGGCACACCACCGCCGCTCCCGCCTCCGTGCCGTTCTGACGGCGGGTGCGCTCGGCGCGGTGCTGCTCGTCGGCGGTTGCGGGGCCTCCGACAACACCGCGTCCGACGCGAGCGGGGCGAAGGACATCAAGGCGGGCGCGCAGAAGGGGCTCGTGGACGAGCAGTACGCCCCGGGCGACTCGGCGGCCTCCGCCGCTCCCGAGGTGGCGAAGAGCGGCGAGCGGCAGGACAAGGCGCCGAAGCCGGGGGCCGCGGGCAGCCATGTCATCCGGACCACCGAGCTCTCCGTCGAGGTGAAGAGCGCACCGAAGGCGGCCGCAGCCGCCCGGAGCGCGGTGGAGGCGAGCGGGGGCCTGGTGGCCACCGAGAACACCGAGCGGATCGACGACAGGCACGAGTCCTCGCACCTCGTGCTGCGCGTGCCGCAGGACAGCTACCAGGAGGTGCTGCGCAAGCTCACCGGCGCCGGGAAGCTGCTCTCCCGCTCCTCGAACGCGAAGGACGTCACCGACCAGGTCGTCGACGTGGAGAGCCGGATCGCCACCCAGCGCGCGAGCGTGACCCGCGTACGGGAGCTGATGGACAAGGCCGAGAAGCTCACCGATGTCGTCGCCCTGGAAGGCGAGCTGAGCAGCCGTCAGGCCGACCTGGAGTCGCTGCTGGCCCGGCAGTCGGGTCTGAAGGACCGCACCTCGCTGGCGACGATCACGCTGGACCTGAGCGAGCCGGACGCCCCGCGCAAGGGCGGGAAGGACGACGACCCCGGGTTCCTGGACGCGCTGGGCGGCGGCTGGGACGCCTTCGTGACGATGTTCCGGTGGATCGCGGTGGCGATCGGCGCGAGCGCCCCGTTCCTGGTGACGGCCGCGCTGCTGCTGGTGCTGTGGCGGGTGCTGCGCGCCCGGCGGACGGCCCGTACGGCCCCGCCGGCACCGAAGCCGGAGCCGGAGACCGCACCCGCTCCCTGAGCGCCGTAGCGTGGGCTCCCTGACACGGCGGAAGGGACCCCAAATGGCAGCGGAGCGACTCGTGGTCATCGGCGGCGACGCGGCGGGCATGTCCGCCGCGTCGCAGGCCCGCAGGCTGAGGAAGCCGGACGAGCTGGAGATCATCGCCTTCGAGCGCGGCGAGTTCACCTCGTACTCCGCCTGCGGCATCCCGTACTGGGTGAGCGGGGACGTCGGGGGTCCGGACGACCTGATCGCCCGGACCCCCGAGGAGCACCGCGAGCGGGACATCGATCTGCGGATGCGCACCGAGGCCACCGAGATCGACGTGGCGGGGCAGCGGGTGCGGGCGCTGGACCGGGAGAGCGGGGACTCCTACTGGACGGGCTTCGACAAGCTGGTGATCGCCACCGGGGCCCGTCCCGTCCGCCCCGAGCTGCCGGGCATCGACGCGCCGGGCGTGCACGGGGTGCAGACCCTGGGCGACGGGCAGGCGCTGCTGGACTCGCTGGACGCCGTGGGCTCCGGGAAGAGGCGGCGGGCGGTCGTGGTCGGCGCCGGGTACATCGGCGTCGAGATGGCCGAGGCGATGCTGAAGCGCGGCTTCGAGGTGACCGTCCTCAACCGGGGCGAGCAGCCGATGGCGACCCTCGACCCGGACATGGGCGAGCTGGTCCACGAGGCGATGGACGGCCTGGGCATCACCACGGTCAACGGCGCCTCGGTCACGAAGATCCTCACCGGTCCCGACGGCCGGGCCAGCGAGGTGGTGACCGAGGAGCGGAGCTATCCGGCGGATGTGGTGGTCCTCGGGATCGGCGTGGAGCCGGAGGCGGAGCTGGCCCGGGAGGCGGGCCTCACGGTCGGGTCGCACGGCGGTCTCCTCACCGACCTGGCGATGCGGGCGGTGGGCCACGAGAACATCTGGGCGGGCGGCGACTGCGTGGAGGTCCTGGACCTGGTGGCGGGCCGCACGCGCCACATCGCGCTGGGCACCCACGCCAACAAGCACGGCCAGGTCATCGGGTCGAACGTCGGCGGCGGCTACGGCACGTTCCCGGGTGTGGTCGGTACGGCGGTGAGCAAGGTCTGCGACCTGGAGATCGCCCGGACCGGGCTGCGGGAGAAGGACGCCCGGGCGGTCGGGCTGCGGTATGTCACGGCGACCATCGAGTCGACGCAGCGGGCGGGGTACTACCCGGGGGCGAAGCCGATGACGGTGAAGATGATCGCGGAGCTGCGTACGGGGCGGCTGCTCGGGGTGCAGATCGTGGGCCGTGAGGGGTCGGCGAAGCGCGTGGACGTGGCGGCGGTGGCGCTGACGGCCGGGATGACCGTGGAGCAGATGACGGCGCTGGACCTGGGCTACGCGCCGCCGTTCTCGCCGGTGTGGGACCCGGTGCTGGTGGCGGCCCGCAAGACGGTGGCGGCGGTGCGGGGCGCGGGGAGCTGACGGGGCGCGGGATGGCGATGGAGCCTCCCGCGCCCCGGAAGCCCCGAAGTCAGCGCGCGGTCTGCTCGTGCACGTACTGGACGAGCCGGGTCAGCGCGTCCGGGTCCATCGACGGCATCACGCCGTGGCCCAGGTTGAAGATGTGGCCCTCCAGACCGGCGGCCTGGTCCAGCACCTCACGGGTCTTCTCCTCGACGGCCGGGGTGGGGGCGAAGAGCACGGCCGGGTCCAGGTTGCCCTGGAGCGCCTTGCCGGGGCCGACGCGGCGGGCGGCCTCGTCCAGCGGGACGCGCCAGTCGACGCCGACGACGTCCGCCCCGGCCTCGCCCATCAGCCCGAGCAGCTCGCCGGTGCCGACGCCGAAGTGGATGCGGGGGACGCCGTACGGGGCGACGGCGTCGAAGACCTTCGCGGAGGCGGGGAGCACGGCGCGGCGGTAGTCGGCGGGGGCGAGCGCGCCGACCCAGGAGTCGAAGAGCTGCACGGCGGAGGCCCCGGCCTCGATCTGGACCTTGAGGAAGGCGCCGGTGATCTCCGCGAGCCGGTCCACGAGGTCGGCCCAGAGCTGCGGGTCGCCGTACATCATGGCCTTGGTGCGCTCGTGGTTGCGCGAGGGGCCGCCCTCGACGAGGTAGCTGGCCAGCGTGAAGGGGGCCCCGGCGAAGCCGATGAGCGGGGTGGCGCCCAGCTCGGCGGTGAGCATCCCGATGGCCTCGGTGACGTACGGGACGTCCTCGGGGGTCAGGTCGCGCAGCCGGGCCAGGTCGGCTCGAGTGCGGATCGGCTCGGCGATGACGGGGCCGACGCCGGGCTTGATGTCGAGGTCGATGCCGATGGCCTTCAGGGGCACGACGATGTCGCTGAAGTAGATCGCGGCGTCGACCTTGTGGCGGCGTACGGGCTGGAGCGTGATCTCGGTGACCAGCTCCGGCATCATGCAGGAGTCCAGCATCGCGATGCCCTCGCGGACCTTCAGGTACTCGGGCAGCGAGCGCCCCGCCTGCCGCATGAACCAGACCGGCGTGTGCGGCCCGGGTTCGCGCCGGCAGGCCTTGAGGAACGCCGAGTCACGGAGGGCGTCGTTGCTGGCGGCGGTCGTCGTCTGCTGGCCCGAGGGGCTGGTGTTGGCACTCACGCACCAAATCTTCGCACGCATGGCGAAGGAGCCCGGCGCCGCACGGGTGTCTCTCCCTGCGCGAGGCCCGCGTTCCGCCTACTCTTCCCGGCATGGCTCCGGCTCAGGGACAATTTTCCGATCATTCCGATGGCGCTGACAGCAAGGACAGTGCGGAGGGTCCTCCCGTCCCGCCCGCGTTCCGGTCGGCGGTCGACGCGCTGCGCTCAGCCCGGCTCCGCCCGGAGCTGGAGGTGGAGACCACACGGCCCCCGCAGCGCCTGGCACCCCACGCGTACGCCCTGGAGGCGGCGGTGGTCGACGGCGAGGACGATCTCGCGGACGGCCGGCTCGTCCTGCTGCACGATCCGGCGGGGCACGACGCCTGGCAGGGCGCCTTCCGTCTGGTGACGCTGGTGCGGGCGGAGCTGGAGCCGGAGATGGCCGCCGATCCGCTGCTGCCGGAGGTGTGCTGGTCCTGGCTGACCGGGGCGCTGGACGCGCGCGGATTGTCGTACGGGGAAGCCGGAGGGACGGTGACACGCGCCGGATCGCACTACTTCGGTGCGCTGGGCGCGCGCCGTCCGGCGACGCAGATCGAGATCCGGGCCTCGTGGACGCCGCGCGAGGGGCGCGGCGGGGTGCCGGACGCGGCGTCGCACCTGATGGCCTGGGGTGATCTGCTCTGCCAGATCGCGGGGCTGCCGCCGTCGGACCCGACGGACGCGGCGGTGGTGACGCTGCCGCAGCGGCGCGGGCCGCAGGTTTCGTAACACCCCGTCACCCATTTCGCACACTTGCCGACTCTCTTTTCGTACAATCGATCGCGCGTCCTATTTGCCCGAATTGTTACTCACCAAATCGTGATCTTCCTCTAAAGGAGGACGGGTCTGCTGCCGAAGAGGTCAATGACCCTTCAAGCACGGTTCGCCCCGGCTTCATCCCCCGAGCCGGCCCCGTCCCGCCACTCCCCCCAGGAGGCCTGGTGTCCGTTCTCCTTGAGCAGCCCGCAAGCCTGGTCGCCTACCGCCCGAACAAGCCGACGGCCATGGTCGTCGTGGCCGACCCGCGCGTCCGTTCCACCGTCACCCGCCATCTGTGGGCCCTCGGAGTACGTGACGTCATCGAGGCATCGTCCATCGCGGAGGCACGTCCCCGCGTCGGCAACCCGCGCGACATCTGCATTGCCGACGTCCACCTGCCCGACGGTTCCGGGCTGACCCTGCTGTCCGAGACCCGCGCCGCAGGCTGGCCGAACGGTCTCGCCCTCTCCGCCGCCGACGACATCGGCGCCGTTCGCAACGCCCTCGCGGGCGGTGTGAAGGGTTACGTCGTCACCGGCACCCGAACCAACATCGGCCACCCCACCCGCCCCGGCGTCGCCCCCATCGGCGCCAATGCCGCACGTATGCACCGCCGGCCCCCCGGGTCCCCGAGCCACCCGGGCGGCTACCGCGAACTGTCCGGACGTGAGGTGGAGGTGCTCCGCCTGGTCGCCGAAGGCCAGTCCAACAAGGCCATCGGCGTCTCGATGGGCCTCTCCGCCCTGACCGTCAAGTCCCACCTCGCCCGCATCGCCCGCAAGCTCGGCACCGGGGACCGCGCCGGCATGGTCGCCGTCGCCCTGCGGACGGGCATCATCCACTGACCCCCACCCCCGCCGGGACGTGCACCGATGCGTCTCCGGCTGGATTACGCGCATGGCCACCCGTCGACGGAACGTTCCGTCGACGGGTGGCGCGTATACACAGATACCCTTGACGCGTGACCGACGCCCAAGAGACCGCAGCAGACAGTTCACTGCGAACCACCGGGGGCGCCCCCCCCCCGGACGACGTCGCCCCGGCGCCGATCCCCTTGCTCGAACCTCGCGAGGGCATTCCCCCGGTGGTGGCCTCCGACGACGCCCTCGCCCGGGTGATCGCGGACTTCGCCCGCGGCACCGGACCGGTGGCCGTCGACGCCGAGCGCGCCTCCGGCTACCGCTACGGCCAGCGCGCCTACCTCGTGCAGCTGCGCCGCGACGGCGCGGGCAGCGCCCTGGTCGACCCCGTCGGCTGCCCCGACCTCTCCGGCCTCTCCACCGCCCTGACCGGCTCCGAGTGGATCCTGCACGCCGCCACCCAGGACCTGCCCTGCCTGCGGGACATAGGCATGGCTCCCACCTCGCTCTTCGACACCGAGCTGGCCGGACGGCTCGCGGGCTTCCCGCGCGTCGGCCTCGGCGCCATGGTCGAGAACGTCCTCGGTTACGCCCTGGAGAAGGGCCACTCCGCCGTCGACTGGTCCACCCGCCCGCTGCCCGAGCCCTGGCTGCGGTACGCCGCCCTCGACGTGGAGCTCCTGATCGACCTGCGCGACGCGCTGGAGGACGAGCTGGAGCGGCAGGGCAAGCTGGAGTGGGCGCGGGAGGAGTTCGACGCCATCGCCTCGGCGCCGCCCGCCCCGCCGCGCAAGGACCCCTGGCGCCGCACCTCGGGCATGCACAAGGTCCGCCGCCGCCGTCAGATGGCGGTCGTCCGCGAGCTGTGGAACACCCGGGACCAGGTGGCCCAGCGCCGGGACATCTCCCCCGGCAAGGTGCTCGGCGACGCCGCGATCGTGGAGGCCGCCCTCGCGGTGCCCGCGAACGTCCAGGCGCTCACCGCACTGCCGGGATTCGGCCACCGCATGGGCCGCCGTCAGCTGGAGCAGTGGCAGGCGGCCGTGGAGCGGGCGAAGGCGCTGCCGGAGTCGGAGCTGCCGCAGCCCGGCCAGCAGCCGGCCGGACCGCCGCCCCCGCGCTCCTGGGCCGACAAGGACCCGGCGGCCGCCGCCCGGCTCTCGGCGGCCCGTGCGGCCGTCTCCGAGCTGGCCGAGCGGCTCCACATGCCCCAGGAGAACCTGATCACCCCGGACACCGTGCGCCGGGTCTGCTGGGAGCCGCCGAAGATCGTGACGCCGAGCGCCGTCGAGGACACGCTCGCCGGTTACGGGGCCCGGCACTGGCAGATCGAACAGGTCAGCCCGCTCCTGGTCCGGGCGCTCGCCGCCACCGCCTGACCCGCTCGCACGGACGGCACCCCCGGTCACCGGCCGGGGGTTTTCCGCTCTCCGAGCCCTGTTCAGACGCCGAACCGATGGTCGAAATCACGCCAGGTTCTCCGGTCCCTCCGCCGTCTCACCGGCGCCCGGGCGGGCACCCGGACGGTGTGACCTTCGACGCTCCGGCCATGAGGGGTGGGCAGTCTGGTTACCCGCAAGTAGCATGAGGGCAGGCGGTGCGCCCCACGGGCGTGCCCCGCAGCAGTGCCATCCCGCACCCTGGAGGAGAGCCATCGTGCCTCGTACCATCCGGGACGTCGTCTTCGTCGACGGCGTCCGCACCCCGTTCGGCAAAGCGGGCCCGAAGGGCATCTACCACGAGACCCGCGCCGACGATCTCGTCGTGAAGGCCATCCGGGAGCTGCTGCGCCGCAACCCGGACCTGGACCCGAAGAAGATCGACGAGGTCGCCATCGCCGCGACCACCCAGATCGGCGACCAGGGCCTCACCCTCGGCCGTACCGCCGGAATCCTGGCCGGTCTGCCGCAGTCCGTCCCCGGCTACTCGATCGACCGCATGTGCGCGGGCGCCCTGACCGCCGTCACCTCGACGGCCGGTTCCATCGCCTTCGGCGCGTACGACGTCGTCGTGGCCGGTGGCGTGGAGCACATGGGCCGCCACCCGATGGGCGAGGGCGTCGACCCCAACCCGCGGTTCGTGTCGGAGAAGCTGGTCGACGAGTCCGCCCTGTTCATGGGCATGACCGCGGAGAACCTGCACGACCGCTACCCCACGATCACCAAGCAGCGCGCCGACGAGTACGCGGTGCGTTCGCAGGAGAAGGCCGCCAAGGCGTACGCCAACGGCAAGATCCAGCAGGACCTGGTGCCGGTCTCCGTGCGCCGCACCAACGCCGAGGCCGGTGAGACGGGCTGGGGCCTGGTCACCGCCGACGAGCCGATGCGCCCGGGCACCACGCTGGAGTCCCTCGCCAACCTGAAGACCCCCTTCCGCGCCCACGGCCGCGTGACGGCCGGCAACGCCGCGGGTCTCAACGACGGCGCCACCGCCTCGCTGCTCGCCGCCGAGGACGTCGCCCGCGAGCTGGGCCTCCCGGTCAAGATGCGCCTGGTCTCCTACGCCTTCGCGGGCGTGGAGCCGGAGGTCATGGGCTACGGCCCGATCCCGGCGACGGAGAAGGCACTGGCCCAGGCCGGTCTCACCATCGACGACATCGGTCTCTTCGAGATCAACGAGGCGTTCGCCGTGCAGGTGCTCGCCTTCCTGGAGCACTACGGCATCGCCGACGACGACGCCCGCGTCAACCAGTACGGCGGCGCCATCGCGTACGGCCACCCGCTCGCCTCCTCCGGTGTCCGGCTCATGACGCAGCTGGCCCGGCAGTTCGAGGAGCAGCCCAAGGTCCGCTACGGCCTGACGACGATGTGCGTCGGCTTCGGCATGGGCGCCACGGTCATCTGGGAGAACCCGAATTTCGACGGAGGCAACAAGTGAGCTCCACCACTGAGCTTCTGAAGGGTGCGGCCGAGCTGTTCCCCGGCGAGGTCGTCACGCAGGCGCACGTACGCCACCTGGACCTGCCGTCCGGTGCCGGGCGGTTCGCGCTCATCACGCTGGACAACGGCCTGGACCACACCAAGCCGACCACCTTCGGACCGCAGTCGCTGGCGAACCTGAACGCCGCGATCGACCAGGTCGAGAAGGAGGCCGCCGACGGCACCATCACCGGCGTCGGCATCACCGGCAAGCCGTTCATCTTCGCCGTCGGCGCCGACCTCAAGGGCGTGGAGCTGCTCGGCCGCCACGAGGACGCGCTGGCGATCGGCAAGGGCGGCCACGACGTCTTCCGCCGCCTCTCCGGCCTCGCGGTCCCGACGTTCGCGTACTACAACGGCGCGGCGATGGGCGGCGGTGTCGAGGTCGGTCTGCACTGCACCTACCGCACCGTCTCCACCGCCATCCCGGCGTTCTCGCTGCCCGAGGTCTTCCTCGGCCTGGTCCCCGGCTGGGGCGGCTGCGCGCTGCTCCCGAACCTGATCGGCGCCGACCGCGCGGTCTCGGTGATCATCGAGAACTCGCTCAACCAGAACCGCCAGCTCAAGGGCAAGCAGGTCTTCGAGCTCGGGATCGCCGACGCGATCTTCGAGGGCGCGGACTTCCTTGAGCAGTCGCTGATCTGGACCGCGGCCGTCCTCAAGGGCGAACTGGCCGTGGAGCGCCCCGAGATCGACCGCGGCGAGGGCTGGGACGCGGCTGTCGCCCGCGGCCGGGCCATCGCGGACTCCAAGGTGCACGGTGCGGCCCCGGCCGCGTACCGCGCGCTGGACATCATCGCGGCGGCGAAGGACGGCGACCTGTCCGCCGGCTTCGACGCCGAGGACCAGGCCCTCGCGGACCTGATCATGGGCGGCGAGCTGCGCAGCGGCATCTACGCCTTCAACCTGGTCCAGAAGCGCGCCAAGCGCCCGGCCGGTGCCCCCGACAAGAACCTGGCCCGCCCGGTCACCAAGGTCGGCGTTGTCGGCGCCGGTCTGATGGCCTCGCAGCTGGCGCTGCTGTTCCTGCGCCGCCTGGAGGTCCCGGTCGTCCTCACGGACATCGACCAGGAGCGCGTCGACAAGGGTGTGGGCTACGTCCACGCCGAGATCGAGAAGCTCCTCGGCAAGGGCCGCATCAACCAGGACAAGGCCAACCGCCTCAAGGCCCTGGTCTCCGGTGTGCTGGACAAGGCGGAGGGCTTCTCCGACGCCGACTTCATCATCGAGGCCGTCTTCGAGGAGATCGGCGTCAAGCAGCAGGTGTTCGCGGAGGTCGAGGCGGTCGCCCCGGCGCACGCGATCCTCGCCACCAACACCTCCTCGCTCTCGGTGACCGAGATGGCGTCGAAGCTGAAGAACCCCGAGCGGGTCGTCGGCTTCCACTTCTTCAACCCGGTCGCGATCCTCCCGCTGCTGGAGATCGTGCGCGGCGAGCAGACGGACGACGCCTCGCTGGCGACGGCCTTCGGTGTGGCCCGCAAGCTGAAGAAGACCGCGGTCCTGGTGAAGGACGCCCCGGCGTTCGTCGTCAACCGCATCCTCACCCGCTTCATGGGCGAGATCCAGAACGTCATCGACGAGGGCACCCCGGTCGAGGTCGCGGAGAAGGCCGTGGAGCCGCTCGGCCTGCCGATGTCCCCGCTGGTCCTTCTGGAGCTGGTCGGCCCGGCCATCGGCCTGCACGTCTCCGAGACCCTGAACCGCGCCTTCCCGGAGCGCTTCACCGTCTCCGAGAACCTCGCGGCGGTCGTGAAGGCCGGCAAGCGCGGCTTCTACGTCTACGACTCCGGCGCCCCGGTCCTCGACCCCGAGGTCGCCGCCCTCCTCAAGCAGGGCGACACGGTCCTCACCGAGGAGCAGACCCGCGACCGCGTCCTGGACGCGGTGGCGCAGGAGATCGGCCTGATGCTGGACGAGGGCGTCGTCGCCGAGGCCCAGGACATCGACCTGTGCCTGATCACCGGCGCGGGCTGGCCCTTCCACCTGGGCGGCATCACGCCGTACCTGGACCGCGAAGGCGTCTCCCAGCGGGTGAACGGGAAGCCGTTCCTGGCGCGGGGCGTGGCGAGCGTGCCCGCCTAGTCACGGGGTAGGAGTGGTCCCGGAGCGGGCCGCACGGCCGAGAGGCTGTGCGGCCCGCTCCGTCATGCGGGGAAATGGCGAGGAGAGGCCGGACGATGCCGGAACGACGGACGGCCGCACCACGCCGCCACAGGGTTGTGCTGCTGTGGGCGGCGGGGGCCGGAATTCTGGCGGCGCTGGCGGGAGTGGTCTTCGGACTGCGGCTGTCCGGCGGTACGCAGGACGACGCCCCTGACGCCCCGGGCCGCACCGACGCGCAGGGCACCCTGTCCGTCGCGACGTGGAACGTCTGCGGCGTACGCCAGTGGAACTGCGAGGACACCGGGTCGGCCGCGGAGAAGCGGGCCCGGATCGAAGCCCTGGCCCACCGGTCCGGGGCGCGCGTCATCCTGCTCCAGGAGATGTGCTCCGAGGACCTCACCGCCGTACGGGAGTCGCTGGGCGGCAGCTGGCAGAGCCTGTTCCGCCCGTACACGGCGGTCCGGGAAGGGCGCCGCTCCACCGTCCGCTGCACGGGGGACGGGCGGGGCACGGCGGGGTACGGGATGCTGTCCGCCCTGCCGTTGACCCGGGTCGCCGACGTTCCGCTGCCCCAGCCGGCCGCCGGTCTGCGCCGGGGCATCCTCTGCGCGACGGCGGGGGCGGAGGACGTACGGCTCTGCACGACCCACCTCAACCCGCAGCAGGGCGGGGCCGCTCCGGGGTCGGCCCAGCTGCGCGAGGGTCAGCTGCGGGCGCTGGTCCGTGCGGCCTCCGGGCCGCGCACCGTCTTCGGCGGCGACCTGAACACCGGGCCGCCCACGGAGGCCGGAACGGATGCGTGGGCCCGGACCGACGGCCCGTACAGCACCTACCGGGAGTGCGACCAGTCCGCCTCGGCCGGTGCGCCGCGGGTGACCCACCGGAGCGGCTACAAGATCGACTACCTCTTCACCGGCCTGCCCCGTCAGGGGTGTTCGGTGCTCCGCTCCCCCGCATCGGACCACTGGGCCCTGCTGATGCGGGTGGCCACCGGCTGACCGGTCAGGGGCGGGGCCCGGCGGGCGCCGCGTAGGCGTTCTCCACCAGGAAGGCGAGGTCGGTGGCCGGGGAGGCGAACCCGGAGGCGTCCACCGCGAAGACGCGCACCAGATGCTCGCCGGGCGACCAGGACCGGCCGGCCGCCTCCCAGGACCAGCTTCCGTCGGGCGCCACGTCGGGGGAGGCGAGGAACTTGCCGTGCTCCCAGATGCTGACCCGCACCGCCCCCGGGGCGAATCCGGTGAACCGCACCGCCGGCCCCTGGACCCGCTCTCCGGGGACCGGCCCGTGGATGACGGGTGCGGGGAAGGAGACGCGGACCTGCGAGGTGGCCTTGAGGTAGCCGTCGATGGCCGAGCGGTCGGTGTCCGGGCGCTCCCGCCCGTTGACGACCTGGCCCAGGCGCGGGGCCATGCCGTCGATGAGGAAGTTCACCAGCCCCATGAGCATCGGCACATTGCGCCGGGTGACGTCGGTGTGGCTGGTGATGAACGGGGAGTCGCTGAAGATGAAGTTGAAGTTCTCGTAGCCGTGGAAGAGGTGGAGGAACGGCTCCACCTGGACGGGGTACTGCTCGTCCTGCGCGGAGGAGAGCAGGTAGATGTTGGCCCCGCGGTTCGCCCCGGACATCACGAGGTCCGGGATGGCCCGGTCGAGGACGCGGATGTTCGCCTCCGTGACCTGCCCCATCATGAACTCGCCGATGGCGGGGTGCTTGTGGAGGTAGGTCCCGATCAGGAACTGCGGGACGAGCGAGACGATGTTGCGGAAGCCGTATCTGAGCCCGAAGTACAGAGCCGCGCTGCCGCCCTTGGAGCCGCCCCACAGGGTGCACTGCTCCGGGGTGAGCCCCAGGGAGTTCATCACGTTGGCGATCAGCGTGACGACGGACCTCTCCAGGGAGAAGTCCATCCCCTTGCACAGGTAGTAGCTGTTCTGCCCGTCGAACCGGTCGCGGATCCACAGGACGTTGCAGCGCAGCTTGTCGAAGACGCCGTTGGACCAGCCGTAGTCGTCGGGCGCGGCGATGTTGGCGAAGACGACCAGCAGGTGCTGGTTGCCCTTCTTCGCGTGGCTGAAGCGGTACTGCACGGGGTACGCGTCGGAGGTGTCGATGCCGGTGTGCAGGCCGGACGGTGCTGCGGACATGGGTGGCGGGCTCCGATCGGGTAGGGGCTCGCATCCGGCTGACGCACGCCCCGTGGTTCTGGGGCGGCGTCAGTAACGCGGTTCGGCGTAGGAGGAGTTCACCGGTACGCCGAGGGCTCCGGTCGCGGTGAAGACGATCGCGGCCGCCGGTGATTCGGCGCCCGTCCCGTCCACCGCGGAGCACTCGACGGTGTGCTGCCCTTCGGGCCAGGTCCAGCCGGGCTCCCAGAACCAGGTGCCGTCGGGTCCGGTCGTCGTGGTGCCCAGGACCGCGCCCTCCCGGCGGAAGACGATCCGGGTGCCCCCGTCGCCGTACCCGGTGAGGATGATGCCCTGGCTGCGCACCTGCTGCTGCGGGAACGGTGCCGTGATGACCGGGGTGGCCGGCCGGCGGTGCACCGGAGCGTGAGCCGGTTCCAGCGCGGTGAAGACGATCTCGGTGCGCTCGCTGTGGAACTTCTGCGCGTTCACCGCGAAGAGGCGGATGACGTGCCGCCCCGGGGACCAGGTCTTCTCGGGCTCCCAGGACCAGCTGCCGTCCGCCTGGACCGGAGGCGATCCGAGGTACTTGCCGTTCTCCCACATGCTGACGCGTACGGCGCCGGGCGCGCTGCCGGCGAACCGCAGCTGGTTGCCCGGGACTTCCGCGTGCTGGGCCGGCAGGGTGACGGCAGGCCTGGGGAACGCCTCGGCCTGCACCTGGGAGGTCGCCTTGAGGTAGGCGTCGATGGCCGAGGTGTCGCGTTCCGGCTGCTCCCCGCCGTTGCTGATCACACCGATACGGGGGGTGATGCCGTCCACCAGGAGGTTCAGCAGCCCCATCATGGTGGGCAGGTTGCGCAGCGTCACCTTGCCGTGGCCGGCGATCAGCGGCGAGTCGTTGTAGACGAAGTTGAAGTTCGTGTAGTCCCGGAACAGCCCGAGGAACGGCTCGACGTGGCGGGTGTACTGCTCGTCCTGGGGCGAGGAGATCAGATAGATGTTGGCGTCGCGGTTGGGGCTCGTCCGCACGACCTCGGGGAGCACGGAGTCGAGGACGCGGACCTTCTCCTCGGTCACCTCGCCCATCATGAGACGGGCGGCGCCCGGCATGGACTCGCTGACGAAGGAGCCGATGCGGAACTGCGGCACGCTGGCCACGATGTTCCGGAACCCGTACTTCAGGCCGAAGTGAAGGGCGGCGGTCCCGCCCTTGGAGCTGCCGAACATGGTGCACTCGTCCGGAGTCAGCCCGAGGGCGTTCATGACCCGGGAGATGAGGTTGATGACGGACTGCTCCAGGGTGAAGTCCATCTCCCTGCACAGGTAGTAGCTGTTCTGCCCGTCGAACTGGTCGCGGATCCAGAGGATGTTGGCCCGGGTCCTGTCCAGTACGCCGTTGGCCCAGCCCCATTCGCCGGGGGCGTTGAGGTTGGCGAAGACCACGACCAGGTGGCGGTTGCCGTTCTTGGCGTGGGCGAAGCGGTACTCCAGGGGGTGGGGGCCCGAGGCCTCGACACCGCTGAACACCCGGCGGGCGTTCGGGTCTGCGTCAGACATGTACGACATCCACTTCGTGCCGGGACGGATCAGCGGTAGGGGTGCTCGTCGGGTGATGGGCAGCGGGACCGGTGCGCGGGTGCCACTGCGTCCGCCGGCCGGCTTCGGTCGGCCGCTGCGGCTGCCGGGCGGCGGGGTGAGGCGGCGTCACGGTGCCCACGGCCGGGGCGGACGCCTGCTGGGCGTCGAGGTCGCCGCCCGCCACGAGGATGCGGTCCGTCAGCCGGGCGGCGGCGTATCCGTCGTCCAGGTCGCAGAACTCCCGCTGGAACCAGCGGTAGCGGTCGGTGTACTCCGCCTCGATCCGGTCGATGTTCCGGATCGCGGAGATCAGTTCGGCCGACTCGAAGAGCAGCGGCCCCGGGGCGCTCCGCTCGAAGTCGAAGTAGAAACCGCGCAGGGTGTCCCGGTAGTGGTCCAGGTCGTAGGTGAAGAACAGGATGGGGCGCCCGGTGTTGACGAAGTCGAACATCAGGGACGAGTAGTCCGTGATCATCACGTCGCTGATCAGCGACAGGTCCGCCATGTCCGGGTAGTCGGACACGTCGAAGACGAAGCCGTCGCCCGCGCCGGGGACGGGGTCCACCACGTTGGGGTGGCGGCGGACCATGAGGACGTGGTCGGCGCCCAGCCGGGCCCGGGCGTCGTCGAGGTCGATCCGGAAGTCGAACTTGTACTTCCCGGGGGCGTAGAACTGGTCGTCCCGCCAGGTGGGCGCGTACATGATGACGCGCTTGCCCAGGGGCAGGCCGATGCGCTGCCGGATCTCCTCGGCCCGGCGTTCCGTTCCGGGGCGGCGCAGGATGTCGTTGCGCGGGTAGCCGCACTCGACCATCTCGCCGGGGAACTTGAAGGCCCGCTGGAGGATCGGGGTGGAGAAGCTGTTGGGCGACACGAGCATGTCCCAGTTCTGCACCTCCTTCTCGACCCGCTCCAGGTACCGCTGGTCGGCGAAGTGCACCGACTCGATGTCGTGGCCGATCTTCTTGAGCGGGGTGCCGTGCCAGGTCTGTACGACGGTCTGGCCGGGGCGCTTGCTGAACCAGTCGGGGAGGTGGTTGTTGGCGACCACGTACCGGGACGTCGCCAGGGCCTCGTACCACTCGGGCGACCACATGCGCACGGCCCGGGCCGTCGGCGGTACGTCGACCTGGTCGTCCCGTACGACCCAGAGGTGTTCGAGGTCCACGCCGCGCCGGACCATCTCCTCGTGGACCGCGCGGGGGCTGTCCGAGCACTGCGTGCCCTTGAAGGCGTCGAACAGTACGGCGGGGCGGACGGGCTCGCGGCGGGCCTGCGGGTAGGCCCTGGTCCGCAGCAGCTTCTGCCGGTACGGGCCCCGCGCCTCCTCCGGCATGGCGGAGTGCACGAGCATCGACAGCCTGTCGTACGCCTCGGCCTGGAGCTCGTAACGCCGCTCCCCCACCTCCAGCTCCTGGGGCATGGACGGGATGATGCCCTGTTCGATCTTGACCATGAGGTCCGGGGAACGGTCCTCGGGGGCCACCGCGGACGGGTCCTGGCGGCGCAGGAAGAAGTCCCAGCGGCCGGCGGCGAGCGGTATGCCCCCGGCGAGGGTGCGCATGGCGGCCGGGGTCAGCACGGCACGGAACCGCGGCCCGTCCCACTGGATCGGCACCGCCCGCTCGGCACCGTGGGCCCGCGAGCGTACGACGAGATGGGCGCTGATCCGCTCCGCGGGCGGGAGCAGGTCGACTCCGGGATAGTCGCAGACGAGTTCCAGTGAGCCGTCGGCGAGCCACTCGCCGTCGCTGAGCAGGGGCAGGGCGGCGCGCTCGAAGAGCACCACATAGCCGGAGCCGTTGCGGTGGACGACGACCTCGCGGTCCCGCTCCTCGGTCTGGAGCGGCTCGGGCATGCGGTAGTGGCCATCCTCGACGTCCGGGGCCATCACGGGGTAGAGCGGCGTCTTGCGGCCCTCCACGTGCAGGGTGACCTTCCAGCCGTTGCTGCCCATCGTCCAGGCCTGGGGGACGGTGTCGCCGGCAGCCCGGGAGCCGGGGACGAGGCCGGCGAGCGGGACGCGGGTGGAGAAGGTGCACCAGCCCTCACCGCCGGGCTGGAACTTCATCCAGGAGTCGTGCCGGCCGGCGCCGTTCATGCTGGTGACGCGGAACTTGCCCCATTCGGGGACGGCGGGCACGAGCAGGACCCCGCCGACCTCCAGGTGGTCTCCGGCCACGCGGTGACGCGTGATGCGGCAGCGGACGATCTCGACGCGGAGCTTCAGGCTGCCCTGGACGAAGAGCGGGAGTATCCGGGTGTTCTTGTCGACATAGCGGTACGCCGGGTTGGCGGCGGTTCCCGCACTGCCGCGGCTGATGCCCTTGTACCGGAAAAGGCCCCGGCTGAACACACCGGCGGCGACGTCCCAAGTCCCTTCCACCCACTGGCCCTTGCGCTGGAGCCGGGTGACGTCGAAGCGGCTCTCGAAGCCGGACCAGTCGTAGCAGTAGCGGCTCTGGTTGGAGTGCTCGGTCGCCTGCGGGAAGTAGGTGGTCCTGGCCAGGTTGACGAGCTTGCTGCCGGTCTTCTTGTTGCGGAGCGCCAGCATCTTGGTGGACATGTGCCGCTTGTGCACATTGATGAACCGGATGTAGGCGGAGCCCTTGAGGACCAGGGAGTCGCCGTCCCACTCCGCCCCGGAGAGCGAACTGTAGGGCGAGAGCTCCTTGTCGAGCCGGTAGTCGCTCTTGTAGAGACCCGTCTTCCGGTTCTCCAGGTGGGGGTAGTTGAGGTAGCGGCGCAGCCGTCGGCGCACCGGCAGCGGCCCGCCCTTGCGCTCGAACTCCAGGACGTCGAGAAGTTCGCCGAGCCGGCCCTGGTGCACGAGCAGCCACTTGACCCGGGCGTCGGCGGGGAGCTCCTCGATGATGTCGTAGGCGGCCTCGGCGAGGAACTCCTGGGCCCAGTGCATGAAGGCGTCGCGGTAGTCGTCGTCCGCGTCCGGCAGGACCTTGAGGTGGAGCATGAGGTCGGACTTCAGGCAGGCGAGATCGTACTTGCGCTTGTGGTCCCGGAACTGGCGCGAGCGGTGCTGTCCCAGGAAGCGGCTCACCGACTGCACGGCGGCGACCCGGTCCCGCAGGTTGGACAGTTCGGTGTGGCGCTGGGTGATGGAGGGAGCGGCACCACCGTCACGGCGCCGCCAGAAGTAGACGATGTCGGAGATGACGTCGACCTTGGCCGCCCGGAAGTGGGCGAACATGTTCACCCAGGAGTCCTCGTAGAGGACTCCTTCGGGGAACTCGATGAAGTGGTGGTCCCAGAAGGACCGGCGGAACACCTTGTTCCACACGGTGCGGTCGTAGATCAGGGCCTCGAAACGCGTAATATGCGTGCCCCTGCGGTCCCGTTGCATGGGGCCTTTGTGGAGCGGCGACTGCCACTTCTTGGTGGAGTTCATCATCTGGACATTGCCGGAGACGAAATCCGATCCGGATTCGGTCAGCGTGCGGACGAGCAGCTCGTAGGCGTATTCGGGGATGACGTCGTCGCCGTCCGCGAACACGAGGAACTCGCCGTCGGGGTGCATGGCCCGGAGCCCGGTGTTGCGGGCGTGTCCGGGGCCGTGCGACTCCTGGCGAATCAGCCGGAAGCGCGGGTCGTCGGCGCAGAAGCCCTGGGCGATCGCCGTGGAGGTGTCGGTGGAGCCGTCATCCACCATGATCACTTCGAAGTCGCGGAAGGTCTGCCGCGCGATGGATTCCAGGCACTCCGTGAGGTAGGTCTCAACGTCCTGGAACGGAACGATGACACTCAAACGGGGCCCAGCGGCCATGCTTCACACTCCAGTTCGAGGCAGGGACAACCACCTGCACACCTACGACTTCCCGACCACCGCACACTGCGCCCGACGAGTCCCCCTTGACTCGGAGTCGGGCGCACCCCCGCCGATCGCCTGCGGCTCGGCTCTCGAACTGTTGCGTCAGACGCAAATCTTAAGTGAACATTAAAGGATGTCAATGTGCAGATTCTGCACATGACTCGACTTCGCACTCGACACACGTACGTGACATGCGCCATGCTGTGCCGCGCACAACCTTCGAAGGTTCTCAGCGATCTGTGTCATACGCATTTCGCGCGGGAAGCGCCATGGTGGCCTGACAGTCCGTCGGCCCGGGTGCCGGGATCAGAGCCGTCGCCACTCCGAGAGCGTCAGACCGGGCTCGTCCAGCTGCCGGGCCACCCGGGGAACCCCGTCCTCGCCGACGACCGCCATCACGACCCGCCCGAAGGCGTCCAGGGCCAGGACCGGCGGCGCGAGACACGGCACACCCGTGTCGGACCACCAGACCCCGTTCCCCTCGTCCTCGGTGACGCCCACCCCGACCACGGCGCTTCCGTCGACGCCACGATGGGCCAGGACCGTGCAGTCGTACCCGTCCAGGTGTGCGCGGAGCGCGGCGTTCGGGCCCTCGCCCGGCACCCCGCCCAGAGCCGTCGGCCAGGCCCCCGCACGGTAGGCCACCACTCCGCGGCCGTCGGGATCGGTCCAGTAGAAGGTGGGACGGTCGGGCCCCGTCTCCAGCACCGCCACCGTCCCCGGCACCACCGCGAGGCGGGCCGGATGCCCTTCGCCGAGCGCCCCGCCCGCGGCCTGCTGGGACCAGTGCAGGATGCCGTCCGCCGTGGTGGCGAACAGTTCGATGCGGCCGGATTCGAGGGCGATCGCCGCGAGGGTCGACTCGATGCCGCTGCCCCGACGGTCGTCCCAGGGGCGCCACTTGCCGTCGCTCTGCTCGCGGCGCAGGGTCAGTCCGCCGTCCGCGTTGCGGACGAAGATGTGGACCATCCCCGAAGGTGTCACCACCGCCACGGGCTCCCCGAGCCGGCCGGCCGGCTCCGCGGCCTTGTGCGGATTCCCGAGAGAACGCCACTCGGAGACGGGGCGGCCCGGCTGGTACTGGATGGCGTACACGATGTCGACGACGGTCCGTCCGTCGGCCTTCCGCCGTTCGCGACGGCCGACGAAGTGCACGTACGCGTTGGCGTCCTGCGTCACGGAGAGATGGGTGAGGCCCGCGATCGGGACGAGGACGGGCTGCCCCCAGTCCCGCGCCCCCGGCCGCGTCTCGGTCCAGCGCCGGAGTCCGCCCTCCGCCGGAACGTAGACGGCGAGCCTGCCGTCCCTGCCCTTGGCGACCCAGATTCCCCGCAGGGTGCCGGCCTCAGGAACAACCCTGGCGGCCGGACGGGCGGTCCGTCCGAGCATGTTCCGAGTCACCTTCCAGACGTTCGACCCATTGCACATAATTTCGAATCCGGCTCATCCTAGACCCTCACAGCGAGCGAACAGATGGCGCTCGGAATACGAAGATCCCTTACGGACCGACGCCGCCACGGCGACCGCATGGCCGGGCGATGTCATCTGGGAGTCGCACGCACGATCGACACATTGTCTATAGTTCTACGGACCACGATTGTCGGACCGGCTCCTCCCCCCACCCGAGTCCACCCGCCACAGCCCCACGGGGCCGCGAGACCTAGGGACTCGAAAACAGGATGAGCAACGACGTCATGCCTCCGGGCCCCCGCGCCTCCCGCCGCGCCCCCAAGCCCCGCAAGCGCCGCCGCGGCCTCAAGATCACGCTCGGCGTCCTCCTCGTCCTGCTGCTCGCGGGCGGTGGCACCGCGTACTGGCTCTACAGCAGTCTCGACGGGAACATCAAGGGCGTCGACATCGACAAGGCGCTCGGTGAGGACCGCCCGGAGAAGCTCCCCACCAGCGGGCAGAACCTGCTGGTCCTGGGCTCGGACTCGCGGGACGGGGCGGAGAACGAGGCGCTGGGCGGGGGCGGGAGCGTCAGCGGTGCCCGGTCCGACACCGCGCTGGTGGTCCACATACCCGAGGGCCGTGCCAAGGCCGTCGCCGTCTCCATACCGCGCGACACCCTGGTGACCCGGCCCGAGTGCGCCAAGGACGGCGGGGCGACCGTGCCCGCCAAGGAGCGCGTCATGTTCAACTCCGTCTACGCGCAGGTCGGTCCGGCCTGTGTGGTGAAGACGGTGGAGAAGATGTCCGGCGTCCGCATCGACCACTACCTGGAGATCAACTTCGCCGGGTTCAAGGACCTGGTCGACGCCATCGGCGGTGTCACCGTCGACGTACCGCTGGACATCGACGACAAGGCGTCGGGGCTCAACCTCACCGCGGGTCCGCAGAAGCTGGACGGGACCGAGTCCCTCGCGTACGTACGGACCCGGCACGGTATCGGTGACGGCAGCGACCTCGGCCGTATCGGGCTCCAGCAGCAGTTCCTGATCGCCCTGCTGAGCGAGGTCAAGTCGCAGGATCTGCTGGGCAGTCCGGCCAACTCGTACAAGATCGCCAACTCGGCCACCAAGTCGCTCACCACCGACTCGGAGCTCGCCTCGCTCACCTCGCTGGCGGAGTTCGGCCGCTCCATGAACGGCGTCGACCCGGCCACGATGGAGACCATCATGCTGCCGGTGGCGTACGACAAGGCCGACCCGAACCGGGTGGTCGCCGCCGAGCCGCAGGCCGGTCAGCTGTGGAAGGCGATCCGCGAGGACACCGCGATCCCCGAGGAAGCGAAGAAGTCGCCCGCCACCGGCGGCTGACGGCACCCGGAGCTCGTACGCTGCCGGGATGGACGACGGCGCGGCGGTACTGGTGATCGTGGACGGGGCCAACGTGGTCGGGTCCGTGCCCGACGGGTGGTGGCGGGACCGGCGCGGGGCGGCCGAGCGGCTGCGGGACGCGCTGGTCCCGTACGCCGCGGACGGGCTGCCGGGGGTGCCCGGTCCCGTCGAGATCCTGCTCGTCGTGGAAGGGGCCGCCCGGGGTGTCGCGTCCGTGCCGGGCGTCGAGGTCGCCTCGGCCCCCGGCAGCGGTGACGACCTGATCGCCGAACTGGCGGCGGCCGCCGGGCCGGAGCGCGGTTGCGTCGTCGTCACCGCCGACCGGGGGCTGCGGCAGCGGGTCGAGGCGTACGGGGCACGGTGCGTCGGGCCCCGTACCGTACGGCCCGGTCCGGAGGGAAGGTCCTAGCGGGCCTGCTTGCCCAGCAGGCTGTGGCGGCGCCCGTACACGAAGTAGATGATCACTCCGAGCACCATCCAGGCCCCGAACCGGACCCAGGTCTCCACCGGCAGATTGAGCATCAGCCAGACCGAGGCGGCCACCGAGGCGATCGGCAGCAGCGGCACCCACGGGGTGCGGAAGGCGCGGGGCAGGTCGGGGCGGGTGCGGCGCAGGACCAGGACGCCGAGCGCGACGACGACGAACGCGAAGAGCGTGCCGATGTTCACCAGGGTGGCCAGCTCGTCGATGCTCGTGAACCCGGCGATGATCGCGATCAGCACACCGAGCAGGATCGTCGGGCGGTACGGGGTGCGGAAGCGCGGGTGCGTCTTGGAGAAGAAGCGCGGCAGCAGTCCGTCCCGGCTCATCGCGAAGAAGACGCGGGTCTGGCCGAGCAGCAGGATCATGCAGACCGTGGTGAGGCCGACCGCCGCGCCGAAGCTGATCAGACCGGCGTAGAACGGGTGCCCGGTGGCCTTGAAGGCGTCGGCGAGCGGGGCGCTGACGGAGAGTTCGCTGTAGTGCTGCATGCCGGTGACGACGATCGAGACCGCCACGTAGAGCACCGTGCAGATGATGAGCGAGCCGAGGATGCCGCGCGGCATGTCGCGCTGGGGCAGCTTGGTCTCCTCGGCGGCGGTGGCCACCACGTCGAAGCCGATGAAGGCGAAGAAGACGATGGAGGCGGCGGTGAAGATGCCCATGATGCCGAAGTTGGTGGGCTCGTAGCCGAAGATCAGCTGGACCAGCGGGGCGTCCCAGCCGGAGCCGGTGGGCTGCTTCTCGGCCGGCGGGATGAAGGGCTTGTAGTTCTCGGCCTTGATGAAGAACAGGCCCGCGACGATCACCATGAGGACCACGCCGACCTTGATCGCCACGACGACCGAGGTGACCCGGGCGGAGAGCTTCATGCCGATGACCAGGATGACGGTCAGGATCAGGACCAGGGCGAAGGCGAGGATGTCGAAGCCGAGTCCTTCCGCCACGTCCGGTCCCGAAAGGGCTTCGGGCATCGTCCAGTTGACGTTGTCCATCAGCGAGCGGACGTAGCCGGACCAGCCGACGGCGACCACCGCCGTGCCCAGCGCGAACTCCAGCACCAGGTCCCAGCCGATGATCCAGGCCACCAGCTCGCCGAGCGAGGCGTACGAGAACGTGTACGCGGAGCCGGCGACGGGGACGGTGGAGGCGAACTCGGCGTAACAGAGCGCGGCCAGGGCGCAGACGACGCCGGCCGCGACGAAGGCGATGGCGGTCGCCGGGCCGGCCGTCTCCTTGGCGACCTTGCCCGTGAGGACGAAGATGCCGGTACCGATGATGACGCCCACGCCGAAGACCGTGAGGTCCAGGGCGGAGAGGGACTTCTTGAGCGCGTGCTCCGGCTCCTCGGTGTCAAGGATCGACTGTTCGACGGACTTGGTGCGGAACATGCCGTTTCCGCGGGGTGGTGTGACCTGCGCGCTCACCTGCGTACCTCCACGCACTCGTTGTGCACGCCATGATTGGGACCCGGTAGGCGTAAGAACGCGCCATCTGGCCCGTTTCATGCGAATGGGCCGGGAGAACCACCCGTACAGGGGCGGCTCTCCCGGCCCGTCGGCCGTACGGAGAGATACGCGGGTCAGTCGCGGGCGGGCTCCACCGCGCGGCTCTCGAAGCGGCCGTCCAGCTTCGCGACCAGGCCGGTGACCTGGCGGGCGATGTCCGGGGCGGTCAGTCCGATCTCGGCCATGACCTCGCCGCGCGAGGCGTGGTCGAGGAAGACCGGCGGGATGCCGAAGTCGCGCAGCGGTACGTCGACGCCCGCGTCGCGCAGCGCCTGGGCGACGGCGGAGCCGACCCCTCCGGCGCGGCTGTTGTCCTCGACGGTGACGACGACGCGGTGGCGCTCGGCGAGCGGGGCGAGCGCCTCGTCCACCGGTTTGACCCAGCGCGGGTCGACGACGGTGGAGGAGATGCCCTGGGCGTCCAGCAGGTCGGCGATCTCCAGGCACATCGGGGCGAGCGCGCCGACGGAGACGATCAGGACGTCCGGGCGGGCCGCCTTCGGCTCGCGCAGGATGTCCATGCCCCCGGCCTTGCCGACGGCCTTGACCGCCGGGCCGACCGCGCCCTTGGAGAAGCGGACCACGGTGGGCGCGTCGTCGACGGCGACGGCCTCGCGCAGCTGGGCGCGGACCTGGTCGGCGTCGCGCGGGGCGGCGATCCGGAGGGTGGGCACGCACTGGAGGATCGACATGTCCCACATGCCGTTGTGCGAGGCGCCGTCGGTGCCGGTGACGCCGGCCCGGTCCAGGACGAAGGTGACGCCGCACTTGTGCAGGGCCACATCCATCAGGACCTGGTCGAAGGCGCGGTTGAGGAAGGTGGCGTAGACCGCGAAGACCGGGTGGAGGCCGCCGGTGGCCAGGCCCGCCGCGGAGACCGCGCCGTGCTGCTCGGCGATGCCGACGTCGTAGATCCGGTCCGGGAATGCCTCCTCGAACTTGCCGAGGCCGACCGGCTGGAGCATGGCCGCGGTGATCGCGACGATGTCCTCGCGCTCCTGGCCGAGCTTGAGCATCTCCTCGCCGAAGACCGAGGTCCAGTCGAGGCCGGAGGTGGAGATCGGCAGACCGGTGTCCGGGTGGATCTTGCCCACCGCGTGGAAGCGGTCGGCCTCGTCCTCCAGGGCGGGGGTGTAGCCGCGGCCCTTCTCGGTGAGGCAGTGCACGATGACCGGGCCGCCGAAGCGCTTGGCGCGCTGGAGCGCGGACTCCAGGGCCTCGATGTCGTGGCCGTCGATGGGGCCGACGTACTTCAGGCCGAGGTCCTCGAACATGCCCTGCGGGGCGATGAAGTCCTTCAGGCCCTTCTTGGCGCCGTGCAGGGTCTCGTAGAGCGGGCGGCCGACGACGGGCGTGCGCTCCAGGATGTCCTTGCCGCGGGCCAGGAACCGCTCGTAGCCGTCGGTCGTACGGAGCGTGGCGAGGTGGTTGGCGAGGCCGCCGATCGTGGGAGCGTACGAGCGCTCGTTGTCGTTGACCACGATGACCAGCGGGCGGTCCTTGGCGGCGGCGATGTTGTTCAGCGCCTCCCAGGCCATACCGCCGGTGAGCGCGCCGTCGCCGATGACCGCGACGACGTGGTCGTCCTTCTTCAGTACCTCGTTGGCCTTGGCCAGGCCGTCGGCCCAGCCGAGGACCGTGGAGGCGTGGCTGTTCTCGATGACGTCGTGCTCGGACTCGGCCTGCGAGGGGTAGCCGGAGAGGCCGCCCTTCATCTTGAGGCGGGAGAAGTCCTGGCGGCCGGTGAGCAGCTTGTGCACGTAACTCTGGTGGCCGGTGTCCCAGAGCACCTTGTCGCGGGGCGACTCGAAGACCCGGTGCAGGGCGATCGTGAGCTCCACCACTCCCAGGTTGGGGCCGAGGTGTCCGCCGGTCTTGGACACCGCGTCGACGAGGAAGGTGCGGATCTCCTCCGCGAGCTGGTCCAGCTCGTCGAGGCCGAGTCGGTCCAGGTCGCGCGGTCCCTTGATGCGGGTCAGCAGATCCACCCGTGCCTCCTTGCGTTTGAGCTGATCGAGCGTGCCGATCCGATGAGTCTAATGTTCCACCGCCGGGCGTGGGCAGCGGGAGCCTGTGTTCGAACGCGGGCGGACCGGGACGCGCAGGTGCCCGGCACCCCTGTGGGGCGCCGGGCACCTGCGCGGATCCGCGGTCAGGCGCGGCCCGCGGTCTTCTGGGTCTTACGGGTGACGGAGTCGATGACGACCGTGGCGAGCAGCACGGCGCCGGTGACCATGTACTGGATCGGCGTGGCGATGCCCTCCAGCGACAGTCCGTACTGGATGGAGACGATCACCATGACACCGAGCAGCGCGTTCCAGGTGCGGCCGCGGCCGCCGAAGAGGCTGGTGCCGCCGATGACGGCCGCCGCGATGACGTTCATCAGCAGGTCGCCGGTGCCGGAGCCCTGGTTGGCCGCCGCGATCTTGGAGGCCCAGAACAGGCCGCCGATCGCCGCGAACGTACCCGCGATGGAGAAGACGGAGATCCGGATCGCGGTGACGTTGATACCGGCGCGCCGGGAGGCCTCGACGCTGCCGCCGAGCGCGAAGATCTTCCGCCCGTACGCCGTGCGGCGCAGCACGAAGTCCGTGCCGACCAGGACGATCAGGAAGAGGACCAAGGCGAGCGGCAGGCCGCGGTACTGGTTGAACATGTACGCCGCGGCGAACGCGAACACCGCGAGGACGCCGGTGCGCAGGGCGATGTCGGCGATCGGCCGGGACGGGATGCCCGCGGCCTCGCGGCGGCGGGTGTCCAGGAAGGCGGCGGCGAAGTAGCCGATGACCGCGACGGCGGCGAGCCCGTAGGCGGCGGCGACATCGGTGAAGTAGTACGTGGTCAGCTTGCCGACCACCCCGTCGCCGTCCAGGTTGATGGTGCCGGAGTCGCCGAGCAGCTGGAGCATGAAGCCGAGCCAGAACAGCAGGCCGGCCAGGGTGACGGCGAAGGCCGGGGCGCCGATCCTGGCGAAGAAGAAGCCGTGGATCGCGCCGATCACCGCGCCGCTGACGATGGCGACGAGGATCGCCAGCCACTCGTTCATGCCCTGGGTGACGCTGAGCACCGCGACGAGGGCGCCGGAGACACCGCTGACCGAGCCGACCGAGAGGTCGATCTCGCCGAGCAGCAGGACGAAGATGATGCCGACGGCCATCATGCCGGTGGCGACCATCGTGGTGGCGATGTCGCTGATGTTCTTCGCGGAGAGGAACTCGGAGTTCATGCTCTGGAAGACGATGGCGATGATCGCGAGGCCGACGACCACCGGGATGGAGCCCAGGTCACCGCCGCTGATCTTGCGCTTGAACTCGGTGATGTATCCGGCGAAGCCCTGCTCGCGGATGAGCAGGCGGGGGTCGACGACCGTGGCCGCGCCCTCGGCCGCGTCGGGGTTGCCGACCGGCGCGTCCGCCGGGGCGGGGGTCTTGTCCAGCGAGGCCGCGGACTTGTCGGTGGTCACTTGGAAACCTCCGCGTTGCGCGCCGCACGTCGGGTCACGGCGTTGTCCGTGGCGCCCGTGATGGCGGAGATGATCTCTTCCTGGGAGGTGGTCTTCACATCGAAGACACCGTTGTTCCGGCCCAGCCGGAGCACGGCGACCTTGTCGGCCACGGCCTTCACATCGGCCATGTTGTGGCTGATGAGGATGACCGCGTGACCGCGCTCACGGAGCCTCTCGACGAGGTCGAGGACCTGGGCGGTCTGCTCCACGCCGAGGGCGGCGGTCGGCTCGTCGAGGATGACGAGCTTGGGCTCGCCGAGCATCGACCGGGCGATGGCCACGGTCTGGCGCTGGCCGCCGGAGAGCGAGGCGATCGGGATGCGGACGCTCGGGATCCGGATGGAGAGCGTGGAGAGCAGCTCGCGGGAGCGGCGCTCCATCTCCACCTCGTCCAGGATGCCGAAGCGGCGCAGCTCCCGGCCCAGGTAGAGGTTGCCGACGACATCGATGTTGTCGCACAGCGCGAGGTCCTGATAGACGGTGGCGACGCCGAGGTTCTGGGCGTCGTGCGGCTTGTCGATCGCGACCGCCTCGCCCTCCCACTCGATGACTCCCTCATCGATGGGGTGCACTCCGGCGATCGTCTTGACCAGCGTTGATTTACCGGCGCCGTTGTCGCCCACCAGGGCGACCACCTCACCGGCGTGGACCTCAAGCTCTACATCGGTGAGTACCTGGACGGCACCGAATCGCTTGGAGACCCCTCGCAACGCCAACACGGGCGTAGCGGTCACGTGAACCATCTCCTTCGCCGCCTGACCGGCGGGGATGCCGCGCCCGGGGGAAGGCGCGGCGGTCGAGCAGAAGAACAGAAAAAGGGGGAAGCGTTCCGTCCGGCGCCCCGCCCGGTAGCGGGACGGTTGGTGGGCGGGACACCGGACAGGCTTCGTGGCGCGCGCGGACCGCTGTGCGGCGGGCCCGTGCGCGGGCGGTGATGCCGTGGCGCCTTCGCGAGGACGCGTCGGGCGTACGGCGGGAGGGGGCGTCCTGCCGGCCGTGACCGGTCGGACGCCACCTGGGGTGTGTCCGGCGGATCAGGGCCGGGTAGGCCGCGGCGTCCGGTGCGGTGCATCGCAAGGCGCTGGAACGTCCTCATCGCGGAGCGATTCGGGCGTTTCGGCAACGCGGCGAGGCGCCGTGCCAGGCGTCGCGGACCCGGTCAAGATCCGCCGGACACGCCCCAGGGCCTACTTCAGGCCGATCTTGTCGCAGGAGGCCTTGTACTTGCCCGAGCAGATCTCGTCCAGCGTCCAGATGCCGTCCTTGACCACGGTGTCCTTGATGTTGTCCTTGGTCAGCGAGATGACCGGGACGAGGACCGTGGGGATGCCCTTCTGGCTGGCGTTGTCGACCTTCGAGGTGGCGATCGAGTCCAGCTTCTCGCCCTTGGCGAGCGCGACGGCCATCTCGGCGGCGACGACGCCCTCCGCCGGGTAGGACTTGTAGACGCTCATGAACTGCTCACCGGTGACGATGCGCTGCACGCCCGCCAGCTCGGCGTCCTGGCCGGTGACCGGGGGGAGCGGGGAGAGGCCGGCGCCCTTGAGGGCGGTGATGATGCCGCCCGCCATGCCGTCGTTGGCGGAGTAGACGCCGTCGATCTTGTCCTTGCCGAGCGCGGTGATCGCCGCTTCCATGTTGGCGTTGGCGTTCTCCGGCTTCCACTCCTTGGTGTCGTACTCCTTGCCGTACTTCACCTTGCCGTCGAGGACGGACTTGGCGCCCTTCTTGAAGAGCGCGGCGTTCGGGTCGGTGATCGCGCCGTTCATCATCACGATCGTGGCGCCGTCGGCCTTGTCGCCCAGGGCCTCCAGGAGCGCGGTGCCCTGTGCGCGGCCGACCTCTTCGTTGTCGAAGGAGGTGTAGGCGTCGATCGGGCCCTCGGCGAGGCGGTCGAAGGCGACGACCGGGATGCCGGCGTCCTTGGCCTTCTTGACGCTGTTCTCGATCGCCTTGGCGTCCACGGCACCGATGATCAGCGCGTCGACCTTGTTGGTGATCATCGTGTCGATCTGCTGCGCCTGAGTGGTCGCGTCCTGCTTGGCGTTGTTGTAGGTGACCTTCGCCTTGCCGTCCGTGAGCTCGTCGATCTTCTTCTCGATGATCGGACGGTCGAACTTCTCGTAACGGGCCGTCTGGTTCTCGGGGAGGAGCAGACCTATCTTCAGGTCGTTGCCCTTCTTCTCCGAGCCCTTTTCGGCCTTGTCGCCGGACTCCTTGGCGCTCCCGCAAGCGGCCAGCGAGATCGCCATCGTGGTGGCGGCAACGGCAACGGCGGCACGACGCATACGCGTGTTCATTCTCGAACCTCCCTGACGAGGCCGCGACGTTGCGGCCGAGGTGGCTGGAAGTCAACTCGGCCGCAGCGCCAGCGTCAAGGAGTAAATCCTTAACGAGATGACAACGGTGCCATTCGTTATCTAAGTGAAGGCAGGAGTCGCCGCAGGGAGGGTGCTCTCCAAAAGGGTTGAATCCCCCATCTCGCTCAGCACCAGGGCCAGGGCGCCCAGCACCTCGGCACGGCCGCCCAGGGCCCCGGGGAGCACCGAGAGCTGCCGGGCCGCGCTGGGTATCGCGTAACGCGACACGGAGTCCCGTATGGGCCCCAGGACCAGCTCCCCGGCCTCCGCCAGCGAGCCGCCGAGGACGACCCGGCTGGGGTTGAGCAGGTTGCACAGGTTGGCGACGCCGCTGCCTATGTGGCGGCCGACGTCCCCGATCACCCGGCGGCACCCCGGATCGCCCTCACGGGCCAGCTGGACCACCCGCTCCATGGTGAGCCCGGGGCCGTGGCTGGGCTGGAGCAGCGGCAGCACGTAGCGCGCGGCGGTGAAGGTCTCCAGGCAGCCGCGGTTGCCGCAGCGGCAGACCGGGCCGGACTCGTCCAGGGTGATGTGGCCGATCTCGCCGGCCGTGCCGCCGGGGCCCCGGTAGATGGTCCCGTCGATCACCAGACCGGCGCCGACCCCGCTGGCGACCTTGATGTACGCGAGGTCCTTGACGCCCCGCCCGCTCCCCCAGACCAGCTCGCCCAGGGCTCCGAGGTTGGCGTCGTTGTCGACGTACACCGGGACGCCGAGGCGGCCGGAGAGCTCCTCGCTGGGGTTGATGCCCGTCCAGCCCGGCAGGATCGAGGTGGAGCCCAGCGTTCCGGACTCGACGTCGATGGGGCCCGGCACACCGAGACCGATGCCGATGATCTTGTCCGGGCCTATCCCGGTGGCCTCGATCAGCCGGTTGACCAGCACTTCGGCCCGGTCGAACCCCTCCGCGGAGGAGGCGTCGACATCCAGCGGCTCGGACTCCTCGGCCAGCACCTGGTGGGCCAGGTTGCCGACGGCGACCCGCAGGTGGGTGTGGCCGAAGTCGACCCCGATGACGATGCCCGCGTCCCCGCTGAGGGAGACGCTGCGGGCCCGCCGGCCGCCCGCCGAGGTGGGCGTCACCTCGACCGTCCCGCCGTCCTTCAGCTCCCGGACGATATTGGAGACCGTGGCCGCGGAGAGGCCGGTGCTCCGGGCGATCTCCGCCTGGGTGAGCGACCCCGCCATCCGTACGGCGCGTACGACCCGCTCCAGATTGGCCCTGTGCAGCGATGTCTGCGACCCGGGAGTCTCCATCGACTCATCCACTCCTGCCCTTGGCGGGCGGCCCAGAGGACCACCCCGGCCGGGGCAGCAGCGATGACACCCCGGCTTCCTCCAACATGTGAACTCTAAGCTGACCGTTCGGGGGTGCCTTCCGTCAAGACCTGAGCACCGGCGCGCACCCCGCAACGGCCCGGTGCCCCGGTGGAGATGATCTCCGCCGGGGCACCGGGCCGTTGTGGATATGTGACCTTCTTCTGCTGACGCGTGACCTACTTGAGCGCGCCCGCGGTCAGACCGGAGACGACCTGGCGCTGGAAGATGATGTACGCCGCCAGCACCGGGAGCATCGCGATCACCAGGCCCGCGAAGAGGCCCGAGTAGTCGCCCTTGTACCCCTGGCTGGAGGCCAGCTCCACCAGCCCCTGGGCGAGCACCCGCTTCTCCGGGTCGGTGTTGAGCACCGTCGGCAGCATGTACTGGTTCCACTGCCCCAGGAAGTTGAAGATGCCGACGCTGATCAGACCGGGCTTGGCCATCGGCAGCATCACCTGGAAGAACGTCCGGGTGTGCGAGGCCCCGTCGATGATCGACGCCTCCGCCACCGAGGTCGGCAGCGTACGGAAGAACGAGGTCAGGAAGAACACGGTGAACGGCAGCGAGTACGCGATGTACACGAGGATCAGGCCGTGGATCGTGTTCAGCAGCCCCATGTTGTCCATGACGAAGAACAGCGGGACCAGCGCCAGCATGATCGGGAAGCTCATGCCGCCGACGAACAAGAAGTAAATGAAGCGGTTGCCCGGGAACTCGAAGCGCGCGAGCACATAGGCGGCCATCGACCCGAGGACCAGGGTGCCGACGAGCGAACCGCCCACCACCAGGATGGTGTTCAGGAAATACTCGCTCATATGGGCCTGGCTCCAGGCCCGGCCCCAGGCGTCGAAGCTCAGCGAGCTCGGCAGCGACCAGGGGGTGTTGAAGATGTCCGAGTCGGTCTTGAACGAGGACATCACCGCCCAGAACAGCGGCAGCACGACCATGATCGCCCACAGGATGAGCATCCCGTGCGAGAAGACGTTGAGGACCTGGCCCTCGCTGCTCTTCGCGGGGGCGGAGGAGCCCTTGGGGTCCGTGCCGGTGCGCTGGGCGGGCACCTTGGACGCGTCGGTGCCGGAGGGAGGGGTGTCAGTGGTCTTCATCAGAACTCCAGCCGCTCGCGCCGGCCCACCCGCATGACGATGGCGGCGAACGCCAGGGTCACGATGAGCAGGGCGACACCGATCGTGGTCGCGTAGCCCGCCTGTCCGTCACGGAACGCCGCCTGGTAGACGTACAGCGGCAGGACGGTGGTCGAGTAGTCGGGCCCGCCGGGGCCGACGCTCATGATGTGGACGATGGCGAAGCCCTCGGCGCCGAGGGCCAGGATGCCCATGTAGACCCAGCCGGACTGGACCGTGTCCCACAGCAGGGGCAGCGTGATCCGGAAGAAGGTCGTGAAGCGGCTCGCCCCGTCCAGCAGGGCGGCTTCGTAGAAGTCCTTGGGGATGGAGGCCATGCCCGCGGAGAACAGCACCACGAAGAAGCCGGTGGTGCACCAGACGAGGACCGCCATGATGACCCACAGGGCCAGGTTCGGATCGCCCAGCCAGTCCGGTACGTCGTCGAAGCCCACGGCCTTGAGCGTGCCGTTGACCATGCCCTGGGCCGGGTCGAAGGCGAACTGGAACAGGATGGCCACGATCGCGATCGAGAGCACCTGCGGGAAGAAGTAGGCGATCTTGTAGAAGCCGGAGCCCCGTACGCCGGTGACGGCGGCGCCCTTGCGGCGCCGGCCGCCCACGTTGAGCATGAAGGCGAAGAAGAGCGCGAGGCCCAGCGTCACCAGCGGCAGCAGAACGGCCAGCAGCACACTGTGCTGTAGCGATTTCCAGAAGATGTCGTCGTCGAGCATCTTGGTGTAGTTGTCGAACCCGACCATCTTGAAGTCGGGGCTCAGACCTGTCCAGTCCGTGAACGAGTAGTAGATGGACTGGATGAACGGCCAGATGACGAAGATGACATACAACGACATCGGGGCCACCAAGAACCCGACTATGAACCGGTACTTACCGTGTTGCATCGTTACCGACTCCGACCTTCCCCGAGCTGCTGCCGCTGGTGACGCGTGATCACTGGTGCCTGAAGTGCTTGATGGACTGGTCCTTGGCGGCCGCGTCGGCGAACGCCTGGATCTTCTTGATGGTCTCGGCCGGGGTGGCGCGGCCGGCCATCATCTCGCCGAGCGCCGCGACGCCGATCTGCTCCTTCTGGAGCTTCACGTACCAGTCCTGGAGACGGGGGTTGACCACATTGGTGCCGGCCTTCTCCAGGGCCGCGACACCGGACTTCAGGCCGTCCGACAACTCGATGCCGTCGGTGCCGCCGTTGAAGGCGGAGAGCGACTTGGTGTTGGTGGTGAAGGACTTGGAGGAGGCCTCGCTGAGCATGATGCGCAGCTGCTCCATGCCGCCCGCCGGGTTCTTCGCCTTGGCCGGGACGATGAACGGCTCGCCGCCGGACGCCCAGATGGTGCCGAAGGGCAGCTTGTCCGAGGAGTCGAGGGAGGAGGGGGCGCCCACGGACAGCTTGAAGTCCTTGGGGATGATGGCCGCTTCCTCGTTCTCGACCCAGGAGCCGTTCGGGATGAACAGCGCCTTGCCGCGGGCCCAGGCGCCCTGCGAACCGCGGTGGTCCAGGCCCGGGGTGCCCTTGAGGATGTAGCCCTTGGCGTAGAGCTCGTAGTACGCCTCGAAGGCCGCCTTGACCGCGGGGTGCTCCCAGGCCTTCGGCTCCAGGTTGTCGATGGCGTTCAGGACCTCGACGCCGCCGATCTTCCCGATGAACGGGTAGAGCGAGAACGGGATGTAGTAAGGGTGCTTGCCGGGGTAGGTCCAGCCGGCGATGCCCTGCTTCTTCGCCTTCGCGCAGAGCGCGAGCATGTCGTCCCAGGTCTCCGGGTACGTGGCGTCCAGCTTGTCCAGCGCGGTCTGGGAGTACCAGACGCCGTAGACCGTGTACGCGTAGTACATGATCCAGACCGGGTCGCCGTCGAACTGGCCCATCTCGACGATGCCGGGCCGCAGGGTGTCGCGGACCGTCTTGGCGGGGTCGTCGATGGACGGGGCGTCCAGCAGCGGGGTGAGGTCGGTGAGCTGCTTCTTGCCGACCAGGACGCCCATGTCCATCTGCTGGGCACCGGAGTTGTCGATCAGGTCCGGCGGGGTGCCGCCGTTGAAGCGCGGCTGGAGGACCGACTGGATCTTCTGCGTCGCGGAGAACTTGACCTGCGCCTCGGGGTAGGTCTTCTTGTAGACGTCCCGGGCGTCCTCCGCGTACTTGGTGCCGAACCCGCCGTCGAAGATCACGATCTCCAGCGGGGCGCTGCCGTTGACGGCCAGCGGGTTCTTCTCGCTCTTCTCGCCCTTTTCGACCTTGTTGTCGTCGCTGTCGCCGCTGCCGCTCGCGCAGGCGGAGAGGAAGCTCATCGTCGGAACAGCGATCAGGCCGAGTGCGGCAGAACGCTTGATCAGATCGCGACGGCCAAGGCCCTCATTGTTCTGAGCGGAGGTGGATCCCATGCTCAAGTCCTCGCCTTCTCCAGGACTCAGGCGGTGTACCGGTCACCCGTCGAAAATTCGCCTCAGGCGAAGGGCCCCGCCACCGCGGTCGGTTGCGCTCGGGTCGTGCAGATATGCAGGTGTACCGGAGAAAAGAACCGGCGGAGTGGGGGTGGTCGGAGAACCGTACCGCCAGGGCGTCCATGACGCCCTCGCGGCCGTCCCCTTGTTCCCCCGTGTGCGCATCCGTCGGAAACGGCTGTGCAGATGGCGACAGGTATAGTCCACTTGTCGCCAACTGAGCAAGATCGAATGCACGTTGGGACGCCAGTCTTTCCCGAGTTGAGACCTCGCGGACTCCTCGGCACCGTGCGCCCTCGCGCAGGGGCGGCTTTCTCCCCTTACGGCCGATTCGCGCGCCGCACCTGTGGCAACACCCTTGACACGTCCTGTCACTTGGCTCCCTACTGGACCTTGCATCCCGCTATGACAACGTTGTCCAAGCACGCTCCGGGGAGGAATGGCTCGGTATGCAGCCACCACGAGGTCTCCACCATGGCGCTGGAAAAGCCTTCAGCAGCGCCGCCCGTACGAGACGGAGCCGCACGGCCGCCGTCCTCGCGGCATCACTCGCCCTGGCCCTCGCGGCCCCCACGGCAGCCGTCGCCGGCCCGTCCACGGGGCCCTGGAAGCCGTCCGGCGAACGGACGTTCCGCTCCTCCTTCGAGGCGGACGAGAAGCAGCCGGACTGGCGCAACACGGTAGAGGAAGGACCGGACGGCAAGGAGCGCTCCTCGGGTGTCGACGGCGGCTTCTCCACCGGCATACCGGGCAATGTCACCGACCGGGTGACCGATGTCCGCGCCAGCGCCGAGAACACCGCAGGCGGCGAGGTCAAGGAGAACCTGGTCGATGTCGAACCGGCCTCCAAGTGGCTGGCGTTCGCGACGACCGGCTGGGTCGAGTTCGACCTGGACGAGCCGGTGAAGGTGGTGACGTACGCGCTCACCTCCGCCAACGACCACGCCCCGCGCGACCCGAAGGACTGGACGCTCAAGGGCTCGGCGGACGGCAAGGAGTGGACCGACCTCGACACCCGCAAGGGCGAGACCTTCACCGAGCGGCACCAGACGAAATCGTACGATTTCGCCTCCGACACCGCCTACCGGCACTTCCGGCTGGAGATCACCGCCAACAACGGCGCGTCGGACATCCTCCAGCTCGCCGACGTTCAGTTCTCGAACGGTGACACCTCCGCGCCCGTCCCCGACGAGATGCGCAGCCAGGCCGACCGCGGCCCCTCCGGCTCGCCCACCGCCAAGGCAGGGGCGGGATTCACCGGAAAGAAGGCACTGCGTTACGCGGGTACGCACAAGCCGGACGGCCGCGCGTACGCGTACAACAAGATTTTCGATGTGAACACGGCCGTCACCAAGGACACCGAGCTCTCCTACCTCGTCTATCCGCAGATGGGCGAGACGGACCTCAACTACCCCGCGACCCACATCGCGGTGGACCTCGCCTTCACCGACGGCACCTACCTGAGCGAGCTGAAGGCGACCGACAGCCACGGCGGGCTGCTGACCCCGCAGGGCCAGGCGGATGCCAAGCGCCTCTACGTCGACCAGTGGAACAAGGTCTCCTCCCGCATCGGCACGGTCGCGGCGGGCAAGACGGTCGACCGGATCCTGGTGGCGTACGACTCCCCCAAGGGCCCGGCGAAGTTCCAGGGCTGGGTCGACGACATCGCTATCGCCCCGAAGGCGCCCGAGAAGCGCAAGGCGCATCTGTCGGACTACGCGCTGACCACGCGCGGCACCAACTCCTCCGGCGGCTTCTCGCGCGGCAACAACATCCCGGCCACCGCCGTCCCCCATGGCTTCAACTTCTGGACGCCGGTGACCAACGCCGGTTCGCTGAGCTGGCTGTACGACTACCACCGGGGCAACAACGAGGAGAACCTCCCCACGCTCCAGGCCTTCAGCGCCAGCCATGAGCCGAGCCCCTGGATGGGCGACCGGCAGACCTTCCAGGTGATGCCGTCGGCCGCGAGCGGCACCCCGGACGCCGCCCGCACGGCCCGCGCGCTGCCGTTCCGGCACGAGAACGAGACCGCGAAGCCGCACTACTACGGCGTCACGTTCGAGAACGGCCTCAAGACGGAGATCGCGCCGACCGACCACGCGGCCCGGATGCGGTTCACCTACCCCGGCAAGGACGCGAGCCTGGTCTTCGACAACGTGTCGAACGCCGGCGGTCTCACCCTGGATCCCGAGACCCGCTCCTTCTCCGGCTACACGGACGTGAAGAGCGGCCTGTCCACCGGCGCCACCCGCATGTTCGTCTACGGCGTCTTCGACGCGCCGGTGACCGACAGCGGCAAGCTGAAGGGCGGGGGCGGTGACGACGTCACGGGCTTCTTCCGCTTCGACGCGGGCAGGGACCGTACGGTCAACCTGCGGCTGGCCACCTCGCTGATCGGTGTCGACCAGGCGAAGAAGAACCTGGCGATGGAGATCCCGGAGTCCACCTCCTTCGAGAAGGTGCAGCGCAGGGCGCAGGCGGCCTGGGACGACATCCTGCGGACGATCGAGGTCGAGGGCGCCAACGAGGACCAGCTGACCACGCTCTACTCCAGCCTCTACCGCCTCTACCTCTACCCGAACTCCGGCCACGAGAAGGTCGACGGGAAGAACAAGTACGCGAGCCCCTTCACCAAGCCGACCGGCACGGACACCCCCACGCAGACCGGCGCGAAGATCGTCGACGGCAAGGTGTACGTCAACAACGGCTTCTGGGACACCTACCGCACGACCTGGCCCGCCTACTCCTTCTTCTCCCCGAAGAAGGCCGGCGAGCTGGTGGACGGCTTCGTCCAGCACTACAAGGACGGCGGCTGGACCTCCCGCTGGTCCTCCCCCGGCTACGCGGACCTGATGACCGGCACCAGCTCGGACGTGGCCTTCGCGGACGCGTACGTCAAGGGCGTGAAGTTCGACGCGGAGGCGGCGTACGACGCGGCGGTCAAGAACGCCACGGTGGCCCCGCCGTCCTCGGGCGTCGGCCGCAAGGGCATGGAGACCTCGGTCTTCACCGGTTACGCCAACACCGCGACGCACGAGGGCCTGTCCTGGTCGCTGGAGGGCTACCTCAACGACTACGGCATCGCGCGCATGGGCGAGGAGCTTTACAAGAAGACGAAGAAGGCGCGGTACAAGGAGGAGTCGGCGTACTTCCTCAACCGGGCGCAGAAGTACGTCAAGCTCTTCGACGAGAAGGCGGGCTTCTTCCAGGGCAGGAAGCCCAACGGCGACTGGCGCCTCCCCTCGGACCAGTACGACCCGCGCGTGTGGGGCTACGACTACACCGAGACCAACGGCTGGGGCTACGCCTTCACCGCCCCGCAGGACAGCCGGGGCCTGGCCAACCTGTACGGCGGCCGCGCGGGGCTCGGCAAGAAGCTGGACACGTACTTCTCGACGCCGGAGACGGCGGGCCCGGAGTTCGTCGGCAGCTACGGCGGGGTCATCCACGAGATGACCGAGGCCCGTGACGTACGGATGGGCCAGTACGGGCACAGCAACCAGGTCGCCCACCACGCCACGTACATGTACAACGCGGCCTCGCAGCCGTACAAGACGCAGGAGAAGGTCCGCGAGGTGCTGGGCCGCCTCTACGTCGGCAGCGAGATCGGGCAGGGCATCCACGGCGACGAGGACAACGGCGAGCAGTCGGCCTGGTACCTCTTCTCGGCGCTCGGCTTCTACCCGCTGGTGATGGGCAGCGGGGAGTACGCCATCGGCTCGCCGCTCTTCAAGAAGGTCACCGTCCGCATGGACAACGGCCGCAAGCTGACCGTGAAGGCGCCGAAGAACAGCGACAAGAACATCTACGTGCAGGGCGTGAAGGTCAACGGCAAGAAGTGGACCTCCACCGCGCTCCCCCACGACGTGCTGGCCAAGGGCGGAACGTTGGAGTTCGACATGGGTCCGAAGCCGTCGGCCTGGGGCACGGGCAAGGACGCGGCGCCGGTCTCCATCCAGCAGGACGACAAGGCCCCGGCGCCCAAGGGCGATGTGCTGAAGGGTGACGGCGCGCTGTTCGACAACACCTCGGCGACCTCGGCGGAGGTCGGGTCGGTGGAGCTGCCCGTCCCCGCGTCCACCAAGGCGCTCCAGTACACGCTGACGTCGGCGGCCGCCGACAAGGCCCCGAAGGGCTGGACGCTCCAGGGCTCGTCCGACGGCGAGAAGTGGACGGACCTCGACCGCCGCTCCGGCGAGTCCTTCGCCTGGGACAAGCAGACCCGGGCGTTCTCGGTGGGCAAGCCCGGCGCGTACGCGAAGTACCGGCTGGTGCTGACGGGTTCGGCGACGCTGGCGGAGGTGGAGCTGCTCTCCTGACCTGTACGTGATCCACGCGGGCGGCCGGCATCCTTAGGGTGCCGGCCGTCGGCGTTCTAGGGGGTGTCCTGAAGCGCTTCGGGCAGGGCCACGTTGAGGGCGGCGACGACCGGCCGGCCGTGTTCGGTGCCGAGCCGGGAGACGGCCCCGGTGGCGAGCTGGAAGAGGCGCCCCTCGGCGGGGGTCAGCCCCAGGTAGCGGGCGGTGAGGACGCGCAGGAAGTGCGAGTGGGCGACGAGCGCGATGTCCGCGTTCCCGATCCCCTCGGCGGCCGACCGGACGCCCGCGAGCACCTGGTCGGCGCGCTGCCCGACCTCGGCGGGGCTCTCCCCGGGGTGCTCGTCGGAGCCGGGGTCGACGCCGTCGGTCCACAGGTTCCAGAAGGGGCGGGTGCGGCGGATCGCCTGGGTGGTGATGCCCTCGTAGCCGCCGTAGTCCCATTCCCGCAGCTCGGGGGTGACGCGGGGGGCGTGGAGCCCGGCCAGCTCGGCGGTGCGGCGGGCCCGGATCGAGGGGCTGACGAGGGTGAGCCCGATGTTCCGGTCGGCCAGCAGGGGGACGAGGGCGCGGGCCTGGCGCTCGCCGGCGTCGGTCAGGGGGAGGTCGGTCCAGCTCGTGTGCTGCCCGGAGCGGGACCACTCGGTCTCGCCGTGCCGGATGAGGATCAGCTCGCCCATGGAGGTCCGTTCACTTTCTGTACGGGTGGTGCGGGTGGTGCGGTCGGGGCCACGTACCGTAAGTCCCTCACCTGGCCGACTTCCCGTGGGGGGACCGCATGTCCGACAACTTTCCGCCTCCGCCGCCCGAACAGCCGCAGCCGGAGCGCCAGGTGCCGGTGGGGGCGCCGTGGCCGTCGCCCTGGGCGGCTCCCGCCCCGCCGCCGGGCAAGCAGCGTACCGGGCTGATCGTGACGCTCGCCGTGGGCGGTGGGCTGGTGGCGGCGGGGGCGATCGTGGCGCTGGTCTACTCGCTGATGGGCTCGGTCTCGGAGGCGATGGAGCTGCCGCCGGCACGGTCGGACGCGCCGTACTCGGACCCGTACGAGTACGAGGAGGAAGAGCCTCTAGACGAGGAGCCGGTGGAGGAGCCCGTCGCGCCCGAGCCGGACGTGAAGAAGGACGTCACGATCACTGCGTGCACGCGGGACCCGCAGATCGGGTGGCAGTCGGCCGATGTGAAGGTCGTGAACGGGTCGTCCAGCCCGGCGGACTACTACATCAGCGTGGAGTTCCTGGACAAGAACGGCGTCAGGGTCGCGGAAGGGGGTGCCGGGGTGCTCGGTCTCGGCCCCGGCAAGACCGCGGTGAAGAAGGCCCAGGGGGTGGGCGAGGTGCCGCAGGGCACGACGTGCCGGATCAACGACCTCTCGCGGACGCCCTCCTCGGAGGAGTGAGAGCCGGCGGGCAACGCGGAAGGGCCGCACCCCGGGTCTCCCCGGGGTGCGGCCCTTCCGCTCTGCTGCCTACTTGCGGATCAGGCTGCGGAGCACGTACTGCAGGATGCCGCCGTTGCGGTAGTAGTCCGCCTCGCCGGGGGTGTCGATACGGACGACGCCGTCGAACTCCACACCGGTGTCGGTGGTGACCTTCACCGTGCGGGGGGTGGTGCCGTTGTTCAGCTCGGTGACGCCGGTGAAGGAGAAGGTCTCCTCGCCGGTGAGGCCGAGGGTCTCGGCGTTCTGGCCCTCGGGGAACTGGAGCGGGAGGACGCCCATGCCGATGAGGTTCGAGCGGTGGATGCGCTCGTAGGACTCGGCGATGACGGCCCGGACGCCCAGGAGCGCGGTGCCCTTGGCGGCCCAGTCGCGGGACGAGCCGGAGCCGTACTCCTTGCCCGCGAGGATCACCAGCGGGGTGCCGGCGGCCTGGTAGTTCTGCGAGGCGTCGTAGATGAACGACACCGGAGCCGCGTCAGCAGTCGCAGCCTGGGTGAAGTCGCGGGTGTAGCCGCCCTCGGTGCCCGGCGCGATCTGGTTGCGCAGGCGGATGTTGGCGAACGTGCCGCGGATCATGACCTCGTGGTTGCCTCGGCGCGAGCCGTAGGAGTTGAAGTCACGGCGCTCGATGCCGTGCTCCGTGAGGTACTTGCCGGCCGGGGTGTCGGCCTTGATGGCGCCGGCCGGGGAGATGTGGTCGGTGGTGACCGAGTCGCCGAGCTTGGCGAGCACCCGGGCGCCGGTGATGTCCTCGACCGGGGTCGTCTCCATCGTCATGCCCTCGAAGTACGGGGGCTTGCGCACGTAGGTGGACTCGGAGTCCCACTCGAAGGTGTTGCCGGTCGGGATCGACAGCGCCTGCCACTGGGCGTCGCCCGCGAAGACGTCCTGGTAGGACTTGTTGAACATGTCCTCGCCGATGGCGTTGGCCACGACGTCGTTGACCTCGGCCTCGGTGGGCCAGATGTCGGTCAGGTAGACGGGCTTGCCGTCCTGGTCGACGCCGAGGGCGTCCTTGGTGATGTCGACCTTCATCGAACCGGCGATGGCGTACGCGACGACCAGCGGCGGCGACGCCAGGTAGTTCATCTTGACGTCGGGGTTGATCCGGCCCTCGAAGTTACGGTTGCCGGAGAGCACCGAGGTGACCGCGAGGTCGTTGTCGTTGACCGCCTTGGAGACCTCCTCCGGCAGCGGACCGGAGTTGCCGATGCAGGTGGTGCAGCCGTAGCCGACGAGGTTGAAGCCGACCTTGTCGAGGTACGGGGTCAGGCCCGCCTTGTCGAAGTAGTCGGTGACGACCTTCGAGCCCGGGGCGAGGGTGGTCTTGACCCACGGCTTGCGGGTCAGGCCCTTCTCGACCGCCTTCTTCGCCACGAGCGCGGCGGCGACCATGACGTACGGGTTCGAGGTGTTGGTGCAGGAGGTGATCGCGGCGACGGTGACGGCGCCGTGGTCGATCTCGTACGTGGAGCCGTCGGGGGCCGTGACGGTGGTCGGCTTCGACGGGACACCGTTGGAGGTGGCCGGGGAGTCGGAGGCCGGGAAGGACTCCTTGCCCGCCTCCTCGTCGTCGGAGACGTAGTTGCGGACGTCCTGGGCGAACTGCGCCTTGGCGTTGGCCAGGATGATGCGGTCCTGCGGGCGCTTCGGGCCGGCGATGGAGGGGACGACCGTGGAGAGGTCCAGCTCCAGCTTCTCGGAGAAGTCCGGCTCGGCGGCCGGGTCCAGCCAGAGGCCCTGCTCCTTGGCGTACGCCTCGACGAGGGCGACCTGCTGCTCGTCGCGGCCGGTCAGGCGCAGGTACTTCAGCGTCTCGTCGTCGATCGGGAAGATCGCGGCGGTGGAGCCGAACTCCGGCGACATGTTGCCGATGGTGGCGCGGTTGGCGAGCGAGGTGGCGGCGACGCCCTCACCGTAGAACTCGACGAACTTGCCGACGACGCCGTGCTTGCGGAGCATCTCGGTGATGGTCAGCACGAGGTCGGTGGCGGTGGTGCCGGCCGGGAGCTCGCCGGTCAGCTTGAAGCCGACGACGCGCGGGATGAGCATGGAGACCGGCTGGCCGAGCATCGCGGCCTCGGCCTCGATGCCGCCGACGCCCCAGCCCAGCACGCCCAGGCCGTTGACCATGGTGGTGTGCGAGTCGGTACCGACGAGGGTGTCGGGGTACGCCTGTCCGTTGCGGACCATGACCGTACGCGCCAGGTGCTCGATGTTCACCTGGTGGACGATGCCGGTGCCCGGGGGGACGACCTTGAACTCGTCGAAGGCGGTCTGGCCCCAGCGCAGGAACTGGTAGCGCTCCTTGTTGCGGCCGTACTCCAGCTCCACGTTCTGGGCGAACGCCTCGTTGGTGCCGAACTTGTCGGCGATGACGGAGTGGTCGATGACCAGCTCGGCCGGGGCCAGCGGGTTGATCTTCGCCGGGTCGCCGCCGAGCTCCTTGACGGCCTCACGCATGGTGGCGAGGTCCACGACACACGGCACGCCGGTGAAGTCCTGCATGATCACGCGGGCCGGCGTGAACTGGATCTCCTGGCTGGGCTGCGCCTGGGAGTCCCAGCCGCCGATGGCCCGGATGTGGTCGGCGGTGATGTTCGCGCCGTCCTCGGTACGGAGCAGGTTCTCCAGCAGGACCTTCAGGCTGTACGGGAGGCGCGCGGAGCCCTCTACCTTGTCCAGCTTGAAGATCTCGTACGACTCGTCGCCCACGCGCAGCGTGCTGCGGGCGTCGAAGCTGTTCGCCGACACGACAGTCTCCTTCTTCAATGTGCGCGTCTACCGCGCCGCGCCTCATTGGCAGCGGGCGCCGCGTTGTGCCGCCTACGGCCCCGACCATCCGCTAAGGTAAGGCTTAGTTAGGTATGCCTTACCGGGCGGCGGCTGCGGTGCGCCTCGGCAGATATCTCGATGTCGAGATAACTCTAGTACATAGCCGCCGCTCGGTCATGCCCAGGTGCCCTTGTGCGCTCCTACCCGCGCCGCCGTAAAGAATGGGCGCACCCGCTCCGGACAGCGGTCCGGCCCCTCCGCGCGATGGCGGAGGGGCCGGACCTGGTGCACCGGGCGGGGCTACGGCGCGTCGCGGACCGTGCCCTCGAAGGGCGGGCCCAGCGGCTTGTCGTCGTTGTCCGAGAGCTGGAAGCGGACGTACTCGGCCGGCTCCTTCAGCTGGTCACGGACGGTCGGGACGGTCAGGTCGGCGGACTTCTGACCCGCCTCGACCGTCGTCCACAGCGTCCCGTACTCGACCTTCGAGAGCGGGATCGCCGGGTTCGGGACCTTCTCCACGAGCTGCGACAGCCACTCCTGGTCGACGTCGGCCGTGGACAGCTCCGGGCGGCCGTCGGGGACGGGGAGCAGCTGGGCCACGGTCCAGATCTCGACGTCCGCCTTCTCCGAGAGCGAGATCCGCCAGGTCAGCGGTTCCCCCTCGGTGACATCGGCGGCCACCGGCTTGATGCTCACCTTCGGCATCGGGTCGTCGTTCTCGGCGAGGACGCCGCCGGCGTCGGAGCCGACGACCGTGCCGCGGACCGCCTTGACCGCGACCCCGTGGGTCTTGTCCCAGCCGTAGCGCTTGTTGCCCTCGACCTTCACCTTGACCTTGATCCCGGCGGTGCCGGGGCCGACCTCGACCAGCCGGCTGGTCGACTTGCCGGTCTCCGGGTCGTCGACGTACAGCCGGACCGCGCCCGCGTTCTTGCCGGTGGTGCGGACGGGCACCTGGTACGTACGGAACCCCGAGTCGCCCTCCTTGACCGTGAGGGTGCCGATGTCGACGCGGGCGAGTCCTGCGGCCTTCACCGCGGGGGTGCCCGGCTTCCAGGACCAGGCGTCCATCAGCAGCGCCTTGCCGGAGGAGGACTTGGGGGTCAGCTCCAGGGAGGCGATCGCGGCGAGGTTCAGCCTGGCGCGGGTCGCGGCGGTCAGCGGGACGCGGACCTCCTGGGCCCAGTACGAGGTGGTGCGCTCGGTGCCCGGCAGCCCGTCGATCTTGACGCTGCCCAGCTTGGCCCGCTTGCCCTTGGCGTCCTTGACGTGGACGTCGAAGCGGGTGCCGCTGGTGTTCGGCGGTACGGCGACGCGGAGCGCGAGGCTCCCCGCGCCCTTGACCGAGACCGGCTTCTTCGGGGTGACGCGGGCGACGGTGCCCGGCTTCTTCCAGTCCAGGGCGACCGCGCGGCGGCCTGCCTCGTGCTCGGGGCGCCACTGGGCGAAGTGCGGCGAGGATCCAGGGTCCTTCTCGCCCAGGCAGGCGGAGCGGCCGGGGGCGACGGCGTCGCACAGCCTGGCGCCGCTGACCTTGGGCCCGCCCTGCGGGTCGTCGGGGAGGAAGCCGGCGCTCCGGTTGCCGCCGACCGCGTGGGTCAGCACCCGGGCGGGGTCGGCGGAGGGGGCGCGGCGGCCGGTGCCGTCGACGAGCTGGCGTACGCGGTCGTCACCGCCGACGAACAGCCGTGCGGCGGCGGCGATGTAGGTCGCGCCCGCCTTGTGCTGCTGGTTGGCGGTCAGCCGTCCGGCGGCGCCGGGCGAGCAGAGCGGGTCCGGCGACTCGGGCTCGTGCCAGAAGTCGTCGTCGGCCGGGGCCTTGGCCTGGCCGGGCGTCCACTCGGTGTTGAAGTAGTTGTGGTTGGCGCCGACCATGTAGACCGAGCTGTGCAGGGCCTTGCCCCGGCTCACTCCCCGGGTGCCGTCCGTGAACACCTGGCCCTGGAGGTCGGAGACGTCGCCGTCGCAGCCGGGCAGGATCGTCAGCGAGGGGACGTCCGGCACCGGGTTCTGGCCGAAGATGGTGGGGCCGATGTGGACGGTGCCGCGAATGTTCCAGCGGGCCTTGGAACGGTAGCCGTCCTGGGCGGCCGGCGGCTTGTAGAGGCTGTCCATCACCGCGCGGTTGACGCCCTCGCCGCCGCGCGAGTGCCCGACGAGGAGCACCCGGGACAGGTCGGCCTTCGGGCCCTTGCGTACGGCGGCGGGCGCGGAGGCGGGCTTGGCGGCCCAGTCGGCCCAGCGGCCGAGGTGGTTGCGGATCAGCGAGGAGCGGGCCTGCGCCCCGCCGTCCTCGGCGTTCCAGTCCTGGCCGTTGATGCCGTTGGCGGAGATCGAGACGGTCACGTACCCCTGGGAGGCCAGCAGCTTCTGGTCGCGCAGATAGCCCCGGTGGCTGGGGATCGGCTTGCTGCCCTTCTCGCAGGGCCAGTTGCCGGAGGCCTCCCCGTCCTTGCCGGGGACGTAGCAGGTGGCGTGGCGGCCGTGCAGGAAGAGGGCGATGGGGCGCTTGCCGGGTGCCTTCTTCGGGGCGACGACGACTCCGCGCATCTCGACCGGCGCGGGGAGGCCCGGGAGCTTGACGGAGGAGAGGCTGTACTCGCCGGTGGTGGTGGCGTACTTGCCCGCCTTGCCCGGGTCGACGGACCCCGCGGGCAGCTTGGGCGGGAGCTTCGGGACGGGCGGCTTGGCCTTGCGGTTCGCGCCCGCGCCCGGGGCCTGGTCGAGTCGGCGCCCGGCCGCCTCGACCGCGAGGTCACCGAGATCGGCGGTGCGGACCTCGTCGACGGGGAGCCGGAAGGTCCGGCCGTCGCCCTGCGGTTCGGGTACGCCCACGAGTTCGCCGTTCGCGCGGAACTCCACGCGGGCGTCGCCCATGGGGACCGGCTCGGGCGCCCGCCACTCCAGGTGGCTGCGCCCGTTCTCACCGGCGATGCGCCAGCCGGGTGGCAGCGCGTCGCCCGGCTGGGGTGTCGCGGTGGCGCCGGGTATCTCCGGCGGCGCGGGGGCGGCGTACGCCCCCGTCGGCGCCACCCCCGCCACCGTCAGCACCGCTATCGCGGTGGCCCATGCTTTCCGGCCACGTATCAAAGCTCCTCCTCAACCCTGGTCACCCGCGCGTCCGTTCCGGTGGTCTGTTCCGGGTCGAACGCGCTCTCGGAGATCGAGACGGGGAGTCGAACCTGTGGGTTGCCTCTGCGGGCGGAGTGATCGCCGGGACCTCTGTCGTAGGCGGTCGGTAGGGTCGTGAGGCGGATGCGTTCTGCGGGGCGGAGGGGTGGCGGAGTGAAGGTCAGGGAGAGCGATCTGCGGCTGGAGGACGGCCGCACGCTCCATGTGTACGACACCGGCGGCGACGGACTCGTGGTCCTCTGGCACCACGGCACGCCGAACATCGGCTCGCCGCCCGCGCCGCTCTTCGCCGCCGCCGAGGGGCTGGGCATCCGCTGGGTCTCGTACGACCGTCCCGGTTACGGCGGTTCGTCCCCGCTGCCCGGCCGGGACGTGGCATCGGCCGCCGCCGACGCGCGGGCGGTCGCCGACGCGCTGGGCACCGACCGGTTCGCCGTCCTCGGCCACTCCGGCGGCGGGCCGCACGCGTTGGCCTGCGGTGCCCTGCTGCCCGACCGGGTCGTCGGGGTGGTGACGGCCGCGGGACTCGCGCCGTACGGTGCCGAGGGACTCGACTGGTACGCGGGCATGGTGCCGTCCTCGGCGGCTTCGCTGCGGGCGGCCGCCGGGGGGCGGGCGGCGAAGGAGGCGTACGAGGCGGGCGCCGGGTACGACCCGGAGATGTTCACCGACGCCGACCACGAGGCGCTGGCCGGTGACTGGTCCTGGTTCGACCAGGTGGTGGGGCCCGCCCTGGAGGCCGGCCCGGACGGCCTGATCACCGACGACCTCGCGTACGTCGCCCCGTGGGGCTTCGACCCCGCGCGGATCACCGCACCTCTGCTCCTGCTCCACGGCGGCCAGGACCGGATAGCTCCGGTCGCCCACAGCCGCTGGCTTGCCGACCGCTGCCCGACGGCCGAACTGCGGGTGCGCCAGGCGGACGGCCACATCTCCGTGCTCGGCGCGGGCGCGGAGGCCCTGGAGTGGCTGGCGGGACGAGCGGCCTGACGTCCGCCACGGCTCCGGCCGGGGCCCGGCGTCGCGTTGCCGGCCGCTGTTCCGTACCGGCACGGGAATACCCCGGCCGCTTCGGGACACCCGGAAGTCCTGAACACAAGGAGGCCGAGATGGCGATCACCTTCCGTAAGAGCTTCCGGATCCTGCCCGGCGTACGGCTGAACATCAACCGCCGCTCCTGGTCGGTCACCACCGGCGGCGGGCGCGGGCCGCGGCGCACGGTCAGCAGCACCGGGCGGCGCACCACGTCCATGGACCTGCCGGGCCCGTTCGGCTGGCGCCGGACGACCCGTAAGCGCAGCGGCTGAACCGGGTCACCTCCCCGTACGGCCGCGCGCCCCGCGCCCCGTCGCCCCTCCCGGGGGACGATGGCGGCGCGGGCACGTTCGCGCGTTCGCGAAGGGAGCGCGGTGCGCCGCCCTCCCGGGGACGGTTGCACTCCCATCACTCGAACGGCGCACCCCCACATCGGCCTCATCTCATATCTGAGATAACCTGCCGCTATGTCAGACGACTACCTCGCACGCATCGGCAAGCTCATCCGTGACGCCCGGCAGCACCGGGGCTGGACACAGACGCAGTTGGCCGAGGCTCTCGGCACCAGCCAGAGCGCCGTCAACCGCATCGAGCGCGGCAACCAGAACATCAGCCTTGAGATGATCGCCCGCATCGGCGAAGCTCTCGACAGCGAGATCGTGTCGCTCGGTTACTCCGGGCCCATGCATCTGCGGGTCGTCGGCGGCCGTCGGCTCTCGGGCGCCATCGACGTCAAGACCAGCAAGAACGCCTGCGTCGCGCTGCTGTGCGCCTCGCTGCTCAACAAGGGCCGTACGGTCCTGCGCCGGGTGGCCAGGATCGAGGAGGTCTTCCGCCTCCTGGAGGTGCTGAACTCCATCGGGGTGCGCACCCGCTGGGTCAACGACGGCGTGGATCTGGAGATCGTGCCGCCCGCGCAGCTGGAGATGGAGGCGATCGACGCCGACGCCGCGCGCCGCACCCGCTCCATCATCATGTTCCTGGGTCCGCTGCTGCACCGGATGGAGCAGTTCACCCTGCCGTACGCGGGCGGCTGCGACCTGGGCACCCGCACGATCGAGCCGCACATGATCGCGCTGCGCCGGTTCGGCCTGGAGATCGCCGCGACGGAGGGGCTGTACCACGCCCAGGTGGACCGCTCGGTCTCCCCCGGCCGCCCCATCGTGCTGACCGAGCGCGGTGACACCGTGACCGAGAACGCCCTGCTGGCCGCCGCCCGCCACGACGGTACGACGGTCATCCGCAACGCCTCCTCCAACTACATGGTCCAGGACCTCTGCTTCTTCCTGGAGGCGCTGGGCGTACGGGTCGACGGCATCGGCACGACGACGCTCACCGTGCACGGGGTCCCGCAGATCGACGTGGACGTGGACTACTCCCCCTCCGAGGACCCGGTCGAGGCGATGAGCCTGCTGGCCGCCGCGGTGGTGACCGAGTCCGAACTCACCATCCGCCGGGTGCCGATCGAGTTCCTGGAGATCGAACTCGCGGTCCTGGAGGAGATGGGCGTCGACTGCGACCGCACCCCGGAATACGCGGCCGACAACGCCCGCACCCGGCTGGTCGACCTGACCGTGCGGCCCTCCAAGCTGGAGGCGCCGATCGACAAGATCCACCCGATGCCGTTCCCCGGCCTCAACATCGACAACGTGCCGTTCTTCGCGGCGATCGCGGCCTCCGCACACGGCCAGACCCTGATCCACGACTGGGTCTACGACAACCGCGCGATCTACCTCACCGACCTCAACCGCCTCGGCGGCCGCCTCCAACTCCTCGACCCGCACCGCGTCCTGGTCGAGGGCCCCACCCGCTGGCGTGCCGCCGAGATGATGTGCCCGCCCGCCCTGCGGCCCGCCGTGGTGGTGCTGCTGGCGATGATGGCGGCCGAGGGCACCTCCGTACTGCGCAACGTCTATGTCATCAACCGGGGTTACGAGGAGCTGGCGGAGCGGCTCAACTCGGTGGGGGCGCAGATCGAGATCTTCCGGGACATCTGATACGAGGATGCCGCCGCACCCCGTCCGACCTGCCGCCCAGCGGGTCAGGGAGGGGTGCGGCGGCATCTCCGGGACCTCTCCGGGGCTTCGGGCCGGATGAGAAAAGACCGCCCGCACGTGACTGGCCCACAGGTCACGGCCCGCTCCACGCGCCGAAGGACCGATGCGCCGCCGCGAGCGCGCCGCTGCCCCCGCCCGGGCCGGCCGGCGCTGAGTGGCGGAGCGCACACACTCGCGCCGGAGGACGAGGAGGCCCATGCCGAGCACCGCGACATCCGCAGGTGGAGTGCTGAGGACCGCTGCCGCCTGGAGTGATCGCTGTGTCGAAGTGCCGCGGGCGGGCAAGGGACACGGTATGGAAATCCTGGCGGTGCTACGCGACGGCGATCGACGTCTGACCAGGCGAATGGCTGCCTGGGACTCCGACTGGGCCCGCCAGTGCCTGCCACCTGCCGAGAAAGCAGCCGAGCACACGAAACTGTGGTGGGTCGCCGCCGTCGCCATGGCGGCCGGGGGCGGCCGGCGTGGCCGCAAGGCCGCAGCCGCCGGGATCATGAGCATGGCAGCGGCAGAACTTCTGTCGAACGGCGTCGTGAAGCAGCTCGTGGAGCGGCACCGGCCGCCGAAGGAGTGGATACCGCACGACGATGTCGAAGACCGGCCCGACAGCCCCTCCTTCCCCTCCGGCCACACCGCCGCCGCCGTCGGCTTCACCGCCGCCGTCGCGCTCTCCTGGCCCTGGGCCGGTGCCGCCTGCGCCGTACCTGCGGTGCTGGTCGCGATCGAGCGGGTCCACAGCGGCGCGCACTACCCCTCCGATGTCGCCGCCGGCGCCGCCATCGGGCTGACCACGGCCGCCCTCGTACGGGCAACGCCGCGCCTCCTGGCCGGCTGGAAATGATCCGAGGCGGAAGCGTGCCGGCAATCGGCTGATCAGGGGCGCCGTTCTTGTCGCCTCGGCGGCGCCGCGCGGTCAGCGGCCACAACTCCCGATCCGGTTCCCCGGCATGATCGACATGGGCCTGGGTACCTGGACGCACATGTTCAAGCATCGGCGGACCAGGGTGGCATGTGCGCTCCTGGTTGCCTGGGCCCTGATGACGACCATGGAGCGGTGGCACGGGGAGACCCCGTGGCCGACGGCTGTGACGAACGCTCTGCTGTGGGCATGCATATTCGCAGGCACCTGGTGGTTCGTCGAAATGGCACAAGGACGATCAGCACGAACGGACGGCATTCAGGCCGGGCACAAACCGGCGCCCCCTGAACTGCCGAACCCCCACACCGCACCTGCTCCAAGGGCAACCGAAGATGCGGATGCGGCTGCGGAAACCCGAAGCCGCTGACGCCCAGCGCGCCGCAGCGGCCGGGGTGGCGTTCGGTCCGTGCCGGGCGTTCCGCGAACCCACAACCCCCGGCCCCATGGTGGCGGACCGGGGGTTGTGGGCCGGGGCCACTACTTGCGCAGCTGGCGCCATGTGGATGGTCCGACGATGCCGTCGGCCCCGATTCCCCGGGCGCGCTGGAACGCCGTGACCGCGTTCTTGGTCGCAGGGCCGAACTGCCCGTCGACCGTCAGGCTGTAGCCGTGGTAGATGGCGAGGCACTGGATCTCCCGGACCCGGTCACCGCTGTCTCCCTGCCTGATCACGACGTTCCACGCCCAGCTGTAGCCCGCGGTCAGTCCCGCGTAGTCCACGCCCACCTTCCAGTAGACGGAACACGCGGCCTGCGCCGAAGCGGCCGTCGAATTCCGCTCCGTCTCCGTCGAGGCCACTGCCGTGCCGGGGCCGGCCAGCACGGTCCCCAGGGCGAGGGCGGAGCAGACAGCCGCTCCGGTGAACGCGCTACGGAACCGCGTCGAGGACCACATGCTCATAAGTCTCTCCTTGATGGGTGCAGTTTGTTACGCATCAGGCCGAGTCAGCTGATGCGGCGACACACTGGCATGACAAGAGAATTCCCATCTGAGGCAGGACTCTGTTCCGGACAGACCGAAGCTGTCCAGCGGCTACCTTGCGCAACGGCGAACCGTGATGCGACTGCCCGGAATCCACTGGAGGGCGACGAGCGTCCTTTTCCCGCCCAGGACTGCGATGCGGCCAGGTGATCGGCGACTTGATGCTCCGGTCTCCGTCGGCTCGTGCTCCATGCCGCAGGCAGACCCACCTGTGCAAAACAAAGAAGCTTGCGAAAGTGCCCGCAGCGGGGAAGGTGACGGCAGTGTGCTCGGAAATCCTGGAGCGCATGTGGCCGGTGGGCTTCGCAGCGGTGGGGGATCGAAGAATGCGCTGTGCGGGCTGAAAACTCTTGATCGTCACCATGGGCGGTGGCCCTTAACGTGGCCCGGAGTGACCGCCCCGGTCCCGCCGCCGCGAACATCGTGCGCAGCGGGACCGGACCGAAAGCGGACCGGCCGAAGAGGGGGAAGCCGGTGGGAGCGACGAGTTGCCCCAACCGCGGGCTGGTGTTCACCCCCGCCCCGGCTTCCGACCGTCACCTGAGCTTCGCCTCGTCCGACCGCGTGCGAGCCCCACGAGACAGGGGGCGGGTGGGGAGTGCGCCCTCGACGCGGCACGAGGCTTCATGTTTCCGGCGTCAGCCGGTCAGGCGGTTCTGACGTGCTTGGCCCTGGTTCAGCAGTAGTTGATGGACCCGCCCTCGTAGGAGATGTTGTCGCCGGACATCCACCCCTTGGTCTCCGTTCCGGCGACGCGGCCGTAGGCCCACACGTTGCCGTAGTAGTTGGTGACGACGCACCAGACGTAGAACTTCGTGCCGGTGCTGAGCTTCTTGACGTTGGAGCATTCCGTTGCCGGGCGGGTCTTGAGGTTGTAAGAGCCGTTGAGGTAGCCCCAGGCGCTTGAGTTGTTCTGGAACGCGCGGGCATCACAGGGGCTGGCCGCTGGGGCCGCGCTGCCCGCAGACGCCGTGCCGGCACCGATGGTGCCGGCACCGCCGACGAGCAGGGCGGTAACAGCGACGATGGTTCCGAATCTCCGTGCAGGACTCATGGTTCACCTTCCTGTACGTGCCGTAGCGTATTTCGCATATCGGCCCTTCCTGTGAATGGCGTCAGGCGGGCATCGCGCCGTGTTCCGTCCACTCGTAGAGCCTCCCACGGGTATATTTCACAGATCTGTCATGAACTCCGAGCAGTGATATCACCGATGATCCAGGGTGAACTCTCCGGTCACGCCATGAACCAAGCGATCTGCATGATCGATTGATCTTCGCTCAAAATTTTGCAGTGCAGGTCCCGAAGCGGAACGCCTGGATAAATTCCCAGCTCCTCAACCAAGCGCTCGTATATCACCCCGAAAGCTTGCAGCGCCTCACTGCTTCGCCCGCTTCGGCACAGGGCGACCATCAGCATTGCTGTCAGGTTCTCGTCCAATGGGTTCTGCGCGACCACGTGACGAAGGAGGGGAATTACCTCCAGATGCCGCCCTAACAGTAAACTGGTGCGCAGCTGGTCGACCAGGGCCGCAAGCCGCTCATGCTCAAGTCCCACGCGAGCAGTTTCCGCCCAAGAGGATCTGATGTTCGCCAGCGGGACAGCTCCCCATAAATACAGCGCTTCGTCGAAAAGTTCTAAGGCCGACCGATGGTCGCGGGCGCGGGAAGCCTGGCGCGCCTGGCCGACCAGAAGCCTGAACCTGTGGAGGTCGATACAGCGAGGATCGACCTCCAGGGCGTAGCCGCTACTGTGCCTTGTCAGGGGAGAACGGCCCTGCTCCTCATCTTCGCGAAACAGCTGACGTAGCCGAGAAGCATAGGTGCACAGCGCAGCACGTGGATTCCGGGGAGGACTGTCACCCCAAATATTCCGTATGACGACGTCATCGGAGACGGGCTGGTTCGGCTGCCAAGCCAAGGCGGCCAGGACCTGCCGGATCTTTTCTGGAATCGCCGCGATGCTTTTCCCAGTCGTTCGCAGCTCAACTGAACCTAATATCCTTATTTCCATCACAGTCCCTATCTCTCGCTCGCCGCCAGGCGTTGCAGGGCCCGCACCCAGGAGGTGCCGCCCACCGCGCCGCTTGGACCCTGCGGTGGCCTGTCCGGGTCACGACGTGTCAAGAGTCGCGAGGGCGTGCCGGATTGCGGCGAGGGTTTCCTCGTCGGTGGCGTTGAGCTGTCTTGCGGCGGCCGCGTAGTTGCTTGCGTGCTCCGCGAGCTTCGCCTTGATGTCGGTGGTTGCCGTCGGGGCGATGACCTGAGTACCGGAGCCCCGGCGGCTCCTGACGAGACCTGCGGTCTCGAGTTCCCGGTAGGCCCGCACCACGGTGTTGTTGGCCAGTCCGAGGTCGGAGGCCAGCTGGCGTACGGACGGCAGTCTGGTTCCCTGACCCAGCCGACCGACCGCGATGAGATCGGCGAGCTGTGCGCGGAGTTGCTCATACGGAGGGACAGGGGACGCGTGGTTCACGCTGATACGGATGCCGTTGGTCGTCATGGCCGAATCTTGACGTAGGCCTGCGGCAGCAACAGGACACACAGGCAGTGACCCGCGGTCATCGCGGAGATGAGGACTCCGAGAGCCAGCCCCGAGATCGCCAGGCTGTTCGTCGCACCCCCGCAAGGCACGCTCAGCGCCCCGAGGCCCATCGTCGCCGAGACGGCGAAGAGCGGGGCGCTCACCATGATTCCCCATGCTCCGACAGCCGCCCGGGCACTGATGCGGCGTTGATCGTCGTCCCCGGAGCGTGCGGTGATCCGGCGCAGGAGCAGTGCGCAGGCAGCGGTGCCGAGCGTGAGACCGCCCAGGACCGGCACCGCGTAGTGAGGGCCGGGCCAGGGTGAGAGCAGGTAGGTGCCCGCCGGACATGTGACGGACAAGGCACGCCCCGGGCGCCCGTCGGAGTCCGCCGAGGCCGTCGCGGCGGCGACGATCAGCAGAACCAGCAGGGCGACCGCCTGCGCGGCCGATGCAGTGGTGAGAGATCGGGGCGCGTAGTCCCGGATCCGGCGCGGAACCACGTCGGCAGCCCGCAGCCAACGAGGCTCCCGTCGCGCGATCGTGTCTGCCGCGAACAGGCCGGCCATGACACACAGACCGAACACGGGGACCCCGTAGAGCAGGTCGACATCAGGCTCAGAGCTGAAGGTGACCAGCGCGTTGGCAGCAAGACCTCCCGCCACGCCGGCCCATCGAACAGGAGTCTCCACCCCCACCCGCCACGTGCCGCCCGTTCTTGCAGCAGCAGGCACGCCAACCCCCTCTCCCACACAAGGCGTATCAACCACCTGACACAATTTCTCAGGATGCGAACTGTGTCAAGCAGTTGACACAGTTGACGCCGCGGCACCGCACGTAAGCCTCGGAGTGCTGCACGAAATGAGCGGCTCGCGACCATGGTCCGGCCGGCATGGGCGCACGAACGGCGGTCCGCCCACCGGAGAAGTGCCTCTGCGCGCCGGGCGCATGCGCTCCTGCGCGCCCGTCCGGCGGGTGTAGGGCTGGAGGGGTGGCCGCCGGGCTTTCGGGGCGGCCCGGCCGGGACCCCGGAGGGAGGGCCGTGGACATTCACGAGGTGGCTGCGGAGCGTCCGAACCCCTACCGGAGGAAGGTGGAGAGCACCTACGAGGACCCGCCGTGGATGTGGGAGGCGGCACTCGGACCGGGCAACCTCCTCTTCCAGTTCGGCCTGTTCGGCGCATCGGAGCTGGCGGCCGGTCCCGGGCCGGGTTCGGTGGGCCCGTCCGAAGTGCGGCACTTCGAGAAGCAGTTGGAGATAGCCGGCCTCGGCAAGGACCGGGAGCATGATGTGCGGCGCGTGCTGGACCTGGGGAGCGGCTGGGGGTTTCTCACCGGGTATCTCGCCGAACGGTTCCCCGGGGCCCGGCGGGTGGACTCGGTCAACGTGAGCCGTCGGCAGCTGGAGTACGCGTCGGCACAGCTGGCCGGTTCCCCTGCCGCGGACCGCATCCGGCTGTACCTGTGTGACGGTCAGGACATCGGCCTTCTGCCGGAGCCGGAGGCACTGTACGACCTGGTGGTCGTACGCGGCGTGTACACCCACTTCCCCGACGAGGTGTTCGAAGCATCGGTGGCGGCCGTCGCCGCCCGGATGCGTCCCGGCGGCCTCCTCGTCATCTCCGACACCCTGTACAAGACGGACATCTCCCGGTACCGCTCTCCGGTGACGGACACCGTGGACCGGCTGGCCTGCGGCCACCGCAAGTCGCCCGCCTACTTCCTCTCGGTGCTGGAGCGGAGCGGGATGATGCTGGAGGACATGAGGGTCCTGCCGGGCAACCGTGAGGTGATCCACTGGTTCGGCAAGGTGCGGGCGAATATCGACACCCGGTTCCCGGAGGGTGTGCGGGGACCCATCGCCGAGCTGCGCGAGATGTGCGACAGCTTCTCCGCCACTCTCGCCTCCGACCAGGCCTCGGTGTGCAGCGTCATCACCCGCCGGGCACCGGGACCCGGCGGGCTTCCTCCGCTTCGTGACAGGCATGGGTGAGGAGACGGAGCGATGACCGAGCGGACAGGTCGGGGCGCGGATCCGGCCCAAGGATTTCCGTGGCCGCGCGCGCACGCGCTGGATCCGCCGGAGGAGCTGGCCCGGTGGCGGGAGCGGGGCGCCGTGGCCGCCGCCGTACTGCCGGACGGTACACACGTCCGCCTGGTGCTCGGCTACCACGAAGCACGGCGGGCACTGAGCGATCCGCGTCTGAGCCGCGAGGCCCTGTCCCGCAGCGGGCCCGGTGAGCTGGTCGCGGGCACCGCCCGTCCCCCGGCGCCGAACAGTGAGGGCGCGGCGGAGGCGACGCCGTACGAACTGGTGCTGGGCATGCTGTCCCCGCGCGGGACCGAGCGGCTGCGGGCGGCCACACGGCGGGAGGTGGCCCGGCTGCTGGATGCGATGGACGAGGCCGGCCCGCCCGCGGATCTGATCGCCCACCTGGCCCGCCCTCTGCCCGCGATGGTGACCGGGGAACTGCTCGGCGTGCCCGCCCGGGACCGGGCCTGGGTCCAGCGGCTGGCGTCCTCCACGGTGGTCTTCGCTCCCACGGCGGAAAGCCGGGGTGCGGTGGCGGAGTTGCGCTCCTACTTCCACGATCTCCTGACGGGGACGGGGCCGTCCGCCCCGGGGCGGGCGCGGCGGAAGCCCCCCGGCATGGTCGGGCGGCTGGCCGGCGCCCGGCGCCGCGACGGCACCCCGGTGCCGTCGGAGGACCTGGTGACGCTGCTGCTGCGGGTGGCCGCGGCGGGCGGCCACTCCGTCCAGGTCAGTCTCGGCAAAGGTGTTCCCCTGCTGCTGCGTGAACGGCCTCTCTACGCGGCGCTCGCCGAGCCTGGTCCGGCCCGGGAGGGCCTGGTGGAGGAACTGCTGCGCCGTACCGCTCCGGCACCCGCCGCGCTCCCCCGCCTCGCCGTCGAAGACGTACAGCTCGGCGGCGAGACCCTGCCGCACGGCTCGGTCGTGGTGATCAGCCTGGAGTCCGCCAACCTCGATCCGGCCCGCTACCCGGACCCCGGCCACCTGCGGCCGGAGCGCGGCGACAAGAGGCATCTGTCCTTCGGCGCCGGCTCCAACTACTGCGTCGGTGCGGCACTGGCACGCATGGAACTCACCGAGGCCCTCACCGGGCTGTCCCGCCGGTTCCCCGCTCTGTACCTGGCCGTCCCCGAGGACGCCCTGCGACTGCGGGAAGGCGGCATCGCTCCGGACCCCCTGGAAGTGCCTGTCGGCTGGTGACTGCGGATCAGCTCGTCCCCGCTCTCCGCCGGGTGTCCGGGTCGTGGAGCCACCACCAGCCCACCGGGCCCCACACTTCCCTCGGGATGCGGCCTCCCGCGCCGGTGCGCAGCGCCTCCGGGTCCTCACTCACCCGGACCGCGGGGCCCGTCTCCTCACGGTAGCGCCGGGAGCCGACGGCCCAGTCCACCCCTCCGCGCACCAGCCGTTCCAGCATGCCCGCATACCTCTCCACCTCGCTCCCCCGCTCGTCGAGGACACGGCGACGGAGGCGGATGAAGAGGCCCATCACCTCGTCCCGCAGCAGCAGGGCCAGCTCCACGGATGCGTCGAAGTCCGTCCCGAAGGTACGGGACACCACGTCGATGGCGTTGTGCCCGTCACCGCCCGCCCGCTGCTCCCTGCGCCACGACAGCAGCCCGGTGTCCCAGGACAGCAGCCAGCACGCCATCTCCGTCAGTGCCCGTACGCCGCGGTCCGCGCGGACCCGCCCGGGAACGCCGTACCCCTCGGCCAAGGGGGAGAGCACGGTCCACACCTCCGCGCTGCCACTGACGAGGACGAGCGATGAGTACTCGCCGAGCGTCGGCACCCGCCCCTCGGCGACGTTGCCCGACTTCCACGCCTCGGCGAGGAACCAGCCCCGCATCGACGCGGCCCAGGCCGCCACCCCTTCCGGCGGCCCGAACTCCTCCAGCCTGCCCCTCAGGTCATGCAGTGCGACCCCGTAGCGGTCGCCGAACACCGCCTCCTCGGGCACCTCCACCGAGCGCTGGAGGAGCCCCAGGACGCGGACGAACCTCCCCGGGCAACGGCCGAGTTCGCCCTCGTCGCAGTACTCGTCGTCGAAGGCCACGTTCCAGGTCGCGAAGTCGGCGGCCAGCTGGAGCCGCTCCCGGTCCGCGTCCGGGGCCAGATATCCACCCAGCAGCCCGCACCGCGCTTCCACCAGCCGCTCCCGGTGCGCCGCGTCGGCGTACAGGCGGAAACGGTCCATCCACGCCACCGACGCCGTCTGCGCCTCCCCGGCCCCGCTGTTCAAACGGGTAGGGAACGGCAGGTACAGCACTACACCGTTCAGACCCATCCCACTCGCCCTCCGTCCGCTCCGCCCGGCCACACAGGCTCACCACCGGGATACCCACCCGGTGCGCCGCCCAGTGCTTCGCGGGCCGGCCACCCGGCCGACCGGTGCGTCGGCCGGGCACCGCGCCGGGGCCCGGGCCCGTACCGTCAGAGCAGCCACCGGTGCCGGGCCACGAGGGGCAGGCGCTCCCAGGTGCGGCCCAGCCCCCAGATACGCCCCGCCGAGGCAAGGGCCAGGACGATGAGGACGGCCGCGTAGAGCACGTGGTAGTCGACGAGCGGATTCGTCGACATGCTCGGCGTGCCGTCCGACAGGTGCTGGGCGGGCGGCCACTCGGCGGCCCACATCAGCGCCATCATGACGGTTCCGGCAACGGCCGTGACCCGGAGGCCGATGCCCGCCGCCAGGGCGAGGCCGATACCGAGCAGCCCGAGCATGAAGACCCAGTCCACCCACGCCTGACCGGCCATCGAGTGGAACGTGGACTCCAGCGGACCGACCGCCACACCGCTCAGGAACCCCTCGGCCGGCGACCCGCCCTCGACCCAGGCGCGGGCCGCCGGTGTCGCGTACCCCCATCCGAAGGCCTTGTCGAGGAAAGCCCACAGAAAGGTGAACGAGATCAGGAGTCGCAGCACTGCGGCCGCACGGCCGAACGTCGCGCCGTCCACCGTCTGCCGCCCCGCGTCCTCGGCCCGCCCTGTCGCCGTGCGGGCCTCTGTCGTCGAGTCGTGGTCCAGCGCCATCTCCCTCATCCCCTCAGCTCCGTCACACCGTCGTGTGTACGGCAACAGCCTCATGCCCGGGGCATCCCTCGGCAAAGAGCCGTGCAGGCCCCCGCACTGGGCCGAACGGCCCTGCTGTGAAATCCCGTTGGGGCAGTACGCCACACCCCGGCCACGACGTCCGCAGCGTTCGGGGAGCCGGGGGGGGCGCGTCTCCCCCGCTCCGCGGTCGTTCGCATCGGCATGCGGGGACCTCGCGTCGGGATCACCGTCGCAGGGAGCGGTCCGCCAGGGTGAGGAGGAGAAGGGCGGCGGTGACGCCGATCATCGGGAACGTCAGGCTGTGCAGGGCGTCGGACGTGGCACCGGCGTGGTAGAAGGCGGCGGTCGTCGCGGAGGAGACCAGCGCACCGAGGTACATGAAGGTGCGCATGAGTCCCGCGGATGCCGCGATGCGGTCCGAGTCCGCCTGCGCGGAGAGGGCGTTGTCGTTGGCGAGGCCCACCAGTCCGTGCGGGATACCGAATACGGCTCCGACGAGCACGACGAGCCAGAGCGGGCTGCGCGAGTCGAGTAGCAGCAGACCCGCGCAGCCGAGGAGTTGGAAGAGGGCTCCGGCGATGAGCTTGCCGCGTACCCAGGGACGGCGGCCGGTCACGGCGGTGGTGGCCACCACCGTGACGGCCACGGACATCTGGATGAGTCCGGCACGCGCGGACCCGATCCCCCGTCCGTCCTGGAGCCACTGCGTGTAGCCGTACAGGAAGGTGTACAGCGTGGTGTAGCCCAGGAACTGACGGCAGTAGGTGGCGAGCAGGGGGAGGTTGCCGCCCAGTACCCGCAGGTCCAGGAACGGGTGCCCGGTTCTCAGCTCACGGTGGACGAACGCCCCGCCCGCCACCGCCCCGACGACGGGGAGGTACCAGTGGCGGGCAGCGGGTTCCATCAGGAACAGGGTGCACGCGGTGAGGGACACCGCGAAGAGGATGACGCCCGCACTGTCGGTGTTGCGGGAGCCCGGAGGGGCGGCGCCGGTCTTCGGCAGGCGCATCGCGCCCAGGACGAGGCAGGCCGCGGAGAGGGGCACGTTGATCAGGAAGATCAGCTGCCAGCCGCCCGCCCCGATGAGGAGGCCGCCGAGGGCGGGCCCGGCGACGGAGACGGCCTGGCTGGAGATGGACAGGACGGCCAGCGTTCCGCTGGGACTCCGGCCGGTGCGGTCGGCTTCGCGACGCAGCAGTGACATGGACGCCGGGTAGGCGGCGGAGGTCCCCAGTCCGAGCAGCACCCGGGAGACGACCAGCACCCACAAGGAAGGGGCGAGGGCTCCCAGCAGCCCGGCGCAGCCGGCCAGCGCCGCGCCCAGGAGGTAGAGCCGCCGTGGTCCGAACAGGTCGACGAGCCGGCCGGCCACCGGCTGGGCGACGGCGGTGGCGAGGTAGAGCGCCGAGACGAGCCAGGCGGTCCGGGACGGGGCCGCGTCGAAGGCCCGGCCGATGGGGATCAGCGCCACCGCCAGCATGGAGGAGTTCACGGGGTTGAGGACGGTGCCCGCCACCATCGGCGGCAGCAGGCGGGAGCCGGAGCCCGGGGGACGCCTACGGCGCGGGCGGCCGGGCACGCTCATGCCCGCCTGCCCCGATGACGCGGGGGCCGGGGACCGGTCCCGGCCGCCCGCCGCTCACCGGTGCGGTGGGGCGTCACCGCGGTACGGGCAGGACCGCCAGCGGCACATGGTGCTGGCCGGCGTGGATGTCCCGGTCCCGCAGCGAGCCCTGGCTGACGGGTCGCGGGAAGGAGATCTTGACGACGTTCAGGGACGGGATCCGGAACATCCGGACTCCGGCCTCGTCGACTCCGTAGAGCCCCGCGACGGTGCGTTCGTCGAGGAATGCCCCGTCGGCCGCGATGCGGTACCCCTCCTCGTCGCGCATGAAGAGTTCCAGGGTCACCCAGAACGGTCCGGCGTTCTTCGAGCGGATCTCGTGTGCGAGGTCGCCGAGGGTGGTGCGGGGGGCCTCAGCCATGGGGGGTCTCCTCGGTGGTGATGCGGAACAGGTCGGTGGGGGTGAGGCTGTCGACCACGTGGTTGAGGACGAACTCGTACGCGGGACCGCGCTCGGTCTCGGCGGGCGAGGTGGCGAAGGCCAGGCTGGGCAGATGGTCCATGTCGGGCGTGGGCAGATGGAGCATCAACGGGTTGGCGATCTTCGCGACGGCGGTGGCGGTGGCCTGCTCGGGTGCGTTGACGAGGAGCATCACACCGACCTCCCTGGGCGGGCCGGAGGCCGGATCGAGTTCTTCCAGGACCGCGTTGTAGCCGTAGAGGCGTACGTCGAAGGCGTACTCCTCCTCGCCGAGGCCCAGGGTCTGTTCGACGCGCTGCTTGATCATCGTGTCCAGGAAGGCGGCCCAGGTCTCGATGTCGGCGAGGATGCCGGGGTCACGGATCGCGGTGAACGACATCGTCTCGTAGCCCGTGACGCGCGCGCCTTCGAGTTTGACGGTGTGCTGGTCGGCGGGGTGGAAGAGGGACCCTTCGACGCGGACGGTGCGTTCGTCGAGGGCGGTGTACGTGGCTTCGTGGACGTCGAGGGTGCCGTCGGGTTCCCTCATGCGGAAGGGGTCGGCGGTCTCGTAGAGCATGTGGGCGGCGACCGAGTGGGGGGTGCAGGAGGCGTCGGGGTCGAGGGGCTCGATGACGAACCCGCCGGTGTCGACGGTGGCGAACACGCCTCCCGTGCGCGGGTCGGTGGTGCACTGGCCGCCGCACTCGACGATCTTGGCCGCGTGCCAGGCCGGTCCGGCGGGCATCCCCTTCATCAGCGGAACCACCGCGGCGGCGGCCGTGTCGGTCGCGCGGCCGGCCAGGACGACCTGGGCGCCCGCTTCGAGCGCCGCGGCCAGCGGTTCGTGCCCCATCATGCCGACGATGTGGGTGCAGCTGTCGAGTGTCTCGGCCCGGAGCGGGCCCAGGGGCGGCAGGGGGTGGATACGGCCGGCGTCCAGGTGCCGCTTGAGTGTGCGGGAGTCCTGCTCGCTGTAGATCCGGGCGACCTTCAGGGCGAGGCCTTCCCGTTCCTGGATTTCGGCGACGATGCCGGCGACCCAATCGACGCCGTCGTCGGTACCGCTGGTGCCGCACGAGCCGATGATCAGGGGGATGGAGGCCTGGGCGGCCGCCTTCAGCAGGATACGCAGATCGCGGGCGACGGCGGCGGCCGTGGTCTTGGGGGTGGACGCGCCGAGGTAGTAGGGGCCGGAGTCGGTGGAGCCTCCGTCGACGCAGATCACGTCGGCGCCGAGTGCCAGCCCGCGCTCGATCGTGGCCTCGGGGAAGCCCGCGCCGAGCATGCCGCTGGGCACCAGGACGCCGACCGATGCGACCGGTTCGTGTTTCATGGTCCTCTTCCTCCTGCTGGTTCTGCTTCTTCGTTCTGTGTCTTGCTCTTGCGTCCTGCTCTTGTCCGCCGGTCCCCGCTGTCGCGCTCCGGGACGGCGCGCGGGTCAGCCCTCCTGTCCTTCCGGCGAAGAGCCGTGCGAGTGGGCGGTGTTGACGGCGAAGCGCGGGCGGCCGGCGAGCGAGGCCACGAGCTCTGCCGCTCCTTCCCGGCCCGAGGCCTCCCGCGCCTCGGCGGTCTGACCGGCCAAGTGGGAGTAGACGCTGATGTTCTCCACGTTCCGCAACGGGCTGTCGGCCGGGAGCGGTTCCTCGCCGACGACGTCCAGGGCGGCTCCGGCGATCTGTCCCGTGCGCACGGCCTCGGCCAGGGCCCGCTCGTCGACGACGGCGCCGCGGGCGGTGTTGATCAGGACGGCGGTGGGCTTCATCCGGCCGAACGCGGCGGCGTCCAGCAGGCCCCGGGTCCGTATGGTCAGGGCCGTGTGAACCGACAAGTAGTCGGCGCTCGGCAGCAGTTCGCTCAGCTCGACGAAGCTCACCGTGGGGTCGGCCCGCTCGGCCCGCGGCACACCGGTCGTGCAGACCACCCGCATGCCGAAGGCCTGGGCCAGCGGGACGACGGCCCGGGCGGCGGCACCGTACCCGAGCAACCCGAGGGTGGAACCGCGCAGTTCGCGGCCCTCCTGCCGCGGCCAGCCGCCCGCCGCGACGCCGGTGGCGCTCTGCACCAGCCGCCGTGCCGCCGCGAGCAGCAGACCGAGGGTGTACTCGGCGACCGCGTTGGCGTTGATCCCGGGCAGGTTGCTCACGGTGATGCCCAGCCGGGCGGCGGCGTCCGTGTCGACGGAGTCGTAGCCCACTCCGGCGCGCACGACGGCCCGCAACCGTGGTGCCCGGGAGAGCACTTCGGCGCTCAGGGGCTCGTGACCGACCAGGGCCGCTTCGGCGTCGGCGTACGCGGCCGCGAGCCGTCGGATGTCGCGTACGCCGGCGAGTGGGGTGTGGACGGTGGTGTGTCCGCGGGCGGTGAGGTACTGGTCGGCCTCGTCGCCGGGCCGCAGGTAGTCCGTGGTGATCAGGACGCGTGCCAAGGGGTTCCTCGTCTCGGGTTGCCGGGTGCGCGATCCGGTCCGCCGCGCGGGAGTGTCATTTCACCGTGGCCGTGACGCCACGCCGCCGCGTCGCGCGGACCCGGGCCACCACGCCGATCGCCAGCAGGGCGACGACGGCGATGTCGATCAGCATGAGCGGCCAGCCGGTGACGTCGACCATCGCGCCCACGAGGGCCGGTCCCAAAAAGCCGCCGCCGGCCCAGCCGACCGTGTACATCCCGGAGTAGGTTCCGAAGACCCGGGCTGAGGGCGCCAGATTCCACAGGACCACGACCGCGTTGACGAGGAAGCAGGCCCCGCCCGCGGCGGCGACGCACAGGGCCACGCTGGAGCCGGCCGGTGTCCGGACCAGGGTGCCCAGCACCATGGCCGCGGCGAAGACCGACATGCCCGACACCATGACCCGGAGCCGGCCGTAGCGCTCGGCAAGCACCGCCGCCGGGTAGGCCGCCACGATGAAGGCGATGCCGCTGGGGAGCGTCAGGCCGCCGGCGGCTCCGCGCGACATGCCGAGCGCCTCCATGCCGTACGGGGTGAACAGGGATCGGGAGGCCGCCCAGGCGCCGCCGAAGAGAAGGATCGCGAGGAGCAGGAGCAGCCTGCTGCGGTCGCGGTCCTTGATGATCTCGACGAAGGTGTCGCGGACCCGCGGCTCCGCCGGGCGCGCGGCTCCGGGCGTCCGGTCGTCGGCCTCGGCCAGCACCGCCCGGTAGGCGGGTGAGCGGCTGTCGCGCACCGTGGCCGCCAGCACTCCGATCGACAGCAGCATGATCACCGATGGGATGGCGAACGCGATTTCCAGGTGGGTGTCGATCAGAAGGATGCTGATGACCGCGGCGACGATGACCGTGAGACTGGAGGCGATCTTGACGACCGCGTTGGCGCGGCTGCGCCGTTCGGCGGCGACGAAGTCCGGCACCAGCGCTTCCGCGATGGGTTTGAAGGTGTTGGCCACGAGGGCGTAGGCGAACATCAGGGCGATGAGGAGCGGCAGCGACGCGTCGGCGTGCGGTATGAGGGCGAAGAGCACGGCAGCGGTCGGCATGCCGACCAGCAGGTAGGGCATCCGCCGCCCCCACGAGGTCCGGGTCCGGTCCGACCGGTTCCCGATCCAGGGCTGGATGAAGATGCCCAGGAGGTTGTCCATGCCCATCAGCAGCCCGACGAGGGCCGCGCTGGTGAGGTGTTCGCGCAGGAGGGGCGGTACCTGGGACTCGTAGAAGTTCCAGGTCGACTCCTGGGCGAAGACGGCGAGGGCCACCAGGAGCGTGATGCGGCGTGTCGGTGCGTGCTGTTCCTCGGCCGATGCCGTCGTCATGACGGCTCTTTCACATCGGCGCCCGCCGCGACGGCCGCCGCGATCGCCGCCCCCAGTCCCGCCGTCGTGCCGGTGCCGCCGAGGTCGGGGGTGACCACGTCGGGCCGGGCGTCGAGGACGTTCTCGATCGCCGCGACGACCCGGGCGGCCGCCTCGTGCTCGCCGAGGTGGTCCAGCATCATCGCGCCGCTCCAGATCTGGCCCACGGGGTTGGCGATGCCGAGCCCGGCGATGTCCGGTGCCGATCCGTGCACCGGCTCGAACAGGCTGGGGAAGACCCGGTCGGGGTTGATGTTGGCGCTCGGCGCGATGCCGATCGTGCCGGTGCACGCGGGCCCGAGGTCGGAGAGGATGTCGCCGAAGAGGTTGCTGGCCACGACGACGTCGTACCGGTCGGGCTGGAGGACGAACCGGGCGGCCAGGATGTCGATGTGGTCCTTGTCCGCGGCCACCTCCGGGTAGCGCGCCGCCATCTCGGCCGCCCGCTCGTCCCAGTACGGCATCGAGATCGAGATCCCGTTGCTCTTCGTCGCCCAGGTGAGGCGCCGGCGCGGCCGGGTGGCGGCGAGCTCGAAGGCGTACCGCAGCACACGGTCGACTCCGGTCCGTGTCATCACGGTCTCCTGCAGCACCGTCTCGCGTTCGGTGCCCTCGAAGATCCGGCCCCCGATGCTGGAGTACTCCCCTTCGGTGTTCTCGCGTACGACGAAGAAGTCGATGTCCCCGGGGCCGTGGTCGCGCAGAGGACCGCGGACCCCGCGCAGCAGCCGGACCGGACGGAGGTTGACATACTGGTCGAACCCACGGCGCAGCTGCAGCAGGCTGCCCCACAGCGACACATGGTCCGGGACCACCTCCGGCCAGCCGACCGCACCGAAGTAGATGGCGTCGAAGTCGCCGAGAACACTCTTCCAGTCCTCGGGGAGCATGGTGCCGTGCCGGAGCCAGTAGTCGGCGGCGGCGAAGCCGAACTCGGTGACGTCGAGGGTGAATCCGTGTGCGTCGGCCGCGGCCCGGAGGCATCTCAGCCCCTCGGGCATCACCTCCTTGCCGATGCCGTCGCCGGGAACAGCTGCGATGCGGTAGCGGTGGGGCACGGGGCGGCTCCTCGGGTGGCGGGGTCGGGGGCGCCGACGGCGGGAGGAGTCCCGTTCCTGTCCCTGTCGTGCGCAGCCTGCGCCGCCCACCTTGGCCAGCGCGGATGCACCGGACAAGGCCGTGGACGGCAAGGTAGGCTTTCCCTGGTGGAAAGCTCTGCCCGCCCGCCGTACCCCACCGAGGCCGGCCGGTCCTCGATGGACGATCTGTGGTTCTTCCAGATCGTGGCCTCCCATGAGACGCTCACGGCCGCCGCCCGCGAGCTGGGGTGCTCCCTGTCCGTCGTGAGCAAGCGCCTCGCCGCGCTGGAACGGCGCCTGGCCGTCCGGCTCGTCAGGCGGGGAGCCCGGCGGATGTCGCTGACGTCCGAGGGCGAGCGGTATGCGGCGCGCGCGCAGTCGATCCTCGACCAGGTGCGGGAGCTGGAGGGCTCGCTCGCCGGCCGGTCGGCGGAGTTGCGCGGCTCGCTGACCGTCGAGTCGACCATCGGGCTCGGGCGGGCCCATGTGGCCCCGCTGCTCGGCGAGTTCGCGGCCGACCACCCCGGGCTGCACGCGCAACTGCACACCTCCGCCCTGCCGTTGCGTCCGCACCGCCGCACCTTCGACGTGGCCGTCCACGTGGGCGCGCCGGCCGACTCCTCCCTGCGGATGCGCCGTCTGGCGGCCAATCGGCGGGTGCCCTGTGCGGCCCCGTCCTATCTGGCCGAGCACGGCGTCCCGCAGTCCGTCGAGGACCTGGCCGGGCTCAACTGCATCGTGCTGCGGGAGAACGAGGGCGACTACGCGTTGTGGCGTTTCGGGGACGCGGCCCGCCCCCGGCAGCTGAGGGTGCACGGCAGCCTGTCGAGCAACGACGGTGACGTGGTGACCGACTGGGCGCTGCGGGGACGGGGGGTGATCATGCGCTCGGAGTGGCATGTCGCGCCGTACCTGAGGCGTGGGGAGCTGGTACGGGTGCTGCCGCACCTTCCCACCCCGGCCGCCGACATCTACGCGCTGTACGCGGACGGCGACCATGTTCCGCCCCGGGTCAGCCGCTTCGTCGGCCATCTCGCGTCGGAGCTGCCACGGCGGCTGGCGGCCTGACGGGCCGGCCCCGGGGCGGCCGCGGACGGCTCGCGGCCCCGCAGCGCTCCTTGCCGGAACGGTTGACACGGGCGCTGTAGCAAATACGCTACGGAGCATGGACCAGCTGCCGCACCTGACGTCTTCCGCATCCCTCGGCGACCAGGCCTACCAGGCCATCCGCGAGGCGATCCTGGCGGGCGTGCTGGAGCGCGGGCAGAAGGTGACCGAGCGGGGGCTGGCCGATTCGCTGAACATCAGCCCGACCCCGGTGCGCGAGGCGCTGCGCCGCCTGGAGCAGGACCGGCTGGTGGAGAGGGCCGGCCCGCGTTCCGTACGCGTCGCGAAGTTCGAGGAGGAGGAGCTGCGGGAGTTCACCATGATCCAGGACGTGCTCCGCGCGCTGGCCGCCCGCCTGGCCGCGGAGAAGTCGACCGCCGCCCAGCGGCGGGAGATGCGTGACCTCCTGGACACGGCCGACGCCCTGCGCGGCAAGGCGGCCGCGGCACAGGAGGGCAGCGAGGAGGAACGCGGGCTGGTCACGGAGATCCTGGACCACATGCGGCGCTTCCACGCCTTGGTGGACCGGGCCGGTGCCAACCCCACCCTGATGCAGATGCTGCGCATGGTGGACGCGTTCGGGATCGACGAACGCCGCAGCGCCGTCCTCACCGATCTGCACGGCCACCGTAGCGCGCTGGACGAGCGCTATCGGCAGCACCGGTCCATCTACGACGCCATCGCCTCGGGTGACGGCGACCTCGCGGCGGAGCTCATGGCCGCGCACAGCCGTACTGCGAACTCACCCCTCATCGCGGAGCGGTACTCCGGCTGAGAAGCCTGACGGGCTGAAAGCCGCCCTCTTCACAGCTCGGATGCTATAGCACATTGCGAAGGTTGTAAGCAGTCGGCCTTCCCGGAGCGCCCACCCGTCCGGGCATTCCACCCAAACCGCCGAATTTTTACCGGACATACCCGTCTGACGGCCGCACGGGACGCGGCTGTCCGAGCTACTCGCAGACCACTCTTGCTATGGCATATGGCAAAGGAGCCGCCATGCCCTCCGACCTCGCCCCCGGTTCGAAGACGAGCCGCGCCCCCGGGGCCGACCCGCCGCCCGACCTTCGGCCGATGCACCGCGGCACCGTCCTGTGGGTGGCGCTCGCCGTCTTCGCCCAGGAATCGGTGTGGAACTTCTACGACGCGCAGGTCCCCGGCGAACTCCGCCGGTACCTCACCTCAGCAGGCCTGATCGGGCTGATCATGGGCCTGGACAACGTGCTCGGGGTGCTGATCCAGCCATGGATGGGGTTCGTCTCCGACCGGCGAGCGCGCGAGGGCAGAGGGCGCTGGGCGGTCATCCTCATCGGGGCCGTCCTCGCCTCCGTGCCCTTCGCCCTGATCCCGTGGACGAACAGCCTGTCCGCGCTCATGGTGTGCGTCATCGCGTTCGCCGTGATCGCGAACGCGTTCAAGGGCGTGACCGAGACGCTGGTCTCCGACTACGTGCCCCCCGCACACCGGAGCAAGGCCCAGGGGTTCGTGAAGGCCGGCGTCGGCCTCACGATCATCGTCTCCGCACTGATCAGCCTGCTGGTCCTCGACCGCAGCATCACCCTTGCCTTCGCCGTCCCGCCCGCGCTCATGCTGCTGCTGTTCGCCGTGTCCCGGGCCTTCCTGGGCCGGGGGCCCACCGTCCACCCGGCGCGGGACGACACCCCGGCCGCGGGCCGAGAGGCGGCACCCGAGGAGGAGCCCGCGTCCCCCTGGGCCATCGTCAGGAACCTCGTGCGCGACCCCTCCCGGGCCCGGCTCCTGCTCATGCTCGGCATCTTCTGCTTCGCCGGCATGTGGTCCGCCCTGCGCTCGCAGCTGACCCCCTACGGCATGGAGACGCTGGGCCTCTCTCGGGGCGCGGCCGGCGGACTGGCCCTGCCGGGCGCCGTCGCCTTCCTGGTCTGCGTGATCCCCCTCGCCTACGTCTCGGCCAGGCTGGGGCAGGTACGGGCCATCCGGTACGGCGTCGGCGTCTTCATCGCCGGGCTGCTCATCGGCTTCGCCTCACCCACGGTGCCGGGCACCGTCGTCGCGATGATCGTCACCTCGGCCGGCTATGCCACCTTCGCCGTCAACGCTCTCGTCGCCCTCTGGAACCTGGCCCCGAGCCGCCATGTGCTGGGCACCTACACCGGCCTGTACACCGTCGCCTCCTCCACCGGAGCGGCGCTGGGCCCGGCCCTGCTCGGCTTCACCGTGGACCTCACCGGCTGGCGCTACATGCTCCTGAACGGCGCCTTCTTCGCCGTCGTCACCTTCGCCGTCTTCACCCGCCTGGCCCGGCGCACCCCCGCGCCGTCGGCCTGACCGGCTCCCGCCACACCCTTCATCAGGAGACACAGACACTCATGGAACTCCGTATCCTCGCTCCCACCGGAGCCCTCGGCGCCGGTTTCGACGCCGCCGCCTTCGCGCGTGGCGTGGCTGCCCGTCCCCACGTCATCGCCTGCGACGCGGGCTCCACCGACTCCGGGCCCGCCGCACTCGGTTCCGGCCTCCCCAAGCTGTCCGACCAGGCCGTCTCCCGGGACCTGCGCCTGCTCCTGAAGGCCCGGGACGAGCTCGGCGTCCCGCTGATCATCGGCTCCTGCGGCACCAGCGGGCGCGATGTCGGTGTGGACCGGGTCGCCGCCCTCGTACGGGCCCTCGCCGCCGAGGAGGACCTGCACTTCACCCTCGGCCTGATCTACTCCGACCAGCCCCGCGAACGGCTGGAGTCCCTCTTCGACGAGGGCCGCATCAAGCCGCTGCCCCACGCCCCCGCCATCGGCAGGGAGTTGTTCCGCCGCGGCCACACCGTCGCCATGATGGGGGCGGAGCCCATCCAGGAGGCCCTGGGCGCCGGGTGCGACGTCGTACTCGCGGGGCGGGCCAGCGACACCGCCCTGTTCGCCGCGGTGCCGCGGATGCACGGCGCCGACCCCGGCCTGACCTGGCACATGGCCAAGACCATCGAGTGCGGCGCGGCCTGCGCCGTCCCGCCGTCCGCCAACGGGCTCCTGGTCCACCTGCGCGACGACCACTTCGACGTCACCACCCTCGCCGAGGACAGCCGGCTCACCCCCCGCTCGGTGGCCGCGCACACCCTGTACGAGAACGCCGACCCGTTCCACGTCGTCGAACCCTCGGGCGTCCTCGACACCACCCGTGCGACGTACGAGGCCGTCGACGAGCGCACCGTACGGGTACGCGGAGCGCGCTTCCACCCCGCCGAGGTCTACACCAACAAGCTGGAGGGCGCCGAACTCGTCGGCTATCAGACCGTCATCGTCGGAGGCGTCCGGGACCAGGTCGTCATCCGCCGGCTCCCCGAACTGCTGCCGTTCGCCAGGAAGCACTTCGCGGACAAGATCCTCGACGTGTTCGGCGGGGCCGTGGACCCCGCCGACATCGACATCGACTACCGCCTCTACGGCGACGGCGCCGTCCTGGCCGCCGCGGAACCCGAACCGCTGCGCCCGCGCGAACTCGGCGTCCTGATCACCGTCACCGCACCGGACCAGGCCACCGCGCACGCCGTCGCCACGTTCGTCGCGCACGCCAGCAGCCACCTGCCCATCCCCGAGTACGACGGCCTGGTCTCCACCCTCGCCTACCCCTACTCCCCGCCCGAGACGGATCGCGGGGCCCTGTACCGCTTCACGCTCAACCACGTCGCCACCGGGGTCACCCCCACCGAACTGTTCCGCACCGCCACCGAGGAGCTGTAGAACCCATGGCCACCCTGCTCGACCACTGCTCCCTGGTCCGCTCCAAGAACGCCGGGCCCTTCACCCTCACCTTCGACTTCATGTGCCGCGACCAGGCCGCCTACGACGCCCTCGTCGCCTCGGGCTTCCTCACCGAGGACCTCTTCGCCCAGCTGTACGGGGCCGACCCCGAGGACATCCTCGTCGTCAACCACCCCCTCGCCCTCGCCGTCAAGGTCTCCCTCCCCCGGCCCACCGTCCAGGGCGACCTGCGCGACGCCGACTGCTACGCGGGCCAGCAGTACGCGCCCCTGATGGACCTCACCTTCGGAACGGAGCCCCGCCCATGACGACGGAACGCCCGCTCACACCGGCCGACTTCCCCCCGGGCCACCCCGCCCTGTCCCTTCTCACCGGCCCCACACCGCTGTTCGCCCTGTCCCGCGATCCGCGCTTCTCCTACTGCCTCTACGTGCCCAGGGAGTACCGCCCGGCCGGTCCGGCTTACCCGCTGGTCGTCGCCGTGCACGGAACCCGCCGCCGGGCGGAGACGCTCCGCGACGCCTTCGCACGCTTCGCCGAGGACCACGGCTGCGTCGTCCTGGCGCCGCTCTTCCCGGCGGGGATCACCGGCCCCAACGACCTGGACAGCTACAAGCTCCTGTCGCCGGTGATCCGGGCCGACACGCTGCTGCTGCACATGGTCGAGGAGGCCGCCGCCCGCTGGCACCTGGAGACGGACCGCTTCCATCTGCACGGATTCTCCGGCGGCGGCCAGTTCGCCCACCGCTTCGCCTACCTGCACCCCGGCCGGCTGGCGTCCCTGTCGGTCGGGGCGCCCGGCCGCGTCACCCTGCTCGACCCCTCCCTGCCCTGGTGGCACGGAACCGCCGACATGGTGGAGAAGTTCGGGATCCAGGCCGACCCGGCCGCACTGCGGCGCCTGCCCGTACAGCTGGTCATCGGCGAGGGCGACACCAGCACCGCGGACCTTTCCCCGGACGGCCCCGACCCGGCCGGCGCCCACCGCGCCGATCGCCTCGACACCCTGCGGAGGAACTGGCACCGGCACGGCATCGGGACCCGTCTGGACACCGTGCCGGACGTCGCTCACGACCACTTCGGCGTCCTGCCCGCCGTCCAGCGCTTCCTCGCGGCGCACATCGCGGCGTAGCCGCCCCGGGCCTCGGGGCATGGCGGACGCGTGCGCCCTCAGGCCCGGCGTGCTCCTTTCGGTGCAAATAACGCTGCGTGTCCGTGTGGTGACACCACGTCACCTGATGCATGTGGCATTCCTGGAACCCCACCCGGATTAGTACGACAATCCCACCATCCAGGAGTCGTCATGTCTTCATCCAAGCTCTCGCGCTCGTCCGCCCGGCGCCTCACCACCGCGGCCCTCGCGGCCTCGGCGGTCGCCGGGATGTCCCTCGCCGGTACGTCCGCGGCCCACGCCGCGCCCGGCGACAGCGGTGAGCTCAAGGTTCACCGGGCAGGTACGCCGTACGGCGACTCCCGCGACGAGACCAAGGTCTGCCGGTTCAACCTCTCCGCCGTCAACTTCGAGACCGTACCGCTGATCAACATCACCATCGCCCCGCAGCCGGCGACCCCGACCCGCCCCACGCTCACCGCCGCCGTCACCCTGGCCACGGGCAAGGGCCACTCCCAGGACTACTCCCTGCCCAACGGCCAGTACAAGGTGACCTGGACGTTCCCGGGCGGCGTGCCCAAGCAGAAGATCTTCACCGTCGACTGCCGTCCCACCGGCGGCGTGCCCGCCGGCGGCGGTGGCGTCCCGACCGTCGAGAGCGGCACCACGGCGGAGGACGGCATGCCGCTCGGTGCGACCTCGGCAGTGGCGGCGGGCGGAGTAGGCGTGCTCGCGCTGTTCCTCACCCGCCGGGCCGCCCGACGCCGCGCCCATGGCGCCGCGTAACACCGATCGCCCCCGCCCCCGCCCCCGTCGTCGGCGGCGCCGTGGCCCGAGCCGCGCCTGCCGCCTCACCATCACGCTGAGCGTCACCTTCACGCTGGTGGCAACCGTGGTCCAGGGATGCGACAACGGATCCCCGGACCACGGCACCGCCACCGCCTCAGGTGCCGACGGGAAGACATCACCGCGGCCGTCGCCGACGGGGCGGGCCATGGAGGAACCCCGCTCACCGGCGGCACACCCCCGTCCCACAGCCGCCGCGAAACCGAGGGCGAAGCCGACGGCTCCGCCACCCGGCCCGCTCCCTCGCTCACCGGCGACGAAGCTGGCCATCCCGGCACTGTCACTGCAAGCACCGGTCGTAGCGCTGCCCCTCGACCCGGCAGGCCACCCCGGGACCCCGCCCATCGACAAACCGAAACTGGTCGGGTGGCACGGCGACGGCCCCACGCCAGGCGAGGCGGGAACCGCGCTGGCGGTCGGGCACCGGGACACCCTCACCGGGCCGGCCGTCTTCCTCAACATCAGCATGCTGCGCGCCGGCAACACCGTCCAGGTCACCCGGGCCGACCGGCGTACCGCCGTCTTCACCGTCGACGCGGTCCGCACCTACCAGAAGACGTCCTTCCCCGACAAGGAGGTGTACGGAGAAAGGGGACGGCCGGAACTACGGCTGATCACCTGCGGCGGCCGCTTCGACAAGAAGGCGGGCTACGCGGCCAACGTCGTCGTCTTCGCCCATCTCACCAGCGTCCGACAAGCGTGACGCGACTCGCAGCCGCCACCGGTTCTTGCGGGTGTGGGCCCGCGAGCCCGGCATCGGTCCAACGAAAAGTCCCTGACTCCGGAGGAGTGCTGATATGGAATTCTGCATGGTATTCGCTTTCGGTGGGCTGGCGGTGCTGATGGTGCTGGTCGGCAGCGCGGTCTGCGTCGACTGTGCTCTCAAGGCCGAAACGGAGGGGAACGCCGGCCCGGGAGAACTCCAGTCCCTGTGAGGACCATGGGTTCGTCCCGGGCAAGAACCGGTCGCGCCGCCGGTCTTCGGCAGCGAACGCGCGGCCGGTTCGCCGCCGGCGGATGAGCGGGGGAAAGCCCGCGCACCTCGTTCGGCCCCCGTCCGGTGACCGTCCCGGAGCGGGGTCCATAGACATGTTCAGCGCAACGTCGCGGTCGACCGGCTCAGGTATCCGATGCTCGGCGCCTCCACGGCTGGGATCGGGCCGTGCGCGTTCTGGCCGGGCGGACAGGTGGAGCCGCCGGTGCGGATCGGTGGCCGGGGCCCGTCGAACGTGCTCATGGTGCAAACGAGCGCGCCCTGGGGACTCCGCCGGCCGGCGCCCGGGAGCTGCGGCGGGCGTTCGGGCAGCGGGCCACGCCGGTGACGGACGGCCAGGGCGGCCACGGCGTCCATCCCTTCGACGACAATGCGTGCGCGAAGGGCGCGGTGACCGCGTTCCTGACCACCGGGCAGCGTCCCGCGCGGGACCTTGCCTGCGCGGCGGAAGCCGGCAGGTGGGCCTCGGGCGGCCGGGACGAACCGCGGAGTGGGAGGCCGCGGTATCGCCACGGCCGCGCTTGCGGTGCACGTGCGCACGGCCACCCTTACCCTCGGTCCTGGAGTGACCACAGAGGGTGCCGGGGCACCGGTGCCGGAGGCCGCCCGCCCACCCCGCACAGGAACCCCGTACAGGAGGAGCCCATGCCGGAGCTGTTCATCGGCGGCCGGTGGACCGCCGCCGCCGAGGCGGGCACGCGGGAGATCCGCTGCCCGGCCGACGGCACGCTGGTGGCCACCGTCGACGAGGGCGGGCGCAAGGACGCCGAGGCGGCCGTCGCCGCCGCCCGGGCCGCCTTCGACGACGGGCCCTGGCCCCGGACGCCGGCCGCCGAGCGCGGGCGGCTGCTGCTGCGGGTCGCGGAGCTGCTGGAGCGTGACAAAGGCATCTTCGCGCGGGCCGAGTCGCTGGACACCGGCAAGCGGCTCGTCGAGAGCGCCTACGACATGGACGACATCGCCAACTGCTTCCGGTACTTCGGCAATCTCGTCGCCACCGGGGACGGGGGCCGGGTCGTCGACACCGGGGTCGCGGACGTCGACAGCCGGATCGTGTACGAACCCGTCGGGGTCTGCGCGCTCATCACCCCGTGGAACTATCCGCTCCTCCAGACCGCCTGGAAGGTCGCGCCTGCGCTCGCCGCAGGCAACACCTTCGTCCTCAAGCCCAGTGAGCTGACCCCGCACACCGCCGTCCTGCTCATGGGGCTGCTCGTCGAGGCCGAGCTGCCGGAGGGGGTCGCCAATCTGGTGCTCGGGGCGGGGGCCGCCGTGGGCGCGCCGCTCACCGAGGACCCCCGGGTGGACATGGTCTCGTTCACCGGCGGGCTCGCCACCGGGCGCGCCATCATGGCGGCCGCCGCGCCGACCGTGAAGAAGGTCGCCCTGGAGCTGGGCGGCAAGAACCCGAACATCGTCTTCGCCGACGCCGACTTCGAGACCGCCGTCGACTACGGGCTGATGGCGGTCTTCCTCCACTCGGGGCAGGTCTGCTCGGCGGGGGCGCGGCTCCTCGTCCAGGACGAACTGCACGACCGGTTCGTGGACGAGCTGGTGGCGCGGGCGCGCCGGATCAGGCTCGGCGGCCCCTTCGACGAGGACGCCCGCAGCGGCCCGCTGATCTCCGCCGCCCATCGCGACAAGGTCGAGGCGTACGTGGCCGAGGGCATCGCCGAAGGCGCCGTACTGCGCTGCGGGGGCGCGCGGCCCGACGATCCCGCGCTGGCGGACGGCTTCTACTACCCGCCGACCGTGCTGGACGAGTGCCGCTCGTCCATGTCGGTGGTGCGGGACGAGTCGTTCGGGCCGGTGCTCACGGTGGAGCGGTTCCGGGACGAGGACGAGGCGGTGCGGCTCGCCAACGACACCGTGTACGGGCTGGCGGGCGCGGTCTGGACGCAGGACGGCGGGCGCGCCCACCGGGTGGCCTCGCGGCTGCGCGCCGGCACCGTATGGATCAACGACTTCCACCCCTACGTACCGCAGGCGGAGTGGGGCGGCATGAAGCAGTCCGGGTTCGGCCGTGAGCTGGGTCCGGCGGGGCTCGCCGAGTACCAGGAGGCCAAGCACATCTGGCGCAATGCGGCCGCGACCCCGCAGCGGTGGTTCGAGTGAGCGCGGACGGCAGTACGGAGCCGGGCGGAGCGCCGAGAACCCAGACGCAGCACGACGACGACGCGCTCGGGGAGATGGGCTACCGGCCCGAACTCAAGCGCACCCTCGGCAACTTCCACACCTTCGCCGCCGGGATCAGCTACATCTCGATCCTCACCGGCACCTTCCAGCTCTTCTACTTCGGCGTCAGCTTCGGCGGTCCCGCCTACTGGTGGTCCTGGCCGATGGTCTTCTGCGGGCAGCTGATGGTGGCCCTGTGCTTCTGCGAGCTGGCGGCCCGCTATCCGGTGGCCGGTTCGGTCTACAACTGGGCCAAGAAGATGGGCGGCCCGCATGTGGGGTGGCTCGGCGGCTGGATGATGATGACGGCCACCATGGTCACGCTCTCGGCGGTGGCGCTGGCGTACCAGATCACGCTGCCGCAGATCGACGGCTGGTTCCAGTTCATCGGCGACGGCAGCGGCCAGAACGACCAGGCGGCCAACGCCGTCCTCCTGGGCACGGTGCTCATCCTCTTCTCCACGCTGGTGAACGCGTTCGGCATCAAGCTGATGGCCCGCATCAACTCCGCTGGCGTCTTCATCGAACTGGTCGCCGCCGTCGCCCTGATCATCTTCCTGGGCGCGCACATCACCCGCGGCCCCAGCACCGCGCTGACGGAGACGTACGGCCTCGGCACCGGCCAGTCGCTCGGCTACTTCGGGGCGTTCCTCACCGCCTCGCTCGCCTCCGCCTATGTGATGTACGGCTTCGACACCGCCTCCTCCCTCGGAGAGGAGTCGCACAACCCGGGCCGCAACGCGCCCCGCGCCATCCTGCGGGCGCTCATCGCGTCGTTCCTGATCGGCGCGTTCATCCTGCTCTTCGCGCTGCTCTCGGTGCCGGACCTCCAGGCCGAGGAGCTGTCCACGGGCGGGCTCCAGTACGTGGTGCTGGCGACGCTCGGCGAGACCATCGGGGAGGTCTTCCTCTGGTCGGTGGTCGTCGCGATCACCGTCTGCGTGCTGGCCGTGCAGGCGGCCGGTATCCGGCTGATGTTCGCCATGGCCCGGGACAACAACCTCCCCGCCGGATCGAAGCTGGCCAGGGTCAGCCCCCGCTTCCAGACGCCGGTGGTGCCCGCCGTGCTGATCGGGGTGGTCGGCGTGGTGATCCTGGTGGTCAACATCAACCAGCCGCAGATCTTCTCGGTGATCACCAGCATCGCGATCATCATGATCTACGTGGCCTATCTGCTGGTCACCGTGCCCATGCTGCTCCAGCGGCTGCGCGGCACCTGGCAGCCGCGCGAGGGCGCGTTCTCGCTGGGCCGGTGGGGGCTGCCGGTCAACGTGCTGGCGGTGCTGTGGGGCACGGCGATGTCCCTCAACCTGGCCTGGCCGCGCGCCGAGGTCTACAACGCGACGGGCCCGCAGCACTGGTACCTGCGGTGGGGCGCGTTCCTGTTCATCGGCGTCGTCGCGCTGGGCGGCTTCGCCTACTACTGGTTCGTCCAGCGGCACCGTACGGGCGTGCTCGCCGAGCACCGCTTCCTGCCCGAGGACCCCACCGTTCCGCCGCAGAATCCTTGAGCCCTGGAGACGCGATGCCCGTAGAGAGCCCTGTGCCCGTGTACGACTACGTCGTGGTCGGCGGCGGTACGGCCGGTGCCGTCGTCGCCGCCCGGCTCACCGAGGACCCCTCCGTCACCGTCTGCGTCCTGGAGGCGGGCCCCTCGGACGTCGGGGACGAGAGCATCCTGCGGCTGGACCGGTGGATGGCGCTGCTGGAGTCCGGCTACGACTGGGACTATCCGGTGGAGCCGCAGGAGTACGGCAACAGCTTCATGCGCCACGCCCGCGCCAAGGTGCTCGGCGGCTGCTCCTCGCACAACTCGTGCATCGCCTTCTGGGCCCCGGCCGAGGACCTCGACGAGTGGGGCGCGCTGGGCTGCACCGGGTGGAGCGCGGCGGACTGCTTCCCGCTCTACAAGCGGCTGGAGACGAACGACGCACCCGGCGACCACCACGGCCGCTCGGGCCCGGTCACCCTCCGTACGGTCCCGCCGGACGACCCGTGCGGTACGGCGCTGCTGGAGGCGTGCGCGGAGACCGGCATCCCCACCACCCCGTTCAACACGGGCACCACCGTCCTCCGGGGCGCGCACTGGTTCCAGATCAACGCCCGCGAGGACGGCACCCGCTCCTCGGCCTCGGTCTCGTACCTGCATCCCATCCTCGGCAAGCGGCCCAACCTGGAGGTACGGACCGGGCTCCAGGCGAAACGGCTGCTGTTCGACGGTGAGAGCGGCGAGAACGGCAAGCGGTGCACCGGCGTGGAGTACCTGGAGCCCGACACCGTCCACAGCGGCAGGGTGCACGCCCGGCGCGAAGTGGTCGTCGCCTGCGGGGCGATCGACTCCCCCAAGCTGCTGATGCTCTCCGGGATCGGCCCGGCCGCGCACCTGCGGGAGACCGGGATCGATGTCCGGGTCGACTCCCCCGGTGTCGGCTCGCACCTCCAGGACCACCCGGAGGGCGTGATCATGTGGGAGGCGAAGCAGCCCATGGTCACCGCCTCCACCCAGTGGTGGGAGATCGGGATCTTCGCCGACACGGAGCCGGGCCTGGACCGGCCGGACCTGATGTTCCACTACGGCTCGGTCCCGTTCGACCTGAACACCTACCGGCGCGGCTACCCCACCTCGGAGAACGCGTTCTGCCTCACCCCTAACGTCACCCGCGCCCGCTCCCGGGGCACGGTCCGCCTCCGCACCCGGGACTTCCGGGACAAGCCCCGGGTCGATCCGCGCTACTTCACCGACGAGCACGACGTACGGGTGATGACGTACGGGCTCCGCCTCGCCCGGGAGATCGTGGCGAAGCCGCCGATGGCCGCCTGGGCGGGCACCGAGCTGGCGCCGGGGGCGGGCGCGACCACGGACGCGGAGCTGTTCGACTACATCCGCGAGACCCACAACACCGTCTACCACCCGGCGGGGACGGTACGGATGGGTGCGGTGGACGACCCGGACTCGCCCCTCGACCCGCAGCTGCGGGTCAAGGGGGTCACCGGGCTGCGAGTGGCCGACGCGTCGGTGATGCCGGTGCTGACCACGGCCAATCCGTGCATCACGACCATGATGATCGGCGAGAAGTGCGCCGACCTCATCAAGGAGAGCTGAGCAAGAAGGCCTGATCGACGAGAGCTGAGCCGACCGGCCAGCTATTCGCACACCCGTACGAATAGCGTTACGCTCGTTCCATGTCCGTACACCTCCAGACCTCCCTCTTCGACCAGGGGAACGACATCACCGTCCGCCCCCTGGACGGGCTGCGCCGTGAGCATCTCGGCCACGGCGCCTGGATCGACGTACTCCCGCAATGGCTCCAGGGGGCCGACGCCCTGTTCGAGGCGCTGGCCGGTGGTGTGGCCTGGCGGGCGGAGCAGCGGGTCATGTACGAGCGGGTGGTGGCGGTCCCACGGCTGCTGGCCTTCTTCGGCGGGAGCGATCCCCTGCCGCACCCCGCTCTCGACGCCGCCCGTACGGCGCTGAGCGCGCACTACGGGAGCGAGCTCGGCGAGCCGTTCACCACGGCCGGGCTCTGCTACTACCGGGACGGCCGGGACGGGGTCGCCTGGCACGGTGACACGATCGGCCGAGGCTCCACCGAGGACACCATGGTCGCGATCCTCTCCCTCGGGGCACCGCGCCACCTGGCGCTGCGGCCCCGCCGGCCGGGTCCCGTGCCCGTACGCCGGTCGCTCGGGCACGGCGACCTGATCGTCATGGGCGGCAGCTGCCAGCGGACCTGGGAGCACGCGGTCCCCAAGACGGCACGGGCCCTGGGGCCGAGGATCAGCGTCCAGTTCCGGCCCGACGGCGTGCGCTGACCGCACCGCCGACCGCACCGGTGACGGCCGGAATCCGCCCCGATCGGCCGTGGCGCGGGCGTACCGCAGTTGTGCCCGCCGGGGCCAGGGCGGATTCTGAAGACCATGGACCAGGCCGGTGTGGCGCGGTGAGCGCGACCAGAGCGGCGGATGCCGCAGACTTCCGTGGCCCCCTGGACATCGCCAGGGCGGCCACGGTGGTTCTGGACGGCCGGGACACGGTCGTCGGCTGGAGCCCCGCCGCCACCGAGCTGCTCGGTTACGGGCCGCACGAGGCCGTCGGGCGGCCCCTGAGCGTGTTCCTGTCACCGCTGCCCGCCGAGGGGCCCCTCCCGGCCGCGTCGGACCGCCCGGGTCCGGCCGAGCGCCCGGGGCCCGGACCGCCCGAGGGCAGCGAGATCCGCCTCGCGCGCCACCAGGACGGCCGGGAGCTGCTGGTGGCGACGACGATGTGCCCGCTGGCGGACGGGGTCGGCGAGGGCGGTGCCGAGACCCCGGGCCGGGTGCTGGTCGCCGCCGAGCTCGGGGAGCTGCGGCAGTGGGAGTCCCGGCTCGCCCTGCTCCAGGGGCTCGCCACCCAGTCGCCCGTCGGCCTGGCCATCTACGACACCGACCTCCGGCTGACCTGGAGCAACACCGCCTACGAGCGGGAGATCGGCAGGCCGCTGGCCGAGTACCGGGGGATGCGGGCCGACGAGCTGTACTCCGGGGGCCGTTTCGTCACCCCGGGATACCCGCAGACTCTCGACGCCGTGATGCACCACGTGATCGACACCGGCGAACCCATCCTCGACCTGCATTTCCAGGGCATCCCGCCGAGCGACCCGGGCACCGAGCACCTGTGGTCCTGCTCCTACTACCGGTTGCAGGACGCCCACGGGCATGTGTTCGGGGTCTGCGAGGACGCCTTCGACATCTCCGACCGCCAGCGCGCCCAGCAGCGTCTCGCCCTGCTGGTGGAGGTCGGCCGCCGGATCGGCACGGTCCTGGACGTGGTCACCACCGCCGAGGAGATCGCCGAGGTGACCGTGCCGGAGTTCGCCGCCGCCGTACGGGTCGACATCGCGCGGGTGACGGTGATGAGCGGGGAGCTCCCGGCGACCGGGAGTTCGGCGGCCATGGACCTGCTGCGGGTCGGTGAGCACTCCGCGGGCCCGGGGATCGCCGATCCGGGCGAGCCGCTCCATCCGGCCGCCCCGGGGAGCCCGGCCCACCGCTACCCCCCGGTCGCCTATCCGCCCGGTTCGCCGCAGGACCGTTCCCTGGCCTCCGGCGGTCTCGTACTCGACGACAACGTCCTGGTCGTCCCGTTGCGCGTCGGCGGCAGCGTGCTGGGGCTCGTCACCTTCGTACGGAGTCCGCGTCCCGAGACGTCCGGCCGGGTGGTCGCCCACGGCCCGGCGAACACCTTCGACAACGGTGAGGTCGCCCTGGCGGACGAGCTGGCGGCCCGGGCGGCGGTCTGCATCGACAACGCCCGCCGCTTCACCCGCGAGCGCTCCGCCTCCCTGGCCCTCCAGCGGCAACTGCTGCCGCACCACGTCCCGCCGCAGTCGGCCGTCGAGATCGCCTACCGCTATCTGCCCTCGGACGATGTGACGGGGGTCGGCGGTGACTGGTTCGACGTGATCCCGCTCTCCGGGACCCGGGTCGGCCTGGTGGTCGGGGACGTGGTCGGCCACGGCCTCCAGGCGGCCGCCACCATGGGGCGGCTCCGCACCAGCGTGCGCGCCTTCGCCCAGCTGGACATGGCCCCGGACGAGCTGCTGACCCGGCTGGACGACCTGGTGGGGCAGCCGCTGGACGAGCGGCCGGGCGCGCGGGACGGCGTGGCCTCCGACGCGTACGACGAGCTGACCACCGGGGCGACCTGCCTGTACGCGGTGTACGACCCGGTCTCGCGGCGCTGTGTCATGGCCCGGGCCGGGCATCTGCCGCCGGCCGTGGTGCACCCCGACGGGCAGGTGACGTTCCCGGATCTGCCGGCCGGGCCGCCGCTGGGGCTGGGCGGTCTGCCCTTCGAGTCCATGGAGATCGAACTCCCGGTGGGGAGCCTGCTGGCGCTGTTCACGGACGGTCTGGTGGAGGCCCGCGAACACGACATCGACCAGGGACTCGCCGCGCTGGGCCGGGTGCTCGGCGCCCCCGCCGCCTCGCTGGAGGAGTTGTGCGACCGGGCCGTCTCCACGCTGGTGCCGGACGCCACGACCGCCGACGACACCGCCCTCCTGCTGGCCAGGACCCGGCAGCTGGACGAGAGCCAGGTCGCCGAGTGGGAGCTGCCCGCCGAGGCGGTGACGGTGGGGCGGGCGCGTGAACTGGCCACCCGTCAGCTGAGCGTCTGGGGTCTCGAGGAGCTGTCCTTCGCCACCGAACTGGTCGTCAGCGAGCTGGTCACCAACGCGGTCCGGTACGGCGGCGGGCCGCTGCGGCTGCGCCTGATCAGGGACCGCACCCTGCTCTGCGAGGTCGCCGACACCGGCCACACCTCGCCGCATCTGCGCCACAGCGCGGAGGACGACGAGGGCGGGCGCGGGCTGTTCATCGTCGCCCAGCTCGTCCAGCGGTGGGGGACGCGCTACACCCCGGCCGGCAAGACCATCTGGACGGAACAGGCCTTTCCGCCGGTCGAGTTCGGCTGAATCTGATCGTTTTCCGGACCCTGATGGTCTCCCTTCGTTGACAACATCAACATCTTTCGACTTAGGTGTGCCTTACCTAAGTCGACTGGGTGTCCGTGGTTCTGGTTCCGATGCCGAGAAAGGTGCTCATTCGATGAGTGCTGTTCCCTCCACCCGTACCGTCGCCCGCACGGGCCTCGCCCTCCTCTCCGCCGCCGCCCTGGCGCTCTCCCTCGCCTCCCCCGCCGCAGCGGCGACCGGGACCCGCACGATCACCGACGGCGGCACCACCTACAACCTGTCGCTGACCGCCCCCGACACGGCGAACGCCTCCGGGCAGAACATCACCGTCACCGGCAGCGGCTACAACCCGGGGCAGGGCGTCTACGTCACCCTCTGCGTGGTGGACGGGGCTCAGGGCGCCAACAAGCCCTCCCCCTGTCTCGGCGGCCAGGACGAGGCCGGGACCACCGGGGCCTCCCACTGGGTCTCGAACCTGGGCGGCGGCACGCTCCCCAACAGCTCGGCCTTCGGCGCGGGCGGCACCTTCAGCGTGCAGATACACGTCAAGGCCGACCTCGGCGGCGGCAACATCTGCGGCGACACCGTCGAGTGCGCCGTGGTGACCCGCGCCGACCACACCGACACCAACGACCGCAAGTACGACGTCCACACGCCGATCGACTTCGTGTAGGACACCACCCAGCCATCGGCCCGGTCCCGGCGCTCCTCGCCGGGGCCGGGCTCCCCGCGTCGTGACGAGGAATGACATGACACCCACCCCGGGCACCCCGCCGACCGGCCCCGGCAGACCCCGCAGACCCGGCCGCCGCATCTCCGCGGCCGCCGTGGCCGCCCTGCTCCTCGCGGCGGTCCCCGCGGGCGCCGCGGTCAGCGCCGACGCCGCCACCCCGAAGAGCGCCACCGGCCCCGAGGGCCAGAAGCTCACCGTCTCGGCCACCACCGGCCTGGATCCCGCGGGTCAGAAGATCCGGGTCACCGGCGAGGGGTACGGGCTCAGGACCGGCATCTACGTCGCGCTCTGCAAGGACAACGGGGCGAACCGGGTCCCCTCCCCCTGCCTCGGCGGCGCCGACATGAGCGGCGGCTCGAAGAACTCGCAGTGGATCGTGCCCCCGGGCGACCCGTACGAGGGTGAACTCGCCCTGCCCTTCGGCCCCGGCGGCACGTTCGACGTCGAGATAGAGATCCGGTCCAAGGGCGACGGGCTGGACTGCGCCGACGTACCGTGCTCCGTCGTCACCCGGGCCGACCACCGCGCGAGCGGCGACCGTACGCAGGACGTGCGCATCCCCGTGGTCTTCGCGGACCAGGAGCCCGGCGAACCGGGCGGCGAGGGTGTCGACGTACCCGCCGGGACCGTCTCCTACAAGCCCGCCGCCGACTTCACCTCGGCGGGCAAGCCGCTGGACCTGCTGTTGCACCCCGACTCGAAGAAGCTGTACGTCGGCGCGGACAACCTCCCCGACACGGCCGACATCGACGAGCGCGGGCTCTATGTGCTGGACCCCGAGGACGGGAAGGCCGAGAGCTGGATCAGCCAGGCCCCCGGGCCGACCGGAGAGCCGCGCGCCTCGACGGCGGCACGGATCGCCGGACCGCTGCCGGGCGACGGCGTGGTCTACCACTACCCGCTGCGGGGCGTCGGGAGCGCCAAGGCGGGCGACGCGGCCGCCTCGGGCGTCTGGCTGGCCGGGTCGACGGTCACCGACATCGCACCCGGTACGGCTCCGGGCACGGTGCTGGTCGCCCAGGGCGCGAAGCTCTCCGAGATCGGGACGGCGACGGGCACGGCCACCCGGAGCCTCACGCTGCCGGGCGGCAACCGGTTCGCCGCCGACCCCGCCCGGAACGCGGTCTGGTTCGGCGACTTCGCGGCCGGGAAGCTGCACCGGGTCGACCTGGTCACCTTCGCCGTCACGGACTCGTTCGACCTGCCGGGGCCCGGCGGCATGGCCGGGTTCATCCAGGCGGACCCGGCGAGCGGCGCGGTGTGGGTGGGCGTCGACCGGTCCGTGCTGGTCTTCGACGCCACGGGCACGCTGGTGAAGACGCTGGCCGGCAAGGACCTGGCCCGGGACGCCGCCTTCGATGTCGAGAGCGGCCGCGCCTTCGTGGTCTGGCAGGACGGCGGCGACCTCTCGGACCCGGCCAACGACAACAACGGCACGCTCACGGTGTACGACAGCGCGGACTTCACCCCGGCGGCCAAGGACCTCTCGCTGCCCGGCAACCAGTCACAGCTCGGCGCCGCCTCGCTCGCCGTCGCACCCGGCGGGGCCACGGTCTACGTGACCAGCCCGGCCGAGGGGAAGATCACCCGGCTCATCCGGCAGGTCTCGCCCCTGGTCACCCAGGCGCCCGCCGACCGCTCGGTGGAGGCCGGGGAGGAGGTGGCCCTCACGGCGCGCGCGGAGGGCACCCCGGAGCCCTCGGTCCGCTGGCAGGTGAGCACCGACGGCTCGCAGACCTGGCGGGAGCTGGACGGGGCGGCCGAGCCCGTGCTGACGTTCACCGCGAAGAGCGCCCAGGACGGCTACCGCTACCGCGCCGAGTTCCGCAACGAGGTCGGCACCACGCGTACGGCTCCGGTCACGCTGACGGTCACCGAGGCGAACGGCGGCGCGGACAGCGGTGGTTCCGGTGACAGCGGTGGTTCGGGTGACTCCGGCGGCTCCGGTGACACGGGCGGTCAGACCGGCGGCTCCCCAACTAGTGGCTCGGCCACCGGTGGTGACGCCTCGACAGGTGGCGGCGGCACCGGCGGCAGTCCCGACGGCGGCTCCTCCGCCGACGCGTCCGGCTCTTCCGGATCCTCCGGTTCACCGGCCGGCGGCGCAGGTTCCACGGTCGGCGGCGGTGTCGGCGGCTCCTCCGGTACGGAGACGGCGTCCGGCGGCAGTCTCGCGGCGACCGGGCTCACTGTGATCTCGGTAACTCTCCTTGCCGCAGCGCTCCTTGGCGGCGGGCTGCTGATCCACCGCCGGGCCCGGAGGCGGATGACGGGCCTCGCGTGACTCCGTGGGCGCCCCCTTCCACCCCGGGTGGGCCGCCCACGGACCCCGAACCCCCTGGCAGCGCAGGTCGCTGCCAGGGGGTTCGTCCGTTCACTCCGGCGTGCGCCCGGAGTGCGCGCCTCCGCGTCCGGCCACCGGAGGCCCCGCCCCACAAGCGCTTGCAAACCTGTTGATCCGTCAACTACCGCCCCTCACAGGCGAGATCAGCCGGTTGCGCCGGATCGCGGGAGTCTGGACCGAGCCGTCTGAACTTCACGAGAACTCCAGCGAAATGGCACGTGTGTGGATATCGTGCACCGAGCGAGGGCGCATCCGTCAGTCCATGGGATCGACGGATGCGTCGCGTTTGTGGGGGTGCGACTGTGACTGGGGGGTTCATGGGGCATGTCGAAATACCGGAAACTGACATATCCGGACCGGTGGGGGTCCGGGGCGCGCCGCGCCCCCGCACCGCCGCCTCCCGGAATCGTACGGCGGCCCTGGAACAGCTGTGGAGGGCCCCGACAGCAGAGCGCGACCCGGCCGGGCGGGCTCCGGCCCGCCGGAAGCCGGGGCACCACCCGTCGGGCGGTGCGCTGACCGATCTGGCGGCCATGGCCGGACCCGCCTGGCTCCTGCTCCACCTGGGCGAACAGCCCCGCCCGTGGCTCGCCGCGGCGGTCGCGGGCCTGCTGTGGACCGGTTTACGCGGTGCGCGCGGCCGGTACGCCGACCCGGTGCACGCCGAGCCGGGCGGTGCGTTCGGCGCCCTCGGGGACTGGCTGGTGCTCCTCGGGGTGCTCGCCGTCCTGCACGCGGCGGCGGGGGGTTCCGTGGACCCGGCGACGGCCGTCGTGGCCGTGGCGCCGGGGCTGCTGGTCGCCACCGCCGTGGAGGGGCTGCGGCGCTGGCCGCAGACCGCGCGGCGGGGGCGGGGGGTGCGCCGGGTGCTGCTGGTGGGTGAGGCGGCGGGGCTGGACCGGGCGGCGGAGCTGCTCAACTCCCGTAAGGACCACGCCTATCGGCTGGTGGCCGCGATCCCGGTGGGCCCCGACCGGCCGGGGTTCGAGGGCGTGCAGGTGCCGGGGCGGCTCGCCTCCTGCCCGGCGGACGACGATGTGACGACGGTGCTCGGCGGGGCCTACGCCCACGACGCGGACCTGGTGCTGGTGGCTCCCGGACCCCAGCTGACCGGGGACCGGCTGCGGCGGCTCGGCTGGGGGCTGCACGACGCGGGCGTCGCCCTGTGCGTGGCCTCCGAGCTCTCCGGCATCGCGGCCGGCCGGGTCCGCCCGGTGACGGCGGCCGGGCTCACCCTGCTGCACATCGCGCCGCCGCTGCGCGGTGGCCCGCAGGGGGCGCTCAAGGCCGCGCTGGACCGGGGCGGCGCCCTGTTCGGCCTGCTGGTGCTCTCACCGCTGCTGCTCGCGGTGGCGCTGAGCGTGCGGCTCTCCTCGCGCGGCCCGGTCTTCCACCGCCAGGTCCGCCAGGGTCAGCACAACCAGCCGTTCACCATGTGGAAGTTCCGCACGATGGTGGCGGACGCGGAGGCGCGCAAATCACAGCTCACCGAGGCCAACGAGGTCGACGGGCCGCTCTTCAAGATGCGCCGGGACCCCCGGGTGACCCCCGTGGGGCGGACGCTGCGCCGCACGTCGATCGATGAACTCCCGCAGCTGTTCAACGTGTTGCTGGGCCAGATGTCCCTGGTGGGGCCCCGGCCGCCGCTGCCCGAGGAGGCGTCCCGGTACGACGAGCGGGAGGGGCGCAGGCTCGCCGTGAAACCGGGGCTGACCGGGCTGTGGCAGGTCAGCGGCCGCTCGGACCTGTCCTGGCAGGAGACCGTCTCGCTGGACCTCTGGTACGTCGACAACTGGTCGGTGGCCACGGACATGGGGCTCCTCGCCCGTACGGTGCGCGCGGTCACCGACGGCCGCGGGGCGTACTGAGACGGGCGGGCGCGGCGATGCGAGGAACCCCGGTGCGCCACCGCGCGTCCGGCGAGCGCGGTGGCGAACGGTCATGCGGCGGGGGCGAGTTGGCCCAGCCACCAGGCGTAGGTGCGGGCGATGCCGTCGCGCAGCGGGATCTGCGGCTTGAAGCCGAGGGAGGTCAGACGGGAGACGTCGAGGAGCTTGCGGGGGGTGCCGTCGGGCTTCGAGGTGTCCCAGCCGATCCGACCCTGGTAGCCCGTCACCTCGGCGATGGTCTCGGCGAGTTCGCGGATGGTGAGGTCTTCGCCGCAGCCGATGTTGACGGGCGCGTCACCGTCGTACGCCTCCAGCAGGCGTACGCAGGCGGCGGCCAGGTCGTCGACGTGGAGGAACTCGCGGCGCGGCGAGCCGGAACCCCAGAGGGTCACCTCCTCGGCCCCGTCGCGCTGCGCCTCGTGGAAGCGGCGGATCAGCGCGGGCAGGACGTGCGAGGTCTCCAGGTCGAAGTTGTCGCCGGGCCCGTAGAGGTTGGTGGGCATGGCGCTGATGTAGGAGGCGCCGTACTGCCGGCGGTAGGACTGGGTCTGGACGATTCCGGCGATCTTGGCCAGCGCGTACGCCTCGTTGGTGGGCTCCAGCTCCCCGGTGAGCAGCGACTCCTCGCGGATCGGCTGGGGGGCGAGCCGGGGGTAGATGCACGACGAGCCGAGGAAGAGCAGCCGCCCGGTCCCCGCCGCGTGCGCCCCGGCGATCACGCTGAGCTGGATGCGCAGGTTGTCCTCCAGGAACTGCACCGGGTAGGTGCTGTTGGCCATGATCCCGCCCACCTTGGCGGCGGCCAGCACCACGGCGTCCGGGCGGATGTCCCGCAGATACGTCTCGGTCCGCGCGGCGTCGCGCAGGTCGAGGAGGTCGCGGCCGCGGGTGAGGACCTCGTGGCCGTCGTCGGCGAGGCGGCGGGCCACCGCAGAGCCGACCAGACCGCGGTGGCCCGCGACGAATATGCGGGAGCCCGGGCGCAGTAGAGGGCGGGCGGATTCCTGGGGTGGGACGGGGAGTTCGGTCGTCATGGCTCGGATTGTGCCAGCAGTAAGGGACTGTGGTGATGTTTTGCCGCAGAACGCTCCAATTCCGATATGTCGGTGACCTGTTCGTCGCACAGACGGACAGCAGAGAAGGGGGAATCGTGGCGAAGACCGCGCTCATCACGGGAGTGACCGGCCAGGACGGCTCGTACCTGGCGGAGTTGCTTCTCGACAAGGGGTACACGGTCCACGGCCTGATACGTCGCTCGTCGAGTTTCAACACCGAGCGGATCGACCACATCTACCAGGGCCCCGAGGAGCCGGAGCGCTCCTTCGTCCTGCACCACGCGGACCTCACCGACGGGGTGGCGCTGGTGAACCTGTTGCGCGACATCCAGCCCGACGAGGTCTACAACCTGGGCGCCCAGTCCCATGTGCGGGTCTCCTTCGACGCCCCGCTCTACACCGGTGACGTCACCGGGCTCGGCACCATCCGGCTCCTGGAGGCGGTCCGGGCCAGCGGCGTCCAGACCCGGATCTACCAGGCCTCGTCCTCCGAGATGTTCGGCGCCAGCCCGCCGCCGCAGAACGAGAAGACCCCGTTCCACCCGCGCAGCCCCTACAGCGTGGCGAAGGTCTACTCGTACTGGGCGACGGTCAACTACCGCGAGGCGTACGACATGTTCGCCGTCAACGGGATCCTCTTCAACCACGAGTCGCCGCGCCGCGGGGAGACCTTCGTGACCCGGAAGATCACCCGCGGGGTGGCCCGGATCAAGGCCGGGCTCCAGGACCGGCTGCACCTGGGCAACCTGGACGCGATCCGGGACTGGGGGTATGCGCCGGAGTACGTGGACGCCATGTGGCGGATGCTCCAGTGCGACACCCCGGACGACTACGTGGTGGCGACCGGCGAGGGCGTCAGCGTCCGGCAGTTCCTGGAGTTCGCCTTCGAGCACGCGGGCCTCGACTGGGCCGAGCATGTGCGGTACGACCCGAAGTACGAACGCCCCAGCGAGGTCGACGCGTTGATCGGTGACGCGTCCAAGGCGGAGGAGCTGCTGGGCTGGAAGCCCGAGGTCAAGTCCAAGGAGCTGGCCCGGATCATGGTCGACGCGGACATCCGCCTGCTCTCGGACCAGCTGACCGGGGCCGCCGTCCGGGTGGACAGATGAGGGGGGCGGGCGGTCGAGGACGTACCCCGCGCGGCTGCGTTCTCACCGCCGTCCTCGCGCTGGCCGCCGGGGTGCTCGCCCCGGTGGCCACCGCGCCCCCGGCAGCCGCGCTCACCGACCCGGTCGGCTTCACCGCCGACCACCTGCCCACCTACCAGACCAACGGGATCGTGTGGTCGCTGGCCGAGGCCGACGGGGTCGTCTACGCGGGCGGCACCTTCTCCACCGTCCGCCGGGCCGGTACGCCCTCCGGCGGCGCCTCCACGCCCGCCGTCAACTTCGCGGCGTTCGACGCGGCGACGGGGGCTCCGGCCGGCTGCTCGCTCTCCTTCACCCGGACCAGCGGCACCGCCACCGTCCGGGCGCTCGCCGTCTCGCCGGACAGGTCGACGCTGTACGTGGGGGGTTACTTCAACGCGGTCGACGGGAGCAGCGCCAACGGGCTGGTGGCCGTCGACACCGCCACCTGCATCCGGCGTGCGGGGTTCTCGCCGAACGTCTCGGCGACGGTCCGCGCGCTGGACGTGGCGGCGGACGGCACGGTCTACGCGGGCGGCGACTTCCAGTCGGTGAACGGGCAGACCCGGCGCTTCTTCGGGGCGCTGACTCCGGCGGGTGCGGTGACCGGGTGGAATCCGGACGCGGACGCCCCGGGGCGGACGCTGCGGGTGACCACGGACGGGCAGTCGGTGCTGATCGGCGGTGACTTCTTCACCGTGGGCGGCGCCAACTCCCATGCGATCGCGGTGACGAGCGCCACCACCGGCTCCCTCACCCGGGGCTATCCGAACAACTTCATCCCGTCCACCGCCGTCATCAAGGACATCGTCACGGACTCCGCCTCCGGCGGCTGGTACGCGGCCGGTGAGGGCCGGGGCGGCAACTCCTTCGACGGCCGCCTCGCGATGGAGCTGGACGGCTTCGGCCAGCGCTGGCGGGACACCTGCCAGGGCGCCACGCAGGCCCTGCGCGTGTACAAGTCGGTGCTCTACGCAGCGAGCCACGTCCACGACTGCTCCACGATGGGCGGCTTCCCCAACCAGGCGCGCAAGCACCTCACCGCGCAGAGCGTCGACGACCCGGCGCTGCTGGGCTGGCTGCCCGACACCAACGACGGGATCGGGGAGCCGGTCGGGCCCCGCGCGCTGACGGTCTCCACCCGTGACGGCCGTGACTTCCTGTGGGTAGGAGGGGAGTTCACCACGGTCAACGGGGTGCAGCAGCAGGCGCTGACCCGGTTCGCCAACACCCCGGACACCGGCGCGCCGAGCGTGCCCGCCGCCGGTGTGTCGGCGCCGCGCGCGGGTGAGGTGCGGGTGAGCTGGCGGTCCTCGCTGGACCTGGACGACAGCCTGCTGACGTACCGGGTGTACCGCAACGGGGGCGCGGCGCCGGTGCACACCACGACCGGCTCGTCGCTCTTCTTCAGCCGCCCCCAACTGACCTTCACCGACCGGAACGTGGCCGCCGGGCAGAGCTACTCCTACCGGATCACGGCGACCGACGGCGCCGGCAACACCAGCGCCCTCTCCCCCGCCGCCTCCGTGACCGCCGCCTCCCCGTACCAGGAGCGGGTGCTGGCCGACGGGGCGAACCTGTACTGGCGCTACGACGAGCCGGGCGGGGCGTTCGCGGCGGACGCGTCGGGCAGCCTCGACGGCGGGGTGTACGTGAACGCCCCCACGTACCGCTCCACGCCCTCGGCCGTCGCCGGTTCGGCAGCGCTCTCGCTGAACGGCAGCGACGAGTACGTCCACAGCGACCGGCTGCACCGCTACACCTCGCCCACCCCGTACTCCATCGAGACGTGGTTCCGCACGACATCGACGAGCGGCGGGCGGATCGTCGGGTTCGGCAACAACATCGGCACGGCGCAAGGGCATACGAGCTCGGTCTCCGACAAGCTGCTCCACCTGACGAACAACGGGCGGCTCGCCTTCGGCGTCCAGGCCGGCAGCACCAACAGCCGCCCCACCCTGACCAGTTCGGGGAGCTTCAACGACGGCCGGTGGCACCACGCCGTCGCCACCCAGGGGCCCGGCGGTATGGCGCTGTATGTGGACGGGGTGCGGGCCGCCTCCAACACGACCGCGGGCAACCGTTCGTACAACGGGTACTGGCGGGTCGGCGGTGACGCCATGAACAACGCCTGGCCGAACCGGCCCTCCTCCCCCTACTTCGCCGGCCAGGTCGACGAGACGGCCATCTACCCCACCGCCCTGACCGCCGCGCAGGTCGCCGCCCACCACCAGCTGGCCCAGGCGCCCGCCCCGCCCGGCGACACCACGGTGAGCCTCCTGCCCACCGAGGACGCGTACGCCAACGGCGTATCGCCCAACGTGAACTACGACGACCAGCAGCTGGCCTCCCGGGGCACCACCCCCTACCTGGGCTATCTGCGCTTCACCCTGCCCGCCGCCCCGGCCGGGCAGGTCCTCAAGGGGGCCCGGCTCCAGTTCCGTACGTCGCCGGATCCGACGGCGGGCTCCACCGACAGCCACACCGTGGTGCCGGTCACCGGCGCCTGGACCGAGTCGGCGGTCACCTACAACTCCCGGCCGGCGCTCTCCGCGTCCGTGCTGGGGAGCATCACCGGCGCAACCGCCGTCTCCACCGACTACTCGGTGGAGCTCACCGCGCCGGCACTGGGCGGGGCCCTCGGCTCCGCCTACTCACTCGCCCTGACCAGCAGCGGGACGGACAGTCTGCGCATCTGGTCGAGCGAGGCAGGATCGGCGGCCGCCAGGCCGCAGCTCGTTCTCACCTTCGGAGCTGAATGATGAACGGAAGTACGGGGCAAAGAACCGGAGGACGTGGCCGTTTCCGGGCCGCTGCCGCCGCTCTCTGCCTGCTGGCCGGAGCCCTGACCGCCACGGCGGTCGGGGGTTCCCCGGCGACGGCGCTGACCCCTCCGGTGGCCATCACCGCCGACGACCTCTCCACCTGGCAGACCAACGGCATCGTCTGGGCGCTGGCGGCCGGCGACGGCGTCGTCTACGCGGGCGGCACCTTCTCCACCCTGCGGCCGCCCAAGGCGGCGGCCGGGACCAATGAGCAGCCCGCGGTGAACTTCGCCGCCTTCGACGCGGCGACAGGGGCGCCCACCGACTGCTCCCTGTCGTTCACGATCTCCTCGGGGACCGCGACCGTACGCTCGCTGGCGCTCTCCCCCGACGGGGAAACGCTGTACGCGGGCGGCCAGTTCGGGGCGGTGAACGGGGTCGGGGTCAGCAACTTCGCGGCGATCGACACCGCCACCTGCACCGTCCGCAACAACTTCAAGATCGCCGTCTCGGCCACCGTGCGCGGTCTCGCCGTCACGTCCGACACGGTCTATCTGGCCGGTGACTTCAACACCGTCGGCGGCCAGACCAGGAACAAGTTCGCGGCCGTCTCCACCGCCGGGGCCTCGCTCCTGCCGTTCACGGCCAACGCCGACGAGGTCGCCCGGGCGATCGAGGTGACCCCGGACGGACAGAAGGTGCTGCTCGGCGGTGACTTCTTCCGGATCAACGGCACGACCACCCACGCCCTGGCCGTGGTCGACGCCACCACCGGACAACTCACCAAGACCTACCCAGGGTTCATCCACAACAACTCCACCGTCCAGGACATCACCACCGACGCCACCGGCTTCTACACCGCCAACGAGGGCACCGGCGGCGGGGTGTTCGACGGCCGGATCGCCCTGAACCTGAGCGACTTCCAGCAGCGCTGGCGTGACACCTGCCTGGGCGCCACCCAGGCCGTGGCGGTCCACTCCGGTGTGCTCTACAGCGGCAGCCACGCCCACGACTGCTCCTCCATGGGCGCCTTCCCCGACCAGCCGCGCAAGCACCTGCTGGCCCAGTCGGTCGACGACCCGAAGCTGCTGCCCTGGTTCCCGGACACCAACGACGGCATCGGCGAGCCGGTCGGTCCGCGGGTGATGACCCAGACCGGCAAGGGCGGCCGCCACTACCTGTGGGTCGGCGGCGAGTTCACCACCGTCAACAGCGCCCCCCAGCAGGGGCTGACCCGGTTCGCGGACGGCCCGGACACCGGGGCGCCCTGGGTGCCCAACGTCAGCCTGTCCACGCTGAATCCGGGGAAGATCGAGGTGAACTGGCAGACCAGCTTCGACACCGACGACGGTGAGCTGACCTACCGGATCTACAAGGACAACGCCGCCACCCCCATCCACACCACGACCGGCTACTCCGTCTTCTGGAACCGGCCGCAGCTGAGCTGGACGGACACCGACGTCGTGCCGGGCCAGACCTACTCGTACCGGATCACCGCGAGCGACGGCACCAACACCAGCGCCAAGTCCCCGGCCCAGTCCGCCACCGTGGCGACCACGACCGAGGCGTACCCCGCCCGGGTCAAGGCCGACGGGGCCACCCTCTACTGGCGCTACGACGAGGGCACCTCCACCTTCGCCCACGACAGCAGCGGCAACCTCAACAACGGCTTCCTGCGCAACGCCCCGGCCTACCGGCAGACCCCGGCGGCCGTCGCCGGTCCGTCCACCGCGATCGGTTTCAACGGGACCAACCAGTACGCGTACAGCAACCGGCAGCACCCCCAGCCGACCCGGTTCTCGGTGGAGACCTGGATCAAGACCACCACCACCCAGGGCGGGAAGATCATCGGCTTCGGGAACCTGAACCAGCAGAACAGCACCCGCCACGACAAGCACGTCTACATGCGCAACGACGGACGCCTCACCTTCGGCGTCCACAGCGGCGCCGCCCGCACCATCGCCACCACGGCGGCGTACAACGACGGCCAGTGGCACCACGTCGTCGCCACCCAGGGGGCCAGCGGGATGGCGCTGTACGTCGACGGGCAGCTGCGCGCGTCGAACATCCTGTACTCCGGCAACGAGAACTACCCGGGGTACTGGCGGGTCGGCGGGGACAACCTCGCCAGCTGGCCGAACCGTCCGACGAGCAACTTCTTCGCCGGGCAGATCGACGAGACCGCCGTCTATCCGACCGCGCTCACCGCTTCCCAGGTCAGCGCGCACTACGCCCTGAGGAATGGCTGATCGATGAGGAATCCGTTCCTGGCCGGCGCCGCCGTCGTCATGACGGTGGCGGCGCTGGCCGCCTGCGGCTCGTCCGCGGACGGGAACGGGCCGGAGGCCGCGGGCGCCCAGCGCCCCGCGGCCTCCGGGCCCTCCGTCCCCGGCCCGTCCGCCGCCACACCGGCCACACCCGACGCGCCCACCGCACCCGCCACCGAGGAGCCGGCGGCCCCCGGACCGTCCGCTCCCCCGGCCACCGCCGAGGGCCCCAAGACACCCTCCGACGAGATCACCCCGGCCACCGGGACCTTCACCAAGCAGCAGAAGGAGTACCTGGAGGACCGGGTGCCCAAGGGCATGGACCCGGCCGCCGTGCTCCAGACCGGCCAGGAGACCTGCGACAAGCTGCGCTACCTGGTCAAGGCCGACCGGGACACCGCCGTGGGCGCGATCGCCACCCAGGAGATCCCCGACGTACCGGCCGCAGTGGCGGGCCTCTGCCCGCAGCACCAGGACCTGGTCGACGAGGCCGCGTACGCCTATGCGGACGGCACCCACACCGGGAAGGCGCTGCGGCCCGGCATCTACCGCTCCGCCTCCCCCACCACGCACTGCTCATGGCAGATCGAGGGGGCGGGCGGCAAGGAACTGGCCGCCGGAACCTCCGACACGGGCAAGTCCCGGAAGATCACCATCCCGAAATCCGCCCGTACGTTCACCTCCACAGGCTGCTACGCCTGGCTGCCCGAAGGAGCCAAGGGATGACCGCAGGTAAGACGAAGCTTCCCATAGCCGTGGCGATCCCCACGAAGAACGAGGGCCTGAACATCGCCGAGGCGGTGAAGTCGGTGCTCGGTCACTTCGAGGCGGTCGTCGTGGTGGACTCCCACAGCACCGACGACACGGTGAAGATCGCCGAGGAGTGCGGGGCCGAGGTGGTCACGTACACCTGGGACGGGGGCCATCCGCGGAAGAAGCAGTGGTGTTTGGAGAACGTCCGTACCGATCTGGACTGGATCCTGCTGCTGGACGGCGACGAGCGGCTCAGCCCGGGGCTGCTGGCCGAGCTGCGGGAGACCTTCCGGGATCCGGCGGCGCCGAAGCCCGCCGCGTACGACGTCCCGCTCGGGTACTGGTTCTCGGGGAAGCGGCTGCGGCACGGATACACCATCCGCAAGCGGTCGTTGACCGACCGCACCCGCTCCTACTACCCGGAGGTCGGGGACCTGGACGCGCCGGGCATCGGGGAGGTGGAGGGGCACTACCAGCCGGTCGCGGCGACGGTGGGGACGCTCAAGCACCCGATCGAGCACCAGGACCTCGACCCGGTCACCGCCTGGTTCGAGCGGCACAACCGGTACTCGGACTGGGAGGCGTGGCTGGAGCACCACCCCCAGGTGAAGGAGCAGGTGCGCCAGGTCAAGTCACGCCAGGGGCAGTTGTTCCACAAGGCACCGTTCAAGCCGGTGGTGTCGTTCGCGTACATGTACCTCTACCGGCGGGGCTTCCTGGACGGCCGCGCCGGGTTCGACTTCGCGCTGGCGATGAGCTTCTACCGCTGGCAGATCGCCCTCAAGTCCCGCGAGAAGCCCGTACGTTGACGCGCGGCCTCTTCACCCTCGCCTCCGGCGGACCACGTCCTCGTAGGTCCGCCGGAGGGTGGCGGTGACGGCCTCGATGGTGAACTGCTCGTTGACCAGCTCCCAGGCGGCCTTGCCCGCCTGCTCGGCGGCCTCCGGCTCCAGCAGCTCCAGGATCGCGTCGGCGACCTTGCGGGCGTTGGCCGCGTCCTCGCCGACCCGGCTGTCGATGACCCGGCCCGAGCCCGCTGCCGCCACGTCGGGCGCCTGCCCGCAGGTGCGGGTGATGACCACCGGGGTGCCGACCGACATCGCCTCCAGGACCGAGACCGGGAACGGCTCCTCGATCGCGGGCAGCACATACACATCGGCCTCGCGGTCGGCGGCGAGGACCTCGTCGTGCTCCAGCGGGCCCACATGGTCCAGGGAGTCCGTGACGCCCAGCTCCCGGGCCAGGGCGAGGGTTTCGGCCAGGGCGCCGGTGTCCGGCCCGGCCAGCACGAAGCGGGCGTCCGGGTGGCGGGCCAGGACGTGCGGCATCGCGGAGACGAAGTCCTCGGGCCGCTTGCGCTCCTGGATCCGGGCGAGGTACAGGATGGTGGGCGGGCGGCCGGGGTCACGGGCAGACTTGCGCTCCTGCGGGCGGACCCCGTTGACCAGCCGTACGGTACGGGTGAGCGGGACGGGGGCCGCGACGGCGTTCACATCGACCCGCTCCATCTCGGTGAGGTGCAGCACGGCGTCGGCCTCGCGCAGCACCTTGCGGACCCCGAGGACGTCGGTGAGCTGGGCGACCCTCTTCTCGGTGGGGTCGATCATGCCGTGGGTCTGGACGACCAGCGGCGTACGGGTGGCGAGGGCGAGCAGCGCCGCGGGCAGGGTCACCAGGTCCCGCATCAGATGGACGTGTACGAGGTCGGCGCCGCGCATCATGCGGCGTGCGGTGCGCAGCAGCGCGGCGGAGGTGATCCCGCTGACCTCGAACATCGGGAGCAGGTGCCGGGCCTGGAAGAGGTGGACCGGAACTCCCTCCACGTGGCTGGGGAGTTCGCCACCGGGGAAGCCGTCGCCGAGGGCCATGACGCGGGCGTCGTCACCGGCGGCCCGCTGGACCTTGGACAGGTTGAACGCCACCCGCGTCGGACCGCCGAAGGCGTGGTCCGGAGTATGGAGCGTGACAACGTGCAGGATTTTCACCAGAGTTCCCCTCGACCATGGCCACTTGTTCACAGCCTAGCCATCGCCCCTCCCCAAGTGGGCTGATTCGTTAGAGTGTTCAGCGGTTCACTGATCTCTGGGGGGCGCATGACGTCGGTGCACACGTCGGCGCGGGGAGAGGTCGACGGCGCTGCCGCGCGGCCCGCGTGGCCGGGGGCTCCGGGCGGCGTGCTGGAGCCGGCCGAGCGGCCGATCGCGTGGTCGATGCTGTCGCGGGCGCTGTCGGTGCCGCTCATCCTGGGGCTGGTCTGCTTCCTGCCCGCGGTGATCGCCGCCCAGCCCGGCAATGGGGTCCGGGACACGGCGTACTGGCTCCAGCTGGTGCTGACCTGCTACGCGGGGGCCCGCCTGGCGACGATGATCCTCTCCACCCGGCGGCGGCTGCTCCAGGGCGTCTTCTGGATGTTCGTGTACATCGCGATGGGCGTGGCGCCGTTCGCCCAGGTGGTGATCGGGCAGACGCCGACGCCGATGGTGGGGCCGCGCCAGGATCTGATCACGGCCACGGCCATGGTCCTGGTGGGGTGTGCCGCCTACGACCTGGGGGCGCTGCTGGCCTCGCGCCGGCCGCTGCGGCGGCGTACGGCCTCCGCGCGCGGCTCGGGCGGGGGCGGGCCGGCCGTGGCGCATCCGCTGCGGCTGCGGCTGCTGGTGCTGGTGGCGTTCGCGGCGAGCGCGTTCTACGTGATGAAGCTGGGCGGGCCCGCGGTCTTCTTCACCAGCCGGCAGGAGATCAACGAGACCGTCGCGGCGAGCGGGGTGGTCACCGAAGGGTCCAATGTGGGCTCGGCCTTCATCAAGGGGTTCGGCCAGGTCCCGGCGCTGCTGGCGCTGCTCTTCTACACCCGCCGTCTGGCGACCTCCTACCGGGCCCGGCGGACGCCGTCGACGGTGCTGGTGTGGGTGGCCCTGGTGGCGCTGAACCTGGTGGTGAACAACCCGATCTCCAACGCCCGTTACTGGTTCCTGACGGTGCTGATGGCGTTCGTGTTCACCGCGATGCCGAGCAGTGCGGCGGTGTACCGCACGGTGCTGGCGGCGGGGGTGGTGGGGGCGCTGGTGGTGTTCCCGTACGCGGACAAGTTCCGGTACGACGACGAGGGGCAGCGGCCCGCGCAGTCGGCCTCGGTCTTCGAGCCGCTGGTGACCAAGGACTACGACCAGATGGTGATGTTCGCCAACACCATCTCGTGGGTGGACACCCGGGACCACACCTACGGCCGCCAACTCGCGGGCTCCGCCCTGTTCTTCGTGCCGCGTGCGGTGTGGAGCGGGAAGCCGGAGGACACCGGGGTCCGGGTCGGGCAGTGGATGGGGCTGCGGATGACCAACCTCTCGGCCCCGCTGTGGACGGAGTTCTGGGTCGACTTCGGCGCGACCGGGATGGTCGGCGGGATGGCGGTGATCGGTTACGCGGCGGCCCGCACCGACCGCCGCTATGCCCTGGCCGTCACCCGTGCGGGGCCCGGGCCCGGGAGTGTGCTGGCCATCGCCGCGCCGCTGATCGCCGGATACACCTTCATCCTGCTGCGCGGCCCGCTGCTCCAGGCGGCGGGGAAGCTGGCGATCGCGGCGCTGTGTCTGCTGCTGATCAGCACGTTCAGGGAGCAGCGGACAGCGCGTCGGCGGTGACGGCCTCGCCGGCTGTCTGCTTGCGGCGCCGGATGCGGGCCACCCGGATCCAGGTGGCGGCGGCCTTGCAGAGCGAGCCGAGGAAGAGCCCCCAGGCGGCGCCGAGGACGCCCCCGACGACGTAACCGCCCGCGAGGAACGCCACGGCGGTGAGCGAGAAGACGACCTGGATGGCGAGGGTGGTGCGCGGGTCCAGCATCCGCAGGGCGAGCATCCCGCAGGTGCCGACGGCCATCGCCGCGTACTGGCTGCCGGTCGCGGGCAGCAGCCCTGCGGCCACTGACCAGGTGTCGCCCAGGAGTTGGCGTCCGGCGCGGTCCGGGAGGAGGGCCAGGGCGGTGGCCCAGAGCCCTGCGGTGGCGGCGAGTGCGGCGGCGAGGGCGGCGGTGGCCCGGATACGGCTCCGCTCGTCGGGGATGCGGCCGAGCAGCGGGGGGCCGAAGGAGGTGGCGGAGGTGAACAGCACGTTGAGCGGCCCGAACAGGGTGGTCGCCCCGCGCAGGGCGCCGACCAGGAGCGGGTTGCCGACGGCGCCGAGGCCGAGGACGGAGAGCTGGCTGGTCGCGTTGCCCACGCCGAACTCGACGGTGAACCGCTGCCCGAGGTGCCCGCGCCGGAGCATCGGCCGCAGCACCAGCGGGGCCCCGGCGGTGGCGCGGTGGAGCAGGGCGGCGGAGAGCAGGAGCGCGGGCAGGGCGGAGAGGCCCCAGAGCGTGATCAGGCGGGCGGGCGAAACACCGTACGCCTGCGTCCCCAGCGCACCGAGGACGCACGTCAGCCGCAACAGGTCGGAGAGCAGGGCGAGATGGGGCTGCTGGAGGGTGGAGAAGGCGTACCGTACGGCGTCCTGGCCGAGCACCACCGGCAGGACCAGGCCGAGCATCATCAGCGCCCGGGCGGTGTCCCCGGGGACGAGGAAGCAGACGGCGGCCAGGAGCACGCCGAGCGTGGCGGCGGCGAGCACGGTGAAGGCCACGGCGGAGCGGCAGGCGCCGCGGGTCTCCGTCCCCGCCCCGCGCTTGAGGACCAGCGGCTGCCCGGTGTACGCGCCCGAGACGCCGAGCAGCACCGTGAAGACCAGGTAGACCGCGGAGAAGCGGGCGAAGTCGGCCACCGTGGAGAGCCGGGCGGCGGCCACCAGCACCAGGATGTTGGTCAGCGCCGCCACGCCCTGGTCCGCGACCGAGCAGAGGACGGCCGTACGGGCTCTCACCGCCGCGCCGCCGGAAGCGTCAGCGAACGCAGGCCGAGGGTCTCGGTGGGGTCGCCGGTGATCTCGGGCTCGTCCGGCTCGGTGGTGGGGGTGGGGCCGCCGCCCCGGCGCCGGGTGGATTTCGGGTGGCGCTCGGACCGGGTCAGCCTGCGCCGGGCCGGGTGGAGCAGGGCGCCGAGGACGGAGCCGCCGGAGGCGCCGATGATCTCGCGGATGCGCTCCAGGTCGCTGCGGTGCACATCGCGCGGGTCGCAGACGATCATCACGCCCTCCACCCGGTCGACCAGGGCGACCGCGTCCGCGTAGGAGAGGACGGGCGGGGCGAGGACGATGACGACGTTGCCGGGCCGGTCGGCCTCGGCGACGATCCGGCCGACCGGGGTGGAGGTGAGGGCGCGCGGCACGTTGTCGACGGTGGTGCCGGGGATCAGGGCGAAGGCGCCGGAGCCGGGGACGTCCACGTTGGAGCGGCCGCCGGTGGGCCAGCTGCCGTCGCCCTCCTCGGCGGCCCAGCGCGGCGGGCGGACCTCGTGGGCGGCGGAGCCCAGGGCGCGGGCGAGGGAGGGCGTACGCAGGTCGGCCTCGACCAGCAGGACGTCACGGCCCATCTCGGCGAAGGCGGCGGCCAGGTTGGCGGCGGCGGCCGCGGCTTCCTCGTTGTCGCCGCGCGGGGCGGTGACCAGGAGGCGGCGGCTCTCGGCGAACGAGGGGTCGTAGGCGAGCCGGAAGGCGACGGCGCGGTACTCCTCGGCGAGCCGGGAGCCGCTGCGGCCGATGGCGAGGACCGTCCCGGCGGCTCCGCGCTCCCGGGGCAGGGTGCCGAGCAGCGGGGCGCCGAGCGAGCGGACCAGCTCGCGGGTGGAGCGTACGGCGGGGTCGAAGACGAGCCTCACCCAGGAGAGCAGCAGCCCGAGGGCGAGGCCGACGACCCCGCCGAGGCCGAGCAGGAGCGGCAGGCCGGGGCCGGTGGGCGAGGTGGGGGCGACGGGCTTCTTGTTGAGGTAGCCGGGGGTGGTGTCCAGGGCCTTGAGTTCGGAGATCTTCCGGCTGAGCTCGGAGATGGAGACGATGATGTTGGCCCGGGCGCTGGACACGTCGTCGGCCGCGCCCGTGGTCCCCTTCTCCAGCAGGTCGCGCTTCTCCTCCAGCGGGTCCAGCTGGGCGCGGTAGCCGTCGGACATGTTCTTGATGGAGTCCTCGGTGCGCGCCTTGCGGTGGGCCAGATACGCGTTGGCGAGGGCTTCGGCGCGGGCCCGGGACTGCTCGGGGGTGGCGCCGGTGTAGGCGAAGCGGAGGGTGAGGGTGTTGGGCGGGTTGGTGACCTGGAGCCCGGCGAGCAGCTCCCGGGCGGCGACGTCGTCGCCCTTCTTGAGCAGTGTGGCGGCGGCCAGGGTGCCGACGGTGTCGCTGACGGCGGTCTGGCGCTCGGAGCCGATGTTGATGCCCTTGTCGGCGGTGGCGCCGCTGGCGAAGGGGTCGGAGATGGCGGAGCGGACCAGCACCTCGCCGGTGGCGGTGTAGGTGTCCTCGCCGCTGAGGGCGAGGTAGGCGCCGCCCAGCAGCCCGATGACGACGCCGACCGCCAGGAGGGCGCGGTAGCGCAGGAGTTGGCGGAACTGGTCGCGCAGCAGCGCCGGTTCGTCCTGGTCGTCCAGGACACGGTTCACGGGGGTCATCTACGGGGGCTCCCTTGTCCGTCCTGCAAGGCCTCGGCAAGCAGGTCGTCGAAGCGGGCGAGGCCCGCCTCGCGGCTCAGGTGGCGCGCCACGTACTCCGGGCCCTCGGCCCCCAGCGCGTCGGCGGCGGCCGGGTCGGCGGCCAGCTTCCGCAGGGCCGCCAGCAGGGCGGCCGGGTCCTCGGGGGCGACGAGCACCCCGGCGCCCGAGCGGCGCACCTCGTCGGCGGTGCCGCCCTCGTCGGCGACGGAGGCCACGACGGGGCGGCCGGAGGTGAAGTACGAGGTGAGCTTGGAGGGGACGCTCATGTCGAGGACGGAGGCCCGCTGGGTGACCGCGAGGACGTCGGCGGCGGCGAGGATGTCGGTGAACTCCCCGGCCCCGGCGGGCTCCAGGAAGTCCACGTTGGGCAGTCCCTCGGCGCGGGCGCGCAGGGCGTCGCGCTGGTTGCCGTCGCCCATCAGGACGACCCGGACGTCGAGGGCGAGACGGGCCGTGTCGATCAGGACTTCGAGGCCCTGTTTGAGGCCCATGTTGCCGGAGTGCAGCAGGACGGGGGTGGCCGGGTCCCAGCCGAGCCGGGCGCGGGTGGCGGCCCGGTCAGCCGTAGGACCTTGCACATGGGTCCAGTTGGGGACGATCCGGATGCGGCCGGGGTCGACGCCGAGGGCGGTGACGCCGGGGACGAAGCTCTCGTGGATGACGCCGACGAGGGCGGCGCCGCTCAGCGCGTACCGCTCGGCCGCCGCGGCGAGGGCTGCCGCCCTGCCCCCGCCCCGGATGCCGCTCTGTGCGGCGGCGGCGCCCATCAGGTCCTGGACGACGGGGAGGTACGGGACGCGGTGGCGGCGGGCGAGCCGGGCGCCGATGACGCCGCCGGCGAGGCTGGGCATCTGCGCGATCACGGCGTCGGGTCTGCCCGGCGGCGGCGCGAACAGCCCGGTGGCGAGGACGGACGCCTCGAACGCGGCCCTCCTGAGGGCGGTCTGACGGGGCGGCACATAGTGTCTGCGCCGGTGCACGCCGACGCCGCCGCGTATCTCCACCGTCCGCCATACGCTCCGGTACGCCTCGTCCAGCCGCCAGGACGGGTAGTGCGGCATACCGGTGAGCGCCCGCACCCGGGCGCCCGACGCGGCCCAGTGCTCGGCGAGTTGAGTGGCGTACGGGCCGATGCCCGTGACCTCTGGTGCGTAGTTCGTCGAGACCACCAGAAGGCGGCGGTTCAGAAACGGCCTGTGCCGTTCGGCATCGGACATCGGACGATCGCCTTCCCCCCACAGCAGCCGCTGCTCCCTGCGGGAACAGCCCCCTGCCGAGCTTATCCGTTCACGGCTTGCACAAGTGTTCTTCACAGTAAGGTCGTTGGAACATCACCGGATCAGATCGACCGTGGGGGGAGAGATACGGATGGTGCAGCACAGGGTGGGGTACGCACCCGGGGTGTACGACCTGTTCCATGTGGGACACCTCAACATCCTGCGGCATGCCCGCAGTCAGTGCGACTACCTGGTCGCGGGGGTCGTCTCGGACGAGATGGCCGCCCTCGCCAAGGGCCACACGCCCGTCATCCCGTTGCGCGAACGGCTGGAGATCGTCCGCAGCGTGCGGTTCGTCGACGCCGCGTTCGTGGAGACCGTGCCGGACAAGGTCGAGACCTGGCAGCAGGTCCGGTTCGACGTGATCTTCAAGGGCGACGACTGGCGGGGCACGGAGAAGGGGAAGAAGCTGGAGCGCGACTTCGCCGAGGTCGGCGTGGAGGTCGTCTACTTCCCGTACACCGTGCACACGTCCAGCACCCAGCTGCGCCGGGCGCTGGACGTGCTGGTCAGCCGGGACGGAGCGCTCTCAGCTCCCTGAACCACTTGGTGAGGAAGGCCGCCAGGAAGAGCGTGTGGACCACCGCGAGCACGGCGTACCCGGCCCGGAAGGCCCCGGGTGCGCCGAGCAGCAGGAACACCAGACAGAACACCCCGTAGTCGGCGGGCAGCAGGGCGACGGCCCGCACCCTTGACGCGGGAGCGGTTCCAGGCGCCGCCGGGGCCGTGGCTGCCGCCGCTTTGCCCAGTTGTTCGCGCAGCAGCCCCGCGCAGAAGGTCACCACCGCTGCCAGCTGGAAGCCCAGCGGTAGCAACAGCCAAGCGTCCGAAGGCAGTTCACCGAAGCGGTAGAAGGAGATCAGCACGGCGGTGTGGACGAGCACCAGCTTGCCGCAGTCCACGACATGGTCCAGCCACTCCCCGTCGGGCCCGCCCCGGCCGGTGAGCCGGGCGAGCTGGCCGTCGGCGGAGTCGAAGGCGAAACCGATCGCCAGCGCCGCGTAGACCGCGAGCCCCAGCGTCCAGGACGGTTCGACGAGTGCGACCGCCGCCAGTGCGGCGTAGGTGGACAGTGCACTGATCAGCGTCACTTGATTGGGCGTCAGCCCGGCCCGGTACGCGCCCGCCGCGAGCACCCGCCCGGCCGGGCGGTTCACGTACCGCGAGTAGAGCGAGACGCCTTTGGCGCTCTTCTGTGCGCCGCGCAGTTCGCGCAGCACTGTGCCCGTGCTTCCCATACGCCCCCCAGCGTCCGGCATTGCCCGCATCATGGCATGCGGGCACCGGGGCCGGGGTGCGATTGGCCGGGCCGGGACGGTTCCGTGATCATGCCGGGCCGGGCGGCTGCCTTCCGTCGGTGAGCTGCTCGTCCAGCTCGTCGAAGAGCAGCTCCTCGTGCTGGACCTGCCCGGTGCGGTACGCGGAGCGGGCGACCAGGTGCGAGGCGACCGGCCCGGTGAGCATCTGGAAGAAGCCGATCAGCGCCAGGGTGGCGAGGTCCATCCCGGTGCGCAGCCGCAGGGCGACCCCGGCCAGCACCAGGAGCATGCCGAGGGTCTGGGGCTTGGTCGCGGCATGGCTGCGGGAGAGGACGTCGGGCAGCCGGAGCATGCCGATCACCCCGAGCAGGCAGATCGCGGCACCGAGGAGGACGAGCAGGGCCCCGGCCGTGTCGAGGATCTGGAGCCAGGTGTTCACTGCGGGCCCTCCTTGGTCTCGCCTGCGTCGGCGTCCCGGCTCGCGGCCCGGGAGGGGACCGTGACGGCGGGCCGGTCGCGTACGGCGATGAAGCGGGCGATGCCCACCGAGCCGGTGAAGCCGAGGAAGGCGAGCACCAGCATGATCGGGAAGTAGAACGAGTCCAGCGCGACGGCCGACTTGGCGCCGAGGCCGGCGATGATCAGGGCGGCGATCACGTCCAGCGAGATCGCCCGGTCCAGCATGGAGGGGCCCCGCCAGATCCGGACCAGCAGCAGAAGGCCTGCCACCAGGACCAGGACGACGGCGGCGGTCAGCAGAATACGGTCGACCTGTTCGAGAACGCTCATGGTGCGGGCCTTCCGGCGGCGAGCTGCGGCGGTGGGGGCGGTTCGGCGACCCGGGCGATCTCGTCCCGGGTGCCGAAGGCCCGTACGGTCAGTTCCTCCAGTCGCCAGACCTGGTTGCGGGCGGCTTCGAGCTCCTCGGGCCGGTCCGCGTCCAGGACGTGCAGGAAGACGGTGGCGGTGGCCCGGCGCACCTCGATGACGGAGCCGCCCGGAACGTTGGAGACGGCCACCGCGACGGCGGCGAGCATCAGGTCGCCGCGGCAGCGCAGGGGCACGCCGATGACGGCGGCCTGGTGCGGGGTGCCGCTGAAGATCTGCCGGGTGACCCGCACGCCCGAGGTGTACATGTCGTAGAGCAGATATCCGGCGAGGCGGATGATGCCCCACGGGTGGAGCCGGAGCCCCAGGTCGACCGGGGGCAGCGGGAAGGCCAGGCAGACGGCGCTCGCGACGATGACGCCGGTGATGATGTTGGCCAGGTTGAAGGTGGACCAGAGCAGCACCCAGATGAAGGTGAGCCAGGCGATCAGCGGCAGGTCCAGCACCCGTCCGCGCCGGCCGACCTTGCAGCTCATCGGCGGCAGTTCGGCGTCGCGGAACGAGAACCGCAGGAAACGGCTCACTTGCCCAGCACCTCCTCGATGTAGGGCGTGCGCTTCAGCAGTTCGACGGCCGAGCGGTCGGTGAAGGCGGTGAGCGGTCCGGCGAACACCGTGAAGGAGAGGGCCAGCGCGATGGTCGCGGCGGTCGCCGCCATCATGGGCCGGGGCAGCCGGCTGGTGGTGGTGACGGCGCGTCCGTGCAGGGTCGCCGCGACGGCCTGGCCCGCCGGACCGGGTGCGCGCTCGATGCCCTCGTCACCGGTGCCGGGGACTCCGTCGGGCCCCTCGTCCATGTCGTCGTCGCTGTCGTCCCCGGACTCCAGGACCGTGCCCGCCTCGGCCTGTCCGGGCGGGGCCGCCCGCCAGAACGCCAGGTTCCACACCTTGGCGGTGACGTACAGCGTCAGCAGGCTGGTGACCACCGATCCGGCGACCAGGATCCAGGCCCAGGTGGAACCGTCGGCGACGCCCGCGCGCATCAGCCCGAGCTTGCCGATGAAGCCGGAGAGCGGGGGGATGCCCGCCAGGTTCATCGCGGGGACGAAGAAGAGGAGAGCCAGTATCGGCGCGGCCTTGGCGAGTCCGCCGAGCCGGGTCAGCTCGGTGGTGCCGCCGCGCCGTTCGATCAGCCCGGCGACCAGGAACAGGGTGGTCTGCACGGTGATGTGGTGGACGACGTAGACGATGGCACCGCCGTACGCCTCGCGGGTGGCGAGGCCGATCCCGAAGACCATGAAGCCGATATGGCTGATCAGGGTGAAGGAGAGCAGCCGTTTGAGGTCGGTCTGGGCGACCGCGCCGAGGATCCCGATGAGCATCGAGGCCAGGGCGACGGCCATCAGCAGGTCGCCGATCCGGTTGCCCGGGAAGAGCAGGGTCTCGGTCCGCATCATGCAGTAGACGCCGACCTTGGTGAGGAGTCCGGCGAAGACGGCGGTGACGGGCGCGGGCGCCGTCGGGTAGGAGTCGGGGAGCCAGGCGGCGACCGGGAAGACGGCGGCCTTGATGGCGAAGACGGTGATCAGCATCGCCTGGATCAGGGTCTGCACGCCGAGGGGCAGTCCGGGCAGCCGCTCGGCGAGCTGCGCGAAGTTGACGGTGCCGAGGGCGGCGTACGTCATGGCGATGGCGATGAGGAAGACCATCGACGAGAACAGCGAGATGATCACGTAGGTGGAGCCGGCCCGCATGCGGGGCCCGGTGCCGCCGAGGGTGAGCAGCACGAAGCTGGCCACCAGCATGATCTCGAAGCTGACGAAGAGGTTGACGAGGTCGCCCGCGAGGAAGGTGCAGGAGACCCCGGCGACGAGGATCAGATAGGCCGGGTGGAAGACCGCCAGCGGGGTCTCCTTGTCCCGGTCGGTCATGCCCTGGCCGAGGGAGTAGATCAGGACGCAGAGCGTGACGGCCGAGGAGACGGTGAGCATCAGCCCGGAGAGCCGGTCGGCGACCAGGGTGATGCCGAGCGGCGGGGCGAAGTCTCCGAGGTGGACGGAGAGCGGGCCCTGCCGGTCGGCGGCGATCATCAGGATGATCGACAGCGCCAGTACGGCGGTGAGTACGGCCACGCTGATGAAGCGCTGGAAGCGCTGCATGCGGGTGCCGAAGGTGAGGCTGAGTCCGGTGGCGCAGAGGGGCAGCAGCACCGGCAGCGGGACGAGCGCGTTCATCCGGTGGCTCCTCGGTCGTCGCGGGGGTAGCGGTCGTCGGCCTTGGCGTCGCCGTCGCGTTCGTAGTCCTCGGGGTCGGCGCCGATGACGTCGTTCCAGAGGTCGCCGGAGGCGTCACGGCCGCGGGCCTGGCGGGCGCGGTCGGCGCGGAGCCGGTCGCGGAGTTTGCGGCGCTCCTCCCGGTAGCGTTCGCGCTCGTCCGCGGTGGGCTCGGCGCCCGAGCGGAACTCCTCGCGCAGCTGGGCGCGTTCGGAGAGCACTTCGGCGCGGAGCACGATGCGCCGGTCCTCCAGGTCGTCGTGCACCTCGTCGGTGCCGGTGATCTGGTGGCTGCGGTAGGCCATGGCGAGCAGGAACGCGGTGGTGCCGAGGGTGATCACGATGGCGGTCAGCGCGATGGCCTGCGGCAGCGGGTCGGTGACCCGGCGCAGGTCGACCCCGTAGAGGAGGGGTGCGGCGCCGGCGGTGCCGGTCGAGGCCAGGATCAGCAGGTTGACGCCGTTGCTCAGGATGACGGCGCCGAGCAGGATGCGGGTCAGCGGCCGGGTCAGCATGAGGATGGCGCCCACGGCGCAGAGCACCACGGCCGTGAGGAGGAGTGAGGCGCTGACGGTCATCGGGGGTTCCCTTCCGCCGTCGTGCTGTTGGAGGCGGTGAGGGCGCCGGCGGCCCGTTCGATCTGCCGGTCGATCTTGGCGCCGAGGGCCCGGACGATGTCCAGGACGACGCCGAGGACCAGCAGGTAGACGCCGAAGTCGAAGAGGAGCGGCGTACTCATGTGGAACTCGCCGAAGACCGGCAGGTGCCCGTGGTAGGTGAAGGCGTGCAGGACGGTGCCGTCGATCAGGCCGAGGAGCCCCACCCCGGTCGAGATGAACAGGCCGAGTCCGGTGAAGAGCCCCGGTTGCAGGGGCGCGGCCTGGGCCAGTTCGAAGCGGCCGCCGGCCAGGTAGCGGGTGATGAGGGCGACTCCGGCGACGAGCCCCGCGACGAAGCCGCCGCCGGGCATGTTCTCGGCGCAGAAGAGCAGGTAGACCGAGAGGATCAGGATCGGGTGGAAGAGCAGCCGGGCCACCACTTCGAAGACGATGGAGCGGTGCTCGGGGGCGAGGGTGGAGCCCGCGGCGAGCCAGCCGCGCTCGGGCGCCACCTCGTCGCCCTGCGGCAGGCGCGCGGTGTGCTGGGCCGCGATCGACCAGGCGGTACGGCCCTTCAGCTCGTCCGGGAGCATCGGCCCGTCGCTGCGGCGGTGCAGGTAGATGAGGCTGGTGACACCGATGGCGGCGGCGGCCAGTACGGCGGACTCCCCCATGGTGTCCCAGGCACGGAGGTCGACGAGGATCGTGGCGACGACGTCCTTGTACCCGTGGTCGGCGACCTCCTTCACCATGGCGGCGCCCGCGGGTTCCTCGGTCCGCGCGGCGGCGGCCACCCAGACGGCGACGCCGATGGTGCCGGCCGCGAGGAGGGCCACCGGGATGCGGATCGCGCGCCGCCAGGGGGAGACGGTCTCCTCGAAGTGGACCGGCATCCGGCGCAGCACCAGGACGAAGACGATCATCGCCACGGTCTCGACGCAGAACTGGGTGAGCGCCAGGTCCGGCGCGCCCTGGACGACGAAGAGCAGGGCGGTGCCGTAACCGATCAGGCCGCTGAGGACGACCGCCTTCATCCGGCGGCGTACGGTCAGGCAGAGCAGCGCCGCGATGCAGGTGAGTACGGCGACGCCGCCCTGGAGTTCGTTGTCCCAGAGCCGGGGGGCCGGAGCGCCCTGCCAGGGCTGGTCGGTGGCGAGCACGGCCAGCTGCCCGCCGGCCATGACGAGCAGCGTGGTCGCCAGGTAGACGGAGAGGGAACCGCGCTGGATGAAGCCGGTGACCTGGAGGGCGAACCGTTCCTGTCCCAGCAGCAGATGGCCGAAGACGCTGTCGGCGGTGGGCCAGGCGATGCGGCGGGAGACCCTGGTGACCGTGTCGCGCACGAGGAAGAGGCCGGTACCGGCCGCCCAGGCGGCGGCGGACAGGAGCAGCGCGATGCCGAGCCCGTGCCAGAGCGCGAGGTGGTAGGGGTCCTCGGCGGCCGGATAGGTGTCGGCGTAGGCGCTGAACAGGCGGTCGGTCAGCCCGACGCCGGGGCCGAGCACCAGGCCGAGGACGGCGAGCAGGGCGGGCGGGGCGAGGAAGGCCCAGCCCACGCTGTGTACGGGGGTGTCGGGGACGCCGGGCTTGCGGGCGAAGGCGCCCCAGACGAAGCGCAGGGTGTACGCGGTCGTCAGCGCCGAGCCCAGCACGACGACGGCCAGCGCCCAGCGGTCGGCGGCCGAGCCGTGCAGCAGCGCCTCGAACGCGGCCTCCTTGGCGGCGAAGCCGAGCAGCGGTGGCAGGGCGGCCATGGAGGCGGCGGCGAGGACGGCGACGGCGGCGACGTACGGCAGGGAGCGGCCGACCCCGGAGAGTTTCCGCAGGTCGCGGGTGCCGGTGGAGTGGTCGACGATGCCGGTCACGAGGAAGAGCGGCGCCTTGAACAGGGCGTGGCCGAGGATCATCGCGACGGCGGCGAGGGCCGCGTTCCGGTTGCCGGTCCCGGCGAGCAGGGTGAGGAAGCCGAGCTGACTGACGGTCCCGTAGGCGAGGACGAGCTTGAGGTCGTTGAGGCGCAGGGCACGCCAGCCGCCGAGCAGCATGGTCGCGCCGCCGAGGACCAGGATGACGGGCTTCCACACGGGTACGTCGGCGAAGGCCGGGGAGAGCCGGGCGACCAGGTAGACCCCGGCCTTGACCATCGCGGCGGCGTGCAGATAGGCGCTGACCGGGGTGGGCGCGGCCATGGCGTTCGGCAGCCACATGGAGAACGGCCAGATCGCGGACTTCGACAGCGCGCCGGAGAGGATCAGCACCAGGGCGACGGAGATGGCGAGCGTCGTCTCCGGCGGATCGGCGACGATCGCGGAGATCTGGTACGTACCGGCGGCGTGACCGACGATCAGGAAGCCGACCAGCATGGCGAGGCCGCCGAGCGTGGTGACCGTGAGCGCCTGGAGCGCGGAGCGCCTGCTGTGGCGGTGTTCGCTGCCGTGGCCGATCAGCAGGAAGGAGAAGACCGTGGTCAGCTCCCAGAAGACGTACAGCGTGATCAGGTCGTCGGCGAGGACCAGGGCGAGCATCGCCCCCGCGAAGGCGAGGAGGTTCCCGGCGAACCGGGCCAGCTGCGGGGTGTTGTCGCGGAAGTAGGAGGCGCAGTAGACGAGGACGAGGGCGCCGACCCCGGCGGCCATCAGGACCATCAGCTCGGAGAGCGCGTCCAGGCGGAGGTCGAGCGAGACGTCGTAGTCCGGGATCCACTGCCAGGACCAGGTGACGGCCTCACCGGAGGCGGCGGTGCCCCACTGGGTGAACGCCCAGACGGTGGCGGCGGCGGGGGGCAGTGCCAGCACGAGGAAGGCGCGCCTGCCGAGCCGGTGGACCAGCGGGCCCGCGAAGGCGGCCAGGACGAAGTGGCCGATGATGAGCCCGATCACAGCGTGGCGTCCGGGTCGAGCGGAGAGACAACCGAGATAGAGGGCACCAAATACAGATATATCGCCCCGGTGGATTCATCGGACCGGCACGCCGCGCGTGCTCCGGCCCGCTGAGGCCCCCGACGGGCCTGAGGAAGCGTCAGCCGGGGACGGGGAGGCCGCTGTGAACGCAGGTGAAGGTGTTCCATGTGGTGCCGCACCCGGAGAGCCTAACGCGACTCTCTTGACGAATTCTTTACGGGGGGTGCGTTTCGGGTTCTCTGCGCGAATGCGGCATGTGCCGGGGCCCCGGCCTGCTCAGGGCAGTACGGCGATCCCGTCGATCTCCACCATCGCCTGCTCGTCCCAGAGTCTGGCCACCCCGATGACCGCCATCGCAGGGTAGTCACGCCCGGCCAGCCGGCGCCAGATCCGGCCGAGTTCGGCGGCGTGGGAGCGGTAGTCGGCCACGTCGGTGGCGTACACCGTGACGCGGGCCAGGTCGGCGGGGGCGCCGCCCGCCGCGTGCAGGGCGGTGAGCAGGTTGGTGAGGGCGGTGGCGAACTGTTCGGGCAGGGTGGCGCCGACGACCTTGCCGTCCGGGTCGAGGGCGGTCTGCCCGGCCAGGAAGACCAGATGGCCCCCGGTGGCGACGACGGCGTGGGAGAAGCCGGTGGGCGGGGAGAGTTCGGGCGGGTTGATCCGGTGGGACGGGCTCATACGGGCGGCTCCTGGGGACGCTGGATACGGGGTGCGACGGCGGGCTCCTGCGGCTCCTGGGCTGCGGGCTCCTGGGCTGCGGGCTCCTCAGGCTCTTGGGCGGCGGCTGTGGCGTACATCTCCTTGGCGATGATGGCGCGCTGCACCTCGCTGGCGCCCTCGTAGATCCGGGGCGCGCGGACCTCGCGGTAGAGGTGTTCGAGCAGATGGCCCCGGCGCAGGGCCCGGGCGCCGTGCAGCTGGACGGCGGTGTCGACGACGTACTGCGCGGTCTCGGTGGCGTACAGCTTGGCCATCGCGGCGCGGCGCGGCACCCCGCTCTCCCCCGCGTCGTACGCCGCGGCCGCCGCGTACACCAGGAGGCGGGCGGCCTCGGTGCGGGTGGCCATCTCCGCGACCTGGTGGGAGACGGCCTGGAGGTCGCTCAAGGGGCCGCCGAACGCGGTGCGGGTGGCGGTGTGGGCCACGGTGGCGTCGAGGGCGGCGCGGGCCATCCCGACGGCGAAGGCGCCGACGCTGGGGCGGAAGAGGTTGAGGGTGTCCATCGCGACCCGGAAGCCCCGGTCGGGTTCGCCGAGGACATCGTCGGCGGTGACCGGTACGCCGTCGAACTCCAGGGTGCCGATGGGGTGCGGGGAGAGCATGTCGAGGGCGGAACCGGTGAGTCCGGGGCGGTCGGCGGGGACCAGGAAGGCGGTGATCCCGCGTGATCCCGCGCCGGGGGTGGTGCGGGCGAAGACGGTGGCGAAGTCGGCCTCGGGGGCGTTGGAGATCCAGCACTTCTCGCCGGTGAGCCGCCAGCCGCCGGGGGTGGGTTCGGCGGCCAGGGAGAGGGCTCCGGCGTCGGACCCGGCGCCCGGCTCGCTGAGCGCGAACGCCGCGACCGCCCGCCCCGCCCGGACCTCGGGGAGCCAGCGCTCTCGGTGGGCGGGGGTGCCGGCCCGGACGAGGGGGGTGGTGCCGAGGCCCTGGAGGGCGAGCGCGGTCTCGGCCTCGGTGCAGCCCCGGGCCAGGGACTCCCGCAGCAGGCAGAGGTCCAGGGCGCCGCAGGCGAACATCCGCTCCAGCAGACCCAGCTTGCCGAGGGCGGCCAGCAGCGGGCGGTTGACGCGTCCGGGCTCTCCCTTCTCCGCCAGCGGGCGCAGCTCCTGCTCGGCGAGGGTGCGCAGCTCTTCGCACCAGGCGGTTTGTTCTGGTTCGAGGGAGAATGCCGTCATGGCGGCGCCTCTCTTGTCGCGTCTCTGCCTTATCGCGGACTGTTGACTACCGTCACCCAAACGATACGCTCCGAAGGCGACAAGGGGGCGATCCTTCATGGAGCCGAATTCCTCGCCGAACACGCCCACAGCCGCCGCCGACGCGTCCGTACGCGTCCCCGGTGCGCATCCCGAGCGATCCGAGCGCGTCCCCGGTGCGCACACCGACACCTTCGCGCGCGACCACCTCCCACCGCCGGAGCAGTGGCCGAAGCTCCTCCTGGACACCCCCGCGCTGCACTACCCCGACCGGCTGAACTGCGGTCACGAGCTGGTGGACCGCACGGTGGAGGAGCGCGGCCCCGACCGCCCCGCGCTGCGTTCCGGCGACGGGACGGTGTGGAGCTACGGCGAGCTGCGCGAGACGGTGGACCGCATCGCCCATGTGCTCACCGACGACCTGGGAGTGGCGCCCGGGAATCGGGTGCTGCTGCGCGGCCCCACCACGCCCTGGCTGGCCGCGTGCTGGCTCGCCGTCATGAAGGCGGGCGCGGTCGCCGTGACCGTACTGGCGCAGGCGCGGGCGGGCGAACTGGCCACCATCTGCTCGCTGGCCCGGGTCAGCCACGCGCTGTGCGACGCCCGTTCGGCCGAGGACCTGGCGGAGGCGGCGGAGCTGGTGGAGGCGGAGGGCCTGGTGAAGGCGGAAGACCCGGTGGGGGCGGACGTGGGCGGTCCGCGCACGGTCCTCTTCGGCGGGGACGGCCCCGACGACCTGACCCGCCGGGCGGCCGCCCACGCAGGCTCCGGCCCGTACCGCGCGGTCGACACGGCCGCCGACGAGGTCGCCCTCATCGCCTTCACCTCGGGGACCACCGGCCGCCCCAAGGGCTGTATGCACTTCCACCGGGACCTGCTCGCCATCGCCGACACCTTCTCCCGCGAGGTGCTGCGCCCGCTCCCCGACGACGTGTTCGCGGGCAGCCCGCCGCTCGGCTTCACCTTCGGCCTCGGCGGCCTGCTGGTCTTCCCGCTGCGCGCCGGGGCCTCGGCGCTGCTGCTGGAGCAGGCGGGGCCGCACCACCTGCTGCCCGCGCTGGTACGCCACCGGGTCTCGGTCCTCTTCACCGCGCCGACCGCCTACCGCACGATGCTCGGCCAGCTGGACGGCCACGACCTCTCCGCCCTGCGCCGCTGCGTGTCGGCCGGGGAGAACCTGCCCGCGGCGACCTGGCATGCCTGGCACGAGGCGACCGGGCTGCGCATCATCAACGGCATCGGGGCCACCGAGCTGCTGCACATCTTCATCTCCGCCGCCGACGACGCCATCCGCCCCGGCACCATCGGCGTCCCCGTGCCGGGCTGGCAGGCCAAGGTGGTCGACGAGCACGGGGATGAGCTGCCCGACGGCGAGGCGGGGCTGCTCGCCGTACGCGGCCCGGTCGGCTGCCGCTATCTGGCCGACCCCCGGCAGACGCAGTACGTCCGCCAGGGCTGGAACATGACCGGTGACACCTTCGTCCGCGAACCGGACGGCTACTTCCGCTACGTGGCCCGCGCCGACGACATGATCATCTCCTCCGGCTACAACATCGCGGGCCCCGAGGTGGAGGACGCTCTGCTACGCCATCCGGAGGTCGCGGAGGCGGCCGTGGTGGGCCGGTCGGACGAACTGCGCGGGGAGATCGTGGTGGCGCACGTGGTGCTGACGAAGGGCTCGGAGCAGACGGCGGACTCCCTGCGGGCGCACATGAAAGCCGTTCTGGCCCCGCACAAGTGCCCGCGCGCCTTCGTCTTCGAACAGTCCCTGCCGCGCACCGCGACCGGCAAGCTCCAGCGGTTCCTGCTCCGGGACCGGCACCTCTAGGGCCTCTCGTCTGGATCATGCCGGGCTCTCGGGCCCCGGCATGATCCAGACGAGAGGCCCTAGAGTGATCACGTGGCCGAGCTGCGCACCCCCCGTTCCCTGATCATCACGCTCTACGGCGCCTACGGCCGTCCGGCGGACGGCTCGCCCTTTGCGGTGGCCGAGCTGATCCGCCTGCTGCACGCCGTGGGCGTGGACGCCCCTTCCGTACGCTCCTGTGTCTCGCGCCTGAAGCGGCGCGGTCTGCTGGTCGCCGCGCGGGCGGCGGACGGCTCGGCCGGGTACGCCCTGTCGCCGGACGCCCGCCAGCTCCTCGACGACGGCGACGCGCGCATCTACGGCCGCCCGGCGCACCGGCCGGCGGACGGCTGGGTCCTCGCGGTCTTCTCCGTCCCCGAGGCCGAACGCGCCAAGCGCCACCTGCTGCGCTCCCGGCTGGCCCGCCTGGGCTTCGGCACGGCGGCCCCCGGGGTGTGGATCGCCCCCGCCGGCCTCTACGAGGAGACCCGGCACACTCTGGAGCGGCTCGAACTCGCCCCGTACGTCGACCTGTTCCGCGGCGACCACCTGGGCTTCGCCGCGACCCGCGAGTCGGTGGCCCGCTGGTGGGACCTGGACGCGGTGGCCCGCCTCCACCGGGACTTCCTGGAACTCCACGAACCGGTCCTCCGCGAGTGGGAGGCGACCCCGCGGACCGAGGAGGGACCCCGCCCCCAGGAGGCCTACCGGGACTACCTGCTGGCCCTGGACTCCTGGCGCCAACTCCCGTATGCGGACCCGGGGTTGCCGGAGGAGCTGCTGCCGAAGGGGTGGCCGGGCGGGCGCTCGGCGGAGGTGTTCGGCAAGCTGCACGAGCGGCTGCGGGACGCGGGGGAACGGTTCGTACGGGGGTGAGGGTGCGGCGGCGCCGAGCCGCGTGGCCCCCGAAGGCTCCCGGGGCCTCGCCCCGCTGAACCGGCGAGCCGGTCGGCCGTCAGGTGCGGACCAGCTCGGCGGCGCCGAAGGACACGTCGAACCGGTCGCACCAGATGCTGACGCTGGTGAAGGCAGCCGGGTCGAGGCCTGCGGGCAGCGGGTAGTTGTGGGACCCCTTGTTGCCCTTGAGCTTGCCGAGGCTCTCGTGGGCGCCGTCGTCGAAGACGAACCAGCCTGCCCGCCCCTCCTTCACCGGCGCGTCGGACAGCAGCACCCTCAGGTCCGGACCGTTGCTGGTGTCGAGGTTCTCCAGCCGCACGACGTGCGAACCGTCGCCGAGCCGCAGCAGCTTCACCGTGCCGGAAGTGGAGTGCTCATGGCTGATCAGCTCGCCGCCCGCCACGGTCACCGGCTCCCCGGGGCCGGGCGCCCCGTCCGGCGTCACCGGCTCGCCGCCGGACCCGCCCACGGGCTCCGAAGCCGCCACCTCCGGCAGGGCCTCCTGAACGGTGTCGTCCTGCCACAGCTTCCACGGCTGGAACCAGTAGAGCCCCACGCCGACCAGCGCCACGGCCACCACCAGCGCCCCCGCGACCACCGACCGCTTCAGCCTTCCGCGCACCCGCCCCATCCTGTCCCCTCCACTCACCCCGCCGGCCTGCTCGCCCGGCTCCCGGAGACCCCATCCAACCCGACCGGGCCCACCTGCGGCGACTGCCCCGGTACGACGGGGGTCTCACGGCCGCGCGGGACAGTTCAGCCCAGCCTGAGCCGGGGCTTCGGTGCGTCCGTGCGGCCCGTGGGCGGGGGGCGGCTGCCCGCGCCGTACGGGAGGGGCCAGGGTGCGCCCGGTCCGGTGTAGCCCTGTTCGGCTGCCGCGTGGAGCGTCCAGTGCGGGTCGTACAGGTGCGGGCGGGCCAGGGCGCAGAGGTCGGCGCGGCCCGCCAAGAGCAGGGAGTTGACGTCGTCCCAGGAGGAGATGGCGCCGACCGCGATGACGGGGACGTCCACGGTGTTGCGGATCCGGTCCGCGTACGGGGTCTGGTACGAGCGGCCGAACTCGGGGCGCTCCTCGGGCACCACCTGGCCGGTGGAGACGTCGATGGCGTCGGCCCCGTGGGCGGCGAAGGCGCGGGCGATCTCGACGGCGTCCTCGGCGTCGGTGCCGCCCTCGGCCCAGTCGGTGGCGGAGATCCGGACGGTCATCGGGCGGTCCCGCGGCCAGACTTCGCGGACGGAGTCGAAGACTTCGAGGGGGAAGCGGAGCCGGTTCTCCAGCGGGCCGCCGTAGGCGTCGGTGCGGTGGTTGGTGAGCGGGGAGAGGAAGCCGGAGAGCAAGTAGCCGTGAGCGCAGTGGAGTTCGAGGAGGTCGAAGTCCGCCTCGGCCGCACGGCGGGCCGCCTGGGTGAACTGATTGCGGATGGTGTCCAGTTGGGCCGCGTTCAGCTCCTGCGGGATCTGGCTGACTCCGGGGGTGTACGGGAGCGGGGAGGCGGCCGACACGGGCCAGTTGCCGGTCTCCAGGGGCTGGTCGATGCCTTCCCACATCAGGCGGGTGGAGCCCTTGCGGCCGGAGTGGCCGAGCTGGACGCCGATGGCCGCGCCGGGGGCCGAGGTGTGGACGAAGTCGGTGATCCGGCGCCAGGCGGTGGCCTGTTCGTCGGTCCACAGGCCCGTGCAGCCGGGGGTGATGCGGCCCTCGGGGCTGACGCAGACCATCTCGGTCATGGTGAGCCCGGCCCCGCCGAGCGCGCGGGCGCCGAGGTGGACGAGGTGGAAGTCGCCGGGGAGCCCGTCGGTGGCCGAGTACATGTCCATCGGTGAGACGACGACCCGGTTGCGCAGTTCGAGGCCGCGCAGCCGTAGCGGGGTGAACATGGGCGGGGTCTCCGGCGGGCAGCCGAACTCCTCCTCCACGGCGGCGGTGAAGGACGCGTCGCGCAGCCGCAGGTTGTCGTGGGTGACCCGGCGACTGCGGGTGAGCAGGTTGAACGCGAAGCGGCGGGGCGACTGGTCGACATAGGTGGCCAGCTCCTCGAACCAGCGCAGACTGGCCACCGCCGCCCGCTGGGTGGAGGCGACGACCGGGCGGCGCTCGGCCTCGTACGCGGCCAACGCGGCGGGGAGGTCCGGCTGTTCCTCGATGGAGGCGGCCAGCGCGAGGGCGTCTTCGACGGCGAGCTTGGTGCCGGAGCCGATGGAGAAGTGCGCGGTGTGCGCGGCGTCCCCGATGAGGACCGTGTTCCCGTGCGACCAGCGGGAGTTGGTGACCGTACGGAAGGTGAGCCAGCTGGACCGGTTGGCGCGCAGGGGCCTGCCGTCCAGGGCCTCGGTGAAGAACTTGGCGCAGCGGGTGGTGGATTCGGCCGGGTCGCAGCTGTCGAGTCCGGCCGCGCGCCACACCTCCTCGCGCATCTCCACGATGACGGTGGAGGCGTCGGCGGCGTACGGGTAGCCGTGCAACTGCATGACGCCGTACGGGGTTTCGGCGATCTCGAAGCGGAAGGCGTCGAGGGTGAAGTCGGCGGCGAGCCAGATGTAGCGGTTGCGGTGTTCGGTGAGGGACGGGCCGAAGGCGTCCGCGTGCGCCTGGCGGGTCGTGCTGTGCACCCCGTCGGCGGCGATGACCAGGTCGTGGTGGGCGGCCAGCTCGGCGGCGGGCGGGGCTTGCGTACGGAAGCGGAGGCCGATGCCGAGGGCGGTGCAGCGCTCGTGCAGGATCTCCAGCAGTCGGCGGCGCCCGAGGGCGGCGAAGCCGTGGCCGCCGGAGGTGTGGGTGCGGCCGCGGTGGACGATGTCGATGGTGTCCCAGCGGACGAACTCACGGCTCAGGGCGCGGTAGACCTCCGGGTCGGCGTGTTCGATGCCGCCGAGGGTCTCGTCGGAGAGGACGACGCCGAAGCCGAAGGTGTCGTCGGGGGCGTTGCGCTCGTAGACCGTTATCTCGCGGGCCGGGTCGAGTCGTTTGAGCAGGGCGGCGGCGTAGAGACCGCCGGGGCCGCCGCCGATGACGGCGATGCGGCGTACGGGGCCGGGGGCGGGCGTCCTCGCGAGGGGACCGTCGCCCGCCACCCTTACCGCCCCCGCCACTTCGGCGGCCGCTTCTCGGTGAAGGCGGCGTGGAACTCCGCGTAGTCCTCGCCGTGCATCAGGAGCGCCTGGGTGTTGGCGTCCAGCTCCACGGAGGCGGCGAGCGGCATGTCCAGCTCGGCGGTGAGCAGCGCCTTGGTCTGGGCGAGGGCGAGGGCGGGGCCGTCGGCGAGGCGGCGGGCCAGCTCGGCGGCGCGGGCGTCGGCCTGCCCCTCCTCGGCCAGCTCGCTGATGAGCCCGATCCGTTCCGCTTCGAGGGCCCGGACGGGGTCGCCGAGCATCAGCAGCCGGGTGGCGTGGCCGAGGCCCACGACCCGGGGCAGCAGATAGGCGGCGCCCATGTCGCCGCCGGAGAGGCCGACCCGGGTGAAGAGGAAGGCGAAGCGGGCGGAGGGGTCGGCGACCCGGAAGTCGGCGGCGAGGGCCAACACGGCACCGGCTCCGGCGGCCACCCCGTGGACGGCGGCGACGACCGGGAAGGGGCACTCGCGCAGGGCCCGTACGACCTGGCCGGTCATCCGGTTGAACTCCAGGATCGCGGCGGTGTCCATGGCGAGGGTGGCGCCGATGATCTCGTCCACGTCGCCGCCGGAGCAGAAGCCGCGCCCCTCACCGGCCAGCACGAGGGCGCGGGCGGAGCGTTCCCGGGTCAGCTCGGCGAGCAGGTCGCGGAGATCGGCGTAGGCACCGAAGGTGAGGGCGTTGAGTTTCTCGGGGCGGTCCAGTGTGACGGTCACCACACCGTCGTCCCGGGAGATCCGGAGATGGCGCCACTCCTCCACGCGCGGGGCGGAGCTGGGAAACGAGCTCATGAAGGGGTTCCCTTCAGCATTCGGGCGGGTTGCCGGCCGTGCGCGGGTCGCGTTCCACCACCGAATTTATCACCCTTACGTGACTGTCGTCACGAGGTCGCGATACGCCGACCGTGAGACTGTTGTGGCGAAAGTCCTGTTTGCACCGGTCGACCGCCTCTATGGCCAGGGCCGTGCGGTTCGTAAGGTTGACCCCAGGAAGTCTCGAAACGCGATGCCGATGAGTCGAGTGAGTCGAGAAACCCCGACACCGCGTCGGGAGAGCCCGACGACAGATCGGGAGAACCCGATGACGGGTCGAGAGACCCCGATGAGTCGAGAAGTCCCGCTACAAGGAAGTCCCGCTCCCGAACGGAACCCCGCCGTGCCGCCCGATGTCCCTGTTCCCGCCTCCTGGCGGATCGCCCTGCCGCACTCCACGGCAGCCGTGCCGATCGCCCGCGCTCTGGTCCGTACCGCCCTGTCGGACATCCACGCCCCGGCGGACAGCGACACCGCCGAGCTGCTCACCGCCGAGCTGGTCGCGAACGCGGTGGAGCACACGGTGAGCAGCGAGCCGATCGAGTTGGTCGTGGAGCTGCTGCCCACCGGCTGCCAGGTCGAGGTGCACGACCACGACCCCGCTCCGCCCGGGGACCTCTCCCGGCCGCAGCCCGGTTACGAGGTCGACCCCTGGCAGGAGCACGGCCGCGGCCTGCTGCTGATCCGGACCCTCAGCTCCGCCTGCGGCCACCGCACCACGGAGCACGGCAAGGCCGTCTGGTTCACGCTTCCGGCGATACCGTCCCAGCCGGGTCCGTCGCCGGAGAGCTGACCAGGCGGGACCGCTTGCGCCCGTAGCAGGCGTAGAGCAGCGAACCGGCGGCGAGGAAGACCGCGAACTGGAGCCAGGTCGTCCAGCCGGTCCCGTACATCAGATACAGGCAGAACACGACGCCGATCACCGGGCTCACCGGGTAGAGCGGCACCCGGAAGGTGCGCTCCAGCTCGGGGTGGCGGCGGCGGAGCACCACGACGGCCACATTGACCGCGACCATGGTGGCCAGCGTGCCGATGGTCGTCAGGTTGACGACGACGTCCAGCGAGGCGAAGGCGGCCGGGACGGCGAAGACGCAGGCCACGATCCAGGTGTTGGCGACCGGGGTGTGGGTCTTGGGCGAGACGCGCTCGAAGACGCGCGGGATCAGCCCGTCACGGGACATCGACATCAGGATGCGGGTCTGCCCGTACATCACGGCGAGCACCACCGAGGCGATGGCGACGACCGCGCCGAAGGCGATGATGCCGCCGCCGACCGAGGAGTCGGTGACCTGGTTGACGACCAGCGAGAGGGCCGCGGGCTTGTCGGAGACGGCGTCCGCGCCGAGCGCGCCGATGGCCGAGAGCGCCACCGCGCAGTAGAGCAGCGTGACGACACCGATGCAGATCAGGATGGCGATGGGGATGTTCCGGCGGGGGTTCTTGACCTCCTCACCGGCGGTGGTGATGGCGTCGAAACCGATGTACGAGAAGAACGCCAGCGAGGCACCGGCCGTGATCCCGCCGAGCCCGTGGCCCGCGAACGGCACGAGGTTGTCGTCCTGGTAGGCGGTGAACGCGATCGCGCAGAACGCCAGCAGGATGCCGATCTTCAGGACCGCCATGGTGGCGGTCGCGCTCGCGCTCTCCCGGACGCCCCGCACCAGCAGGGTGGCGGCCATCGCGATGACGACGATCGCCGGGAGGTTGACCACGCCGCCGTCGCCCGGTCCGGCGGAGACGGCGGCGGGCAGCTGCCAGCCGATCAGGCTGTTCAGCAGCTCGTTGACGTACTGGCTCCAGCCCACGGCGACCGCGGAGACCGAGACGCCGTACTCCAGCATCAGGCACCAGCCGACGAGGAACGCCGTGCGCTCGCCGAGGGCGGCGTACGCGAAGGAGTACGAGCTCCCCGAGACCGGGATCGCGCTGCCCAGCTCCGCGAAGGAGAAGGCGGTGAAGATGCAGGTGATCGCGGCCAGGACGAACGAGATGACGACGGCGGGTCCGGCCTCGGCGACGGTGTCGGAGAGGCCGACGAAGATGCCGGTGCCGACGATGGCGCCGACGCCGAAGCAGACGAGCTGGAAGAGGCCCATCGTCCGCTTGAGGCCGTGGCCCTCCAGGTCGCCGCCGGATTCGGCGATGAGCATCTCGGGGCTCTTGCGGCGCAGTCCGGGCCGGGAGAGGCCGGGACGCTTCGGGGTGCCGGGGGTCGGCAGGCCGGGGCTCATGCGGGACGTTCTCTTCTCTGGTGGTGCAGTGGGGGGACGGCCCCGTGCGCGCGGACGGCACAGGGAAGGGGTCCGAGTGTGCGAACCCGAACCCCACCAGAGGCGACATCGTAGCCACCACCTCGCATGTTCACCCAATCGGGTGAATGGCCATACGAACCCCCGCCCGCAGGGGCGGCTACTCCCCCGCCAGCGTCGCCACCAGCACGGCCTTGATCGTGTGCATCCGGTTCTCCGCCTGGTCGAAGACCACCGAGTGGGCCGACTCGAAGACCTCGTCGGTGACCTCCAGCTCGGTGAGGCCGTGGGCGGCGTGGACGTCCCGCCCGACCTGGGTGCCGAGGTCGTGGAAGGCGGGCAGGCAGTGCAGGAACTTCACGTCCGGGTTGCCGGTGGCGCGCAGGACGTCCATCGTCACGGCGTACGGCGCGAGCGCGGCGATGCGCTCGTCCCAGACCTCCTTGGGCTCCCCCATCGAGACCCATACGTCGGTGGCGACGAAGTCGGCGCCGCGCACGCCCTCGGTGACGTCCGTGGTGAGCGTGACCTTGGCGCCGCTGACGGCGGCGAGCTTCTCCGCCTGCTCCACGACGGAGGGGGCCGGCCAGTACATCTCGGGGGCGACGATCCGGATGTCCAGGCCGAGCAGGGCGCCGGTGATCAGGTAGGAGTTGCCCATGTTGAAGCGGGCGTCGCCGAGGTAGGCGAAGGCCGTCCCGGTGACGGGCTTGTCGCTGTGCTCGGTCATGGTCAGCACGTCGGCGAGCATCTGCGTGGGGTGCCAGTCGTCGGTGAGCCCGTTGAAGACGGGGACGCCGCCGTACGCGGCCAGCTCCTCGACCACCTGCTGGCTGTCGCCCCGGTACTCGATGCCGTCGAACATCCGGCCGAGGACCCGGGCGGTGTCCTTCACCGACTCCTTGTGGCCCATCTGGGAGCCGGAGGGGTCCAGGTAGGTGGTGGAGGCGCCCTGGTCGGCGGCGGCGACCTCGAACGCGCAGCGCGTACGCGTCGAGGTCTTCTCGAAGATCAGTGCGATGTTCTTGCCGCGCAGCCGCTGGACCTCGGCGCCCGCCTTCTTGGCCGCCTTCAGCTCACCGGCCAGCGCGACCAGGCCGAGGAACTCCTCGGCGGTGAAGTCCAGCTCCTTGAGGAAGGGGCGGCCGGTGAGGTCGATGGCCATGGTGACGGCTCCAGGGTGGGACGGGGCAGATCGGGACGGGATGCGGGGGGATCGGCATACAGTTCTGGAAGTCTATACGAGCACTCGCATCCCTATACAGCCCCCCTGGTCCGGAAACCGCTGGTCCCTGTCCCGAAAGCGCTGGTACTACACAGGGTCCCGCACCACCGGGCAGCTCATGCAGCGCGGTCCGCCCCTCCCCCGGCCCAGCTCGCTGCCCCGGATCTCGATGACCTCGATGCCCTCCTTGCGCAGATAGGTGTTGGTGGTCGCGTTCCGCTCGTACGCGACGACGACGCCCGGCTCCACCGCCAGGACGTTGCAGCCGTCGTCCCACTGCTCGCGCTCGGCCGCGTGCACGTCCTGGGTGGCGGTGAGCACCCGGATCGAGTCGAGGCCGAGGGCGGCGGCGATGGCCCGGTGCATGTGCTCGGGCGGGTGGTCGGTGACCTTCAGCTCGCGGGGGCCGCTGCCCGGCTCGATCGTGTACGAGCGGAGCATGCCGAGGCCGGCGTACTGGGTGAACGTGTCGCCGTCGACCATCGTCATCACCGTGTCCAGGTGCATGAACGCGCGGGCCTTGGGCATGTCGAGGGCCACGATCGTGCGGGCCGAACCGGCGTCGAAGAGGCCGCGGGCCAGCATCTCCACCGCCTGCGGGGTGGTGCGCTCACTCATCCCGATCAGGACCGCCCCCTGCCCGATGACCAGGACGTCACCGCCCTCGATCGTGGAGGGGTAGTCGTCCTGCCCCTCCGACCAGTGGTGGAAGACGCCCGCGTCCGGTCCGGTGAAGAGCGGGTGGTGGCGGTAGATCGCCTCGAAGTGGACGGTCTCGCGCTGCCGGGCGGGCCAGCGCATCGCGTTGATGGAGACCCCGTCGTAGATCCAGGCCGAGGTGTCCCGGGTGAAGAGGTGGTTGGGCAGCGGGCCGAGCAGGAAGTCGTCCAGGTCCATCACATGGAAGCGGACGGAGGTCGGCTCGCTGTGCCGCTCCAGGAACTCGCGCTTGGTCATCCCGCCGACCAGCGCCTCCGCCAGCTCGGCCGACGGCAGCTCCTCGAAGGCGGCGCGCAGGTGCTCGGTGGCGAGCGGCCCGTACTCCTTCTCGTCGAAGACCCGGTCCAGGACGAGCCTGCGCGCCACGGGGATGTCCAGGGACTCCTGGAGGAGGTCGCCGAAGAGGTGCACCTCCACGCCCCGGTCGCGCAGGACGTCGGCGAACCCGTCGTGCTCCTGCCGGGCCCGCCGCACCCAGAGCACGTCGTCGAAGAGGAGCGCGTCCTTGTTGCGGGGGGTCAGCCGCTTCAGTTCCAGATCGGGGCGGTGCAGTATGACGCGGCGCAGCCGCCCGGCTTCGGAGTCGACATGGAATCCCATGCCTTCATCCTCACCGGGCGGAGCACCGTTCACCCCGCGAATCGCCCATGGGTTGCCCCGGGGGTCAGAGCCGGGGGTCCACCGGCTCCGACTCCAGGGCCAGGACGGCGAAGACCGCCTCGTGGACCCGCCACAGCGGCTCGCCGTCCGCCAGCCGGTCCAGCGCCTCCAGGCCGAGCGCGTACTCCCGCAGCGCGAGCGAGCGCTTGTGGCCGAGGAAGCGGGAGCGCAGGCGCTCCAGGTTCTCCGGGCGGGTGTACTCGGGGCCGTAGATGATGCGCAGATACTCCCGGCCGCGCACCTTGATGCCCGGCTGCACCAGGCGGCCCTTGAGGTCCCTGACCAGGGCGCCGAGCGGCTTGACGACCATGCCCTCGCCGCCGCGCCCGGTCATCTCCAGCCACCAGTCGGTGCCCGCGCGGACGGACGCCTCGTCGGCGGGGTCCACGACAAGTCGGCGGGTGGCCTGGAGCAGCCCGGTCGGGTCGTGCTCCACGAGCCGGTCCAGCCAGGCCAGCTGCTCGTCGTGGGGGACGGCGGCGAGCGAGCGGCCCTGGACGGCGAGGATCTGGAACGGGGCGATCCGCATCCCCTCCAGCCCCTCGGTCGTCCAGCAGTAGCGCCGGTACGCCTCGGTGAACGCGGCCGCGTCCTCCGCCCGGCCGTGCTGCCGCGCGGCGAGGTCGCCGATGTCGACGCCACGGGCGGCGGCCGTCTCCAGGGCGGCGAGGGCGGAGGGGAACACCGCGCCGGAGGCCGCGCCGACGGCGGCGTACTGCGAGCGCAGCAGTCCGCCGGCCTTGAGCGACCACGGCATCAGCTCGGCGTCCAGGAGCACCCAGTCGGTGTCCCACTCCTCCCAGAGCCCGGCCGCGGTGACGGCCGTACGCAGCCGGCCGAGGACCTCTTCGGTGAGCGCCCGGTCGTCGAGGAAGGGGCGACCGGTGCGGGTGTGGAGGGCGCCGGTCGGGCCGTCCGTGCCGAAGCGGGCGGTGGCGGCGGCCGCGTCCTTGCAGACCAGGGCGACGGCCCGGGAGCCCATGTGCTTCTCCTCGCACACGACCCGCCCCACGCCGTCCGCGTGGTACTGCGCGAACGCCTCGGCCGGGTGCTCCAGAAAGCCTTCCTCCTTGGAGGTGGCGGTGGGCGCCATGGTCGGCGGGAGGTAGGCGAGGAGCTGCGGGTCGACGGCGAACCGGCTCATCACTTCGAGCGCGGCCGCCGCGTTCTCCTCGCGCACGGCGATCCGGCCCATGTGCCGGGTCTCCACGACGCGGCGGCCCTGCACATCGGCGAGGTCCAGCGGCCTGCCCTCCCGGCCTCCGGGCGCCTCGGTGGCCAGCGGCCTGGTGGGCTCGTACCAGACCTTCTCGGCCGGTACGTCGACGAGTTCGCGCTCCGGCCAGCGCAGCGCGGTCATCTTCCCGCCGAAGACGACACCGGTGTCCAGGCAGATGGTGTTGTTGATCCAGGAGGTGGCGGGCACGGGCGTGTGGCCGTAGACCACGGCGGCGCGGCCCCGGTACTCCTCGGCCCACGGGTAGCGCACGGGCAGGCCGAACTCGTCGGTCTCGCCGGTGGTGTCCCCGTACAGCGCGTGCGAGCGGACCCGGCCCGAAGTGCGGCCGTGGTACTTCTCGGGCAGCCCGGCGTGACAGACCACCAGGTTGCCGCCGTCCAGCACGTAGTGGCTGACCAGGCCGTCGATGAACTCCCGTACCTGCTGCCGGAACTCGGGGTGCTCGGCGTCCTCGCGCTCCAGCTGTCCGACCGTCTCGGCGAGGCCGTGGGTCTGCTGGACCTTGCGGCCCGCCAGATAGCGGCCGAGCTTGTTCTCGTGGTTGCCCGGCACGCAGAGGGCGTTGCCCGACGCGACCATGGACATGACGCGGCGCAGCACCCCCGGGCTGTCGGGTCCCCGGTCGACGAGGTCGCCGACGAAGACGGCCGTACGCCCTTCGGGGTGGGCGCCGTCCACGTAACCGAGCTTGCCGAGCAGGGTGTCCAGCTCGGAGCGGCAGCCGTGGATGTCGCCGATGATGTCGAAGGGGCCGGTGAGGTGGCGCAGGTCGTTGTACCGGCGCTCCAGGACCACTTCGGCGCTCTCGGCCTCCTCCTCGGTGCGCAGGATGTGCACCTTGCGGAAGCCCTCGCGCTCCAGGCCGCGCAGCGAGCGGCGCAGCTCGCGGCGGTGGCGCTGGATGACGTGGCGGGGCATGGACGCGCGGTCGGGGCGGGCGGCGTTGCGCCGGGCGCAGACCTCTTCGGGGAGGTCCAGCACGATGGCGATGGGCAGCACGTCGTGCTCACGGGCGAGCCGGACGAGCTGCTTGCGGCTCTCGGACTGGACGCTGGTGGCGTCGACGACGGTGAGCCGTCCGGCGGCCAGGCGCTTGCCGGCGATGTAGTGGAGCACGTCGAAGGCGTCGCCGCTGGCGCTCTGGTCGTTCTCGTCGTCGGCGACGAGGCCCCGGCAGACGTCCGAGGAGACGATCTCGGTGGGCTTGAAGTGCTTGCGGGCGAAGGTGGACTTGCCCGATCCGCTGGCGCCGATGAGGACGACGAGGGAGAGGTCGGTCACCGGCAGGGTGCGGGAGGCGCCGCCGGTGCCGGTGGTGTCGGTGCTCGTGCTGTCGTCGTTTCTGCTGTTGTCGTTCGTCATGCGGCTGCCGCCTCCTTCTTCTTCTCGTTGTTCTTGTCGGTCGCGGTGTCGGTCAGGGTGAAGACGGCCAGCTGGGTGGGCGGGCCGACCTCGGGGTCGTCCGGGCCGACGGGCAGGTGGGCGACGGTGTACCCGTGGCGCTCGGCGACCTTCCCGGCCCATGCGCGGAATTCGGCCCGGGTCCACTCGAAGCGATGGTCCCCGTGGCGCACGTGCCCGGCCGGGAGGGTCTCCCAGCGGACGTTGTACTCCACGTTCGGCGTGGTCACGAGGACCGTGCGCGGGCGCGCCGAGCCGAAGACCGCGTACTCCAGGGCGGGCAGCCGGTCCAGGTCCACATGCTCGACGACCTCGCTGAGCACGGCGGCGTCGTACCCCTTGAGCCGCTTGTCGGTGTAGGTGAGGGAGCCCTGCCGGAGGGTGACCCGGTCCGCCTGCCGCTCCCCCATCCGGTCCAGCTTCAGGCGGCGTGAGGCGATGGTGAGGGCGCGCATCGACACGTCGACGCCGACGATCTCGGTGAACCGCACGTCCTTGAGGAGCGCCTGCACCAACTGCCCCTGGCCGCACCCCAGGTCGAGGACCCGGTGGGCACCGGCTCCGTGCAGCGCTTCGAGGATCGCGGTGCGCCGGTGCTCGGCGAGCGGGACCGGCTTCTCCTCGGTGTCGGTGCTCTCGTCCACCGCGTTGTCGACGCTCCCCACATCGAGGTCGTCGGACTCCGCGAGGCGGATCAGCTCCAGGGCCTGGTCGGCCTGGCGGGTAAGGCCCCAGCGGTGGGAGAGGTAGCGCCGGGTGATGAGGGGGCGCTCGGGGTGGTCGGCCAGCCAGCCCTCACCGGCCCGCAGCAGCTTGTCCACCTCGTCGGGCGCGACCCAGTAGTGCTTGGCGTCGTCGAGGACCGGGAGCAGGATGTAGAGCTGGCGCAGGGCGTCGGCGAGCCGCAACTCCCCTTCCAGCACCAGGCGTACGTAGCGTGACGCGCCCCAGGCGGGGAACTGCTCGTCCAGCGCCACCTCCGTCACCTCGACCCGCTCCCAGCCGAGCGGCACGAACAGCTTGCGCACCAGCTCCGCACCGCCCCGGGCGGGCAGCGCGGGCACCTCGATCCGCAGCGGCAGCGGGGCCCCGGCCCGCTCGGGCAGGGCCCGGCAGACTCCGCCCAGCGCGGACTTGAACACTGTGGCGAGGGCGACCGAGAGCAGCGAGGAGGCCGCATAGGGGCGGTCGTTGACGTACTGCGCGAGCGTCGCGTCGGGCGCACCGCCCCGGCCCTTGCCCTTGCCGCGCCGCACCAGCGCCACCGGATCCACCTCCAGCAGGAGGGCGGCCGTGCAGCGCTCGGCGGACGCCTCGGGGTAGAAGACGTGCGCGGTGCCGTGCGAGGTGGAGAACGCCTGCGCCCGGTCGGGATGCTTGTGCAGCAGGAAGCCGAGGTCCGTGGCGGGGCGTTCAGGGGTGCCGGTCGTACTGATCGTCAGGAACACCTGTCCGAGTATGGTCGTCACCCCCGCGTCCCACCAGGCATTTTCTCCCCTGCGGCAGCGGCCTGCCGACTCCTCGGCTCAGCGCTCCAGCAGCCCCGCCAGCTCCTCGATCCGGTCCGGGCCCACCCGGCAGCAGCCGCCGACGAGCCGCGCCCCGGCCCCCGTCCAGGCCCGCACCCGCCCCGGGTCGAAGGTGCCCGCCCCGGTCCACCCCCTCCCCTCGGCGTCCCAGCCCTCCCCGCTGTTCGGGTAGACCACGGCCGGCTTGCCCGTGACCTCCACCGCCACCCGCACCGCCTCCTCCGCCTCGTCGGGGTCGCAGCAGTTGACCCCGACGGCCACCACCGCCTCCCGCCCGGCGGCCACCGCGAACGCCTCCTCCAACGGCTGCCCGGCCCGGGTCCGGCCGCCCGCCACGCTGTACGAGAGCCAGAGCGGCAGCCCGGTCTCCTCGGCCACCCGCACCACCGCCTCGGCCTCGTCCGCGTCCGGCACCGTCTCCAGCGCCAGGACGTCGGGCCCCGCCTCGGCGAGCGCCGCCACCCGGGGGCGGTGGAAGCGCTCCAGCTCCGGGACCGTGAGCCCGTACCGCCCCCGGTACTCACTGCCGTCCGCGAGCATCGCCCCGTACGGGCCGACCGAGGCGGCGACCCAGACCTCCCGCCCCGGGTCGGCCCGGCGGGCCGCTCCGGCCGCCCGCCGGGCCAGCTCCACGCTGCGGGCGAGCAGCGCCCCGGTCCGCCCGGGACCGATCCCGTGGCGCGCGAACCCTTCGAACGTGGCCTGGTAGCTGGCGGTGATGAGCACCTGCGCTCCGGCACGCAGATACGCCAGGTGGGCGGCCTCGATCTGCTCCGGCGCGTCGGCCAGCAGCCGGGCCGACCAGAGTGCGTCGGAGAGGTCGCACCCCTGTGCCTCCAGCTGGTTGGAGAGCCCGCCGTCCAGCAGGACGGGCCCTTCCGCCAGTGCTTCGGCGAGCGTACGGCCGGAGTTCACGACCACCTCCTCCTCATCCGTCTCCTGTTGGGAGGCGCGGGTCAGTTCAGCTGGGACTGGATCTGCGAGGAGATCAGCTCCAGATGGTCCAGGTCGGCCAGGTCCAGGACCTGGAGGTAGATCCGGGACGAGCCGATCGCCGCGTACCGGCCGATCTTGTCGACCACCTCTGCGGGCGAGCCCGCCAGCCCGTTGGCCTTCAGCTCCTCCACGTCCCGGCCGATGGCCGCCGCCCGTCGGGCCACCTCGGCGTCGTCCTTGCCGGTGCAGACGACCAGGGCGTTGGAGTACACCAGGTCGTCCGGGTCGCGCCCGAACGCCTTCGCCGCCGCCCGGACCCGGCCGAACTGCTTCTCGCTGTCCTCCAGGGAGGCGAAGGGGATGTTGAACTCGTCCGCGTACTGCGCGGCGAGGCGCGGGGTGCGGGTCGCGCCGTGGCCGCCGATCAGGACGGGCACCTTGGCCTGGGCCGGCTTCGGCAGCGCGGGCGAGTCGGTGAGCTGGTAATAGGTGCCGTCGTAGCTGAAGGTCTTGCCGACCTCGGTCGCCCACAGACCGGTGACGATGGCCAGCTGCTCCTCCAGCCGGCCGAACTTCTCCTTGGGGAACGGGATGCCGTAGGCCTTGTGCTCCTCCTCGAACCAGCCCGCGCCCAGGCCCAGTTCGACCCGGCCGCCGGACATCTGGTCGACCTGGGCCACCTGGATGGCGAGCACGCCGGGCAGCCGGAACGTGCCTGCCGTCATCAGCGTGCCGAGCCGGATCCGCTTGGTCTCGCGGGCGAGGCCGGCCAGGGTGATCCAGGCGTCGGTCGGTCCGGGCAGGCCGTCGCCGGAGCCCATGCGGAGATAGTGGTCCGAGCGGTAGAAGGCGTCGAAGCCGAGGTCCTCGGTGGCCTTGGCGACGGTGAGCAGGGTGTCGTAGCCGGCCCCTTGCTGGGGCTCGGTGAAGATTCGAAGATCCATGCACCCATCCTGCCCCTTCTGCGGCTCCTCTTCCTCAGGGCCCCGCCGCCGAGGGGGCCGGGCCGCGTATCCCGCCGTAGGGGCCGTCGCGCTCCCTCTCCCGCTCCCCCAGCCGTCTCAGCAGCCCGTGCACCCGGTCCAGCGACTCATCGGCGGCGTCCATGGCTTCGATGCACTGCCAGTAGAGCCCGTCCTCCCCCGTGTCGCAGGCCACCGAGACCAGCGCTATCCCGGCCTCTCCCAGGAGCAGCGCCAGGCTCGTCAGGGCCGCCCGCACATCGGCGATCCCGGAGAGCTGCGCGGCCCGTGTGCCCCGGGAGAGGACCGCCGGGTGGTCCGGCGGCGCGCACCCGACGCCGATCTCACCGAGGGCCCGCGCCTCGCCCCGTAACTCCATCGGGCCGAACAGCGCCAGCCTGCTGCCGACCGTCCGCGCGAGGGCCTGCGCCTGCCAGGCCTCCGCCATCACGTCCAGCGCGCCCCGGCTCTCCGCCAGCGCCCGCCGCCCCGACTCGATGAGTCGCTCCGCTTCCATGTGTCTCCCCCGTCGTCACGAAAACCCGCTCACCTCTTTCATTACCCACAGTGAGGTAGATGGCACCGTAAGGCCAGAGGAAATCGGAAATCTGTGGACACAAAATCGATTGTGGATAACTCGATCACTCCGAAGAGTGACGATCCTGGGGTTCCAGCGGGTTCGGGACGGGGAAGCGCTTCTCGTTCCGGTCCATCTTGGCCGCCAGCGCCCGCAGCGGGTCGATGCCCAGCACCTCGCAGAACTGGAGGAGGTAGGCGAGCACGTCGGCGACCTCGTCGGCCACGCGATGGGCGGCTTCGGGCTCGTCCATGATCCGGGCGGACTGTTCGGGCGTCAGCCACTGGAAGATCTCGACCAGTTCGGAGGCCTCGACGCTGAGGGCGGAGGCCAGGTTCTTCGGGGTGTGGTACTGCCCCCAGTCCCGGGCCGCCGCGAACGCGGCCAGTCGGCGCTGGAGTTCTGCCACATCTGGTTCTGTCACGGCCCCAGGTCTACCACCGCCCTCGGACACCGCCGCTCCCGGACGCCGCCGCCCGGACGCCCACGAGAGGCGTCCGGGCGGCGAGGCCGGTGAGGGGGACGGGAAGAGGGGGGTCCTACGACTGGGCGAGCCCGGCCGGTGTGACGCCTTCGACCTCCATGCCCTCCGGGGCGAGCAGGAAGACGTTCCGGTCCACGCGGTGCATACCGCTGCCGAGCCCGAAGACCACGCCGCTGCTGAAGTCGAGGATGCGCTTGGCCACGTCCGTCTCCGCCGCCGTCAGGTCCAGCAGCACCGGGACCTGGGCGACCAGGTACTCCGCGACCTCGCGGGCGTCCGCGAAGACCTGCACCCGCAGCACGACCAGGCGGCGCTGTTCGGCCACCCGCTCGTCCGGGACCGTGCGGTGGTCGATCCGGGAGGGCCACTCGTCGCGGCCGCGCAGGGGTACGACCTGGGCCAGCCCCTCCCACTGTTCGTCGGTGGCGTCATATCTGTCGTACCTGTCGTACCTGCTCACAGGGCCACCCCGTCGTCAAGCCGGTCGCCTGCGCGCCGGCTGCGCTCACTGTTCATCGGCCAATCCTCTCGTCCCTCACCCGTTCGGCGTACCAACGACACGGCGAACGGCCGGATCGAGTCACGCACACCGGGCTCTCACACCGCTCCTGAGCCCTCACACCGTGATGACCTGGACGCCCGCCTCGCCGAACCGGTCCTTCGCCTCCGCCGTGATGTGCGCGTCCGTCACCAGCACATCGACCAGGCCGAGGTCGCAGACCCGGGCGAAGGCCCGCTTGCCGATCTTCGAGGAGTCGGCGGCGACCACCACCCGCTGGGCCCGTTCCGCCAGAAGCCGGTTGACGCTGGCCTCGCCCTCGTGGTGGACGTAGGCGCCGCGTTCGATGTCGATGGCGTTCACGCCGAGGACGGCGACGTCGAGGGTGATCTCGTTCATCACGCCGACGGCCAGAGGTCCGGTCAGTTCGTACGACTGCGGCCTGGCGACGCCGCCGGTGACGACCATCTTGATCTGCGGCCGGATCGCCAGCTCGCTCGCGATGTTGAGCGCGTTGGTCACGACGGTGAGCGTCGGCTGTCCGCCCGCCACCGTGGTCTCGCCGACGATGTCGGGGCGGACCGCCAGTGCGCGGGCCACCTCGGTCACCGTCGTACCGCCGGTCAGGCCGACCACCTCGCCGACGGCGACCAGCCCGGAGACCGCGCGGCCGATGGCCTGCTTCTCGGGGGCGTGGCGGCCGGTCTTGTAGCGGAGCGCCAGCTCGTAGGAGACGCCGTGCGCGACGGCTCCGCCCCGGGTGCGGGTGAGCAGGTGCTGTTCGGCCAGCTGGTCGAGGTCGCGGCGGATGGTCGCGGCCGACACGTCGAGTGCGGCCGCCGCCTCCTCGACCTCCACCCTGCCGTGCTTGCCGACCAGTTCCAGCAGCGCGTCCCACCGGGCGTCCCTGGCCACGTGCGTCTCCTTCACCGTCCGGTGCCGCGCTCCGCGCTTCCCGGGAACGCGGTCGCCGGTGGCCGGACCGCCGCAAGCGTCGCACAGGAGCCGGGCGTTCGACTCCGCACCCCGCGCACCATGCTTGTTCTTGCTCAATAACCGCATGTAACGTGCAGGATTCTACATCGAGGCCCCATCCGCCCCTCGTCCCGTGGAGTGCAGACGTGTCGTACGCCGAGACCGAGATCGCCAGTCAGCCCGCCTGCTGGCGCCGCGCAGCAGCACTGGCCGACGGCCACCGGGCCGTCCTGCCCGCCGCCGGTGAGCGGATCGCCGTCGTCGGCTGCGGCACCTCCTTCTACATGGCGCAGGCCTACGCGGCGCTCCGCGAGGGCTCGGGCCAGGGCGAGTCGGACGCCTTCGCCGCCTCCGAGTTCCCGTACGGGCGCACGTACGACCGGGTCGTCGCGCTGACCCGCTCGGGGACCACGACCGAGGTGCTGGAGCTGCTGGGCCGGGTGCGCCCGGCCTCCCGTACGGTGGCGGTCACCGCCGATCCGCACACGCCCGTACGGGAGGCCGCCGACGGTCTCGTCGTGCTGGACTTCGCCGACGAACGGTCCGTCGTGCAGACCCGGTTCGCCACGTCCGCGCTGACCCTGCTCCGCGCCCACCTCGGCCTGCACACCGAGGAGGCGGTACGGGACGTGGAGACGGCGCTCGCCGAGCCGCTGCCCGAAGGGCTGCTGGAGCGGACCCAGTTCTCCTTCCTCGGCCGGGGGTGGACGGTCGGCCTGGCCCATGAGGCGGCGCTGAAGATGAAGGAGGCGGCGCTGGCCTGGACGGAGTCCTACCCGGCGATGGAGTACCGCCACGGGCCCGTCAGCATCTCCACGTCCGGCACCGCGACCTGGATGTTCGGCGCCGCCCCCGAAGGTCTGGCGGAGCAGGTGCGGGCCACGGGCGCCCAGTGGGTGCAGGGCGGACTCGACCCGCTGGCCGACCTCGTACGCGTACAGCGCCTGGCGGTCGCCCGGGCGGCGGCGCTGGGCCTCGACCCGGACGCGCCCCGCCATCTGACCCGGTCGGTGGTGCTGGACCAGGGCTGAGGGAGGATGGAGGGCAGGAGGCGGTCAACTTCCCTCCACTCACCCGACACCCCCACGCCGGAGAGCCTTCATGCACCTCGCACTGCCCGTCGCCGCCGAGGAGCCGAAGGGCGGCATCGCAGGGTGGGCCACCGGCCTGGTCGAGACGTTCGGCGGGCCGGGTGCCGGTTTCGCCATCGCGCTGGAGAACCTGTTCCCGCCGCTGCCGAGCGAGATCATCCTCCCGCTGACCGGGTTCGCCGCTTCGCAGGGCGTGCTCAGCCTCGCCTCCGCACTGTTCTGGACGACGCTCGGCTCGGTGGTCGGGGCGCTGGCGCTGTACGGGCTCGGGGCCGTCTTCGGGCGGGAGCGGATGCACGCCCTGTGGGCCAGGCTGCCGCTGGTCAAGCCCGCCGACCTGGTGCGTACGGAGGAGTGGTTCGCCCGGCACGGCACCAAGGCGGTCCTGCTGGGCCGTATGGTGCCGGTCTTCCGGAGCCTGATCTCGGTGCCCGCGGGTGTGGAGCGCATGCCGCTGCCGGTGTTCGTCGGGCTGACGACGGCGGGCAGCCTGGTGTGGAACACCGTGCTGGTGCTGGCGGGTTACTGGCTGGGCGACAGCTGGGACGTGGTCGGGACGTACGTCGGCATCATGTCGAAGGTCGTGCTCGCGCTGGCCGTGCTGGCGGTGACCTGGTACGTCGTGACGCGTGTCCGGGGCCGCAAGGACTCCCCGCGCGGCGAGTGACGGGCGGCTCCGCCCCGTACGCGGTCACGCACGCCCTCCGGCACCGCCCGCCCCCGGACACCGCCCGGCGCCCCCGGACGCCGTGGCGCCGGGAGGGCCGGTCAGCGGTGTCCGGGGCGCGGCGGCCGCCGGCTCAGGACTCCTCGAAGTAGGCGTCCAGGACGGTGTCCAGCTCGGCCGGCCACGCCTTGAGCTGCGCACGGCTCTCCGCCTCGACCTCGGCGTTGAACCAGCGGCGGGTCGACAGGTGCACGGTCACGGTGAACCGGCGGCCGAAGCGGGCCGGGTGCATCTCCACCGCGCCGATCTCCGACCAGTCGAAGTCGGCCTCCTGGTCGTCCAGTGTGAACCGGATGCCTTCCCGGGCCACCCGGATCGAACCGCGGCGGTCGCTGATCTCGAAGACCGGGCCGTCCTCGGGAACCTCCGCTTCCGCTTCCGCGTCGGCCGCAGCGTCGTTCTCGGTCTCGCGAGCCTCTTCGGCCTCCGCTTCGGGCGCTCCGTCGGGTTCCGGGTCCGTCCGGACGGCGTCCTCCGGTTCCGCTTCGGTCTTCCCGGTCGCGACGGGCGCCGCCAGGCCGGGGAGGGGGATGAACGCCGGGTCGGTGCCTGCGGCGAACTCGGGCTTCTTGTTCGAATCTATGCTCTGCTCCACGGCGGGCAGTATGGTCGACGAACCTGTACGTGACCAGTCGTCATCGTTCCCGGCGCCTTCGCGGCGCGGACCGGGCCGGGCTGTCACAGCACCCCCCGGCGCCACTCGCGTATCAGCAGATAGCCGAGGTACGCCCCGCCGATCGCCATGGTGTAGATCCCGACCGGCAGGTCCTCGAAGAGCGGCAGCTGCTGGGCGCAGAGGTCGGCTGCGACCAGCAGCAGCCCGCCGGTGAGACCGGAGAGCAGCAGGTGGGGGCCGGATCCGCGGGTGAGGCGCTTGGCGATCTGCGGGGCCGTCAGGGCGATGAAGGCGATGGGTCCCGAGACGCTGACGGCGGCCGCCGAGAGGGCGATGGCGAGGACCACGGCGAGGGTCTTGGCCCTCCTCGGTTCGGAGCCGAGACCTTCGGCGATGTCGTCGCCCATCTCGCCGATGTCGAGGCGCCGGGAGATCAGCGCGGTCAGCGGGGCGGCGGCGAGCAGGACGAGCCAGATGGTGGTGGCGTCGGTCCAGGAGCGGGCGGTGAGGCTGCCGTTGACGTAGGCGGTGAGGACGGAGGCCTTGTCGCGTTCCAGGGCGTAGACGACGTACTGGGTGACGGCGGCGCCCATCGCGGCGACCCCGATACCGGCGATGACGAGCCGGGCGGGGTTGCGGAAGCCGGTGCCGGTGGAGACGTACACGAGGGCCATCGCGGCGACCGCGCCGATGAGCGCGCCGACGGCGACCGGGACGGTGCCGGGGAACATCAGCGCGCAGATCGCGGCGCCCGCACCGGCCCCGGCGGAGAGGCCGATGACGTCGGGGCTGCCGAGCGGGTTGCGGGTGACGGACTGGAAGAGCGCGCCGGAGAGGCCGAGCGCGGCGCCGACCCCGATGGCGACGGTGAGGCGGGGGCCGCGCAGCCGGTTGAAGACGAAGCGGTCCTTGCCCTCGGCGTCCCCGAGGAGGGCGGCGGGCAGGTCGGCCAGGTCGAGGCCGAGGCGTCCCCAGGTCAGCGTGGCCACGGCGGCGGCGAGGAGGAGGACGAGGAGCCCGGCGCCCGCGAGGACGGAGGCCCGGCGCATCGGGACCGCCACGGTGCGGCCGATGACCAGATAGCCGCGGGGAGCCTTGGCGGGCGCGCGAAGGGGTTCGGTGACGGTCATGTGGTGCCCCGCATCCTGCGTACGGCGATGAGCAGCGCGGGTGCGCCGATGAACGCGGTGACGACGCCGACCATGAGTTCGGTGGGGCGCATGACGACCCGGCCCACGATGTCGGCGAGGAGCAGCAGGGTGGGCCCCAGCAGCGCGGAGAAGACGAGCTGGACCCGGAAGTCGACGCCGACCAGGGCCCGTACGACGTGGGGTACGGCCAGTCCGACGAAGGCGATCGGGCCGACGGCGGCGGTCGCGGCGGCGCTGAGCAGGGTGGCGGCGAGCAGCCCGCCGCCCCGGGTGCGGGCCGGGTTCGAGCCGAGGGCGACGGCGGTCGCGTCGCCCAGGGCCAGGGCGTTGAGGCCGGGGCCGAGGGCGAGCGCGAGGAGGAACCCGACGGCGGCGAAGGGCAGGACGGACCAGAACACGTCGAAGTCCCGGCCGCCGAGGGCGCCGACGACCCAGTAGCGGTAGCTGTCGAACACCTGCGGCTTGCTGAGGGTCACCGCCTGGATGAACGCCATCAGTACGGCGGTGAGCACGGCCCCTGCGAGCACCAGGCGCACCACGCTCGTGCCCGTACCGGCGGAGCCGATGACGTGGACGAGCACCCCGGCGACCAGCGCGCCGGGCAGCGCCCACCACATGGTGTCGGTGGCGCCCGACGCGCCGAACCAGGCGGTCGCGGCGACGATGCTCGCGGAGGCACCCGCGTTGATGCCGAGAAGTCCCGGTTCGGCCAGCGGGTTGCGCGAGACGCCCTGCATGAGGGTGCCCGCGACCGCGAGGCAGAGTCCGGCGAGGACGCCGAGGGCGGTGCGGGGGTAGCGGCTCTCGATGATCGCGGTGACGTTCTCGTCGGCGCTGCCTCCGAGCACACCGAGGACATCGCCGAACGAGGTGGAGCGGCTGCCGAACATGACGCTCGCGCAGAGCGCGATGGCCAGCGCCGCGACCGCCGCGAGCAGGAGGAACGCCGTCCGAGCGGCGCCGGTACGGGAGGTACCGGCGCCGCTCGGCGGTGCGACCGTGGTGGTTGCCATGGGAGTGAAGTGTGCCTGGTGGCTTCGGCGGTTCGGATACCCGGCCGGGGTTACTTGCCGGCCTTCTTGACGGCCTCGTCGATGATCGGCAGGTAGCGCTCGATCGTCCACGGCACGGTCAGCGGGTTGATGATCGAGGAGGCGGTGACGAAGGAGTTGTCGTTGCTCGCGACGACGGCGCCCTTCTTGATCGCGGGGATCGCGCCGTACAGCTTCTGGCCCTCGATCTCCTTGCGGTTCTTCGCGTCCGTGTAGAACGTGAAGATCAGGTCGCTGTCCTTCAGCTTCTCGGCGTTCTCCAGGCCGATGAGGGCCGAGTCGGTGCCGGGGGTCTCCTTGAAGCCGTTGACGACCGGGTCGACCTTCAGGCCGAGCGAGGAGACCATCTTGACGCGCTGCTCCTCGGGCTTGAAGACGCCGAGGGTGCCGGGGCCGGAGTTGTAGATGTAGGAGAAGGTGACGTCCTTGTAGTTCGGCCGGGTGGCCGCGGCGTCGGCGAGCTGCTTCTCGATCTTCGTCTTGAGGGCGTCGGTGTCCTTGGTCCGGCCGAGCGCCTGGCCGATGATGTCGATCTGCTGGTCCCAGTCGGTGCTCCACGCCTGGTCCGGGTAGGCGACCGTGGGGGCGATGTCCTTGAGGACGTCGTACTGCTTCTGCGTGATGCCCGACCAGGGGGCGAGGATGACGTCGGGCTCCAGCTCGGTGATGGCCTCGAAGTCGATCTCCTCGCCGCCCGCGAACTGCTTGGGCAGCTTGTCGCCGGACTTCTTCACGGCCTCGTTGATCCACGGGAGGTAGCCGGACTTGTCGCTGCCCCACGGGTAGCTCTCGATGCCGACCGGGGTCTGGCCGAGGGCTATCGCGGTCTCGGCGGAGCCCTGGCCGAGGGTGACGATGCGCTTCGGCTGCTCCTCGATCTTCGCGGTGCCGAGCGAGCTCTTGATCGAGACCGGGAAGGCGCCTCCGCTCTTCGCCGTGTCCTTCGCCGCGTCCTTGCTGTCACCGTCCGAGGAGCAGCCGGCCAGGACGACGGCGAGGGCGACGGCGGTGGCCGAAGCGGCAAGGGTGTGACGACGCACGCGGGTGAAGCCGAGCATGGGTGTTCCTCATGGTTGGACGAGCAAGTGAGAGTTAGGCAAGCCTAAGCTAACGTACAGGGTGCCCTGGTGGGCGCCCTCCCCCACCCTCCCGGCCGCGACCTGGTCTGAGGCGGCCGAGGGGTGCGGGCTCGGCCAATCCGCCTGCCGTACGGCTCCGAATCACTGGTGGGAGCCCGTCCGGACTCTCACAGCGAGGCAGGTGGGACCCATGGCCCAGGCACGATCACTGCTCACCCCCGACCTTCCGCCCCGCTTCGCGACGCCGGACCTCCCGGGGGCGCGGGTTCCGGCCGACCGGCCGGCGCCCCGCTCCCCGGAAGTGACCGTCAGCCCTTCCCGGCCTCGTGGAGCGCCAGCCACACCCGGTCGCGCGTCAGCGGCAGCTCGGTGAACCTGATGCCCGTGGCATCGCGCAGCGCGTTGGCGAAGGCCGGGGCGACCGGGTTGAACGGGCTCTCGCTCATCGACTTGGCGCCCAGCGGGCCGATCGCGTCCGAGGTCTCCATGAAGTGCACCTCGGTACGCGGCACATCGGCGTACTGCGGCAGCCGGTAGCGGCGGAACGCGGCCGTGACGACCTGGCCGCGCTCGTCGAGGCGTACGTTCTCGAAGAGGGTCGCGCCGAGCGCCTGCGCCACCCCGCCCTCGACCTGGCCCCGGCACTGCATCGGGTTCATCACCTTGCCCGCGTCGGCGGCGTGGACGCTGCGCAGGATGCGGATCTCACCGGTGCCCGGGTCCACCGCGATCCGGAACCACTGGGCGTTGAACGCCACCGAGCGCGGTGAGCCGCCCCAGTGCCCGTCCGCCGACAGCTCGCGCCCGGCCGCGCGGGCAGCCTGGAACAGTTCCTTCAGGCTGACCACGCGCCCGGCGCACTCCACGGCGTCCGCCGTGAGCCTGCACTCCTCCAGAGCCGCCCCCACATGCTGGGCCGCGAACTCCAGCAGCTGTACGGCGAGGGCGTCGGCGGCCTTCATCACCGCCTTGCCCGCCACCACCGTCCCGGCCGAACCGAAGGCGCCCGTGTCGTGCCGGACCACATCGGTGTCCGACTGGCGGATCGCGATCCGGTCGACGGTCGTGGAGAGGGCGCCCGCGGTGATCTGCTTGTGGACGGTCGTGGTGCCGTTGCCGAACTCGGCGGTGCCGACGGCGATGTCGTACGTCCCGTCCTGGAGCAGCTTCACGGTGGCGTCGGCGAAGTGGCCGCCGGGCGGGCCGGTGGCGATCATCGACATCCCGCTGCCCTGGCCGACGAGCCACCCCTCGGGGACGTCGTCGCCGGGCCCGGCACCGGCCAGGGAACCGGAACCGTGCCCGTACTCCCCGATCGCGTCCCGTACGACCTGGAGGCACTGGTCGAGACCGTAGCTGGCGATCTCCAGGTCCTCCTCCTCACCGCCGGGGCTGATCATGTGCTCGCCGGGGCCGATGATGTTCAACTCCCGGAAGACCAGGGGGTCGACGCCGGTGCGCCGGGCCAGTTCGTCCATCACCGACTCGACCGCGAAGACGACCTGGCCGAGTCCGTAGCCCCGGAAGGCGCCCGCGGGAACGGAGTTGGTGTAGACGGAGTAGGCGTTCACCTTCTTGTGCGGGGCGCGGTAGACGGCCATGGACTCGCCGACGCTGTGGAACATGACGGCGGGGCCGTGGTTGCCGTACGCCCCGGTGTTCGACACCACCCGCACCTGAAGGGCGGTCAGCGTGCCGTCCGACCGTGCGCCCGCGCGGACTTGGATGGTGAAGGGGTGGCGGGTGGTCGCCCCGTAGAACTGCTCGGCGCGGGTGTACTCCAGCTTGACCGGGCGGCGCAGCCGCATCACGGCGAGCGCCACGATGTCCTCGACGATCATCTCCTGCTTTCCGCCGAAGCCGCCGCCGACCCGGCCCGCCAGCACCCGTACCTGCTTCAACTCCAGGTCGAACAAGGCGCACAGGGCCCGCCGCGTGAGGAAGGGGGTCTGGGTGCTGGAGCGCACGGTGAGCCGTTCCCCGCCGTCCTCCCCGCTCTCGTACCAGGCGACCGCGCCGTGCGTCTCCAGACTGGCGTGCTGGACCCGTTGGGTGCGGAAGGTCTCCTCGTAGACGACGTCGGCCTCGGCGAACCCCTGCTCCACCGAGCCGATCTCGCCGTGGACTTCACCGACGACGTTGTTCTGGGGGCGGGCGATGCGTGACTCGGGGCCCTTGTCGTGGACGACCGGGGCGCCGGGGGCCATCGCCTCCTCCGGGTCGGTGACGTACGGGAGTTGCTCGTACGTCACCTCGATGCGGCGGCACCCCTCCTCTGCCGCCGCCTCGCTGTCGGCGACCACGGCGGCGACGCGCTGGCCGATGTAGCGGACGGTGTCGTCCAGCAGCCGGGTGTCGTCGGGGTCCTCGGTGGGGTGCTCGTGGCGGGCGGTGGAGTAGAGCCGTTCGGGGGCGTCGTGGTGGGTGAGGACCAGGTGGACGCCGGGGACGCGCAGGGCGGCGGCCGTGTCGATGGCGACGATGCGGGCGTGCGGGTGCGGGGAGCGCAGGAGCTTCATGTGGAGGAGGCCGGGGACGTCGAGGTCGAAGGTGTACCGCGCGGTGCCCGTCACCACCTGCGGCCCGGCCGGGGCGCCCAGGTTGCGGCCGACGGCCCGCCCGGCGTCCGGCTCCTCGGTGTGCCGTACGCCGCGCACCGCGTCCTCGATGGCCCGGTAGCCGGTGCAGCGGCAGATGTTGCCCTTGAACGCCCAGGGCAGGTCGTCGAGTTGCTCCTCGTCGAGGGCGGCCGTCGTCATCAGGTACCCGGCAGTGCAGAACCCGCACTGGAACCCCTGCGCGTCGAGGAACTGCTGTTGTACGGGGTGGAGTTCGCCGCCCTCGCCCGCCAGCCCCTCCACCGTGGTGACGGCCCGCCCTTCTGCCCGGACCGCCGGGTAGAGGCAGCTGTGCACCGGCTCCCCGTCGACGTGCACCGTGCACGCCCCGCAGTCCCCGGCGTCGCAGCCCTTCTTCACCCCGAACCAGCCGCGCTCGCGGAGGTAGGTGCGCAGGCACTGCCCGGCGCGCGGCTCGTCCGCGAAGGACCGGCCGTTGATGTGGATCCCGTAGCTCATACCGCTCCCCCTGCGATCAGTTCCTGCCGGATCTCCTCGGCGAAGCGGAGCGCCATGTGCCGCCGCCACGCGGGCAGTCCGTGGATGTCGTCGAACCAGTCGTCGGGGCCCACCGTGGAGTCGATCGCGTTCCGCAGCGTGTCCCGGTCCGGCGGCAGCGGGAACCAGAAGCGGAACGGCCGGACCGTCGCCGCGCTCACCGTCACGGCCAGCGACCCGTCGACCGGGTCCAGGACCCCGATGACCAGGGCCCCCGAGCGCCCGAGCCCGTACAGGGACGCCTGGCGGAACGCCGTACGGGAGGCGAGGGCGCGGGCGGGCAGGGTGACCGAGCGCAGCAGCTCGCCCTCGGCCAGGTCCTTGCGGCCCGCGCCGGTGACGAAGTCCGCCACCTTCACCCGGCGCAGCGAACCGTCCTGGGCGCGGAGCAGGCAGGTGCCGTCCAGCGCGGCGGTGAGCGAGATCATCGGTCCGGCGGGCAGGGCGTTGCAGAGGTTCCCGCCGACGGTCGCCATGTTCCAGATCTTGAACGAGGCGAGGAAGGCCCGGCAGCACTGCTCCACCAGCGGAGCGGCCGGTGCGCCCCACGTCTTCCCGAACCGCGAGAGCTGCGCGATCGTACAGGTCGCCGCGGTCTCCAGCGAACCGTCGGGCAGCTCGCACACCGGCTCCCAGCCCATCCGGCTCAGGTCCACCAGCCGCCGCAGATGCGGCTGCGGCTCGGAGAAGAGATAGGTGCCCCCGCCGAGCCAGGCGTCGCCCGGCCGCCAGGGAGCGGGGCTACGGGCGTCCCGCACGTCCAGCACCGTGTTGAGGTCCATGCCCGCCAGTGAAGCCCCGCGACAGGGGCCCGCACGACTGGTTCACCGTACGGAAATACACCAGGCCCAAGACGTAACACTGGAGGATCAACCAAGAGGTGTTTGCCCCCTTAAGCCTGGCATTTACGATGCAGTGACTCGCATTGGCCTCGTGAATGTGAGAGGCCAGGTGTGGTGCCCGGCAGCCCTGCAAGGAGACCGCCCATGCACGTCGAAGACCTCCTCCGGCTGGAGTCCCTGGACCTCACCCTGCTCTGGGGCGGCCCCCCGCTCCTCGCGCGGGAGATCAGCGGGGTCACCGCGACCGATCTGGAGGACCCGGGCCGGTTCCTCCAGCGGGGCGAGATCGTGCTGAGCGGCCTGGTGTGGTGGAGCGCGGCGGACGAGGAGGGGGCGGCGGACCGGTTCGTCACGGCCTTGCGCGATGCCGGTGCGGCCGCGCTGCTGGCGGGCGAGGAGACGCACGGGACGGTGCCGGATGTGCTGGTCGAGGCGTGCCGCCGGCACGGGATCGCGCTGTTCTCCGTGCCGGTGCACACCTCGTTCCGGGCGATCACCGACACCGTGTACCTGCGGCAGTGGGGCGATCTCAGCAGGCGGCCCGCCGCTCCCTACGCGCTGCCGGAGAACGTACGGGGCGAGCTGAGCCGCCTCCTCGCGGACGGCGCGGCCCCGGACACGCTGCTCACCCGGGCGGTGGCGCATCTGGGGACCCCGCCCTGTCACGTGCTCAGCGCCACCGGGCGCACGATCGCCCGTACGCCGACGGCCCGGGCCCTCACCGCCGCCCAGGCGGCCGAGCGGCTGAAGGCCGCCCTGCGCGTGGACCCGGACGCGTCGGCGTACGGGCAGTGGTTCCTGCATCTGGCCGGAGAGGTGGACGTCCCTCCGCGGATGCTGCACGAGATAGCCGAGGTGTTCGCCCAGTACCGGCAGGGGGTGCTGCGCCGCGAGGCCGCGGCGCGCGGTCCCGCCACGGAGCTGCTGGCCCTGCTGGACACGCCGGGCTCCGGTGCCGCGCCGCTCGCGGCGGCCCTGCGCGCCTGCGGTCTCCCGGAACAGGGTCCGTACACGGTGGTCGCGGTGTCCATGGGGGCGGCGGGCGGCGAAGGGGCGGAGGCGCTGGGGGAGGTTCTGCGCCACCTGCCGGAGCAGCGGTTCACGGTGGGGCGCCTGGCCGGGGGCGGGGCGGCGGCGGTGATCGCCGCGGATTCCGGCGCGAGGGACGCCGACGTGCCGGACGCCGACGCCCCTGATGCTGTGGTCTCCGCCCTGAAGGACCTCTGGCCCACGCTGCTCGCCTGCGACGAGACCGCCCTCCCGTACGGGGGCGTCAGCGCCCCGGCCGCCACCCCGGCCGACCTCAACGGCGCGCTGGTGCAGGCCCGTTACGCGCTGACCGCCGCGTCGCGGACAGCACCGGCCGAGGGCGCGCACCTCACCGCGATCCAGGACCTCACGACGCTGGGCGCCCTGCTCGCGGGCGTCCCCACCGACGTACGGACGGCCTTCGGCATCCATGCGCTGGGCCCGCTCGCCGACGCCACGAACCCCTCCCACCGGATGCTCCTGGAGACCCTCGACACCTTCCTCGCGCACAACGGGTCCTGGGCGCGGACGGCCGAGGCCCTGCATCTGCACGTCAACACCGTGCACTACCGCATCCGGCGCGTGGAGCTGCTCACCGGCCGTGACCTGGGCCGTCTCGACCACAAGCTGGACCTGAAGGCGGCGCTGCTCTGCCGCTGACCGATCGTGCGGCTCAGCCCCGGTGCAGGGTGAGCGCGGTCCGCTTCTCCGGCTGCGGGCGGCTGGCCCAGAGGGTCCGTACGTGTTCCAGGTGGTGGCGCATGAGGGCCTCCGCCGCCTCGGCGTCCTGGGCGATCATCAGATCCAGCAGCCGTACGTGCTCCTCGGCGGAGTCGACGAGGACCCCGGCCTCGTCGAGTTCGGTGAGGCCGTAGAGCCGGGACCGCTTGCGGAGGTCGCCGACGACCGAGACGAGGTGGCGGTTGCCGCCGAGGGCGAGCAGATCGAGGTGGAAGCGGCGGTCGGCGTCCAGATAGCCGATGAGGTCGTGTCCCCGGGCCGCCGCCACGATGGCCTCGGCGCCGGGGCGCAGGGCTTCGAGCTGATCGCGGGTGGCGGTCCGGACCACCTTGCCGACGGTGGGGACCTCGATGAGCGTACGGAGCTCCGTGTACTCGTCCAGGTCCTGTTCGGTCATCTCCGTCACCCGGAAGCCCTTGTTCCGTACGACCTCGACCAGCCCTTCATGGGCGAGGTCCAGCATCGCCTCGCGCACCGGGGTGGGCGAGACGCCGAACTCGGCGGCGAGGGCGGGGGCCGAGTAGACGCCCCCGGGCTTGATCTCCCCCGCGATGAGCGCGGCGCGCAGCGCGTGGGCCACCTGGTCGCGCAGGTTCTCGGTGGGAGACACGAGTTTGCGTGACTGCAAGGTGACCACGGCGTCCTCCGGGACTTCGGGCTTCTTCGGTGCAATGTCACGTTACCCGAAGGGAGTTCACCTCCCGAGAGGGTCGCGCCCGGTCCGGGCCGGGTTCGTCACAGCAGGAAACCGTCCGGGAACGGGTCGCTGGGATCGTGGTGGAACTGCGCGGTCCCGGTGATCCAGGCGCGCCCGGTGATGGTCGGGACGACCGCGGGCACCCCGGCCACCCGGCACTCCTCGACGAGCCGGCCGGTGAACGACGTACCGAGGAAGGATTCGTTCACGAAGTCGCGGTGCAGGGGCAGTTCACCCCGGGTGTGGAGCTGGGCCATGCGGGCGGAGGTGCCGGTGCCGCAGGGCGAGCGGTCGAACCAGCCCGGGTGGATGGCCATGGCGTGGCGGGAGTGCCCGGCGTTCGATCCGGGGGCCAGGAGCTGGACGTGGTGGCAGCCGGTGATCGACGGGTCCTCGGGATGGACGGGCGGTTCCGTCGCGTTGATGGCGGCCATCAGGTCCAGCCCGGCCCGCAGGATGTCGTCCTTGCGCGCACGGTCGAAGGGCAGGCCCAGGCGGTCCAGGGGCAGGATCGCGTAGAAGTTGCCGCCGTAGGCGAGGTCGTAGGCGACGGTGCCGTGCCCGGGGATCTCCACCCGGCGGTCGAGGGCGACGGTGAAGGAGGGCACGTTGCGCAGGGTCACGGCGGTGGCCGCGCCGTCCTCGACACGGACCTCGGCGACGACCAGGCCGGCGGGGGTGTCCAGCCGGACCGTGGTGACGGGTTCGGTGACGGCCACCATGCCCGTCTCCACGAGCACGGTGGCGACGCCGATGGTGCCGTGGCCGCACATCGGCAGCAGCCCGGACACCTCGATGAACAGCACGCCCCAGTCGGCGTCGGGCCGGGTGGGCGGCTGGAGGATCGCCCCGCTCATCGCGGCGTGGCCGCGCGGCTCGTACATCAGCCAGGTGCGGAGGTGGTCGAGGTGCTCCTGGAAGTAGGTGCGCCTCTCCCCCATGGTGGCTCCGGGTACGGTCCCGATGCCGCCGGTGACGACCCGGGTCGGCATGCCCTCGGTGTGGGAGTCGACGGTGTGGACGGTACGGCGGCTGCGCACAGTGCTGCTCCTTCGTGGTGGGCCGGGGGGGCCAGGTTCAGCCGCTGCCTCAGTCGAGGCCTTCGGCGAGGAGCTTCCCGGTCAACGCCCGCACGGTCGCCTCGTCTTGGGGCGAGAGAGGGGTACGCGGGGGCCGGCAGGGTCCGCCGCTGCCGTCGGCCACCACGTCCTGGGACGCCTTGATCGCCTGCACGAACTCGGTCCTGGAGTCCCAGCGCAGCAGCGGGTGCAGCTTCCGGTACAGGGGTACGGCGGTGTCCAGGTCACCGGCGACCGCCGCGCGGTAGAGGGCGGTGCAGGAGCCGGGGAGCGCGTTGGGGAATCCGGCGATCCAGCCGACGGCCCCCGCGACGGCCAGCTCCAGCAGGACGTCGTCGGCGCCGATCAGCAGGTCGAGGCCGGGGGCGCGCTCGGCGATCTCCCAGGCCCTGCGCACATCGCCGGTGAACTCCTTCACGGCGACGATGTCCCCCGCCTCGTGGAGCTGCGCCAGCAGAGCGGGGGTGAGGTCGACCCGGGTGTCGTACGGGTTGTTGTACGCCACCACGGGCAGCCCGGCACGGGCGACCTCCGCGTAGTGGGCGCGGACGGCGGCCTCGTCGGCCCGGTAGACGTTGGGCGGCAGCAGCAGGACGGAACCGGCCCCTGCCTCCGCCGCCTGCTCGGCCCAACTCCGGGCCTCGGCACTCCCGTACGCGGAGACGCCCGGCATCACCCGGGCCCCGTCGCCCGCCGCTTCGACGGCGGTCTCGACCACCCGGCGGCGCTCCTCGTCGGTCAGGGTCTGGTACTCGCCGAGGGAGCCGTTCGGTACGACGCCGTCGCAGCCCGCGTCGATGAGCGAGCGGACGTGGTCGGCGAAGGCGTCGAGGTCGACGGAGAGGTCGTCGTGGAACGGCAGCGTGGTGGCGACCATGACGCCGTGCCAGGGGTGGGTGCGGGGCATGGACAACTCCTCGGGTCGGGGCGTGCGGTGGTGGTGGTCGCGGTGGGCGACATCAGACGGCTGAGGGTCCTGGGGCGGGGGCGGGGCCTGCGTCGGCAGCCGGGTGGGAGGGAAGGCGGGAGTCGGAGTCCGCGAGGTCCTGGAGGGAGACCGGGCAGGAGAGCGGGCGGCGGGCGGCGACGAGTGGGGCGGAGCCGTCGCCGTCCGCCGCGAGGCAGGTGACGGCCGTCTCGCACATGCGGCCCTGGCACCAGCCCATGCCGGCCCGGGTGAGGAGTTTGGCGCTGCGGCTGTCCCGGGCGCCCAACTCGTGTGCCTGACGCAGTTCGTGGGCGGTGACCTCCTCGCAGCGGCAGACCTCGGTGTCCTCGGTGAGCCACTGCGGCCAGTGGGGGCCCAGGCGGTGGACCGCCGCCATGAGGTCGGCGAAGCGGCGTTGCCGGGCGATGGCCGGGCGGGGCCGGGTGCCGCGTGCGCCGCCTCCCCGGAGGGCGGCCGCCATGCTCAAGGCCGCTGACCGCCCCTCCAGCAGCGCGAGTTGGACGCCCCCGACGCCGGTGGACTCACCTGCGGCCCACAACCCGTTCACGTCGGTGCGCTGTTGGTCGTCGACGACGACGGCAGGGGTCCCGTCCGGTGCGGTGCGCAGGGTGCAGCCGAGGGCGACGGCGAGTTCCAGTTGCGGGACGAGGCCGTGGCCGACGGCGAGCGCGTCGCAGGCGATGCGCACCTCGGTCCCGGCCACCGGACGCCAGTACCGGTCGAGGGCGGCGAGGGTGACAGCCTCGACCCGGTCCGTACCGTGCGCCCGGACGACCGCACTGCGGGGGCGCAGCCGGATCCGGTACCGCAGGAGATCCGCCGCGAGCCGGGCCCCTTCCGCCGCCTTCGCCGGGTTCCGGGCGAGCACACCGGGGCGGGCGGCGTAACCGGCGTACGAGGCCGCCTCGGCCAGGACCGGAACGGTGGCGCCCGCCTCCGCGAGGGAGACGGCGACGGCGGGCAGGAGCGGTCCGCTCCCGGCCACGACGATGCGCCGCCCGGGCAGGGCGCGGGAGTCCTTGAGGATCGCCTGAGCCCCTCCGGCGGCGACCACGCCGGGCAGGGTCCAGCCGGGGAAGGGGAGTTGGCGTTCGTAGGCGCCGGTGGCGAGCAGGAGGAAGCGGGCCTGGGTGAGGTGTGGGGCGTGGGGCGGGGCGCTGTCGTGGGATGGGGAGCCGTCGGCCGACGTACTGCCGGGGGTCGGTGCGTTGCCGTCGGCCGATGCACCGGAGGCACTACCGGTCGGCGCGCCATCCACCGGGACGTGGCGCAGGGCCCAGCCCTTGGGACCCGCCGCCGCGCCGCCTCCCCCTTCGGCCATCCAGACATGCCGTCCCGCCAGGTGGGTGATCCCGCCTCCCCGCACGTGTGCCGCCAGGCGGGCGGACCACGCGGCGAAGGTGGCCCGCTTATGGCCGACGGGATTCCCCTTCGGGGCGAGCCCGGGGGCGGCATGGCGGAAGAACTGGCCGCCCGGCCGCTCCGAGGCATCGATGAGCGCGACGGACAGGCCGCAGTCGGCCGCGGTAACGGCGGCGGCCAGGCCTGCGGGCCCGGCGCCGATGACCGCCAGGTCGTAACTTCGGGACGTCGGAAGGGAACCCCTTGCCGCGGGGCCGGGCACCGGGCCTCCACTCCCCCGCAAGCCGTCAGACGTCGAACTCGTCACGCCCGTGTCCTTCCTGCGAGGTGACCGCATCGCCCTCCGACACCCGCACGAGACAGGCGCGTTGACCGGGTGTGCCGTTGACGGTGATGAGGCAGTCGAAACAGACGCCCATCCCGCAGAACGCGCCTCGCGGCCGTCCGCCGCCTCGTGTGGTGCGCCAGGCGACGATGCCGTGGTCCCAGAGGGCGCCCGCGATGCTCTGCCCCTGGCGGGCGTCGAGGGTCCGGCCGTCGAAGGCGAAGCGGACGGAATCGCCTTCGGCCTCGGCGGGTGGTTCGGCTCGTCGGCGCATGGACCGCACTTCCCCTCTCTCGTCACTCACGCACTCATGTGGAGGTACCAGTACGAGGAACCCGACCTATGTCCTGGCAGGTTCGGTCAGCCGCCCCGGGTCGAAGGGCCGGACGTCGATCCCCGCCGCTTTTCCGGTCAGTTGCTGCGCGATGGCCAGCCCGGTCGCCGGTGCGAGGCCGATCCCGGCGCCCTCGTGGCCGCAGGCGTGGTAGAGGCCGGGGACGTACGGGTCGGGGCCGATGGCCGGCAGATGGTCGGGCAGGTACGGGCGGAAGCCGCAGTAGACCCGCAGGACGCGCGCCTGTGCCAGCACCGGGAAGAGGGCGGTCGCGGCGGCGGCCAGACGGTGGACGGCCTCGGCCGAGATACGGCGGTCGAACCCCACCCGTTCCCGGCTCGCCCCGATGAGGACGGGCCCGGCGGGTGTGCCCTCCACGACGGGCGAGGTCTGCAACTCGGCGTCCCCGCTCGCCACATCGGCGACGTACCCCGCCGCGTACACCTTGTGGCGGATCAGCGGGGGCAGGGGTTCGGTGACGAGGACGAAGCCCCGTCGCGGCTGGACGGGAAGGTAGGAGCCCGCCAGCTCCGCGATCCGGTCCGCCCAGGTGCCGGCCGCGTTCACGACCGCCCCGGTCAGCAGTCGGCGGTGCGCGGTCCGCACCCCGCTGATCCGCCCGTCCGGGGTGGTCGTCACGGCGGTGACCTCCTCCCCCAGAAAGCGCCGCGCCCCCGCCCGCACGGCAGCCTCCAGAAGGCGGGCGGCGGCCCGGGCCGGCTGCACCTGGGCGTCCTCGGGGTAGTGGAACCCTCCGGGGAGGCCGGGCGCGAGATGGGGCTCCCGGCCGTGGAGACCGTCGGCGTCCACCTCCTCCACGGAGACCCCGCACCGGGCTTGGGCGGCGGCGAACTCCCGTAACGATGCGAGCTGTTCGCCGTCCTCGGCGACGACCAGGCCACCCTTGGCCTCGAACTCGATGTCTTCGGGCAGCACTTGGGAAAGCTCGCCCCAGAGCGTGAGCGACACCCGGGCCAACTCCAGCTCGGGACCGGGCTCCTTGTCCGAGACGAGGAGGTTGCCCTCACCCGACCCACTCGTACCGCCCGCGACCGGCCCGCGGTCGACGACGGCCACCGACAGACCGGCCTGAGCGGCGTAGTAGGCGCACGCGGCACCGACGACTCCGGCGCCGATCACGACGAGATCCACGGACTCTCCCTTGAGCACGGCAGTAACATGTCACATGACTCAGAGCCTGCCAAGACCCGCTCCCGCCGGGGCGGGAGCGGTTCGCCGGCGCGGGAATCTCCGGCCCCCGGGGTCAGAACTCCGCGGAGACCACGAGCCCCGACACCGCCTGTTCGGCGGCGATGGAGAGGTAGCGCCAGCCGGGGGCGGGGCTGTTCACCGTCACCGTCTCGGCGGTGCCGGGCGGACCGGTTAGCGAAGTCGGCCTTGGACGGCCAGGAACCGGCCCGGGCGGAGACACTGGAACGTACGCAGTTGCGGTCGAGGCAGGTTCGCTCGGGGAGGGCCGAGCGGCTGGGCGAAGTCCGCTCCCGCTGACGGGTGTTCGTGCCCCAACGCATCGACGGGCCCCCGGTCCGCTGCTCCTGCTGGTGGATCGCCGGGCGCCGCTCGCACCGGAGTTACGCTCCGCACCGGCCCGGCTGGACGCGGCGCAGGAGCCGGGAACCACCGTGATGGTCGGCTGGAGACCGGGCGGCCGGACTCCGGGCCGGCCGATGCTCCGGCACCGGAGCAGTCCGTGCCCCGCCTGGTCGGCCGCAGGGACAGCCCCGTCTTCCACCTCCGGGCCCGGAGGACCTCGGCGGTCTGCTGCCCAGGGCCCTGGAGTCCGCGTATCAGGGGTACCTCCGCGACAGCGTTTCACGGCAGCTCCCCCGTATCTCGAACATCGAGCAGGGCGCTTTCCCTTTCCAGCAGCCGCCGTTGGGACAGGAGGTAGCCCAACTCGGCCCGGCTGCGGCTGCCCAGCGCCTCGGAGACCTTGCGGATGTGGGTGGAGACGGTGCGCGCGCTCATGCCCAGCCGGGACGCGATGGACTCGTCCGTATGGCCGGTCACGACCATGCGGAGCACGGTCCTGCGGACGGCGCTGGTGAGCAGGTCGGGGCGGTGCCGTTCGACGCTGATGGCGACGGGCTCCGCCCGCTCCCACGCGTGATCGAACATCTTGGCGAGGAACTCGATCACCCCCGGGTCCCGGAGGGCGAGCGCGGTACTTTTGCGCTCCGCGGTCCCCGGGATGAAGGCGATGGCGCGGTCGCAGATGATGACGCGCTCGAAGATCTCATCCACGGTACGGACCTGGGCGCCTTCGGCGAGGACCTGTTCGATGTAGGCGAGGGTGGGCGCGTGCGACCGGACGCTGTGCTGGTAGAGCGTGCGCTGCCGTACGCCTTTCCGCAGCAGCGCGAGATCGCGGGGTAAGGCCTCGGCGAGCAGCGCGGGCCGCCGGCCGCCGCCGGGCTGCGCGGTCAGCAACTCCTCCTTGCAGGACCCGACCGCCTTCCGCAGCGCCTCGCCGATCACCTCCTCGCCGTTCAGGGACTCGATGGGCAGCTCGGCCCGGCGCCGGACCTTTCGGTAGACGGCTTCCGCCGCGAGAAAGGATGAATGCAGGACGTCCAGGGATTTCCGGCGCTCTTCGATGTCTCGCTCCATATGACGCGCGAGCAGCGACTCGGCGATTCCCGGGGGAACCGGTACGTACACGTCCTGCGCACCGGGCAGCGGCCGCAGAAGTCCGGAGCGTACGAGACACCCGGGCACATCACCCGATACCGACCCCGCCTCCAGCGCCTCGCGGTAGCGCCGCAGCCCCTCCGCACACAGGCGCACCTCGACAAGTGGCGTTATGTCAGGTTCTGGCGTCATCTGCCCATCCTTCGTGTTGCCGCAATGCGTGGTCGGGACGACAGGCAGGCTCGCATCGACGCCGGAATATGCGAAAGGATGACCGTGACGCAAACAATGCACCCGAACAAAAGCGAGCGGGATATCTTCCGCGGGTCGATCGACAGGAAGCCGCCCGGGAAATTTCACAAACGGGAAACACTCGCCGTGAAACATGGAAACAATCACATCGACAAGGTGATGGTATGTATCGGACCGTCAGCGCTGCGCATACTTGCTTTTCAGCAATTACACATCGCGTACAACGGGCGCGAAAAGACTCGGCCTGGGGCTGATGCACAAAGAGCACAAAGAGCGTCATTCCCTATCCGGCCTATTCCTCCTCGAAATTGACAGAGAAATGTCTCACGATTCGAGACGGCGGCCGAGGCCCTGGCGTCAGGACCGGCCTCGGCCCGGACTCGGTCACCGCCTCCGCCCCGGCCTCAGTCCTGCGCCAGATCGTCCGGGGCGGACCTGGCGAGGTCCGCCAGGGTCGCCAGAGCCCGCGAGAGGGTCTCCTCGGCGGGCGAGGCGAGGCCGAGCCGGATCGCGTGCGAGCCGCGGTGCCGGCCGACGGAGAACGCGGCGGCCGGGGTGACCGCGATACCGTGCCGGGCCGCCGCGGCGACGAAGGTGTCGGCACGCCACGGGCGCGGCAGCTCCCACCAGCGGTAGTACGACCCGGGCGCGGAGCGGGTCACGAAGTCACCGAGGTGGCGCCGCGCGATCTCCTGCCGCTCCACGGCCTGCCGCTGCTTGGCCCGTACGAGCGTTTCCACGGCACCGTCAGCCTGCCACTGGGCCATCGCCTCCAAGGGGAAACCCATGGGCGTCCAGCCCCCCGAGCGCAGAGCGGCCGCGACCCCGCCCGACACGGCGGCAGGGGCGACGGCGAACCCGAGGGAGAGCCCCGGAGCCAGCCGTTTGGACAGGCTGTCGACGAGGACGGTCCGCTCGGGCGCACGCGACGCGAGAGGCGGCAGATCATCCCGGAGGAAGGCCCAGACGGCGTCCTCGATCGCATGGATCCCGCACGTCAGCAGCACATCGGCCAGGCGGTCCAGCCGGTCGGCGGGCATGGTCAGCGACAGCGGATTGTGCAGAACCGGCTGTACGTAGACGGCGTGCAGCGGCCCGGCCCGGTGCGCCTCCTCCACCGCTTCCGGGATGAGCCCGGCCTCGTCCATCGCGAGCGGCACGAGGGTGACACCGAGCCGGGTGGCGATCGCCTTGAGCACCGGGTACGTCAGCTCCTCGACGCCCAGCCGCGCGCCCGGCCGGGTCACCGCGGCGACGACCGCCGAGATCGCCTGGCGCCCGCTCCCGGCGAACAGGATCCGCGCCGGATCGGGGCGCCAGCCGCCCCGCGCGAGCAGGTCGGCCGCGGCATGGCGCGCGGCGGGGGTCCCGGCCGCGCCGACCGGGCGCAGGACCGGCTCCAGCCGGCCGGGGCGCAGCAGCCTGCCGAGCCCGGCGGCGAGCAACTCGGCCTGCTCGGGCACCACCGGGTAGTTCAGCTCCAGGTCGACCCGGCTGTCGGCGGGTTCGGAGAGCGCGGGCGCGGCGGCCGCCGCACGGGAAGCGTCGCGCACGAAGGTGCCGCGGCCCACATGGCCCTCGGTGAAACCCCGGCGCGCGAGCTCCTGATAGACGCGGGTGGCGGTCGAATTGGCGATGCCGTACTGCCGGGCGAATTCCCTTTGGGTGGGGAGCCGTTCACCCGCCTTGAGCCGGCCCGCCCCGATGTCAGCGGCCACCGCGTCGGCGACGCTCCGGTAGTCCTTCACGGACCCCTCCTCCCGTACTCATCGCTCTCGCTCTCGCTCATCACTCATCGCGCATTGATGCGGTCGCCTTGGTGCCCTCGCCTTGATGCGCTTGTCGGCATCGAAGCACAGTATTGCACCGAGTTCAATATTTCGTATTGAACCGAGGAAAGAATTGACCTTACACTCGAATTGCTCCGAGGTACGCCCTCCCACAGGGGCCGGAAATCCACGGGGCGAGCGATGCGAGTGACAGAACTGGCCACGGAACAGAAGGCGGCGCACAGGAATGGTTGAGCTGACCGGAGTGCTCGGGGTCGCGATGGTCGCCCTGGGGATGGTGCTCACCCCCGGCCCGAACATGATCTATCTCGTCTCCCGGAGCATCACCCAGGGCCGACGGGCGGGAATCGTCTCCCTCGGAGGCGTTGCCGTCGGGTTCCTGGTCTACCTGCTGGCGACGAACCTCGGCCTCTCGGTGGTCTTCATCGCGGTGCCCGAGCTGTACGTCGCGGTGAAGCTGGCCGGTGCGGCGTACCTGGCCTACCTCGCCTGGACCGCCCTCAAGCCCGGGGGCGTCTCCGTCTTCGCGCCCCAGGAGATGCCGCACGACTCCCCGCGCAGGCTGTTCACGATGGGGCTGATGACGAATCTGCTCAACCCGAAGATCGCCATCATGTACCTCTCCCTCATCCCGCAGTTCATCAACCTGGACTCGGGGCACGTGCTGTTCCAGGGGTTCGTGCTGGGCTCCGTCCAGATCGTGGTGGCCCTCACGATCAACCTGAGCATCGTCCTGGCCGCCGGATCCATCGCCATGTTCCTGGCCCGTCGGCCCTCCTGGCTCAAGGTGCAGCGCTACATGATGGGAACGGCCCTGGGCCTGCTGGCCGTCTCGGTCGCCTTGGACACCTCGATGCCGGCCAGTTCGAGCTGATCCCGAAGAACGATCGCGGTGAGCTGTTCGGCGTGTTCTTGGAGGGAGCGGACGCCGACGTCGCCGCCGTTGAGGGCGTCGATGCCCTGGACGGCCGCGGCGAGTGCCTGGACCGTGGTCAGGCACGGGACGGAGCGGGCGACGGCGGCGGTGCGGATCTCGTACCCGTCGAGGCGGCCGCCGGTGCCGTAGGGGGTGTTGACGATGAGGTCGACCTGCCCGTCATGGATGAGCTGGACGATCGTCTTCTCCCCGCTCGGGCCCTCCCCTTCGGACTGCTTGCGCACGATCGTGGCGTTGATCCCGTTGCGCTTGAGGACCTCGGCGGTGCCGGAGGTGGCCATCAGCTCGAACCCGTGCGCGACCAGCTCACGCGCCGGGAAGATCATCGAGCGCTTGTCCCGGTTCGCCACCGAGATGAACGCCCGCCCGGAGGTGGGCAGCGGCCCGTAGGCCCCGGCCTGCGACTTGGCGTACGCGGTCCCGAAGACGGAGTCGATACCCATCACCTCACCGGTGGAGCGCATCTCCGGCCCCAGCACCGTGTCCACACCCCGCCCGTGGATGTCCCGGAACCTCGACCAGGGCATCACGGCTTCCTTGACGGAGATCGGCGCGTCCAGCGGCAGGGTGCCGCCGTCACCGGTCTTCGGCAGCAGCCCTTCGGTGCGGAGGTCGGCGACGGTCGCGCCCAGGGAGATCCGGGCGGCGGCCTTGGCCAGGGGAACAGCGGTCGCCTTGGAGGTGAAGGGAACCGTGCGCGAGGCGCGGGGGTTGGCCTCCAGGACGTAGAGGATGTCCCCGGACAGCGCGAACTGGATGTTGATCAGCCCCCGCACCCCGACACCACGCGCGATGGCCTCGGTGGAGGCGCGCAGCCGCTTGATGTCGAACCCGCCCAAAGTGATCGGGGGCAGGGCACAGGCGGAGTCGCCGGAGTGGATGCCGGCCTCTTCGATGTGTTCCATGACACCGCCCAGGTAGAGCTCGGTGCCGTCGTACAACGCATCGACATCGATCTCGATCGCATCGTCCAGGAACCGGTCCACCAGGACGGGGCGGGTGGGGCTGATCTCGGTGGACTCGGAGATGTAGGAGGCCAGGCGGGCCTCGTCGTACACGATCTCCATACCCCGCCCGCCCAGCACATAGGACGGCCGGACCAGGACCGGGTAGCCGATCTCGTCCGCGATCGCCTTCGCCCCGGCGAACGTGGTCGCCGTCCCGTGCTTCGGGGCCGGGAGCCCTGCCTCGGCGAGGACCTGGCCGAACGCGCCACGGTCCTCGGCCGCGTGGATCGCCTCCGGGGACGTGCCGACGACGGGCACCCCGTTGTCCTTCAGCGCCTGCGCCAGACCCAGCGGCGTCTGACCACCCAGCTGCACGATGACCCCGGCGATCGGACCGGCCAGGGATTCGGCGTGGACGATCTCCAGGACGTCCTCCAGGGTGAGCGGCTCGAAGTAGAGCCGGTCGGAGGTGTCGTAGTCCGTGGAGACCGTCTCCGGGTTGCAGTTGACCATCACCGTCTCGTACCCCGCATCCGACAGCGCGAAGGAGGCGTGGACGCAGGAGTAGTCGAACTCGATGCCCTGCCCGATCCGGTTCGGCCCCGACCCCAGAATGATCACCGCGGGCTTGGTGCGGGGGGCGACCTCGGACTCCTCGTCGTAGGAGGAGTAGAAGTACGGCGTCTTCGCCGCGAACTCCGCCGCACACGTATCCACCGTCTTGTACACCGGCCGAATCCCCAGCGCATGCCGCACCTCGCGCACCACATCCTCGCGCAGACCCCGGATCTCACCGATCTGGGCGTCGGAGAACCCGTGCCGCTTCGCCTCCGCCAGCAGCTCAGGCTCCAGCTTGTCCGCAGCGGCCAGCTCGTCCGCGTACTCCTTGACCAGGAAAAGCTGATCCACGAACCACGGGTCGATCTTCGTCGCCTCGAAAACCTCCTCCTGCGTCGCACCGGCCCGGATCGCCTGCATGACGGTGTTGATCCGACCGTCCGTGGGGCGTACGGCCTCTTCCAGCAACTCCTTCTTGTCCCCGGTGGGGCCGGTGAAGGCGAACTGGGAGCCCTTCTTCTCCAGCGAGCGCAGCGCTTTCTGGAGGGCTTCGGTGAAGTTCCGGCCGATCGCCATCGCCTCCCCCACCGACTTCATCGTCGTCGTCAGGGTCGAGTCGGCGGAGGGGAACTTCTCGAACGCGAACCGCGGAGCCTTCACCACCACATAGTCGAGAGTCGGCTCGAACGACGCCGGGGTCTTCTCCGTGATGTCGTTCGGAATCTCATCCAGCGTGTACCCCACCGCCAGCTTCGCGGCGATCTTGGCGATCGGGAAACCCGTCGCCTTCGACGCCAGCGCCGAGGAGCGGGAAACCCGCGGGTTCATCTCGATCACGATGACCCGCCCATCCACCGGGTCGATGGCGAACTGGATGTTGCACCCACCGGTGTCGACACCCACCTCGCGGATGATCGCAATCCCCACATCGCGGAGCCGCTGGTACTCGCGGTCGGTCAGCGTCATCGCCGGGGCGACGGTGATGGAGTCGCCGGTGTGCACGCCCATGGGGTCGAAGTTCTCGATGGAACAGACGACCACGACATTGTCGTTCTTGTCCCGCATCAGCTCCAGCTCATACTCCTTCCACCCCAGAATCGACTCCTCCAGGAGCACCTCAGTGGTCGGAGACAAGGTGAGGCCCTGGCCGGCGATACGGCGCAGCTCCTCCTCGTCGTGGGCGAACCCGGAACCCGCGCCGCCCATGGTGAAGGAGGGGCGCACGACGACGGGGTAGCCGCCGAGGGTGTCAACGCCCTTGATGACGTCGTCCATGGAGTGGCAGATCACCGAGCGGGCGGACTCGCCGTAGCCGATCTTCGCCTTCACCGCCTCGACAACGCCCTTGAACAGGTCGCGGTCCTCGCCCTTGTTGATCGCCTCCACATTCGCGCCGATCAGTTCGACACCGTACTTCTCCAGCACCCCCTGCTCGTGCATGGAGATCGCCGTGTTCAGCGCGGTCTGGCCGCCCAGGGTGGGCAGGAGGGCGTCAGGGCGCTCCTTCGCGATGATCTTCTCGACGAACTCCGGGGTGATCGGCTCCACATAGGTGGCATCGGCGATCTCGGGGTCGGTCATGATCGTGGCCGGGTTGGAGTTCACCAGAATGACCCGCAACCCCTCCGCCTTCAGGACGCGGCAGGCCTGGGTACCGGAATAGTCGAACTCGGCGGCCTGGCCGATGACGATCGGACCCGAGCCGATGACCAGGACGGACTGGATATCGGAGCGCTTAGGCACGCTGGCCCTCCATCAGAGAAACGAAACGATCGAACAAATACGCGGCATCGTGCGGGCCGGCAGCCGCCTCCGGGTGGTACTGCACGCTGAAGGCGGGGCGGTCCAGGAGCTGGAGACCCTCCACCACCTGGTCGTTCAGGCAGACATGGGACACCTCGGCGCGGCCGAACTCCGTGTCGGAGACCTTGTCCAAGGGGGCGTCGACGGCGAAGCCATGGTTGTGCGCGGTCACCTCGACCTTGCCCGTGGTGCGGTCCTGCACCGGCTGATTGATCCCCCGATGCCCGTACTTCAACTTATACGTACCAAAACCCAGCGCCCGTCCCAGGATCTGGTTCCCGAAACAGATGCCGAAAAGGGGCGTGGACCGCTCCAGGACACCCCGCATGAGAGCGACCGGGTGGTCGGCGGTCGACGGGTCGCCCGGGCCGTTGGAGAAGAAGACGCCATCCGGCTTGACCGCATACACCTCATCCAAAGTGGCCGTCGCGGGCAGCACATGCACCTCGATACCCCGCTCCGCCATCCGGTGCGGCGTCATCCCCTTGATCCCCAGATCCACCGCCGCGACCGTGAACTTCTTCGCCCCGATCGCGGGAACGACGTACGCCTCCTTGGTGGCCACCTCAGCCGACAGGTCCGCACCCGTCATCTCCGGCGCCTGACGCACCCGGGCCAGCAGCGTCCCCTCATCCGCGACCGCGTTCCCCGAGAAGATCCCGACCCGCATGGCACCCCGCTCCCGCAGATGCCGGGTCAGCGCACGCGTATCGACACCACTGATCCCGACCACACCCTGCGCCACCAACTCCTCGTCCAGCGTCCGCCGCGAGCGCCAGTTGGACGGCTTACGCGCAGGGTCACGGACCACATACCCCGACACCCAGATCCGCGCCGACTCCGGATCCTCATCATTCACACCGGTGTTCCCGACGTGCGGGGCCGTCATCACCACCACCTGACGGTGATACGACGGATCGGTCAAAGTTTCCTGGTAACCGGTCATCCCGGTCGAGAACACCGCCTCACCGAAGGTCTCCCCCACGGCCCCATAAGCACGACCGTGAAACACACGGCCGTCCTCCAGGACGAGTACGGCGGACGGGGGCGGACCTCCCCTGCTCCTGCCCCTCATCGATCCAGTCCGCAGACCACGCGCGCTCCCCGCTCCGGTACGCACTCCAACCGGAACTGGGATGCCGTCCTGAGGATCGCCTTCTCCACGTCACCACTCGATCCGCCCCGGAACCGGAACCGGGCGCCCACGTGCTCGTACCCGCCCACGCGCGGCACCACCTGGCCCACGGCCGGGATCACGGAGGTGTAGGGGCCCTCGTCGGGGGTCGGCGGTTCGGGGAGGTCCCAGGCCGTCACGCGGCAGGGGGCCGGTACGGGTGAAGGCACCAGCAGCCAGCCGCCCGTACGCCAGACGTCCGGTACGGGGAGTTCCGGGCGCCGGCCCAGCTGGACGTCGGCGGCGGCCCCGGCCAGGTCGATGCCGTGCACCTCCCGCCAGACGAACGGGATCTCCGCCCCGCCGACCCGGTACCCCGCCTCCAGGAACTGGATCGAGGGTGAGCCGTCAGGCGACGTTCCGACGAACGCCTCCAGGTGGAAGACCCACGGCTCCGGGCCGAGCGCCCCGGCGACCCGGGAGGTGAACTCGCCCAGCGGGGCCAGGAGTTCGGGGTCGTCCACCTCGACCGAGCCGAGCGCCTCGCCCTGGGTGAAGTCCACGCAGGTGTTGACGTACCGGGAGGCTCGCCAGGGGCCCAGTTCCTCGCCGGTCCACAGGCCGTCGATGTGGAAGATCGGGTCGGCGCAGAACGCCTGGACCAGGCGCGGTTCCGGGGGTGAGGTGCGCAGCAGCGGCAGGTCGGCCTCGGAGTCGAGGCGTACGACACCCCGGCTGGCGGTGCCCCGGCGCGGCTTGACCACGACCGGCCAGCCGTGGTGTTCGGCGAAGGCCCGGACCGCTGCCTCGTCGGGGGCGTCGGCGAAGGCGGGGGCCGGTATCCCGGCCTCGGCAGTCACCTGGTTCATGGTGAGCTTGTCCCGGAAGCGCGCCAGGGCGTCGGGGGTCTGGCCGGCGCAGCCCAGCCGCTCACGGACGACGGCTGCGGTGTCGAGGTCCCCTTCGTTGAGGGCCACCACGCGCTCGGGCACACCGAAATGGGTTCGCAGCTCGGTCACCGCGCGCCAGACGGCGTCGAGGTCGTCGGTGGCCGGGACCGTACGGGCGGCCGCCGCGCCGCCGGGCACGGAGTCGAGGGCCAGTTCCGTGGTCACGTAGGTGACCCGGTGGGTGCGGTGGTCGACGTACTCCTCGTAGTGGGCGTGCCGGTCACGCCAGCGGTGGATGACGATGATGTGACCGCTGGGTTCGCCGTGTCCGCTGGGTTCGCTGTGTTCGCTGGGTTCGCTGTGTTCGCTGGGTTCGCTGTGTTCGCTGGGTTCGCTGTGTTCGCTCATGCCTGATCGGCTCCGGTGGCCGACAGGTCCCGGACCCGGCCCACCGCGAAGGTCGCGGAGACCACGGCGGCCCGGGCCGAGCCGAGTGCACCGCGGGCCGCGTCCAGGTCGCCGTCCGGGAGCTGGCCCACGATGTCGGTGGCGCAGTCGATCAGGTGGAGCGCGGCGCGGGCGAGGGGCTGCTCGCTGCTGTACCGCTCCTCGACCAGTTGGCGGACGGTGTGCAACTGGGCGACGGGGTCCGGCCGGGACCCCTCCGCCACGACGGGGCAAATGATCGTGTTCATGGGTGAGTCCATCCCAGGAGGCAGGAGGCAGGGGCGACGTGGAGAGAAGGTGGGCCGGGCGGACGGGGCCTCGGGCGGAGGTCCCGGCCGCCCTGGCTTTCGGGGCGCGAGGCCGAGCAGGCCCCCGAAGGCCGCTCCGCCCTCAGCTCGTCTTGAAGCGGATCCGGTCGTTCGTCGCCTCGCACTTGGCCACGGCATCGTCCGCGTCGCGCCCGGAGGCGATGACGTACCCGGAGACGCAGTCGGCGACGGTCAGCAGCGGGGGCACGGTCTCCCCGACGCTCTTGCCGATCACCGCCGCCACCGCCGTATCGACGAACTCGTCCAGGTACGGCAGGAAGACGTACTGCTTCTCGTCCTTCGGGACCCGGCGGATGGCGTCGGCCGCGTCGTCGTCCACCTCGATCGCGTCGACCGTGCCCGGCTCCGGTGTGAAGAAGCGGACCGCGGCGCCGCCCAGCGGCTCGGGCGAGGTCTCCGGCAGCTCGTCGATGCCGAGCGGGACCGTGAGGAACATCCGGTTGAGGTTGAGGCCGAAGGCGCGGCGGACCAGCTCGGGGGCGCCGCTGCCGGCCAGCCGGGCGTGGGATTCGAGGACACGAGGGCCCTTGGGGGTGAGGACGAACTCGCTGTGCGAGGGCCCTTCGGTGAGGCCGACGGCGTCCAGCAACTTCGGTGTGAGCTCCCGGAGTTCGGTGAGCCACGGGGTGGCGTACCGGCTGGGGGTGCTGACCTCCCACTCGACGTACCGCTCGTTCATGCGGTACTCGGAGTAGCCGATGGTGAGGTGGCGGCCCGCGTGCGAGAAGGAGTCGACGCTGACGACGGGGCCGTCGAGGTACTCCTCGGCGATGACGGTCGAGATGTCCGCCGCCTGGAGCGCCTGCCAGGCCTTCGCGGCGTCCTCGGGTCCGTCGACGGGGTGGATGTGCAGGCTGGCGACGCCGTCCACCGGTTTGACGATGATCCGGTCGCCGACCTCGGCCCGGAACGCGGCGATCTCGTCCGCGCTGTGCACCATGCGGTAGCGCACGGGGCTGATGCCGTGCTCGTCCAGCAACTTCCGCGTGAGCGCCTTGTCCTTGAGGGCGCGGGCGGTGAACTCGCTGACGCCGGGCAGGCCGAGGGCGTCCACGACGAAGCCGGTGGACTCGGCGGCCGGTTCGGTGGTGGTGAGGACTCGGTCGAACGGGCTCTCGGCGTGCAGCGGCTTCAGGAGTTCGAGGATGGCCGGGCCGTCGTCCAGGGGGCCGTGGATGATGCGCTCGCAGTGCTGGCCGACGGCCACGTCGTAGGCGCCCTCCTCATGGACGAGAACGACGTCGATGCCGAGTTCCTTGGCTCCCGCGACCGGTGCCGGCCGGCCGCCGATGACTGCCACGCGGTACTTGCCCATGGGGTTCCCTTCGAGGTGGTAGGTGGTATGTGCGGTGGAACGAGGGGGAGTTGTCGTGCCGGTTCAGGCGGCGTAGCAGCGGCGGAGCCAGCGGGCCGTAGTGTTGGGGTGCGGGGTGAACGCCTTGCGGCGGTGCAGCACGCGGAGGTTGTCGAAGATCATGAAGTCGCCGGGCCGGAGGACGAGATCGGCCGACGGGATGTCCAGCAGGACTTCTCGCCAGCGTTCCAGCGCCTGTTGGGCGGCGGGGGTGAGGCCGGTCGTGGTGCCGCGGTCGTAGCGGGCGCGGTGGCGGCCGTCCGGGCCGGACTCCAGGACCGGGGTCTTCACCAGGGGGCCGATCGTCCCCTCGTCGTTGGAGTCGGGGGCGCCGACCTCGAACTCCGGTGCGGTGAGGGCGGATCGGGTCTCCTCGTCGAGTCGTACGACGACGTCGTCGAGGGCCGCGATCTCGGTGGGGATCCGCTCCTCGTTCCGTATGGCGAAGAAGGTGAGGTACGGCGGTGTGTAGAGCCGGGGGTCGGATCCGGGCGGGCCGAAGGGCTGGTGCGGGTTGTCGGAGTGCCAGAAGAACTCCGAGTCGGCGCCCCACGAGCTGGTCGTTCCGGAGGCCGCCGGGTTGGGCACCACATTGCGGATGAGCCGGCCGTCGTTCTCGTAACTCACCGCGAACGGCGTGCAGCCGAGGAGCCGGATCAGGCCCAGGTGGACCGCGTTGGTCACGGCGAGTTCGCTCTCGTCGGCGAAGCCGCTGACCGGGGTGGCGGGGAAGTCCTGGGTGGGCAGGTTGGACAGGAGTAGCGCGTGGGAGCCGGCCGCGGTGAACACCTGGCTGCCCTGGAGGATGTCACCGGGCAGATGGCGCCGCAGCGCGTACGCGCCGATCCCTCCGAGGATGGCGTCGTCGAGGTCGGAGTCGAGGCTGGTCTCCGACACCCTGGCCGAGATCTCCTTGCGCAACAGGTCCCGGGCGCTGTCCTCGACGCGGTACCGGGCGAACTGGAGCAAGCTGGTCATCGTCTGTCTCCGTTAGGTCGGTTGCACGCCCTCGTTGCATCGCTCAGCGGGCCGGTGAGGGAGCCGGCGCGTTCCAGTACGTGTCGGCGCGCCGGTTCCAGCGGCGGGCCAGGGGGTCGTGGGCCAGTCGGCTCAGCAGGCCGACGGGGGTCACGACGAGGTAGTAGGCGATGAGGAGCAGGAAGGTACGCATGGGTGTTCGTTCCGTCCGTTTCTCGTGGTGCCCATGTGGCGGCTTCTCTTGTTCTGCCGTGGCTGCTTCTCGTGTTCTCCCGTGGCGGCGGCGCAGGAGCGGGAAGTGGCCGGGCAGGGCGTTCAGTCGAGAGGGATCTCGTCGCGCCAGTCGGACGCTTCCGTCCAAGCGGGCTGTTCGCTCTTCTCCAGCAGGAAGTTGCCGAGCGCCAGCAGGTCGATGTCGGTCCGCATGAAGCACGTGTAGGCCTCCTGCGGGGAGTTGACGATCGGCTCGCCGCGTACGTTGAATGACGTGTTGACCAGGACCGGGCAGCCGGTGAGCGACTTGAAGGCGGTCAGCAGCCGGTGGTAGGCCGGGTTGCTGTGGCCGGTCACCGTCTGCACGCGCGCCGAGTGGTCGACGTGGGTCACGGCGGGGATGGTGGAGCGCCGCACCTTCAGCAGGTCCAGCCCCGAGGCTCCGGCGTCCTGGGCCTCCAGCCGCTGGGCGGCGGCGACTTGGGAGACCACGAGCATGTACGGGCTCTCCTGCGGCAGGTCGAAGTAGTCCTTGGCGTCCTCGGCCAGGACGGCCGGGGCGAACGGGCGGAAGGACTCTCGGAACTTGATCTTGAGGTTCATCGCCGACTGCATGTCCGGGTTGCGCGGGTCCCCGATGATGGACCGGGCGCCGAGGGCCCGGGGCCCGAACTCCATGCGCCCCTGGAACCAGCCCGCGATCTTCCCCTGGGCGAGCCCGTCCGCGACCTGCGCGGCCAGCGTGTCGCTGTCGAGTCGGCGGTACGGGATGGAGCGCGCGTCCAGGTAGGCGGCGATCTCCTCGTCGCCGTAGGCGGGGCCGAGCAGGGAGCCGCTCATCGCGTCGTGCCCCGTACGCACGTGGTCGCGGCGCGCGCCCCGTTCCATCGCGACGGCCTGGGCGGCGCCGAGGGCTCCCCCGGCGTCACCGGCGGCGGGCTGGACCCAGACCTCGTCGAAGATCCCGGCGTCGATCACCTTGCCGTTGGCCACACAGTTGAGCGCGACGCCGCCGGCCATGCAGAGCCGGGACTCCCCCGTACGCTCGCGCGCCGTCCGGGCGAGCCGGAGCACCGCCTCCTCGGTCACCGCCTGCACGGAGGCGGCGAGGTCGAACTCCCGCTCCGTGAGCGGGGATTCGGAGGTGCGGCGCGGCCCGCCGAAGAGCTTCTCGAAGCCGCGTCCGGTCATGACCTGGCCGCGCAGGTACGCGAAGTAGCGCATGTCCAGGCGGAAGGACCCGTCGGGCTTGAGGTCGATGAGCTTCTCGCGGATGAGGTCGGCGTAGCGCGGCTTTCCGTAGGGCGCGAGGCCCATGAGCTTGTACTCGCCGGAGTCGACCTTGAAGCCGCAGAAGTAGGTGAATGCGGAGTAGAGCAGGCCGAGCGAGTGGGGGAAGCGGAGTTCGGAGACGGGTCGCAGGTCGGTGCCCCGGCCGTGCCACAGGGTGGTCGTGGCCCATTCACCGACGCCGTCGATGCAGAGCACGGCGGCGGACTCGTACGGGCTCGGGAAGAAGGCGGAGACCGCGTGCGACTCGTGGTGGCGGCGCACCGAGAGCTGGGGGACCCGGCCCCGGCCCAGCGCGGCGAGTTCGGCGCGCACGGTGTCGGCGGTGCGCAGCTTGCCGCCGGGGCCGAGCCAGGCGGGCAGGGTGTCGCGGAAGGAGGCGAAGCCGGTGGGCGCGGCGCCCGCGAAGGTGGCCAGCACCCGGCGGAACTTCAGCCAGGGGTCCTCGTAGTAGGCGACGGCGGAGACGTCGGCCAGGCTCACGCCCTGCTCGTCGAGGCAGTACGCCACCGCGCGGGAGGGGAACGAGGGGTCGTGCCGCCGCCTGGTGAAGCGTTCCTCTTGGGCTGCGGCCACGGGTACGCCGTCGGCGATCAGAGCGGCGGCGCTGTCGTGGTAGAAGGCGGAGACTCCGAGAATGAGGTCAGACACCGCTGCGTTCCTCCGGCTGGGTTCGGATACGGGATCGTGGTGGGGGTTGCGGGACTCGCCGCGTCGTGGGGCCCGTCGGCCTCAGGCGGCTCACCTGCGGCGCCCCGTGAAGCGGGTGCGGCGGGCGGCGAGCCGTGCGCCGACGCTCCTGGGCGGGTTGAGCGAGCGGTAGCCCACCTGCACCCGGCTCCACACATCGGCCCGGGCGCCGGGCCCCGGTGCGTCGGGCAGCGAGGCGAGCAGGGTGTCCACGGCGTCGGCGGCCCAGGCGGAGTGGCCGGTGGCCACGTTGTCGATGGTGTTGTGGATGTCCACGAAGCGCGTGCTGAAGCCGTACGCCTTGAGTGCGAGGCGCGCCCGCCGGTAGGTGCCGCCGACGCCCGACAGCTCCATGGCCAGGTTCAGGCCGAGGACCTCCGGCAGGAAGGTCTGCGGGAAGCGCCCCACGCACAGCCAGTACACCGGGAGTTCGAGGGACTCCTCGCGGAAGCCGGGCCACTGCGCGAACGCGGCGGAGGCCGTCGGCGGCAGCTCCACCCCCATCTCCTTGAGGACATCGCGGTAGATGAGGGGGTGGTTCAAGTGCGGTTCGCCGTTGCCGAGTTCGTCCCAGTACGTCTCGAAGAGGGAGTGCCCGATCGCGGACGAGGCCTGCTCGTAGTCGGTGAACCCCTGGAGCCAGCTGCCGTCGATGAGGGTCAGCGGCGCCGTCTGTACGGTGTCGTCGACGACCGCCTCCTTCGATGGCAGGGGGATCGCCGCGTTCTCCTCGAACTCGACTCCGTGCCGGTCGTGTTGGGCCTGGAGCCAGGGCCGCAGCCCCTCGTGGCCCCACCGCTCCGGCAGCGGCATCGCCGTACGGTCCATGCCGTGACCGGAGCGGGCGAGCCAGCCGGCGACGTACTCCATGGCCCAGGAGCGGAGGGCCGGGGTGTCGGTACGGGTCATCAGCAGGTGGTACGCCTCACGCAGCCCGGACGGGGTGCGGCCCGGGGAGCGGGCGCCTGCCCGCAGGGCTCCGGCGACGGCGGCGAGGGGGTCCTGCGGTCCGGCGGCCGGGGAGGGCGTACGCGGCGGACGGGTGTCCCGTGCGGTCTCCGCCCCCGCCCCGTGGGGGTCGGCGGGCCGCACCGGCAGGGAGTCGATCCACCGCCGGATCACCGTCAGATCCTCCGGCGAGAAGACCCGGAACATCGGCCCGCGCTCGCTGACCAGTCCCCGTACGAGCGAACTCGCCCCGGAACGGCCGGGCTTGACCAGCTTGCTGCGCGCCAGGACGTCCAGCAGCGGCCCCGGATCGGTCCGGCACTCCGCAAGCCAGCGGGCCAGGGGCTTGCCCTCCAGCAGGAACTGGTGGTGGTAGACGGCGCCTTCACGCGACCGCAGCCGCATCAGATCGGCCATGTCGAACGCCGGGTCACCGGCCGCCACGAGCTCGGCGTGGAGCGCCTCGGACCAGTCGCGGAGGCCGGCCAGCATCCAGCGGAAGCCGGAGCGCACCGCGGCCGCCCCCCGCTCGCCCTCCACCGCGACCAGCGCGTCCACCGCCGCGCGGCACTGTTCGACGGGCAAGGGCCCTTCGGTGCAGCGCAGTTGGCCCGGGTCGAGGGCCGGCCATTCCGCCCCGGTCGGCAGCACCTCCCGTACCAGCTCCAGGGCGGGCAGCAGCCCGACGGCTCGCAGGCACAGATCGGCGCCGAGGATCTCGCCCCGGAAGTCGTCGGGGCGCCGGCTCATCGCCAGGAGCAGCGCCGGGAGGCGGAACGCCCCGTCCGGGATGCGCTGGTCGCCGGTGAGCCGGGCGGCCGGTGCCGCGTTCTCGGCGAGCCGCAGGCGGCGCAGCAGTTCGAGGTAGGCGCTGCCCCGGGAGGCCGCCGGGTGGCCGGCGCCCACGTCGGAGGCGTACAGGGCGAGGATGCGCAGCACGAGGGGGTCGTCGGCGTTGCCGGGGGCGCTGAGCCATTGCAGCCAGGCCCCGGACAGGAGTGCCAGCGGGGCGCAGCCGAGGACGGCCCGGCGGACCAGTACCTGGTGGTGGCCTTCGGGGCCTTCTTCGTCACCGGCCAGGGTGCGGTAGCGCTCGCGTTCGGCGGCCCCCCAGTCGGCGGCCTGCCGTACGAGGGCGTCGAGGGAGCCGTCGTCCGTGGCCGTGGCGTGGCGGCGCAGGACGGTCCGTACCTCCTCGACGAACCGGCCCTCGGGGAGGGACGCTTCCGGGTCCGTCGCGTACGCGTAGACGGTCCGCGCGGAGCCGCCGTCCCCCGGCAGCCCGTGCGGGCGGCCCGCCTGATGCTCTGCGGACAGCGTGGCCGTGGCAGCTGCCTGTTGGCTGTGCATCGTTCCCCTCTCTCGGTCGCGTGCTCTCGGTGGCGCGTGCCCTCGTCGCGTGCTCTCGGTCGCTGGCTCTCCGTCGCGTGCTTTCCGTCGCGGACGGTCAGAACATGGGGTAGATGGAGGCGTCGTTCTTGGGCTTCCGCCTGCGCCGGAACACTTTCGCGATGAGGTTTCGTACGAACGACATGGCTGAATAGCCCTCTCTTGCGTCAAGGGAGTTTCAAGGGAGTACAGGGCCGGACCGAATCGGATCGGGGCCGTTCAGGAAAGCCCGAGGGATTCGGCGAGGAGGCCGGAGACGATTTCCGTACCGTGGTCGGTGAAATGGGCGCGGTCCACATAGAGCCAGTCGTCGTCCTTGACGGAATCGGCGACCACGGGGCTCAGGTCCAGGAAGCGGATGTCCTGTTCCTTGCAGGCGGCCTGGAGCGCGTCGGCGTACCGGCGGCCGGTCTCCAGCGTGGCGATGTCGCCGTACAGCTCCCAGAAGTTGGAGATCCCGTCGAGCTCGCCGAAGATCGCCCTCTCCTCGCGCGGGCCGGACTCCCGCACCCAGGTCGCCAGGGGCTGTAGCACGTAGGTGATGCGGGCGCCGGTCCGCCCGGCGAGCAGGCGGAGTGCGGCGAGGTGACGGGAGGTCAGGTCGACGGCGTACGCGATCCGGTCCGCGAGCGGGGGCACCACATGCGGCTCTTCGCCCACCGCTCCGGGGCGCCGGCCGAAGCCCCGCCTGGGCTTGCGGTGGGAGGCGCGCAGCTCCTCCATCCGGTCGAAGTATTCACCGCAGTTGAAGAACCCGCCGTGGTCGCCGCGCTGGGCGTCGGGCAGCCGGCTGAGCGCGAGGTCGTTGAGGCCGGAGAACACGACGATCTCGTCGATCTCGGGGACCAGCTCCCGGTGCATCAGGAACAGCAGCAGCTCCTGCATCGAGTTGTGGCTGCGCCCGGCGAAGTTGAGCCAGGGGACGGAGGGCGCGTACCGGGTCCAGAGGCGCGACGCCATGGTGGCGGTGTCGGCGGTCGCCCCGATCCCGAACGGGGTGGAGCTGCCGGCCAGCAGCCGGACCGGGCCTTTGGGCGGATTCGCCACCGATGCCTGTTCACCGGAGCCGTGGGAGATCCTGAATCCCAGCCGGTCGGTGTTTATCGTCGCGGAGCGGTAGTCCGCCCGGTGGAAATACATCAGGTAGGGCAGGTAGCGGGTTTCCGCACGGTCGTCGAAATCGTCGTACCGCAGCATCTGGGGGGTCAGGAGTTCGCGCTGGGATTTCACGGGCAGGACGCTCCTCGATTCAGGACTCGCTCTTCCGACGGGCGTATCTCGTGCGCCGTACGTGACGAGCTTCGTCCGTCGGGAGTCCTGGATGAAGGGGGCCCGGTGGTCGGGAACCCGCGTTGCGCGTTCCCGAAGGGGGGACAGAGGCGACAAAGGCGTTCATGTGCGTGAGTGGGGGCTGTGTCGCTGCACAGCCCCCACTTATGCACGGAACATGACAACCGATTGGATGGACGATCTGGCGCCTCCGGCCGCAGCGCCCCGGCGAACGTGGCCCGGGCGTCGGCCCGTTCGCCACGCGACCGGCCGTAGAGGGCGGGCGGGAACGCGGTGTTATGGGTCTCCGCCGCCTCCAGGTGCGCACCGACCTCGGCCGTGAGGTGGACCGGCGCGAGCCGCCATCCTCCACGCGGTGGCCGAGGCCTTCGCCGGGGCGAGCGTGGCCGCGATCAGCAGTGGGCCGAGGTGCTGACCAAGGATCTGCGGGCCGCCGAGGAGCGGGATGAACTCGCACTGGACGCGGCCGTGGCGCGCTGGGCCCGCGTCCTGGTCAACGCGTGCACCGTGGCCCAGATGCAGGCGCAGTCGGCAACCGGACGCCAGGATCTGCCCGAGCGCATCGCGGAGATCTGGGAGCGCGTCCTGCCCGCGCTGGCACCGGCGGCGTACACGCCTCCGAGGGTGCGCCTGCGGCCGGACACGCCTCAGGGGGCGGGCCGACGGCGGATACGCCTCAGGCGGTGGGGGCCGTGGTCCCCTCCCCCGCCGCCTGTGCCAGCACGTCCGCGAGCCCTTCCGTCGTCAGCACCATGCTGACCGGGGCCGAGCTGTTGAGGCAGAGGCTGTGGCCTGCGGGGATGCGGGCGAGCAGATCGGTGAGCGGCAGCGTTACGGAGCCCAGTTGCCCGAGGCTACGGAGGTAGCGCGGGGAGGTGTAGACGGGGACCACCGCCGTGCCGTCGGGTGCCGACGCGCTCACCGGGTCACCGTCCGCCGTGACCGGCACCGCGACCTCGGCCCTGGCCAGGGCGGCGGTGACGTCCTCGGCGGGGCCGTAGCCGGTGGTGGCGAGCTGGACGGCCCGGTCCACCTCGTCGGCGGGCTCGGGCCACCCCATCGCCTCGGGCGACGGGCGGTACTCCGGGTTGTCCTCCCACTCGACGATCTCGCCCGCACGGTCCGAGCGCCACTGGCCGATGACGGCCCATTCCGGCGGCGGGCCCTCCCCGCGCCAGGCGGGGTCGGTCAGGTAGAGCCAGTGGTCGGGCGCGAGCCGGGCGGCCTCGACGAACTCCTCCGGGGGTGCGGGGTCCAGGGGGGAGATGGCGGGCTGGGCGCCGGGCTCACTCATCGTGTCCTCGTTCACTGGGGGTGCGGGAGTTCGGGGGTGCGGGTGGAGGCGGTGGTCAGGGAGCCGGGGCGGGTGTCCCGGTGCGGCCGGTCGGTCCGGTGCGCTCCTCGTCGCTCCGCGTGGAGCGGGGCAGCGGGGCCGGGACCGGGCGCGGGGCGTCCTCGGCCGAGGCGGGGTGCGCCGGGCGGGCCCGCTGCCAGGGGGCGGGCCCCGGGGTGGTGCCGTCGGCCGTCCGGTGCAGGGTGAGCACCGCGTCGCCGGTGTCACCGGTGCCGGAGAGGTCGACCGGGAAGCCGGTCCACCAGACAGTGCGGCCCAGCCTGCGGGCGATGCGGTCCGCGAGGTCGGCGGTGTCGGCGGCCGGGCCCGGGAGGGCCAGGACGATCGGTACGGTCAGCTCGGCAGGGGCCAACTCCAGGTCGGCGGCAAGGATTTCGGCGAACTCGTCGACCGTCGTCTCGTACGTGTCGCCGCCCCAGGACACCTCGACGAGATCGGGGTCGTCCGCATCGGCCCCGACCCGCACCAGATAGGGGACGGGCCGGTCCTTCCCCTGCGCCCAGGGCGCGTCCACCAGGCCCGACGGGGTACGGAACCGCGCCAGGTCCACGTCCTGCGCCAGGCCGTCGGTGTAGTCGCGGCCGGTGCCGTGCGACGCACCCTGCACCGTGTCGAGTGCGGTGTCGTCGTACGCACCGGCCTCCTTCAGCGCGTACGCCGCCGCGACGTCGGGGGCGGACGCCTCCCGGCCCACCGCGAAGGCCCGGGTCAGCACGTCGAGTGCCTCGGCGCGGCGGGCGTGGGCGGTGCTCGGGTCCGGCTCACGGTGAAGGACCCGGGCGGCGAACTCCCGCGCGTCCGGGCCCGTCCCCGGCAGCGTCTCCTCGGCCTTGACCCGCGCCCAGAACATCCGGGACATCTCCGCCTCTCCCACCTCGTCGGTGCGCAGGCGCAGGACGGCGGCGGCCTCGTCCTCCACATCCCCCTCCGCCAGCCACTGGGCGGCGGCCTCCACCGCGGGCAGGTCGACGAAGCTGACGAGCCCGTCGCCGGGGTAGCGGGCCCACTGCTCAGCGGCGGCGGCCAGCACCCGGCGGGCGGTCTGCCCGTCCACCCCGGCGGCGGCCTCCGGGTGTGCGGCGACGACCCGGTGGAGCAGGTCCAGCGTGAACGGGCCGGCCTCCTGGAAGTCGGAATCGCTGCGCCACATCTGGTCCACCGCCGCCGCGCCGCGCAGCAGGTCGTCGAAGTCCGGGTCGTCGTCGATGTCGTGGCCGAGGGTGAACCGCAGCGCCCGCACCAGGCGCAGCGTCGCCGTACGCATCTCGTCCGACACCTCGCCGTCGCCGGGGCTCACCCCGGCCACCTCCGCCAGCCGGTCCAGCTCGTCCTCGTCGGGTTCGGGCCGGGCCAGCGCCCAGGCCCTGTGGCGCCCCTGGGCATCGGCGAACAGGGTGCGCTGGTAACGGCCGTTGCTCCGCCGGGTGCCCTGGAGCCCGTAGGCGATGCGCACCGCGCGCCCGGTGGCGTTGGCCACGTGCTGGCCCATCGAGACGGTGGCCAGCGGGTCGGCGACAAAGGGGCCGCCATACGCGTCGGAGGCCGTGCTCGGCCTCGGTACGGCACTGTCGCCGGGGGCTCCGCTCCAGCAGACGACGAGGTCGACCCAGTGGTCCTCGGGCAGGGTCATCAGGCTCTTGCGGCGGCGCAGCCACGGTCCGGCCTCCCGCTCGTCGACGTCACGGGTGGTGCCGTCGCGCAAGGCCAGCGTCAGGCTGCCGGGAGAGCCGTGCAGGTCCAGCCGGTACGCGCGGTCCTCGGGACCCGGCCGCGGCAGGTCGTACTCGCCGGAGGTGCGGCCGGTGGCCGGGTGGTCGTGGACGAAGGTCGCCATACGGTCCAGGTGGCGGTCGTGCTCCTCGAAGTCCCGGGCGAACTCGGCGGGATGGTGGGAGGCCCGGCCGATCTGGCGGCCGCTGAGCGCGCTGACGAGGGCCCGGGTCACCACGTCGTGGTGCCAGTCGGGCCCGTCGTCGTCGGTGTCCGGCCCGAGCCCCGGCTCGCTGGCGATCCAGTCGCCCCGGGGGGTCTTCGGGGTGCGGACGACGTCGATGGTGCTCGGGTCCCCGGGGGCGGACTCGACGGTGATGCGGCCGCTGTGCGCCCACACCGTGCGGCCCGTGCGGTCGGCGAGCCTGCGGGGCAGGTCGAGGTAGCCGTCGGCGGCGAAGGGTACGGCGAGCACGATCGGCGTGTCCGGCGGCAGCGCCTCCCGGGCCAGGTCGGCCGCGACCAGCTCCACGAACTCCTCGACGCCCAGCTCCCGTACCGAGCCGTCCGGGAGCCGCGCCTCCACCCGGTCGTACCCGCCTTCTGCGGCCACCACGTACGGGGTCGTGGTGCCCGGCCAGGGGGCCGGTGAGGTGCTGACGACGTCGTAGCCGCCTGCGGGGTCCTCCTCCAGCAGATCGCTCCGGGTGGTGTCCAGCGCGATGACGTCGTCTGCCCCCCAGTTGAGGCCCGGTACGCGGCTGCCGCCCACGGTGAAGTGGTGCGCGCGGCCCGGCGCGGTCACCCCCAGCTCGGAGAGGTGGTACGCGGCCAGCGCGGCGAACCCGGTCGCCCGCCCGGCCGCCGTGGCCCGGCCCACCAGGCCGAACAGCTCCTGCCTGTCGTCCTGTTGGACAGTGGCCCCGGGGTCCAGGTGCAGGACGCGGCGGGCGATGGCGTCCACGTCCAGGGGGCGGGTCCGCAGCGCGCGGTCGCGGCGGCGGAGGCTGTCGAGTCTCTGCACCGCCGCCGCGTCAGGCGGCAGTCGGAGGGCGATGACCGCCTGGCGGCCCATCTCGGCCCGGCTCACCTGGGCGAGGGCACCGGTGCCCACCCAGTCGGCGGGCACCCGGGCCATGGCCCGTACGACGATGGGGAAGTCCTCGGCGGTCAGGCGCGGTTCGCCGACCGGCAGCTCCCGTTGCAGCCGCTCCAGTTCGCTCGCCAGCAGCCGGGTGAAGCGCTGGCGCGCGGTGAAGGCCCGCCGCCTTCCGGGCGAACCGGTGGGCGCCCGGTCGGGACCGACCTCGGCGCCGTAGCCGGTGACCTCGACCCGGGGCAGGGCCGCGCCCGCCCGCCGGTTGCGCAGACCGGTGGCCGCCACCTGGGCCGCGAGCAGCTCCAGGGTCCGGTCCCCCTGCGCGGACGGGCTCGTCTCGTCCCGCCCGTACGCGACCAAGGTCCGGGGCGGCAGGGGCTGGAGGGCCTTCACCGTGGCGGGGAGCGCGGGCGCTGTCGGTACGGAGGTGGACTCGACGCCCTCCATGGGGTCGCCGCCGACGGAACTGCGGGGGTTTCGGGGGGAGCCGGTGGCTGCGCCGTCCCGGGCGGGGCCGGTGAACGGATCGCTGTTCCGGGTGGGGCCGGTGGCCGTGTTGCTGTTACGAGGGGAATCGGCGGACGGGTCGCTGATCTGGGCGGGAGCGGTGAACGGGGCGCTGTTACGAAGGGATTCGGCGGACGGGTCACCACCCCGGGCGGGGGCGACAGCCGTGGCGCCGCCACGAAGAGAGCCGGCGGACAGGTCACCACCCCGGGCGGGGGCGACAGCCGTGGCGCCGCCACGAAGAGAGCCGGCGGACGGGTCGCCGCTCCGGGCAGGGGCGGCGGACAGGTCGCTGTTCGTGGCCGGCGTCGGCGCACCCGGGCCCGGTGCCCGTGTGGCAGGTACCGTCGGCACGCCCAGGTCCGGGGTGGCGGGGGCGGTGAACCGCCAGTCCGTGGCGCTGGGTTGGTTCATCGTGAAGAAGTCGGTTGCCAGCACCGGGAGTTCGCCCTCGGCCGCGTCCGGGGCGGACAGCTCCACCGGGGACGTGCTCCACCACACGGGACGGCCCAGCCTCCGGGAGACGGTCTCGGCGACCGCCGGGCTGGGGCCGCTGAGCCCGTCGAGGAGCAGCAGCACCGGCGTCGCAGGCGGGAGGCCCCGCAAGTCGGCGTCGGCGGCGAGCAGTTCGGCGAACTCGGCGGCCGTCAGCCGGTAGGAGTCCGCGCCCAGGGTCACCTGGACGTGGCCGCTGTCCTCCAGGTCGACCGAGGCCCGTACGGCGTAGGGCACCGGCCTGTCCTTGCCGGTCGTGTCCTGTCCGGCCCACGGCGCGTCCACCGTCGTGTCCGCGACCCGGAAGCTGTCCAGCCGGGGCAGCAGGTTCGCGAGGCCGCGCCAGTCCCGGCCGGAGCCGAACGCGGCGCCGACCGTGGTGAGCAGCGCGGGCGCCGCGAGGGCTCCGGCCGCCTCGACCGCGTACGCGCCCACCACGTCCGGGTCGGCCATGTTCCGGCCCGCCGCGAAGCCCTGGGTGAGCAGGGCGCGGGCCCGGTCGCGCAGGGCGTCGTCCAGCTGGATGGCCGGGTCGAGGCGGAGGGCGCGTACGGTCAGCGCGTCGGCGGCCGGGCCGGGGCCGGGCAGCGCCTCCTCGGCGCGGACCCGCGCCCAGAACATCCGGGTCCGGTGCGCGGGCGCGTCGGCGGGATCGGCGAGCCGCAGCGCGTCGACCGCCGCCTGGTCCACCGCCGCCGGGTCGGAGAGCCAGCTCGCCGCCGTACGCAGCTGCGGGAGCGGGACGAAGCTGCTCACCGGCAGGGCGGCGCCCGAGTCCCGCCACGCCTTCGCCGCATCGGCCAGCACCTGGCGGGTGATGTCGCCGTCGACGCCGCCCGCCGCGAGGGGATGTGCCGCGATCACCCGGCTGAGCAGCTGCGGCCAGAACGGGCCGGTGGGCTGGAGGTCCGGGTCGGCGAACCACATGTTGACGACCGCTGCGGCCCCGGCGACCAGCGCGGGGAAGTCGTCGGCCACGACCACGTCCGGTCCCATGACCAGCTTCAACGCGCGGACGACACGCAGTAGTTCGGACCGGACGTGCGGGGACGGCTCGCCCTGGAATCCGGCCTGCTCCGCCAGCCGGTCGAGTTCCGCGTCGTCCGGTTCCGGGCGGCTGGTCTCCCACCACCAGGGGCGTCCCTGGGCATCGGTGGCCAGCACGCGCACCGGACCGTCGCCGAACCGGACCACGCCCTGGGAGGAGTACGACAGCCGGGTGGTGCGCCGCAGTTGGTTCGCCAGGTGCTGGCCGAGGGAGAGGGCGTCGTCGCCGAGCGGGTCGGCGGTGAACGCCGCGGGCAGGGCGCCGTCGAGTTGGGAGACGTCCTGCGCGGAGCCCTCGCCCGGGGCCCCGGAGTGGCAGATCACCAGGTCGACCCAGTGGTCCTGCGGCAGGCTCACCAGGCTCTTGCGCCGCCGCAGCCACCCGGTCGCCTCGTCCCGGTCCACGGTCCGGCTGCCACCGTCGGCCAGCGGCAGGGACAGCCCGCCCGGCAGCCCGTGGCCCGCCAGCCGGTACGCCTTGTCCGCCGGGCCGGGGTCCGGCATCGGCCGCTTGTCGGAGTACGTGTTGGTCGCGGCGTCCCAGTGGACGTAGAAGGACATGCGGTCGAGGTCGCGGTAGCTCTCGCGCTCCCCGACGAGTTCGGCGGGCTCGTGGAAGCTCCGCCCGGTCTGCTCGCCGGTCCGGGAGCTGACGATGGGCTGGGTCAGCACCTCGCGGTGCCAGGCCGGGGCGTCGTCGTCCGGGTCCGGCGCCAGGCCGGGGCGGACCGGGAGCCAGGTGCCGTCCGGCAGGCCGTCCCGGTGGAGCACGGCGATGGTGTTCGTCGCGGTCGGGTCGGGGTTGCGCTGGGCCAGGCCGCTGTGGACCCAGACGGTGCGGCCGGTGCGCTCGGCGAGCTTGCGCGGCAGGTCCAGGTAGCGGTCACCGGCCGACGGCACGGCCAGCACGATCGGGGCCCGCTCCGGCAGCGGGTGGCGGGTCAGGTCGGCGGCGACCAGCTCGGCGAACTCGTCGGCGTCCAGCTCCCACGTGGTGCCGTCCGGCAGCTGCGCCGTCACCCGGTCGTGACTGCCCTCCGCCAGCACCGCGTACGGGGTCGTGTCCCACGGCCATGGCGCGATGTCCGCGTTCCCGGTGGGGGCGGGGGTGCCCGTCGGACCGGTGGTGAGCCGGTCCACGAAGAGGGCGTCGATCCCGGCGGTGTCGGCTCCGGTCCAGTTCAGGCCCGGCACCCGGTTGCCGCCGGCCGAGACATGCCGGGCCCGGTCGTCCGCGAGCAGGCCCTGCTCCTCCAGGTGGAAGGCGGTGAGCGCGGCCAGACTGGTGGCCCGCCCGGCGGCGATGGCCCGGCCGGTCAGGGTGAACAGGTCGCGCCGCATCTCCGGGTCGACGAACACCGACGGGCCCAGGTGCCAGATCCGGCGGGCGACGGCGTCCACGTCCAGCGGCCCGGAGCGGAGGTCCCGGTCGGTGCGGCGCAGCGCGTCCAGGGCGTCCAGGGCGGCGGCGTGACGCGGTGACGTGACGCCGATGGTGGCCTGGCGGCCCAGCTCTCCCCGGCCGATCTGCCCGGCCAGGTCCGCAGTGACCCCCTGGCCCGGCACCCGGCTCCGGCCCCGCGCCGTGATCGTGAAGTCCTGCGGCCGCAGAGGCGTGAACCCGGCGGGGAGGCCCGCCTGGAGGGTGTGCAGGGCGTGGTCGAGATGGCGTACGAACAGGTCGCGGGCAGCCCGCGCCCGCAGGTCGCCCTGGGCCTGGGCCGCCTGGTCCCGTTCCCGTGCGGTTCCCGCGCCCCGCGCGTCAGCGCCGTATCCCGCGATGTCGATCCTGGGCAGCGGCACCCGGTGACGCCGGTTCCGCAGCGCGGTCCGGGCCACCTGGTGCGCCAGCCCTTCCATTCCGCCCTCGGCACTGTCGGCGGTCACGGTGGACTGCGGCACGAACGGTACGAGGGTCAGCGCGGGCAGCGTCGTGAGGGGCCGGGCGGGCGGCGCGGCGGGCACGGCGTACACGGGCCGGCCGGTGCCCCTGCCTGCGTCGATGGGCACGGGGGCGGGCAGGCCGAAGGTGAAGTCGAAGTCGGGGAGGTCGCCCAGGTCACCCACATCCCACAGGGCGTCCAAGGCATCCAGGTCGAGGCTGTCCAGGGCGGAGGGGAGGCCGAGTTCGCCCAGGCCCGTGCCCGTGCCCATGCCCATGTCCAGGTCCATGTCCACATCCGGGAACTGGCCCTGGCCTTGACCGGGGTCCAGGTCGGGCATGTCCAGGTCGGGCAGTTGGCCCCCCGGATCGGACTGGAGCGCGGGCCGCCCCGGCGCGGCTTCCCCGGTCGCGCGCCCGGCCGTGGGCCCGTTCGCGGGTCCGGCCGCGGGCTCCGTCGCGGGCACCGTCCAGCGCGGTGCCAGGCCGAGTCCGGTACGCAGGGTGTCGGCCAGCTCCGCGGCGGAAGCCCGTACGCCCTCGGCACCGCCTTCCGCCGCCAGCAGATGACCGGCGACCCGGCGCACCGCGTCGCGGAAGGCCTCACCGGCGTACCGGGCATCGGCGAGCACCGGGGGCGGTTCGGGCGGCAGGACCAAGGCGACGGCGGCCGACCAGGCGCGGGCGGTCTCCGTGTCGTCGCGGCCCTCGGGGGCCGCGTCCCGGACCTCGGTGTAGGCCGCGTCCCAGAGGCGACGGGTCACCCGGGCGGCCACCGTGTCCGCCGTTCCGCCGGTGTCGCCGGGACGGGTGAGCCGCACCCGGGCGAGGTCCGACGCACTGAGCCTGCCGGCCGGGAGCCGGTCGCCGAGGAGGGCCATCTCGGCGTGCAGCCCCGGGGGGAGGGTGACGCCCGCCGCGCGCAGGTCGGCCGAGGTCACGGTCTCCGCGCCGTCCGGTGCCTCCGGCACGGGCGGCAGGTCGGCCTCGGTGACCCGGTCGGCGATCCACCGCCGCTGCTCGGCGTCCAGGGGAACGGCAGGGGCGGGTCCGCGGGGTGCGGTGGCGGAGTCCGGTGCGGTGGCGGGCGCACCGGGGTCCACGGTCCGGGCGTCGGCCAGCGCTTCCGGCGCCACCCCGAGCGCCCACAGCCGCTCCTCGGCCCGCTCCACCGCCGCGCGTGCGGCATCGACCTCGGACCGGCCCTCGGGGCCCGTCCGGCCGGTCTCGACGGCGCGGGTGACAGCCGCGCCCAGCTCGTGCAGCGCCCGGCCGTGGGCCTCCCACGCGGCGCCCTGTTCTGCGGTCGGGCCGGCGGCGGACGGGCCGGCCGTTCCGGTGGTGGACGCCGTGCGCGACGGCCCCGCCTCCCCGGCCGCCGGGTCCAGGGTCAGGGGGACGCTCAGTGAGGTACCGGTACCGGCGCCGCTCTCCGGGACCAGGTGAAGGTACGAGGCGTCGGCCGTGATCCGGTACGGCGCGGCGTCCGGGTCGAGTCCGGTGAGTGCCGGTACGAGGGTGTCGAGGTTGGCGACCCGGCCGAGCCAGCCGTTGTCACCGCGCAGCAGCGCTCCCGTCGCGGCGTGGACGAAGTCGTCGCCGAACCTCGTCCAGCCGGTGGGCGGGATCTCCTGCCCGTCTGGCAGCCGCAGGTGGCCGGTGTCGGCGACCTCGTAACGCAGCGGCTCCGCCCGGGACTCGGTGTGCCGGGTGTAGGGGAACCAGTGGCGCGGGCTCGGTTCGGGCTCCTTGCCCTTCCCGGTGGCCGGGCCGTCGTCGGGCGCCCCGGCCGCCGGGAGGGCCGGGGCCGGGGGCAGGCCGCCGAAGCGGGGGCGCATCAGGGTGACCGGCCGGCCGATCGGCCACTGCTCGGCGAGGGGGTCGAGGCCGTCGTCGGGCGAACCGCCGCGCAGGCCGCGGAGAGCGACGCGCCGGGGGCCGCCGCGCCCGTCGTCGACGGTGATCTCCACGGTGTCGCCCCGGGCGCTGTTCTTCTCGACGCGTACGGAGTCGGCCTCGACGGTGAACCGGTCGGCGCTCAGATGCGGCCCGGGAGTGCCGTCCTGGAGGGTCCGGAGCGCGGCGGCCAGCTCCTGCCGGAACGTGGCGGCGACGGCGTTGGCACGGGCCCGGCCGATGTCCCGGCCCAGCCGTGCCGTCCGGCCGCCGACCAGGTCGACCCGGGGCAGCGGCAGGTGGTTGGCGCTGTTCCACAGCCCGGTCCGGGCCACCCGGGCGGCGACATGGCGGATCGCGTTGAGCGCGCCGTCGGGCGTCCGCTCGGTGCCGGGCTCGAAGTACAGGGTCTGCGGACGCTCCTCCTGCCCGTGCAGGACGACCACGGTGAGCGGATTGGCCTCGGCCGCGCCGTCCTCCAGGAGACTGGCGTTGACGTCGTGGGCCGACTCGCCCGGACGCCGGGTGAACATCCGCATGTACCAGAGCCGCTTGCCGGGGACGGTCGACTCCAGGCGCTCCAGGTGCCGGGACGCGGCGGTGACGACGCCGTTGAACGAGCGTTGTGCCTCTGCCCGTTCGGGGGACCCGGCGGGGGCGTCCAGCACCTCCTGCTGTGCCAGCTTCGCCCGGGTCAGGAGGATCGTCAGGTCGAGGTGGCCGCGTACCTCCTTGAGGTGCCCGTCGTCACCGCTCTCCTCCAGCCGGGCGATCTCCCGGCGCAGGACGTCGGCCTGACCGCGCAGCTCCTTCAGGTCGACGGCTCTGAGGTTGGCGCGCACCATGCCGCGCAGCCGGTCCTCGCGGGACGAGGCACGGGCGTGGTTCTCCAGGGAGACCTGGTGGGTGCCGTCCTCGCTGGCGAGCACCACGGTGATGAAGTGGTAGCCGAAGTAGGACTCGCCGGGCTCCGAAGAGGGCTTGGCGTAGTTGGTCTCCAGGCTCGGGCCGTCCTCGCCGGGGGCCGCGACGGACTGGACGAGGTAGCCCTCACCGACATCGGCCCAGGCGAACTCGTTGACGCCGATCCGGCGGGCCGCCTCCGTCATGGCGGTGCGCCGGGGGTCGTGGGGCCGCTCCAGGCTGAGCGCGCTGCCGTACGCGGCGGCGGGCAGCGGTCCGGTGCCGTCCCCGCCGGTGGGCCGCTCGTCGCGGCGCACCAGTGCGGCGGCCCAGCCGGGGTCGGCGGAGCCGGGCCGCAGGATGCCGTCGGCGACCTGGCCGAGCGCCTCGGCCAGGTGGTGCGTACCGGTGACCTCGGCCCCGTCGGAGGCGTTGGCGGGGGCGGTGACCGTGGCCCCGTCCTCCGGGTCCCGGAAGACCAGGTGGGAGGGGCGGCCGTCGCCGGCGAGCATGATGGCGAAGTCCCGGCAGACCTCTTCGGTGGATTCACCGGACCGGTTGGTGAAGACCGGGGTCACCCGGAACAGCCGGTTGCTGCCGCCGTCCGGGGTGGGCAGCAGGATGCTCCGCTCCTCGTCGAGCCCCAGCCGTACGGCCAGCCCCGCCCGGGTCAGCTTGGCGTTGGAGTCGGCGACGGCCTTCCGGGTGGCGTAGGCCTGCTGGCTGCCGTGCTCGTTCTGGACGGCGAGGGTGCGGTCGGCGGAGATCCGGACGGCCGGGTGGCCGTCCGCCCGCTCCACGTCCCAGGTCTGCTCGGCGAGCAGGAGGCTGGGCGCGTCGGTGTCCGCGGCGAGGGACCGGGGGGCTGTCCAGGTGTTCTCCAGGTCGCCGGGGTTGCGGAACAGTTCGCCGTCCCCGTGGCCGTCCGCGAAGCCGTACTCACGGGTGGTCAGCGGGTGGGCGCGGCGTGCCTCGATGTCGGACGCGGTCCCGTCCGAGGGGTGGGGGTCCGCCGCGGGTGTGCCGGTGGCCCGCCCGCCGGGCACCGGGCCCTGCCCGGGGCGCAGCGACATCCAGGCGTGTGCCCCGCCGTCCGGCGCCTGGCCTGTCATGAGGTGTTCGGCGCCGGTGCGCCAGTCGGTGGCCACCCTGGGGCCCAGCTCGGAGTACCAGACCCGGCTGCCGGTGAGGTCCGCCACCTGGCGGGCGACCGTCTCGATGTCGCCGTGGGCGAAGGCGAGCACGATGTCGTCGCCGGCCGGCCGGTACGGGTCGCGGGCGATCAGCCGGGCCAGCTCCGCCGTGTCCTCGATCCGCAGGACTCCGTCCGGTGTGTGCAGGCGCACGGCATCCACGGCGTCCACGGCGGACTGGGCGAGCACCACGTACGCGTCCGTCCAAGGGGCGGGCCAGACGGCCGGCGTGCCGTCCTCGTCCTGGGCCGCGTAGGTGTCGAGCGGGGGCGTCCGGCCGCCGGTGCCGGTCCAGTCGCGTCCGGCACCGTGTCCGGGACCGAGCCTGGTCCGCTCGCCGAGGGCACTGTCCTGGTACGTCAGGAGGCGGGCCAGCTCGTCGGCGTCGGCCAGTTGGCCGGGGTCGGCGCTGAGCGCCAGGGAGCCCAGCAGCATCAGGTCCCGGGCACCGACCTGGGCCTGGTCGTCGAGGCCGAGCACCTGCCGGGTCAGCTCCCGCAGCCCCGCCAGGACATCGGTGGCCGCTTCTCCGGGTGTGGTCCCCCGGTCGGCCAGGTCCCGCACGGCACGGGCGGTGTCCAGCAGCGCCTCGACCTCGTACTCGTCCCGGGAGGCGGGGCCGAAGAGCAGTCCGGCCCAGGTGCGGGGGTCGTCCGCCGGATCGCTTTCGACGCTGTCACCGTCGCTGTCGCTCTCCTCGGTGAACCGGAACTGGGACAGCGCCTCGGCCTCGGGGTTGCCGGTGAGGAGCCGGTCCAGCTCGGCCGTCAGGTCCGCGGGGAACTCGGCCCAGCCGCTGCGGGGGTCGCCCGGCGGCGGGGGCAGCGGGGCCTCACCGCTGTGGTCCGTGGCCGGGTGCGGGGCGGGGTGGCGCACCTGGGAGGGAGCGGGCACCGGCGGGTGCGGCTGCGCCCGGTGGACGCCCTCCGCCCGGTCCCACACGGCGCGGAAGCCCTCGTACATCTCGTTCTCGGCGCGGACCGCCCGGACCGGGTTGGCCGGGCCGGGGCCGTCCTGGTCCGGGGTGGTCCCGAAGAGCCGTTCCAGCAGGGGCAGCAGGGCGGGTTCGTTCTCCCGCACCCAGGACGGGCCGTTGTTCCGGGGCCGGCCGGTGAACGGGTCGTGGCCGGTGTTCGTGCCCAGGTAGGCGTTGACGGCCTGGGCGAAATACTCGAACTCGTCGGTGGAGGCGTAGTTGTCGACCGGCTGTCCGTCCTCCGCGCTCCGGCGGGGGCCGTCCGGCCACTCCACGTCGGCCGGGTCCTGGCCGGCGGGCGGGCTGAGCTTGTCGCGGTAGGCGGCCGCGATGGTCTGCCGGTCGGCGTCGCTCAGCCCGTACCGGTGGATGGCGTGCGCGAACTCGTGGGTGGTGGTGGAGTATCCGTCGGCGTAGCCCAGCGCACCGGGTACGCCGGTGGTCTCTCCGAGCAGGTTCTCCTCGGTGATGCCGGTGTTCAGCCGGCCGAGGCCCCGCGCGGTGTCCCAGGTGCGGCGGTCCGTCGTGGAGAGTTCTCGGCCCGCGAGGTCGCGGAACGGGCCGAGCGTGGTCAGGGCCTCGTTCCTCGGGACCACCAGGACCCTGGCCCCCCGTTCCAGCAGCCGGGTCGCCACGGCGGGATCGCGCAGCATGGCCGCGATCCGCGCCCGCGCCTCACGTCCGGCGGAGACCGGCTGGTCGACCCCGGGTGCCACCGTGACGAGCAGGTGGCCCACGGTTTCGGCGAACTCGCGGTCGCTCAGCTTCGCGCGCAGCGTCGCCGCCAGGCCGGGCCGGGCGGCCAGCTGCTCGCGTTCGGCCGCCGACAGCAGCGCGAGCCGCTCCGCACGGTCGGCCGCCGACAGGTCCGGGAGCCTCTCCGCCAGCTCCGCGAGCGGTCCGGAGGGGGCTGAGTCCGGCTGCGGGGCCGGGGCGGAGGACGTGGCAGGGTCCCCGGCGTCCAGCAGCTCCTGGGCGTGCTCGTCGGGGAAGCGTCCGTCGCGGGCGACGTGTTCGCGCAGCTCCTGCTCGGTGAGCGGGTGGATGTTCCAGTAACGGCCCCAGTTGTCCTGGTAGTCCAGCGCCGGATCGTGGCCGGGGAGGGAGTCAAGCGCCAGCTGGGCGCCGCGCATGACCTCGTGGAACGAGTGGTGGCCCGCCGACAGCGACATGGCGATCATCCCGGCCCGGATCAGCCCGAGGTCCAGGTCGAGGCCCCACTGGTCCCGCATCCGGGCGGCGTGCACCAGGAAGCGGTAGGTCGACCCCGCGGTGCCGGTCAGGACCAGGCCGCCCGAGTCCTCGGACGTCTCCTGGATACCGGAGCTCATGGCGAGGTCGTACACGGAGGACGCGGGCATCCAGGTGAGCCCGAGGTCGTTCACCGCGAAGGGGCGCTCGGCCCGGCTCAGCGGCGGTCGTACGTCGTCGGGGTCGGTCCGGACCGTGTGCTCCCGGGTGGCACGGGCGAGCGCCGCCTGCTTCTCCGGCACGGAGAGGGTGTCGTCCAACCTCAACTGCTCTGCCAGCCGCTCCAGTTCCGTCCGGCCCTCCGCCTGGCGGCGGCTGGGGCGCTCCGCCTCGATCTCCGGGTTCGGGTCCTCCCGGCCGCCCAGCATCTCCGGCACCAGGTCGCTGGAGATGCCTTGGAACAGGAAGGTCACCAGCTCCCTCAAGTTGCCGGTCCGCAGCACCTGCTGGAGGGCGGGCCTGCTGGTTCCGACCGTCCCGGGCATGCTCGGGTTGTCGCTGCCGAAGGTGGCGAGGACGCGCGGTGGGTACTGCTGCCGCACCCGGTCCCACGCGGCGCGCGCCATCTTCCGGAACTCCTCGGTCACCGCCTCGTGTTCGGCGAGGTGTTCGGCCAGTCGCCGCTCGAAGGCGATGGACTCCTCGGCGTACCGGATACGTGCCTGGACCCAGGCGGGCACCGGTACGCCACGGTCGGGGCTCGGCGTCGCGGACCGGCGGCCCGGGCGGGAGCGGTCCCGGTCGGACGGGGTGGTGGACGTGGTGCTGCCGGGCCGCCTGGGCGGGGCCTCGGCGGCCGGGTCCGTGCCGTCGGAGCGCGACCTGCCCGGGGCGGGCTCGGCGGTCGGGCGCGGCAGTGCGGGCGGTTCGGTGCGGGGCGGCTCCCCGGCGGGCGCGGGGCGGCCGGGTGCCGGTGGAGACGTGTGCCGGTGGTCGTCGATGTCGACGGTCACCACCCGCCCCCGGGCCGGGTCGGTGGCGCGGCGGACCCGCTGGGCGTCCAGGGTGAGGGTGAAGTCGGAGAGCCTGACGTGCGGGCCGGGCGCGCCTTCCTGGAACGTCCTCAGCAGCCGGGCCAGCCGGTCCCCGAGCGCCCTGCCGACCGCCTGGGCCCGCTTCTCCCCGCTGGCCCGGGAGCGGTTGCCGTGCCCGGTGACGGTGACCGTGGGCAGGGGCAGTCCGTTGGCGCGGTTCCACAGGGCGGTGCGGGCCAGGGACAGGGCCAGGGCGTCCAGGTTCTCGTCGGCGTCGGGCGACAGGGTGTGCTGCTGCTCGGCGAAGCGTACGGTCCGCCGGTCCGGGCGGAGCGCGTGGCCGTGCAGGGCGACCGTGGTGAGCGGGTTGGAGACGGCGGGCGAACGCTCCGACAGCAGAGCCGCGTTGACGGCATGGGCCGACTCACCGGGCCGCTTGCTGTAGGCCCGGAAGAACCACTGGTCCTTGCCGTCCAGGACCGGTGCGGCGGACCGTACGGCGTCCCGGGCGCGGGTGCGAGCCTGGTCCACCTCCCTCTGGGCCAGGGCGTGTTCGGGGCGGTCCACGGTGAAGTGCCACCGGACGTGCTCGGCCTCGTGGACAGCGGCCAGGGCCCGGGCCGCGCGCGCGAACCCTTCCAGCCGGGCGGTCTCCGCGGGGTCGGCGTCACCGCGCCGGGCCGTCTCGGCGCGCTGGTCCATCTCCTGGGCCAGCCTGTTCAGCTCGCCCTCGTCGTAGCGGTCGAGGTTCTCCTCGACGACCGCGTCGAGTTCGTCCGCCGAGATCTCCGTGCGGGAGTGGGTCTCGTTCTCCAGGGTGATCTGGTGGGTGCCGTCCTCACTGGCCAGCACCACCTGTGCGAAGTGGTACGGGGCGTGCGGGCCGACCGGGTCGCCGGGCTTGGCGTGGTTGTGGGTGAAGAGCTGGGCGCCGCTGTCGTTGGTGGTGCTGACCGACTGGATCAGATAGCCCTCACCGACCTCCGCCCAGGCGTATTCGTTGACCCCGGCGCGGGCGGCGGCCTGGGTCAACGGCCCGCGCAGCTCGTTGTCCTGGGTGTGGCTCAGGGCCTGGCCGTACGCCTCGCCCGGGGTGGGCGCGCCCACCACTCCCCCGGTGAAGCGCGGGTCCCGGCCCGCCTGTCGGGCCGCCCAGCCCGGGGTGACGCCGGTCGCGGGACGGGTGCCGTCGGCGACCTCGGTCAGCGCCTGGGCCAGGTGGTGGGTGCCGGTGACCTCCCGGCCGTGCAGCCCGTTGGCGGGGGCCGTGGCGACGGTGCCGTCGGGGGTGCGGAAGGCAAGGTGGGAGAGCGGTGCGGCATCTCTCCCGGCGACCATCCGGGCGAAGTCGCGGGTGAAGGCGTGCTCGGATGTGCCGGAGCCGGTGAGGAAGCGGGGCTCCACCCGGAACAGCGGTTCGCCGGGGGTGCCGTCCTCCTGGTTGAGGATGACGCGCACCGACGGGTCGGCCTCCAGCCGGACCCCGGCTCCGGCGGCGGCAAGTCGCGCCGAGGAGCGGTCGATCGCCGCCTTGGTCGCGTACACCTGCCTGCTCCGGCCGGTGGTGTCGTCCCCGGCCGAGTGAAGCGCAACCGTCCGGTCCGCCGAGATGTGCAGCGGAGGCCGGTCGGCGGCGGGGACGGTGCCCTGGCCCTGGCTGTGCAGGACCAGCCCCGGGCCCTCCTCCGTACGGACCACGCCGGCCGTCCGGGGCCCCGGTTCGGTGAACAGCACGCCGGTACCGCTGTCGTCGACGACCTGGTAGTCGCGGGTGACCAGCGGCCGGGGGCGCAGGGCGTCGATCCGGCGCTCGAACTGGGCCCGGTCGGCCAGCCGGTCGAACTCCGCGTCACCGTCGCTGGTGGAGCCGCTGTCGCTGCTGCGGCCGTCGTCGCTGTCGCTGTCACTGTCGCTGCTGAGGTCGCGGGCGCCGGGCAGGCCGGGCTCCTGCGGCGGCGGGGGCGTGGTCCAGTCCGGCCCGGTCTCCCCGGCCCTCCGGTGTACGACGAGGTGGGCGGCCCCGGTGGTGGGGTGGGTGGCCACCTCGGCCGGTCCCAGCGGGTACCAGACCGGACGGCCCGTCGTACCCGCCACCAGGTCGGCGACCCGCGCGGCGAAGGCCGGGGGCAGGGCGAGGACGATGTCCGCGCCGCCCGGCCGCCGGGAGTCGTACGAGATGATCCGGGCCATCTCCTCGGCGTCACGGACCACGAAGGTGCGCCACGGCGTGACGATCTCGACGCCGCCGCCCTCCGCCGCCTCGCCGACGAACAGGTACGGGTTCCGCCACGGCGCCCGCTCCCCGGCCGCGCGGCCGCCGCGCTCGGCGACGTACGCGTCCGGAGCCGGCAGGCCACGGCCCGCCCCCGTGAAGTCCCGTCCCGCCGGAGCCCGTTCGTCGGTCCGCAGCAGGGTCTCCTCGGCGAGGGCGTCCCGCCGGGTCTCGATCTGCCGGTCGACGAAGTACAGGGCGAGGTCCTCGGCGCTCGCCAGGTCGTCCGAGGACGCCTCCAGCGCGAGCGCTCCCAGGTCCAGGGCGTCCTGGTTGCCCACCCGGGCCCGTGGCGGCAGGTGCAGGACGTTCCGCGCGAGGTCGGCCAGGCCGGCGCCGGGCGGACGGTCGCCCGCCGCCTCCTCGACCAGGGCGTAGAGGGCTTCGGAGGTCTCCTGGAGCCGGGCGCGGGGGGCTCTGTTCCACTGCGGGCCGAAGACGGCTGTCAGCCACTGGGGGTTGGCCCAGGCGGGGTTGGCCTCGTCGGCCTCGTCCTCCTCGGAGTCGGAGTCGGATTCGCTGTCGGTGTCGGTCTCGCTGTCGCTGTCGTCGTGGGACTGCGGCTGGGGCTCCGCGCCGGACAGCGTGCTGAGTTCGTACGCCTCCTCCTCGCCGTGGAGACCGGGGAGGTCACTGGCGGTGGGCGCCTCCGGCGTGCTCGTCTCGGGCATCTCAGGCGCCTTGGGTGCCACAGGTGCCTCAGGTGTCTCCGGCGTCTTCGCCTCAGGCGTCTTCACCTCAGGCTCCGGCGTCTTCGTCTCCGGCTCGGGTGCCTTCGGCGTCGGCGTCGGCGTTGGCGCCGGGGTGCGGAGGAGCAGCGGCACGAAGTCGCCACCCCGGCGGCGGAGTCGGAGCGTCGGGGCGTCGGCGGAGGGACCGGCGTACGTGTGCGCGGTGCCGTTCTCCTCGATCAGGACGACCGTGGCCCCGGTCGCCTTCGCCGCCCACTCGGCCACCGCCCGGTCGGCGTCCGGGCCCCACGGAGCGTTGGCGAGGTGGCGGCGCAGGTGGCCGTCACGGGCGTCCCGGCTCGGCGTGGGCGCGCCCGGCCTGGTCCCGAGCGGCGGGGGTGAGAACAGCGCGTCGCGGTCCGCCCGCTCGCCGGGGAGTCCGTTCAGCCGCATCAGTTGGGCGGGCGACGCCCCGGCGCGGCTGCGGAGCCGGGCCGCCGCCTGCGGGTCGCGGCCGGGCTGCTCGGCGGCGTGGCGCAGGGCCGTGGAGAGCGCGGCGAAGAAGCCGTTGCCCCGGCCGGTGGGGGTGCCCTGGGTGTAGGTGGCGCCGTCCGGCGCGGTGAGCAGGCCGTCGCGGTCCAGGCGGTAGCGCGGGCCGGTGGCGTCGGCGGACGGCAGCCAGGGCGGGGTGGCGTGGCTGCGGTGGGCGGGCGGCTTCGGGGCGGCCGGGCTCGTGCCGGTGGTCGTTGTACCCGGGGCCGTGCTGGAGCTCGGCGGGGCAGGCAGCGCCGTGGCGGGAGGCGGCGTGGTGCCGGGCTGGAGGGCGGCGGAGAAGAAGCCGTCCGCCGCGAAGAGCACCGGGCCCGAGGCCGCGTCGGCCGTCGCCGGGTCGGCGCCGCGCGGGAGGAACACCTGCGGCCGCCCCTCCCCCGTGACCACCGTCACCGGCGTGCCCAGGACCCGGGCCGCGAGTGCGGGCAGCACGTCCGCGCCGCCGTGGTCGCCCGCCCGCCGCTCCGGTGCGGCCGGCTCCCCGGCATCAGGGTCCGCCGCCGTGGGCTCGGCCGTGAACGGGCGGTAGAGGGCCGCCGTGGCCAGCGCCGCCCGTTGCGCCGGGCTCGGCCAGACGGTCTGCGGGAGCCGGCCGAACGCGTCGAACTCCGCCTGCTGAGCCTGCGTCAGATCGATTTCCGCGTAGTCCAGTTCGGCCTGGGTGAAGGTGTCCGCCGCATCCAGGGCCAGGCCGTCCAGCAGGTCCTCGTTGCCGTTGTCGCCCAGCGCCCAGGCGAGCCGGTCGCGCACGGCGTCGACGGCCTCGGCGGTGACCGCCGGATCACCGGGGGCAGCCGTGAACCGGTCGGCGAGGTCCGGACCCAGCAGGGAGGACAGTTGGCCCCGGTCCTGGGCCGTCGTGAGGAGCGCGTGGAAGAACGAGGCCCCGTCGTGCGGCACTTCGTGGATCTCGTGGACCGTTCGCCCGTCCGGTGAGGTGAGGGTGCGCAGGGCCGAGCCGGTGGCGTCGGCGACCTTGTAGGGTTCCGGCGCCACGGAGCGCCAGTCGGGCGCGGTGTACTCCTGCGGCGCGTCCTTCACCGGCACCGAGCCCGAGCCCTGGTGGTGGGCGGTGAGCCGGGCGGCGGCCAGGTGGAGGCGGTGGTGGTCCTTCGCGGCGGCGTCGAGGCGCTGCTGCCAGCGGCGTACCTCTTCGCGGGCCGTCCGCCAGGCGGTGACGGCCGGGGACTCGGCGACGGCCGACGTCTCAGCCTCGACGACGGCCGGGGTCTCGATGAGAGCCGGGGTCTCGGTGACGGCCGGGGGCGGGACCGTCGCCCCGTCGTCGCCCCCGAGCGCGGTCCGCTCCTCGGGACTCAGCCCGAGCCAGGTCTCCCGGGTCTTGGCTCGGGCGTCGTAGTAGTTCTTCTCGGCGGTGGCGAGGTCGGCCGCCGCCTTGGCCTGGTCGTCCCAGGCGGTGCGGGCCTCGTCGGGGAAGGTGGTGTCGTCCAGGAGGCCGTAGTCGCGGGCGATGTCCTCGCGGAGCCAGACGAGGGCGGTGGTCTCGGCCTCGACGGCGCGCGGGCCGCGCTTCGGCTTTCCGAGGGCCTGCATCGGGCGGGAGTCGGTGACCCGGTGGTCGACCTCGGCCACCGAGAGCCAGCTGACGGGTACCGCGAAGAGCATGCTGCGGTCGGTGACCACCTTGATGTGGGTGCCGAGGGTGGTGTCGGTGGCGCTCTTGAGGGCGGTGGAGTCGTTGGCGCCGCCGATCGGGACGGTGGCCCCGGGGTTGGTCACGCCCGCGTTGCTGTTGCCCGCCAGCGGCGACGTACTGACCGCGCCCTCGACGTTGTCGGTGATGCCCGCCTCCAGCGCGTCACCGGTCTTGCGCCGCTGCATGGCCTCCATACGCGGCTTGTTCTCCACGGCCAGCAGCCGGGCGCCGGTGCGGTGCATCTTGGCGAAGAGGCGGGAGTCGGCCGTGTGCGACTGGCCGAGGAGGCGGGCGGAGGACTGGGTGGGCAGCGGCGAACCGTCGGGGCCGAGCGCCTCGCGGAAGCCCGCCGTCAGGCCGACCTGGGAGGTGGCCTCCTGCTGGGCCTGGGCCGGTGCGGTGCCGAGGCCGGTGAGCGGGGTGTGGCGGGCCATCCGTACGCGTTCGGTGAGCGTGGTGTCCGTATGCCGCTTTCCGAGGTCCATGTCGCCGGGGAAGCCGTCGGCGCGGGCGGTGGCGAGGGTCAGGGCGTCCTGCACGTTGGCCGCGCCGAGGATGTCCACGGCGAGGATGCCGGAGCCGATCTCATCGTCGAAGGGCAGGATGTCCGGGTCGGCCTCGCCGGTCTCGCCGTCCGTGGTGCGCCACTGGGCGACGGATTCCGGCGACGCCTGATCGGCCGTCAGCATCCTTACCGCACGGGGCGGTTCCTTGACGTCCTGCTCGGTGAGCGCGCCGTCCGTCCCCTCGCCGTCCGGGGTGAGCAGACTCGCCGGGAGGACCTCGTTGAGGCTGCCGACCGGGGCGCTGGCGGTGGGGCCGAGCGGCTGGCCGGACGCGTCCACCAGGGTGGCCGTCAGGGTGTACGTGGTCACGATCTCGGCGTGCGCCTGGGTGGTGGCGATGTTGGGCATCGCGGTGCTGCCGACCGCCTCGGTCACATTGCTGGACCGCTGCTTGGCCGCGGTGCCCTGGAGCGCCGGATTCGCGGCCAACACCCCACTGCCCGCCGCGCGTTCGCTCGCGCTGAGCGTCACGTCGGCGCCCCGGTCCTGGGACCGGCCGTCGACGTCGTCGCGGGCGGTGGTGCGGTAGTCCTCCAGCTCGTAGCCGGTACGCAGCCGCTCCACGGTGGTGGTGACCGGCGTCAGGGTCAGCTGAAGCTGCCCGGGGCTGCCGCCGACCGGCAGGTGGTGCGGGCTGGACCAGGTGCGGTAGTGGACCGGCAGGGCCATCCCGTCGGTGGTCAGCTCGTGCACATGGGAGCGGAGGAAGTCCGGCGAGAGGCGCTGGAGCACCTGCTCCCGGTCGTGCGAGGGCACGCCCATCCTCGCCAGCTGCCCCATCAGCTGCTGCGCCGCCCGGCTCGCGTCGAGTTGGCCGCTGGGGTGGGAGGGGAAGTGGCGGCGGCGCAGGAACGGGGGCAGCCGGTAGCCGCCGCCGAGGTTGTCCGGTGTGCTGGTGCCGAGGCCGTCCGGGGCGAGCCCGGCCTCGATCGCGTCCTGCATCGGCAGGTGGAACATGACCGCGTCCCGGATGCGCTGGAGCGCGGCGGCGGCCTGGCGCGGGGCGAGGCCGCGCCCGAACCGCTCGGAGATCCGCCCGGCGGCGGAGCTGATCCCGGCCCCGGCGCGGGTGCCGACCGCCCCCATCGCGGCCGTCCAGCGGTCCCGTACGGCCACGGTCTCGGCGGCGTCCGCGACCACCAGGTACATCCGGCCGGCGTAACTGAGCGTGGTGTTGCGGCCCCGGGTGAGGGTCTGCGAGACGCTGCGGCCCTTGCCCCAGGCGTACTGGAGAGCGGTCGAGTACGCCCCCACCACCGCCTGCTGGCCGGGCGCCTGCTGCAACGGCGTTACGGCGCCCTGGAGTCCGAGCGTGGTCCGTGAACCGGTGCCGGAAGTGCCCGCGACGCGGTGCTCGTTGCCGATCGTCGCTTCGAGGTTGCCCGGCTTCGGATCGCTCTTGACCCGTACGTTGTCGAGTTCGCCCCGGACCGCCGCCTTGAGGTAGTGGGTCGAGAAGGGGCCCGCACCGGTGAGCCCGGTGATGCGGGAGCCGAACGGGCCGAGGTACTGGCCGAGTTGTCCGGCGACGCCGAGGTTCGCCATGGCCCGGCGCAGTGCGGTGCGGATCGGGGTGCCGGGTGCGCTGACGTGCCAGGAGGAGCCGGTGGCGCGGTCGGCGGTGTCCTGGACGAGCCGCTGGCGCTGCTCGCCGCCCTCGGTGCTGAGGACCACGTGCGGGGCGCTGAGCAGCTTGTTCACGAGCTGCCGGTCGGACGCGGTGGTCCGGGGCAAGGGCCGCGTGCCGTCGAGGAGTTGGTCGGCCTCGGTCGAGGGGAGCGGACGCGGTACGGGAGCGGGTGCGGGCGCCGGTGCGGGACCGGTGGCCGGAGGGTCGGCGGGGGCGTGGCGTTCGGAGCCGTGGGCCGCGGGGACGGCCAGCTCCACCCGGCCCACGGTCTCGGTCGCCCGGGTGAAGAGCGGCCGCTCGGCGACCTTGCTGACGAAGACGCCCGCGCCGAGCAGCCCCACGGAGACCAGCCGGGTCCAGCCGCGCGGACGGCGGTGGCCCTCGAAGGTGGCGCCCAACTCCACCTGGTAGCTGTAGAGATCGGCACCGTTCTGGAAGGCCAGCTGGTCGTGGGCGACCGCGACGGTGTTCTTCGTGGCCCGCGTCCGCGTCTGCGCGTAGCGGGCGCCCAGGGAGACGTTGCCCGCCTGGCGGGGCACCCCGGCCGCGGGGTCCTTTTCGTGGTCGCGCGGCGAGATGCCCAGCTCGACACCGGCGGAGAGGGTGGTGGACTCCTGCTGCCCCTGGCCGGAGACCTCGGTGCCGACCACCCCGTTGCGCAGCGAACGTTCGCTCAGGGTCGTCTCGAACTGCCGGTCGGTGAGGCGGGCGCGCAGGATGAGCGTGTGGTGGCCCCGGCGGACCTTGCCGTCCTCGGTGAGGGTGACCGGCACCCCGGTGGTGGTCAGGTCGTCCAGGCTCTGCGCGAGGGTGGGCCGGTTCAGCGCCTCCCGCACCTGGCGCTCGTTGTGCAGGGCGGTCCGCATGCGCCCGTCCCCGTACCAGAGCTTGGCCAGATGGGGGTGGCGCAGCATCAGCGGCGGGACGAAGAGCGACGGGTAGGCGCGGTGGAGCGTGTCCAGGACGGTGTCGGTGAAGGCCTTCAGGGGGTCCTGAGGGGCGGGGGCCGGGGCAGGAGTGGTCGCCGGTGCGGGGGCCGTGCTCGTGGTGGCGGCAGGCGCGGGGGCCGTCGTCGTGACCGCAGTGGTCGCCGGGCCAGGCTGGGCGACGGCAGCCCGCCGGTCCGGCACGAAGCCCTCGGCGCGGACCTGGCCGCCCAGGTGCACCGGGTCCTCCCGGGTGAGGTACCACGGCACCGGCGGCTCGGCGTCCGGGTTGGGCCCGGTCGCTCCGGGCGTACGGCTGTCCCAGCCCGCGAGGCGGCGCGCGTCCTGGGTGGAGTACCAGTCGAGGCTGACCACCCGGACGGGCCGGGCGGCGGAAGCCGGCTGTCCGGCCCCCCGCACCATCAGGGTGCGCTCCACCCGGTAGAGCGCGACCGGGTGGTTGCGGACGCGGCCGGTCACCTTGCGGGCCGCGTCGGCGCCGAGGTAGTGGCCCCGGCCGGCGCTGAGGTCGGTGCGGACCAAGGGGCCGCCCTGGAGGCGTACGTCGGTCTCGGGGCCGAGGAGGGTGTAGTTCGGCCCGGCGGTGATCTGGACGCCGAGGCGGGTGTCGCGGACGTGGGAGCGCTGGTTCTGGTACGTGGTCTGGGTCAGGTCGCGGATCTCCGACTTGACCGACTCCGTGACCAGCGTGGCCCGGTGCGGGATCGACCGCTCCACGATCAGATGGCCCAGCGGGTGCTGCCCGCTCCCCCGGGTCAGCTCGGGTCCGCTGACCGGTCCGGAGAGCCGCCCGAAGAGCCCGAGCAGCCGCCCAGGCCGCACGTAGGAGACGAGCGTGCGGTGGGCCGAACTGCCCGGCCGGGCACCGGAGATGGCGAGCGCCACGTCCTCCGGCGGGTCCGTCAGGTGGAGCGCGGTCGTGTCGGTGATCCGGGGCTCGGTCCCGTCCGGGAAGGTGAGCGTCTCCGGCGCCCGCTTCGGCCCCTTGAACGGCACGGTGAGGTCGTCCGGCAGCCGCCAGCTCAGCCCGTCCCGCATGGCGAACCCGGCGGAGTGCACCTCGCTGCGCTGCCAGCGGGGAGCGGCGGGCGGGGCGGCGCGCCCGGGGGTGCCCGGCGCCGGGGTATTCGTCCCAGGGGTCTTCGGCGCCTCCGTGACCCGCTCCACGCGCACCTGGTAGTGGACGTCGTCGAGATGCAGGTGGGACCCGTCCATGGCCCGATACTCGCTCTGGTGGTACGCCTGGGTGCCCAGGGTGTAGTCGGTCCTGCGGGTCCAGCCCAGCGAGACGCCGATCTTCAGCATCCAGTTGAGCGGCGGGCCCATGCCCAGCGCGGCGGCGATCCGGCGGCCGGTGCCGACGCTGCGCCCTCCGCCCGTACCGGACTGGCCGCGCCGCATGGTGTCCACACGGACGGTGGCGCCGCCGGGCTCGCCGAAACGCTCCCAGCGGTGGTACGGGACGGCCTCGACGACCATCTCGTGGCCGACCCCGGACTTCGCCCGGCCCACGAAGCGGGCGCCGCGCGGGGCGGTGAAGGCGCCGGGCTGGTCCTTCAGCAGCCGCAGCAGCTCCGCCTCGTCGAACTGGTCCCGGAGCTTCTTCGGCAGCTGGCCGAAGACCTCCTTCGCCACCTGCTCGGGCGAGCGCAGGGTGAGGACGCCCAGGCCGTTGAGGAGCCCTGTCCTCGGGGTCCCGCCGGTCCGGGCGCCCGGACCGGTGCCACCGTCGTCCGGATCGGCGTCCGGGCTGATCAGGACGGTGGGCAGCCGGCTGCCGTCGTCGAAGGTGACGGTACGCGGGGCGGGGCCCGGCGGCCGGGCGTCCTCGCCGGTCAACAGCCGTGCCGGGCGGTGCCGTTCGAGCTGGGTCTCCAGCGGTACGGGGTCGCCCCGGTCCGGGCTCTCCGCGGCCGGGGCATCCAGGTCGGTGACCCCGCCCATGCTCCGCAGCCACTCCCCGAAGATGTCGGAGCCGGCCGGGTCCTGGGTGGCCGGGTCAGGGGTGGGGGCGGGGGCCGCCGGGGTGGGGGCGGGCAGAGCGGCGGCCGGGATGAGGGCGTCGTAGTGGTCGGTGCCGTTGTAGGCCAGGCGGATGGTGCCGCCCTGCCCGCCCGGGTTGAGCGGGGTGACGAAGGTGCTCGCCGGTCCCGACGGGCCCGTCCGGACGAGCCGCAACTCGATGTCGAGGGTGTGCGCCAGCGCGAGCGGGAGTGCGTCGGCGAAGGGCGAGGACCACAGGGCCGGGGACCCGGCCGCCGCGAGAATCAGCCCGTCGGTGCCGAGATCCCGGGCGTCGGCGGGGGTGGGCGCCACATCGGCGAGGTGGGGGTAGCCGCTGTCCCGGAGAATGCTCCGCCACCGGCGTCCGTCGCCGTCGGTGACGACCGCCTGCTGGATCCGGTCCCAGCGCTGCCCGATCCGCTCCCGCGCCTCCGGGTTCCCGACCCCGGCCAGGGCGGTCATCCGCAGGTCGTCGACGACGGCGAGCACCGGGTCCGGGGTGGCCTCGACGTCCGGGGCGAGCAGTTCGGAGCCGGTGAGCCGGTCGCGGAGCAGGCGGCGGAGTCCGGCGACGTTCAGCGCGGCCCAGGCGGGTGGCACGGCACGGCTGCGCGCGGTGTCGAGGAGCGACCGGAAGAGGCAGTCCCCGTCGGCCGGGGTGTGCAGCCTGTAGAGGGCCTGCCCGTCCGCGTGGACGGCGTCCGCGGGCCCCGGCGTCCCGGTGCCCTTGCTGAACAGGTCCACCTCTTCGGCGATGCTCTCCGGACGGCTGGGCGGGGAGGGCGACGGCCGGGGTTCGGGGTGGACGAGTTCGGCGTGGTCGTTGCCGGGGCGGAAGCGGAGCAGCGGTTCGCCGGACGTGCCTTCGTGCGAGCTGACGATCTTGTCGAAGACCGACTTGTCGAAAGGCGTCGGCGGATTCCAGAACATATGCGCACCATGCGCCACGGCCATGTCCTTGGCCCGCATCTCATCGATCAGCGCATCATGCTCCGGACGCGAAACCCGCGAACCGTCCGGGGACGACACATCGAACAGATCGTGGTCCCCCGTGATCGGACGGCGCCCGCCCTCGCCATCGGTGCCGAACACGACACCGTCGTGAACGGTGAACTTGCCGTCGGCCTCGAACTGGGCCATCTTCCCGGCCAGCTCGCGGAATTCCGTCGACCGCTGATTGAAGCGCGAAACCACCCGGTCCCACGCATCCACCGGTACAGAACCCTGGTCCGGCAGCACCGGCTTGAAGTAACCGACCAGGCCGATGTTCCCCGCATCCGCCCCCAGCAGAACATCAACCTCATTGACGGTCTTCGCCTTGATGTCCTGCGGCTTCGGCACCGCCCCGGCATCAAGCCACTTCGGCGCGGAAGGATTCGTCGGCCGCACATCCACGACCACATTCCGATCCCGCGCCACATCACGGAACTTGTCGAAATCCTTCTCCGGAATACCGTACGCGTGCCGCGCGGTGTAGGAGTCGACCTGCCCGGGCTTGAGCTTCTGCGTCCAGGTGAGGACGGCGTGGTCGCTGTTGGGTCGGAAGCGGAGCAGCGGTTCGCCGGACGGCCCCTGATGCGAGCTGACGATCTTGTCGAAGACCGACTTGTCGAAATCCGTCGGCGGATTCCAGAACATATGCGCACCGTGCACGACCGCCATGTCCTTGGCCCGCATTTCACGGATCAGCGCATCGTGCTCCGGATGCGAGACCCGCGTACCGTCCGGGGAGGACACATCGAACAGCTCGTGATCACCCGTGATCGCACGCAGCGCACCCTCGCCATCGGTGCCGAACACCACACCGTCGTGAACGGTGAACTTGCCGTCGGCCTCGAACTGGGCCATCTTCCCGGCCAGCTCGCGGAATTCCGTCGACCGCTGATTGAAGCGCGAAACCACCCGGTCCCACGCATCCACCGGTACGGAACCCTGGTCCGGCAGCACCGGCTGGAAATACCCGACCAGGCCGATGTTCCCCGCATCCGCCCCCAGCAGAACATCAACCTCATCGACCGTCTTCGCCTCGATGTCCTGCGGCTTCGGCATCGCCCCCGCATCAAGCCACTTCGGCGCGGAAGGATTCGTCGGCCGCACATCCACGACCACATTCCGATCCCGCGCCACATCACGGAACTTGTCGAAATCCTTCTCCGGAATACCGTACGCGTGCCGCGCCGTGTACGCGTTGACGACGAGGGAGTTCACCGGGGGCGCGGGCGCGTCCTGCTGGACGGTCGGGGCGGGCGGGTCGCTCGGTACGGGCTCCGGGCGGTGCAGGCGGCGGGCCAGTTCGGCGGCGTCGTCCGGGCCGAGGTCCAGGTCGGACAGCGGCAGCGGGGCGTCGGACAGCGACCAGGCGATCTGCGCGGACCGCGCGTAGGAGAGGCCGAGCACGTCGGACCGCGAGACCAGGGTGTCGGGTGCGAGTGCGGGCGGCGGGGGCGGCAGCAGGCTGTCGAGGGTGGTCGCGGGGGTGGCGCCGGCCCGGAGTCCGGCGGCGGCCTCCAGGAACGCGGTGTACTGCCCGGTCGTCGGCCCGGTGGACGGGTCGACGGGCCGCCCGTTGGTGGCGGTGTGCCAGTCGGTGACCATCCGGTCCAGCAGGTCCGGGGTCATCCGGCCGTCGCCGTACCGGGCCGCGCTGCCCGGATCGCGCCAGCGCAGCCCGTCCACGTACGCGAGTGCCGCCAGCAACTCCCGGTTGCCCGGCTGCCGTTCGGCGTCCTGGCCGAGGGCCTCGCGCAGGGTGCGGATCTGCTGGAGCGTACGGGCGCGGGCGAAGGTGTCGGCCGGGTCAGGGCCCGCGTGCAGTCCGGCGTCGCGCGCCAGGCCGTCCAGTTCGGCCCCGGCGGGCTCCGGGGTGAACAGCCGCCACCGGCCCGGCCCGTCCGGGCCCTCGCCGAGCACCGCGCGTACGTTGCCGTCCCGGTCCTTGGCCGTGCCCGCCTCGGTGGTCGGCGCGTACACCGGGCGCCCGGTGCGGTTCGCCACGTGCTGGGCGACCGGGAGTCCCGCGATCCTCGGCTGCTGCCCGGTCTCGCAGGAGAACAGCACCAGCGGCCGGTCCTGATCCCCGTCCTGTGCCCAGGACTTGAGCACCTCGCCGAGCTGCACCCCGCTGACCTTCACGGTCGGGCGGTCGGCGAGGTCCGTACCGAGGGTGACGGTACGGGGCGTGCCGTGGCCCACGAAGTAGTCGGCGCCCCGCTCGGTGCCGGAGCCGGGGAGGGCGGTCGGCGGGCCGGTGAAGACCGTGCGGGGTGGAGCGGGCGGGGCCTCGGAGGTGCCGGGGGGCGGCGGCTCGGCCGGGGTGGTGCGTACCCCGCGGAAGGTGTCCTGCCCGAGCAGCGCCTCACGGCCCGCGCTCTGTCCCGTACCGTCCTCGGCCGGGCCCTGAGAGATCGTCACCGTCTGTACGGCGACGCCGGGTTGCGGCGTGACCGCGGTCTGCGGCACGAAGCGCCGGAGCTGGGCGAAGGGCACCGGATCGCCGGTGAGCGGTTTGACGGAGGGCCCGGCCGCGGGGGGTGGCGGGGCAGCGTTTCCGTCGGTGGTGCTTGTGGTGATCGGGGCGACGGGCGTGTCGCTCGTGTCCATGTCGCCCTCCCGCCCGGACTCCAGGTGCGGGTCTGCGGCGGTCTCACCCTGCGGCGGGCGCGCGCCTCCGGTGTCCAGGGCCCCGTTGCGGATCAGGGAGTCGACCATCTGCGGTACCGAGTGGCCGCCCTGGAAGAGGCTGTACATGTTGTCCGGCACGACGGGGCGCAGCCCCTGCTCCAGCAGGAGTTTCGGCAGCAGGATCTGCACGTTGGACCGGAGGTTGCCGTCCTGGAACGGGTGGACCACGTGCAGCGCCCGGATGGTGCGGACGATGGAGGCCAGCTTGGCCGCGTCGTCGGCGTCGGGGTCGGAGACGCGCGCGTAGTGCTGCTGGAAGAGGGTGTCGACGAGGTCGGGCGCCGCGTTCTTGCCGTAATTGGTCGCCAGCGACGGGTTGTTGTGCAGGAACCGGGTCAGGATGGTGACCGGACGGGGCTTGGGCAGCGGCTTGGACCAGTCGCGGCTGGTCGTGTCGTAGACGAGCAGCTGGTCGCCGATGCGCTCGTCGAAGATGTCGTCGGCGAGCGCGTCGCCCCGCAGCGGGAACTGCGTCGCCCCGCCGCCGGACCAGCCGATCGTCCGCCCGAGGTGGCCGGTGGCCAGCCCGTGCATGGTGCGGTACGAGGTCGAGTCCATGGGCGTCGCGACCGTGTCGGGGTCGCCGAGGAACTGGGTGTACGCCGACACCATGCCCTGCTGGAACCCTGGCGACCGGTCGTGGTCGTAGTAGGAGCCGGGGTCGTCGGGGAAGGCTTCGAGGGCGGCTTCGTGGTTCTTGGGGTCGATGTAGAAGGTCCACCACTGGTCCTCCGGCAGGAAGTCCCGCAGCGTCCGCGGCGGTCGGCCCTGTACGGGGTCCGCCGGCCGCACGACGATCTGTCCGGGCGGGGGCTCGGCGGGCGGAGGGGCGGCGGTGGTGTTGCCGTCGCCGCGGCCCGACTCCAGGTGCAGATCGGTGGCCGTCTCGGTCCAGGGCCGGGCGTCGGCGGCCAGCTTGGAGGCGACGGGTGGTTCGGTGGTGGCGGTGACGACCGGCGGCTTGATGTCCGGGGCGGCCTCGGGGGCGGTGTTGCCGAGCGGAGGCATGACGTCCGGGCCGGCCGTGGAGCTGGTGGTGGTGATCACCACCGGCTTGGCGTCCGGGCCCGGCAGGTCGCCGGTGGCGGGAGCCGGCTCGCCCGACACCACCTTCACCGAGGACGGGTCGATGTCGTACTGCCCGGACTCGGTACGGGGCGGCTGGGTCCCGGAGTCGGCCGGACCGGACTCGGTAAGGGGCGGCTCCGTCCGGGAGTCGGTCGGACCGGACTCGGTGTCGGTGCCGGTGGGCGTCCCCGGCGACTCGGTGGACGTCTCCGGCGTCCCGGTGGACGTCTCCGGCGTCCCGGTGGACGTCTCCGGCGACTCGGTGGATGTCTCCGCCGCCTGCTCGCCCGGCGAAGGCTGGACCGCGCCGGTGTCGCCGGACGGGCCGCCCTGCGCGCCGGAACGCGGCGGCGGGGCAGCCGCGTTGCCCGACGCGGCGGCCGGTGCAGTGGTCGGGACGGTGGTCGGGGCGGTCGGCGGTGGAGCGGCCGGCATGACGGGCGGCGGCACGCCCAAGGCATCAGCGAGCGGCAGCAGCACGTTCGCGCCCGGGAACGCCGTGTTCGCGCCGCTGTCGGGCATCGCGGAGAACTCGGGACCGGTGAGCGCGCGCACCTCCACCGGCGCGCCGGAGCCCTCCCGGGTCAGCTCGACCGCCTCGCGCACCGGCTGCCCCGCCGCGTCGGACCCGGTCGGCGGACCGAGCACCACGGCCCGGTCCACCCCGGCGCCGTCCAGCAGCTCGGCCGCCTCCGGCGATCCGGCAAGCGGCGGCGGGCCCTCGGAGACGACGACGGTCAGCGGAGGCGCGGCGGTGCCGGGTCCGTCGGCGGTGGCCGAGGCGTCGCTCCGCACGTCGCGGGCCTCGGGACCGCCGCCGGTCTCTCCGGGGGCGCGCGTATCCCCGTACGAGCCGCTGGTGTCCACCTCGGGAGGGGCGGCATCGCGGGCGCCCGGGTCGGGCCGGGTCTGCTGGGCGGGGCCGGAGGAGGTCTCCGTACCCGGCGAGTCCACGGTGCCCACCCCACCGGGCGTTCCGGTGCCGCTGCCGGGCGCCACCACCGGGCTCTGCGCCCCGCCGGACGTTCCGGTCCCGGGCGGCACGGCCCGGCCCTCCGCACCGCCGGGCGTACCGCTGCCCGGCGACGCCTCCGGTCCCGCTCCCAGGATCGGCGTGTCCACCGTCACCGGCGTGCCGAAGCTCTCCAGGGCACGGCGCACCTCGTCGGTGTCCACCTGGCCTGCCGGGCTGTTCCCGGTGGGCACCACCCGTACCTCGGGCAGCTGCGACAGCCGTTCGTGCACCCCGTCGCGTACGCCGATCTCGGCGGGGCCTGGCTGCTGGGCGCCCCGGAGGGCGGCGAGGTCCCGCAGCGCCTGCTCCCGGACCTCGGCGGGGCCCTGGTGGACCTGCTGCCACAGCACGTTCTCGGCCGCCGTCACGGGCAGGGGTCCCGGAGTGTACGGCGGCGGGTCGGCCGAGAGGTAGGGCGGCGGCGGGTCCTGCGACACGTAGGGCGGCGGTGACTGGCCGCCGGTGAAGTCGTTCTGGCTCGTGGTCGGCTGGACGGCGGGCGGCGGTGCGGAGAGACCGGGGCCGGGGCCGTCGCCGCCGGTGGTGTCCGTGCGGGAGGGGCCTCCGGATCGCTCGGAGCCGCCCGGCTCCGAGCCGTTGCCGCCGGACACGGTCGGCGGCGGCTGGTTGCGCAACTTGTCGATGGAGTGGCGGAGTTCGGCGCCGCTGTTCAGAGCGGCGCCGATGAGGGTGGACTCGACCCGGCTGCTGATGCCCGCGCCGAAGAAGGTGGTCCAGCTGGAGGACCAGTCCCCCTCGAAGGCGCCCTTGATCAGGATCTCCGCGACCACCTCGCCCGCTCCGGCGGCGACGAAGTCCGCCGACCCCTTGAGGCCGTAGTGCGCGGCCAGCGCGCCCGGCCGGTCGAGGTTGAGGCGCAGGGTCTGCCTGTTGCGCCAGAGCGCGGGGTTGTTGCGGAAGGAGAGCGGGCCGTCCCGGAAGGTGACGGGCACCGGGCGGGGCGAGGGGGTGGGGCCGGGGGTGTTGCCGTACGGGTTCGGGCCGGGGCGGTCCTTCGGCGGACCGTCGGGGCCGGGGCCCGGCTTGGGGTTGGGGGTGGGACCGTTGTTCTTGAGATCGATGTCGGGCGTGTCCCGCCAGCTGGGCTTCTTGAAGTCGAGATCCGGGCCGTTCTTCAGGAACTTGCCGTCGAAGCTCCTGACGATGTCCTTCGCGAACTTCTCGAAGACGCTCGTGAAGAAGCCCGCCGCCGCGCCGAACGCGGCGGCCTTGCCGATGTCGCTCCAGTCGATGGAGTCGGGGCGGCGGCCGTCCGGGGCGAAGTTCATCATCGCGAGCCGGACCGCGAGGGTGGTGAACGCCTCGGCGAACGCCTCGGTCAGTGAGGGCGCCAGGTGCAGCCGCTGAAGCAGGTGGCTGAGCGTGGTGAGGATGAAGAAGCGGCTGCGCAGCTTGGCCATCATGATCTGGCTGGCCGAGGCGCCCCCGGTGAAGAAGGACATCGCCAGGTAGATGGCGATCTCGATGAGCAGCCGGATGATCTCGGCGATGACCTGCCACTTGGACTCCATGATGTCCATGGAGGTCTTGCGGCGGCCCTCGGCGATCTTGTCGAGTTGGTCGGAGAAGTCGCGCAGGTAGTTCTTGCCGCCGTCGTCGATGAGCATGCCCATCGCTTTGGCGTACGACGTGGCGAGGTCGTCCGGCATCGACTCGCCGATGTCGTGGATCGACTTGTCGATCAGCGAGGACAGCCGGTCCAGTTTGCGCCCGAGGCCGGAGTAGGGCCGACGGCTCTCGAAGGCGAGGTCCTCGTCGGCGTCCATGAGCTTCTCCCCGGTGAGGATGAAGATCATGGCGTTGACCTCGGGCGAGACCTGGATGCTCACCGACGGCCGCCCGGACGGCCGTACGGGCAGCACGCGGTGGCCGCTCCCCGGTGGTGACGGGAGCGGCCTGCGGTGCGGAGGTCAGCGTCGGCCATGCCCGCCCGGGCCGTCGAATCCGTCGGCCTCGAGACGGCTGTTGCCGTGCTCGATCTCGTCGATGTTGCGGTCGCGGGTGTCCTTCATCATCCGGACGTTGCCGATCGTGGCGTCGGTGATGCCCACCAGCGCGTCCCTGATGGCGAGCATGGTGTCCTTGGTGGTCTGCCGCTCCTTCTGCTCCTGCGGCTTGGCCTTCTCCGAGAACTCGCTGTTGGTGCCGGGCCAGCTGACCGTGGGCGCCAGCTCGTCCAGGAACTCCTCGGTCATGGTGCGGGTGAGGGTCCCGATCTCCTCCAGCTGCCGCGCCAGGGCCTCGATGCGGTCCGGGTCGACGTAGTACCGCTGTCCCATCGTCAGTCCTCTCCCTCGTCGCCGAGCGCGTCCCGCCAGGCGGGGGTCGCCGGGCCGCCGCGCGAGGTGTCCTCGTCGTCCTCGCGCAGGACCTCGGGGCCGAAGATGCGCTCCCAGTCCAGCTCGAAGCCCTTCAGCTCCGGCACGTTGCTGCTCGGCTCGGCGAAGGGGGCCATCGCCTTCATCACATGCCGGTTCATCTTCAGCCGGGCCGCGCTCGCCGCCTCCAGCACGCTGGCGGCCAGCTCCTGCGGGGACATGTCGCGGTACTTGTTCTCCAGGAACTCGATCCCGGTCAGCTCGCCCTGCGGGCCGGCGGTGGCCCGTACCGCACGGTCGGAGGAGAGCACGGAGAACGACGCCGACCGCAGCTCGCGCTCGGTGCGCGCCACCGCCTCCTGGGCGGCGTTCAGTTCGGCCATGGCCTTCTCCAGGCGCTTCTCCAGTGGTTCCGTCACGCGCGCGCCCCTCCTGCGGTCCTGATCATGTCGCCGTGCGTACGGATGACCGTACGTTCACCTCGCCGGGCCCGTACACCCGGCCCCGCCCCTGCTGCCTGCGCGGCTGTCACCTGCCGATGACGGCCGGGGTGCCGCCCTCCTCGGTGCCCCATACGTCCGCGTCCTCCTCCAAGTGGTCGGCGGACGTCAAGGGCCTGCGCCCCTGCTCCCGCTCCTCCTCCGGGGAGTCGCCGCCGGTGGTGGCCACCCGGGAGGCCGGGGTGAGGAAGGTGTCGCTGTCCTCCTGGCGGTTCCACGGGCTGCGCCTGCGGCGGTTGCGGCGCTCGCTCTCCTCCGCCGCGTCGACCAGGACGGCGCGCACGCGCTCGCCGTTGCCCTTCTCGCCGCCCGCGCCCATCCCGCCCATGCCGCCGCCCATCGGCATGCCGGGGGTGCCGGGCGTGCCCGGGGCGCCGGGGGCTCCCGGGCCGCCGCCGGAGCCGGCGCCGGGGACCGCCGCGTTGTTCGTGGCGCTGTCGGAGAGCGGGGAGACCTGGCCGAGGGTCTCCGAGGACGGGAGGTTCGCACCGGGGAGGCCGCCGCCGGAGCCGCCCGCGCCGAGCTGGGAGCCGAGTCCCAGCTCCGAGAAGGAGACGTCCCGGGTGGTTCCGTCGCCTCCCCCGCCGCCGCTGCTGCCACTGCTGCTGCCGCTGCTGCCGCCGAGGTCCTTGAGGGCGTCGAGATCCAGGTCCCGGTTGCCGTTGAGGCCGTCCAGGTCCCGATTCCCGTTGAGGTCGCCGAGGTTGCCCAGGTCCCGGTTGCCGTTGAGGTCGCCGAGGTTCCCCAGATCACTGCTCCGGCCGAGGTCCCGCAGGTCGTCCAGGAAGTCCGGCCTGCTGTTGCCGCCGCGCGAGTTGAGCTCGTCGAGGGTGACCGTCTCGGTCCTGCCCTGGGGGTCGGTGACGGTGGCGATACCGGTGTCCGGGTCGATGGAGTGGCTGGAGCCGTCCGGGAAGGAGTTGACGAACCGGCCGTTGTCCAGCGAGGAGACGGAGCCGTCCGGGTTGGTCACGTCGGCCCCGTGGGTGAGGTCGGTGATGACCTTGGAACCGTCCGGAGCGATGCTGGTGAGCTGCCCCGTGTCCGGGTCGAAGACGGCCTTGCCGCCGTCCGGGAACGTGGTGGCGAAGTCACCGTTCTCCAGCCCGGTGAGACTGCCGGTCGTGGACGTCAGACCCGCGTCGCCGGTGTTGAGGTTCCCGAGGTCGCCCAGGTCGCCGATGGTCTCCCGGTCGCCGGGGCCGCCCAGGTTCCCGGGTGATTCCGTCGGCAGATCGGCGTTGATGTTGCCCAGGTCCCCGAGGCCGCCCACGTCCCCGGTGCCGTTCCGGCCGTTCAGGCCGCCGAGGCTGCCGAGATTCTCCGTGGTGACGGTGCCGTCGGGGGCGGTGGAGGTGGCCTGGCCGGTCTTCGGGTCGACGACCTGCGTCGTACCGTCGGGGAACGTCGTCGTCAGCTTGCCGTCGTCGCCGAGGGAGGTGACCGAACCGTCCGGGTTGGTCACCCGGGCGCCGTCGCCCAGGTCCTGCGTGGTGACGCTGCCGTCCGGATGGGTGGTGGTGAGCAGCCCGCTGTCCGGGTCGAAGGAGGTGCTGCTGCCGTCGGGGAAGCCGGTGGTGAGCTGGTTGCCGTCGAGTTGGGTCCGGCCGCCGGTCGGGGTTCCGAGGGAGCCGCCCGCGCCGTTGTTGAGGCCGCCGAGGCTGCCCAGGTTCTGGTTGATCGCGTCGTTGGCAGCGTCGTTGGCCGCGTCGTTGGGGTTCCTCGTGTTGCCGGGGCCGCCGTTGATCCCGCCGAGGTTGCCGAAGTTCGGGGCCACCGGGAGCGGGCCGCCGCCGGGGCTGTTCACATCGCCGAGGTTGCCGAGGTTCTCGGAGACCGCGTTGTTCACGTCGTCGAGGCTGGGGGTGTTCGAGCCGCCGGGCCCGGGTGAGTTGAGGCCGCCGAGGTCGCCGAGGCTCTCGGTCACCGGAATGTCCTGCTTCAGGTTCAGCAGATCGTCGATGTTGCCGAGGTTCTCGCCGCCGCCCGGCCCGTTGATGTTGCCGAGGCTCTCCTCCATCTGCTTGGCCTGCTCCTCGGCCTCCCGCTTGGCCTCCTCCTGCTCCCGCCGCTGCTCCTCGCGCAGCTCCTCCTGGTACTTCCTGTCCTCCTCGCGCTGCTCCTCCTGCTCCTTGCGCAGCTCGTCCTGGAGCTTCTTGTCCTCCTCGCGCTGGAGGCGCTGTTCCTCGCGCAGCTCGTCCTGGAGCTTCTTGTCCTCCTCCCGCTGGAGGCGCTGCTCCTCACGGAGCTCCTCCTGGTACTCCTTGTCCTCCTCGCGCTGCTTCCGCTGCTCCTCCGCGAGCTCTTCCTGGAGCCGGCGGTTCTTCTCGTTCTCCTCGTTGATCTTCTCCTTCTCCTCCTCCAGCTTCCTCTTCTCGTACTCCTCGCCGGCCGTACTGGTCGACTTGGGCTCGGGTACGTTCTCGGAGAAGTCCTTGGAGAGCGTCAGGAACTGGTTGTTGAGCCTCGACTGCACCTCGCGGGCGGGCTCCACGAGCATGTCGTCCACGGCGCGGCTCCAGATGTCCACCGCCTTGTCGCCGACCTTCGCCCAGTTGGCGATGTCGGTGAGGTCCCCGTACTCGGGGTGCACCTGGGAGAAACCGGCCTGCGGGCTGTGGCTGACGCTCGTGGAGTAGCGGGTGGTGTACGACGTGATGTCGGTCTTGGCCACGTTCTCCGTGTCCACCCACTGGGCGAGGTCGTCCAGGACGTAGCGCAGCACCCGGTGCGGGTCGTAGTAGTCGGACCGGGCCCAGGTCAGCCAGTGGCCCAGCAGATCCCGGGCGGCCTGCTCCAGGTGGGAGCGGCCCAGCGAGAGCGCGCGGGAGTAGACGGTGCCGCCGGTGCCGGTGGCGTCGCCGCTGCCGGCCGTCTCGTTGAAGGTCTCCACGTAACTGTCGTAGTTCTCGCGGATCTTCTTGATGAGGCTGCGGAAGACCTCCGCGGCCTCGCCCTTCCAGCTCGCGTCGTCGCGGCCGAAGCGGTCCTCCCAGTCCTTCAGCAGCGGTGCGTGGTCCTTGAAGAACTTGGCCGCGTAGTCGAAGGAGTGGCCGGTGTTGGTGAAGGAGTCCAGGTCGACGACGTCGGACTCCTTGGCGACCAGGCCGCTGAAGCGGCCGTCGCCGCTGTTTCCCTTCAGCAGGGCCATGAGCGCCGCCCGTGGCCCGTTCATGTACCGGGCCAGCGGGATGGTGCTGAACTTGTCCTTGTTGTAGTCCGTGAACTCGTTGCCCTCGCGGACGGACACGTTGTTGACGTCGGTGGAGTCGGTGCCGGCGAAGATGATCTCGTCGCCGGACTTCACGCGTCCCTCGAAGACGATCCGGGCCTGCATGATGGAGCGCTTCTTGCCGCTGTCGAAGAACCAGATGTCGTAGTCCTGGCCCTTGTCGCGCAGAAAGCCGGAGTCCTTGATGAGGAGGCCGAGGCTGCGCTCCTTGATGTCCATCCGGAAGAGCTTGCCGCCGTGGTCGGAGCGGAGCGTGTCGAAGATCTCGCTGCGCTTGGGCACGGGATAGCCGGTGATGTGCGTGACAAGGTCGGCCCAGTTGTCGGCGGATGCCGCGTCCCTGTTCTCGTACTTGTCGACGTTGTCCACGGATGATGCGTCGTACCGGTCGGCCACCGCGCGCGCCCCTTCTCGTCTCTCGCCGTCCACCCCGGTGCGTGGGGGCGGCTACTTCTCTTCCGTGCCCGAGGATCCGCTGGTGAGCGTGTCGACCTCATCGAAGGTCTGGAGCAGCGTCTGGGCGTCGATCGCGTCCAGGTTCTTGTTCTTGGTCTTGTTGGCCTCTTCGATGGTGTCGGTGAGGGCTTCCTTGAGCTCCTTGAAGAGTTCGATCTGGTCGCCGAGCAGCTTGTCGAGGGAGGTCGCGACGGACTTCACGCTCTCGACCAGCGTCGGACCGGAGATCAGCTTCTCCCTGTTGATCAGGCCGAGGCGCAGGAGCTGCGAGTCCTGGTCGAGGTTGTCGGCCGTGGTGTAGCCGCCGATCAGCTCGCTGAGGGGGCGGATGCGGCCCTCGCCCTCACCCTCGCCGTCCTCCCTGTGCTTCTTGGCCTTGGTGTAGACCGGGTGCACCTCGTTGTCGCGGAAGTTCTCCATCTGCTTGAGGTCGAAATGCTTGACGTCGGCTTGCTCACCGGCCATGGGACGTCCTCCTGCGATCGGGCCCGGACGGGATCACTGCAACGGGAGTGCGGAAAGCCGGGGCCCGCCTCCCCTGCGCACGGCAGGGGAGGCGGGTCCCGGCCGGAGGGCTAGCGGGCCCGCACACTTCCCCAGTTGTCGGCGCTGCGGCGCTCGTCCCGGGAGTGGTTGTCGTGGATGCTCTGGACCAGCTCGCCGCTGTCGCCGAGGAGCAGGGCCATGTTCTTGGTCGCCTGGTCCCACTCTGCCTGGACCCCGCGGTACATCGCCTGGTCGTCACCCTCCCAGGAGGTGATGAGCGGCTTCAGCTCGTCCTCCAGGTTGTTGAGGGTGGTGATGATCTGCTGGGTCTGCTGCTTCAGCTCCTCGATCGCGTTGCGGACCGTGGAGTACTGGACATCGATGATGCCGTCGGCCATGACATCTCCTCTCGGGTGGCCGGGCGCCAGGGCCCGGGGTGCTCATGGGTTCCGGCCGCCGCACAGAGGCCGGTGGAGCGAAGGGCGGGTCAGCGCAGCGCTTCGAAGACGCCCTGGCTGGTCTTGCTGTTGAGCACCTCGGTGAGGTCCTGGTTCTCCTTGGCCAGCCGGTCGGCCGACGTCACGTTCTCCTGGAGCGCGTCGATCATCTTGCTGATCTGGACGACGACCTTCTGGGCCTCGCCGTTCCAGCTGCGGAAGAGCTTCAGCAGGGCCTGACCCTCGTCACCGCCCACGCCCGAACGCGCGGCGATCTCGGCGACGTTGTTCTGGGTCTTCTCCACCGAGGCACGGGCCGACTCCAGTGAGGAGACACCTCCCAAGCCCTTGGCATAATCCGCCCTCCTCTGGCCACTGTCCGCCATGTCACGCTCCCTTCGTCGAGGCAACTCCGGTCACACCGTTGCCCGCTGAGGCTATGGAGAACTCCCCGTCCGGCGCAACGCATGTAAGGAAGATTTGAGCATAGGTCAGTCGATGGGATTCCCTGCGGGGTACGGAAGTTGCCGAAGGTTTCCGGGAAATGAACGCGCAGCTGCCGCGGGCAGCCGGTTGACGCCATACGGACGGGAAACGGGCAGCGAAGGAATCCGAACGGTCACCGGGGCCACCCATTGTCTGAGCTTTTCCTGAGGTTTCTCCCGCGCCGGTCCACACCGAATCTCCCCCAAACGGCGCCGAGTTATGTGCGAAGTCCCGGCTCCACGCCCTTTCCCTTTCTTAGGCACCGTTTGAGGCGTTTGCCTGGATCATGGCCGGATGCACTTCGGGGCCGTGACCCGGGGCTCCGCGACACCGGAGGCGGCGGCCGGGTCCAGGTCGGCGCCGGTCGGCAGGGCCGCGAGCAGCGGTGCGGGGACCGAGCCGATGTCCCCCTCCCCGTAGCCGAGGGCGCCCAGGGCCTCCTTGGCCGGGACGCGGTACTTCACACCGTTCTCCGCCACCAGGTAGGTCGTCCCGGCGTGTGCCGCACCGCTGGCGTGCAGGGCCCTGACCAGGGCGCCGCGCCCTGGGCGTACGACGGTGGCGTCCGTCCGGGCGCAGGCCTCGGCCACCGGCTGGGCGGCGCCCTGCGAGACCGCCACGGGGGCGAGCGAGGTCAGCGGGACCAGCACCGACCGGATCCGGGCGCCGCCGCTGCCGCCGTCCACCTGGGCGCAGAGGGCGGTGCCGCGGGGTGCGGACTGCGGGATCGGCGGCGTACGGGGCAGCTCCGCGCCTGCCGATCCGGCTGCGGCCGTCTCCTTGGCCCGGTGCGTACGGAGGGCGTCGGCGCCGACCGCGCGGGCCTCGGGCGAGCGGCCCTGGTAGGCGTCCTTCTGGGTGGCCGGGTCGCCCAGCACGAGGGCGGCCTCCAGCCGGGAGAGCGGCACCAGGCCGTCCTTGCGCAGCAGGTGGTACGTACTGCCGCCACCGGGCACGCTCACCTCGAACAGCTGCCCCACCGTGCTCGGTTCACCGCCGAGCACCGGGCCCTTCTCCCCGCGCCCCGGGACCTCCGGGGGCTTCAGGGCGGGGCCGGGGGCCAGGGCGTCGAGGAAGGCGGCGGAGACGGGCATGGCCTGCTCGGAGCCGTAACCGAGGGCGTTACGGGCGTCGGAGGGGCGGTCCAGGGGCAGCCGGCTGCCCCGCCACACCAGGTACTCGGTGCGGTCGGGGCCGCGTACGAGCACGCCTCGGTCGGCGCCGACGTCCTGGGTTTCCAGCGGCGCCCCGGCGACCAGTGTGGTGGCCCCCGCCTGGTCGACGCCTGCGCCCGGGGCGGCGCCGGAGGTGGTGGGCAGCGCGCCGCCCGGTCCGGTGACGCACATGTGCCAGGCTCCGGCGTCGAGTTGGCCGGGTCCGGGGAGGGTGTCGGGTGCGCCGGGGATGCCGGCCGGGGAGCCGACGGGGACGTCCCGCAGCGAGGCGGTGGAGACGTCCACGGCCTTGAGCTGCGCGCCTCCGATCAGCCGGGCCGAGGCGTAGTTGCGCACGGGGTGGAGTACGCCGTCGGTGCCGGTCCACAGGTAGCGGGCGCCGGTCTCGCGGTTGACCACCAGGTTCTCGCCCTTGCGCCAGGTCTCGTTGCCGCCGGGGCGCAGCAGCCCGTAGACGGTGGTGCCGGCGCCGATCAGGACGGTCACCAGGATGCCGAAGACCACGCCCCGGGTCGTCCGGCCGAGCGGGCTCTCCGGGGCGTCCGGGTCGGCCGTCAGCAGGCCCGAGCTGAGCCTGCCCATCATGAAACCGTGGGCCTGCACCTGGTCGCGCTTGGACTGCACAGCCTCTCCTCAACTCTTCTTCGACGGAACGGCGTACGGGGGGACTCAGCCGAACAGGCCGCGCAGCCAGCCGAAGAGGCCCGCCACCCAGAGGGTGAACGGCAGCAGCGCGACCGCGAGGCCGGTGTGGGCCAGCTCGGCCGCCCGGCCCCAGTACGGCAGCACCCGGCGGCCGGGCACGATCCAGGACGCGGTCACCAGGGCTGCCGCGACGGCGAGCAGCACCGCGAAGACGACCACGCGGCCGTCGGCGTCGCTGTCCACCGCCCAGGCGCGGGCGAGCAGCAGCAGCCCCCAGATCCCGGGCACGGCCAGGGTGAGCCGCTGGCCGATGTGGACCAGGCCCCGGGAGTGCAGGAGCAGCAGGAGGGAGAGGGCGAGCGCGGTGAGGGTCTCGGGCAGGTCCGGGGTGTGGGTGAGGACGGCCAGGGCGGCGGCGGCGATGGTGCCGGTGGCGGCGAAGAGCGCGGTGACCCAGCGCCCGGCGAGTTCGGTGCGTTCGGCGACCTCGTCGCCCGCGTACGGGTCGATGCCTTCCTGGAGCTGTCCGGCGGAAGAGGGCAGGGAGGGCATCCGCATCCCGGCCAGCTTGAAGGCGAAGGGCGCCACCGCTCCGGCGGCGAGCGCGACCACCGCGGCCACCAGCGCCACGGCTGCGGGCGCGTCCAGGCCGGTGTAGCCCATCAGGGCCCCGGAGATCGCGGTGGCGACCGCGACCACGGCGGTGGCGAAGAGGGCGGGGGCGCCGACGGCGGTCGCGGCGAGCGCGAGGACCGCGCCGCCCGCCGCCGCCGCGCCTGCCGCGAGCAGCCGGGCGCCCACGACCTGCGTGGCGTCGGGGCCGGACAGGTCGCCGCCGGGCAGCACCCAGCCGACCAGGGCGAAGCACGGGGCGACCAGCAGGCCGAGGGCGGTCGCGGAGAGCCGGTCGCCGACCGCGCGGCTGGCCGAGCCCGCGCCCGCGAGGAGCAGCACCCCGGCCACGGCGGCGCAGGCGGCCCGGACGGCGGTGGAGTCGGCCACTCCGGGCCGGAACACCAGCACCAGGGCGGCCGCCACGGTCGCCACGGCGGTGCCCACCAGCAGGCCCCGGGCCGCCCCCGCGTGCCAGGTGTGGAGCCGGCGGCCCACCGTCTCGGCGATCCCGTCGACCAGGTCGTCCAGCCGGGCCTCGGGCAGCGCCTCGGTGTGCGGGCGCAGATGGAGCACGGCACCGTCGGCGAGACCGGCCTGGGCCAGGGTGGTCTCCTCGTCGAGGGGGGCGTCGCCGAGGCGCTGGAGCACCCAGCCGGCGTGGTCGAGTCCGGCCTCCTCGGCCTCCTCGCCGACGTACCGCAGGAGGGTGGGGAGCAGGTCGGCGACCGGTACGTCGGCGGGCACGGCCAGATCGATGGTGACGCTCGGCGCACGTACGGTCAGGCGGCACGATTCGGCCACCGCACTGTCGGTCATCAGCAGAACTCTCGTCTTCCGTGCAGGCTTTGACAGGAAGCTTCCCCGGGAGAGGGAATGTGCGAACAGTACGGATAGTCCGCGTGGCTGTGAACCGGGGGGCCGGGCAGGGGAATTGTGCCCGCGCACCCGGCGACCACCACTCCCGCGTGGACAGGGCGCGTTCCGTGAATGCAGACTACTGCCTGCGGCCACCGGCCGTACTGCGGGCCGGGGTGAGGAATCCGGCAAAGGGCCGGTCTTCACGGAAGTCGGCCGCTCCCGCTATCCGCTCGAAACATTCACCCGGCGTTCGTCGAGTGCACTCGCGCCCGAGGAATCCGTCGGGCGGTCTTTCCGGGTGCGCCGGTATTCGGAGCGGCCGGAAAGACAGTGAACCGGAGGTTCTCTTCCTTGAGTGTCGTGCTGTTTCGCCGCCCGGCCCGCAGGCGCGGGCCGGAGATGCCCGAGGGGCAGTTGACCCTCCAGGAGCCGCCGGTCCTCGCCGAGACCGTGCCCGACACCTCGGCGGTGTGGACCTATCTGCCGATGGCGCTGATGTCGGTGTCGATGATGCTGATGTTCCTGCGCCCCGGCGGCGGGAACGGCGTCTTCATGTATCTGGCGATGGGCGTCATGGCGCTCTCCGCCGGTGCCATGCTGCTGGGGCAGCTGATGCGCCGCTCCAGCGAGCGCAAGCAGCGGCTCAAGGGTGAACGCCGCGACTATCTGCGCTACCTGGCGCAGACCCGTAAGCGGGTGCGGACCACCATCGCGGAGCAGCAGCGGGCGCTGGCCTGGCGCCACCCCGAGCCGGCCTCGCTCCGCTCGCTGGCCCGCACCTCGCGGCTGTGGGAGCGGCGCCCGGCCGACGAGGACTTCGGCGAGGTCCGGCTCGCGGTCGGTGAACAGCAGCTCGCCCTCACCCTGAACCCGGTCTCCACCCGCCCGGTCGAGGACCTTGAACCGCTCTGCGCGCACGCCCTGCGCCGCTTCATCCGCGCCTACTCCACCATCCCCGAGCAGCCGCTGGGCCTCTATCTGCGCTCCTCGGCCCGGATCCTGCTGCGCCCGGAGGAGGCACCCGACGGGGAGACGCCCGGTGCCCAGCCCCCGGAGCACGATGCCGTACGGGCCCTGGTGCGGGCGATGCTGGGGCAGCTGGCGGTGTTCCACGCGCCCGAGGAGCTGTGGATCGCGTTCTGCGTCAGCGACGAGCGGCGGCCCGACTGGGAGTGGGTCAAGTGGCTGCCGCACGTGCTGGATCCGCACGAGGAGGACGGTGCGGGCCAGGCCCGCCGGATCACCGCCGACCTGACCGAGCTGGACGACCTGCTCGGCGCCGAGTTCGCCGAGCGCCCCGGCTTCGACCCGGACGCCCGCCCCGGCCGCGACGAGCCGTACACGGTGATCGTGCTGGACGGCGTCAACGTCCCGGAGGGCCACCGCTGGGAGGGCCACGGCTACCGCAACGCCCTGATCCTCGATGTGTCGGGGGCGCTGCGCTGGCGGCCCGGCCGCAACACGCTGCGCCTGACCGTCGGCCCCGACCAGGTGAACCTGGTGCGCACCGACCGCAGCCGCAAGGAGCGCTCGGTGCCGCTCGGCCGCCCCGACCGGCTCGGCCCGCTCGGCGCGGAGTCGCTGGCCCGGCTGCTCACCCCGCGCCGGATGAGCCTGGGCACCGACATCGCACAGCCGCTGGACACCGACGTCGAGTTGACCACCCTGCTCGGCATCCCCGACCTGCACCGGCACGACCCGCAGACCCTGTTCGCCCGGCACTCCGGCTCCGGCCGGCTGCGGGTGCCGATCGCGGTCGGCGTGGACGGCCGCCCGGTGGAGCTGGACATCAAGGAGTCCGCGCAGGGCGGTATGGGCCCGCACGGCATGCTCATCGGCGCCACCGGCTCCGGAAAGAGCGAGCTGCTGCGCACCCTGGTCCTCGGTCTCGCGCTGACCAACTCCTCGGAGACCCTCAACTTCGTCCTGGTCGACTTCAAGGGCGGCGCCACCTTCCTCGGCCTGGAGGAACTCCCGCACACCTCCGCCGTCATCACCAACCTGGCCGACGAAGTGGCCCTGGTGGAACGTATGCAGGACGCCCTGCACGGTGAACTCATCCGCCGCCAGGAGCTGCTCCGGTCGGCGGGCAACTACACCTCGGCGCTGGAGTACGAGCGGGCCCGCGCCGCCGGGGCCGACCTGGCGCCGCTGCCCAGCCTCTTCGTGGTGGTCGACGAGTTCAGCGAACTGCTCTCCACCCACCGGGAGTTCATGGAGCTGTTCGTGATGATCGGCCGCCTCGGCCGGTCGCTCGGCGTGCATCTGCTGCTCGCCTCGCAGCGCCTGGACGAGGGGCGCATGCACCAGCTGGAGAGCCACCTCTCGTACCGGATAGGGCTGCGCACCTTCTCCGCGATGGAGAGCCGGGGTGTGCTCGGCGTGCCCGACGCCTACGAGCTTCCCGCCGCGCCCGGCAGCGGGTTCCTGAAGTCCGGGGTGGAGGCCCTGACCCGGTTCCGTGCCGCGTACTCCTCGGGGACGTACCGGCGTCGGACCGGTGCGGTGGTGCAGGCCCGGGTGGCGAGCCAGGTGGTGCCGTGGACCAGCGGGTGGGTGGTGCCCCGCACCCTGGAGACCCCGCCCGACCCGGAGCCGGAGACGGAGGAGGCCGAGGACGAGGAGGCGCTGCTGGATGTGGCGCTGGAGCGGCTGCGCGGCTCCGGGCCCGACGCCCACCAGGTGTGGCTGCCGCCGCTGGACGAGCCGTCGCCGCTGGACGCGCTGCTGCCCGGGATCGCGCCGGACAAGGTGCGCGGCCTGACCGCCGCGCGCTGGCCGGGCACCGGGAAGCTGCGGGTCCCGGTCGGCCTGGTGGACAAGCCGTTCGAGCAGCGGCGTGACCCGCTGATCGTGGACCTGTCCGGGGCGGGCGGCCATGTCGCCGTCGCGGGTGGTTCGCAGAGCGGCAAGTCGACGCTCGCCCGGACGCTGATCGCCGCCCTGGCGCTCACCCACACCCCGGCCGAAGTCCAGTTCTACTGCCTGGACTTCGGCGGCGGCGGGCTCTCCCAGCTGGCCGCGCTCCCGCATGTCGGCGGGGTCGCGGCGCGGCTCAACCCGGAGCGGGTGCACCGTGCGGTCGCCGAGGTGATGGCGCTGCTGGCCCGCCGTGAGCAGTTCTTCGTGGACCACACGCTGGACTCCATGCAGTCCTACCGGCGCCGCCGGGCCGTCGGGGAGTTCCCGGACGAGCCGTTCGGCGATGTGTTCATGGTGGTGGACGGCTGGTCCACGGTCCGCCAGGACTACGACGACCTGATCCCGAAGTTCAACGAACTGGCCGCCCGGGGCCTCAACTACGGCATCCACCTGATCATCACCACCACCCGCTGGGTGGAGCTGTCCGCGCAGGTCCGCGACCAGGCCGCCACCCGCCTGGAGCTGCGGATGGGTGACCCGATGGACTCCGAGATCGACACCCGTAAGGCCCGTTCGGTGCCGCGTACCGGCGGCCGGGGCATCACCGCCGACAGCAAGATGCACTTCCTCGCGGGCCTGCCCCGCCTGGACGGCAGCGGCTCGCTGGAGGATCTCGGCGAGGGCGTCGCCCATCTGGTCGCGGAGATCGGCCGGCACTGGTCCGGCCCGTCCGCCCCGCAGGTCCGGATGCTCCCCCACCGCCTGCCGCTCTCCGAACTCCCGGCGCCCGAGGCCACCGAGGGCGGCGGCATGCGCGTGGCGCTCGGTCTCGACCAGGACGCGCTGGAGCCGGTCTGGCACGACTTCAGCCGGACGCCGCACCTGATCGCGGTCGGCGACACCGAGAGCGGCAAGACCAATCTGCTGCGGCTGATCACCAAGGGCATCACCACCCGGTACGCCCCTTCGGAGGCGAAGATCATCGCGGTGGACTACCGCCGCACCCTGGTCGACGCCATCCCCGAGGAGTACCGCATCGGGCACGTCATCTCCCTGGACAACCTCAACGAGACCATCGAGGGCGCGGCCCGCGCGATGAAGACCCGCGTGCCCGGGGCCGACATCTCGCCCGCCCGGATGCGCACCTGCGACTGGTGGACGGGCCCGCGCCTGTTCATCCTGGTCGACGACTACGACATGGTCTCCGGGAACTCCTTCCAGAGCCCCTTCGAACCGGTCTTCGAGAATCTGACCCTCGGCTTCGAGATGGGCCTGCACCTGGTCGTCGCCCGCAGCGCCATGGGCGCGGGACGCGGTCTCAGCGACGGGCTGATCCGCCGCCTGGACGAGGCCAACAACCCGGCGGTCCTGCTCTCCTGCCCGCCCACGGAGGGCCGCCTCTTCGGCAACGCGAAGCCGCTCAACCTGCCGCCGGGCCGGGCCCTGCACATCCAGCGCCGCAAGCCGCGGCTGGTGCAGACGGCGCTGGTGGAGTAGGAGCCAGGGTTACGGAGCCGAGGCGCCCTCCCCCGGCGGGAGGGCGCCTCTCGCGTTCAGCCCTCGGTCGGGCCCGCCCCGGCCGGGCGCCAGCCCCGGGCGCGGGCCCGGGTGAGGGCGAAACCGGCCCAGAGCAGGGAGAGGACGCCGGCCGACCCGAGGAGGACGAAGAGGGTGGCCCGGCCGGTGGCGCGCTCGGTGGCGGAGGTGTCGCGTACGGCCACGGGTTCGGCGGCCCGCTCGGCACCGGCGGCGGGCGCGGCCGGGCCGCCGAGGACGGTGGTGACGGCGGCGTAGGCGTCCAGCTGGGGGAGGTCGGCCGGGTACGCGGTGGCGGTCAGCCGCCGGGTGATCGCGACGGCCCCGTCGTCGGGGTGGGTGGCGCGGACGGCCGCCGCCGCCCCGGCCGCGTAGGCGGTGGCCACCGCGACGCCGCCGCCCAGGTAGTGCCCCTTGCCGCGCGGCCCGCCGGAGACCACTCCGGCGCCCGGGGCGGCCAGGTCGACGTCGGGGGTGGGCAGCGCACCGTCCGGGCGGGCCCCGGCGGGCAGCATGTCGGCGACCGCGAGGACCCCGGGCTCACCGGCGGGCCAGTAGGTACGGGAGGGGATCTCGTCGGCCGAGCCCCGCGACGGGGGCTCCGGGGTGGCCGCCGCGACCACCACCGCCCCGGCCTTGCGGGCCTCGGCGACGGCCCGGGTGAGCGCGGTGTCCTTGCGCGGGAGGGCCACCGCGACCGCGATGACGTCGGCCTTGGCGGTGGTCGCGGCCCGTACCGCCGCCGTGACGAGTGCGGGGTCCGGCTGCCCGCGCCGGTCGGTGCCGCGCAGGGCCAGGATCCTGGCGTCCGGGGCGACCCCGGCGAGGAGCGGGGTGGAGCCGCCGGTCCCGGCGATCAGCCCGGCCAGGAACGTACCCTGTCCGACGCAGTCGTCGGCGGCATCGCCCTCGGCGGTGACGCGCCCGTTGAGCCCTTCGGCCGCGGGGTCGACGCCGGTGGAGATCAGCGCGACGGTCACGCCCGCCCCGGTGGTGTGCCGGTGCAGCCGGTCCAGGTCGAGGCGCTGCCGCGACCAGTCCTGCTTCTTCGCCCGCTCCTTGGAGGCGGGGGTGCAGGCGGCCTCCTCGGCCCGGGGGTCGAGTGCGGCGGGCATGCCGGGCAGCTCCTGCCCCTTCGCCCCGTCGGCGGCCGGGAGGACTCCAGGCATACCGGAGAGGGGCCCGGCCTGGGCGGGCACGGCCGCGGGCACCACCAGGGCGGCGGCGAGGCAGGCCCCGTACAGCAGGCGGGTCGTGCGCCTCACTGGGGCACCACCTTCGGGGCCGCGGCCGCGACGTCGGCCGGGAGCAGGATGCGCAGGTCGTCCAGGGTGGGCGCGGCCAGCGAACTGAGCCTGCCCGCCTGGCGGGTGACCATCGACTCGACGACCTGGCGGGCCAGGCGGGCGTTGCCGAAGGAGCGGTCGCGGGGTACCGCGTCGAAGTATTCCTTGAGCAGCGGCCCGGTGCCGGGGCCGCATTCGTACCCCATGGCGGTGGCCTGGGCGCGGACGATGGTGACCAGCTCCTCGGAGGAGTAGTCGGCGAAGGAGATCCGGCGGGGGAAGCGGGAGGAGAGGCCGGGGTTGGAGGCGAGGAAGCGTTCCATCTCGTCGGTGTATCCGGCCACGATGACGACGACCTCGTCGCGGTGGTCCTCCATCAGCTTCAGCAGGGTGTCCACGGCCTCCTGGCCGAAGTCGGCGCCGCCGCCGCGCGGGGTGAGGGTGTACGCCTCGTCGATGAAGAGCACGCCGCCACGGGCCCTTTCGAAGACCTCGCGGGTCAACTGGGCGGTGTGGCCGATGTACCGGCCGACGAGATCGGCGCGGGCCGCCTCGACCAGCTGGCCGCGTTCCAGTACGCCGAGCTGGGTGAGCACCTCGCCGTAGAGGCGGGCGACGGTGGTCTTGCCGGTGCCGGGCGGGCCGGTGAAGACCAGGTGGTTGCTGAGCGAGGGGACGGGCAGCCCGGCGGCGGCGCGGTGGCGGGCGGTGGTGATGAGGTTGACCAGGTCGGCGACCTCCCGCTTCACCTCCGCGAGGCCGATCATGTCGCCGAGGCGGGTGAGCGGGTCGTCGGCCGGTGCGGCGGTCTCGGCGGCCGAGGCGGCGGCGGTGGCGGAGACGTCATCGGGGAGCAGCAGCCGCAGATCGTGCTCGCTGACCTGGGCCTGGGAGGAGAGCCGGATCGCCTGCCGGTCGACCATCTCCTCGAACACGCCGCGCGCGGCACGGCCGTTGCCGAATCCGGCGTCCCGGTCCATGGCCGCGAAGTGGGCGGCGAGCGCCTGGGCCGTCCCCTCCCCCAGCTCGTACTGGTGCTGGGCGCACATGCTCTCCATGATCGCCACCAGGTCGTCCACGGCGTAGTTCTCGAACTCGACGGTCCGGGAAAACCTGGACGCCAGACCCGGGTTGGAGCTGAGGAAGGACTCCATCTCCCGGGAGTACCCGGCCGCGACGACGACCACGTCGTCGCGGTGGTCCTCCATGAGCTTGAGCAGCGTGTCCACGGCCTCACGGCCGAAGTCGGCGCCGCCGCTGCCGCTGTCGGCGGTGAGCGTGTACGCCTCGTCGATGAACAGGACGCCGCCGAGGGCCCGCTGGAAGGTCTCGGAGGTCTTGATCGCCGTACCGCCGACGACCTGGGCGACCAGGTCGGCGCGGGAGACCTCGACCAGGTGGCCGCTGCGCAGCGAACCCAGCTCGGCCAGGATCGCCCCGTAGAGGCGGGCGACGGTGGTCTTACCGGTGCCGGGCGGGCCCGCGAAGATCAGGTGCCTGCTCATCGGCGGTGCGGGCATGCCGAGTTGTTCGCGGCGCTGGGCGAGCTGGGTGAGGTTGACCAGCGTACGCACCTGCTGCTTGACGTTCTCCAGGCCGATCAGCGCGTTGAGGGCGCCGAGCGGGCCGTCGGCGCGGTCCGGCGGGGGCGCGTCGGCGGCGCCGGAACCGGCCGGGTCGGTGTTCTCGGCGCTGCCGCTGCCCCAGGCGTCCCGCTTGCCGTTGGAGACGCTGTTCAGGCCGTCCACGGCGAGCCGGTCGCCGGGCGCGGTCTGCACCAGGCCGCCGCCCTCGTTCTCCCGGGCGGTGCAGTTGACGAGGGAGACGGGTGCGGTGGACTCCACCCGGAACCCGTCCTGGGCACCGCCGTTGGCCTCGCAGCCGCTGAGCGAGGCGAGCGCGCCCTCGCGGAGCAGGAAGCCGTGGCCCTTGGGGGCGTGGACGGTGGTGCGGTTGGCGGTCAGTTCACCGCCGGCGGCGACGACCACGCCCTCCTCGCCGGAGACCTCGACGCGGAAGTCGCGGACGGTGACGTTGCCGCCGTCCTCCACGAGCAGCCCGCTGGTGGCGGTGTCGGAGACCCCACCGCCCGCCAGATAGAGGGTGGAGCCGGAGGCCACCCGTACACCGGCGCCCTTGGGCCGGACGATCTCGCAGTCCTCCACGCGGCCCCGGGCGTCCTTGGTGGCCGCGATGCCGTCACCGGCGGGCTCCACCAGCCGGGCCCGGCGCAGCAGCGGGTTGGCACCGCCCTGGAGGGCGACGGCGGGCGAGGAGCCGATCACCTCCAGGCGGTCCAGCTCGGGCGCCGAGTCCTCCTCCAGGAGCAGCCCGATCCCCTCGCAGTCGCGGACGGTCAGCCCGGTCAGCGCCGGGGAGGACGCCCCGGCGACCCGCAGGGCCGCGCCCTGGGCGCCGTCGACCCAGCAGTCCTCGAAGGTGCCGCGCGCCCGGTCGGTGACGAACAGCCCGTGGCCGCGTGCGCGTGAGACGCGGCAGCGGCGCAGTACGGGGTCGGTGCCCGCGGCGAGGACGATGCCGTTGCCGGAGGCGCCGGTGACGCGGACGTCCTCCAGGGTGGTGCGGCCCCCGGTGCTCAGGTGGACGCCGGTGCTGGTGTCGTGCACGACGGTCCGGACGACGGAGAGCGCGGAGTTGTCCTCCAGGGCGATGGAGGGCTTGTCGGTGGAGGAGATGTCGCAGTCCTCGACGGTGCCGCGGGTCTCGCCGTTGGCCAGGAGGCCGTTGCCCCGTGCGCCGCGTACCGTGCAGTCGCGGATACGGGCCTCGCCCTGCTCGGCGAGGACGATGCCGCTGGTGCCGAGGTGTTCCAGGGTGCAGGACTCCACGGTGGTGGGCGTGGTGGAGGTCACGACGACACCCGCGCCCTGCGGGTTGCTCACCCGGCACTCCCGCAGCGCGAGGGAACCGGTCCCGCCGGCCAGCATCGCGGTCCAGGCCGCGCCGATGATCTCGCACCCGTCGAACGCGGCCTGCCCGCGCCGCACATCCACGGCGGGCAGCTCGGAGTCACCGCCGCGCAGGGTGAGTTCGGAGACCATGACGGCGTCGGCGCGCAGCGCGATCACACTGCCCGAACGCGGCCGGATCTCCACCGTGCCCCGCCCCTCGGCGGCGGTGAGGGTGACCCGGGTGTGGATCACCAGGTTCTCGGCGTACGTTCCGGGCCGGACGCTGATGAGCGCACCGGTGCGGGCGGCGGCGAGCGCCTCGCCGATCGTCGAAAAGCGGTCCCCGGGGCCGACCGACAGTACCTGGCGCGACACGCACCAACCTCCTCGCTACGGCGGCGTCCTGTCCGGACGCCCCTCTTCGCCCAGGACGCGGTTCGGCGTCCCCGGCGATGCCATCATGCCTGGCCCGGGGCGGCGCTCGGAGGCCGGGAGCGGGACTCCCGGCCTCCGGACCTCCGGGTCAGGTGCTCCACTTCTGGTTGTCGTTGCCCGTGCAGTCGAACAGGACCAGGTACGTTTCCGGCCCCTTGCCCTTGCTGTGGTTCGGGATGTCGACGCACTTGCCGACGACGGTGTTGACCAGGTCGTGGGCGCCGTTCAGGGCGAACTGCTGGGCGGCGGAACCGTTGCACCAGGCGAGCTGGATGCGCGTGCCGTTGTTGAAGTTCGCGTTGGCGACGTCCAGGCACTTGTCCCTGGCCCGGATGGTGCCGTCGGAGCCGTAACGCCACTTCTGGGCGTCGGCGCCGTTGCAGTCCCACATGAAGAGCGGCTGGCCGTCGTTGAAGTTGTGGCCGGGTACGTCGATGCAGCGGCCGGAGAGGTGGCTGCGGAAGGAGACGGGCCCGCTGAAGGTGACGGCGGGCTTGGCCTTGGCGGGCTGGTTCTTGGCGCCGCCGCTCTCCGCCTTGGGCTGCGCCTTGGGCGGATCGGCCTTCTTAGGCGGTGCCTTGGGGGCGTCGTCCTTCTTAGCCTCCTTGCCGCCGTCGCCGGAGGGCGCGGCCGGAGGAATGGCCGGTACGGCGTTGTGGGCCTTCTCCGCCTTCCCCTCGTCCTTCTCCGCCTCGCCCTTCTTGTCCTCGGCGGGCGCGCTGGTCTCGGGCGCGGTGACGGCGAACTCACCCGGCGCCTCGGGCCCGCTCCCGTCGAGGACGGTCCCGGCCGCGGCGGCGTTGGTCTGCTTGGGCCCGTCGTCGTTGTTCCCGGCGAGCACGAGGAAGGGCACGGAGACGAGCAGCGCCCCTACGACGGCCGCCCCCGCGAGCGCGGCCTTGCCGGGCCTGCCCACGGGACCGGCCTCCTGCTGCGGCTGGCCGATGGCGGTGGCGGACATGGTCCGTACGAGGGCGGGGAGCCGGCTCTGGGCTGCGGCGGAGGCACTGGGGTCGGGGTCGGCTTCGGGGGTGGTGTCCGGGGTTCGGGCCTGGGTGTCGGGGGCGGTGGCTGCAAGGGCCTTGGAGTCGGGGGCCTGAGGGTCGGCGGCCTGAGGGTCCGGGCGCTTGCCCTGTCCGGCCTTCTCGGACTCCTCCGCCTTCCCCGACTCCTCGGGCTTCTCGGCCTTCCCGGGCTTCTCGGGCTTCCCGGGCTTCCCGGGCTTCTCGGGCTTCCCGGTCTCGGCGGCCTGACCGGCTACGGTCTCGGTCTTCGCCTGTACGGGTGTGGAGTCGGGCGCGGCAGCCGCGTCCGGCGCGCCGGGAGCGACGGGGGCAGCGCCCGCAGGAGGGTTCGCGGCCGCCCCCTCACTCTCGGCGCCGGACTCCGCGCGAGCCTCCGGGGAGGCGGGGGTCTGCTGGGACGACGAACGCGTCACGGGTTCCTCCCTGTGGTGTGGGGCCAGGGGTCGGTCGAGTCGGAGCCACCGGCTTCGTTCACAGCGCCGGGAAGGCTGTCGGCCGGGACGAGCAGGGGAGCCGCGGCACCGGAGTTGACCGACAACAGGGCGCCGGTGGCCGCCACCGACCTGGCCAGCTCCCTGGCGGACACGGTGTCATGGTGAAGTGCCGCGGACATGAATGCGTGGGTGGGCGAGGTGAACAGGAGCACCACCGGCGCCCCGTCCCGCCCCGCGGCCATGAGCGGCCCGCCGTCCGGCCCGCGTACGACGGTGACGTCCGCCTCCGCGAGTGCGGCCAGCGCCTCGTCCACCGTGCCGTACCCGGTGGCGGCGCGCTGGGCGGCCGCGTCCACCGGATCGGTGGGCTCGGGCCAGCCGAGGACGCGGGCCGAGGGACGGTAGGCGGGGTTGGCGCGGTACTCGCCCACGCCCCCGCTCGCGTCCGACTGCCACTCCCCCAGCACGGCCCACTCCGGCGGCGTCCGCGCCTGCGTCCACTCCGGATCGACGATCCCGATCCAGTGGCCCGGCGCACGACGGGCAGCGTCCTTCACGGCTTCCGGCACCAGGGAGGCATCCGGAAGGGCCAACGGGACGCTCTGCCCATCCTGTTGCCGCTCTCCGAGCGGTATCTCCACCTGAACTCTTGGCTCCGTACGAGTTTGTGAATGCCGGACGGCCTAGGCCCACCGTCGGCAGCGATCAGATCGGGAAGCCAACAGGATGTCATACGAGCCCTCTTCACGGGGATCGGCGAGGTGCCCGTATCTGCCGTCGACGTGCCCGTTCACTGCCCGAGCGAGGGACTTTCCGGGACCAGTGAGGCGTGGGATGACAAAGCGACGGAGGCGTATCCAGGTGAGGCGTCTCCCCCGCTCGCCCGACGGGCTACGTTGGGCACGCCCCCGAGGAGGAGTCAGCGCATGCCCCCCGAGCCCCCCGCCCCCGGCACCAACTCCGCGGCAGCCGCCGCCGAGAAGCCCGGCCCCACGCCGTCGCAGCCCGCCGACCCGGCCGAGGCGCCTCCGACGGCCGCCGCGACGGCCGGGACGGAGAAGCCCCGGACTGCGGCCGAGACCGAGAAGGCCGGCGCCCAGGGCCCCCCGGCCTCGACAGAAGCCACAGCGGGCCCCAAGGAACCCCAGACGTCGGCAGAAGCCACGCCCGACACCGAGGCCCCTCCGACGGCCGCCGCTCAGTCCGAGCCCACGTCGGAGCCCTCGTCCACGTCCACGGCGAAGACAGCCGAAGAAGCACCCGAAGGCCGCACGGAGGGCATCGCGCTGGCAACGGCCGTCGCCGAGAAGCCGGCCACCAAGACGATCACGGCGGCCGACAAGGGCCGCCCCCGCACGCCGGTCCTGGCGGGAGCCGTGTTCGTGGGCGCCGCCCTGGTCGCGATCCCCGTGCTCCTGATGGGCAGTGCGAACGACGAGGAGCCCCGTAACACCGGCACAGCACCGGTCGCAGGCAGCGCCGACACGGTCCTCAACCCGGAGTCGGCCCCGGCCGCCCTGGACGACTACGTGGCGGTGAAGCCCACACCGTCCCCGACCGAGCAGAAGAAGATCACCCCTCCGAAGGCCGCCCCGGTGCCCGTGGCACCCGCGCCCGAGCCCAGGACGAGCGCCCCCGCCGAGAAGCCGAAGGCCTCACCGAAGCCGAAGGCCAAGCCCAAGGCGGCCCCGCAGCCGAACTGGGGCACCCAGACGGTCTCCGCGACCAGCTCCATCGGGGTGGGCCAGTCCTGGGCCACCAACCGCATCCGCATGACCATGCAGCAGGACGGCAACCTCGTCGTCTACAACGAGCAGAACAAGCCCATCTGGGCCGCGATGACCTTCGGCCAGAACCACCGGGCGATCTTCCAGCCCGACGGCAACCTGGTCATCCACAACGGCGACGACCGCCCGATCTGGGCCTCCAAGACCCACGACTTCGGCGGCGCCCAACTGGTCCTGCGCCCCGACGCCAAGGTGGTCATCGTGCACAACGGCAGGGTGGTCTGGTCGACCTGACGTACCGGCCGACGGGACGGCCGCAGGGCCACGTCGTTCTGCCGCATTGCGGATGTGGTGATGTGAACCATGTCTGAGCACGAAGAACCGGCAGAGCCGGGCACCAGCCCGGCCGCGTCGGTGCCCAAGCCGTTCATGCACCAGCCGCAGACCGGGATACGGCCGAGCTTCTTGACGTCGACGTGGACCAGGTCACCGACGCGCTCGCGCTCGTAGCGGATCACCTCACTCGTTCACACAGTCGCCGATGTCCTTCGGCGTCGGCGGAGCGTTGGGGTGCGCGGCCACCTCGCCCCAACGCGGCGCCTGTTCTGGGCGCCCGTCAGGTTCACCATGCACATGAGCACTGACGGGCCCCTTCCCGTCCGTATGCGGAGGTGTGTACGGCCTCTCAGCCAGTGGGGAACGAGATCTTCGTCAGCTCTTCGGAGGCTTCCCAGATGCGCTGGGCGTCCTCGGTGCTGCGAAGGCGGGTGTAGAGCTTCTGCTCGGCAGGGGGGCCGCCGAGGTGTCCGGGGCCGCTCGGTCCGTAGAAGCGGGCGCCTTGGGCGTCGGTGGCCGTCGCGGCGTGGAGGGCCGGAAGTTTCGCGGTCTCGACGGTCCCGAGCAGGATGCCGCGGGCGGACAGGGCGCGGATGAGCCTCACGCCCATGGTGTCCTTGTCGCGACCGATTTCGGGGCGTGCGGCGAGCAGGCTGGTGGGGGCGACGCCGGGGTGGGAGAGGTTGCTCGTGATGCCCCATCCGCCGGCCCGGCTGCGCCGGTCGAGTTCGAGGCCGAAGAGCCCGAACGCGATCTTCGACTGGCTGTAGGCGTGACCGCCCTTGTAGGAGCGTTCCCAGTTCAGGTCCTGCCAGTTGATGGAGTTGCTGTTGGCGGCGACGCTGATCTGCGAGGTCACGCGTGCGTGTCCGGCGCGCAGCAGTGGCAGCAGGTGTGCCACCAGGGCGAAGTGGCCGAGGTGGTTGGTGCCGAGCTGCAACTCGAACCCGTCGGCGGTCGTCTGCCGGTCGGGCGGGGTCATCACGCCGGCGTTGTTGATGAGGATGTGGATCGGGCGTCCGTCCCCTCGCAGGGTCTCGCCGAGGGCGGCGACGGAGTCGAGTGAGGACAGGTCGAGGGCGTGGAGCGATACGTTCGCTCCCGGGACCGCCTCTCTGATCCCGGTGATCGCGGCCTCGCCCTTGCGCGGGTTGCGGACCGGCAGAAGCACCTCGGCCCCGGCGGCGGCGAGTCCGGCGGCGATCCCGAGTCCGATGCCGTCGCTCGCTCCGGTGACGACGGCACGTTTCCCGGAGAGGTCGGGAATGGCGCTGTTGATGTGTTTGCGTGCCATGAGTGCTCCTGCGGTCGTGGTGGCTCTACCCCTACCACTCAATGTATGCAACGATCACAATGTATGCAACGACTACAATGTGGGCAGTGTGCGTCTAGGCTGAAGGCGTGAAGAAACGCCCGTACCACCACGGAGATCTCGCCGCCGCCCTGCTCGATCGGGCCGAGCAGACGGTGCGCGAGAGGGGATCGGACGCGCTGTCCCTGCGGGAACTGGCCCGCGACCTCGGCGTGAGTCCCGGCGCCCCCAGCCGCCACTTCAAGACCAAGCAAGCCCTGCTGGACGCCTTGGCGCTGCGCGGCTTCGAGCGGCTCATCGAGGCCATCGGCACCGCCCAGGACGATGCGGGCGAGACATTCGCCGAGCGGCTGGATGCCGTGGCCCGCACCTACGTCGGCTTCGCCACGGGCGATGCCGCGTTGCTCGACCTGATGTTCTCGGCCAAGCACAGCCCCGAGGCGTCCACGGCGCTGGGCATGGCCGCCCACCGGTGGGGCGAGCAGTTCCTCGAGCTGGTCAGCCACGGGCAGCGCCGGGGCGAGGTGCGCCAGGGGCCGCTGGAACGCGTCACGCTGACGGTCTTCGCACCGCTGCACGGATACATCGGTCTGGCCGCGAGCGGTGTGCTGCCGCCCGAGGCCGCAGGGCCGGGCCTGGACGACGTGATCGAATCCATCGTGCGCCACTGCAGGCCCGAGTAGCCCGTATCGCAGTGACGGCGTACAACCAGCGCATCGACGCGTACAACGCGAAAGCCGAGGCCGACCAGGACCCCGGCCCGGTGCCCGAGCCCTTCAGGACCCCGGCAGGGCCGACATTCAAGCCGCGGGACAGGGCAGCCACCCCTCCCTGCCACGGAGCACCCCATGACACCTCGGCCTGAACCGGCGACGCACCCGGGCGCAACGTCCGCAGCCCCGCCCCCAGTCGATGGCGTCAGGCGGCGAACGGGCCGGGGGCCGAGCTCACCCCCGTGAAGCTCGACCCCCGGCCCGGCTGCCACCGTGTCCCACCCCTCGACACTTCAGTGGTGACGAAGCATTGGTAACGTACACCAGAGTGGCCGCCCCCCGTCAACCAAAGTGTTGCCGGGGTCGGCCCGATGGGCTTCGAGAAACACTGTGGTGGGCGAAGGCTCGGCATCACACCAAGGAGGTCGTGTACGTGGAGGATGACGAGTCACCCAGCTTCGCCCAGCTCCTGGACCACCTCTTCCGCGAGGTGCACCCGCCCTCCCGGGGGCCCTACACCTACGCGGAGGTCGCCGAGGGGATCCGCAAGGCCTCGACCGGGGAGGGGCGCGGGGTGACGGCGAGCGCCATCCAGCAGCTGCGCACCGGCGCCAAGCGGAACCCGACGCGCCACACCATCAAGGCCCTGGCCGACTTCTTCGGCGTACCGGCGGGCTACTTCGTCGACAGCGCGGCGGCCGAACGCACCAAGGCGGAGATCGGCCTCCTCGCCGCCATGCGGGACCAGGACGTCCGCAAGGTCGCCCTGCGCGCCAACGGCCTGAGCGTCGACAGCCTGAAGATGCTGTCCACCGTGATCGAACAGGCCCGCAGGCTCGAAGGGCTCACCACCGACGACAGCGCGCAGGATCTGAACCTGGACGACTGAACCGCGTACCGGGCGGGGGACGTACGGCCCCCGCCGCGAGACGACAACCCCCTGTGGCCGCTCGGCGCCAGGGGGCATCAGGCGTTTCCCGGGACAAGCCAGGCATCCCGCTCCGCGAGGCGCCCCGCGGCCGCACCCCGCCCTCGAAGCGGGGTCGCGAACATGTCAGCATTGAGGCGCTCGCACCGGGCTCCCAGGGGAGATTCGCCCCGGCCGACCACCCCCGACCGGCGTCACCAGAGTGAGGACATGGACCTTGAGCAGCTTCGCGCCGCGTGTGAGGCACGCGTCGAGGCGCTTCGGCTCCCGCACCGCTTCAGCACCCGCGACCTCCGCGACGCCGTGGCCGCACAACGCGGACGCCCCATCATCCTGCGCCCGTTGAGCACCCTGGGCGCCACGGACGCCCCGTGCGGCATCCGCCTGGAGACCCCGGACGCCGACCTGTTGTTCTACGAGGAGGCCACCTCACCCCTCCACCAGAACCACATTCTCGCCCACGAGATCAGCCACATCATCTGCGACCACCCCGGCAGCCTCGAACTGGACCTGGACACCCTGCGCACGATCGGGTTCGACCCCACCCTCGTCCAGCGCATGTCCGGCCGGACCAGCTACACGAGCGAGGACGAGCGCGAGGCCGAGGTGATGGCCAGCGTGATCCGGCAGCTCATGTACCGGGGACGCGAAAGCCCGTCGAGTCGGCCCGCCAGCGGCGCCGAGAGCTGGGACGCGCTGTTCGCCGAGCCACACAGGAAGAAACGCCACCGGAAATGATCAACATCGTGTTCACGGGCACGGCCGTCGTGCTGCTGTGCTTCGCCGCCTACTGGGTACGGGGACGCGGCGGACACCGCCCCACGGGCACCTGGGCGATGGCGGCGCTGCTGACCTCGTTCGCCCTCGCCTTCGCCTCGTACGCCCCCGCCGTGGAGCGCGCGGTCGAATCGGTGGTCCCCCACGTCGCCCGGCTCCTCAGCAACACCTTCACCCTGACGGCGGCCACCTCGGTCCTCGCCTTCCTCTTCCAGCTCAATCTGGACCGCGAGCGGGCCGACCGGCAGATCCGGCTGCGCGTCATCGCCCTCGCGGTCTCCGTCACCGGTATGACCGCCTTCTTCGTCGCCGAGCAACTCACCGGACGCAACCCGGTGTTGTACGCGTGCTACGTGCTCATCTACATCTCCTACCTGGGTTACACGGCCAAGGACTTCCTGCTCCAGACCTGGGCCCAGTCCAAGCGGTCGACCCGCCGCAGCCAGCGCTGGGGCCTGCGCACGACCTCGGTCGGCTGTGGCTTCGCCCTCCTCTACGCCGCGTACAAGCTCTTCGCCCTGGTCTCCATCGGCCTCGGCCTGGGGCTCATCCCCGACCACGCCCGGTGCTCCAGCCCGCTGACCCCCCTCCGCTGCGCCTTCAGCGTGACCGCGCCCGCCGTCGCCGTCCTCCTCATCACCGTCGGGCTCACCCTCCCGGCCCTGCTGTGGCCGCTCAGCCAGCTGCGCCGCCGCCGCTGGGAGCGGAGGTCGTTCACCGCGCTGGAACCCCTGTGGCGGGAGGTCACCTCGGCGGTCCCCGAGGTCGTACTCGACCCGGGCGACACCGAGGTCGACGCCCACGACCTCGACTTCCACCTGCACCGCCGCGTCATCGAGATCAACGACTGCGTGCTGGCCCTGCGCCCGTGCCGGCAGGCGTCGGTACGGGACGCCGCCGCGGCCGAGGTCGCCCGCCGGGGCGCGGCCGAAACCCCTGAGGGCGAGGCCGAGGTGGAGGCGGCGGTCATCGCCGCGGCCGTCGAGGCGAAGCGCACCGGACGCGCCCTCGACGGCGACGAGGCCCCGCCCGCCGCCGGCACCGGCTCCCGTAAGGGCGACCTCCCGGCGGAGACCGCGTGGCTGCTGCTCGTGGCGGCCGCCTACGCACGGCGCCCGGCACCCGAGAACGTAGGAGCGGCCTCGTGAGCTCCCCGCGGCAGGACCCCCTGCGCGACCCGCGCTTCTTCGCCGACCCCTACCCCACCTACGACCGGCTGCGCGAACGCTGCCCGGTCCAGCGGATCCCCAACGGCTCCGGCGGACACCACGCGTACCTGATCACCGGCCATGCCGAGGCCCGTACGGCGTTCACCGACCCCCGCCTCTCCAAGGACACGGCCCGCTTCTTCGCCGACCGGCCCTCGGACCGCGACCTGCACCCGGCGATCTCCCGCCACATGCTGGCGAGCGATCCGCCCGTGCACACCCGCCACCGGCGGGTCGCGGCACCGCTGTTCACCACCGGACGCGTCCGGGACCTGCGCCCGTTCATCACCGGGCTCGTCGACGACCTCATGGCCGCGTGGCGGCCGGGTACGGAGGTCGACCTGGTGGCGAAGCTGGCGATTCCGCTGCCGGTCACCGTCGTCTGCGAGCTGCTGGGGGTGCCGGAAGCCGACCGCGCCATGCTCGCCGGCTGGTCCCACGACCTCTTCGACGCGACCGACACCGGCCTCGTCGACGCCGCGTCGCACCGGATCGGCGACTATCTGACCCACCTCGTCGACACGGCCCGCGCCACCCTCGGCGACGGTCCGCTCCACTCCCTCCTGCGCGACTGCGACGAGGGCGGCCTCGACCGGGACGAGGCCGTCTCCCTGGCCGCCCTCCTCCTGATCGCCGGGCACGAGACCACCACCCACTTCATCGGCAACGCCGTCCTGGCCCTGCTCCGGCACCCGGAGGCGTTCGACCGGCTGCGCCGGGACCCGGACCTGATCCCCGGCGCCCTCGACGAACTGCTCCGCTTCGACTCCCCGGTGAGCGTGGCCACCTTCCGTTACAGCACGGAGGAGCTGAGCGTCGGCGGGGCCGACATCCCGGCGGGATTCCCGGTGCTCATCGCCCCAGGGGCCGCAAACCGCGACCCGGCGGCGTTCCCCCACCCGGACCGCCTCGACCTCGACCGCGACACCTCCGGCCATCTCTCCTTCGGCCACGGCATCCACCGCTGCCCCGGCGCCCCCCTGGCCCGGGCCGAGGCGGAGATCTCCCTGCGCACCCTGCTGACCCGCTTCCCGGACACGCGCCTGGCCATCCCGGTGGAGTCCCTGACCTGGCGTCGGACCCGCCTCACCCGGGGCCTGGCCGCCCTGCCCCTCGTCCTCGGCTGACCCACCCCGAGCACTTCGCAGGAGCGGCGGAAGGGCCTTCGCGGCTGGTCGTCATCCCACCCGCGAAGGCCCTCCCCCGTAGGGGGGCGCCGGGGCTACGGCGCGTCCGTGAGGATCTGCGTCGCGATATCCATGTGCAGCCGACGGGTGTGATCGACCGTCCGTACGGGGCCGGTCAGCGTGACCCGGGCCGTGAGGCGCGTGTCGGTACTCGACGCGCCCAGCCGGAGTTCGAGATCGCCCGGTTCGACGATCCGATGGCCCTCGCGGCCCGTGAAGGACGCGAGGTCCGCCGGGACCGTCATGCATACCCTGGCCACCCGTCCGGGGTCCAGGTCGAGGCGTACGTACCCGATGAGGCGCTGCACCGGCTGGACCACCGAGGCGACCGGGTCGTGCAGATACACCTGGACCACCTCCACCCCCGCCCGCGCACCGGTGTTGCGGACGGTGCAGGAGAGCGTGAAATCCCCTTCCGTAGAGGCCCGTCCGCGCTCCACGACGAGGTCGCTCCACTCGAAGGCGGTGTACGTCAGACCGTGGCCGAATCCGAAAGCCGGGGTCGGATCGACACTGGAGACATCGCTGGAGTGGCCCAGCCGCGCCGCCAGGTAGGTGGAGGGCTGGGAGCCCGGGTGGCGCGGCACGCCGACGGGCAGCCGGCCGGACGGTGCGGTGCGGCCGCTGAGCACCGAGGCGATGGCCGTCGTCCCCTCTTCCCCGGGGAAGAACGACTGCACGATCGCGGCCGCCTCGTCCACCGCACGCCCGAGGGCGTACGGCCGTCCGGCGAGCAGGGTGACGACGACGGGCGTGCCCGTGTCGAGGAGGGCGTCGAGAAGCCGCTGCTGGACCCCGGGGAGCGCCAGGCTCTCCGCGTCGCAGCCCTCCCCGCTCGTACCGCGCCCGAAGAGACCGGCCCGGTCGCCGAGTGCGACGATCACGAGGTCGGCGCCCCGGGCCAGTTCGACGGCCTCGCCGAAGCCGCCGGTGTCCGGGCCGTCGATGTCCGCACCCGGCGCGGTGACGATCTCGCTGTGGCGGAACTCCGCGGCGCATGCCTCGCGCAGGGTGGGCAGTTCGATGCCGAGGGGGGTGTCGGGGTGCTGGCCCCCGACGTGGACGGGAAAGGCGTAGCAGCCGAGGACGGCCGTCGGGGTGTCGGCGTTGGGTCCGACGAGCGCGATACGGGCCGGGGCTCCGGCGTCCGCCGCGAGGGGCAGGGTTCCGTCGTTGCGCAGGAGGACGACGGCCTGTTCGGCGACGCGGCGGGCGAGCGCGCGGTTCTCGTCGGTGTCGAGACGTACCGACCCGCGCAGCGCCTCCGAGTCCCCGCCCGCACCTGCAACTCCGGTGAGCACCGCCGGATTTGGCCTCCACTCCGCATCCAACAGCCCCAACTGGGCTTTCTGGACGAGGACTCGACGTACGGCACGATCCACCAGCGCTTCAGGGACGAGGCCTTCGGCGATCGCGTCGGCCAGCGGGCCGCCGAACGTCTTGACGGTCGGCAGCTCCACGTCCACGCCCGCACCGAGTGCCGCACCGGCCGCATCCCCGAAGGTTCCGGCCACACCGTGCAGCGTCTTCAGGAACGCGATGCCGAAATAGTCGGCGACAACGGTCCCTTCGAAGCCCCAGGTGTCGCGGAGCAGGCCGGTCAGCAGCTGTCCGTCGGCGGCGGAGGGGATGCCGTCGGTGTCGGTGTAGGCGTGCATGACCGACCGTACGCCGCTTTCGCGCACGGCCATCTCGAAGGGGGGCAGGATGATGTCGGCCCGCTCCCGCGCGCCCATGCCGACGGGGGCGAGGTTGCGGCCCGCCCGTGAGGCGGAGTACCCGGCGAAGTGCTTGAGCGTGGCGACGACTCCGGCCGACTCCAGTCCCCGTACATAGGCGGTGGCGACCGTACCCACCAGGTACGGATCCTCGCCGATGGTCTCCTCGACGCGCCCCCAGCGTGCGTCGCGTACGACGTCGAGAACGGGGGCGAGCCCCTGGTGCACGCCGACGGAGCGCATGTCGCGGCCGATCGCGGCGGCCATCTCACGGACCAGCTCCGGGTGGAAGGTGGCGCCCCAGGACAGCGGCACCGGGTAGGCGGTGGCGCCCCAGGTGGCGAAGCCCGCGAGGCACTCCTCATGGGCGAGCGCCGGGATGCCGAACCGGTTGGCTCCGGCGATCCGCTCCTGGGTGCGCGACAGCGAGAGGGCGCCCACGGCCGGGTCGACCGGGGCCGTTCCGAACGGGCGGGTCAGCTGGCCGAGGCCGTGGGGAAGAAGGTCGTCGAGGGCGACGGCCTCCTCCATGTCGTGCTGGAACGGGGCGACTTCGCCACCCTCGTCGGATGCGCCCACCCAGACGCCGACGAGCTGGGAGATCTTCTCCTGGAGGGTCATGACGGCGATCAGGGCGTCGGCCCTGGCCTCGGGGGTGAGGGCGGCATCGTGCCAGGGCCCGGTGCGGTGGTCCGTGGCGCCGGAGACCGGCGCCACGGAATCGGTGGTCCCGGCGGCAATCGGCGCACCGGCGTTGTCGATGTTGGCGGTCACTTTCCTCCGACCCCCATCAGCCCCTGTACCAGGGCACGACGAGCGAACAGGTAGACGATCAGGATGGGGAGCATGGACAGGACGACCGCGGCGAGCAGGCCCGGGGTGTCGACGCCGTGTTCCGTCTGGAATTCGTAGAGCCCCAGGGTGATGACCTTGGTCTCCGCGGACTGCGTCAGAACGAGGGGGAAGAGGAAGCCGTTCCACGCCTGGAGGGCGGAGAAGACGATGATCGTCGCGATCCCGCTCCGGGAGAGCGGCAGCACCAGCTGGAAGAAGACGCGCCGGGACGAGGCGCCGTCCATCGTCATCGCCTCGTACAGATCGGGGGTGATGTCCCGCATCACGCCGGTGAGGATCAGGGCGCAGACCGGCATGGCGAAGGCCGCCGTCGGCAGGATGACGCCGATGAGGTGGTCGTAGAGGCCGGCCTGGCTGATGACGAAGAACATCGGGACGATGACCGCCTGCGAGGGGATCGCCAGGCCCAGGAGGAACAGCCGGAAGACCGTGGTGGTGGCGCGGCCCCGGCTCCTGACGATGGTGTACGCCAGCGGCGGGACGAGGAGGACGACGATGCCCACCACGCACACGGTGACGACGACCGTGTTGAAAAAATACTGCGCGAAGCCGCTGTTGAGGTCCTTGATGTAGTTGTCGAGTGTGAAGTGCCCGGGGAAGGCCAGCGGGCCGTTCGCCGCGTGGTCGGGGCGCGACTGGAACGTGGCGATGAGCATCACGTACAGCGGCAGCCCCACCACGAGGAGCCAGACCACCGAGCCGAAACCGGCGAGGTAGTTGGGACGGCTCTTGCTCACAGTCCCTCCATGGTGCTGCGCATCTTGTCGTAGCCCGAGAGCCGCACCACGATCAGCGAGATGAGCGTGGAGACGAGGACCAGGAGGAGGGCGATGGCGGACGCCGATCCGTAGTCGAAGCTCTTGAACGCCTTCTGGTACATGTAGAACGCGCTGATGGTGGTGTCGCTCCCCGGTCCGCCCTGGGTCAGGATGAGCACGGTGTCGAAGGTCGTGAGCCCGCCGACGACCATCAGGATCATCGAGGTGATGATCGCGTTGCGCAGCTGGGGCAGCGTGATGTGGAAGAACTGGCGCACCTTGCCCGCGCCGTCGATCTGCGCCGCCTGGTAGAGGACCGGCGGCACCGCGCGCGCCGCGCCCTGGTAGATCAGCGTGTGCAGCGGGGTGAACTGCCAGGTGCTGACGAAGACCAGGACGCCGATCGCGCTCGCCTGCATCCCGAAGAGGTTGCCGTCGCCGAACAGCCAGGTGGCCTGCGCGGGGACGCCGAGGTTGGGGTCGAGGAGGGCGCGCCACAGCACGGACACGGCCGCGATGGAGAGCAGCATCGGGACGAAGTAGATGGCGGACAGGACGGCCCGGTTGCGCTGGTGCCCCGCCGCCCAGACTCCCAGCAGGATGCTCAGCGGGGTCTGGACGGCGACCCCGAGCACGGTGAGCAGGACGCTCAGCCAGAGGCTCTTGATCATGACGGGGTCGTCGAGGAGCTTCTTCCAGTTGGCGAGGCCGGCGAACTCCGGGTCGCTCAGACCGTCCCAGCTGGCGAAGGAGAGTACGGCGACCATGATCAGCGGGACGATGGCGAAGAGGCCGAAGAAGAGGGCGGCGGGGGCGGCCCAGAGGAACCCGGGGCGGCCCACTGCGACGGCGCCCGGGCCGCCCCATCTGACCGTCGCCCTGTCCTCGAAACCTTCGGAGCCCTCGGGACCCTTGGATCTCTTGGGGATTGCGGGAGTTCGATTCATGTCATGCGTTCCGGTCATGTCATGCGTTCCGGGTCCGGATGTCGGTGAGCTCACGAGGTCGGCAGCGCCTGCATGGCCTGGATGAAGGCGTCCTCGTCCATCGAGCCGTTGAAGAACTGCTGGAGGGACTGGTACATCGCGGTGGCCGCCGACCGGGGGTACGCCTGGTCCCAGGAGAGCTGGAACGCCGGGGCCTCCTTGACCATGTCGTACTGGAACTTCGCGAACTCGGGGCTGGCGGCGGTGTCCAGGAGACCTTCGGTGTTGGTGGTGGTCGGCAGGTTGCCGATGGAGAGCTGCGCCTTGACGAACTGGTCCGAGTACATGAGCTTCAGGAACTCGGCGACGGCCTGCGGGTGCTTCGTCTTCTTCAGTACGGAGTAGAAGTTGTTGGTGTTGCCGACAAGGTTCGCCCGGTCGCCCTTGCCGCCCTCGACGGAGGGGAAGGCGCTGTATCCGAGGTCGCTCCTGGCGAACTCCGGGTGCGCGTCCTGCTGGGTCGAGTACGCCCACGAGCCCATCAGCTCGAAGCCCGCTCTGCCGGTCGCCAGGAGCGTGGGGGAACCCTGGTCGGTGAACTTCACCGAGTCGTAGTTGGTGCCGAAGGCCCCGGCGTCCACCAGCTCCCTGATCTTGCCCAGCGCCTTCCGGCTGTCCGGGCTCGCCCAGGCGTCCTTGTCCCCGTCCAGTGCCTTCTGGAAGAGCTCGGGCCCGGCGATGCGGTCGTAGAGGTACTCGAACCACATCAGCGTCGGCCACCGGTCGCCGCCGCCCAGCGCGATCGGGGTGACGCCGTCGGCCTTCAGCGCCTCGACCGCCGCCAGCAGGTCGTCCCAGGTCTGCGGGGGTTCGACGCCCGCCTTCTCGAGGACCTTGCCGTTGTTGAAGAGCAGCACGGGCTGCGTGCCGCGCATGGGGATCCCGTAGGACGTGCCGTCGACCACCGCGCTGTTGAACACGGACGGCAGGAACTTCTCCTTGAGGCCGGGGTCCTCGGCGATGAAGGGGTCCAGCGGGAGGAGGAGACCGGCGTCGACGAACGGCTTGATGCTGCCGCCGCCCCAGTTGAAGAAGACGTCCGGCGCCTGCTTGCTGTTGATGATCGTCTGTAGCTTGGCCTGGTAGTCGGCGCCCGGGATCGTATCCAGGACGGCCTTCACCTCCGATGTCTTGTTGAAGGTGGCGACGAGCTCCTTCTCCACCTTGTTCGCCGCGTCCCCGTAGACCAGGACGTGGATGGTGTCGCCGTCGGCCGCGTCCGAGCCTCCTCCGCACCCGGACAGGGAGAGCACCAGGGCCAGCGCGGCACCACCGACGACAACGGTCCGCGAGAACCGTGCGCGTTGTTTCATCGACTCACCTCTCGAAACTGTTTCGGAGCAATTTCCGAAACTTCTGAGTCGGGACGCTAGGACTCGCCCCCTGAGGGGTCAACCCTCGGTCACTGCGTAATCAAAGCGTTACGTATCGGTGGGGGCCGGGCCGTGCTTTAAGCTCCTGGGCATGCGCGATGACCAGGAAATGGGCCGTATCACGCTGGCCCAGGTGGCCCAGCAGGCCGGCGTCTCGATTTCGACAGTTTCGAAGGTCCTGAACGGACGGCAGGATGTGGCGGCCCCCACGAGGGTGAAGGTGGAGCGCCTGCTGGAGGCCCACGCCTACCGGCGCACCACCCGGTCGGCGGGCGAGGCACCGCTCATCGAGATCGTGTTCCACGAGCTGGAGAGCATCTGGGCGATGGAGCTGATCCGGGGGGTGGAGAACATCGCCAAGGCCCACAACGCCGGGGTCGTCCTCACCGAAAGCGGAACCCGTCACGCGCCCGGCCCGGAGTGGATGGAGGCGATGCTCCAGCGGCGGCCGCTCGGGGTCGTCCTGGTCTTCTCCACCCTGCCCGGCGAAGTGAAACAGCAGCTCAGGGCGCGTTCGATCCCGTTCGTCATCATCGACCCGGCGGGCGACCCCGACCCCGACGTACCCTCGGTCGGCTCGGCCAACTGGAACGGCGGACTGGCCGCCACCCGCCATCTCATCGAGTGCGGGCACCGGCGCATCGGGGTCATCACCGGCCCCGAGGACATGCTCTGCTCCCGCGCCCGTCTCGACGGCTACCGTTCGGCGATGACCATGGCGGGGCTGGAAGTGGACCCCGGGCTCGTCCTGTTCGGCGACTTCCATGTGGAGGGCGGCTACGACCGCGCCACCGAGATGCTCTCCCAGCCCCAGCCGCCCACCGCGATCTTCGCGGGCAGCGACCTCCAGGCACTCGGCGTACTGGAAGCCGCCCGGGTGCAGGGCCTGCGGGTCCCACACGACCTCTCCGTGGTCGGCTACGACGACGTGTCCATCGCCCGCTGGGCGAGCCCGGCCCTGACCACGGTCCACCAGCCGCTGCGCCAGATGGCCGAGGAGGCCACGCAGATGCTGATGCGGCTACGGGCCCAGGAACCGGTCTCCACCCGGCTGGAGCTGGCGACGAGCCTGGTCGTACGCAAGAGCACGGCGCCCCCGCCCGAGAACTGAACGCCGCGTGGCCCAGGCCGAACTATGCGCCGCGTGGGGGCCGAGCCCGAAGCAGTGCACGCGCGGGCCGCACCTGAGGACAGCTGCCGCGAATCCGGTCGTTCACCGACATCACCCACAGGCGACACACCGGAGCGGCCCACCGGAACGGACGACGCAGGGGCGTCAACGCGCCATTCCCAGCCACCTGGGGTGACCGAAACGGATCAACACCTCAACAATTCCAGCCAGTTGGCCTACGCTTTGCATGCTCCCCACCCCTGAACGGGGGTTCGACGTGTCGTGAAAGGTTTCGCTTCTCGTGGCTGACAACGGTGTCTGCAGGGTCATCAGGTCGGGGCCGCTGCGGTGAGTCGACCGTTGAGGGAGCCAGGACGCGCCCCCGGTCGGAGCGCCACCGTCGCCGGATGGGTCATCACCCTGGCGGCCGCCGCCGGTGTGGGGTGGGTCGCCCTCATCGCGGACGCCGGGTGGCACCGGGTCCTCGCGGGAGCCTGTGCCGCGGCCGTCGTCCTGCTGATCGGCGGCGTACTGATCCTCACCCGGCGGCTGTCCGCCGAACGCGCGCACCGTGCCCAGGAGGCCGCGGTGGCCGCCGCCCGGGGCGCCGAGGTGGCGCATCTGGCCGCCGTACGCGTCCCGGCCATCGCCGAGCGACTGCACACCGGACAGCGGCTGGACGGCGTACCGGGGCCGATGGCGCCGCCGGAGGAGACCGGTGAGGAGTTCGCCCGGGCGCTGGACTCGGTCGTCGTCGCGCTCGGCTCGGACACCGCCGTGCACCGCGAGCGCACCCTGCGCGACTCGGTGCAGGCCGCCTTCGAATCCGTGGCCCGCACCATGCACGTGATGGCGACCGTGCAGCAGCAGGTTCTGGACGAGGTCGAACGCTCCATCGAAGACCCCCTTCTGATGGCGAACGTGATGAAGGCCGACCACGCGGCCTCGCAGATGACCCGCAAGGCGCAGACGCTTCTGGTGATGTGCGGAATCTGGCCCGCCCGCAGGGAGACCCGGCCGGTCTCGCTCTACGACTGCGTACGGGGCGCCCAGTCCCGGATCGTGGAGTTCGGGCGGATCGAGGTGCACGGCGGACAGACCCTGTACGCGGTGCCCCCGGCCGCCGAGGGGCTGATGCACTCCATCGCCGAACTGCTGGAGAACGCCACGGTGTTCTCCCCGTCCAGCTCCCCCGTGGTCGTCAGCGTGCGGGAGGTGGGCTCCGGTGCGGTCATCGAGATCGACGACGCCGGGCTCGGGATGCCGCCGGACGTCCTGCACCAGGCCCTCGGCCATCTCCGCGACGACCTGGACCTGACCCGCCTGGGTGCGGTGCCCCGGCTCGGCCTGGCGTGTGTCGGGCGCTGGAGCCGGGAGCTGGGCTTCAACGTGGAGCTGAGCGCGTCGTCCGCGTACGGCGGCACGCGGGCGGTGATGTTCGTACCGTTCCGGCTGCTGACCGACCCGCTGCCGAGGCCCGCCGCACACCGCCGCCCGGCGGTCGAACCGGCCGAGCACGTCACGCCTGCCGTCCCCCCGGCAGGCGTGCCCGACGAGGCCCCCGAGCCGGCCGGCCTGCCCCGGCGGCGCAGCCGGCGCGGTGTCACCCGGGCCGCGACCCCCGCCCGGCACTCGGCGCCCGACCCGGTGCCCGGTGGCGCGTCCGCCGAACCCTGGACGCCGGAGGCGGCGCGCGCCTCGATCGCCAGTGTGGTGTCCGGGACGCTGCGCGGCCGGGCGGCCGTCGACGCGGACGGCGACACCGGGCCCGCGCCGCCCCCGCACGGCGGACAGTCCCTGCCCAGTACCCCGCAAGAGCACGCCGGAGGCCGACCGTGACCGGAACCATCACTCGACTCCCCGACCTGGGGTGGATGCTCCGCCCCCTCACCGAGATTCCCGGCGTCCGGCACGCCGTGGTGGTGTCCGAGGACGGGTTGCGTCTCGGGCACGCCTCCGCCGAGAACCTCTCGGGTCCGGTGGCCAGCCTGAGCGTCGCCGACGCGGAGTCGCTCTCGGCGGCCTGCGCGGCGATGACCATGACGGGCCGGTCCACCAGCGCGCTGCTGTTCGGGCGGGGTGCCGGGACACGCCAGTTGATGCTGGAGACCGACCAGGGGTTCGTGCTCTTCACCCATGCCGGGGTGGGCGCGCACCTGGGGGTCGCCACCGATCTGGACGCAGACGTGGGCCTGGTGGCCCAGCAGATGCAGTTGCTGGTGGCGAAGATCGGCGCGCACCTGAGCAGCCTGCCCCGGGACGAGGCCCCCGCGACGTGATGGCGGAGCGGCCCGAGGTGCCGAGGGCATCGGCGATCCGACCGTATGTCATCACACGCGGCCGCACGGAGTCCGAGGGCGAGCCGCTGTCCTGGGAGTCCCTGGTGATGACGGCGGAGGCGGCGTTCCCCGCCACGCTCCAGCCGGAGCACCTCGCCATCCTGAAGCACTGCGAGGGGCTCATCTCGGTCGCGGAGGTGGCCGCTCACCTCGGCCAGCCGCCGTCGGTCGCGCAGGTGCTGCTCTCCGATCTGCTCCGGTGGGGGCTGATCGTGACCCGGCCGCCCATCCCGCCGGCCGAACGCGCCGATGTGACCATGCTCAGAAAGGTCCTCCATGGTCTCGAAAGCTGCCTCTGAAACCCTGGCCGAGCCCGGCCCGCCGCCCGCCGCGGCCGACGGGAAGTACCTCGACTCGAATGTGTCGGGCGCGGCGAAGATCCTGGTCGTCGGCCCGCTGGGGGTGGGCAAGACGACGCTGATCGGTACGGTGTCGGAGATCGAACCGCTCTCCACCGAGGCATCGATGACCCAGGCGGGCGTCAGGGTCGACCCGTACGCCGGGGACACCGGCAAGAGGACCACCACGGTCGCCCTCGACTTCGGCCGGCTGACCATCGACGGCGGCCTGGTGCTGTACCTGTTCGGCACGCCCGGCCAGCAGCGGTTCCTGCCGGCCTGGCAGGACCTGGCCAAGGGGGCACTCGGCGCGCTTGCGCTGGTGGACTCCCGGGACCTGGCGGCCTCCTTCGACGCGCTGGGCAATCTGGAGGATCTGGACCTTCCCTTCGCGGTCGCCGTCAACGTCTTCCCGTCCGGCCCCCGGTACGACGCCGACGACATCCGTACGGCCCTCGACCTGCTGCCCGACACCCCGCTGGTGACCTGTGACGCACGGGACCGGGCCTCATCGATCCGGGCACTGATCGCCCTGGTACGCCACCTCATCCACGTCGCCACGGAGTCCTCATGAGCACGCCGCACCCCACGGCCCGGCCGGCCGTCAGCTGCCCCGTGACCGGCGCCCCCGCCACGGCGGCCGCGCTGTACGGGCCCGGCCTCGACGGCAATACGATGCCCGCGCTGTACGAGGAACTGCGCGGCACCCACGGCCCGGTGGCGCCGGTGTCCCTCGCCCCCGGCATCGACGCCTGGCTGGTCCTGGGCCACCGCGAGCTGCTCCGGCTCACCCGGGAGGAGCAGGACTTCTCCCACGACCCGCGCCGGTGGAGCCTGCTGCGCGAAGGCCGGGTGCCGGCCGACTCGCCGATCCTGCCGATGGTCGGCTGGCGCCCGGCGCTGCTCTTCGCGGACGGGCAGCAGCACCGCAGGATGCGCGGCGCCGTCTCCCACGCGCTGGCCGGGATCAACGGGCACGAGCTGCGCCGCAGCGTACGGACCACCGCCGAGGCCCTGATCGCCGGATTCGCGGCCCACGGCGAGGCCGACCTCGTCGCCTCGTACGCGCGCATGCTGCCGATGCGCGTGATCGCCGGGCTGCTCGGGGTGGACGACCGGACCGGCCGGGAGCTGGTGGAGGCGGTGGGAGGCCTGGCGTCCGCCACCAGCGGAGCGGCGGACGCCAGCCGCAGGATGGGCGCCATCCTCCTGTCACTGATCGAGGAGAAGCGGCGGGTGAGGGGCGAGGACATCGTCTCGGCGCTGCTGCACCACCCGGCGCGGCTCACCGACGAGGAGGTGCTGCACAACCTGGTGGTCATGTTCGTCGCGGGCAACCAGACCACGGTGAACTGGATCGCCACCGCGCTGCGCATCCTCCTCTGCGACCCCGCGCTGCGCTCCTCGCTGAGCGGCGGCCACCTCAGCGTCGACGACGCACTCGACCTGGTCCTGTGGCGCTTCCCGCCCACCCAGAACTTCCCGGCCCGCTACGCCACCCGCGACATGAGGTTCGGCGGCCAGGACATCCGGGCGGGCGACATGCTGATCCTGGGCCTGGCGGCGGCCAACGCGGATCCGGAGGTCCTGCCGCCCGACGGCGCCCCCGTGGTCGGCAACCGCTCCCATCTGGCCTTCGGCGCGGGCCCGCACACCTGCCCCGCCCAGGACCCGGCCCGGCTGATCACCCGGACCGCCGTCGACACGATCCGGCACCGGCTGCCCGACCTGGAACTGGCGGTCCCGGAGGACGATTTGAAATGGGTCAACTCCCCTTGGAGCAAGGGACTGGGCACACTGCCCGTGCGCTTCACCTCGCCGCAGCTGCCGCAGGGCCCGGTGCCTTCCCCGGCAGCCCAGGCCACCAACACCACAGGGCCACACCGCAACGGGGCACAGCCGCAGGCCCGTCCGCACTGACCCGTACGAAGCCCGTCCGCCCTCGGCCTGTCTCCATCCCTCCGAAGACCTGGAGCCCTGTTGAACACGTCACCGCAGAACCCCGAGGTGAACACGTCACCGCAGAACCCGGAGGCCGACCTCCCGCACCGCCTGGACCCGGCGGGGGGCTGCCCGCACGCGGCCAACGCCCGGCTGCTCGCCCGGGGGGCGGTCACCCCAGTGGTCCTCCCCGGCGAGGTGCGGGGGATGGCCGTGCTGGGCCACGACGCGCTGAAGGAGTTCCTCGCGCACCCCGACGTGGCCAAGAACGCGCAGCACTTCACCGCGCTCCAGGCCGGGGAGATCGCCGACGGCTGGCCGCTGAAGACCTTCGCCACGGTGCAGGGGATGACGACCGCGGACGGCGACGACCACCGGCGGCTGCGGTCGCTGATGAGCAAGGCGTTCACGGCCCGCCGGGTCGAGGAACTCCGCCCGTACGTGGTGGAGCTGACATCCCGCCTGCTCAGCAACTTGGAGGCGGCGGCCACCGAGGACGGCGTCGTAGATCTGCGCACCCACTTCGCGCTGCCGCTGCCGATGGGCGTCATCTGCGAACTGCTGGGCGTGGACGAGGCCCACCACGACCGGCTGCACGACCTCTCCAACCAGATCGTGGCCACGGACATCGGCCCGGCCGAGGCGATGGCGGCCAACCGGGAGATGGTGGAGGTGCTGAGCGCGGTCGCGGCCGCCCGGACGGCCGACCCCGGGGACGACCTCACCAGCGCGATGATCGCGGCCCGCGAGGAGGACGGCGACCGGTTCAGCCCGCACGAGCTGATCGGCACGCTGATGCTGACCATCATCGCGGGACACGAGACGACGCTGAACCTGATCACGAACGCCGTACGCGCCCTGTGCACCCACCGCGACCAGCTCGACCTGGTCCTGACCGGCGGGGCGAGCTGGGCGGACGTGGTGGAGGAGACCCTGCGCTGGGACAGCCCGGTCAGCTATTTCCCCTTCCGCTACCCGACCCGCGATCTGACCCTGGACGGCACCGTGATCCCCCAGGGCACCCCGGTCCTCGCGGGCTACTCGGCAGCCGGCCGCGACCCCCAGGCCCACGGCCCGGACGCGGCCCACTTCGACATCACCCGCACCGCCACATCCCGCCACCTCTCCCTGGGACACGGCGCGCACTACTGCATGGGCGCCCCCCTGGCCCGCCTGGAGAGCACCACGGCCCTGGAACAGCTCTTCACCCGCTTCCCCTCCTTGGACCTCGCGGCCCCGGACCAGGAACTGCCGCGCCACGCCTCGTTCGTGGGAAACAGCGTGCGGAGGCTGCCGGTGCGGCTGAAGGGGTGAGGGGGCGCCGCTGCCGGTGAGGCACAGGCCGCGTCGTCGGCACCCGGAGCGCCCGGGCCGATGGTGCGCAGCCGCGTAGCGATCCGGTCGTCCTCCGCCGGGTGGGACTTCTTCGTGTGGTCGAAGATGGTCGGAGATGTGGGCGTATGCCTGAAGGAGGGTCTTGACCTGTCTCTCCCAGGTCCTGTTCACCTCGTTCAAGGCCGCGCCCGAGTCTCCTCCGACTCGCGCCGGCCCCGGACCCGGTCAGGTGAGGGTGAGGCCACCGTCGACGGGGACGATCGCGCCGGTCATGTACGAGCCGCCGCCCGGCTCGGCGAGCGTCGTGATCCACCACGCCACCTCCTCGGGCGTGGCCACCCGTCCGAACGGGATGCGCTGCGAGATCTGCTCCAGGAAGCCCTGGTACTGCGCGTCGGACATGCCGACGCGCAGCCCGATGCCGGTGTCGGTGACGCCCGGCGCCACCGACACCACGCGGATGCCGCGCGGCGCCAGTTCTACCGCCCACGCGCGCGTGAACTGGTTCAGGCCCGCCTTCGCCGCCATGTAGACCGCGTTGTCGGGGAAGCCCTGGGTGGTGAGCGAGGCCGCCGTGCTGACGTTGACGATGGTGCCGCCCGTCTCCTCCAGCGCGTCGAGCGCCGCCTGCGCCAGGAACGCGGGCGCCACCAGGTCCGTGGTGAACTGCCGCTCCACGGCCGTCCGGTCGAGCTTCGCCAGCGGCGCGAAGGTGCCGGTCGCGGCGTTGTTCACGAGGACATCCAGGCGGCCGAAGGCACCCAGCGCCGCCTCCACCACCCGCTCGCCGGCGCCGGGGCCGGTCACGTCCGCCACCAGGGACCGGATGTTCTCGTGCCCGGCGGCGGTCTCCTCCAGCGTGGCCTCGGTACGGCCCACCACGAGGACCCGGTCGCCGCGCTCCGCGAACCGGAGGGCCGCCGCGCGGCCGATCCCGCTCCCACCACCCGTAATGATCACTGCCCGTGTCGTCATGGCCTCGACCGTACGGAACCGGGCTCGAGACGGGGTCGACCCTCAGCCGCGTGGCCGGTCGTCGCGGGTGATGACCCGCCCCGCCACGAGCAGCGTCCCGTCCCTGTGCACCAGCCGGTCCCGCATCACGCAGGACAGCTCGATCCGGGGTGCCCCGCCGCGCGGGGTGGCGAGGATCTCGACGTGCGACACCGCCTCGGCCCCGTCGGCGGCCGGCCGGACCACCGTCATGGTCACCCAGTGCCGGTGGACCTCGCCGGCGGCCGCCCGGCCCGCCCCCGCGGCGCGGGCGCCCGCCTCGATGCCGTCCCGGCCGCGCACCGGTTCCGTCATGGACGGGGCCGCGAAGGTCGCGTCGTCGGTGAAGGTGCGCGCCCAGGCCGCGGCGGCGCCGCCGTCGAGCAGCTGCATGTGCGCGGCGTAGAACCGTTCGACCGCGACGGCGTCGATGCCCGCGTCGGCATCCGCGGAGTTGTCCGCGGCGAAGCCGTCGCCGTGTGTGCGGGGTGTGGTGGTCACGGTGCCTCCCGGTCGGAGTGGTCGTCGGGGGACCGAGTCTGGCCGACGGAGGGCCGGCCGCCGTCGAGACCGGCTCGACTCCGGATGTCCGGCCCGCCGGAGTCGAGCGGTCTTCCAATGCCTCTTGAGCGGGGGCCGCGAGGCTGGGCGCCGTCGCTCAGGAGGTGACCGTGCGCATCATTGACCTGTCCTCGCCGGTGGACGCCGACTCGTTCGAACCGGACCCTGTGGTCCACGAGGTGATGACCCCGCGCGAGGGCGCGCTGCACATGCGCGACGAGATGCGGGCCCACTTCGGCCTGGAGTTCGACCCGGACGACCTGCCGGACGGCGAGTTCCTCTCACTGGACCGTCTGAGCCTGACCACCCACACCGGCACCCACGTCGACGCGCCCTCGCACTACGGCTCGCGGACCACGTACGGCACCGGCGTGCCCCGGCACATCGACGCGATGCCGCTGGAGTGGTTCCTCGGCCCCGGGGTCGTCCTCGACGTGCGGGGCCGCGAGGCCGGTGTCGTCGACGCGGCGGACCTGCGCAAGGAGCTCGACCGGATCGGGCACGTCCTCGCCCCGGGCGACATCGTGCTGCTGCACACCGGCGCGGACGCCTGGGCGGGGACGCAGCGGTACTTCACCGACTTCGTGGGCCTCGACGCGGGCGCGATCGCCTTTCTGCTCGACGCGGGGGTGAAGGTGGTCGGCACCGACGCGTTCAGCCTGGACGCGCCGTTCGGCACCATCATCGACGCCTACCGGCGCACCGGCGACAAGGACGTGCTGTGGCCCGCCCATGTCGCCGGCCGGCACCGGGAGTACTGCCAGGTCGAGCGGCTGGCCGGGCTCGACCTGCTGCCCGCCCCGACCGGCTTCCGGATCTCCTGCCTCCCGGTGAAGATCGCGGGCGCGGGCGCCGGCTGGGCCCGGGCCGTCGCCCTCGTCGACGACACCCGCTGACCCGCCCGGGCCCCTCCGCACCCCTCCGCACCCCCCGCTCCAGCGGCATGCCCACCGGCGCCGTGCACCGCAGTCGACCCGAGGAGAATCGCATGTACAGCACGGACCTGGCCGAGGTCTACGAGATGGTCTACCGCAGCCGCGGCAAGGACTGGGCCGCTGAGGCCGAGGCCGTCACGAAGCTGGCCCGCGGCCAAGCCCCGGACGCCGACTCCCTGCTAGACGTGGCCTGCGGCACCGCGGCCCACCTGGGCCCCTTCAGCACGCTCTTCACGACCGCGGAGGGGCTGGAGATCGCCGCCCCGATGCGAGACCTCGCGCTGCGCCGCAGGCCCGGACTGACCATCCACGAGGGGGACATGCGCGATTTCGACCTGGGACGCACGTACTCGGTCGTGACCTGCATGTTCTGCGCGATCGGCTACCTCGGCAGCGTCGAGGAGATGCGTGCGGCGATCGCGTCGATGGGCCGCCACCTCGGACCGGGCGGTGTGCTCGTCGTCGAACCCTGGTGGTTCCCCGAGCAGTTCTCCGAGGGCTTCGTCGCCGGGGACCTGGCGCGCGAGGGCGACCGGACCGTGGCGCGGGTCTCCCACTCCACGCTCCAGGGGCGGGCGACCCGGATGGAGGTGCGGTTCCTCGTCGGCGAGCCCGACGGCATCCGCACCTTCACCGAGATCGACGTCCTGACCCTCTTCACGCGCGAGGAGTACGAGTCGGCCTTCCGGGACGCCGGCTGCTCCGTCGAGTACCGGCCGGGCGACCCGACCGGCCGCGGCCTGTTCATCGGCGTCAAGGAGGGCGGGCGATGACCACGTACGTCTGGGACTACCTGCGGGAGTACACGGCGGAGCGCGAGGAGATCCTCGACGCCGTCGACACCGTCTTCACATCCGGGCGGCTCGTCCTCGGCGCCTCCGTCGACGGCTTCGAGCGGGAGTTCGCGGCCCACCACGGCGTGGAGCACTGCGTGGGCGTGGACAATGGCACCAACGCCCTCGTCCTCGGTCTCCAGGCCCTCGGCGTGAAGCCCGGTGACGAGGTCGTCACCGTCGCCAACACTGCGGCCCCGACCGTGCTCGCGATCGACGCGGTCGGCGCCACCCCGGTCTTCGTGGACGTGCGCGAGGAGGACTACCTCATGCGCACCGACCAGCTCGCCGACGCGATCACGGAGAGGACCGCCGCGATCGTCCCCGTCCACCTCTACGGGCAGTGCGTCGACATGACGCCGGTCACCGAACTCGCCGCCCGCCACGGCCTCAAGGTCCTGGAGGACTGCGCGCAGGCCCACGGCGCCCGGCACCACGGCCGGCTCGCCGGCACCATGGGCGACGCCGCCGCCTTCTCCTTCTATCCGACGAAGGTGCTCGGCGCCTACGGCGACGCGGGCGCCGTCCTGACCCGCGACGCGGACGTGGCGGCGGCGCTGCGCCGGCTGCGCTACTACGGCATGGAGGAGCGGTACTACGTTGTCGGCACCCCGGGACACAACAGCAGGCTCGACGAGGTCCAGGCGGAGATCCTCCGCCGCAAGCTCCATCGCCTCGACGCCTACGTCGAGGGCCGGCGCGCCGTGGCGCGCCGCTACGAGGAGGGGCTGGCCGGCACCGGTCTGGTCCTCCCCTCGAACGCGGTGGGAAACGATCACGTCCACTATGTCCACGTGGTCCGCCACCCCGAGCGGGACCGGATCATCGAGCGCCTCAAGGACTACGACATCGAGCTGAACATCAGCTACCCGTGGCCGGTGCACCGGATGACGGGCTTCGCCCACCTCGGCTACGCGGAGGGCAGTCTGCCGGTGACCGAGCGGCTGGCGGAGGAGATCTTCTCGCTCCCGATGTACCCGTCGCTGCCGCTCCACACCCAGGAGAAGGTCATCGGGGCGATCCGCGAGGTCGTCGCCGGACTCTGACGCGGCGCCCCGGCCGGTGTCCCCGGCCCGGGCCCGGTACGTGCGTGTCCCGGTGGGCGGGGAGCCCACCGGGACACGCGCGCGTGCGGCCGCCGGGCTCAGCCGGCGTGGTAGAGGCTGTGCAGGCAGGCGATCAGGCTTCGGGCCTGCACGTTGACGTAGTGGCTGTGCCGCAGCAGGTCCGACAGCTGGTGCAGGGTGACCCAGCGGTGGTCGGGCGAGGCGGTGTCCAGGCCGTCCGGGGCCTCGACGACCAGGTACCGGTTGAGCGCCCGATGGAAGCGGCCGCCCTCCTCCGAGAGGACCGTGTCGTACCGCACCGCCCCAGGGTCGGCGCCCAGCACGGTGTCGAGGAAGCGCGGCAGGGAGCCCTCCGGGAGGCCGGTGTAGCTCTCCGGCACGCACTGCACGGTCGGTCCCAGCTCCACCACGTCGGTGAACCCGGGCTCCACGCGCGCGTGGACCAGGACGTGCAGCACCCCGTCGATCCGCTTCACCAGGAACGCGATCACGCCCCGGCCCACCGGTTCGATCATCGGCTGGTTCCACTGCCGCACCTCGCGCCCGCCGGCCTCCACCCGCACCCCGATGACGTCGAAGAAGGCGCCGCCGTCGTGGCGTATCCGGTCCTTGTCGCGGGTCCAGCCGGTGAGGTCGTCCAGCGGGATCCGGCGGACGGTCAGATCGCCGCCGGCCCGCCGGTCGGTGATCCAGCCGAGGATCTCCTCCATGGGGTGGAGGCTGCCCGCGGCCGGGTCCCCGGAGCGCCGCAGGGCCCGCCGGAAGGGGTCGGGCTCGTCGTCCGCTCCCGCGTCGGGCCCGGTGAAGGGCAGGCAGGACAGCACGGTCCGGCTGTCCATGTTGATGGTGTCCTCACGCCCCAGCAGTTCGTGGATCTGGCCGATCGTCAGCCAGCGATAGCCCTCGCGGGCCGGGACCGGCTCCGGCAGCTCGACCACCATGTTGCGGTTGCGCTTGCGGTAGAACCACGAGCCCTGTTCGGACTGGCGCACGTCGGCGAGCACGCCGGGCCGCCGGTGCGCGTCGAGGAAGTGCTCCACGTACGGCACGGCCAGCCCCTGGTGCACCCGCGTGTAGTTGCTGCGGGTGGCCTGCACGGTCGGGGAGACCTGGAGCCCGTTGGCGTTGCCGGGTTCGACCTTGGCCTGCACGAGGGCGTGCAGCACCCCGTCGATCCGGCTGACCAGCAGGCCGAGGATGCCGATCTCGGGCTGGAGGATGATCGGCTGTGTCCACCGGGGCACCGCCGCGCCCGGGTGCTCCACCGCCAGTCCGTGCACGGTGAAGAAGCGGCCCGTGTGGTGCCCGAGGTCGCCGGTGGCCGGGTCGGTGACCCAGCCGTCCAGCTGGTCGAGTCCGACCCGCTCGATCCGGGTGTACGCCCTGCGGGCGTGGCCGGCGAACCAGTCGGGGAAGTCCGCCAGGTCGCCGAGCGGCCCGGCGCCGCGGACCCGCGCGGAGGCGTCGATCCGCCGCGCGGCCTCCGCCCGCGACGCCCGCGTACCGGCACGCGGGACGGGAAGGGGGGCGTTCATCGGAGCCTCCTCGGGCGTGTCCGTCCGGTCTCTGCGCGTGCGTGCGTCCGGTTCATCCGGTCCCTCCCGGCGGCTCGGCGTCCCTCGCCGCGTCCCACATCGCGCGCAACGACGCGTCGAGGGGGATTTGCGGTCGCCAGCCGAGCAGGCGGGCGGCCAGGCCGATGTCGGCGCAGGTCCAGCTGCCGCCCTTGCTGGCGACGGCCGCCGGGCGCAGCCGCACGGCGTCGGGGTCGACGCCCGACACCTTGACGAGGACGTCGACGAGGTCGGTCATGGGCACCGCCTCCCCGCGCCCGATGTTGACCACCCGGCTCCGGCCGGGCGCGGCCACCGCGGCGACCGCCGCCCTGGCCAGGTCCCGCACGTCGACGAAGTCGCGGCGGGCTTCGGCCACGTCGAGGGTGAGCGTCCCGCCGGGGGCGAGAGCGCGCAGCCGCTCCGCGACGACGCCGAGGAAGCTCGCGGTGGTGGTGTGCGGCCCGCAGACGTTGACCGCCCGCAGGACGAGCGCGTCGATCCGGCCGGCGTGCGACTCGGCGAGCAGGTGCTCGGACCCGGCGCGCTTGGTGACGCCGTACGGGGTCAGCAGTCCGGGGGCGCGGTCCTCCGCGATGAGGACGCCGTCCTCGACGGGTCCGTACTCGTGGATCGAGCCGATCTGGACGACGCGCAGCAGCCGTCCGGTCGCCACGCAGCCGGCGGCGAGCCGTTCCGGCAGGTCGACGTGGGCGCTGCGCATCTGTTCGGCGGTGGTGCCCCAGCCGCCGGTGGCGTTGACGACGGCCGTCGCCCCGTGCTTGTCGAGGAGTGCGGCGAGCCTGCCGGGCGCGGCGGTGGCGACATCGAGGGGGACGAAGGGGTGGGCGCGCACGTGCGGGGTGGCGCGGCGGGCGACGGCGAGCACCCGGTGCCCGGTCCGCAGGAGTTCGGCGCACACGGTGCGCCCGACGGATCCGGTGGCACCGAGCACCACGACCGTGCCGACGGGCCCGCCCCTCGGGTCGGCTTCCACCGGGGCGCTCAGCGCGGGCCGCCGGGGCCGGAGGACCAGAGCAGGTCCTCGACCGCGCGGGAAGCGGCGTAGTCGGGGAGGAGGCCCTTGTCGCGGGCCTGGGCGAAGGAGAGGGCCTCCCGGTCGCGGTCCGACTGCACGACGTCGAGTCCGGAGGGGAGGGTGATGCCCAGGTCCTCGTCGAAGATGTCGAGGGCGAGCTCGTGCTCGGCGACGTAGGCGCTGGTGAGCATGTACGACATCACCGTCCCGTCCTCCAGCGCGACGAAGGCGTGGCCGACGCCGACCGGGAAATACGAGGCGCGGAAGTGGCGCTGGTCCATCTCGACCGCGTCCCAGCGGCCGAAGGTGGGCGAGCCGACCCGCAGGTCGACCACGATGTCGACGGCCCGGCCGCTCGCGCAGTACACGTACTTGGCGGTGCCGGGCGGGGTCACCGTGAAGTGGATGCCGCGGATGGTGCCGCGGCGGGAGACGCTGTGGTTCGTCTGGGCGACCGGGAAGCCGGGCCGCCCCAGTGCCTCGGCGAACGCCTCCTGCTGGAAGGGGGAGACGAAGAGGCCGCGCTGATCGGCGAATTGGCGGGGGGTGAACTCGTACGCCCCCTCGACCTCGAGACTTCGGACCTGCATCGTTCGGTTCACCGTCCGGGGGGTTGTCGGATACGTCCTGGGCTGCGGGGTCGCCGCGGGGTGTGCGGCCGGGCCGGTCACCGGCGGCGGTGTTCGACGGCGAGGCGCTCCAGCGTGGGAACGACCTGGGCCGGTGCCGGGGCGGCGAGCGCCTCGCGCCGGAGCGCCATGGCGTTGCGCTTGAACTCCGGCTCCTCCAGGAGCCGGACAAGCAGCTCGCGCAGCCCTTTGGCGCTGAGCTTGCCCGGCACGTAGAGGCCGGTGCCGTGGGCGTCGAGGTGGCGGGCCTTGTTGATGGTGTCCCAGACGCCGTCGACGACGATGAGCTGCGGGACGCCGTGGATCATCGCGGTGCCGAAGCTGCCGGCGCCACCGTGGTGGATGACCGCGTCGCAGCTCGGCAGGAGGGCGTCGAGCGGCACGAAGTCGACGGCCCGGACGTTGTCGGGGACGGTGTCGAGGTCCTTGAGCTGGTTCTCGTTGAGGGTGGCGACGACCTCGACGTCGTCGAGCCCGGCAACCGCCTCCAGCAGGTCGCCGATGGAGGCCCGGTCGGCGCCGAGGACCTCGCGGTGGGCGACGCCGAGGGTGAGGCAGACCCGGCGGCCGCGCTTCGGCGGTTCCTGGAGCCACTGCGGCACCGTCGACTGGCCGTTGTACGGCACGTACCGCATCGGCACGTAGTCCAGGTCGACGAGAAGGCGCATCGACTGGGGCATAGGGCAGACGGTGAAGTCGCCGGTGACCGCGGCCTCCTCGAAGGAGGCACCGTGCCGCTCCAGGCTCCAGGTGAGCCATTCGCGGAGCGGGTCGTCCCGCTGCTCCGGCGGGCGGGAGGCGAGCTGTTCCAGGAAGGTCTGGCGCATGTTGCCGGCCAGGTCCATGCCGAAGAGGACCCGGCCGTGGGCGGTGCCGGTGGCGATGGCGGCGATGGCGCCCGCGAAGGTCATGGTGTCCCAGAGGACGAGGTCGGGCTTCCAGGAGCGGCAGTGCTCGACCAGCTCGTCGACCATCCGGTCGGAGCAGCAGTTCTGGAAGACCACGGAGGTCATGGCGGTGAAGACGCCGAGCGTGTAGTCCCAGGTGAGGCGTTCCGGGCGGGTCTCGCTCATATCGAGTCCGACCTGCGCCTGGCTCTCCAGCTGGTCGACGTCCTGCCCGATGTTCTCCTGGGTCTCCTGCATCTGCTCGTCGAGGTGGAGCTCCTCGCCGACGCCGACGGCGGTCAGCCCGGTCTTGGTGATCTCCTCGGCGAGATCGGGATGGCTCGCGATCCGGATGTCGTGTCCCGCGGCCCGCAGGGCCCAGGCCAGCGACACCTGCGCGTGCATGTGCGACTTGGCGGCGAAGGTGGTGAAGAGTACCCGCATCCCTACCCCTGTTCCGGCGATGAGCTGTCTGTGTCCAACGTCCGCACCACCCTCGGGCCGCTTCCTCGTACGGCGGTCGAGAGTCGTTGCAGGGGCACTCGACCGGGGGCTCGCGCAGCGCTTCTCCCCTCCCGCCGCCCGGAGAACAGCAGGTCATGTACTACCGTGGATTCCGGTCGGCGAGCTCCGGCCACAAGCGGAGTGCCGGTTCCGGTCCCGCGCCGGAATCACGTCGGACATGCAGCAGGGAGACCATGTCAGCCACACGATTGCTGGTACTTGGGGTCGTACAGATGCACGGCAAGGCACACGGCTATCTGGTCCGTTCCGAGCTGCTCTCCTGGGGTGCGGACGAGTGGGCCCACATCAAGTTCGGCTCGATCTACCACGCGCTGCGTCAGCTGGCCAAGGAAGGGCTGCTGACCTCCACCGACATCGCCGATTGGCCGGGCCGGGTGGACTACGAGATGGCGCCGCCGGGCGAGGAGGAGTTCCTCCGTCTGCTCCGTGAAGCCCTGCGGCAGGGCGACAACCGCCCGGGCATGCTGGGGGCGGCGATCGTCCTGCTGCCGTCGCTGCGCCGCGAGGAGGCGATCGGCCTGCTGAAGGAGCGGATCGCGTCGCTCTCGGCCGTGCAGGGCGGGGCGGCCGAACGGGTCGACGAGACGGCGAGCGAGCAGCCGGACCGCGCCCATGTGCGGGAGCTGCTCGGGCTCTGGGAGCACAGCGCCGCGAGCCAGGCCGCGTGGGCCCAAGGCCTGATCGACCGTCTGGAAGCGGGCGCGTACGTGATGTACGGGGAGAATCCGGCCTCCTGATGCACCGCGGGCGACCCCGCCGGTGGAGTGACCGGACATCAGGTGGTACTCAAGTTTGTGCACCCATGGTGCCGGACCCAGGAGGACATCACCGTGCCGATCATGCTGAGCCCGCAGGACGTGGACGACGTCTTCGACGACGAGAGCTTCCTCGAGGAACGCTTCGCCGACGTCCAGCGGCTGCTCCTGGGATCCCGCCACGAGCCCGGCGCCGAGACCCTCGTCGACGTCCCCTCCAGTCGGTTACGGCTCACCGTCCGACCGGACTCCCCCGGACCCCTCGGCCGTTGCTCCACCGTCCGGATCGATCCCTCGTCGCCCGCGCCGGCGGCCCCCGCCGACGGCCGAGTCGAACTCGTCCTCGGCGACGACTGCTCGCTCCTCGGACTCGCCGACGCCGGGGCCCTCGACGACTGGCGCGCCGCCGTCCCCTCCGGCCTCGCCGCCCGCTACCTCGCGCCGCCCGGCCCGCGCGCCCTCGGCCTCTTCGGCGTCGGCGAGCAGGCGTGGGCCTGTCTCCTCGTCCTGCGCCGCGCCCTCCCCTCGCTCGCCGTCGTCCGCGTCGTCGGCCGCGACCGGGCCTGCGCCAGGGACTTCGCCCTCGCCGCCGCCCGGCACACCGGCCTCACCGTCGTCGCCACCGACGACCCCCACGCCGGGGCCCGGCAGTCCGATGTCGTCGTGGCCACCGGCGGACACCCGCCGGTCCGCGCCGATTGGCTCACCGCCGGCGCCCTCCTCATCGACCAGACCCGGACCACCCGCACGGCCCGCCCGCCCCGGACCACCCGCCCAGCCGTCCGCAGCGTCCGCCTCGCCCCCGCCAACCGGACGGCCGCCCCCGCGGCCACCGGCGGGCCCGGCTGCCTCGCCCTCGGCGAGGTCGTCGCCGGCCGCGCCCTGCCCCGCCGCCTCGGCGCCGACATCGTCCACTACCGCTCCGACGACCTGGTGGGCTGGAACGGCATGGCCGCCGCCGCCGGGCTGCACCAGGCATGGCGCCGAGACCTCGGCACCGCCCTCCCCGCGGGCCGTGCCGGCCGCTGACGCAAGGGCGTCATCCAGCCGTCTTCTAGGCCTCCGCTAGGGCCCCGCGAGCCACGTCGCCGAGGGTGGCAGCTCCGTCTCCGGCACAGTCGCCGCCGGACTCCCGGACGATGAGGAGAGCGCTGGCCATGTCAGCTGAGCAGCCCGGCCCCACCACGAGCGGTCCGGCCACGTTCGTCAACAGCTTCACCCTCCACACCACCCCCGAGGAGTTCGAGGAGGTCTTCGCCCGTACCGCCAGGTTCCTGGAGAACCGGCCCGGCTTCCTCGGCTACACCCTCGTCCGCCACGTGGACGAGCCCGACCGGTACGTCAACATCGCCCGCTGGGCCGACCCGGCCGCCTTCCGTGCCGCCGTCACCGACGCCGGGTTCGTCCCGCACGCCCAGGCCCTGCGGGGGATCAGCACCAGCAGCTCGAACCTCTACGTCGAGCGCCGCAGCGTCACCGCGGAGACCCGATGACGCGGCGCGTCGCCATCACCGGCATCGGCGTGATCGCCCCCGGCGGCAACGGGACCAAGCAGTTCTGGGACACCGTCACCGCCGGCCGCACGGCCACCCGGACCATCAGCCTCTTCGACCCGGCCCCCTTCCGGTCCCGGATCGCGGCCGAGTGCGACTTCGACCCGCTCGAGCACGGCCTCGTCGGCGAGCCCGTCGAGCAGCTCGACCGCGCCGCCCTGTTCGCCCTCGCCGCGCTGCGGGAGGCGGTCGCCGACAGCGGTCTCGCCACCGGCCCCGACCAGGCCCACCGCACCGGCGTCAGCCTCGGCAGTGCCGTCGGGTGCACCCGGAAACTGGAGCAGGAGTACCTCGCCCTCAGCGGCGGCGGCCAGGAGTGGCTGGTCGACCACACCGCCGCCGGCAGCCGCCTCTACGACCAGTTCGTGCCCAGCTCCATGGCGGCCGAACTCGCCTGGGCCGCCGGTGCCGAGGGTCCTTGCACCGTCGTCTCGGCCGGCTGCACCTCCGGTCTCGACTCGATCGGCCACGCCGCCGCGCTCATCCGCGAGGGAGCGGTCGACGTGATGATCGCCGGAGCGACCGACGCCCCGATCTCCCCGATCACCGTCGCCTGCTTCGACGCCATCCGCGCCACCTCGCCCCGCAACGACGACCCGGCGACCGCGCTCCGCCCCTTCGACCGGACCCGCAACGGCTTCGTCCTCGGCGAGGGTGCCGCCGTCCTCGTCCTGGAGGAACTGACCGCCGCCCGCCGCAGGGGCGCCCGCGTCTACGCCGAGATCGCCGGATACGCCTCCCACGGCAACGCCTACCACATGACCGGACTCCGCCCCGACGGACGGGAACTGGCCGCCGCCGTCACCGACGCCCTCGCCGAGGCCCGGCTCCCCGCCGACGCCCTCGGCTACGTCAACGCCCACGGCACCGCCACCCGGCAGAACGACGTGCACGAGACCGCCGCTCTCAAGCACGCCCTGGGCACCCACGCCGCCCGCGTCCCGGTCAGCTCCATCAAGTCGATGATCGGCCATTCCCTGGGCGCAATCGGCTCCATCGAGGTCGCCGCCACCGCCCTCGCCCTCGCCCACAGCGTCATCCCGCCCACCGCCAACCTCCACGACCCAGACCCGGAACTCGACCTGGACTACGTGCCGTTGCACGCCCGGGAGACCCGCATGGACACCGCCCTCACGGTCGGCAGCGGCTTCGGAGGATTCCAGAGCGCCATGGTCCTGCGCCTCCCCGAGGGGGGGACCGCATGAGCGTCGTCGTCACCGGCATGGGGGTCGTCGCCCCCACCGGCCTCGGACTCGACCGCTACTGGGCGGCCACCCTACGCGGCGAGTCCGGCATCCGCCGCATCCGCGCCTTCGACCCCGACCGCTACCCCACCCGGCACGCCGGCGAGGTCACCGGCTTCGACCCGGCCGACCACCTGCCCAGCCGGCTCGTCCCGCAGACCGACCGGATGACCCAGTTCGCCCTCGCCGCCGCCGACTGGGCCGTCGCCGACGCGGCCGTCGACCTGGACGCCATTCCCCCGTTGGAACGCGGCGTCGTCACCGCCAGTTCCTCCGGCGGCTTCGGCTTCGGACAGCGCGAACTCCAACACCTGTGGGGGGAGTCCCCCAAGAAGGTCAGCGCCTACATGTCCTTCGCCTGGTTCTACGCCGTCAACACCGGCCAGATCTCCATCCGGCACGGCCTCAGCGGCCCCACCGGCGTCCACGTCGCCGAACAGGCCGGCGGCCTCGACGTGATCGCCCACGCGCGCCGCCAGATCCGCTCCGGCACCCGGCTGATGCTCGCCGGAGGAACGGACTGCTCGCTCTGCCCGTACGGCATGGCCGCCCAGCTCGCCGGCGGACGGCTCAGCACCGCCGCGTACCGCCCCTTCGACAGGCGTGCCAGCGGTCACCTTCCCGGCGAGGGGGGCGCCATGCTCGTCCTGGAGAACGCCGGACACGCGCGCGAACGATCTCGCCGCCCCTACGGCGAGATCGCCGGCTTCGGCTCCACCTTCGACCCGCGCCCCGGATCCGGCCGCCCGCCGACGCTGCGGCGGGCCGTCGAGCAGGCCCTCGCCGACGCCCGTACGGATCCCGGGGAGATCGCCCTCGTCCTCGCCGACGGCGCGGGCCTGCCCGGAGCCGACGCCGCCGAGGCCACCGTGCTCACCGAGGTCTTCGGACCCCGCGGCGTGCCCGTCACCGTGCCCAAGACGGGCACCGGCCGTCTCTACTCCGGCGCCGGACCGCTCGACGTGGTCACCGCCCTGCTCGCCCTGCGCGACGGAGTCGCCCCGCCCACCGTCGGCGTCGACCGGGTGCCCGAGGCGTACGGCCTCGACCTGGTCACGGACCGGCCGCGCCCCGTCACCGGCACCGCCGCCCTGGTCCTCGCCCGCGGCCACCACGGCTTCAACAGCGCCTTGGTCGTCCGCTCCGCGGACCGCGCCGTCGCCGCCGGAGCCGCCGCGTGAACAGCGGAAAGCTGTACGTCCAGGGAACCGGGATCTGGCTGCCGCCGGCCGAACGGATCGCCGACGCCGTCGCCGACGGGCGCTGCGACCCGGCCATCGCCCGCGCCACCCGGATGGAGTCGGTCACGGTCTCCACCGGCGACGCAGGGCCCGAGATGGCGGCCCGGGCCGCCCGTACCGCGCTCGCCCGGGCCGACGCCGGTCCCGGCGACATCGACCTGGTGCTGCATGCCGGCTTCTACCACCAGGGGTTCGACATCTGGGCGCCCGCCTCGTACGTCCAGCACCACTCCGTCGGGAACCACTGCCCGGCGATGGAGATCGGCCAGGTGTCCAACGGCGGCATGGCCGCCCTCGACCTGGCCTGGGCCTACCTCGCCGCCGACCCGGGACGGTCCGGCGCCCTCCTCACCACCGGCGACCGATTCTGCCCGCCCGGCTTCGACCGCTGGCGCAGCGACCCCGGCACGGTCTACGCCGACGGCGGTACCGCCCTCGTCGTCTCCCGGCACTCCGGCTTCGCCCGCGTCCGCTCCGTCGCCACCGTCTCCGCGCCCGATTTGGAGGGCATGCACCGCGGCGACGACCCCTTCGCGGCCGCCCCGCTCGGCCACCGGCCGGTCGTCGACCTGGAGGCGCACAAGCGGGACTTCCTCGCCCGGTACGGCACCTCCCCGGCCGTCGCCCGGGTCTCCGCCGCCCAGGAGACGGTGGTCAAGCAGGCGCTCGCCGAGGCCGGACTCGGGCTCGCCGACATCGACCGCTTCGCACTGCCCCATCTCGGCCACCGCCGGCTCCACGTCGCCTACCTCGCCAAGTTCGGCATCGACCCCGGACGCACCACCTGGTCCTGGAGTCGCACCGTCGGCCACCTCGGCGCCGGCGACCCCTTCGCCGGCCTCGACCACCTCGCCTCCGGAGGCACCCTCCGGCCCGGCGACACCTGCCTCCTCTTCGGCGTCGGCGCCGGCTTCAGCTGGTCCTGCGCCGTCGTCGAGATCCTCACCCGGCCCACCTGGAGGGACCGATGACCGACCGCGCGGCGCAGACCGCCGGACCGCCGGACGCCCGCCCCGTCGCCCTGCTGCTGCCCGGCCAGGGCTCCCAGCACGTCCGCATGGCCGCCGGGCTCCACGGCGTCGAGCCCGCCTTCACCGACGCCATGGACGAGGCGCTCGCCGCGCTCGCCGCCCCCGGCCCGCTCGGCGGCCGGGCGACCGGGCTGCGCGAGGACTGGCTGAATAGCCGGGACAGCGCGGTCGTCGACCACATCACCCGCTCCCAGCCGCTGCTCTTCGCCGTCGACTACGCCCTCGGCAGACTCGTCCTGGACTTGGGCGTCCGCCCCGTCGCCCTGCTCGGCCACAGCATCGGCGAGGTGGCCGCCGCCGCCCTCACCGGGATCTTCACGCTGCGGGACGCCGCCGCCCTCGTCCACGACCGGGTCACCCGGCTCGCGGACGCGCCGCCCGGCGGCATGGTCGCGGTCGCCGCCTCACCGGAGGAGCTGGCCCCGCACCTGGGCGGCGGGGTCGTGGTCGGGGCCGTCAACGCCGTCCGGCAGACCGTCCTCTCCGGACTCGCCGGTCCGCTGCGTGCGACCACCGAGGAGCTGCGGGCCGCGGGATTCGTGGTGCGGCCGGTGGCCGCCTCCACGGCCTTCCACAGTCCGGCGCTCGCCCCGGCCATGGAGGGCGCCGAGGACCGGATCGCCGCCCTGCCGGTCGGCGATCCGGCCATCCCCGTCGTGTCCGGCTACACCGCCCGCCCGCTGACCGCCGCCGAGGCGAAGGAGCCCGGCTTCTGGTCCCGACAGCCCGTCGACCCGGTCCACTTCTGGCCCGCCCTCGACACCCTCCTCGACGGCCGGAACCTCGTCCTCGTCGAGGCGGGCCCCGGCCAGGGCCTCTCCCAGCTGGCCCGCCGTCACCCGGCCGTCCGCTCCGGCCGGTCCGTCACCGTCCCGCTGCTGCCGTCCGCGCCCGGCCCGCCCGAGGCCGACCTCGCCGCTGTGCGCGCCGCGGCCGAACGGCTCCGGCCGGGATGCCTCCTGCCCGGACGGACGGCGGGGCCCGTCGGCGTGTAGCCCGAGTCGAGTGTCCCTGGAGGTGGCGTGGCTAGCGTCGGAAGCGACCTTCCCGCCCCCCTCCGCGCACCCCGTGCACCGCACCGCAACGTCCCGCGGTCCGCGGGACGTTCCGGGCCCGTGCCCCATACCAGACCTGCCCACCCCCGGACCCGAGGGTCCCTTCCCAGGACGGTGTCATGCTGACCGAGCAGACCAACAGCGAGCTGGGCCGCCACCTGCTGACCATCCGAGGCGTCCAGTTCATCTTCGGCGCCCAGGGCGACCCCTTCGCCCTCATCCTCCGCGCCGGCGACGGCGACCCGCTCAGCCACGGCGAGCGCGCCCGCGAGCAGGGCCTGCACGAGAGCGCGGCCGGCGCGTGGGTCACCGCGAGCCACGCGCTCGGCGCGCGGATCCTCGGCGACCCCCGTTTCTCCGCCCGCCACCCGGAGGAGGGTCCGCAGCACCACCCGGGCGTGGACGTCTGGGACAACCCGCTGCTCTGCCACGTCGTCCCTGTCGACGACACCCGCCTCAACCTCGAACCCGCCGTGTACGAGCGCCTCGCCCGGACCGCCGCCCCGCTCCTCGGCACCGAGGCGCTGGTCGGCCGGACCGCCGACGTGGAGCGGTCCTACCGGGAGGCGCTCGCGGAGGCAAGTGCCCGCTTCGACCTCTACCGCGACCTGGCCGTCCCCGCCGCGCTCTCCGTGGTCGCCGAGCTCCTCGGGCTGCCGACGGGCGGCCGGGAGCGGCTCGCCGAACTGCACGCCGGACTGGCCAGCGCCTTCGACGCCGGGCACTGCCCGCAGCAGCTTCCCGTGGCCCGCGCCTTCCTGGAAGCCGAGACCGCGCTCTCCGAGGAGCTGGCCTCGCTGGTCGCCTCTGGCCGCGCCACCGGCCTCGCCGGGCTGTCCGGGGCGGACCCGGAGGACACCGTCGCGATCGGTGTGCTCGCCGTCGTCGTCGGCGTCGAGGCCACCGCGATCGCCGTGTGCAACGCGGTGGAGACCCTCCTCGCGCACCCCGGGGAGTGGGAGCGCCTGACCCGCGACCCGTCCCGGGCGGCCGGGGCCGTCCGAGAGGCGCTGCGGCTCGCCCCGCCGCTCCGCTTCGAGAGCCGGATCGCCCGTGAGACCGTCGAGCTCGACGGGCAGACCGTCGAGGAGGGGCGGCGGGTCGTCGTGCTTGTCGACGCGGCCAACCGCGACCCGGAGGTCTTCCCCGATCCCGGCGCCTTCGACCCGGAGCGCCCCGGGGAGCTCTCGCTGACCCGGACCGGTGGCCCGGCCGACGCCGTCACGGCTGACCTGGTGCGGGTCCAGACCGAGGCGGCCGTCCGCGTCCTGGCCGAGCAGCGGCCCGACCTGCGGATCGGCGCCGAGGTGCTGCGCCGGGCCCGCTCCGCCGTCCTGCGCGGCGTGCTGCGCTTCCCCGTCGCATGAGGGACGGGAGCCGCATGAGCCGCATGCGTGGCTTCAGCCGCATGAGCCACACGGTCCATCCGCCGGCCACCACGGAAGGAGGCGTCTGGTGCGCGTACTGCTGACCGCGTTTGCCCAGGACGCCCATCTCAACGGCATCGTCCCGCTGGCCTGGGCGCTGCGCACCGCCGGACACGAGGTGCGGGTCGCCAGCCAACCCGGTGCGATCGGTTCCATCACCCGGGCCGGTCTGACCGCCGTGCCGGTGGGCGAGGACCACAGCATGGACGACGTCATCCGCACCGTCGGGCACGGGATGCTCCTGCACCACCTGAACCGCGACTACCTGGAAAACCGGCCCGAGCGGCTGAGCACCGACTATCTGCGGGCCTCCAACGCGATCCTGACGTCGACCTTCTACCCGCAGATCAACAACGAGTCGATGATCGACGGGCTCGTGGAGTTCGCCCGCTTCTGGCGGCCCGACCTCGTCCTCTGGGAGCCGTTCACCTTCGCCGGCGCGGTCGCCGCGAAGGCGACGGGGGCGGCACACGCCCGGCTGCTGGCCTTCCCCGACCTGTTCGCCCGCACCCATCTGGAGCTGCGTCGGCGTCAGGCGGAGCTGCCGCCGGAGCTGCGCGACGACCCGATGGAGGAGTGGCTCGCGTACACCCTCGACCGGCACGGGGCCGCCTTCGGCCCCGAGGTCGTCACCGGGCAGTGGTCGGTCGACCAGATGCCCGCGGGGGTGCGGATGGAGCTGGGCCTGCCCCGGCTGCCTATGCGGTACGTCCCGTACAACGGTCCCGGTCCGGCCGTCGTCCCGGAGTGGCTGCGCGAACCGCCGGGGCGGCGGCGGGTCTGCCTGACTCTGGGGCTGACGATCCGGGACACGGAGTTCCCGAACGCGATCGACCTCGACGAGGTGCTGGCCTCGGTCGGCGACCTGGACGTGGAGGTCGTCGCCACCCTGAGCGAGACCGAGCTGGCCGGGGTCTCCAAGATCCCGGACAACATCAGAGTGGTGGACCACGTCGCCATGCTGGCGCTGCTGCCGACCTGTTCGGCGATCGTCCACCACGGCGGCGCGGGCACCTGGGCGACGGCAGCGGCCTACGGGGTGCCGCAGGTGGCGCTCGGCTGGATGTGGGACGCCATCTACCGGGCGCAGCGCCTGGAGGACCTGGGCGCCGGGCTGCACCTGCACTCGGAGGGGCTGACCGTGGACGTGCTCCGCGACAAGCTCGTCCGGGTGCTGGACGACCCGTCCTATCGGGAGGGGGCGCGGCGGCTGCGCCGGTCGATGCTGATGGCGCCGGCCCCGAACGAAGTGGTACCGGCCATCGAGCAGTTGACAGCGCGGCACCGTCCGGCGACCGCCGGGCGCTGACGGACCACACGGCGGTGCGGGTGTGGCGGGCGCGATCTTCCTCCCGCCCCCCGTACGACAGGAAGGAACGGGCGTGAACATCCTGGTGACCGGCGCGGCCGGCTTCATCGGCTCGCACTTCGCGCGCATGCTGCTGGACGACGGCCGTCCGGGGCACGAGGACGACCGGGTGACCGCGCTGGACGTGCTGACGTACGCGGGCACCCTGAACAACCTGCCCCTCGGGCATCCTCGGCTGGACTTCATCCGCGGCGACATCTGTGACGCGGCGCTGTTGGACAAGGTCGTGCCGGGGCACGACGCCGTGGTGCACTTCGCGGCGGAGTCGCACGTGGACCGCTCGGTGGAGGGCGCCGAGGCGTTCGTCCGCACCAACGCGCTCGGCACCCAGGTGCTGCTGGACGCGGCGCTGCGGCACGGTGTCCGGGTCTTCGTCCAGGTCTCCACGGACGAGGTGTACGGGTCGATCGCCGAGGGGCGGTGGACCGAGGAGGAACCGCTGCTGCCCAACTCGCCGTACGCGGCGTCGAAGGCGTCAGCGGACCTCCTCGCCCGCGCGTACGCCCGCACCCACGGGCTCGACGTGCGGATCACCCGGTGCGCCAACAACTACGGCCCCGGGCAGCATCCGGAGAAGCTGATACCGCGCTTCACCACCCGGCTCCTCGACGGGCTGCCGGTGCCGCTCTACGGGGACGGTTCGAACCTCCGGGAGTGGCTGCACGTCGACGACCACTGCCGGGCGGTGCGACTGGTGCTGGAACGGGGCCGGGCCGGGGAGGTCTACAACGTGGGCGGCGGCACCACGCTGAGCAACCGGGAGATGACCGCCCGGCTGCTGGAGCTGTGCGGCCGGGACTGGGACCTGGTGGAGCGGGTCGAGGACCGCAAGGGCCACGACTTCCGGTACGCGGTGGACGACGCCAAGATCCGGCGCGAGCTGGGGTACGCACCCCGCACGTCGCTGGAGACCGAACTGGCCGCGACGGTGGCCTGGTACGCCTCGCACCGCGATCACTGGGAGGCCGGCGGAGCACTTCCGCCCCATCCTTGCTAAAACTTGAATATCCCGAGCACCCTCCCCTATGCTCATCGGGTACCCAAATTTGAGCACCCGAAGGCAAGTGCCTGAAAGAAGGGGTGGGCATGGCTGACGCCGATCTGGCGATCCAGACCGAGGCTCTGAAGAAGAAATACCGCGACAAGGAGGCCCTCTCCGGATTCGACTTAGAGGTACCGAAGGGCGTGGTCTACGGCCTGCTCGGCCCCAACGGCGCCGGCAAGACCACTGCGGTCCGCGTGCTGTCCACCCTGCTGAAGGCCGACGGCGGGACGGCCCGTGTCGCCGGCTACGACGTCGCCACCCAGGCCGCCCAGGTCCGGCAGCGGATCGGCCTCCTAGGCCAGCACGCCGCCGTCGACGAGGACCTGAGCGGCCGCCAGAACCTGGTGATGTTCGGCCGCCTCTACCACATCGGCAAGCGCAACGCGCAGCTCCGCGCGGACGAGCTGCTGGAGCGCTTCGGCCTCACCGAAGCCGGGAACAAGCCGGCCAAGCAGTACTCCGGCGGCATGCGGCGCCGCCTCGACCTCGCCGCCAGCCTCATCCTCGCCCCCGGCGTCCTGTTCCTCGACGAGCCGACCACCGGCCTCGACCCCCGGGGACGCAACGACGTCTGGGAGTCCGTCCGCGGCCTCGCCGCCGACGGGCGCACCGTCCTGCTCACCACGCAGTACCTCGAAGAGGCCGACCAGCTCGCCGACATGATCTCCCTGATCGACGGCGGCAGGGTCGTCCAGACCGGCACCCCCGACCAGCTGAAGAACATGCTCGGCGGCGACCGGATCGAGGTCGTGGTCCGCAGGCCGCACGACCTCGACGCCGCCGGCCGGATCATCGGCTCGCTCCTCGGCACCGACCCCGCCACGGACGCGGACAACCGCCGCGTCGGCGCCGTCGTCAAGGACCGGGTCGCCGCCCTCACCGCGGTCGCCCGTGCCCTCGACGAGAACAGCATCGAGGCGGAGGACATCGCCCTGCGCCGCCCGACCCTCGACGAGGTCTTCCTCAGCCTGACCGGCAACGGGGCGGCCTCCTATGCCGAGCAGCGCAACAAGGAGGTCATCCCCTCGTGACCGCGATCAGCGCCCCCGAGGTGCCGACCAACCCGCTCGCCAAGCTGGGCTGGATCCTCGCCGACTCCTGGACCCTCACTCTCCGCGGGCTCTCCCACTGGGCCCGCAACCCCACCCAGATCCTCGCCGGACTCGCCTTCCCGATCCTGATGGTGCTGCTCTTCGGCGGCATCTTCGGCAGCGGGATGCAGGTCGAGGGCGGCGGGGACTACATGGAGTACCTGATGCCCGGCATGTTCGTCATGTCGATGGCCTTCGGCATCGGCGAGACCATGGCCGGCGTCACCGCCGATGCGTCCAAGGGCGTCACGGACCGCTTCCGCTCCATGCCCATGTCCGCCGGATCGGTCGTCCTCGGCCAGGCCATCGTGAACATGCTGTACAGCAGCGTGGTCCTCGTCATCCTCATGGGGTGCGGCGCCATCGTCGGCTGGAGCTGGCACGACGGCTTCGCCCCGGCGCTCGGCGGCTTCGCCCTGCTGCTTCTGCTCCGGTTCGCGCTGCTCTGGGTCGGCATCTACCTCGGCCTCGTGATCAGCTCCCCGGAGGCGGCCTCCGCCGTTTACACGCTGCTGTTCCCGCTCGGCATCGTCGCAAACACCTTCGCCTCGCCGGAGATGATGCCGGGCTGGCTCGGCACGATCGCCGAGTGGAACCCACTCTCCTCCACCGCCCACGCCACCCGGGAACTCTTCGGCAACCCGGGCGTCGGGGGCACCTCATGGATCGCCGAGAACGCCATGCTCATGTCGTTCGTCTGGCCGCTCCTGATCTTCCTGGTGTTCTTCCCCCTCGCCGTCCGCAAGTACCGCGCCCTGAGCCGGTAGCGGACCCTGAACGGGCGCGGGCCGGCCACCCCCGTACGGCCCGCGCCCTCCCCGCCTCCCGGGCCCCCGACACGGGCCCGGGAGGACCGCTCCGCCAAGCGGGAGCCGAGAACCCCACGAGGCGGAGTCGACCGGCTCCTGACCGGCCCGGCCTAGCGTGCGGACATGGCTCTCTTCGACATCCCGATCGCCGGACTCGACGGAACCCCCGACCTCCTCGCCCGCCACCGGGGCACCCCCCTGCTCGTCGTCAACGTAGCCTCCGGGTGCGCGCTCGCCGCCGGGCAGTACCCCGCCCTGGAGGCACTCGCGCACGAGCACCGGGCGGACGGCCTCGTCGTCGTCGGCGTGCCCTGCAACCAGTTCGGAGCCCAGGAGCCGGGCAGCGCCGAGGAGATCGCCGCCCAGTGCTCCGTACGCCGGATCACCTTCCCCCACACAGAGAAGACCGAGGTCAACGGAGCCGGCCGGCATCCGCTCTACACGGCCCTCACACCTCTCACGGACGCGGAGGGCCACAACGGCGACGTGCGCTGGAACTTCGAGAAGTTCCTCGTCTCCGCCGCCGGCCACCCCGTGGGCCGCTTCGCGCCCACGATCGACCCCCAGGCCCCCGGCCTGCTGAAGGCCGTCCGCGACCAGCTGCGATGAGTCCGGGGGCCGACAACGCCGCACCACACGGCGTCCGTCCCACGACACCACGTCATACGACGCAGAGAGGACCATTCGTGAACCAGACGCCACCCACCGCACCGGACGAGGGCATCCAGGTCGTCGGTGCCCGGGAGAACAACCTCAAGAACGTCTCGCTCGTCATCCCCAAGAACCGGATCACGGTCTTCGTCGGCGTCTCCGGGTCCGGTAAATCCTCCCTGGTCTTCGACACCGTCGCCGTGGAGGCCCAGCGGCAGCTCAACGCCACCTTCCCGTGGAACATCCGGCACGACCTCCCCAAGTTCGAGCGTCCGCACGTCGACGCCGTCACGAAGATCACCACCCCGGTCGTCGTCGACCAGCGCCCCCTCGGCGGCAACGCCCGCTCGACCGTCGGCACCGTCACCGACGTCTACACGGTGATGCGCGTCCTCTTCGCCAACCACGGCAACGACGGCCTGGGCCAGACCTGGCTGTACTCCTTCAACGATCCCAAGGGCATGTGCCCCGAGTGCGAGGGACTCGGCCGCGCCCGCCGCGCCAACCCCGAGCTGATGATCGACCGCTCGCGGTCCATCGCGGAGGGCGCCATCCGGGTCCCCGGGCACACCGTCGGCAGCACCAGCTGGCAGTTCTACGCCCGCTACGAGCGCCTTGACGCCGACAAGAAGATCGACGACTACACCGAGGAGGAGCTGCACACGCTCCTCTACGGCAGCGGCGGGACCGTCGAGATCACCTACCCCAACGGCAACGTCCTGGCCCTCAAGTACGAAGGTCTCGTCGACAGCTTCGTCCGCCGCCACCTCAAGCGCGACTCGACCGGCATGAGCAAGGCGGCCCGCGACGCGGCGGCCGAGTTCTTCACCGAGGGCCGCTGCCCCACCTGCGACGGCGCCCGCCTCAACCAGAAGGCCCTGGCCACCCGGATCGACGGCCGGAACATCGCCGACTGGACCCAGATGCAGGTCAGCGACCTCATCACGGTCGTCACCGCCCTCCAGGAACGGCTGGACACGCCCCTCGTCACCACCATCCGCGAGACGCTGGAGCAGATCGAGTCGATCGGCCTCGGGTACCTCACCCTCGACCGCTCCACCTCCAGCCTCTCCGGCGGCGAGGGCCAGCGCCTCAAGCTCGTCAACCACCTCGGCAGCGAACTCACCGGCCTCACGTACATCTTCGACGAGCCCAGCGTCGGCCTGCACCCGCGCGACGTCAGCCGGCTCAACGAACTGATCCGGGCGCTGCGCGACAAGGGCAACACCGTCCTCGTCGTCGAACACGACCCCGACGTGATGGCCGTCGCCGACCACATCGTCGAGATCGGCCCGCGGGCCGGCGTGCACGGCGGGACGATCGTCTTCGAGGGCAGCCACGCCGAGCTGACGGAGGCCGACACGCTCACCGGGCAGGGGCTGCGGCGCATCGGCGGGCTCAAGGAGACCGCCCGCCCCTTCGGCCGGACCCTGCCGATCCGCGACGCCACCGTGCACAACCTGAAGAACGTCTCCACCGAGATCCCGGCCGGCGTCCTCACCGCCGTCACCGGCGTCGCCGGCGCCGGCAAGAGCTCTCTGATCGCCCACGCCTTCCGGGAGCAGTACCCGAACGCGGTCTTCGTCGACCAGTCGTCCATCGCGCGCTCCTCCCGATCCACCCCGGCCAGCTACCTCAAGCTGATGGACCCGATCCGCAAGCTCTTCGCCAAGGCGAGCGGCGAGGACGTCAGCCTCTTCAGCTTCAACTCCAAGGGCGCCTGCGAGGAGTGCGAGGGCCGCGGCGTCCTCATCACCGAGGTCGCCTACATGGACCCGGTCACCACCCACTGCGAGAGCTGCGAGGGCCGCCGCTTCAAGGAGTCGGTGCTGCGCCACACGGTGCGCGGCAAGAACATCGCCGACGTGCTGGAGATGTCCGCGGAGGAGGCCACCGGGTTTTTCCCCTCGGGCCCGCTGCGCACCCGGGTCGGGGCCCTGATGGAGACGGGCATCGGCTACCTCGGCCTCGGGCAGTCGCTCGCGACCCTCTCCGGCGGCGAGCGCCAGCGGCTCAAGCTCGCCGACCGGCTCTCCGGCTCGGGCACCGTCTACATCCTGGACGAGCCGACCACCGGCCTGCACCTGTCGGACATCGACATGCTGCTCGGCCTGCTGAACCGGATCGTCGACCGTGGCAACACGGTCGTCGTCATCGAGCACGACCTCGCGGTCGTCGCCCAAGCGGACTGGGTCATCGACCTCGGCCCGGAGGGCGGCAACACCGGTGGCGAGATCGTCTTCACCGGCACGCCCGCCGAGCTGCTGCGCACCCCGCACTCGCACACGGCGGAGCACCTGCGGCTTTACCTGGACCGCCCCCTCCAGACGGCCTGAGGCACCTCGCGGGAGGCTCCTCCCGCTACGACCCGGGGCCGTACCGCCTGTTGCGGTACGGCCCCGGGGTGGGTACCGGGGGGTCAGACGCCGTCGTGGTCGACCCGGCGGTGCCGGACCGCCCAGCCGTCGGCGGCCGGGACCAGCTCGTCCTCGCAGACGGCACTCAGGTGCAGGACGGTCGGGCCGCCCGGCCGGGTCACCAGGACCTGCGCGTACGAACGGGCGCGGACCGCGCCGTCGGCCGCCGGGTCCACCGTGAGCATGGCGAAGACGTGCCGGCGCTGCTGCGGGTCCGCGGCGAGCCGCGCCTGGTTGGCGCGGACGGCGGCGGCGATGGCCGTCCGGCCCCGGACCGGCCCCGGACCGGAGTTCTGGCCGAAGACGCCGTCCTCGGTGAACGTCGCCGCCCACTCCTCCGCACGGCCCTCGTCGAGGTGGCGCATCTGCTCGGCGTAGAACCGCTGTACCGAGATGTACACGTCGTGACCGACAGGCCCCCCCGCGCGCAGGCCGCCCGCGTGGGCCGCCGCGTAGTCGAGGGTGGCCCGGCTGTTGCGGCCTAGGGCCTCGCGGACGAACTCACGGGCGCGGGCGACGTCGGCGTCCGGGCCGAGGACCTCCCGCACCGCGCCGGGGGCGATCCGCACGGTGTGGCGCGAGGTGACGACGCAGCCGTCGCCGTCCTCCTCGAAGATCCACTCGCCGGTGTGGGCGTCCATGAGGGCGGGGGTGTGGATCTGCTTGTAGACGATCCGCTCGGCCGGGAAGCAGATCCGCACGGACCGGGTGGTGTGGGTGGAGCCGTCGGCCGTACGGGTGTCCATCTCCAGGACCTGCTCGCCGGGGACATCCTCGGTGAGCGAGACCCGGGCGACGTGCGGCAGGCGTTCGGTCCACCGGTCGGCGGCGCGGATGAACTCGTAGGCGCCCTTGGCGGATCCCGCGATGTGCACGGTGTCGTCGAAGGTGAGGACGAGCCCGTCGGCTGCCGTCTCGGCGCCGGCGCGCAGCGCCTGGAGCTCGGAGGCGGTGTTGGTGTCGATGGCGCGGCGGATCCAGGCCACGTTCTCGGGGTCGTCGCCGACCGCGGTGAAGGTGTGGGTGAAGCGCACCCGGGTGCGCCGCTCCCCCAGCGGTTCGATGTGCCAGGTGCCGCCCATGCTCGCCACCGGCGCCTGCGATCGCTCCTGACGGAACGTCACCGCAAGTGCGGCCCTGTCGAGTTCGCGTCGGGAGGTCCAGCTCTTGATGGCTCCGTTGGCGGTCGCCCAGATCCGCAGGCGCTCCACTCCGTCCTTCCCCCCGCCGCCCTCCAGGACATCGACGTGGAGGTTGGGCGGGAAGTGGACCGGCCAGCGGGTGGCATCGGCGACCAGGTCGTAGACCGCCTCGGCGGGGGCGTCCACCTCGGTCTCGTGGACGGTCTCGTGGACGGTGGGCGCGGCGGACGACTGCGGGTTCTCGTCGGACATGGCTCTCCTCAGTAGTTGCCGAGGCCGCCGCAGACGTTGATCGCCTGCGCGGTGACGGGAGCGGCCGCGTCGGTCAGCAGGTAGCCGACCATCCCCGCCACCTCGTCGGGGGTGGTGTAGCGGCCGAGCGGGATCTTGGCCTGGAAGCGGCCGAGGACTTCGTCCTCGGTGGTCTCCCAGGCGGCGGCGTAACCCTGGCGGACCCGGACCGCCATCGGCGTCTCGACGTAGCCGGGGCAGACCGCGTTGACCGTGATCCCGGTCTTGGCCAGTTCCAGGCCGAGCGCCTTGGTGAAGCCGACGACGCCGTGCTTGGAGGCGGAGTAGGGGGCACCGAGGACGACGCCCTGTTTGCCGCCGGTGGAAGCGATGTTGACGATCCGCCCCCAGTCGCCCTCCCGCATCCCGCCGGTGGTGAGCACGGCGCGGGTGAACCGGAAGACGCTGTCGAGGTTGGTGGCCATCACGTCGTCCCACAGCTCGTCGGTGAGCGTGTGGGTCTCCCCGCCGCCGCTGCGGCCGGCGTTGTTGACCAGGATGCCGACCGGTCCGTAGCGCGCCACGGCCGCGCCTACCAGCCGCTCGATCGCGTCCGTGTCCCGCACGTCACAGGCTGCTCCGTCCGCCTCGTACCCCTCGGCGCGCAGCTCCTTCACGGTGAGCGCGACGCGATCGGCGTCCCGGGCGCAGAGGAAGACACGGTGGCCGTCAGCGGCCAGGTGGCGTGCGACGGCGAGCCCGATCCCGCTGGTGGCACCGGTGACGACGGCGGTCCTGACGGTACGTTCGGTCATGACGTGATCAGCCCTTTCGCGTGCAGAACTCGGTGACGGACTCGATGACGTAATCGATCATCTCGGCGGTGAGTCCTGGGTGGACGCCGACCCAGAAGGTGTCCTCGGTGACGGTGTCGCAGTTGGTCAGCTCGCCGACGATCCGGTAGTCCACGTCCTGGTAGGCGGGGTGGCGGGTGATGTTGCCGCTGAAGAGCCGCCGGGTGCCGATGCGGCGCGACTCCAGGAAACCGACGAGGTCGCGGCGGGTGAATCCGGCGTCGGGCAGCACGGTGAGGACGAAGCCGAACCAGCTCGGGTCGCTGTCCGGGGTGGCCCGGGGCAGCAGCAGGCCGGGCACGTCGGCGAGGCCGTCGTGGAGCCGCTGCCAGTTGTGCCGACGGGCGACACCGAAGTCGTCGATCCGGCGCATCTGGCTGAGCGCCAGGGCGCCCTGGAGGTCGGTCGCCTTCAGGTTGTATCCGACGTGGGAGAAGATGTACTTGTGGTCGTAGCCGGCCGGCAGGGTCCCCAGCTGGTAGTCGAACCGCTTGAGGCAGGTGTTGTCCGTGCCTGGTTCGCACCAGCAGTCCCGGCCCCAGTCCCGCATCGACTCGACGATCCTGGCGAGTTCGAGGCTGGAGGTGAGGACGCAGCCGCCCTCGCCGGCGGTGATGTGGTGGGCGGGGTAGAAGCTGACCGTCGACAGGTCGCCCAAAGTGCCGGTGAGCCGTCCTCGGTAGGTGGAGCCGACCGCGTCGCAGTTGTCCTCGACGAGGAAGATGCCGTGCCGGGCCGCGAGTTCGGCGACCTCGGCGACGGGGAAGGGATTGCCGAGCGCGTGGGCGATCATGATGAGCCGGGTGCGCGGGGTGATCGCCGCCTCGATCTGTTCGAGCGAGGCGTTGTACGTGCCCATCTCGATGTCGACGAAGACCGGCTTCAGCCCGTACTGCACAAGCGGGTTGACGGTGGTGGGGAAACCCGCCCCGACAGTGATGGCCTCGTCGCCGGGGCGCAGCCGCACGTCCTTCAGCTTGGGCGAGGTCAGCGCCGCGACCGCCAGCAGGTTCGCCGACGAGCCGGAGTTGACCATGTGCGCCTTGCGGCGCCGGAAGTAGCGCGCGAACTCGCTCTCGAACTTCCGGGACCGCACGCCGGCGGCGATGCGCAGCTCCAGCGCCGCCTCGACGAGCGCGATCCGGTCCTCCTCGTCGAGGACTGCCCCGGCGGGCAGGATCGGCGTGACCCCGGCTTCGAAAGCGCGGGTCTCCTGCTCCTTGTGGAACGTGCGTGCCAGGTTCAGGACCTGCGCCTTGGTATCCGATATCTCTGACATCTCCGCCTCAGCTGTGGTGGGCGACGTGGGTGCCGCGGGAGGCCGGTCCGGCGTCGGCACCGACGCGGTGCTCGGCGACCAGCCTCTCGATGACCGGGACGATCTCGTTGGGGCTGGGCACGGCGCGCAGCTCCTCCTGGAGCCGGCGAGCGCCCTCGGCGTACGACGGCTCGGTGAGGAGCCGGTCGACCTGGGTGCGGACCGCTTCCGGGAGCAGTTCGGCACTGGGCAGGCAGATGCCCGCGCCGATCTCCTCCAGCCCGCGGCCCATGACCTCGGTGTCCCATCCGAAGGCGAGGATCAGCTGCGGGACGGCGTGCAGTTCCGCGGTCGCCTTCGTGCCGACGCCGCCGTGGTGGACGACGGCGGCGCAGGTGGGCAGCAGGTCGTTGAGCGGGACGAAGTCGACGAGCCGGACGTTGTCCGGGAGGTCCGCGGCCGCCATGGTCTCCGCGTCGACGGTGGCGACGATCTCGGCGTCGAGCTGGGCGAGGCCGCCGAGGAGCTTGAGCATGTCGACGCCGGTGTCGGCCGCGGAGGAGCCGAGCGTCACGCACACGCGAGGGCGCTCCGGGGCGGTGCGCAGCCAGTCGGGGACGACGGCGGGGCCGTTGTAGGCGACGTGCCGGACCTGGACGGTCGGCAGGCCGAGGTCGAGCTGGGTGCTGGGCGGGGTGGTGTTCACGGTCCACTCGCCGGTGACCATGGACTCGGTGTATCCGTGCGGGGAGCCGATACGGGCGAGGGTCCGCTCCAGCCACTCGGCGGTGGGGTCCTCGCGGTGCTCGGGTTCCTGCTCGGCGGCGAGGCGCAGGAACTCCTGTCGGGCGCGGACGCTGATGTCCGGGCCGGAGACGAGTCGGCAGTGGGCGGCGCCGGTGGCGCGGGCGGCGAGGGCGCCTGCGAGGGTGAAGGTCTCCCAGACGACGAGGTCGGGCTGCCAGGAGCGGGCGAAGGCGACGAGCGAGTCGACCATGACGTCGTTGTTGAGGGCGCCGTACAGGGTCGGCACCATGACGTTCTCCAGGGCGAGGAGCTGCTCCCAGGTCCAGGGGCGGTCGCCACGGGCGGCGAAGTCGAAGCCCTGGACGTGCGCGGAAGCCTCGTCGTGGAGGGCGCCGAGGAGACCCATGTCCTCGACCGGGCCGAGGGACCACTCGACCGGGACGGCGGTGAGCCCCGTACCGGTGATGACGTCGGTCAGCTCGGGCTGGCTGGCGACCCGGACCTCGTGACCCGCGGTGCGCAGGGCCCAGGCGAGCGGCACCAAGGGGTAGTAGTGGGTGTGGTGGGCCAGGGACGTGAACAGGACCTTCATCGGGTCTCCTCCTCGCCGAGCAGCGCGGGCAGCCGGACCAGGCGGCGGGTGACGGGGGCACGGCGGGCGCGGACCGGCGCGCCGTCGGGCCGGACGTGCGGGAAGCGTGCGGCGAGCAGGCGAAGCGCCTCCCCGGCGACGGCGCGGGCGCCGGGGAGCAGCAGCCGCGCGTAGGGGGCGGGCTCCGCATCGCCGGGGCCGGGCACGAGGGTGACGTGGTCGCCCGCCTCGATGGGGACGCCGGCCGCGTCCAGAGGGGCGAGGGCAGTCAGCGGGTGGAGGTGCCAGGGGCCCTGCGGGGGCGTGGCGGCACGGACGGCCGCGGCGGCGTGTGCGGGATCGGTGCGCAGCCGTGTCCACTCCCCGGGCCGATCGAGGAGGCTCAGCAGCGTCTCGCCGAGGAGGTCGGTGGCGGCGCGGGTGCCGGCGACCGCGAGGACGAGTCCGGCCTCGGCGTGGTCCGACGGGGCGAGGAGTCCGCGCAGTTCGCGGACTCCGGCGGCGGCCCGTCCGGTGACAGCGAGGCTCTGCGGACAGAGCAGGGCGTCGACGGAGGGCGCGGTGTCCGTGACGGCGGCGGCGAACTCGGCGTGCCGGTCCTCGGCCACGCCGAGGAGCGCGGCGTAGCCGGCGGCGACGAGTGGGGCCGCGACGGCGCTGATCAGGTCGGCGGGGCCGGGCGCGATGCCGGCCGCCGTCCCGGCGACCCGTTGCCGCAGCGGCGCGGCGGCGGCGCGGACGGCGCCCCGGTGGGCGAGACCCCGCGCGGCGGTCCGCTGCCGGTCCGGCGCGGGCAGCCACGGTTCGGACTGGGGAACGGCCGCCGCGACCACGAGGTCGGGATGGCCGAGCAGTCCGGGCAGGGCCGCCGGGCCGGCGACCCAGTGTCCGAGCCTGCTGCGCCACAGCGGTCCGCGCTCCGCGAGGGCCGCGTGGAAGGGTGCGGTGTCCTCGTCGAAGCCGCGCACCAGGCCGGCGTACGGGTCTCCGTCGCCGGGGACGAACGGTTCACCGTTCACCGAGTAGAGCCACTGTGCCGCGTGTACGAGCTGTAGGTCGCGCCCCAGCGCACTGGTCGCCGCTGTCACCGAGCCACCTCCGTCATCCGATTACCCGGCAACGTACGGGGCCGGATTAGAAGAACACTCGAAAGCGGACCTCCGTCCCTCCGGGCCCGTTTCGGGGTCCAGCGGTCCTCAAGCGGCGTTGGATCGTCCGGAAATACGGTGGCGACGCCAAGGGACTCCCGCGAGGTGATGAGGATCGCTATGCCAGAGCACCGTCAGCAACGGGCGCTCAGAATGGGTGTGCTCGGGACCGCGAACATCGCGATCCGCCGGATCATGCCCGTTCTCGCCGCGCACGACCGGGTCGACCTCGTGGCGGTGGCCAGCCGGGACGAGGCCAGGGCCGTGCAGGTCGGGGCCGTCTTCGGCTGCGAAGGGGTCGGGGGGTACGAGGCACTGCTGGAGCGTGAGGACCTGGACGCCGTCTACATCCCGCTGCCGCCCGGCATGCACCACGCGTGGGCGATGCGGGCGCTGCGGGCGGGGAAGCACGTCCTGGTCGAGAAGCCTATGTCGGACACGTACGAGAAGACGCTGGAGCTGCTGACGACGGCGTCCCGGCTCGGGCTGGTGCTGGCCGAGAACTTCATGTTCCTGCACCACTCGCAGCATGCCGCGGTGCGGGCGATGCTGGACGATTCGGTGGGCGGACTGCGCCAGTTCTCGGGGACGTTCGCGGTGCCGCCGCTGGCGCCGGAGTCGTTCCGCTACCGCCCGGAGCTGGGCGGCGGGGCGCTGCTGGACGTGGGAGTGTATCCGCTGCGGGCGGCCCAGCTGCATCTGACCGGGGAGCTGGAGGTGCTCGGCGCGTTCCTGCGGGTCGACGGGTCGACCGGGGTGGACGTGGCCGGCAGCGTGCTGCTCTGCGACGAGCGCGGGGTGACGGCGCAGCTGGACTTCGGCTTCGAGCACGCGTACCGGTCGATGTACGCCCTCTGGGGCGACCGGGGGCGGGTCAGCGTGCGGAGGGCGTTCACTCCGCCGGAGCAGCTGCGGCCGGTGGTGCGGATCGAGCAGCAGGACGTGGTGACGGAGCGGGCGCTGCCGGAGGACAACCAGGTCTTCAACGCCATGGACGCGTTCGTGCGGGCGGCGCTGGCCAAGGCCCGGTCGGCCGGCGAGGAGACGGCGACGTTGCGGCAGGCGCTGCTCGTGGAGCGGGTGCGCCAGGTCGCACGGACGGTCGGCATGCCGGCGTCCGCGTCCCGGCTGCTGGTCGGGGGTCCTGGCGCACGCTGAGAACGGCGGACCGGCGGGTGTGACGGCACGCCGGTCCCGTCCCCGCGGCGGCCCGGGGCGGATTCCTCCGCCCCGGGCCGCCGCTTCGTCGTCACCGGTCGAGGATCCGCCTCAGGACGTCGTCGAGGACGGCGGCGGTGTCGGTGGGCGCCTCGTCGACGCGCCAGGCCACAATCCCGTCGGGGCGGACGAGGCTGGCGCCGGACTTGCCGATGCCGTACGCCGCGGACACACGGTCGTCCGGGTCGGCGAGGTCGAGACCGATCCGGAGTGCCGTGACCGGGAGGGACAGTTCGGTGGCTAGCCGGGCGGCCGCGGGGGCCCAGGTGTCTCCGGACTCGCCGGCGATCAGGGTCCAGCCGTCGCCGAAGAGTTCGACCGTGGAGACGGGTTCGCCGTCCCGGAGGACCGGGACGTGCGGGCCGCGGAAGCCGGGGCGGCCGGTCGGCTCCAGCGGGTTCTCGACCCGGGCCGGGTCCTCGTCCGAGGCGAGCACGGCCGTGGAGCGGTACCGGAAGCCGAGGAGCGTCTCGGCATATCCCACGGACCGGTCCCACATGTCGGCCATGTGCGGGGCCATCCGCTCGGCGTAGATGGCCAGCGCTTCGGCGACGACGAGCTCGGCGGCGGTGCGGCGTTCTGGCTCGTAGGTGTCGAGGAGGCCGGGTCCGGCCTGGCCCTTCAGCACGGCGCCGAGCTTCCAGGCGAGGTCGAAGCCGTCGGCGACAGCCGCGTTGCCGCTCATGCCTCCGGTCGGCGGGGTGACCTTGGCGGCGTCGCCGACGAGGAAGACCCGCCCGTCGCGCCACCGTTCGGCGATCCGGGCGGCCATCTCCCAGCCCTGGATGTCGATGATCTCCGGTTCCAGACCGGGGTCCTCCAGCGCGAGCCGGATGAGCTCGGTGCACCGCTCCGGGGTGAAGTCGTCGGGGCTCTCCCCCTTCTCCGGGTCGTACTCGACGAAGAGGGTGAAGCGGTCGGGGCAGTCGGTGGGGCCGAAGGTGCCGGTGAACTCGGGGTGGTGGAGGTAGTACCAGCCGGTGGAACCTGCCTCCAGCAGGCCCGTCAGGTCCGCGTCGAAGATGACGCCTGCCATGAGGGCGAGGGTCCCGTGTCCGTACCGTCCGATGCCGAGGGACTCGCGGACGGCGCTGCGGTTGCCGTCGGCCGCGACGAGGTTGCGGGCCCGCAGGTCGTATCCGCCGTCGGGGCCCTCCAGGGTGGCCGTCACGCCGTCGTCGTCCTGCCGGAAGGAGACCAGCCGGGTGTCGAAACGGACGGCGCCGCCGTGGCGTTCGGCCTGGGCGAGGAGGATCGGCTCCAGCTTGTCCTGGGAGAGCATGGCCCAGCCCGCCGGAGTGCAGGGGGCGGTGGCGGCGACCATGTCGTCGAAGCTCTCCGACACGGTGCGTAGGGGTTCGCCGCGGACCGTGCGGCCGATCCGGATGACGAAGTCGCCCTGGTCGCCGCGGATGTCGTCGGCCCGGACGACCTCGGCGGCGACGCCGCCGATCCGCAGCAGTTCCATGGTCCGCGGGTTCTGACCGGCGGCGCGTGGGTAGGGCGAGAGCCCGGACCTCCGCTCCACCACGAGTACCCGGACGCCCTGACGGGCGAGGAACATCGCCGTGGACAGGCCGCCGAGCCCCGCACCCACCACCAGGACGTCGACCTCGTGGTCGTTCATGTCGCTCCTCTCGTGTCGTTCGCTGCTCGGGTGCGGGCGGCGCCCGCGTCCCCGGTCATGTCAGGACGCCGACGAACAGCCCCCGCCCGGAGGGTTGCCCCGGCAGGTATTCGACCCGGAATCCGGCGGCGCAGAAGGCCTCCTCGTACTCCTCCCGGCTGAACAGGGAGATGTCGTGCCGGTCGACGAAGTGATGTGCTCCGACGCCCGGTTCGGCGACGACGACATGGACGTCCATGTGCGAGACGCGGCCCCGGCGGGCGGAGTGCGAGACGCGGGAGACGGTCACGCCGTCGACGGTGACCACGTCGGCGGAGACGTGACCGTCGAGGAAGGTCTCGTCGAACCACCAGGGGTCGACCACGGCCACCCCGCCGGGCTCCAGGTGCCGTGCGAACATGTCGAGCGCGCGCCGTAGTTCGGTGGTGGACTCCATGTAGCCGATGGAGCCGAACATGCAGGTGACCACCGAGAAGCGGGCGTCGAGCTGGAAGTCGCGCATGTCGCCCAGGTGGACAGGCGTGCCGGGCAGCGCCGCCCGGGCGGCGACGGCCATCGGCTCCGACAGCTCCAGTCCCTCGACGTGATCGAAGAGTTCGGCGAAGTGGCACAGGTGGCCGCCGGTCCCGCAGGCGACGTCGAGCAGCCGGGAGGCGTCGCGACGGTGACGGCGTGCGGCGGCGGCCACGGCCTCCGCCTCCACCCGGTAGTCCTTGCCGCGTTCCTTGTGGACCAGGTCGTAGACCTGGGCCAGGTCCCGTCCGTACATGGTGTGTCCGGCTCCCGTCGGCTCCGGCGCCTGCTCCCGCGCGGTCACCGGGAGCCGAGGGTGTGCGCGAGGAGGGCTCCGGCCAGCGGCTCGTGGACGGAGGACGGCAGGGCGTGGCCCATCCCGGGGATCTCGACCAGCCGGGCGGAGGAGATGAGGCCGGCGAGGTGCTTGCCGTGCGGCGGCGGGGCGATGGGGTCCCGCTCGGCCTGGATGACCAGGGTGGGCACGGTGACCCGGGCCAGTTCGGCGGCGCGGGCGAGCGGCGGCAGGGTGAGCTGGTAGTGCGCGTACGGCTCGGCGATGGCGCCTCCGGCGTGGTCGACGGCCCGCTCCTCCCACAGGGCGTACTCGGCGTCGTCGAAGGGGACGGCGTCACCGTTGAGGATGCGCCACTTGCGGACCCGCTTGTCGATCTCCTCGGCCGGGCCCTCGGCGGGCTGGGACATCAGCGCCAAGGCCTCCAGAAACGGCGGCTGCGGTCCGGGCAGTCCATCGGCGGTGGGCTCGCCGCGCATGACGCGCTCGATGTTGTCGTCGAAGTCGATGTCGAGGCCGCCACCGAGCATCAGGGCGAGGCTGAGGAGCCGGTCGTGGTGGTCGAGGGCGATGACCTGGCAGATCGTGGCGCCCATGGAGAGGCCCAGGACGTGGGCGCGTTCCACTCCCCAGCCGTCGAGGACGGCGATCGCGTCGGCCGCCATCTCGTCGAAGCCGTAGGGGTGTTCGGCGAAGTCGCGGGTGGTGGAGCGGCCGGTGTCCCGGTGGTCGTAGCGGATCACGTGCAGCCCACCGTCGGCGAGCCGCCGGGCGAACTCGTCGGGCCAGCCGTACGCGGACAGGTTGCCGCCCATGACCAGGAGCAGCGCGGGGTCGGCGGGGTCCCCGAAGTCGTCGCTCCACAGTTCGACATCGCCGCTCGGGACGAGGCGTTCAGGCATGGTGGTGCTCCTCCTTGGCTGAGGGGGCTGGCCCGGGGGCGCGGACGAACTCGAGGATCGAGAAGTCGAAGGGCAGGGTGCTCGAACCGCTGCCGCCCTCGCCGACGAGGGCGAGCCCGGCGTCGGCGGCGAGCCCGACCACCTCGTCGCGGGTCCTGACGCGGCCGCCCATGAAGACGAGCATCCGCAGGTCGAGCAGGGTCGAGAAGAAGCGGTCGGAGCCGTCGCCGTCGCGGTCGGCACGGTCGAGGACGACGACCCGGCCGCCCGGCTCCAAGGCCTCGACGCAGCGCCGGAGCACCGCGAGCACGTCCTCGTCCGACCAGTTGAGGAGGACGAAGGAGAGCAGGACGGTGTCGGCGCCGGCGGGCAGCGGGTCGAAGAAACTGCCGTCGACGACGGCGAGCCGGTCGTCGAGTCCGGCCCCGGCGAACCGGCGGCGTGCCCGCGCGGCGGGCCCCGGCAGTTCGACGAGGGTGCCGCGGAGCTTCGGCGCGGTCCGCGCGGCCTCGGCGAGCAGGGCGCCGTCGCCGCCGCCGACGTCGAGGACGTGCCGGGTGTCGGTCCAGTCGAGGGCGGCGACCGGAGCCTCGTAGGCGAGGTCCTCGTCGCACGACATCAGGGCGTCGAAGGAGTCGGCCAGCTCCGGCTCGGCGGAGAGGTCCTCCCAGAACGGGCTTCCGAACCGGTCCTGATAGGCGGGCCGGCCGGTTCGGATCACATCGAGGAGCCCGGCGAAGGCTAGGTCGGCGCGGGCGATGGCCCCGTGCAGATCGAGCCAGGCGCGCTGCTGGGCCGGATGGTCGTCGGCGAGCAGCAGGCCGAGGCGGGTGGGCCGTAGCGTGCCGTCCTCGCCGTCGCCCGCCAGGACGCCGGTGACGACGAGGTGGCGGACGAGGCGGGCGAGGGTGGGGGCGTGGGTGCCGGTCCGGGCGGCCAGCTCTCCGACGGTGGTGGCGCCGTCTCGGAGGTGGTCGACGAGCCGGAGGGTGGCCGCGCCCCGGACGGCCATCGGGGTGACCAGATTCCCCAGCTGCTTGAGCAGGATGTCGAGGTCCTTGTCGGTGGGGTCCTGCGGCGGCGCGGACGGAGCCGTGCCATCGACGGGTCCGGTCTCCCTGGTCCGGGCGGCCGGGCCGGTGGAGGGCGTGGTGCTCACCGTGTTCCTTCCCTGGGGTGCCGAGGATGCGCGGGGCGCACGGAAGTCGGGGCGGGGTCAGGGCCGCCAGCCCTCCTCGGTCGGCCAGGGCTCGCCGAGCTGGCGGTAGGTGCCGAGGTAGTCGGGCCAGTCGCGGTGGTCGCGGATCTTGTCGTCGACAATCCGGATGAGGTGGATCTGCTCGCCGGAGAATCGGCGGCCGGTGGCCGGCATTCCGACGAGTTCGCCGACCTGGCGACCGTAGAGGGCGAGCTTGGCGCGGACCCAACTGCCGTTCTCCTCGTAGGAGATCTCCTCCAGGTGCGCCTCGTCGGAGAAGGTCAGCTTGAGCCACTTGACCGCGAGGGCGAACGCCTCGGGGCCACGGAGCGTGGGCATGTGCTCCAAGGCGCCCGGATTCAGATAGTCGGGGTGAATGAATTCAGCCACGTCGTCGACGTCACCGGTGTTGTACGCGTTCACCATGCGGCGCACGATGTCGATGTGATCGGCCACGGCGGACCTCCTCGTCGGGAAAATGGGCGGTGACCCCATCCTGGCTTCCCGGAGCGCCCGCAACAATCCGATCCCGTGCTCATCGACCGAAAGGAAAGCGGAATTCGAGCGGGCGCCGAGTGCGGATCGACCCCCGTTCCAGAAACAGCGGAGAAAGTGGTCGCGTCGGCTACCTCATCCGGAGAGGAACCATGGACGAGACGAAGTACAAGTCAACGGTGACCGAGGCATTCAACGAGGCCGCCGCCACCTACGACCAGATGGGGGTCGAATTCTTCACACCCATGGGACGGCGACTCGTGGAGCGGACCGCCCCGCGCCCGGGCGAGCGGATCCTCGACGTCGGCTGCGGCCGCGGCGCCGTGCTGTTCGAGGCGGCCGACCGGGTGGGCCCCTCGGGCCACGTGCTCGGTATCGACATCGCGCCCGCGATGGTGGAGGCGGCCCGTGAGCGGGCGGTGGCGCTGGGGACCCGCCACGTCGAGGTGCGGGTCATGGACGGCGAGCACCCCGATCTCCCGCCGGCCTCGTTCGACGCGGTGACGGGCAGCTACAGCGTGATCTTCCTGCCGGACGCCCCGAAGGCGCTGGGGCGGTACGCGTCGCTGCTGCGTCCGGGCGGCCGGATCGCCTTCACCAGTCCGGTCTTCACGGACGACACCTTCCCGTTCCTGCCGCCGGTCTTCACCGACCTGATCCCGGAGCGGCTGCTGCGCAACCTGCCGGCGGAGTGGCAGCCGGAGGCCCTGAAACGCCGGTTCAACAGCTGGCTCGGGGACCGGGACGAACTGACCCGGACGATGATCCGGGCCGGTTTCGAGGACATCGAGGTCGCCGACGAGCACGTGCAGCTGGTGGCCGCGGACGGCAGGACGTGGGTGGACTGGTCGCACACCCAGGGCATGCGGCTGCTGTGGCAGCACCTCCCGGCGTACGAGAGCGCGCAGTTGCGGAAGCGGCTGATCACGGAGCTGGACCGGCTGCGGGGGGACGGCCCGCTGCGCCTGCCGACCCCGGTGCGGTTCGTGCTGGCGCACGTGGCGCGCTGAGCCTCCTCCCGTGCGCACGCCCCGGGGGCCCGGTCCGCACGCGGACCGGGCCCCCGGGGCTCTCAGTAGACACGCGAGGCGCCCGCGGAGGACATGCGGACGATGTCACCGGTGGGCCGGCGCAGACCGCCCTGGGCGTCGATCGGTTCCGCGTTGAGGATGGAGCGGTGCAGTTCCTGGGCGGCGAGCCCGGGTTCCAGGCCGAGGTGGTTGACGAGGTTGACCCGGAGGCGCTGGAACACCTCCAGGGCCTGGGCACGCCGCCCGTTGAGGTACAGGGCGCGCATGTACTGGGCGTGCAGGCCTTCGTGGTAGGGGTTGTCCGCGGTGAGCGCGGCCAGCTCGGTGAGGACCTCGCGGTACATGCCCAGCCTCAGCTGCGTGTCGACGAGGTACTCGAGGACGACGAGCCGTGACTCCTCGAACTGCTGGCGGCGCCCTTCGACGATGCGGCCGGCGGTGACGTCGACCAGCGCCGGCCCGCGCCAGACCTGGAGGGCGCTGGTGAGGGTGGCCAGGGCGGTGACATCGTCGCCGGAGGACAGCGCCCGGCGTCCGTCCGCGACGAGCTCGTGGAAGCGGTGCACGTCCAGATCGTCACGGCCGGAGCGGAAGAGATACCCCCCGGAGCGGGTCACGAGGATCTCGGAGGCCACCTGCCGGGTGGTCAGTCTGGCGGCGGTGGCGAACAACTTGCGCAGGTTGAGGATGTACGTCTGCAGCGTGGTCAGGCAGCTGACGGGCGGATTCTCGTCCCAGAGCTCCCGGATCAGCGACGACACGGGCACGACCTGATCGGCGTGCACGAGGAGCGTCGCCAGGACGCTTCTCATCTTGGGCGCGCTCGGCGTGTGCGAGTCCTCACCCACTTGTACGGACAGCGGCCCTAAGACACCTAGCTTCACGACGGTTTCCCCCATGATGTCAGCGTGGGACAGTGCTTACCATTCCTTTAACGTGACGTCACCCCGCCCCTCAACGTGACGTCACCCCGTGAACATTCCCGGGAACCCACGGGGCGCAGGTCTCCGGTAAAGGTCCGCGATGTGCACCTCAGGTCAGGACCGGCCGAGGGCCGGGGACGGTCGGCCACGGTGGGGCCGGCCGGCCGTCAGGCCACGGCGAGCAGCCGGTTGACGGTCTCCAGGAAGGCAGCCGGCGTGCGCACGTCCGCGAGCTCGTCCTCGGGGATGTCCACGCGGTACTCCTGGGAGACGCGGGCGGTGGTCTCCAGAAGGGCCAGGGAGTCGTACCCCAGCTCCGTGAACTCCGCGTCGACGGCGTCCTCCGCCCCTGCCACGGTCTCCTCCTCCCCCGCGCACTCGCGCAGGATGCCGAAGAGCCGCTCGACGGTCAGTTCTTTCGCCATCGTCCTACCTTCCCTCACGATCGATATCGGAATGAGCCGCGGTCACGCATAGCACCCTATGCAGGAGCGGAAGCGGCATGCTCGAGAACCGATCGAGGACGCCGGACAGAAGCATCCAAATCACCCCCGACCTCGTACGACGGTCGACTCCCTCACATCCTTCATTGTTTGTCGGAACTCCGCCGCCTAGGGTCGTCGGGAAGTTCCCGGAACAGGAGGAGTCGTGAAAGGAATTATCCTTGCGGGCGGATACGGAAGCCGTCTGCATCCCATCACTCTCGCCGTTTCGAAACAATTACTGCCGGTGAATGACAAACCTCTGATCTACTATCCGCTCTCAGCGCTCATGCTTGCCGACATCCGCGACATCCTGATCATCGCACTGCCGGGCGACATTCCTCAGCTCCAGCGGCTGCTCGGCGACGGAAGCCAGCTGGGGCTCTCCCTCTCCTATGCGGAACAGCCGGTCCCCGAGGGGCTGGCGCAGGCGTTCCTCATCGGCGCCGACCACATCGGGGACGACGACGTCGCCCTCGTCCTCGGCGACAACATCTTCCACGGGAACGGCTTCTACGACCTGCTCGCGACCCACCGGCGGGGGCTCGACGGCTGCGTCCTGTTCGGCTATCCGGTGACCGACCCGGAGCGGTACGGCGTGGGTGAAGTCGACGAGAACGGGCGGCTGGTGTCGCTGGCCGAGAAGCCGGAGAAGCCCCGGTCCAACCTCGCCATCACCGGCCTCTACCTGTACGACAACGACGTCGTGGAGATCGCCCGGCAGATCCGTCCCTCGCCCCGCGGCGAACTGGAGATCACCGACGTCAACCGGGTCTACCTGAACGCCGGACGCGCCGAACTCGTGCCCTTCGGGAGGGGATTCGCCTGGCTCGACGCCGGCACGCCGGAGTCACTGCTCCAGGCCGGACAGTACGTGCAGACGATGGAGGACCGGCAGGGCGTGCGCATCGCCTGCCTGGAGGAGATCGCGCTGCGGATGGGCTTCATCGACGCGGAGGCATGCCACCAGCTGGGCGTGAGGCTCTCCCGTTCCGGATACGGCTCTTACGTGATGGCCGTGGCCGACGAGATGCGCGCCTGAGACCGGACCTGCGGGGAGGACCCGGCGGCCGCGACCACCGGGCCCCCACCGCGGTCACCCCTCGTCGAGCAGCGCCAAGTGCTTCTCGTCGAGCGCGAGGCGCTCCGCAGCCATGTTGGCCCGCAGGTGACCGACGGACGACGTGCCGGGGATCGGCATCATCACGGGCGAGCGGTGCAGCAGCCAGGCGAGGGCCACCTGCGCCGGTTTCGCGCCGGTCTCCGCGGCGATCCGGGCCAAGGCGCTGCCCGCGGCCGGGCGGGCGGCGCCGGCGAGCGGCTTCCAGGCGATGAAGGCGATTCCCTCCCGCTCGCAGTGCACCAGCTCGGGCTCGTAACGGCGTTCGTCGAGACCGTACTTGTTCTGGATGCTGGCGATCGGGGCGACGGCCCGGGCCTGTTCGATCTGCGCGACGGTCACCTCGGAGAGCCCGATGTGCCGGACCTTGCCCTCGTCCTGGAGCTGCTTGAGCGCCCCGACCTGGTCCTCCAGCGGGACCTTCGGGTCGACCCGGTGCAGCTGGAACAGCTCGACGCGCTCCAGCCGCAGTCGGCGCAGGCTCAGTTCGGCCTGCTGGCGCAGGTAGTCGGGATGGCCGAGGACCCGCCACTGGTGCGGCCCGGGCCGCACCTCGCCCGCCTTGGTGGAGACGACGAGGCCGGGGGCGTACGGGTGGAGAGCGGCGGCGAGCAGCTCCTCGTTGGCACCGAGCCCGTAGACGTCGGCGGTGTCGATGAAGGTCACGCCGAGCGCGACCGCCTCCCGCACGACCTCGATCGCCTTCTCCGGCCTCGCCGGCGGCCCCCAGTGATGGGGGCCGGTCAGCCGAAGGGCGCCGAAGCCCAGGCGGCGGACGCTCAGGTCTCCGCCCAGGGTGAGGTGGGTGGCAACGGTTCGGCGTGACTCCACGAACTCGTTTCCCTTCGTGTGGTGTTCGTACGGGCGTCCGGGTACCGCGGTCAGGGAAGCCGGACGGAGAGCGCGTGGCGGAAGACGTTCTGCGGATCCCAGGCGGCCTTGACCCGCTGGAGCCTGGGGTAGCTGTCCTTGTAGTAGAGGGTCGTCCAGGGCACCCCGGAGGTGTTCCAGGCCGGGTCGGCGGTGTCGGTGTCCGGGTAGTTGATGTAGCAGCCGTCGTGTTCGGAGTTGGGCACGGGGACACCGCCCGTGTCGCCGAAGACGTCCCGGTACAGCTCGCGGATCCACCGCAGGTGCAGGTCGTCGGTGGCCGGATCCATCCAGGTGACGGAGAACCACGCCTTGAGGATCGAGTCGCGCTGCGGCACCGCGGTCGCGGCGGAGGGCACGGCGTTCGCCCGGCCGCCGTAGGAGTAGAGGTCGACCGCGCCCCACCCCTCGAAGGCGGGGTCGGTCAGATGGCGGTGCACGGTGGCGATCCGCTCGGCGGTCCAGGTGCGGCGCAGGTAGGCGCTCTTCGACTTGTGCCGGTCGTACCCGTCGGTGTCGTAGCGGGCGCCCAGGGTCGCCTGGAGCCACAGGTCGTCCTGGTGCTCGACCGCGGGCGTCAGCCCGCTGCCCTCGTTCACCGCCGCGACGAACAGGTCGATCAGGTCGGCCGCGTCGGCCCTGCCGCCGTCGAAGCGGGCCTCCATCGAGATCGAGCCGATGGCGTGGGTGTTGAGGTGCAGGGTGCTGTAGAGGCTGCTGTAGCGCGGATCGGCGTGGTGCGCCTCGAACCAGCGGCTGTAGTTCTGTACGAGCCGGGTGAAGCGGTCCAGGTCGAGGTCGGCCCAGGACCAGGTGGCGAACGTCGTGCGGAGGCGGGTCGGCGGCTTCGGGAGGAGCGACTCGGGGTCGTTCCCCTGCGCCTGCGGCGATCGGAACAGATAGCGGGTGACGATGCCGAAGTTGCCGCCACCGCCTCCGGTGTGAGCCCACCACAACTCCCGGTTGGGGTCGCCGGGTTCGCGGGTCGCGGTGACGACCCGGGCCTGGCCCGAGGCGTCCACGACGACGACCTCGACGCCGTACAGGTGGTCGACGACGGTGCCGTCGCGGCGGGTCAGCGGACCGTACCCGCCGCCGGCGACGTGGCCGCCGGCCCCGACCTGCGGGCACACACCGCCAGGCAGGGTGACCCCGTAGTCGTAGAGCAGGGTGCGGTACACCTCGGCGAGCGTGGCGGCCGGCTCGACGGCGAAGGCCCGGCGCTCGCGGTCGAAGTAGACCGAGCGCATCGGCGATGTGTCGATGAGCACCCTGATGTCGCGGTGGTCGGCGAAGTTCTCGAAACAGTGCCCGCCGCTGCGGACGGCGACCCGCTTGCCCGCCCGCACCGCGGTGGTCAGCACCTGGACGACCTGCGCGGCCGAGTGCACCACGTGCACCTTGTCCGGCGAACCGGTGTACCGGCCGTTGAACCCCCTGGCGACCAGCTCGTGATACCGGGCGTCGCCCACCCGCACGGTCGTGATCCGCGTCTCGGGCACGCACGGCGTGGACTTGGGCGGCCTTCCGGCGTCCGCCTGCGCCCCCCTCGTCGCGGTCACGGTCGCGGCCCCCGCCGCTGCCGCGGTCAGCAACCCCCGGCGGCTGATTCTCCCCACAACACACCCCTTACGACGTACGGACATCGAACGGGGGGAACCCACGCGGTGGCCCCCCGAGAACAGGGCCACCACCGCGTCGGCCCGCTCCGCTCCGCGACGGGAGCTCCCCGGCCCCCACGTCACGCCATGCCCACGGCTCAGCCCTGCCGCGGCTCCAGCACCACGACGGGAATGCGCCGTTCGGTCTTCTTCCGGTAGCTCTTGTACTGCGGGAAGATCGCGGCCATCGCGTCCCAGAGCCGGTCCCGCTCCGTCCCCTCGGCCTCCCGGGCGGCGACCTCGTGCACGTCGGCCGCCACCTGGATCCGGGCCCGCGGGTCGGCGAGCAGGTTCAGGTACCACTGCGGGTGCAGGTCGGACCCCCCGTTGGATCCGACGACGACGAAGTTCCCGTCGTCCTCCCCGTAGATGAGTCCGGTCCGCCGCAGCGCTCCTGAGGTGCGCCCCCGGTGGGTCAGCACGAGCGTCGGCTTCCCGTACCAGATGTGCCCGCTGGCCCCGTCGCTCGCCAGATACCTCCGCACGTGTGTGGCGACCCAGCTCGTCGAACTGTCCAGCGCCTCGTCCTGCCCGTCCATGCACTCGCTCCGTCCAGGGTGGCAACAACGCCACCGCATACTACAGTTTGAGTAACTTCAAAAAAGGCAAACCCATATCGCCAAAAAGACAGGTAAGTTGACCGGAAACCGTGCCATGCGCCGACCCGGCGGCGCGCTTCGAGCATCCACGCCCGACTGCCCCGGCACAACACCTTCCAGCCATCCGCACGACCCCGTCGAGCGTCTCTGGACGCGTTCTCGACCGGCATCGTGACCTCCGGTTCCGGGCGGGGAGACCCACCGCAACGGCCCGCCGATGCCGAGGACATGGGGGATCCGATCGCGAGGCGGCCGGCGGTGCGGGGCGAGTCATGCACCCGCGTCAACGCTTACCACCCCGGACACGATCAGAGCGGCCTGCGACCCGCGCCATCCGGAGGAGTTCTGCGAGCAGCCCGATGCCCTCGGCTTCCGGCTCGTGCCCTGCGGAATGGCCCTGCTCGGCGGCCGGGGCCCGTGCTTGTGGTGCAGTTCGCTGCCAGCGCTCTCCAGCGCACAGGGCGGACGGGAGAGCAATCGGGCCGTCTTGGCGCGCGAGCGCTCGGTGCCCGGCCAGCTGTCAGGAACGTACCCCCGGGGGGAAGCTCTGCTGGGCGGCCATTGCGCGGTTGCGCCCAGGTGAAACTCCGGGGGCCGGTGCACGGTCGGCGCGTGCCGCCGAGGTGGTGGTCATTGGGCACAGGCTCCGAACAGCACATCGAGACCCTCCGGCCGGCAGTCGGCTGCGGGCGGCGGTGCGGTCCGGGCGACCGTTCGGCGAGATGGGCCGGCATCCGCCCCGGACCACCTCCTTCTTGCCGCCGCCGCTGTTCGCTCGCGCCCGGAACACTCCCGCCGACGCGGGGTGTCCTGCGTGCCGTCAGCACCGCCCATCTCATCCATGGCCGCGGCTCAGCCCGGGCCTGAATGCCGACCATCGCCCGCCGCACAGCCGTCGATGTGGGCACCATCGGCCGGGGCCTCCCGGACGCGCACGGCACTCTGCGCCGTACTCAACGGCACATCGAAGCCAGCTCCGGCCTGGTGACGGTGTGGACCCTTCTGGGACTTGCGGCTTCATCAACCCGCACGAGCTTGAAACAAGTGAAAGACCATTCGCCCAGGTCAGCGACCAAATCTCCCTCATCGCGGCAGGTCACCGCGCTCGCTGGTCTCTTCCGGGGCATCTGATCGACGGGCCCCGGCGACTCCGCTCCGAGCGTCACCAGCTCTCTCGGGTGTGCAGCGTCACTCGCAGCCTTCACCTCGCCCGACGTGTCCAACACGCGCCTGACACTCCATCAGAGCGAGTGTCACGGGCGTCGTTTCAGCGTCAAGATATCGCCCGCAACGCCCACACCGCACATAATGCGCACGCACAAAACCGCAGGTCAGGCGCCCTTCGCCACCGGCTCCAGAATCGCCACGCACTCCACATGATGCGTCATCGGAAACAGATCGAACGCCCGCAGCGTCCGCACCCTGTACCCGCCCTCCGCGAAGTACGCCAGGTCCCGGGCCAGGGCCGCCGGGTCGCAGGCCACGTAGGCGATCTTGCGGGCGCCCAGGCCTGACAGGTGCTTGACCACCTGCTTGCCCGCGCCCGCGCGCGGGGGGTCCAGGACGATCAGGTCGCACTCCGTGATGCCCGTGCGGGGCAGGACCTGGTCGACCTTGCCCTGTTCGATGCGGACGCGGTCCAGGTCCTTGAGGTTGTGGCGGGCGTCCTCGACCGCGCGCTTGCCGGACTCGATGCCGAGCACCGCGCCCTTCTCGCCGATGCGCTGGCCGATGGCTCCGGCGAAGAGGCCGACGCCGCAGTAGAGGTCGAGGGCCGTGTCGTTCTTGCGGGGCAGCAGGCCCTGCATGACCGCGCGGACCAGGGTGTTGGCCGCCTGCGGGTGGACCTGCCAGAAGCCGCCGGAGCCGACGCGGTACGTGCGGTCGTCGGCGCGTTCGCGGACGAAGGCGCGGCCGTGGACGCGGTGGACGCCGCCGTCGTGCTCCTCGACGCGGAGTACGGAGACCGGCTTGTCCAGCTCCACCAGGGGGAGCCGGCCGCCGGGCTTCGGGGTGAGGATGACCTGGCGGTCGTTGGAGCCGGTGGCGGTGATCGCTTCCACCGCGGCGATCTGCGGCCACTCGCGCTTCTCGACGCCGAGCTCCGAGACCCCGGGGGCGGCGATCAGGCAGCGGTCGATCGGCTGGACGTCGTGCGAGCGGTGCTTGCGCAGGCCCGCCCGGCCCTCCGCGTCCACGGTGTACTGGACGCGGGTGCGCCAGGCCGGGACCTCGCCCGGCGGGAGCTTGTCGCCCTCGGCGGGCATGACCGTGCCGTCCCAGCTGGCCTCCTCGGGCGTCAGGCCCGCCAGGCGCTTGAGCTGCTCGGCGATCACCTCGCCCTTGAGGCGGCGCTGCGCGCCGGGCTTGGCGTGCTGCCAGTCGCAGCCGCCGCACATGCCGGGACCGGCGTACGGGCACGGGGCCTCGACCCGGTCCTTGGACGGCTCCAGGATCCGTACGGCGTCGGCCCGCAGGAAGCGCGAGTCCGTGTCGCCGTCGGTGACCTTGGCGATGATCTTCTCGCCGGGGAGCGTGTGGCGGACGAAGAGGACCTGGTTCTCGGCCGTACGGGCGATGCAGTGGCCGCCGTGTGCGACGGGGCCGACCTCGACCTCGTACTCCTCTCCGACCAGCGACGACGTGGGTTCGTTCTGCATGAGGGGAGGCTCCAGGGAGGAAGGGGAAAGGCGGGTGCGCGCGGCCGGACAACAGCCCACCAGTCTACGTGGGTGCCGCCAGGGTGCTTACCACGAGACGTCCGCCGCGCCCCGCTCAGCCCTTCCGGCCCGGCTCCTTGTGCCGGCGTTCCACCGGGCCCCGCCGTACCGAACCCGGAGCGGTCCAGTCCGCTCGCCTGCGCGCCCGCTTCTTCGCCGCCTCGGAGGACTGGAGCTGGTACGGGACCGAGGTGACCATCACGCCCGGCGTGAAGAGCAGGCGGCCCTTGAGGCGCAGGGCGCTCTGGTTGTGCAGCAGGTGCTCGTACCAGTGGCCGACCACGTACTCCGGGATATAGACGCTGATCACATCGCGCGGGCTCTGGCGGCGCAGGCCCTTCACGTACTCGATGACCGGGCGGGTCACCTCGCGGTAGGGCGAGTCCAGGATCTTGAGCGGTACGTCGATGTTGCGCCGCCCCCAGTCCTCGCGCAGGGCCTTCGTCTCGTCCGGGTCGACGCTGATGGAGAGCGCCTCCAGGTGGTCGGCGCGGATGAGCTTGGCGTAGGCGAGGGCGCGCAGGGTGGGGCGGTGGAGCTTGGAGACCAGGACGATCGCGTGGACGCGGGAGGGGCGGATGGTCTCGTCGGGGACGGCGTCGTCCGCCGCGATCTCGGCGGCCACCCGGTCGTAGTGCTTTCGGATCGCCGTCATCGTGCCGTAGAAGATCACCATGCCGAGCAGCGCGACCCACGCGCCGTGGCTGAACTTGGTGGCCAGGACGACCACCAGCACCAGGCCGGTGAAGAAGGCGCCGAAGGCGTTGATGGCGCGCGAGCGGATCATGTGGCGGCGCTTGGCTTGGTCGCGTTCGTCGGCCAGCAGGCGGTTCCAGTGCCGCACCATGCCGGTCTGGCTCAGGGTGAAGGAGACGAAGACGCCGACGATGTACAGCTGGATCAGGCGCGTGGAGTCCGCGCCGTAGATCCAGACCAGCAGCATCGCGGCGCCGGCCAACAGCACGATGCCGTTGGAGAAGGCGAGGCGATCGCCGCGGGTGTGGAGCTGGCGCGGCAGGTAGCGGTCCTGGGCGAGGATCGATCCGAGCAGCGGGAAGCCGTTGTACGCGGTGTTCGCGGCCAGGAAGAGGACCAGCGCGGTGGCTGCGGCGAGGAGCATGAAGAGGACCGAGCCGTGGCCGAAGACCGCCTCCGCGACCTGGGCGATCACCGGGTCCTGGGTGTAGCCGTCGCCGACCGGGACACCGTCGCGGATCAGGTCCTTGGCCGGGTACTCGGCCATCTTGACGCCGGTGGTCATGGCCAGGGCGATGATCCCGCAGAACATGGTGACGGCGAGCAGGCCCATCATCGCGAGCGTCGTCGCCGCGTTCTTGGACTTCGGCTTGCGGAAGGCCGGCACCCCGTTGCTGATCGCCTCCACGCCGGTCAGGGCGGCGCAGCCGGAGGAGAAGGCGCGCAGCAGGAGGAAGACCAGCGCGAAGCCCGCGAGGCCCTGGTGTTCGGGCTTGATCTCGAACTCGGAGGTCGGGGCGTGCATCGTGTCGCCGAGGACCAGGCCCCGGAACGCGCCCCACAGGATCATCAGGAAGACGCCCGCCACGAAGAGGTACGTGGGGACCGCGAACAGCTTCCCCGACTCCCTGACCCCGCGCAGGTTCATCAGCGTGAGCAGGACGATGGCGCCGATCGCGCAGAGCGTCTTGTGTTCGATGACGAAGGGGATCGCGGAGCCCAGGTTCTCCACGCCCGCGGAGATCGACACGGCCACCGTGAGGACGTAGTCGACCAGCAGGGCGCTGGCGACGGTCAGTCCGGCCCGGGGGCCGAGGTTGGTGGTGGCGACCTCGTAGTCGCCTCCGCCGCTCGGGTAGGCGCGGACGTTCTGCCGGTAGGAGGTGACGACCGTGAACATCAGGACCACGACGGCCAGCGCGATCCAGGGGCTGAAGTGGTACGCCGACACACCCGCGATGGACAGGACCAGGAGGACTTCTCCGGGGGCGTACGCCACCGAGGACAGCGGGTCGGACGCGAAGACGGGGAGCGCGATGCGCTTGGGGAGGAGGGTCTCCCCCAGCTTGTCGCTGCGCAGCGCCCGCCCGATCAGAATCCTTTTGGGCACGTCGGTCAGTTTGGACACGCTGAGGATCGTAAGCGGAGCCCGTGCCGGTCATGGACGCCTGAACGCCGTGGCACCGCTCTCTCCTGCGGAAGGAGCGGAAACCGGCCGTAATCCTTAACGGAATCCTTGCGACCGGCGCAGCGCTTTTACTCCCTCTTTGCCCATGTGTCCGGGGCAACGCACACTCGGAGGAAACAGCGGGCCCCCAGCGGCATAAGCTCATCCCCGGGCAGCGCCGAAGTCGTTGCCCCGTTGTTTGCCCGGCAAGCTGAGAGAGAAGTGTGAGCAGCGTGTTTTCGCAGGTCGGCCGGACGACCAGGACGGCGAGGTAGGCGAACGGTGCACATCGTCATCATGGGTTGCGGGCGCGTCGGAGCCGCTCTCGCGCAGACCCTGGAGCAGCAGGGGCACACGGTCGCGGTGATCGACCAGGACCCGACGGCCTTCCGCCGTCTCGGGTCCGGATTCGGCGGCCGCCGGGTCACCGGGGTCGGCTTCGACCAGGACACCCTCCGCGAGGCGGGCATCGAGGAGGCCGGGGCGTTCGCCGCGGTCAGCAGCGGTGACAACTCCAACATCATCGCGGCCCGGGTGGCCCGCGAGATGTTCTCCATCGAGAACGTCGCGGCCCGTATCTACGACCCGAAGCGGGCCGAGGTCTACCAGCGGCTCGGCATCCCCACCGTGGCGACGGTGCGCTGGACGGCGGACCAGATGCTGCGGCGGCTGCTGCCGTCGGGCGCGGAGCCGCTGTGGCGCGATCCGAGCGGGGGTGTCCAGCTCGCCGAGGTGCACACGACACCGGCCTGGATCGGCCACCGGATCAGCACCCTCCAGGAGGAGACCGGCGTCCGCGTCGCCTTCCTCACCCGGTTGGGCGAGGCCATACTGCCGACGTCGCAGACCGTCCTGCAGGAGGGCGACCTGGTCCACGTGATGATGCGTACGGACGAGATCGCCAAGGTCGAAGAGGCCTTCGCCGAGGGTCCCGAGGAGGGCGGTCACTGATGCGTGTGTCGATTGCCGGGGCGGGCGCGGTGGGCCGTTCCATCGCCGCCGAGCTGCTGGAGAACGGGCACGAAGTGCTGCTCATCGACAAGGCGCCCAGCGCCATCTCGGTGGAGCGGGTGCCGTCGGCCGAGTGGCTGCTCGCGGACGCCTGCGAGATCACCTCGCTGGACGAGGCGGCGTTGCAGCGGTGCAACGTGGTGATCGCGGCGACGGGGGACGACAAGGTGAACCTGGTCGTCTCGCTGCTCGCGAAGACCGAGTACGGCGTGCCGCGGGTGGTGGCGCGGGTCAACCACCCGAAGAACGAGTGGCTGTTCAACGAGTCCTGGGGCGTCGATGTCGCGGTCTCGACCCCGCGGCTGATGTCGGCCCTGGTGGAGGAGGCGGTGAGCGTCGGCGATCTGGTCCGGCTGCTGCGCTTCAGCCACGGCGACGCCAACCTGGTGGAGCTGACGCTGCCGCCGGAGTCGGCGCTGGCCGGCACCCGGGTCGGTGAGGTGGCGTGGCCCGAGGACACCTCGCTGGTCACCATCATCCGCGGGACGCGGGTGCTGACGCCGAGCCCCGAGGAGTCCCTGGAGGCCGGTGACGAGCTGCTGTTCGTGGCGGCCCAGGCGCGCGAGGAGCAGTTGGAGGACCTGCTGTCGGTCCGCCGCGATCCGTCGTCCGACGACTGACGTGTGAGCGGTCCTACAGCTGACGCGTGAGCATAGGAAGGGCCCGTAACCGCACAACAGCGGTTACGGGCCCTTACCTTTACGTCTTTACGCCTCCGGGTTGCGGAGGGCTGCCGCGGCCTGCTCGGCCTTGCGGTCCTTCTCTGCCTGCTCCGCGGCCTTCTCCTCGGCCTCCATCTCGGCGAAGACGTCGATGGGCGGCGGCGCCTTCGCGAGGAAGACCCAGGTCAGATAGACCGCGAGCAGGAACGGCGGGATCTTCAGCGCGACCAGCACCCAGCCGAACTGGGTGGTGTCGGCCCACCAGTACAGCGGGAAGAGGATCGCGCACTTGGCGAGCAGGATGAGGCCCCAGGCGTAACTGGCCTTGGTGTACGCCTTCTTGCGGCCGGGGTTACGCGTCCGCCAGGAGAGGTTCTCCTTGAAGACCGGGCCCAGGATCAGCCCGATCAGCGGCACCCCGGCGGCGGCGGTGACAAGGTAGGCCGTGGCCAGCCCCAGCGTGTAGAGCATGCCCGGCAGGTAGAAGTCCTTGGCGTTGCCCGTCATCATCGCGAAGACGACACCGAAGGCGACCCCGAAGACGCCGCTGAAGGCGTGCTTCACGGTGTCCCGGCGCAGCAGCCGTACGGCGACCAGGGCCAGGGAGACCGCCAGGGCCGCGATGGCCGAGATGTGCAGGTCCTTGTTGATGGTGAAGATCGTGACGAAGAGCAGCCCGGGCAGGACTGTCTCCACCATGCCGCGCACACCGCCGAAGGCCTCGAAGAGGGCGGCTTCGGTGACCGCCTTCGACGCGGCGTCCTGCTGGGCGGCGTGCCTTCCGCCGGCGCTGTGCCGGTCGGTGGGGTGGGGCTGGTCCGTTTCGGACGTCGGCTTGTCGAGAGACGTCACCGGCTACTCCTTGCCGAGCGGTCGGAGTTCGTATGTGGGGTTGAACAGCACCCGGCGCCCGTGGCTCATGGCGACCCGGCCCGAGGCGATGATCCTGCGGCCCGGCTCTATGCCGACGATGGAGCGACGGCCCAGCCAGACCACGTCCAGCGGCTCGGTGCCGTCGAAGAGCTCCGCCTCCAGGGCGGGCACTCCGGCCCGGGGACGGAGGGTGACGGTCCGCAACGTACCAGCCACCTTGACTATCTGGCGGTCGGAGCACTCGGATATCCGCGTGCATCCGGTGGCCTGGGTGTCCTCCCGCAGCTCCTGGGACTCCAGGTCCTCCTGGGAGCTGGAGAGCCGGTCGAGCATACGGCGGAAGCGCCCGGAAGGCCTCTCCGCCCTGCCGGCCTTCTCGTGTCGGGGAACAGCACTCATACCCGAAGGGTACCGGTCCTGCGGGCTGTGCACTGAGGCCTGGGCGGACCACTCGAAAGGGTGAGCCGGTGAGCGTCAGTCACGCTCGAAGCGGTAACCCATGCCCGGCTCGGTGACGAAGTGGCGGGGGTGCGAGGGGTCCGCCTCCAGCTTGCGGCGGAGCTGGGCCATGTAGACCCGCAGATAGTTGGTCTCGGTGCCGTAGGAGGGCCCCCAGACCTCCTGGAGGAGCTGTTTCTGGCTGACCAGGCGGCCGCCGTTGCGGACGAGGACCTCCAGCAGATGCCACTCGGTGGGGGTCAGCCGTACGTCGCGGCCGGCGCGGTGCACCTTCTTGGCCGCCAGGTCGACGGTGAAGCCGGCCGTCTCCACGATCGCCAGGTCCTCGGTGACCTCCTGGCCGACCGGTTCCGAGCGGCGTACGGAGGCGCGCAGGCGGGCCAGCAGCTCGTCCATGCCGAAGGGCTTGGTGACGTAGTCGTCGGCGCCCGCGTCCAGCGCCTCCACCTTCTCGTCGGAGGTGTGGCGCGCGGAGAGGACGAGGATCGGGACCCGGGTCCAGCCGCGCAGGCCCTTGATCACCTCGACCCCGTCCATGTCGGGCAGCCCGAGGTCCAGGAGCACGACGTCGGGGTGGCGGGCGGCGGCGAGCTGGAGAGCGGTCGCCCCGTCCGGTGCGGCGTCGACCTCGTACTTGCGGGCCTTCAGGTTGATCACGAGGGCGCGTACGATCTGCGGCTCGTCGTCGACCACAAGCACCCGGGTCATCGCGGACCTGCCTTTCTGCGGGAGGAGCTGTACGGGGAGTAGGGGGCGGGCTTCACGCGGGCGGCTCCGTCATGGGGTGGCGGGACCGTGCGGGGCGGGTGCGTCATGAGGTGGCCTCGGCCGGGAGCGCCGCCCGGTCCTGGGCCTGGCCCCGGCCCGGTGCGGCCGTCAGCGTCAGGACCATGGTCAGCCCGCCGCCGGGGGTGTCCTCGGCGTCCAGGGTGCCGCCCATGGCCTCGGCGAACCCCCGGGAGACCGCGAGGCCGAGGCCCACCCCGGCGCCGCGCGGGGCGTCACCGTACCGCTGGAAGGGCTCGAAGATCCGCTCCTTGGCCTCGTCGGGGACGCCGCGCCCCCGGTCGACGACCCGGAGTTCGACGCGTTCGCCGTGCGCGCTGGCGGCCACCGCGATGGGCTCGCCGCCGGGGCTGTACTTGACGGCGTTCTCGACGACGTTGGCGACGACCCGCTCCAGCAGCCCCGGGTCGACGGCGACCATGGGCAGCGTCTCGGGGATGTCCAGGTCGACGCTGCCCTCGGGGACCCCGCCGAGCGCCATCGGCACCACCTCGTCGAGGTCGATCTCGCGGATCAGCGGGGTCACGGTGCCGGTCTGGAGGCGGGACATGTCCAGCAGGTTGCCCACGAGGTGGTCGAGGCGGTCGGCGCCGTCCTCGATGCCTTCGAGGAGTTCGGCCTCGTCCTCCGGGGACCAGGCGACATCGTCGGAGCGCAGCGAGCTGACGGCGGCCTTGATCCCGGCGAGCGGGGTGCGCAGGTCATGGCTGACGGCGGCCAGCAGCGCGGTCCTGATCCGGTTGCCCTCGGCGAGCCTGCGGGCCCGGTCGGCCTCGGAGACCAGGCGCTGGCGGTCCAGGACGACGGCAGCCTGGGCGGCGAAGGCGCCGAGCACCCGGCGGTCCTCGGCCGGCAGCACCCGGCCGGACAGCGCGAGCGCCATGTTGTCGCCGACCGGCATGTCCACGTCCGCGTCGTCGGGCCGGGCGACCGGGGCGGGCCCGACGAATCCGGCACAGGTCCACGGATCGACGTCGCTGGCCCGCTCCAGCAGGGCGACGGACTCCATCGCGAAGGTCTCGCGGACCCGCTCCAGCAGCGCGTCCAGCGCGGTCTCGCCGCGCAGCACGCTGCCCGCCAGGAAGGAGAGGATCTCCGACTCGGCGCGCAGCCGGGCGGCCTGGTGGGTACGGCGGGCCGCGAGGTCCACCACCGAGGAGACCGCCACGGCCACCGCGAAGAAGATCACGATGGCGACGAAGTTCTCCGGGTCCTGGACGGTGAGGGTGTGGGTCGGCGGGGTGAACCAGTAGTTCAGGAGCATCACGCCGACGGCGGCCGAGGCGAGGGCGGGCCGCAACCCGCCGAGCAGGGCGGCAGCGACGGTCAGGAAAAGGAAGAGCAGGACGTCGTTGGCGAGGCCGGGGCCGTTCTCCAGGCTCCGCAGCAGCAGTGAGAGCAGGATCGATCCGGCGACGCCGACGAGCCAGCCCCAGATGATCCGGGCCCGCCCGAGCCGGGCACCGCGGGCGATGGGCAGTCCGCGCCCCTTGGCGACCTCTTCGTGGGTGACGATGTGGACGTCCAGGTCGGGTCCGGACTCCCGGGCGACGGTGGCGCCGACCCCGGGGCCGTAGATGTACTGCCAGGTCTTGCGGCGGCTGGAGCCCAGCACGATCTGGGTGGCGTTGACCCCGCGGGCGAACTCCAGGAGGGCGGCGGGGATGTCGTCGCCGATGACGTGGTGGAACGTTCCGCCGACGTCCTCGACCAGGGTGCGCTGGACTGCCAGCTCCTTGGGCGAGGCGGAGGTCAGCCCGTCGCTGCGTGCGATGTAGACGGCGAGGATCTCGCTGCCGGAGCCCTTGGCGGCCATCCGGGAGGCGCGGCGGATGAGCGTACGGCCTTCAGGTCCGCCGGTGAGGCCGACGACGATGCGTTCGCGGGCCTGCCAGGTGGTACGGATGTTGTGCTCGCCCCGGTACTGCTGGAGGTACTCGTCGACCCGGTCGGCGGTCCACAGGAGGGCCAGCTCGCGCAGGGCGGTCAGGTTGCCGGGGCGGAAGTAGTTCGAGAGGGCGGCGTCCAGCTTGTCGGGCTGGTAGATGTTGCCGTGCGCCATCCGGCGGCGCAGCGCCTGGGGCGACATGTCGACCAGCTCGATCTGGTCGGCCCGGCGCACCACCTCGTCCGGGACGGTCTCCTGCTGGCGTACGCCGGTGATCGACTCCACGACGTCGCCGAGCGACTCCAGGTGCTGGATGTTGACCGTGGATATGACGTCGATCCCGGCCTTGAGAAGCTCTTCGACGTCCTGCCAGCGCTTGGCGTTGCGGGAGCCCGGCACATTGGTGTGGGCCAGCTCGTCCACCAGGGCCACGGCGGGCGCGCGCTCCAGGACGGCGTCGACGTCCATCTCGGTGAAGACGGCGGAGCGGTAGTCGATCTCGGAACGGGGGATCTGTTCCAGGCCGTGCAGCATCACCTCGGTACGCGGCCGGTCGTGGTGCTCCACGAGGGCCACCACGCAGTCGGTGCCGCGCTCGACCCTGCGGTGGGCCTCGGCCAGCATCGCGTACGTCTTGCCGACGCCCGGTGCCGAGCCGAGGTAGATCCGGAGTGTGCCGCGTCCCATGGCCCCATTGTCTTCTTCCTGCGGCCGTCCGTGCCGGTGGCCGATGGCGCCGGGTGCGGCTGCCGCTGACGACGCTACTCCGCGCATCCGTGGCTCCGGCACCTGGGAGCGCAGGTGAGGGCCGTATTGACGCAACCCTGATGGCGTTGACGCGGCCCTGACGCGGACCTGCCCGTCTCGGGGAGGTCCGCGTCAGGGGCCGGTCCGGCGGGCGCCGGTCCTGTCCCGCGGAGCGGTGTGGGGCCGGTCAGCGGGCGTCCGCCAGCTCCCGCAGGGCGATGTTGAGCCGCAGGACGTTCACCCGGGGCTCTCCGACGAAGCCGAGGGTCCGCCCCTCGGTGTGGTGCGCGACCAGCTCCGCCACCCGGTCGGCGTCCAGGTGGTTGCGGGCGGCGACCCGGCGGACCTGGAGCTCGGCGTACGCCGGGGAGATGTGCGGGTCGAGGCCGGACCCGGAGGAGGTGACGGCGTCCGGGGGGACGTCCTGGGGGCGGACGCGGTGGCCCGGTACGGAGTTGTCGGCGACGACGGCCTCCTGGGCGGCCTTCACCCGGCCGATCAGCTCCTCGTTGTCGCCGGCGAGGTTGGAGGCGCCGGAGACGAGGAGGTCGTACCGGGTGTTGACACTGTTGGTGGAGAGCCCGGCGGACGGGCGGGGCTGGAACCACCGGAGGTCGGGTGCGGGCGCCTCGCCGCCCCTGCGTGCCGGGAGGTCGTAGCGCTGGCCGATGAGCTCCGAGCCGACGGTCCGGCCGCCGGCGGTGATCTCCGAGCCGTTGGCCCGGCCGGGAAAGAGTGCCTGGGCCCCTCCGGTGACGGCCAGCGGGTAGAGGACGCCGCAGACCAGGGTGAGGACGAGCAGGGCGCGCAGCCCGGCTCCGAGCAGCCGGGCGGTGGTGCCGGCGTAGGTGTGGGTCATGGCGGATCAGCCGATTCCGGGGATGAGGGAGATGAGCAGGTCGAGGAGTTTGATGCCGATGAAGGGGGCGATCAGGCCGCCGAGCCCGTAGAGGCCGAGGTTGCGCCGCAGCATCGCGTCGGCGCCTGCGGGCCGGTAACGGACGCCCTTCAGGGCCAGGGGGACGAGCACCACGATGATCAGCGCGTTGAAGACGACGGCCGAGAGGATCGCGGACTCGGGCGAGGCGAGACGCATGATGTTGAGGCGGTCCAGCGACGGGTAGGCCACGGCGAACATGGCCGGGATGATCGCGAAGTACTTCGCGACATCGTTGGCGATGGAGAACGTGGTCAGGGCGCCCCGGGTGATCAGGAGCTGCTTGCCGATCCGGACGATCTCGATGAGCTTGGTGGGGTCGGAGTCCAGGTCGACCATGTTCCCGGCCTCCTTGGCGGCCGAGGTGCCGGTGTTCATCGCGACGCCGACATCGGCCTGGGCGAGCGCGGGGGCGTCGTTGGTGCCGTCCCCGGTCATCGCGACCAGCCGTCCGCCGGCCTGCTCCCGCTTGATGAGGGCCATCTTGTCCTCGGGCGTGGCCTCGGCCAGGAAGTCGTCGACGCCCGCCTCCTCGGCGACGGCCCGAGCGGTCAGCGGGTTGTCGCCGGTGATCATCACCGTACGGATGCCCATGCGGCGCAGCTCGCCGAACCGTTCCCGCATCCCTTCCTTCACGACGTCCTTGAGGTGGACGACGCCCAGGACCCGGGTCCCGTGCGCGTCCTCGACGGCCACCAGCAGCGGCGTACCGCCCGCCGCCGCGATCCGGTCCGCGATCTCGCCCGCGTCACCGGGCACCTCGCCGCCCCGGCTCCGCACCCAGGCGGTCACGGACCGGGCCGCGCCCTTGCGGACCCGGCGGCCGTCCAGGTCCACCCCGGACATCCGGGTCCGGGCGGTGAAGGCGATCCACTCCGCGCCGTCCGCCCGCGCCTCCGGCCCGTACGGCCCGTGGCGCTCGTCCGCGAGGGCGACGACCGACCGGCCCTCCGGGGTCTCGTCGGCGAGCGAGGAGAGGCGCGCGGCCCCGGCGAGCTCCGCCTCGCCCGCCCCCGCCACCGGGACGAACGCGGCCGCCTGCCGGTTGCCGAGGGTGATGGTGCCGGTCTTGTCGAGGAGCAGCGTCGACACGTCGCCCGCCGCCTCGACCGCGCGTCCCGACATGGCCAGCACGTTGCGCTGGACGAGGCGGTCCATGCCCGCGATGCCGATGGCGGAGAGCAGGGCGCCGATGGTGGTGGGGATCAGACAGACCAGCAGGGCCGTCAGCACGATCAGCGACTGCTCGGCGCCCGCGTACACCGCGAACGGCTGGAGCGAGACGACGGCCAGGAGGAAGACGATGGTGAGGGAGGCCAGCAGGATGTTCAGGGCGATCTCGTTGGGCGTCCGCTGCCGTGCCGCGCCCTCCACCAGGCCGATCATCCGGTCGATGAACGTCTCCCCCGGCTTGGTGGTGATCCTGATGACGACGCGGTCGGAGAGCACCCTCGTACCACCGGTGACGGCCGAGCGGTCGCCGCCGGACTCCCGGATGACCGGTGCCGATTCGCCGGTGATGGCGGACTCGTCCACGGAGGCGACGCCTTCCACCACATCGCCGTCCCCGGGGACGGTGTCCCCGGCCTCGCAGACCACCAGGTCCCCGATGCGCAGCTCCGTCCCGGCGACCCGTTCCTCACCGGAACCAGAGCCGGCGACGGAGCCGGACCCTGAACCGGCGCCGGTGACGCGGCGGGCGACGGTGTCGGTCCTGGCCCGGCGCAGGGTCTCGGCCTGCGCCCTCCCCCGCCCCTCCGCGACCGCCTCCGCCAGATTGGCGAAAAGCGTGGTGAGCCAGAGCCAGCCGGTGATCGCCCAGCCGAACCAGTCGCCCGGCTCCAGCGCCGCGAGCACGGTGGTGAGCACCGAGCCGGTCAGGACGACGAACATCACCGGGGACTTCACCATCACCCGGGGGTCCAGCTTGCGTACCGCGTCGGGCAGGGACCGGAGCATCAGCCGGACGTCGAGGCTGCCGGAGCCGGCGCGGGTCCCGGCGGGCCCGTGATCGGCCTGCGGCGCCTGTCGCGCCGTACGGGGGTCGGTGAGCGTGCTCATGACGCGAGCCCTTCAGCCAGCGGGCCCAGTGCCAGGGCCGGGAAGTAGGTGAGACCGGTGACGATGAGGATCGTGGCGAGGAGCACCCCGCTGAAGAGCGGCCTGTGGGTGCTGAGGGTGCCGGTGGTGACGGGGACGGACCTCTGTTCGGCCAGTGAGCCGGCCAGGGCCAGGACGAGGACGATCGGCAGGAAGCGGCCGAGCAGCATCGCGATGCCGAGGGTGGTGTTGAACCACGGGGTGTCGGCGGCCAGCCCGGCGAAGGCGGAGCCGTTGTTGTTGGCGGCCGAGGTGTAGGCGTAGAGGATCTCGGAGAAGCCGTGCGGCCCCGTGTTCGTCATCGAGTGGCGGGCGGTGGGCAGAGCCATGGCCACGGCGGTGAGGCCGAGGACGAGCGCCGGGGTGACGAGGAGGTAGCAGGCGGCGAGCTTGATCTCCCGGATGCCGATCTTCTTGCCCAGGTACTCCGGGGTCCGGCCGACCATCAGACCGGCGATGAACACCGCGATGACCGCCATGATCAGCATGCCGTAGAGACCGGAGCCGACCCCGCCGGGGGCGACCTCGCCGAGCTGCATGCCCAGCATCGTGATGCCGCCGCCGAACCCGGTGTACGAGGAGTGGAAGGAGTTCACCGCTCCGGTCGAGGTCAGCGTCGTGGCGACCGCGAAGAGCGCCGAGCCGGCGATCCCGAAGCGGGTCTCCTTGCCCTCCATGGCACCGCCCGCGATCTCGAAGGCCTCTCCCCGGTGGGCGGATTCGGTCCACAGCATCAGCGCCGTGAAGCCGGTCCAGATGACCGCCATCGTGGCGAGGAGCGCGTACCCCTGCTTCAGCGAACCGGCCATCCGGCCGAAGGTGCGGGTCAGCGCGGTCGGGATGAGCAGGATGAGGAAGATCTGGAACAGGTTGGAGAGCGGTGTGGGGTTCTCGAAGGGGTGGGCGGAGTTGGCGTTGAAGTAGCCGCCGCCGTTGGTACCCAGCTCTTTGATGGCCTCCTGCGAGGCGACCGCGCCGCCGTTCCATTGCTGGGTGGTGCCGAGGAACTGGCCGACGCCATGGATGCCGGAGAAGGTCTGGACGGCCCCGCAGACGACCAGGACCAGGGCGCCGGCCACGGATATCGGCAGCAGGACGCGTACGGTGCCGCGCACCAGGTCGGTCCAGAAGTTGCCGAGCTCCCCGGTGCGGGTCCGGGCGAAGCCGCGTACGAGGGCCACGGCGACGGCCATGCCCACGGCGGCGGAGACGAAGTTCTGCACCGCCAGGCCGCCGGTCTGCACCACGTGGCCCATGGCCTGTTCACCGGCGTACGACTGCCAGTTGGTGTTGGTGACGAAGGAGGCGGCGGTGTTGAACGCCTGGTCGGGGTCGATCGAGGCGAAGCCCAGGGAGCCGGGCAGGAGCCCCTGCGCCCGCTGGAGCGCGTAGAGGAGCAGGACGCCGACGAAGGAGAGGGCGAGGACCGCGCGCAGATAGGCGGGCCATCGCATCTCGGCGGACGGGTCGGCGCCGATGGCCCGGTAGATCCACCTCTCGGCCCGCAGGTGGCGGGTGGAGGTGTAGACCCGGGCCATGTGGTCGCCGAGGGGACGGTAGGCCAGGGCCAGCGCCGCGACGAGGGCGAGCAGCTGGAGCAGACCGGCGAGGACGGGGCTCATGTCGGGCTCAGAACCTCTCCGGGCGCAGGAGGGCGAGGACGAGGTAGCCCAGCAGGGCGACGGCCACGATCAGGCCGACGGTGTTCTCGGCGGTCACAGCTTGCCCACCGCTCGGGCGATGAGGGCCACCAGCGCGAAGACCGCGATCGTGGTGGCGACGAAGGCCAGGTCGGCCATCGTGTGCTCCTAGGGAGGTTCGGTTTCTCGGACCCCCTGAGCAAACCGCCGAGAACGGCTCCCACCAGCGGCGTTGACAGTCTCCTTACGGCAGCGGCCCGGCTCTTGATGTTCCTCGTACGTGCCCGATACGCGCCCCATACGCGCCCTCGGCCGGCGGACCGGGCCGGGCCGGGACGGGACGGGAGACGCGGAAAGGCCGGTGGGCCGCACCCCGGGAAGGGGTGCGGCCCACCGGCCGCGATGCTGTGGTGACGTACCGCTCTGTACCGCTAGCGGACCTCGGTGATCTCCGGTCCGCGCTGGAGCTGGCCCATGCCGCCGGAGAACTTCGAGCCCTCCTGCTCCTCCTGCTGGACACCCTCGGGCACCATCTGGGCATCGTTGGGGAGCTTCAGGACGATCGGGTCGCGGGGGGCCATCGGGCCCTCCCCGCGGACCACCACGGTGTCCCGGAAGATCGTCTCCAGCAGGCCCGCGGCCTCCGGCTGGACCGCGCCCTGGCCCGAGATGACCCCGCGCAGGAACCAGCGGGGGCCGTCGACGCCGACGAACCGCACCAGCTGGACACCGTTGGTGCCGTCCGGGAGCTGTACGGGGACCTGCGCGCGCAGCTCCCAGCCCAGCGGGCCCTCGACCTCGTCGATGATGCCGCCCTGCTGGGTGATGCCGGAGGCGATCTCCTCACGGACCTCGCCCCAGATGCCCTGCCGCTTGGGGGCCGCGAAGGCCTGCAGCTGGACCGCGCTGTCGCGGAGCACGACGGTGGCGGCGACGATCGCGTCCCCGGCCACCTCTACGCGCAGCTCCATGCCCTCGACACCGGGCACGAAGATGCCGCCCAGGTCGACCCGGCCCTCGCCGGGCTGGGAGACCTCGGAGATGTCCCAGGGTCCGTCCGGCCGGGGGGCCGGCGGAAGATTCGTCCGCCGGGCGCCTGCGGCGGCCCCGTCGGTGCCCTCGTCGGCGACCTGCTCGGTCTCGCGCACCTCGTCCGCCGCGTCCTCGGCGGAACCACTCTTCTTGCGACGTCCGAACACGTCACTGTCCTTCCCGGTCGGATACGACCGAAGCGTAGCTGTTCCCACCGTGGGTGATCCCGCCCTCGGCGACGTCCACCGACGCATGGCCGCCGGTGGACCCGAAGCCCCCTTCGGCCCGCGCCGAGCCGGGAAGTTCCGCCACCTCGTGGAAGCGCACCTTCTCGACCTGCTGGACAACCAGTTGGGCAATCCGGTCGAACCGTTCGAATCGCACGCTCTCGCGCGGATCGAGGTTGACCACGATCACCTTGATCTCCCCACGGTACCCGGCATCCACCGTCCCTGGGGCATTCACGAGGGCCACTCCGCAGCGGGCCGCGAGGCCGGAGCGGGGGTGCACGAAGGCGGCGTACCCGTCGGGCAGCGCGATCGAGACGCCGGTGGGCAGCACCACGCGCTCGCCGGGGGCGAGTTCGGCGGCCTCGGTGGTCACCAGGTCGGCCCCGGCATCCCCCGGGTGTCCGTACGCCGGAATCGGTACGTCCGGGTCGAGGAGGCGGATCAGTACGTCGACGGGGCTGCGCATCAGGGGTTCACCTCGAAGGCTCGGGCACGCTTGACCTGGTCCGGGTCGGCCATGGCTGCCTGGATCTCGGCGGGCCGCCCGTTCTCGATGAAGTGGTCCACCTTGACCTCGATGAAGAGGGCATCGGCCCGGACCGCGACGGGGCCCTCGGGGCCGCCGATCCGGCCGGTGGCCGTGGAGTAGATCTTCCGGCCGTGCACGGCGGTGATGCGGGCGTCCAGGTGCAGCACGGTGTCCACCGGCACGGGGCGCACGAAGTCGGTCTCCAGCCGGCCGGTCACCGCGATCGTGCGCAGCAGCCAGTTCAGCGAGCCGAGCGTCTCGTCCAGCGCGGTGGCGAGCACGCCGCCGTGGGCGAGGCCGGGGGCGCCCTGGTGGGCGGGCCTGACGGTGAACTCGGCGGTCACGCTCACGCCTTCACCGGCCCGGGCCTGGAGGTGCAGGCCGTGGGGCTGTCCCTCACCGCAGCCGAAACAGTGCTCGTAGTGCGCGCCGAGGAGCTCCCCGGGGGCGGGGGCGTCAGGGTGCCGGACCGGCGCGACGGCGTCGGCCGGAGGTGTCAGAGCTGCTGATGTTCCACTCACAGGCGCAGACCTTACCCGCGCGGCGGTGTGCCGGTCGCGCCGTGCCAAGCTTGGCTCCATGCAGCCTTCCGCACCGCCCTTCGACGAACGTCTCACCGCGCCCCGTTCCTGGTGGTTCATCGCCTTCGGGGTCGGTGTCGCCTGTGCGCTGATGCTCCTGCCGCTCGGCACCCTGCCGCTGCTCGCCGGGCTGGTCGGCGGTACGGCGGCCGCCGCGGCCGCGGTGAGCAGTTACGGCTCCGCCCGGATCCGGGTGGTGGCCGGGGCACTGGTCGCCGGTGACGCCCGCATTCCGCTCTCCGCGCTCGGGGAGCCCGAGGTGCTGGACGCCGAGGAGGCGCGCGCCTGGCGCACGTACAAGGCGGACGCGCGCGCCTTCATGCTGCTGCGCAGCTATGTGGGGACGGCGGTGCGGGTGGAGGTCACGGACCCGGACGACCCGACTCCGTACGTCTTCCTCTCCACCCGGGACCCGAAGGGCCTGGCGGCGGCGCTGACGGCGGTGCCGACGGCCTGAGGGGCTGTAGGGAGGGCCGGGGTTCAGCCGCCCTCGATCTCCTTGGGCAGCACGACCGGTACGGCGGGCCGCTCCAGCGGGGGCAGCTCGGGGAGCCGGTCCCAGGGGATCTGCTGCTTGCGCAGGTCGTTCCTGATCCGGTCGGCGAGCTTGCGGGTGTCGCGGCGGTTCATCGTGGCGCCGACGGCGGCGCCGATCATGAACGGGATCAGGTTGGGCAGATTGCGCGCCATGCGCTTGGTGATCTGCTGGCGCAGCTCGCGCTTCATCTGGCCGCCCAGGGCCGCGTTGAGCGTGGTGGGCCGGGTGACGTCGATGCCGCGCTCCTCCGTCCACGACGTCAGATACGCGGTGGAGCGCTGGGCCAGGTTGCCCGGCGGGCGGAGGCCGTAGACCTCGTGGAGCTCGGCGACGAGCTTCATCTCGATCGCGGCGACGCCGGTGACCTCGGCCGCCAGCTCGGCGAGCATGGCGGGCGGTACGGGCAGCATGGCGGCCGCGCCGATGCCCGCGCCGACGGTGGCACTGGCCCGGCTCGCGCCCGCCACGAGCTTGTCGGCGAGCTCGTCGGGCCCGAGGCCCGGGAACTGCTCGCGCAGGGTGGCGAGATCGCGCACCGGGACGCGGGGAGCCGTTTCGATGATCCGGTCGGCCAGCTGGCCGGCCAGGGCACGGGCGCTCTCCCCGCTCCTGCGCACCCCCCGTTTCACTGCGTGCAGGCGGCCCGCCCCGGTCATGGGCTCCGCCTGGTCCTGCTCTTCGCTCCGGTCCGGCAGGCCCGCCGCCCCCGCCACTTCGAGCGAGGCCGAACGGCCCCGCTCGTCGTCGGAGAAACCGGAAACACCGGAGGGGTCCGGCAGAGCGGCGGACCGCTCGGCAGACGGGCTGACGCCTGCTGCCGGGCCTGTGCCGCCCTCGTTCGCCTCCGGTCCGTGCCGGCGCCAGGGGCGCCGCTTCCGGAACGGTGTGTCGCCTGCCACGGCCGACCCGACCTCAGTCGCAGTCGCGGCAGATGGGCTGACCGTTCTTCTCGCGGGCCAGCTGGCTGCGGTGGTGCACCAGGAAGCAGCTCATGCAGGTGAACTCGTCGGCCTGCTTGGGCAGGACCCGGACGGCCAGCTCCTCGTTGGAGAGGTCCGCACCGGGCAGTTCGAGGCCTTCGGCGGCGTCGAACTCGTCGACGTCGACGGCGGAGGCCGTCTTGTCGCTCCGACGAGCCTTGAGCTCTTCGAGGCTGTCCTGGTCCACGTCGTCGTCGGTCTTGCGTGGGGTGTCGTAATCCGTTGCCATGTCGCTCTCCCCCTCTTGGGTGTCTGCGGGTGTCTCAGCGCACGTAACGCGTGAGAGGCCGGACTTGTGCCCGACCTGAGGCGGAGATTTTGCCTCACATCAAGGTCTGTTACTCAATCGACACCCAACCGGCCGCCTCGGCGAGGCTCGGCTTGGGTGGCGATGGGGACCGTACACGGTCCCGACTGCGCAGTTCACAGGCGCCACCCCGTGTACTTCCCGTGATAACCCCCTCCGAAAACCCGGACGATTACCGGCTTTCCGAACGGTGTGCGATCACGGAGAGTAGACGGCCCGAAAACGGGCCCTGTGATCGATCACACACGACCCGCCCGGGAACGGGTCCTGAAAATTCCGCCCAAAGCGAACATGAAGATTCGGTGCAGAGTCACACCGTGCAGCCTCTCAGACCGGCAGGGTGACGCGCATCACGAGACCGCCGCCTTCGCGGGGCTCCGCGATGATACGGCCTCCGTGGGCCCGCGCGACGGACCGTGCGATCGACAGGCCGAGTCCGACCCCCTTGTCGCTGCCCGTACGCTCCGTACGCAGCCGCCGGAACGGCTCGAAGAGGTTGTCGATCTCGTACGCCGGCACCACAGGACCTGTGTTCGAGACGACCAGCAGGGCCTGGCCGGGCTGGAGGGAGGTGGTGACCTCCACCCAGCCGTCCTCGTCCACGTTGTAGCGCACGGCGTTCTGTACGAGGTTCAGCGCGATCCGCTCCAGCAGGACCCCGTTGCCCTGGACGACGGCGGCCGACCGCTCGCCCCGGATCTCGACCTTCCGCTCCATCGCCTCCGCCCGTGCCTGGTCGATGGCGCGGTCGGCGACCTCGGCGAGGTCGACCGGTTTGCGCTCCACGATCTGGTTGTCGCTGCGGGCCAGCAGCAGGAGGCCCTCGACCAGCTGCTCACTGCGTTCGTTGGTGGCCAGCAGCGTCTTGCCGAGCTGCTGGAGCTCCGGTGGTGCCTCCGGATCGGAGAGATGGACCTCCAGCAGCGTGCGGTTGATCGCCAGCGGGGTCCGCAGCTCGTGCGAGGCGTTGCCGACGAACCGCTGCTGCGCGGTGAACGCCCGCTCCAGCCGGTCCAGCATGTCGTCGAAGGTGTCCGCGAGCTCCTTCAGCTCGTCGTCCGGCCCGTCCAGCTCGATCCGCCGGGTCAGGTCGGTGCCCGCCACCCTGCGCGCGGTGCGGGTGATCCGGCCGAGCGGGGACAGGACGCGTCCGGCCATGGCGTAGCCGAAGGCGAACGCGATCACGCTGAGGCCGACCAGGGCGAGGAGGGAGCGGTTGAGCAGGGTGTCCAGAGCCTGCTGGCGCTGCTCCCCGTTGCACGCCTTGAGCGCGGCGTTCGCCTCGTCCGCCGAGAGGCCCGGGGTGAGGGCGGGACAGGCGTTGTTGGTGAGCTGGATCTTGCTTTCGGGCAGCAGCTTGAACGGCAGCTCATTGCCCATGTGCAGCCCCTGCGCGGCCAGCATGTAGATGATCGAGAGCAGCAGGATGCCCGCGATCAGGAACATCCCGCCGTACAGCAGCGTGAGCCGTATCCGGATGGTCGGGCGCAGCCAGGGGTACGGGGGCTCCTGCTGCTTGGGCTCCCAGGTGGGCTTCGGGGGCGCCGTGGGGGGCGGCGGTGTGGCGGCCATGGTCCTCAGATCCGGTATCCGGAGCCCGGCACGGTGACGATGACGGGCGGTTCGCCGAGCTTGCGGCGGAGCGTCATGACCGTGACCCGCACCACGTTGGTGAAGGGGTCGGTGTTCTCGTCCCAGGCCTTCTCCAGCAGCTGCTCCGCCGAGACGACGGCGCCCTCGCTGCGCATCAGGACCTCCAGCACCGCGAACTCCTTGGGGGCGAGCTGGATCTCCACCTCGTCCCGGAAGACCTCGCGGCGGTTCGGGTCGAGTTTGATGCCGGCCCGCTCCAGGACCGGGGGCAGCGCCACCGTCGTACGGCGGCCCAGCGCGCGGACCCGGGCGGTCAGCTCGCTGAAGGCGAAGGGTTTGGGGAGGTAGTCGTCGGCGCCCAGCTCCAGGCCCTCGACCCGGTCGCTGACGTCACCGGAGGCGGTGAGCATGAGCACGCGGGTGGGCATGCCGAGCTCCACGATCTTGCGGCAGACGTCGTCGCCGTGCACCACCGGGAGGTCCCGGTCCAGCACGACGACGTCGTAGTCGTTGACCCCGATGCGCTCCAGAGCCGCGGCACCGTCGTAGACGACGTCGACGGCCATGGCCTCCCGGCGCAGTCCGGTGGCCACCGCATCGGCGAGCAGCTGCTCGTCCTCGACGACGAGTACGCGCACAGCGCAGTCCTTCCCTAGGTCCTTCTACGGGTTCACACAGCGAACGGCCCCCAGGGGAGGTCGACCGTGTGCGTCCATCCTGCCCGCAACGCGTATAAACCGGCGGTAAGACGGCGCTCGGGCCGATGGGACCCGGGGAATGCGGCGGAATTACCGGTCAGTTGAGGTTTCTCTGAGACTGCGTATGGGGATGAGGGGTTCACACCCGCGATCACGCCCGGCCCATGGCATGCCACGGCCCCGCTCCGTATCCCCGGAGAAGCGGCGAGATCACCCGCCCCTCCGGCTCCCCTGCCGGAGGAATCCCGGGCACACCCCCGTGCCACCGACCCACGATGAGGGGGCGCATCATGGACGCTTTCACCGCAGGTCTGCTGCAACGCATCAAGAGCACCGAGTCCGACCTCACGCGGGCTCGCGAGGACGGCGACGACTTCCTGGCGGATGTCGAGCAGGGCGAGCTGGACGACCTGCACCGCCTCGCGGCCGAGCACGGCGTGGAAATCGGCGCCACAAGCGTCTGAGCCGTACGACAGAGGGCCCCGGATACCGGCAACGGCATCCGGGGCCCTCTGCTGTGCCCTGCGGCCCCACAGCTCCCACCAGGGCCTTCGGCGTCAGTCGTGCCAGGCGCCCAGCTCGTCGAGCGCGGCCTGGAGCGGCTCGAAGACGCCGGGGGTGGCCGCCACCGTGAGGTCGCCGTCGGCCGGGAGCCCCGGGCGGCCGCCGGTCAGCGCGCCCGCCTCCCGCGCGATCAGGTCGCCCGCGGCCAGGTCCCAGGGGTGCAGCCCGCGCTCGTAGTAGCCGTCCAGCCGCCCCGCCGCCACGTCGCAGAGGTCGACGGCGGCCGAACCGCTGCGCCGGATGTCCCGGAGCCTGGGGATCAGCTGCTGGGCCACGTCCGCCTGGTGGCTGCGGACCTTGCTGACGTAGTTGAAGCCGGTCGAGACGAGCGCCTGGTCCAGCGGCGGGGCGGGGCGGCAGCGCAGCGCGTTGCCGTTCGCGTACGCGCCACCGCCCAGGACCGCCTGGTAGGTCTCCCGGCGCATCGGGGCCTCGACGACGCCCACGACCCGCTCGCCGTCGCGCTCGGCGGCGATGGAGACCGCCCAGGTCGGCAGGCCGTACAGGTAGTTCACGGTGCCGTCCAGCGGGTCGATGACCCAGCGGATGCCGGTGGAGCCCGGGGAGCTGGCCCCCTCCTCGCCGAGGAAGCCGTCGTCGGGGCGAAAGTCGGAGAGGTAGCCGGTGATCAGCTTCTCGGCGGCGATGTCCATCTCGGTGACCACGTCGATGGGGCTGGACTTGGTCGCGGCCACCCCCAGGTCGGCGGGGCGGCCGTCGCGCAGCAGGGCTCCGGCGCGGCGCGCGGCCTCCAGGGCGAGGTCCAGCAGCTCGGACAGGGCGGGGTCGGTCACGGGGGCTCCCAGGGGACTCGACGGAAACAGGGGCTTTGCGCGGACGGCGGGGGTCTCTGCACGTACGGCAGCGGCTCTGCGCGTGACTGCGTACGGCAGCGGCTTCACGCGTAACTGCGTACGGCAGCGGCGTTACGCGTACGGGCTGTCGGCGCCCGCCGCCGCGGGCTTGGGGGCCCTGGCCGGGCAGCAGCCGACCGGACAGAGGTCGTGGGACGGGCCGAGGGACCCCAGCACGCAGGGCTTCACCGCACTCCCCCGCTCACGCGCCGCGCGCTCCAGGACCAGATCCCGTACGGCGGCGGCGAAGCGCGGGTCGTCGCCCACCGTCGCGGACCGGCGGACCGGCAGCCCCAGCTCGGCGGCCTTCGCGGTGGCCTCGGTGTCGAGGTCGTACAGGACCTCCATGTGGTCCGAGACGAAGCCGATGGGCGCCATCACGACCGCGGGGACGCCTTCGCCGTGGAGGGTCTCCAGGTGGTCGCAGATGTCGGGCTCCAGCCACGGGATGTGCGGGGCGCCGCTGCGGGACTGGTAGACGAGCTGCCAGGGGTGGTCGACGCCGGTCGCCTCGCGCACCGCCTCCACGATCAGCCGGGCGACGTCCAGGTGCTCCGCGACGTATGCCCCGCCCTCGCCGTGCGCCTCCATGGGCCCCGAGGCGTCGGCGGCCGAGGTCGGGATGGAGTGCGTGGTGAAGGCGAGGTGGGCGCCCGCGCGGACGTCGTCGGGGAGGTCGGCGAGGGAGGCGAGCACTCCGTCGACCATGGGCTCCACGAAGCCGGGGTGGTTGAAGTAGTGGCGCAGCTTGTCCACGCGCGGCACGTCGAGGCCCTCCGCCTCCAGGGCGGACAGCGACTCGGCGAGGTTCTCGCGGTACTGGCGGCAGCCCGAGTACGAGGCGTAGGCGCTGGTGGCGAGGACGGCGATCCGGCGGTGCCCGTCGGCGGTCATCTCGCGCAGGGTGTCGGTCAGGTACGGCGCCCAGTTGCGGTTGCCCCAGTAGACCGGCAGGTCAAGGCCGTGGTCGGCGAAGTCCTTGCGGAGGGCGTCCAGCAGCGCGCGATTCTGGGCGTTGATCGGGCTGACCCCGCCGAAGAGGAAGTAGTGCTGCCCGACCTCCTTGAGCCGTTCCTCGGGGATGCCCCGGCCGCGGGTCACGTTCGCCAGGAACGGGACCACGTCGTCCGGGCCCTCGGGACCGCCGAAGGAGAGCAGCAGCAGGGCGTCGTAGGGAGCGGGATCGCGCAGATCGGACATGGCATCGATCCTGCCACCCGCCGCCGACAGCGCGGCAACCGACATCCGACGCCCCGTCGGCAAGAGCCGGAACCCTTGTCGGACGTACGCCCGTTCCGTGCCCCCGGACGCTCCGGAATCCGGTGTCCAGCGCCGCCGCCCGGCCGTAAGCTGTATCAGCCCGCTACACGCATGACAGGCACGACCGGAGTACCCCCTTGCCCAGCCCCTACCGCGCCATCTTCACCGCCCCCGGCACCAAGGGGTTCTCCGCCGCAGGCTTCTTCGGGCGGATGCCGCTGTCCATGATGGGCATCGGCGTCGTGACCATGATCTCCCAGCTGACCGGCCGCTACGGGCTGGCCGGGGCGCTCACCGCGACCCTCGCCATGGCGGCCGCGGTCTTCGGCCCGCAGGTCTCGCGCCTGGTCGACCGGTACGGGCAGCGTCGGGTGCTGCGCCCTGCCACCCTGGCCTCGGTGGCGGCGGTGGCGGGGCTGCTGATCTGCGCCCAGCAGGGGGCGCCGGACTGGACGCTGTTCGTCTTCGCGGCGGGCGCGGGCTGTGTGCCGAGCGTCGGGTCGATGGTCCGGGCCCGCTGGGCGGCGATCTACCGGGGTTCCAGCCGTGAGCTGCACACGGCGTACTCCTGGGAGTCGATCGTCGACGAGGTGTGCTTCATCTTCGGGCCGATCATCTCGATCGGGCTCTCCACCGCCTGGTTCCCGGAGGCCGGTCCGCTGATCGCCGCCGCGTTCCTGCTGGTCGGGGTCTTCTGGCTGACCGCCCAGCGCGCCACCGAACCGATCCCGCACCCCAAGTCCCAGCACACCGGCGGCTCGGCGCTGCGCTCGCCGGGCCTCCAGGTCCTGGTGATCACCTTCGTGGCGACGGGCGCGATCTTCGGGGCCGTCGACGTGGTGACCGTGGCCTTCGCCGAGGAGAGCGGCCACAAGGCCGCGGCCTCCCTCGTGCTGGCCGTCTACGCGCTCGGCTCCTGCCTGGCGGGGGCAGTCTTCGGGCTGCTGCACCTGAAGGGGAAGCCCGCGACGAGGTGGCTGGTGGGTGTCTGCGCGATGGCCGTGAGTATGATCCCCCTCCAACTGGCCGGGAACCTTGCGTTGCTGGCCGTGGCGCTCTTTGTCGCGGGCCTCGCCATCGCACCGACGATGGTCACCACCATGGCCCTCGTCGAAGCGCACGTACCGCGCACCAAGCTGACCGAGGGCATGACCTGGACCAGTACCGGGCTCGCGGTCGGAGTGGCGCTCGGCTCCTCGGCCGCCGGCTGGGTGGTCGACGCCGCCGGGGCGAAGGCGGGGTACGCGGTGCCCGCCATGGCGGGAGCGCTCGCGGCGGCGGTGGCGTTCCTGGGGTATCGCCGGCTGGCGAAGCCGGTTCCTACGGGAGGGCGCGGGGAAGATGACCGAGACCTACGCACGGACGACGACGAACGCGTGGCGTAACTGGGCGGGGACCGTCACCGCCCGGCCTGCCAGGACCGAGTCCCCCGCATCCGTGGACGAGCTCGTCGACGTACTGCGCCGGGCGCACGCGGACGGCCTCACGGTGAAGCCGGTCGGCACGGGCCACTCCTTCACGGCCACCGCCGCCACCGACGGCGTGCTGATACGCCCTGACCTGCTCACCGGCATCCGGGACATCGACCGCAAGGCGATGACCGTCACCGTGGAGGCGGGCACTCCGCTCAAGCGCCTCAACACCGCGCTCGCCCGTGAGGGGCTCTCGCTCACGAACATGGGCGACATCATGGAGCAGACCATCGCCGGGGCGACCTCCACCGGGACGCACGGCACCGGCCGCGACTCGGCGTCGATATCCGCCCAGATCCGCGCCCTGGAGCTGGTCACCGCCGACGGCACCGTGCTGGTCTGCTCGGAGCAGGAGAACCCGGAGGTGTTCGCCGCCGCCCGGGTCGGGCTCGGCGCCCTCGGGGTGATCACCGCCGTCACCCTCGCCGTGGAGCCGGTCTTCCTGCTGACCGCCCGTGAGGAGCCGATGACCTTCGACCGGGTGACTGGCGACTTCGACCAGCTGGTCGCCGAGAACGAGCACTTCGAGTTCTACTGGTTCCCGCACACCGGCAACTGCAACACCAAGCGCAACAACCGCAGCGCGGGCCCGGCCGCCCCGCCCGGCAGGGTGAGCAGCTGGATCGACGACGAGCTGCTCTCCAACGGCATCTTCCAGGTGGCCTGTTCGGTCGGGCGGGCGGTCCCGGCGACCATCCCCTCCATCGCCAAGCTCTCCAGCCGCGCCCTCTCGGCCCGGACCTACACCGACATCCCGTACAAGGTGTTCACCAGCCCGCGCCGGGTGAAGTTCGTGGAGATGGAGTACGCCGTTCCGCGCGAGCAGGCCGTGGCGGCGCTGCGGGAGCTGAAGGCGATGGTGGAGCGCTCACCGCTGAAGGTCAGCTTCCCGGTCGAGGTGCGCACCGCGCCCGCCGACGACATGGCCCTCTCGACGGCCTCGGGCCGCGACAGCGCGTACATCGCCGTCCACCTCTACAAGGGCACGCCCCACCGCTCGTACTTCACGGCGGTGGAGCGGATCATGACCGCGCACGCGGGCCGCCCGCACTGGGGCAAGATCCACACCCGGGACGCGGCCTATCTGGCGGAGGTCTACCCGCGCTTCGGCGAGTTCACCGCGCTGCGCGACCGACTCGACCCGGACCGGATGTTCGGCAACGACTACCTGCGGCGCGTCCTCGGCGACTGAGCCCCGGTCACGCCATCGGCCCCCTTGACGTCTTCCGTCGCAAGGGGGCCGATGTGCGTATGCCGTACGTCGGTCACTCGGTGGTGCCGTTGGCGGGCGGGGCCTGCTCGCCCTGGCCTGCGGCGGCGCCGTTGCCCGGGGCGGTCGTCGGATCCGGTGCGCCGGTCCCGCCGCCACCGGGGGTGGACGGGGTCGGCGTCGGGGCGGGCGTGGTCTGCCCGTCGCCCGAGGTGGACGGCGTCGGCGTGGGGGTGGTGGTCCCGGTGCCGGGGTTCTCGCCGCCCGTTCCCGTACCGGGGTCGGGGCTCGTGCCGCTGCCGTCGCCGCCCGGGTCGGTGGCGGGGGCGGATCCGGTGCCGCTGCCCGGGGTCTCCTGCTGCCCGTCCCCTCCCCCGTCCTGGCCGGTGTCACCGGAGGGCGTGGGGTCGGACGGGCCGGAGTCGCGGTCGCCGCCACCGCCGCGTACGACGGAGCTGATGGTGGTCCCCTTGCCGCCGCTCAGGTCGTTGCCCGAGATCATCTCGAAGACGGTGATCCCGGCCATGGAGACGGCGAAGACCGCGGCGGCCGCGAGCGCGGGGCGCTTCCAGCCGCGCAGCCGGGTGCCGTGGGTGGTGCCCTCGGTGAACGCGTCGTCGGGGGCGGCCGGTGCTTCTTCCGCCTGCGGCAGCAACTGCGTACCGTCCAGGCCGGACCCGGCTTCCACGCCCGGCCCGGGCTGCGCCCGCAGCATCCGGGTGCGCGCGTCGCCGAGGTCCAGCATCTGCGTCCGGTCCGTATCGGCGGCGGGCCGCGGCAGCTGTGTGCTCTCCCCCTCCGGGACCATCTCCGGCACCGAGCCCGGGTCGACCGTGGGCAGCACCGTGGTGGCGTCGTCCGCCGGAGCCGGTGCGGACTCCGGTTGCGGACGCCGCTCGGCGGCTCTGTGCGCCGATGGGGTCGTCTCCTTCGTGTGCACCGTCACCTGGCGGCCCTCCGGGTGGGTCACCTGGACGGTCACCTCACGGATCTGCTCGCCGGTGCGGCGGAAGAAGTGCTGGAAGACGGAGCCCCCGCAGGTGGCGACGACGCTCATCACGCCCGCCCCGGCGATCGTGCCGTACACCCCCAGCTGCGAGGCCGCCACGGCTGCCGCGACCGCGGCCACCGCGCTCCCGGCGACCTGCGGCAGACTCAGATCTATGCGCCTTTCCTTGGGTTCTATGTCACTTTCCGGCTTCTGAACCATTACCAGCCCCTGCTTGACATCTCTCCCACCATGCAACAGGAAGGGACAAATGAGCGAAGTGGATAGTTCCGTTTCCGGCGATTGTGTGAAGCACAACACGCATCAGGGGCATTTCACGGAGAACCGGGTAACCCAACTCCCGTGCCTCCCGAGAAGTTCGGCGGCGCGCCGGTCCACCCAAGTGGCCCGAATGGAGTACCGTACGAGCCCTGGGGCGGACTCCCACGTGGGGATCCGCAGCTACGGGAGAGGGGCCGGCAGCGGCACTCGAACCGGCAGCGCCAAGGCATGGCACGGGTGTTTGCTGTACAGAGCGGCCAAATCGGTCACTTTGGGACGCAAGAGACAACCGTGCCATGGCGGCGTTCCAGGACGAGCGCCCGACACGCCGGGCAACTTGGCAAGGTTGTGGCAGGCTGCACCCGGGCAGGTCACACTCGACTAGCGGAAGCAGCGACGCACGTGACGTCGGCAGGCACCACCCGGGAGGTCCCCATGCCCGAACTGCGTGTCGTGGCCGTCTCCAACGACGGCACACGACTGGTGCTCAAGGCTGCCGACAGCACGGAATACACGCTTCCGATCGATGAGCGGCTGCGCGCCGCCGTGCGCAACGACCGCGCCCGGCTCGGCCAGATCGAGATCGAGGTGGAGAGCCACCTCCGCCCCCGCGACATCCAGGCCCGCATACGGGCCGGTGCCTCCGCTGAGGAGGTCGCCCAGTTCGCCGGGATCCCGGTCGACCGTGTACGCCGCTTCGAGGGCCCCGTGCTCGCGGAGCGCGCCTTCATGGCCGAGCGGGCCCGGAAGACTCCCGTGCGCCGTCCCGGCGAGAACACCGGTCCCCAGCTCGGCGAGGCGGTGCAGGAGCGGCTGCTGCTGCGCGGCGCCGACAAGGAGACCGTCCAGTGGGACTCCTGGCGCCGCGACGACGGCACCTGGGAGGTCCTGCTCGTCTACCGGGTCGCGGGCGAACCGCACTCGGCGAGCTGGACGTACGACCCGCCGCGCAGGCTGGTCCAGGCCGTGGACGACGAGGCGCGCTCGCTGATCGGTGAGAGCGACGGCGCCGCGCCCGAGCCGAGCTTCCCGTTCGTGCCCCGGATCGCCCGGCTGCCGCGCGACCGGCCGCTGGACCGCGCTCTCGACCGGCAGATCGAACGGCCCGCACCGGCCTCCGAGCCGGAGGAGTACGTGAGCAGCGCATCGGCCGGTGAGCGTGACTCGCTGACCAGCCTGCTGGAGGCGGTGCCGAGCTTCCGGGGCGACATGGTCGTCCCGGAGCGGCCCACACAGCCCGAGCCGCCCGCGCTGGAGCCGGCCGCCGAGGAGGAGACCGAGGCGGACGAGCCGCCCGCCGCCGCCGCTTCGGCCGGTGCCGGTGCGGCGTACGCGGATGTGCTGATGCCCCGGGCGGTGGCCGGTCACCGCGACCGGCTGACCGGGACGACGGACCGCCAGGCCGAGGCGGACGGGGTCCGGCCGGGCCGCCGGGCGGCCGTGCCGAGCTGGGACGAGATCGTCTTCGGCACCCGACGCAAGAAGCAGGACTGACCGGGAGTGCCGGTCAGCAGAAGAGAGGCCCGTACGCCATGGCGTACGGGCCTCTCTCCGTCGTCGCGCTTATCAGGCCGGCTCGGGGCCGGTGGCGACCGGGCGGGCGGGGTCGGCGGACCACTCGGACCAGGAGCCGGGGTAGAGGGCGGCACGGATTCCGGCGATCTCCAGGGCCAGCACCTCGTGGGCGCCGGAGACTCCCGATCCGCAGTAGACGCCGACGGTCTCGCCACTCTTCCCCGCCCCGAGTGCGGTGAACCGCTCGGCGAGCTGTCCGGCCGGAAGGTAGCGGCCGTCCTCGGCGACGTTCGCCGTGGTCGGGGCGGAGACCGCGCCAGGGATGTGGCCGCCGACGCGGTCGATCGGCTCCACATCGCCCCGGTAGCGCTCGGCCGCCCGGGCGTCCAGGAGCAGCCCCGTACGGGCGAGCGCGGCGGCCGCGTCCGCGTCCAGGGTGGGCAGGGCCCCCGGCTTCGGCCGGAAATCGCCCTCGGCCGGGTGCGGGATCTCGGTGGAGAGGTCACCGGTCCACGCGGCGAGCCCGCCGTCCAGGACCCGTACATTCTGGTGCCCCGTCCAGCGCAGCAGCCACCAGGCGCGCGCGGCGGCCCAGCCCCGCCCGCCGTCGTAGACCACGACCGGGGTGTCCTGGCCGACCCCGGCGCGGCGCATCACGGCGCCGAAGGCCTCCGGGTCCGGGAGGGGGTGGCGGCCGCCGCTGCCCGCCGGTCCGGCCAGTTCCGTATCGAGGTCGACGAAGACGGCGCCGGGCAGATGGCCGGCCTCGTAGTCGGGGCGGCCGTGCGGACCACCCAACTGCCAGCGGACGTCCAGGAGCACCGGGGGCCGCGGTCCCGCCGACTCGCTCGCGCATTCGGATGCGGTGATGATGGGCTTCATGGGTGCCATCCTCGCGCAGAGGCCGTGGCACCCGTACCAGCGCCTGGGCGGACGTACCGCACCGAAGCGGTCCTCGCCCGTCGAGAACCCGGGGAACGCGGCGCGGCCGGGGCCGCACCGGCGCCGGGTGGTGCGAGCATCTGCACGGGGTGTGCGGACCGCGTCCTGACCCGGGACGGCCGTACCGCCCCGTTCCCCCGTACGACCACCACAACGGTCCGAGGAGAGACAAGACGATGACCGAGGCTGCTGCCCGGCGCACGCCCGGAACACCTTGCTGGGTGAGTCTGATCGTGCACGGCCTGAGCGCGACCCAGGAGTTCTACGGAGCCCTGTTCGGCTGGGAGTTCCGGCCGGGCCCCGACCAGCTGGGCCCTTATGTGCGCGGACTCCTCGACGGGAAGGAGGTCGCGGGCATCGGCCAGCTGCCGCCCGACCGGCACCTCCCGATCGCCTGGACCACCTACCTGGCGACGGACGACGCCGACCTGACGGCCGAGGCGATCCGGTCCTGCGGCGGCACGGTCGCGGTCGGGCCGATCGACGCGGGCGAGGCGGGGCGGCTCGCCATCGCCTCGGACCCGGGCGGGGCGGTCTTCGGCGTCTGGCAGGGCTCGGAGCACATCGGCACGATGACGGCGGGCGTCCCCGGCACGCCCGTCTGGAACGAGCTGGTGACGCGGGAGACCTCGATGGTCGCGAAGTTCTACCAGACGGTCTTCGGTTACGAGACCGAGGCGGTGGTCTCCGCCGACTTCGACTACCAGACCCTGCACCTGGAGGGCCGCCCGGTGGCCGCCCTCCACGGGGTCGGCCAGTCGCTGCCGCGCGACCGGGGCCCGCACTGGATGACGTACTTCGAGGTCGCCGACGTCGACGAGTCCGCCGCGCGGGTGGTGGAGCTGGGCGGCCACGTTGTGCAGCCGCCGCGCGAGGGGGCGAGCGGCAGGCTGGCGACGGTGGCCGATCCGGAGGGCGCCGCCTTCACGATCGTACGGTCGTCCGAGGGCTGAAGCGCCTTCGGGTCGGCTAGCTCTCGGCGGCGACAGGGAGCACGTCCGGGGAGAGCGTGCCCGCGCGGGCCGTCTCCGCGGTGAGCCGGCGGCGGTGATGGCGGCGGCACAGGACCTCGTAACCGACCTCGCCCGCCTGCCGGTTGACGTCTCCGACGACGACCTGCGCGCCCTCGACGACCATCTCGCCGTCCACCGTACGGGCGTTGTGGGTGGCGCGGGCGCCGCACCAGCAGAGCGCCTCGACCTGGAGGGCCTCTATCCGGTCGGCCAGTTCGATCAGCCGCTGGGAGCCGGGGAAGAGCTTCGTGCGGAAGTCCGTGGTGATGCCGAACGCGAAGACGTCCAGGCCCAGATCGTCGACGACGCGGGCCAACTGGTCGATCTGGACCGGGGCGAGGAACTGCGCCTCGTCCACGATGACGTAGTCGGCCCGGCCGCCGCGGCTGACCCGGTCGACGATGTGCGCGTACACGTCCATGCCCTCGTCCGCCTCGACGGCGTCCGTCACCAGGCCGAGCCGGGAGGAGAGCTTGCCCTCGCCCGCCCGGTCGTCGCGGGTGAAGATCACGCCCTGGAGGCCTCGCGCGGAGCGGTTGTGGCCGATCTGGAGGGCCAGCGTGCTCTTTCCGCAGTCCATGGTTCCGGAGAAGAACACCAGCTCGGGCATGAGGGGACGAGCACCTTTCAGAACAGCGGAGGGGGGAAACGCGGTTACGAGCGTACTTCGAGCAGCGGGACGAGCTGTTCGACGGGGGTCAGGGAGCCGTGCATGCCGACCATCGCCGACTCGTGCGGCTCGTTGACGGACGCCGTGATGACGACGTCGTCGTGGGCGGCGGCGACCACATCGCCGATCCGGCCGTACACCCGCTCGTCGACGACGGGCCCGAACCAGCCCGCCGCGATCGCCTCGTCCCGGCTCGCCACCCAGAACTGCTCGCCGAGCACCTCGCGCCAGACGGCGAGGACGTCGCCCTGGGCACCGGGCACCGCGTAGACGTGGCGGGCGCGGCCCTCGCCGCCGAGCAGCGCGACGCCCGCGCGCAGCTCCCAGTCCTCGTCGAAGTCGATCCGGGACTGCTCGTCGAACGGGATGTCGATCATGCCGTGGTCGGCGGTGATGTACAGCGCGGAGCGCGGCGGCAGCTGCTCGGCGAGGCGCTGGGCGAGCCCGTCGACGTACATCAACTGGCCGCGCCAGGCGTCGGAGTCGACGCCGAAGCGGTGGCCCTTGCCGTCGACCTCGCTGTAGTACGTGTAGACGAGCGAGCGGTCACCGGCGGCGAGGCGCTGGGCGGCCACGTCCATCCGGTCCTCGCCGGAGAGCCGGCCGAGGAAGGAGCCGCCGCTGAGCGCGACCTTGGTGAGCGGGGTCTGCTCGAAGTCCGGGGAGGAGACCTGGGCGGTGTGCACGCCCGCCGCGTCGGCGAGCCGGAAGACCGTGGGGTAGGGCTGCCAGACCCTGGGCGCGGTGAACGGCTTCCAGCGGAGCTGGTTCATCAGCGCGCCGGTCTCCGGGTTGCGCACGGTGTAGCCGGGCAGGCCGTGCTCGCCGGGCGGCAGCCCCGTACCGACCGAGGCGAGGGAGGTCGCGGTGGTGGAGGGGAAGCCCGCGGTGATCGGCTGCCCGGTGCCCCCGCGCGAGGTGGGGAGCAGGGAGTGCAGGAAAGGGGCCTCGTCCGGGTGGGACGTGATCTGCTCCCAGCCGAGGCCGTCGATCAGGAAGACGCAGTTGCGGTCGGCGGGCGTCAGCTCGGGAATGGTGGCGGTGAGGCCCTCCACCCCCTGCCCGGCCGCCAGCGTCGGCAGCAGGTCGGCGAGCGAGCCGTTGCCGTACGCGGGGACGGGGGCGGTGTCGAGAGCGAGCGGGACAGGGTCCTGCCAGGCCGGCTGGGCCATCACCGGCCGGTCGCGGCGGTGGCGGCCGTGGCCTCGGAGAGCGACTGGGCGAAGGCGAGGGTCTGGCGGACGGCGTCGGGACCGTCACCGGCCTCGCTGACGCGCAGGCTCAGGTCGTCGGCGGTGGAGCTGCCCGTGTAGCCGTGGTCTGCCTCGCAGTTGGCGTCGCCGCAGGCGGCGGGCTCCAGGTCGATCCGGGAGACCGCGCCCCAGCCGATGGTGAGGACGACCTCGCGGGGCAGCGTGCCCGCGACGTACTTCTCCGGGTTGGCCACCACACGGCTGACCACGACGGAGGAGATCCGGTCCAGCTTGACCGACTCCGTGGAGGTGGTGGCGTACGGCGTCGGGGAGCTGGTGTCGGCGGCCTGCTCGTCGGTGTGGCTGACGATGAAGCGGTTCTCCGTCAGGACGAGGACCGTGGCATGGCGGCGGACCTCGTTGGAGTCGAACGTGGTCTCCTGATGGACCAGGTACGAGGCGACCGGCTCCCCGCCGACGGCGGCCTCGACCGCCTCGGCCACGAGGGCCGGGTAGTAGCCGCTGCGCTCGATCGCCGCGCGCAGCCCCTGGGTCGTCGTACCGGTCTTTGCCATGTGCACCATCCTACGGGGGGCCGGTGGCTGCCTGGGACCTGTCAGTAGTTCGGGAGGCGGCGGGGGCCCAGGTCGCCGCGCGGGGGCGGCGGGGCGAGGCGGACGCTCGCGCCGAGCACGGTGAGGCCCTGGGGGGCCACGACCACCGGTTCCAGCGCCACGGAGACCACTTCGGGGTGGTCGTCGACCAGCCGGGAGAGCCGCAGCAGCAGCTCCTCCAGGGCCGGGGTGTCGACGGGGGCCGAGCCGCGCCAGCCGAAGAGGACCGGAGCCGCCTTGATCGACCGGATCAGCTCGGCGGCGTCGCGGTCGGTGACCGGGACCAGCCGGTGCGCGGTGTCGCCGAGCAGCTCGGAGGGGGCGCCCGCCAGGCCGAAGGAGAGGACGGCCCCGGCGGCGGCGTCGATGGAGGCCCGCAGGACCGTGTCCACACCGCGCGGGGCCATGGACTGGACGACCGGGAGGAGTTCGGCGGGCCTGCCGAGCAGCTCGGTGAACTCCCCGTACGCCCGGCGCAGGGCGTCCTCGTCCGCGAGGTCCAGCCGTACGCCGCCGAGGTCGGCGCGGTGGCGCAGGTGGGGTGCGGTGGTCTTCAGCGCCACCGGGTAGCCGAGGCGGGCGGCCGCCGCCACCGCTGCCTCGGGGTCCGGGGCGGGGAGCGTGGGGCGTACGGGGATGCCGTAGCGGCCGAGCAGCTCGCGGGCCTCGTCGTGGGAGAGGGAGCGGCCGCGCGGGTCGGGGGTGGCGCCGAGCAGGGTGTCGATCAGGGCGGCGGTGCCGGGCTCGTCGGTGGTCTCGTCCAGGAACTCGGGCACCTTGCCGGGGGTGGCCGCCTGGCGCCGCCACTGGGCGTACTTCACGGCCTCGGCCATCGCCCGTACGGCCCGTTCGGCGGCGGGGTAGGCGGGGATGCGGCCGGGGCGGGCGGGAGCCTCGGCCCCTTCGGCTTCCCCGGCTTCCCGGGGTGCGGTCTCCGTGGGGGCGGGCGCTCCCGACGGGCCGTGGGGCTGCGCGGCGAGCGTGGTGGGCCGGGTGCGGGGTGCGGCCGTGCTGCTCGCGGCGGCCAGGGCCTCCGCGAGGCCGCCGATCTCCACATGGACGACGGCGACGGGCTTGGCGGGGCTCTTGGCCGCGGCACCGTGCAGGGCGGCGGCCAGCACCTCGCCGTCACCGGTCTCGGCCTCGCCGTTCTCCCCCACCCACGGGATGGCGGTGACGATCACGGCGTCGCAGGTCCCGTCGGCGAGCGCCTCGGCCAGCGCGTCCTTGAAGTCCTGCGGGGACGCGGCCGTGGTGAGGTCGATCGGCGGGCGCGGGCGGAGCCCCTCGGCGAGGCAGGCGTCGTACGTGAGGAGGCCGAGGGACTCGGAGTTGCCGAGGATCGCGACCCGGGGCCCGGCCGGGAGCGGCTGACCGGCCAGGAGCAGCCCGGCGTCCACCATCTCGGTCACCGTGTCGACCCGGATCACGCCCGCCTGCCGCATCAGGGCGGAGACGGTGGCGTCGGGGATGCGGCTGACGGGGACGGCGTGGCCGGGCGGGTTGGTGCCGCTGTGCCGGGCGCCCTTCACCACGACGACGGGCTTCAGGGCGGCGGTGCGGCGGGCGAGGCGGGTGAACTTGCGGGGGTTGCCGAGCGATTCGAGGTAGAGGAGGGCGACGTCGGTGTCCGGGTCCTCGAACGAATACTGGAGGAAGTCGTTGCCGGAGACATCGGCCCGGTTGCCCGCCGAGATGAACGAGGAGAGGCCCGCGCCCCGCCGGTGGAGGCCGGAGAGCAGGGCGATGCCGATCGCGCCGGACTGGGTGAACAGGCCGATCCGGCCGCGCGCGGGCGACTCGGGGGCGAGGGAGGCGTTGAGCCGGACGGATTCGGCAGTGTTGATGATGCCGAAGGCGTTGGGGCCGATGATGCGCATGCCGTACGAGCGGGCCTGGCGGACCAGTTCGCGCTGGAGCTCGCGCCCGGCCGAGCCCCGCTCGGCGTATCCGGCGGAGAGGACGACGAGGCCCTGGACGCCGTGCTCGCCGCAGTCCGCGACGGCCTCGGGGACCCGGTGGGCGGGGACCGCGATGACGGCCAGGTCCACCTGCTCGTCGATCTCGCCGAGCGAGCGGTGGGCGGGGACCCCGTCGAGGGTGGCCAGGCCCTCGTCGAAGGCGCGGTTCACGGCGTAGGTGCGGCCGGTGAAGCCCGCGGCGAGGAGGTTGCGCAGGACCGTGCGGCCCACTCCCCCGGGTGTGCGGCCGGTGCCGATCACCGCGACGGAGCCGGGGGCCAGCAGGCGCTGGACCGAGCGGGCCTCGGCGCGCTGCTCGCGGCCGCGCTGGACGGCGAGGGACTTCTCGGTGGGTTCGAGGTCGAGGGTGAGGTGGACGGAGCCGTCCTCGAAGCTGCGCCGCTGGGTGTAGCCGGCGTCCCGGAACACCTTGATCATCTTGTTGTTGGCGGGGAGCACCTCGGCGGCGAAGCGGCGGATGCCGCGCTCGCGGGCGACGGCGGCGATGTGTTCGAGCAGCGCCGAGGCGACTCCGCGGCCCTGGTGGGCGTCCTGGACGAGGAAGGCGACCTCGGCCTCGTCGGCGGGGGCGGAGGCGGGCCTGCCCTGTTCGTTGATGCGGTCGTAGCGGACGGTGCCGATGAACTCGCCGCCGATCGTGACGGCCAGTCCCACCCGGTCGACGTAGTCGTGATGGGTGAAGCGGTGCACGTCCCGGTCGGACAGGCGGGGGTACGGGGCGAAGAACCGGTAATACTTCGACTCGTCGGAGACCTGCTCGTAGAAGCTGACCAGCCGCTCGGCATCGTCCGTGGTGATCGGCCTGATGCGCGCGGTGCCACCGTCGCGGAGCACCACGTCCGCTTCCCAGTGGTCGGGGTACGCGTGATGCGGACTTAGCTCCGGCTTGGGCTCCATGGGCAAAGCCTACGGCCGACATCCCGGTCGCGGAGGGATCGGTACCGGGGCAGTCTGAGGACGGCCGGGACAGGGGCTTGTCGGAGGGGAGGCCGGGCACAGCAGTACGCACCGCATGAGAGACTGGTCTAGACAACCGTTGATATGTGAAGGGCAGAACCATGGCTGAGCGCCGCGTAAACGTCGGTTGGGCCGAGGGCCTGCACGCCCGCCCCGCTTCCATCTTCGTCCGTGCCGCCACGGCCTCCGGCGTCCCCGTGACGATCGCCAAGGCCGACGGCAACCCGGTCAACGCCGCCTCCATGCTCGCGGTGCTGGGTCTGGGCGCGCAGGGTGGCGAGGAGATCGTGCTCGCGTCCGACGCGGATGACGCCGAGGCCGCTCTGGACCGTCTGGCGAAGCTGGTCGCCGAGGGTCTCGAAGAGCTTCCCGAGACCGTCTGACGATCCCCGGGCCGTACAACGGCGACGGACTTGAGCCGTGGTTCCCCTGAAGGGGGCCACGGCTCTTTCGTTATTCACGGCGCCGATACAGCGGCCAGTCACCACTTAATTCGGGCAGCGCGAATAAAGCCCTCGGCAATTACTTCTCTTTGTATACGGCGTCCTTGTTAATGGCGGACACCCGCGATGTTTACGCCGTGTTGCAAAGAACTCACCCGGGGCGGGGGTGCCGCGCGCCGGCCGGGGCGGTCCGGGCGGCGCAGCCGGTGCGCCCCGGCGGCCCGTTCCGCATGCTGGGCGGTCAGCGCCCTGGCCCGTTCCGCGTCGCCGCGCGCCACCGCGTCCACGATGGCCCCGTGCTCGGCCCAGGAGTCGACCGGGCGGGCCGGCTGCTCCACGGCGTACATCCAGGCGACCTTGTGTCTGAGCTGGGTGAGCAGGGCGATCAGGCCGGGGCTGTCGGAGGCCTGGGCGAGGGTCTCGTGGAACCAGCCGCCCAGCGACCGCAGATCCTCCCCCTCGCCCCGCCGGGCCCGCTCCTGGCCCAGCCTGACCAGCCCGCGGAGCACCTTGAGGTGGGCCTCCGTACGGCGCTGGGCGGCCCGGGCGGCGCCGAGCGGCTCCAGCAGCATCCGCACCTCCAGCAGGTCGGCGGCCTCCTGCTCGGTGGGCTCGGCGACACAGGCCCCGGCGTGCCTGCGGGTGACGACGAAGCCCTCGGACTCCAGGGTGCGCAGCGCCTCGCGCACCGGGACGCGGGAGACCCCGTACCGCCGTGCCAGCAGCTCCTCGGTGAGGCGGCTGCCGCGCTCGTAGACACCGGAGACGATGTCGTCACGGATTGCCGTGCATACCGAATGCGCGGGAATGCGCATGTCCGAACCTCCGCCTTAATCCCCGCGAAACGCGGCCGGCCGACGCCTGTTCCGTGACTCTATTGCAATCTGCCGGAATTTCCGATGGCAGGCCGGAATTGATGGATATCTTCTGGCCAAGGCTCGGGAGTGGCGGGGCGCGGTACGGGGCTTTCCCGGCGCATGCCGAAGGCCCCGGCGGGGAGCCGGGGCCTTCGGGTGGCGAGGTCGCGCGCGGTGGGGTCAGACGTTCACGCCGTGCGAGCGCAGGTAGGCGACCGGGTCCATGTCCGAGCCGTACTCCGGGGTGGTCCGGGCCTCGAAGTGGAGGTGCGGGCCGGTGGAGTTGCCGGTGGAGCCGGAGAGGCCGATCTGCTGGCCGGAGGTGACGCTCTGGCCGACGGAGACGCCGATCGAGGAGAGGTGGCCGTACTGGGTGTACGTGCCGTCCGTCATCCGGAGCACGATGTTGTTGCCGTACGCGCCGCCCCAGCCGGCCTCGACGACCGTACCGGCGCCGACCGCGACGACGGAGCTGCCGGAGGCGGCGCGGAAGTCCACGCCGGAGTGGCTGCCGGAGGACCAGAGGGCGCCGCCGGACTTGTAGCCGGTGGTGACGTACGAGCCGGCGACCGGGAGGTGGAAGGCGTTGAGGCGGGCGCGCTCGGCGGCGCGGGCGGCCCGGGCCTTCTCCTCGCGGACCTCCTTGGCGCGGGCCTCGGCCTTGCGCAGGGCCTCCGCCTTCGCCTTGGCCTTCGCGGCCTCGGCCTTGGCCTCGGCGGCGGCCTTGGCCTTCGCCCTGGCGATCGCTTCGGCCTGCTGGTGCTGTGCCTGGGCCTGGGCGTCGATCTGCTCGGCGAGCGTGGCGTCGAGGGCGATGGCCTGGGTGAGTCCGGTCTCGGCGACCTTGGGGGCCTCGGAGTCGGCTGCGGCGGCCGGGGAGGCCAGGGAGCCGAGGACGCCGGTGGTGGCCAGGGCCGCGACGCCGGCGACCTGGGCGCTGCGGCGCGTCAGGCGGCTCGGGGCACGGTGCTTCCCGGTGGGGCGGGTGAACGCCATGGAGGGGCTGATCCTTTCCTTCCTTCTCGCCTACCGGGTTAGCTGACGGGTTCGGAGCAGGAAGGTCTCCTACGGAGCTCCGCGCCGGGTCACGGCACGGGGATCCGATTCACCCCAGGGACTGCGTGGGTCCCCGGCTCCCCAGGCTCGCGCCTGACGGGGACTCGGCGATCGCTGCCCGGCGCCGCGGGTGCGGCATACGGGTGACGGACAGCCGGGCCGACGCTAGACAAGGCGACTTCCCATCACCAAACGGACAGGCGGATTTGTCGCGCATCCCACAGGACAGACAGCGGCGATTCACAACAAGGTGAAGTAACCGCACTTAACGGACAAACAGGAGGACCCCGGCGGCTGAAGCTCCGCCGGGGTCCTCTTCGTCCTGGTGTGTGCCGACGCGGTGTCAGCCGCTGACGACGGTCACCTCTCCGATGCCGAGCGCCTTCACCGGCTCCGCGATCTGTGCCGCGTCGCCCACGAGGACCGTGACCAGCCGGTCCACCGGGAAGGCGTTGACCACGGCCGCGGTCGCCTCCACGGTGCCCGTCTCGGCGAGGCGGGCGTACAGCTGGGCCTGGTAGTCGTCGGGGAGGTGCTGCTCCACCTGGTCGGCCAGGGTGCTGGCGACCGAGGCGGCCGTCTCGAACTTCAGCGGGGCGACGCCCACCAGGTTCTGCACGGCCGTCTCCCGCTCGGCATCCGTCAGCCCCTCGGCCGCCAGGGTCCGCAGGACCTTCCAGAGGTCCTCCAGCGCCGGTCCGGTGGACTCGGTGTCCACCGAACCGCTGATGGCGAGCATCGCCGCGCCGCCCGAGTCGGGGCCGGTGGAGCGCAGGACCTGGGCGAAGGCGCGTACGCCGTAGGTGTAGCCCTTCTCCTCGCGCAGCACCCGGTCCAGCCGGGAGGTGAGCGTGCCGCCAAGGCAGTAGGTGCCGAGCACCTGGGCGGGCCAGACGCTCTCATGGCGGTCCGGGCCGATGCGGCCGATCAGCAGCTGGGTCTGGACCGCGCCGGGGCGGTCCACGATGACCACGCGGCCGGTGTCGTCGGCGGTGATCGGCGGGACCGGGCGGGCCTGGGCCGTGTTGCCCGACCAGTCGCCGAGGGTGTCGGCGAGCAGGGCGTCCAGGTCGATGCCGGTCAGGTCGCCGACGATGACCGCCGTGGCGGTGGCCGGGCGGACGTGGGCGTCGAAGAAGGCGCGTACGGCAGCGGCGTCGATCCGCCGCACGGTCTCCTCGGTGCCCAGTCGCGGGCGGGACATCCGGGCGGTGGCCGGAAAGAGCTCCTTGGAGAGCTGCTTGGCGGCGCGCCGGGACGGGTTGGCCTGCTCGTGCGGGATCTCGTCGAGGCGGTTGCCGACGAGCCGTTCGATCTCGCTCTCGGCGAAGGCCGGGGCGCGCAGGGCCTCGGCGACCAGGCCGAGCGCCTTGGCCAGCCGGGAGGCCGGGACCTCCAGGGAGACCCGGACGCCGGGGTGGTCGGCGTGCGCGTCCAGGGTGGCGCCGCACCGCTCAAGCTCGGCGGCGAACTCCTCGGCGGTGTGCTTGTCGGTGCCCTCGGAGAGCGCGCGCGACATGATCGTGGCCACGCCGTCCAGGCCCTCGGGCTCGGCGTCCAGCGGCGCGTCCAGGAAGATCTCCACGGCCACGACCTGCTGGCCGGGGCGGTGGCAGCGCAGCACGGTCAGCCCGTTGGGCAGGGCGCCGCGCTCGGGCGCGGGGAAGGCCCACGGCCGGGCGGTGCCCGGGGTCGGCTGCGGGTGGTACTCCATGGCTACTCCAGTCACGGCGGCGTCGCTCACTTGTCCGCCCCCTCGGGCGCGTCGGTGGCCTCGTCGGCATCCTCGGCCGGCTCGATGGGCTCGTAGACCAGCACCGCCCGGTTGTCGGGGCGCAGGGCCGCCCGGGCCGCCGCGCGCACCTCCTCCGCGGTGATGTCCAGGACGCGTCCCACGGCGCTCAGGGCGAGCTGCGGGTCGCCGAACAGGACCGCGTAGCGGCACAGTTCATCGGCGCGGCCCGCGACCGTCCCCAGCCGGTCCAGCCACTCGCGCTCCAACTGCGCCTGGGCGCGCTCCATTTCCTCGGGGCTGGGGCCTTCCTCGGCGAACCGGGCCAGCTCCTCGTCGACTGCGGCCTCGATCGTCTCCACCTCGACCCCGCCGGACGTCTTCACGTCCAGCCAGCCCAGCGAGGGCGCCCCGGCGAGCCGCAGCAGCCCGAAGCCCGCCGCCACCGCCGTACGGTCGCGGCGGACCAGGCGGTTGTGCAGCCGGGAGGACTCGCCGCCGCCGAGCACGGTGAGCGCCAGGTCGGCCGCGTCACAGGCGCGGGTGCCGTCGTGCGGGAGGCGGTAGGCGGCCATCAGCGCACGCGCCGGGACCTCCTCGTGGACCACTTCGCGCAGCTGCTCGCCGATGATCTCGGGCAGGGTGCCGTCGCGCGGCGGCTGCTTGCCGTCGTGGGACGGGATGGAGCCGAAGTACTTCTCGACCCAGGCGAGGGTCTGCTCGGGGTCGATGTCCCCGACGATGGAGAGCACCGCGTTGTTGGGCGCGTAGTACGTACGGAAGAACGCGCGGGCGTCCTCCAGCGTGGCCGCGTCCAGGTCGGCCATGGAGCCGATCGGGGTGTGGTGGTACGGGTGGCCCTCGGGGTAGGCGAGGGCGGTGAGCTTCTCGAACGCGGTGCCGTAGGGCACGTTGTCGTAGCGCTGGCGCCGTTCGTTCTTGACGACGTCGCGCTGGTTCTCCATGGACTCCTCGTCGAGGGCGGCGAGGAGGGAGCCCATACGGTCGGCTTCCAGCCAGAGGGCCAGCTCCACCTGGTGGGTGGGCATGGTCTCGAAGTAGTTGGTCCGCTCGAAGCTGGTCGTCCCGTTGAGCGAGCCGCCGGCCCCCTGGACGAGCTCGAAGTGACCGTTCCCCTTGACCTGTCCCGAGCCCTGGAACATCAGGTGCTCGAAGAGGTGAGCCAGACCGGTGCGCCCCTTGACCTCGTGGCGCGAACCGACGTCGTACCAGAGGCAGACCGCGGCGACCGGGGTCAGATGGTCCTCGGAGAGCACCACACGCAGGCCGTTGGCCAGGCGGTGCTCGGTCGCTGTCAAGCCGCCGGAGCCGGCCTGTGCTGTGGCCGTGTGACCCATGGGCATGTACGTCCCTTCGATCGCGATACTGGACTTCCTGCCAGACCTGCCACTCTAAGCAAGCGCACCGGCACCTGGCGAAGTTCCCGTCCGTGGAAGTTTCCGTCGATGGTGTCCCGGGCCGCGCCGCCCCGGGCCGCTTCGGACGGGTCGAGGTCCGCGTTGTCAGTGCGGCGGTCCACAATGGTCCGCATCAGTACCCCAGGTTGTCCGATCAGAATCCGTGAATCCGAGAAGGAGTCGCAGCCGCGATGGCCCGCCGTAGCACGAAGACCCCGCCGCCGGACGACTTCGAGGAGAAGATCCTCGACATCGACGTCGTCGACGAAATGCAGGGCTCCTTCCTCGAGTACGCGTACTCGGTGATCTACTCCAGGGCCCTGCCCGACGCCCGCGACGGCATGAAGCCGGTGCACCGGCGCATCGTGTCCCAGATGAACGAGATGGGACTGCGCCCCGACCGCGGCTATGTGAAGTGCGCGCGCGTCGTCGGCGAGGTCATGGGCAAGCTGCACCCCCACGGTGACGCGTCGATCTACGACGCCCTGGTGCGGATGGCGCAGCCCTTCTCGATGCGGCTCCCGCTGGTCGACGGCCACGGCAACTTCGGTTCCCTCGGCAACGACGACCCGCCGGCCGCCATGCGGTACACCGAGTGCCGGATGGCCGACGCCACGTCGCTGATGACCGAGGCGATCGACGAGGACACCGTCGACTTCCAGTCGAACTACGACGGTCAGGAGCGCGAGCCGGTCGTCCTCCCGGCGGCCTACCCCAACCTCCTGGTCAACGGGGTCTCGGGGATCGCGGTCGGCATGGCGACCAACATGCCCCCGCACAACCTGGGCGAGGTCATCGCCGCCGCCCGCCACCTCATCAAGCACCCGGGCGCCGACGTCGAGACGCTGATGCGTTTCGTCCCCGGCCCCGACCTGCCCACCGGCGGCCGTATCGTCGGCCTCAACGGCATCAAGGACGCGTACACGGGAGGCCGCGGCACGTTCAAGATCCGCGCCACCGTCGCCGTGGAGGACGTGACGGCACGCCGCAAGGGCCTCGTCGTCACCGAACTGCCCTTCACCGTCGGCCCGGAGAAGGTGATCGCCAAGATCAAGGACCTGGTCTCGGCGAAGAAGCTCCAGGGCATCGCCGACGTCAAGGACCTCACCGACCGGGCGCACGGCCTGCGTCTGGTCATCGAGGTGAAGAACGGCTTCGTGCCGGAAGCGGTGCTGGAGCAGCTCTACAAGCTGACGCCGATGGAGGAGTCCTTCGGCATCAACAACGTGGCGCTGGTCGACGGGCAGCCGCTCACCCTGGGCCTCAAGGAGCTGCTGGAGGTCTATCTCGACCACCGCTTCGAGGTGGTGCGCCGGCGCAGCGAGTTCCGCCGCACCAAGCGCCGCGACCGGCTGCACCTGGTCGAAGGTCTGATCGTCGCCCTCCTCGACATCGACGAGGTCATCCGGATCATCCGGGACAGCGACAACTCGGCGCAGGCGAAGGAGCGCCTGATGGCGCACTTCTCGCTGAGCGAGATCCAGACGCAGTACATCCTGGACACCCCGCTGCGCCGGCTCACCCGCTTCGACCGGATCGAGTTGGAGAGCGAGCGCGACAAGCTCAACGCTGAGATCGAGGCGCTGACCGCGATCCTGGAGTCGGACGCGGAGCTGCGCAAGCTGGTCTCCACGGAGCTGGCCGCGGTGGCGAAGAAGTTCGGCACGGACCGGCGCACGGTGCTGCTGGAGTCGGCCGGTTCGCAGATCGCCTCCGTGCCGCTGGAGGTCGCCGACGACCCGTGCCGGGTGCTGCTCTCCTCGACCGGGCTGCTGGCCCGTACGGCCAACGCGGAGCCGGTCGAGATCTCCGAGGACGCCCGGCGCACCAAGCACGACGTGATCGTCTCGGCGGTCGCGGCGACGGCGCGCGGCGATGTGGGGGCGGTGACCTCCACCGGGCGGCTGCTGCGGCTCTCGGTGATCGACCTGCCGCAGCTGCCGGACACGCACGCGGAGCCCAACCTGTCGGGCGGGGCGATGATTTCGGAGTTCCTGAATCTGGAGGCGGACGAGGAGCTGATCTGCCTCACGACGCTGGACGAGGCATCGCCCGGGCTGGCGATCGGGACGCTCCAGGGTGTGGTGAAGCGCGTCGTGCCGGACTATCCGGCCAACAAGGACGAGCTGGAGGTCATCACCCTCAAGGACGGTGACCGCATCGTGGGCGCGACCGAGCTGCGTACGGGCGAGGAGGACCTGGTCTTCATCACCTCCGACGCCCAGCTCCTGCGCTACCCGGCGGCTTCGGTGCGTCCGCAGGGCCGGGCCGCCGGAGGCATGGCGGGCGTCAAGCTGGGGGCGGGGGCCGAGGTGCTGTCGTTCACGGCGGTGGACCCGGCGTCGGACGCGATCGTGTTCACGGTGGCCGGTTCGCACGGGACGCTGGACGACTCGGTGCTGACATCGAAGCTCACCCCGTTCGACCAGTACCCGCGCAAGGGCCGGGCGACCGGCGGGGTGCGCTGCCAGCGGTTCCTGAAGGGTGAGGACGTTTTGGTCTTCGCCTGGGCGGGCGCCACCCCGGCCCGCGCCGCGCAGAAGAACGGCACCCCGGCGAAGCTGCCGGAGCCGGACCCGCGCCGCGACGGCTCGGGCACGCCGCTGCTGGAGAAGGTGGCCGTGATCGCGGGGCCGCCGCTGTAGGCCCTCCGCACGACCAGGAGCGGCCAGGGGGCGTTACGCCTCCGCGGCCGCTCCTTCTCGTACGTCCTCGGGCTCCGGCTCCTGCTGTACGTACCGGAGCACGCCCCACATGGCGCGTTCGGTGTCCGGGGCGGCGGGACCGGGCTCGGCCCGGCAGGCGGTCAGCCCGGCCCGCAGCGCCTCGGCGTCGATCCCGGCGCCGATCATGACGAGCTGGGTGAGCCGCTCTTCGCCCCGCGCCCACGGCTGCGGCACGAAACGCAGGAACCGGCCGACCGCGTGCAGCGCGTACTTGTTGTCCCGGTCCCCCGCGCCGAAGTCCGCGAACCCCTTGATCCGGTAGAGGCCTTCGGGCCGCGAGTCGAGGAACGCGATGAAGCGGCGCGGGTCCATGGGGACGTCCGAGGTGAAGTCGACGCTCTCGTACGCCGCGTGCAGATGGTCCCCATGGTCGCCGTCGCCCTCCTCCTCCCGCAGCAGGTCCTCGAAGGTCAGCTGACGGACCTTCTCCTCACCGTCCGGCCGCAGCGCGGGATCGAAGAGCAGCTCGGGGTCGATCCGGCCGTGCACGGCGGAGATCACGGCGGCGGGCCGGCTCAGCTCCGCGACCGCCGCGCGCAGCCGCTCCTGCTCCGCCTCCCCCACCCGGTCGGTCTTGTTCAGGACGACGAGGTCCGCGACGGCGAGATGGCGGTCGATCTCCGGGTGGCGCTCGCGGGTCCCGTCGAACTCGGCGGCGTCGACGACCTCGACCAGACCCCCGTACAGGATGTGCGGGTTCTCGCTGGCCAGCAGCATCCGTACGAGCTCCTGGGGTTCGGCGAGGCCGCTCGCCTCGATGACGATCAGGTCCAGCCCGGCGGAGGGGCGGGTGAGCGTCTCCAGGAAGGTGTCGAGTTCGCTCGCGTCGACCACGCAGCACAGGCAGCCGTTGCCCAGGGAGACCGTCGACCCGACCTGCCCCGCGACGGTCATGGCGTCGATCTCGATGGCCCCGAAGTCGTTGACGATCACGCCGATCCGGGTGCCCTCGCGGTTGCGGAGGAGGTGGTTCAGGAGCGTGGTCTTGCCGGAGCCGAGAAAGCCCGCCAAGACGACGACCGGGATCTGCTGGGTGCGGGGCGGGGTCAACGGGGGCCTTCCTCGGCTGGGCGGTCAGGGCGCGGGGACCGGCTGCGGCGGGGGTGTGCCGATGTAGCGGGCCGCCGGGCGGATGATCTTCGAGTCCTCCGCCTGCTCCAGGATATTGGCGCTCCACCCGATCACCCGCGCCGCACAGAAGGTGGGCGTGAACATCGTGCGCGGCAGCCCGCAGAGCTCCATGACGACCCCGGCGTAGAACTCGACGTTGGTGTGCAGCTCACGCCCCGGCTTGAGCTCGGCGAGGATGGCCTCCACCTGCTGTTCGACCTCGACGGCGAAGTCGACGAGCGGCCCGCCGAAGCCCTGCGCGATGGACTTGAGCATCCGGGAGCGCGGGTCCTCGGTGCGGTAGACGGGGTGGCCGAAGCCCATGATGCGGCGGCCGGAGAGGACCTGTTCGCGGATCCAGCCGTCGATGCGGTCCGGGGTGCCGATGGCGTCCAGGGTGTCCAGCGCCCGGCTGGGGGCTCCGCCGTGCAGCGGTCCGGAGAGCGCGCCGACGGCGGCGACCAGGCAGGCGGCGACGTCGGCGCCGGTGGAGGCGACGACCCGGGCGGTGAACGTGGAGGCGTTGAAGCCGTGGTCCACGGTGGAGATCAGATACTGCTCCACGGCCCGGACCCGCTCGGGCTCCGCCTCCGTACCGGTGAGCATGTAGAGGTAGTTGGCCGCGTACGGCAGGTCCTCGCGGGGTTCGACGGGTTCGAGCCCCTCGCCGAGGCGCTGGAGCGCGGTGAGGATCGTGGGTACGGCGGCGCAGGCGGCCAGCGCGTCCGCGCGGCGGCTCCCGGCGTCCAGGTCGTAGACCGGGCGGTATCCGCCGGCGGCTCCGAGCAGCGACAGGGCCGTACGGAGTCCGGCGAGCGGCCCTGAGACGGCGCCCGCGCGGGCGATGGCGGGCAGCGCCTCGCGTACCTCGGCGGGGAGCGCGCGCAGCTTCGCCGTGCGGGCGGTGAAGTCGGCGGCCGCCGCCCGGTCGGGCAGCTCGCCGTGGAACATCAGGTACCAGACGTCCTCGAAGCTGCGGGTCTCCGCGAGTTCGATCGCCGAGAACTGCCGGTAGTGGTAGAAGCCCTCGCGCCCGCGGACGTCGCCGAGGGCGGTGTCGGTGACGACGACGCCGGCGAGACCGCGGGGGACGGCGGGGACGACAGGGGTGGTGGTCATGGCCGATCTCTCCTCCGTGCATGCAACATTGATTCGACTGTCCATGCTTGACGGGAAATCTGTCAATGTTGATTGAATCAATATTGAGGGCGGTGGATACGGTGGTCCCCATGACGGATCAACCAGAGCCCGGCCGACCGGACGCACCCCGGCTGACCACCCGTGAGGCGGCCGAGCTGCTGGGGGTGAAGCCGGAGACGGTGTACGCGTACGTCAGCCGGGGGCAGCTCAGCAGCGTGCGGGCGGCCGGGGGCCGGGGCAGCACCTTCGACGCCGACGAGGTGCGGGCCCTGGCCCGGCGCTCGGGGCGGCGCGAGCCGTCACCGGCCGGGGGCGACCTCGTGTTCCGTACCGGCATCACGCTCATCGAGGAGGACCGGTACTACTTCCGGGGCGTCGACGCGACGGAGCTGGCCCGGCGCCACAGCTACGAGGAGGTCGCGGAGTGGCTGTGGACCGGTGAGCTGCGCCCGGGCATCCGGTTCGAGGCGCCCCCGGAAACCCTGGCGGCCGCCCGCAGGACCGTCGGGGCGCTGCCCGCGCACAGCGGGTCGACGGACCGGCTGCGGGTGGCGGTGACCGCTGCCGCCGCCACGGATCCGCTGCGGTTCGACCTGTCGCCCGGGGCGGTGCTGAGCAGTGCGCGGAGCCTGATCCCGACGCTGGTGGGGGCGTTGCCGGTGGTCGGCGGCGCGCCGGAGGGCGAGGAGGGCTCCCCGGCACCTGAGACCGGCGAGTCTGCCCTGGCCCGGGCGCCCGAGGCCGACGGGAGTTCCCTGGCCCGGCAGCTGTGGCCCCGGCTGACCGCGCGGCCGGTGGACGCCCCGGCCCTCGCCGTCCTGGACGCGGCCCTGGCCCTGCTGATCGACCACGACCTGGCCGCCTCCACCCTGGCCGCCCGGGTCGCCGCCTCGGCGCACGCCCATCCGTACGCGGTGGTCTCCGCCGGCCTCGGGGTCCTGGAGGGCCCGCTGCACGGCGCCGCCAGCGGACTGGCCCACCGCATGCTCCAGGAGGCCGTGGACCGGGGCAGCGCGGTCCCCGTGGTCGCCGACCACCTGCGGACCGGGCGCCGGGTTCCGGGCCTGGGCCACCGGCTCTACCGGGGTGAGGACCCCCGGGCCCGCACCCTGTTCGCCCTGCTGGAGGACGTGCCACAGGCGGCCGGGGCGCTGGCGGCGGCCCGTGAGGTGGTCGCCACGACCGCCCGCCACGCGCCGCTGCACGCCAACATCGACCTGGCGCTCGCCGTCCTCTCCGTGGCCTGCGGGATGGCGGCGGAGGCGGGCGAGACGGTGTTCGCGGTCTCCCGCACGGCGGGGTGGATCGCGCACGCGCTGGAGGAGTACGGGGAGCGCCCGCTGCGGATCAGACCGAGCGGGCAGTACACCGGCCCCCGGCCGCCGCAGCCCACGCCGTGAAGCCAGGTCCGGACCAGCGCAAATGAGCTACGGATCAGAGGGAATTCTCGCGCGGCGGCTGGGCGGTGGATCCGCGCACCACGAGTTCGGGCTCGAAGAGCAGCTCGTCCGAGGGGACGGTCCGCCCGCCGATCTGCACCGAGAGCAGCTCCACGGCCGCGCGCCCCATGGCCTCGATGGGCTGGCGGACGGTGGTCAGCGGGGGCTCGGTGCAGTTCATGAACGCCGAGTCGTCGTAGCCCACGACCGAGACGTCGCCGGGGACCGAGAGCCCCCGGCGGCGGGCGGCCCGGACCGCGCCCAGGGCCAGCGGGTCGCTGGCGCAGATGATGCCGGTGACGCCCCGCTCCAGCAGCCGCATGGCGGCGGCCTGCCCGCCCTCCAGCGAGAACATCGCCCGCGCCACCCACTCGTCGGGGATGGATGTGCCGGTCTCCTCGGCGAGCACCCGGGCGGCGGCGAGCTTGCGCTGCGAGGGCACATGGTCGGAGGGGCCGAGGACGAGGCCGATGCGCTCGTGGCCGAGCGAGACGAGGTGGCGCCAGGCCTGTTCGACGGCGACCGAGTCGTCGCAGGAGACGCCCGGGAAGCCGAGCCGGTCGATGGCCGCGTTGATCAGGACGACGGGGATCTTGCGGTCGGCGAGCACCTTGTAGTGGTCGTGCGGGGCGTCCTCCTGGTGGTAGAGGCCGCCCGCGAAGACCACGCCGGAGACCTGCTGCTGGAGGAGGAGTTCGACGTAGTCGGCCTCCGAGACGCCGCCCTTGGTCTGCGTGCAGAGCACCGGGGTGAGCCCCTGCTGGGCGAGTGCGCCGCCGACCACTTCGGCGAAGGCCGGGAAGATCGGGTTCTGAAGCTCGGGCAGGACGAGGCCGACCAGCCGGGCCCGCTCGCCGCGCAACTGGGTGGGCCGCTCGTAGCCGAGGACGTCCAGCGCGGAGAGGACGGCCTGCCGGGTGGCGTCGGAGACGCCCGGCTTGCCGTTCAGCACCCGGCTGACCGTCGCCTCGCTGACTCCCACCTTCTGGGCCACTTGAGCAAGTCGTCGCGTCATGAGCGCAAGATTAGCGCAAGAAGTGCAAGTGGATTGCGCTCCTGGCGAACTCCCCGCAACGCCCCCAGAACGCCCGTACGAGAACGCTCACAGAAGCCGCGCCACCAGGCAAGAGGGGGACGGCTCGGGTTTCCCGGGGCGGACCTCCGCCCGCCCCGGGGATTTCCGCCGGGCCCCCGCGCCCTTTACCGTCTCTACGATGAACGCCCCACCGACCTCCGGCCGGGGACCGCGCCGGTTCGGCTGGCCGCAGCGAGTCTTCTCGCAGGTCCTGCTGATGCAGCTGGCCATCATCACGGGCGTCACCGTGCTGGTCACCGGCCTGTTCCTGGCCCCCCTCAGCGCCCAGCTGGACGACGAGGCGATGCGCCGCGCCCTGGCCATCGCCCAGAGCACGGCCGCCCGGCCCGGCATCGCCGAGGACCTGCGCACCACCGAGCCGTCCGCGCTCGGCCCCGTACAGTCCGCCGCCGAGCAGATCAGGCGGGCCACCGGCGCGGAGTACGTCGTCGTGATGGACCGCCGGGGCGTGCGCTGGTCGCACCCGGAGGCGGACCGGATCGGCGAGGTGGTCTCCACCGACCCCGGGGACGCGCTCCGGGGCCGGGAGGTCATGGAGATCGACAGCGGGACCCTGGGCCGCTCTGCCCGGGGCAAGGTGCCACTGCACGGCGCCGGGGACGAGGTGGTCGGCGCGGTCTCGGTCGGGATCGAGTACGACAGCGTCCGCGCCCGCCTCCTGGGCGCGATCCCGGGGCTCCTCGCGTACGCCGGAACAGCCCTGGCGGTCGGCGCTCTCGCCGCGTACCTGATCTCCCGACGGCTGCAACGGCAGACCCATGACCTGGCGTTCTCCGACATCTCCGCGCTGCTGACCGAGCGCGAGGCGATGCTGCACTCCATCCGCGAGGGGGTCGTCGCACTCGACGGGACGGGCCGGATCCGGCTGCTGAACGACGAGGCGCAGCGGCTGCTCGGGCTCGGCCCCGAGGCGGCGGGACGGCCGCTGGAAGAGGTGCTGGCCGGCGGCCGGACGGCGGACGTGCTGGCAGGGCGGGTGGTCGGCGAGGACCTGCTGACCGTCCGGGGGAGCCGGGTGCTGCTGGCCAACCGGATGGAGACGGACGACGGCGGGGCCGTGGTCACCCTGCGCGACCGGACCGAGCTGGAACACCTCGGCCGCGAACTCGACTCCACCACCGGGCTGATCGACGCGCTGCGCGCCCAGGACCATGAGCACGCCAACCGGCTCCACACCCTGCTGGGGCTGCTGGAGCTGGAGATGCACGAGGACGCCATGGAGTTCGTGACGGAGGTGGTGGGCGTCCACCGGGCGACGGCGGAGCAGGTCACGGAGAAGGTGCGGGACCCGCTGCTGGCCGCGCTGCTCGTCGGCAAGGCGACGGTGGCCGCGGAGCGCGGTGTCTCGCTGCGGCTGGCGCCCGGCACGCTGCTGCCGGACCGGGTGGTGGACCCGCGCGGCCTGGTCACGGTGGTCGGCAACCTCGTCGACAACGCCACGGACGCGGCGGCCGGGTCGGCGGACGCCCGGATCGAGGTGGGGCTGCGGGCCGAGGGCCGTACGGTGGAGCTGCGGGTACGGGACAGCGGCCCCGGGATCGCCCCGGAGCAGCACGCGTCGATCTTCACCGAGGGCTGGTCCACCAAGGACCTCCCGGCCCACGGCAAACGGGGCCTGGGGCTCCCCCTGGTCCGCAGGCTCGCGGAGCGCCAGGGAGGCAGCGTGGCGGTCTCGGCGGCGGACGGCGGGGGCGCGGAGTTCACGGTCGTCCTCCCGGAGGCGCTGGCCGCGCCGGAACCGGTGGATGAGGTCCTGACAGGAGAGAACCGGTGATCCAGGTCCTGATCGTGGACGACGACCTCCGGGTGGCGGAGATCAACGCGGCGTACGTCGCCAAGGTCGCCGGATTCCGGGTGGCCGCGCAGGCCCACTCGGCGGCGCAGGCGCTGGCCGTGGTCGAGGAGGTGCCCGTGGACCTGATCCTGCTGGACCACTACCTCCCGGACCGCAACGGTCTCGCCGTCGTGCGGGAGCTGCGCCGGCTGGGCCGCCAGGTCGACGTGATCATGGTGACCGCCGCCCGGGACGTGGCGACCGTGCAGGACGCGATGCGGCACGGCGCGCTCCAGTACCTGGTCAAGCCGTTCACGTACGCCGGTCTGCGCTCCAAGCTGGAGGCGTACGCGGCGCTGCGCCACACCCTCGACGGCGGCGGGCAGGCCGAGCAGGCTGAGGTGGACCGGCTCTTCGGCGCCCTGTGGGCGGCGGGCGAGCCGGAGCTGCCCAAGGGCCACTCCCCCACCACCGCCGAGCTCGTACGGCGGGCGCTGCGCGACGCGGACGGCCCGCTCTCCGCCCAGGAGATCGCGGAGAGCGCGGGGATGAGCCGGCAGACGGCACAGCGCTATCTGAAGCTGCTGGAGCGGACGGGGAAGGTCCGGCTGACGCTGCGGTACGGCGAGACGGGCCGCCCGGAACACCGCTACTCCTGGGCGTAGGAGCCTTTTTCAGGCGGCCCCCGCCCCCGTGAGCGCCCGGACCTCGCTCTCCGCGTGCTTGGCCTCGTCCGGCTGCTCGCGCGAGGTGACCGTGCCGAGCCATCCCGCCAGGAAGCCGAGCGGGATCGAGACGAGCCCCGGGTTCTCCAGCGGGAAGAGCTGGAAGTCGACGCCCGGGAAGAGCGATGTGGGGCTGCCCGAGACGACGGGTGAGACCAGGACCAGGACGACGGCCGGGACGAGGCCGCCGTACACCGCCCAGACCGCGCCCCGGGTGGTGAAGTTCCGCCAGAACAGCGAGTAGAGCAGGGCCGGGAGGTTCGCGGAGGCGGCCACCGCGAAGGCGAGGCCGACGAGGAACGCCACGTTGAGGTTCTGGGCGAGCAGGCCGAGCGCGATGGCGACCGCCCCGATCCCGGCGGCGGCGATCCGGGCGACGGCCACCTCGCCGTACTGCTTGCGGCCCGGACGGCGGAGCGAGGCGTACAGGTCGTGGGCGACGGAGGCCGAGGAGGCGAGCGTGATGCCCGCGACGACGGCCAGGATCGTGGCGAAGGCGATGGCGGCGACCACGGCGAAGAGAACCGTTCCGCCGGTGGAACCCTCGCCGCCCCCGAGGTTGAGGGCCAGCAGCGGTACGGCGGTGTTGCCCGCCGCGTTCGAGGAGCGGACCTCGGCGGAGCCGACCAGGGCGGCGGCGCCGAAGCCGAGCACGATCGTCATCAGGTAGAAGCTGCCGATGAGGCCGATGGACCAGACGACGGACCGGCGTGCGGCGCGGGCGGTGGGCACGGTGTAGAAGCGCGACAGGATGTGCGGCAGCCCCGCCGTGCCCAGGACGAGGGCGACGCCCAGGCTGATGAAGTCGAACCGGGAGATCCAGTCGCCGCCGTAGCGCAGGCCGGGGGCGAGGAAGTCCTTGCCGTGGCCGCTGCGTTCGGCGGCGGTGTTGAGCAGGCTGTTGACGTCACCCCGGAAGTGGACCAGGACGAGCACGGTCAGGGCGACGGCCCCGCCCATCAGCAGCACGGCCTTGACGATCTGGATCCAGGTGGTGGCGCGCATCCCGCCGAAGGAGACGTAGACGACCATGAGCGCGCCGACGCCGACGACGGTCCAGGACCGGGCCGCGTCGCTCGTCCCGCCGAGCAGCAGGGCCACCAGGGAGCCCGCGCCGACCATCTGGGCGACGAGGTAGAGGACGGAGACGGTGACCGAGGAGGTGCCGAGGGCGGTGCGCACCGGGCGCTCGGCCATGCGGGCGGCGACCACGTCGGCGAGGGTGAACCGGCCGCAGTTGCGGACGAGTTCGGCCACCAGCAGCAGGACGACCAGCCAGGCGACCAGGAAGCCGACCGAGTAGAGCATGCCGTCGTAGCCGAAGAGGGCGATCAGCCCGGAGATGCCGAGGAAGGAGGCGGCCGACATGTAGTCGCCGGCGATGGCGAATCCGTTCTCCATGGGCGAGAAGAGGCGGCCTCCGGCGTAGAACTCCTCGGCGGAACCCTGCCGGTCGCGGCTGACCCAGGTGGTGATGAAGAGCGTCACCGCGATGAACGCGCAGAACAGCAGCAGGGCGAGTGTCTGGTGGTCGCCTCTCAACGTCCCCGCCCTCCTGTCGCCGCCTGTGCGGCTCCCCGCGTCATCTCCTGGGTGTCCCATCGCAGATCGAGGGCCGCCCGGTCCCTGCGCAGCCGTGCGTGGCGTGCGTACGCCCAGGTCAGCAGGAAGGTGGTGAGGAACTGGCCGAGACCCGCCACCATCGCCACGTTGACCGCGCCGGCGACCGGGCGGGCCATCAGCCCGGGCGCCGAGGTGGCCGCGACGACGTACGCGAGGTACCAGAGGAGGAAGGCGAGGGCGGCGGGCGCGACGAAGCGGCGGTAGCGGCGGCGGACCTCGCGGAAGGCCTCGCTGCGGTGCACCTCCAGGTAGATCTCGGCCGCGGTCGGCCCGGGCGGCGGCTCCCCGGGGCCGGGCGCGCCGTCCGCCGCCTCGCCTCCCGTGCCGTCCGTCTCGCCCCAGCCCGCTGCCGACGCCTCGTACCACGGGTCGTCGAGCCGCACGCCTGCGGCCGTCGGCCCTGCTTCCTTCTCCACCGAGCAACTCCCTTGTCCACGGACCTTTTCGGCCGCGTGGCCCACCATGAGCGGTAAGGGAAGATCCCGGACGCGTCATTCGCCCGAATTCACCTCTTCAGGTGACAGAAGTCCCGGACGGCTGCGGTACGAGCCCCTGAACGCAAGCGGCCCCCGCCCTTCCGGTGATCCGGGAGGGCGGGGGCCGCAGACGTCGGTGCGACGGTACGGCGGTGCTACGCGTCGATGCGCGAGCGGTCCAGGGTCGCCGCCGAGCTGGTGATGAACTCCTTGCGGGGCGCGACCTCGTTGCCCATCAGGAGGTCGAAGACCTGCTCGGAGGATTCCAGGTCGCCGATGTTGATCCGGCGCAGCGTGCGGTGGCGCGGGTCCATCGTGGTCTCGGCCAGCTGGTCGGCGTCCATCTCGCCCAGGCCCTTGTAGCGCTGGATGGACTCCTTGATCCGGACGTTCTTGCGCTGGAACTCCAGCAGCGTCTGGCGCAGCTCGTTGTCCGAGTACGTGTACACGTACTTGTCCTGGCCCTTCTTGGGCTGGACCAACTCGATCCGGTGCAGCGGGGGCACGGCGGCGAAGACCCGGCCGGCCTCGACCATCGGGCGCATGTAGCGCTGGAAGAGGGTCAGCAGCAGGGTGCGGATGTGGGAGCCGTCCACATCGGCGTCGGTCATCATGATGACCTTGCCGTAGCGGGCGGCGTCGATGTCGAAGGTCCGGCCGGACCCGGCTCCTATGACCTGGATGATGGCGCCGCACTCGGCGTTCTTCAGCATGTCCGAGACGGACGACTTCTGGACGTTGAGGATCTTGCCGCGGATCGGCAGGAGCGCCTGGAACTCGCTGTTCCGGGCCAGCTTGGCGGTGCCGAGCGCCGAGTCGCCCTCGACGATGAAGAGCTCGCTGCGCTCCACGTCGTCGCTGCGGCAGTCGGCCAGCTTGGCGGGGAGCGAGGAGGACTCCAGCGCGGTCTTGCGGCGCTGGGCGTCCTTGTGCTGGCGGGCGGCGATCCGCGTACGGGCGGCGGCGACGGCCTTCTCCAGGACGGCCCGGGCCTGCGCCTTGGCGTCCCGCTTGGTGGAGGTCAGGAACGCCTTCAGCTCCTTGGCGACCACGGCCGCGACGATCCGGTTGGCCGCCGAGGTGCCGAGCACCTCCTTGGTCTGCCCCTCGAACTGCGGCTCCGCCAGCCGTACGGTGACGACGGCGGTGAGCCCTTCGAGGGCGTCGTCCTTGACCACGTCGTCCTCGGCGACCCGCAGCATCTTCGCGGAGCGGAGCGCCTCGTTCACCGTCTTGGTGAGGGAGCGCTCGAAACCGCTGACGTGGGTGCCGCCCTTGGGGGTGGCGATGATGTTGACGAAGGAGCGGACGGTGGTGTCGTAGCCGGTGCCCCAGCGCAGCGCGATGTCGACGCCGAGCTCCCGGGTGACCTCGGTCGCGGTCATGTGGCCGCGGTCGTCGAGGACCGGGACGGTCTCCTTGAAGGTGCCGGTGCCGGTCAGCCGCTGGACGTCGCAGACGGCCTTGTCCTGCGCCAGGTACTCGCAGAACTCGCTGATGCCGCCGTCGAAGCGGAACGTCTCCTCGGTCTTGCCCTCCCCGTCGAGGCCGCGCTCGTCGCGGACGACGATGGTGAGGCCGGGGACGAGGAAGGCCGTCTGGCGGGCCCGCTGGTAGAGGGTCTCCAGATTGAGCTTGGCGTCCTTGAGGAAGATCTGCCGGTCCGCCCAGTACCTGACCCGGGTACCGGTACGGGTCTTGGGGACCCGCTTGCCCTTGCGGAGGCCGTTGGCCGGGTCGAAGGGGCTGTCGGGGCCCTGCTCGGTGAACATGCCCGGAACGCCGCGGCGGAAGCTGATGGAGTGGGTCGCGCTGTTGCGGTCGACCTCGACGTCCAGGCGGGCGGAGAGGGCGTTGACCACGGAGGCGCCGACGCCGTGGAGGCCGCCGGAGGCCGCGTAGGAGCCGCCGCCGAACTTGCCGCCGGCGTGCAGCTTGGTCATGACGACCTCGATGCCGGAGAGCCCGGTCTTGGGCTCCACGTCCACGGGGATGCCGCGGCCGTTGTCCCGGACCTCGACGGAGGCGTCGTCGTGGAGGATGACCTCGATGTGGTCGCAGTGACCGCCCAGGGCCTCGTCGACGGAGTTGTCGATGATCTCCCAGAGGCAGTGCATGAGCCCGCGGCTGTCGGTGGACCCGATGTACATCCCGGGGCGCTTGCGGACCGCCTCAAGTCCTTCGAGGACGAGAAGGTGCCGCGCGGTGTAGTTGGAGCTGTCCCGGTCGCCGCCTGCTGCGGTCAGCATCGCGGTGGACGGCACGGACGTTTCGGCGGTCACGCGGTTCGCTCCTCGCTGAATTTCATCTGGGCCCCTGGTGGGTATCACGGTCGGCTTCGGTTGCCGCTGAGAGCCTACAGAGGCCTGGTAGAGCGGTTGTAACGCCACCCTCGGGGAATCCTCATGCTAGTCGAGCCTCATCCGGGCTCGCATGGATGTTCGATCATTCGTCGGAGTGACGTGCACATCACGTTCCCTTCGAGGCATGAACCATTTAGGCTCCGGGCACGTCCTCATGAACAAACCGGCAAGCCGGCCGGAGGGACCCACCCCCAAGACAAGCAATGCGAAACCGTAGCGCTCCGCATACGGCACATTCGCCGCCAACCGGCAACTGACAGCCATCCCGAGAAGAAGTTTCGAAGAAAAGCCACGAGCGGGAACGTTTTCGGCCTGGTTGGATGTTGACCCTGGTACGACAGCTCGTCGAGCTAGAGAAGAGGCGACGTGACTACTGTTCTGACCCCCGCGAGCCCGCTGACCGCAGCAGACCGCTGTGACCGTTGCGGCGCCCAGGCCTATCTGCGCGTCGTCCTGATCAGCGGCGGTGAACTGCTCTTCTGCGCCCACCACGGGCGCAAGTTCGAGCCGGAACTCAAGAAGATCGCCGCGGAAATACAGGATGAGACGGATCGGCTCACCGCCGTACAGGCGACTGCTGCCGACGAGGAACAACACTGACACCTCGCATCCACGACGAGCCAGGGGCCGGTCCAGGACCGGCCGACGGGCGGCACCCCCACCAAGGGGTGCCGCCCGTTCTCGTACGTCGGCGGGTCTTCCGGGCCCGCTGAGCCGGCCACGGAGTCCGCGGTGACCGCTCCCCGGCCGGCCGCCGGCCTCCGGGCGCCCGCTCAGCCCCTCAGATGCGGCCCTCGGCCCACTTCAGGGCCGCCGAGACCCGGGTGTACACCCCGGGGCTGCCCGCACGCCCGCAGCCGCTCCCCCAGGAGACCAGGCCGATGAGGCGCCCACGGGCCACCAGCGGCCCGCCGCTGTCGCCCTGGCACGCGTCCCGCCCACCGGCCGGGTGGCCCGCACAGAGCATCCCTGAGGCGTCGTACGTGCCCTCCTGGCCGCCCGGGTAGGCCCGGGCGCACTCGCTGTCCGGCAGGACCTGGACCCGGGCGGAGCGCAGCACGGAGGCGTACGTACCGCTTCCGGTCGTGTCCCCCCACCCGTAGACCGCCGCCGCCGTCCCGGCCCGGTACGCCTCATCCCCCGCTCGGGCCATCGGGATGACGCTGCCCTGGGGCAGGGCCCGGGCCAGGGTCAGCACCGCGAGGTCTCCGGCGTTGGTGGCGGAGTCGTACGCCGGATTGACCCAGACGCTCCGGACCGGGATCTCCTGACCGCTCCGGTCACTCAACCGGTCCCTTCCGGCGATGACGCGCAGGTCCTTCGCCCTGCTCACCGGTCCGCCGAGCGCCTCTTCACCCAGACAGTGGGCGACCGTCAGGATCTTCGTCGGCGCCACGGCGACGCCGCCGCAGAACTGGCCGGCGCGCGCCCCGCCGAACCGGTCACGACTCGACAGGGCCACCGCCCAGGGGCTGTCCGCCACAGGGGTGGCCTGCCCGCCGACGACGATGCTGTCGGCGGCGGCCGGGATCGGTGCGGCGAACGGCAGCGCGGCTGCTGCCGTGAGGGCGAGGACCCCGGTCAGGGCACGGACGACGGGACGGGGCATGAAGGCTCCTGACACTGAGGTGGAAACGTTTCACCCAGCGTGATCCAGCCCGTCCCCCCGCGCACCCGCGGACACGCCGGAGGGCCCGGATCCCTGGGGATCCGGGCCCTTCGGCGGTGAATCTTCCGCCCTGTGTTCTAGTCCAGGTAGTCGCGCAGTATGAGCCACTGAGCGGTGTGCCCACCTGCGAAAACACTGGTCAGCGTCGAGCGCTGTGCCCTGCACTACCTTCTACTACCGGTCACCAGGATGGTCAAACGGACACCGGGAGACTCAAGGCCGAGCGCCCCTTGCGCGTGGCACAAGCTACCGGCCAGGTTTGCAGCGAAATGCCTGTTCAGAGGCCCTTTCGGCGGCGTAGCGTGGACGCGCAACCCGATCGAAAGGGTGATCAAAATGCTCCCCGACCTCTCCGCCTCCATCGCCCGGATGGACCGAGACGACCTGGCCGCCTTGGCTGACGTACTGCCATCCTTCAAGTGGCTGGCCCCCGAGGGGAGCGAGCGGCGCTTCTGGGCGGACACACTCGTGGGCCAGGTGATCGCCGCGCAGGAAGTGCGTGAGCGGGCAGCTACCGTCTGCCGAGGCGCGACACGAAGTCGCTGACGAACTTCTCCACCTCTGCCTTCGTCGTGGTGTCCCGCACGTCCAGGCGGTCGACCCACTGGACTCCGGCGTTGATCAACAGTCGGGCGCGGCTGTGATCGTTCGAGGCTCGCTTGGGGCCTTCGTGATGGGGCCCATCCACCTCGATCACACCAGCACGCCCCTTGTAAGTGATCAAGAAGTCCGGTTCGAAGGTGTGCTGGGGCACACGCACTGCAACGAGAGGCATGATCCCGATCGTCTCGTTCTCCGGCAGGCGGGCCTGATGTTCCTTCAGGACTTGGTAGACGTTGTACTCCCACTCGTTCGTAAAGTGGAGGCCGTCCTGCATGGGGTGTTGTGGCTCCACGCGCACACGCCGCGCCTGATTGGTGGGGCGTGTGCCACTGGCCGCCTTGAGCTGCTTCCTCCAGTCAAGACCGACACTTGGAAGGATCGGCCGTACGCCGAGGTCTTCCTTGATCTCGAACTTGTCTCGGCGCGTGGCAGCCCGCATCACTCCCCAGATTCGATTGCGGCTCTCCTCCGTGAACTGAGGGACGAGATGGGGCTCCACCTCTAGGTACGCGTCGTAGAAGTCCACGCCCCAGTCTTGCCCGCTGTACTCCAGGTCCAGCGTCACAAGTTCAGCGAGCATGACGGCCAGCTCAGCAGCCTTCGCATCCCCCTCCTGATGGAGAAGAACCGCAGTGGTGCCGAGTACCTTCTCGCAGCGAAGGCGGTGAACCTCTTCCTCTGACATGCCGTTGGGGTTGGTCAGCATGTCGTCCAGGGAGCGCAGCGCATCAGACATAGGACTGATTGTCGCACCAGGCACTGACAATCAGGTTGCTTCGAGCGGGAGTTCGGAAGCTTCTGCCGTTCCGACTGCCTCCGCGATCTTGGCAACGGCGTCGGCGCGCATCATGCCCAGGTGGACGTACGGCTTGCCGCTGTGGGTGACCATCGGCCGCACGCTGCCCCAGACGCCTTCCGGAAGCCCCAGCCCGGCCAGAGCGGCCCTGATGGCCTCTGCCGCGTCGTCGGCGGCCTTGCGGCCGTCCCGGTACGTCTGCATCTCCATCGGCATCAGTGGCTCCCCGAAGCGTGGTCGCGGATCTTCGTGGCGTGGTTGGCGGCCCGCGAGATGTCCCCGGCCTCCTCGGCCGTCTTGAGGCTCCGCCATTCGGTCCGGCAAGTCGCGCAGCCCGGAGCCGGGGCGCAGTCCAGCAGCCATGCATTGAACCCCACCGGCAGCTCTACCGGCCGCTCCTGAGTCGTCTTATGGCGCATCGTCAATCTCTCCCCGGCTGCGAACGGGTGTGGCAGGAGAGCCCTGGTCAGGCCCTGCCCTGACGCTAGGGATCGCCCGCGCCGTGACTCCACTTCCTTGCACAGACTTGCACGCCAATTTCCCCCACACGAGGCGGTGTTGACGCGTCCGGCCAGGCAGGGAAGGCTCATGCAAGTCCGAGCAAGCACCTGGAGCCGGGAGGCTGGCATGTCCGTAGAGTTCGTGGGGATCGACCCCAACACCGACCGCGACCACTGCCCGACCGTGTGGGCCGACGCAGAGGCGCAGGAAGTCCTCTTCCAAGGCTGGAAGCCTGACGCGCAGACCCACGCGCAGTGCGAGGCGACCAGTCCGGCGAACGGCTCGGTGCCGGACACGGAAGCGATCATCCGGATTCCGGCCCGGATGATCCCGATGATCAGGGAGGCTTGTGATGCCGTCGAGCGTGCCCAGCTTCGGTGAGCTGCTGGGGAAGTGCCAGCGGTCCGCCGTCCACCTGGAGATGCGCGACTCCTACGCGCCTACGGAGCGATTCGAGGCGTGGCAGCGGGGAGAGCGCATCAACTGGGCGGACCGGGAGTCCTGGTGGCATCCCTACGACCAACTGATCTCCGACACCGTGGCCCGTGGCGTCACCATCCGGCGTGCCCGGATCGTCTCGGAGCCGGTGAGCGAGTACATCCGCTGGGAGCACTACGTCACCCACGCCAACGTGACAGCGGGCGAACAGGTCCGATGGCTACCCAGAAGGTTGGCGACCGGCATTTCGTTGCCGGGCAACGACTTCTGGCTGTTCGACGGCACCCTGTTGCGGGTTCACCACTTCTCGGGTGACGGTGCCGTGGTGGAGGACGAGATCACGGACGAGCCGGCGGTTGCCGACCTGTGCCGCTCCGCATTCGAGAGCGTCTGGCAACTCGCCACCCCACACGAACAGTTCGAGATCTGACAGAACGGCCAGTTCGTTGCCCCACCACCCGTCCCCCAACGTCCAGAAGGCACGCGAGGCTCTAGCTGCCCGCCTTCGGGAACTCCGCCTGGACGCCGGTATTTCGGGGCGCGAACTGGCCGTCCGCTGCGGATGGCACGAGTCGAAGTCCTCGCGGATCGAGAACGCCCGAACGCCCCCGTCAGACGCCGACATTCGGGCCTGGTGCGTCGCCTGTGGAGCCTCTGAGCAAGCGGACGACCTGGCGGCGGCCAACCGGCAGTCGGCGGAGGCGTACGTCCAGTGGAGGCGGCTCCAGGGCACCGGCCTGCGACGCTTGCAGGAGAGCGGGGCGTCCCTGTACGACCGCACCAAGCTGTTCCGCGTCTACTGCTCCGACGTGATCCCCGGGTTCCTCCAGACGCCTGAGTACGCCACGGCGCTGCTCTCGTCCATCGCGGCCTTCCGGGGGACCAAGAACGACGTGGGCGAGGCCGTGGCGGCCCGCATGGACCGCAACCGGGTCATCCGGGAGGGCAACCGCCGGTTCTTGATCGTGCTGGAGGAGTCGGTTCTGCGGTACCGCGTCGCCGACGCCGAGACGATGGCCGCTCAGTACGGGCACCTCCTGGCCGTCATGGCCCTGCCCAGGGTCGCCGTGGGCATCATCCCGTTCGCCGCTGAGCGGACCGCCTGGCCGATGGCCACCTTCACCATGTTCGACAAGAAGAGGGTCCATGCTGACACGCTGGACGCCGCCCAGACCCTCGTTCAACCGGGCCAAGTGAAGCTGTATACGCGGGCGTTCGATCGACTCTCTGAGCACGCTGTGCGGGGGCAGGCGGCCCGTGGAATCATCGCCAACGCTATTACGGCTCTCGACCGCTAATTGGGCGTCACTTCGCCCGACACTCCCGACAACGCCTCTGCCCTTCCGGAAGGCTCCCCTTCCCTCCCATACAGGGCTTTCCGCACCCCGCGCAGGGGACGACGCCGGTTTTCCGGGACGGCATCCCGTTAGCGCGGGCATTGGCGTACCAATCCCGGTACGCCTTTGCCCGTCGAGCCCGCACGCACTCCAGCTCTCGGCAGAACTTCCGGCCTTTTCTCCCCTCGAACGGTGTTCCACATCCAATACACAGCCGACGATGCATAATCGGCCTCCAATCTATACGGTGAATATGCAGTGCCGCATGAATATGCGGCGAATATGCAGCCCGGTCAGGGGGTGCGGCCTGCGCCCCTCCGCCGGCTCGAATCGATCATGCCTCTGACCTGCATGTTTATTGAGTTCTCGTCAGTCTGACGAATAGGGAGGGAAACGGTTCACAGGGGCGGGGGTCGTCCGGGGGGTAGACATCGGCCGCATACCCACCCCCCGGGGTGGCTGCATGAGTATGCAGCGTTTATGCATGGCTCCGAGTTGGGGCCCCGTTCGCGCGCGAGGGTCCGCCGGGGGTGGGTGCTTTTACCCCCACGGGCGACCGATGGCGGTAGGTAGTGCGCTTCTTCGCGGCCAGTACGCGGTCATGGGTCCGTTCCCTGCGTTCCGTTCGCCTGGAGACGCCTTGAGGGGGTAATTGCGGCCCACTCTCCGACTGTCGGTGTCGCGCTCGGCGATGGCGGCAAGGGCTTCGCTTGGGAATTCGAGTGAATTGGTCACAGAATCACTTGTCCAAAAGGCTCAGGATTGCGCATACGTGCCACATTCCGGCGTCTCGTCATCATTGGGCAATGATTCCAATGAGTGGAAGGCAACAGGTTTTCAAGTTCAGTGTTTCGGAAGCAGCAGAAACGCAACGATGAGTAGGATTCCGTAATCGATTCAGCGATCAGGGAACACCTACTCATCGTGTGGTGGGTGGTGGTGCCGGGTCTCCTGTGCCGCACCACCCACGCGGGGCCTGGCAGTGGGGAGTTCAGGAAGCTGCACGTCGGCAGGCGACCAGCTCTGCACGGGTCGGCAGTCGTGGCAGCAGCTTGCGACGCAGCACTACTTCGGCTTCGAGTTCTCGGTGTGTGGTTGAGCCGGGGTACAGGGCCGCGAAGTGGTCCCTGTCCATGCACGCGTAGCCCAGTTGGAGGTCCGCTTGAGTAACGTCCGCAGGTTTCATGGCAGTTCGCCGATCTGCGGGTCAATCGGGGAGCCGGGGGCCCAACAGGAGGGCCCCCGGTTTGCGGGGCGTTACCCGGTCACTCGGTCAGGTCGATGACCCGGAAGGCGGCCGGGCGGTTCACGGCGAACCCGAAACGGCCTTCCGCCCGGAACTTGGCCCGGTTGGTGTCGAACAGGGCCCCGGACGCGTCCACGTCGATCGTGGTGCCCTGCCGGACGTAGAGGCGGCACTGCGACCAGTCGGCGAGGAGCGCCGAGCCGGCGGGCACCGAAGTGGTCACGACACGGGGGATGTTGCCGAAGATGTTGATGTAGGCGAATCCGCCGTCAGCGCTTCCGCCCACGTACTCCCCGTCAGCCGTGAGGAGGAGGTCGAGGACTTCGGCGTCGGCCGGGTTGAGCGCCCAGGCGGTGGGGGCCTCGTGGGCGTTCTGCATGGCCGTGAGGGCCTTCCGGAGGGTGACCGGGATGCTGCTGCTGTACGCGGTCGTCCCGACGCCGGAGGTCTCCAGGATGCCGACGACGTTCTCACCGCCGGTCGCCCCGCTCACGATGTCGGCTTCGAGGGCGTCCAGGACGCCCCGAGACATCTCCGACTCCAGGAAGGGCCGAAGGTCCTTGTGGTCGGCGAAGAGACGCAGCGGGACGGGCTCCGACAGGTGTGCGTACACCCTCACCCGGTCCTGCTTGGAGGCCACGGTGTAGATCGACGTGGGCTTGGTGGTGCTGTCCGGCGTCGCGGCTGCGTTGTCCGTACGGACGGTCTGCTGGAGGTACTCGTACTCGTTGCCGGGGACGGACTGGACGTTCACGATGAGGTCGAGCAGCCGGGCCGGGTTGGTCGGCATGGTGAACAGGCCGGTACGGACCATCGTGGGGGCGTCCACGCTGCCGGACGTGAGGGCCTTGACGCCGTTCCGCTCGGCCGCCTTGGTGAGGGCCTGGGCGGTGTCCTCCGCCCACTGGTGGGCCCCGTGAGCGGTATTGGTGGTCGCAGACTTGTGCGAGCCGGTGACGCCGGTCTTGAACGCCTGCGCGCCGTCGCCGGACAGTCGGCCGGACGCCTCGCCCATCGCCTTGAGTTCGGCGACGCGGACGCTGAGCGCCTTGATCTTGGCGAGCTTTTCGGCATTGGTGCCGCTGATGCTGCGGATCTTGGCGACATCGTGGCCGCCGTCCTCGGTGCGGGCCTCATTGAGCAGGGCCGCGAGTTCTTCCTGAACGGCGTGAAGGGTGGGGAATTCCATGACAGTTGTCCTCTTCTGGAGTGTGTACGTGGGTTTTCCGTACGCTCCGAGGACCACCTAGCCATCGGTGCGGCGACAGCCGCCCAGCCGCCGGGAAGTGGAGCAGGAAGCCGCTTTCCCTGTGACGCATTCCGAGGGCCGCCCAGCCACTCGCGTCTGCGGTAGGTAGCCACCTAGCTACCGAGGGAAAAGGAAAGAGAGGGTGCCACAGTGGTCGCGGCACCCTCTCCCAACTCATGAAGCGTTCCCGCGCTCTATTCGAGAGTACGCCTATCTCCCTCTATTCCGGAATAGAGGATACGGCGTGGTATGCGTCACACCTGACTCTCGGTTTCCATCCGGTCGAATTCGAGCCCTTGAGCCCGCCAAAGCGGCCACGTCGGGTCGCCCGTTTCCTTGCGTCGTTTCGCTTCGTGCGCGAACTGTTCGGAGTGAGGTTTATTCCATATCGGAGCCACCCCGATGCCTCGGGAATGCATTTCGCGCATCTCGCCTATCTGCCCTACGCGAACGCGTGCGGACCGAATAAAGCGGTCCCAGTCGGCATTGGTGATGGCGAAATGCTCGCCTGCGGAATTTATCAGCCGGCCAAATGGATGCGTCCAGGATTGAGGGATCTCCGTCCAGCTCTCGAAATCCTCGGGAAGGGGGACAGGGGTGCCGTAGGTCTCGGCCCAACCATCGGGGACGAGGTCAGGGAAGTTGGGGGTCTCGCTCATGGCGGATTCCTTTCGGGTGGGGCGTCCAGTTCGGTACGCCCAGCGAGGAGGCTGTGCGGCGTCCTGACGGCTTCGCGGTGCCGATCGGTCTCGTTGTGCGGGGAGGGCGGCGAACGGCTCCCTGTGGGCCGTCCAGCCGCCGGGCCATGAGCGCCTGGCCTGACCGATGGCCCAATAGAAAAGGGGGGCCCTCTTAGGCACTTCTGGCCCAATGGCCCAACGGCCCAACCGTAGAGAGAATATATATCTTGACCTGGTATTTCTTACTCTCTGTGTTGGGTTAGCGTCGGGCCACTAGGGTTGGCCCAATGGACGCTCTGGCCCGACGAACACGCCTCGTTGGGCCGTTGGGCCATTGGGCCACACGCGCTGGGCGTCATGGGCTCAGCTCCCATATCGCGGGCCCGTTTCCGTTGACGCGACTCGACGTGCACATGCGAGCGGCTACGCGCCGCAGGGTGCGTTCTGCGTGCTTCCCTCTGGCCGCTGCGACGACTTCGGCCCTGGTCGCCGCCCCGTGGGTCATCAGGTAGTCACGGAGCCATTCGCGGGCATCTGCGGCCTTGCCTCCGTCTCCCTGATCGGCGATGAGATCGCCAACCGTCTTGTGCGTGCGGACCATTTCGCCGATACGGGATGTCTCGATGTACTCCCCGTTCGCCGAGTACCCGAAATCTTCGATCGTGTACTCAAGTGATTCGATTCGGCTTTTCTTCGACAGGTTCGACTTTTCCTGAGACATCACGTAATGCCCAGGGTTCTCGTCGTCTTCGATGATTCCGATAGCTGAGCGACATACGTTGCCCTGTTCTGAGCTTCCCATGATGGCTTCGAGGAGGTCCCCGGAGTGCCCCTTGCGGGTGTGAGCCAGCCCAACGACAGCGATTTCGTATTTCGTGGCCATGCGCTGAATGGCTTCGAATACCTTGCGCATGTCACTCTGGTCGTTCCTCTTGCCGTGTCCCAGGTTGGAGGACAGGGGGTCGAACATTATGCATACGGCGTTCGCCTCGCGGGCGAGTTCACCGAAGCGTTCACAGTCACGGCTCATGTCGATGAGGCCGCCGTTTTCCAGCGTCACTAGGCGCACGCGCGCCATATCTGCACCGGCCGCTACGAAACGCGGCTTAACTGTTCGTTCGATGTCGTCTTCGTTGGCGACGTACAGAATATCGCGGGGTTGGCCGAAATGCTGCCCTAGCAGCCGTCCAGTTGTGATGTCCGCGCCGAGTTTGGCCAGCATGGTTGATTTGCCGACCCCACCCTTTCCGGCGATCAGGGTTACTTCGCCTACCGGAACGCGGTCTTTCCAGATCCAATCCGTCCGCTTCTCGCTGATTTCGGTCATGGGTACTGCTTTCAGGCGGCGGGCGGCATCCTTCTCGGCTTCCAGCTCTTCATCGGCCTGACGTGATGCCTTCTTGCGTGCCAGCTCGTATTCAGCTCGTTGGGCCACTTCCAGTTGCCGCCGGTCGGTTTCTATCAGGGCAAGGCGGTCGCTCGGCGTGAGTTCATCATCCGGTCCGACGGGCAACGGTCGGTCGAAAATGGGGTGTGTGCCGGACCCGCTCGGCGGGGTTTCAGTGCCGGAATGCGGCTGTACCATGAGGGTTACCTCTTTCAGGTATGAACGCCGACCAGTTCGCGGGTCCGAACGGTTGACGGTTACGGCCCCCGGCTGCTTTCCCCGGGGGTCGTTTCATTTCTTGATCAGGGCGTCGATCTCGGCGAGATCCCAACGGGCCTGCCCGTTACCAGATTTGCCGTGATTGGTGAGCCGTCCGGTCTTGCTCCGGTTGTAGATCCACCGTTGGGCCTGTTCCTTGCTCGCCCCTTCGCGGACAAGGAACGCCACCGCGACATCAGTGGGGACGATCACGGATTTCATGCAGCCTCGGTTTCTGTGTCGTCGTCGGCCGGGCTGTCGAGTAGCCCGAGCAGTACGGCTATGCGGCGCAACTGGGCGTCGGTCAGGTCGGGTTCGCCCAGCGGCTCCACGGGGGCGTTCACCGGTCGTTCCCGTCGTCGGCGAAGAACTCGCCGGGGGTCACGTCCAGGGCGTCAGCGAGGGCGCACAGGGCTTTCACGGACGGCGTGGCGAGCCCGCGTTCGTACCCGTAGAGGCTCTGGGGGTCGTAGCCGATCTTGGCCCCGAGCTTGGCCCGGGAGATGGGCTTGGCGTCGCGGGCGGCACGGAGGGCGTGGCGGTTGAAGTGGGAGGCCATGTCGGGGCCCTTTCGAGGGGGCCGGTGCGGGGTGCCCCGGCTGTGCCTCCAACGCTCCCGGTGCCCTGCGACAGAACTATCCGAATCGGGGCCATGAGGACCCCGTTTAGCCCCCGGGCGAGCCCTCGCTACCGCCACAGGCCAGGGGAAACGCCCAGGTCCGCGCGAGTTCGGTTGATCTTCACCTTCGGATTCGTGGAAGTCCATCTAGAGGTAGATGTTGCCGGGTCCTTCCAAGCGTCCAAGGGGCCTGAGCGCCCGGGGCACATATGCGCACGAGAAGAGACCGCCCAGGAGGTTCCTGGACGGCCTCTCGGTGGACCTGTCCTACGCGGCGCGGCGAGCGATGGAGGACTTCAATGCGAGGGCCTGGAAGTACGCCCTGCGGGCCGCCTGGGCCCGCTTGGCCCTCTCCTGCGGGGCGAGCCGGCCCGCAGGGTCCACCTGATCCTCGAAGCGTTTCAGGAAGGCTTCACGGGCCGCCGAGGTGGCACCCGAGGGGTCGTCCTCCCTCGCCCACCTGGTGTACGCGGCAGCGCGGGCTTTCGTGCGGCGTTGCTCTGGAGTCACGGGCAGGCCCTCTCTCTCGGGGAGGAGCACACCGTACGAGGAGCCTGCCGACAGCCTCACCAGTCGCCGAGGGACAGCCTTCGCGCTTCGTCGGCGGCTCTGCGCTGGCTGGTCGCCCTGGTGTACCGGTCGATCATGTCCCGGCGGCTCCATCCCGCCACGGCCATCAGGCCACCCTCGGAACCGCCCGCAGCAAGCCACCTACCGGCCGCCGTGTGCCGCAGAACGTGGGGGTGGAAGCCTTCGATTCCGGCTGCCTCCGCTCGGCCTTTGAGCGCGCTGTAGAGGGCCTGATAGCTGAACCCGCGCTGACGGTCTCCGAGCCACAGAGCGTCCAGCTCTGCCATGCGGTGCCCCCGGCGGGCTCGGAGGTATCGATCGATCGCACGGCCCGTCTGCGGCCCGAACGGCACCGGCCGCCCCCTGCCGCCCTTGCCCCGTTGCACGATCGCCACCCCGGCCTTCAAATCCACGTCGGGCGTGGTCATGCCAACGACCTCACCGGCACGGAGCCCCGTCTCCACCATGAGCCGGATGATCGCTTCGTCACGCCGGGCCCGGAAGTCGTTGCCCGTGCAGACCTTCACCAGAGCCCGAAGCTGCTCGTCGTCCAGTTCGGGGATGACCTTGTGGTCCAGCTTCGGCGGCTTGAGCGCCGAAAGGGCGTCGGCCGCGATCTCGCCCTCATCGGCGAGCCACGCCGAGAAGCGACGTACCGCGAGCTGTCGGCTACGTGCTGTGGATGCCGACGCCCCCGCGTCCAGCAGGGCCGCCACGAACGCGTTCACGGTCGGCCGATCGAGTGACGGGGCCCGGCCCTCGCGCTCGGCCCACCGGATGAACGCGCGCACTCCGTCGCCGTACGTCTTGAGCGTCTGGGCGCTCTTACGCTCGGCTGACAGGTGCAGCAACCATGAATCGAGATATGCCGCTATGTCCGTGATGTTCATTCCGCCAGACCTTACGTTCCGTGTGTCGATACCTTGACCGGGAGCGCTGTGCCCGACGAAAAAGGCCCCGACCTACGCCATAAGCGCAGGCCAGGGCCTTGATCAGTGCCTTCGACTAGTCGAGGTAGTCGCGCAGGACCTGCGAGCGCGACGGGTGACGGAGCTTCGACATCGTCTTCGACTCGATCTGGCGGATGCGCTCACGCGTCACGCCGTAGACCTTGCCGATCTCGTCCAGCGTCTTGGGCTGGCCGTCGGTGAGACCGAAGCGCATCGAGACCACGCCGGCCTCACGCTCGGAGAGCGTGTCCAGGACCGAGTGCAGCTGCTCCTGGAGGAGCGTGAAGCTCACCGCGTCCGCCGGGACGACGGCCTCGGAGTCCTCGATCAGGTCACCGAACTCGCTGTCGCCGTCCTCGCCGAGCGGGGTGTGCAGCGAGATCGGCTCACGGCCGTACTTCTGGACCTCGATGACCTTCTCGGGGGTCATGTCGAGTTCCTTGGCCAGCTCCTCCGGGGTGGGCTCACGGCCCAGGTCCTGGAGCATCTGGCGCTGCACGCGGGCGAGCTTGTTGATGACCTCGACCATGTGCACCGGGATACGGATGGTGCGGGCCTGGTCGGCCATGGCGCGGGTGATCGCCTGACGGATCCACCAGGTGGCGTACGTGGAGAACTTGTAGCCCTTGGTGTAGTCGAACTTCTCGACCGCGCGGATCAGACCGAGGTTGCCCTCCTGGATCAGGTCCAGGAAGAGCATGCCGCGGCCGGTGTAGCGCTTGGCCAGGGAGACCACCAGACGGAGGTTGGCCTCCAGGAGGTGGTTCTTGGCGCGGCGGCCGTCCTCGGCGATGATCTCCAGCTCGCGCTTGAGCTTCGGCGCGAGCTTGTCGGCGTTGGCCAGCTTGTCCTCGGCGAAGAGACCCGCCTCGATGCGCTTGGCGAGCTCCACCTCCTGCTCGGCGTTGAGGAGGGGGACCTTGCCGATCTGCTTGAGGTAGTCCTTGACCGGGTCGGCGGTGGCGCCGGCGACGGCGACCTGCTGGGCAGGCGCGTCGTCCTCGTCGTCGTCGGAGAGGACGAAGCCCTTGTTCTCGCCCTCGCCCTCCTCTTCCTCGCCCTTGCCGGCCTTGACCTCTTCGACGGCCTCGTCACCGTCGAGAAGCTCGTCGTCCTGCTTGCCGGACTTCTTCGCCGCTGTCTTCTTGGCCGCCGTCTTCTTCACGGCGGTCTTCTTGGCAGCCGTCTTCTTGGCTGCCGCCTTCTTCGCGGGGGCGGCCGCGACGGCGTCGTCGGCCACCGCGTCCGCGCTCTCGGCCGCCGGGGCGGCGGTGGCCGCGACGGTCCTCGTCACGGTGGTCTTCGCCGCGACAGTCTTGGTGGCGGTGCGCTTGACCGGGCTCTTCGCTGCGACGCTCTTGCGGGCGCGCTTCGGCGACTCCGCGGCACTGACCATCAGCGTCACACCCTCTTCCTCGAGGATCTGGTTGAGGCTGCGCAGAACATTCTTCCACTGGGTTGGCGGAATCTGGTCAGCCTCGAAGGCCCGACGCACGTCATCGCCGGCGATCTGCCCATCAGCCTTTCCCCGCTCGATGAGCGCCATCACAGACTCGGACTCGGCGATCTCCGGCGGGAGCGTACGGGATGTGCTGGCCGACACGAACAACCTCTCGGAACGATGGAAACGGCTTCCGGCCCTGCCCTGGAGAGGGCTGGAGCCGACGACCGCCGACTGGGGATGTCGTCGACGGCGCGGGTTTGGCCTCAGAACTGAACAGCGCGCCCAAGGGCTGCTGTATTCCTTCCGCGGCGGTCACCTCTTAAGTCATCGCGCTGCTTCGAGGAGTGTTACGCCCAATCCGCGTGGCCCGAGTCACACCTCATTCGCGACGAACCGTGCCAGGGAGGGCATCCCCTCACAATTGTGCCGCCGGACCCGTGCGGTCCGGCGGCACAGGGCCTGTCCACCCCGGCCGTGGGGCGGTCAGTGCTCGCGCGGCGCGGGGACGACACGCTCCACGTCGGGGTGGACGACGAGCAGTTGGCGCATGGCCGTCTCGGCACCCGTGGAGTCGCCGGACGCCAGGGCGTCGACGATGCGGGCGTGGTGGGCGAGCGAGGCCTCGCCCGGACGGTCACAGCCGGTGACCGGGCCGCCGGAGACATGCAGGGCGGCCGAGACGATGCCGGAGAGGTGTTCGAGCATCCGGTTGCCCGCGGCCTGGATGAGCAGGGCGTGGAACTCGGCGTCGGCGCGGGAGAAGGTGATCGCGTCCCCCTGCCCCATCGCGTGGCCCATGATCTCCACCATGTCGCCGAGGCGCTGCTGAAGATCCTCCCGGCCGTGGCCGGCGGCGAGGCGGGCGGCGAGGGGTTCGATGGTCCAGCGGAGCTCGGCCAGCTCGCGGCGCTGGTCGTCGCGCTGCGGACCGAAGGCGCGCCACTCGATGATGTCGGGGTCCAGCAGGTTCCAGTCGCTGACCGGGCGGACCCGCGTACCCACATTGGGGCGCGCGCTGACGAGCCCCTTGGCCTCCAGGACGCGCAGGGACTCGCGTACGACGGTGCGGGAGACCTCGAAGCGCTGGCCGATCTCCTCGGGAACGAGGGGGCGGTCCGCGCCGAGATCGCCGGAGACGATCATCTGGCCCAGCTGCTGGACGAGTTGACCGTGCAGGCCGCGTCCGCGGCTGGCCGCTCCCCGTCGGCTCGCCCGCCCCAACTCGGAATCGGAACCGCCCCAGGGCCGCGCCGCGGCGCGCTCGCCGGCCGGCGCCTCCGTATAGGGATAGCGATCGAGTTCGCCCGAGCCGGCCAGGCCGGAATCGGCGGAGCGGGCGGCGGTCATCATGGTGTGCGCAAGGGTACTCACGCATCCTTTGTCGGCGCGGCTCGTCCGCCCCTTGAGGTCTTTGGTGAAAAGCACACGAAAGGGTGATCGGCGCCCAGGCCGCAATTGACGCCATATGCGCATGAACCAGGCATTTTCTAGGGAGTTACGGGCTCCTCGCCTCGACGCCGGACCAGGGTGATCACCAACGCACCTTTCCGCGAAGGCTGGTGAACAGATACGCACAGATCAGGGCCGACAACGACAGGGTGAGCGCGGCGCCCACGGGCTGCGCCACCACGCGCGCCACGGCCAGGACCCAGCGGTCCGCCTCCTGCGGCAGCTGCCACCAGGCCAGTTCGCGCAGCCTCGCCGGAAGCCCGGTGACCGAACGCGTGGACGGAGCCTCGAACACCTTCTGCACCAGCGGAACCACCAGCACCGGAACGGCCAGTACGGCGGCGATCCCGGCCCCGGCCACCCTGAAGACCCCCGCCGCCAGCAGCCCGGCCCAGGCACAGCCCACCGTCAGGCACACCCAACTCGCCCCGAGCACCACGGCGTTGGTGGGAACGGTGAGCAACTCGGGTCCGTAGAAGAGCCGGAGGCTCTGCGCTCCGCAGGCGACGGTGAGAGCGGCCAGCAGGAGGGCGAAACCGGCGGTCACCGTCAGCTTGGCCATCAGCAGGCCGATCCGGCGAGGAACGGTGCCGCGTCCGGCGGCGAGCGCGGGATAGCGGAACTCGTCCCCGAAGGAGAGGGCGCCCAGGATGCCCGCGCCCAGGGCGGCCGGAGGCAGCGGCAGCAGCTCGGGCCAGGCGGCGAGCGCGCGCGGCAGGGGCGTGGAGCCGGTGCGGGCCAGCAGGACGGAGAGCGCGGCGGAGACCAGCAGAACGGACGCCATGATCAGGGTCGTCGTCCGTACGCCGAGGGAGCGCCGCAGTTCGTACCGGATGGGGCGCAGCGGGCCTCGGGCGGGGCGCGCCCTGATCGGCGGCGGCAGTTCGGAGAGGGCTGCGGCGGAGGGCTGCCGGGCCTCGCCGGTGTCCGGCGGTGGGGCGGCGGGGCCGGTGTCGCCGATCTCGTCGGCGAGTTGGTGGACGGGGACGCCGTGCCGGAACGCGGTGTCGCCGACCTCGGCGCAGGTGGAGCCGTACACGGTGAGCCGGCCGTTCGGCTCGGGGACCACCTCGACGGAGCGCTGGGCGGCGCGGGCCTCCCGGCTGACCACGGCGGCGAGCCGGGCCGCGTGCGGGGTGCGGACGGCGACGCGGGGGCGGAGCCGGGTGCGGGCGAAGTCGGCGACCTCCTGGTCCGCGACGAGGCGGCCGCCGTCGACGGTGACGACGCGATCGGCCGTGCGGGCGGCCTCCTTGGGGTCGGCGGTGGCGTACAGAACCGTTCCGCCCTGGGCCGCGTGGGCGCGCAGCAGCCCGTACAACCAGCTGTTCTCGCGCGGGGAGAGGCCCTCTGCGGGTTCGTCCAGGACGAGGGTGTGCGGGTCGCCGAGCAGGGCCGAGGCGAGGCCGAGGCGACGGTCCATCCCCACCGACAGGGTGCCCAGGCGCTGGTCCCCGAGCCCGGCGAGGCCCACGACTTCGAGCATCTCGTCGGCCCGGGCCACGGGCGCTCCGGCGGCCGCGCAGAGCATCCGGAGCTGCCCGCGGGCCGTACGGGAGGGATGCCCCGGTACGTCACCGAGCAGCACGCCCACCTCACGCGCCGGGTGGGCGATGCGGTGCAGCGGCCTGCCCCGGAAGTAGGCGACGCCCCGGCCGGAGTCGAGTTCGAGCATCAGCCGCAGGGCCGCCGTCTTGCCCGAGCCGGGGGCACCCAGCAGGGCGGTGACACGGCCGGGCGGGGCCTCGAAGGTCAGGTCGTCCACGGCGGGCGGAGCGTCGCGACGGGGGGTGCTGGTGAGTCCGATGGCCTGGAGCATCGCTTCTCTCGCGTTCTCTCGCTGAAGGTGAGACCGCTCGGCGGCAGAGGGGTACCGCAGCAACATAACGCGACATTTCCGACTTTTCGTGCAGCAGTGTGCCCGCGGGTGTTCCGCACTTCCCGGGCCGCCGAAAGGCCCCGCCGTCAGACCTCGGGCCGCAGCATCGGCGGGTTGAGCACCGTGGCCGCCCCGGCCCGGAACAGCTGCGCGGGCCTGCCGCCCTGCCGCGTGGTGGTCCCGCCGGAGGGCACCAGGAATCCGGGGGTGCCGGTGACCTTGCGGTGGAAGTTACGGGGGTCGAGGACCACGCCCCACACCGCCTCGTACACCCGGCGCAGCTCCCCGACCGTGAACTCGGGCGGGCAGAACGCCGTGGCCAGTGAGGAGTACTCGATCTTGGAGCGGGCGCGCTCCACCCCGTCGGCCAGGATCCGCGCGTGGTCGAAGGCGAGCGGTGTCGCCTGCTCGCCCTCCCTGAGCAGATCCTCGACCGGCGCCCAGCGTGCGCTGTGGGCGTCCCCGCCGGCCCGGGGCGCGGGCAGGTCCGGCGCGAGGGCGAGGTGCGCGACGCTGACCACGCGCATCCGGGGGTCCCGCGCCGGGTCCCCGTAGGTGGCCAGCTGTTCGAGGTGCGCGCCGTTGCCCACGGCGGGCTTGGCCGGATCGTGGGCGCACAGCCCCGTCTCCTCGACGAGCTCACGCGCCGCCGCGGATGCGAGGTCCTCGTCGGTCCTGACGAAGCCGCCGGGCAGCGCCCACCGGCCCTGGAACGGGGTTTCCCCTCGGCGGACCACCAGCGCGCAGAGCGCGTGGCGGCGCACCGTGAGCACGACCAGGTCCACGGTGACGGCGAAGGGAGGGAAGGTCGACGGGTCGTAGGGCGGCATGCCGTGATCATAGTCGTCTGCCTGACGATAAACACTCCCTTCGGTACTCCGGTGATCGGGGAAATCCCGGGTACGGCCGGATCCGGCCGTACCCGTCGAAAGGTTGATGCGCTCCGGTCCCGGGCGGTGCCGTGGGGCGGTCCGTAGGGCGGTCCGTAGGGCGGTGCCGTCGTGTGGGCCCGTCAGGTGGGCCGGGCGGTCGACGGCCCCGCCCGGCCACCCGCCCTCAGCGACGCGTCCCGGTGCCCCGTCGGCCGTACCGCCGGACGTCCCGCATCCGGCGCCCGGCCACCATCGCCCCCGGCCGGGCGGTGCCGGGCGTCGGTGTCCTGCCTCCGGCGTCCGTGACCCGGTGGCCGCTCCCCCGCCGCCGTACCCGGGCCGCGGCCGGCCTGACCCTGCGGACCTGCGGGGCGGGCGCCCTCGCGGCCACGGCCTCCGCCGCCGCCCCGGCCTCCTCGGCACCCGCCGCCTCCGGCTCCCCACCGCCACCGCCGCCGTCACCCCGGAGGCAGCGGCGCAGGGTCTCCGGATCCAGCCCCTCGTTGCACGCCCGGTGCAGCAGCTGCGCGAATGTGTACTCCGGGTCCGCCCGGAGCGCCATGGCCAGGGCGACCCGGGCGCCGGGTTCGTCGCCGGTGGACCAGCAGACCCAGCCCGCCAGGGTCAGCGGAGCCGCCGCGTGCTCTGCGTACGGCCCGACGCAGCGGCGGGCGAGTGTCCGCCACAGCCGCAGCGCGCGGTGGCCGTCGGGGCCCTCCATCCAGACCGCGGCCTTGTCCCGGGTCTCCCGGTCCTGGAGGCCGAGGATGACGGCGGCGGCCTCGTCCTCGGTGATCAGCTGGTCGTCGCCGAAGTCGGAGACCGCTTCCGGAGCGGGCCGCGTCCGGCCGAGGCGGCCCAGGAGGGTACGGGCGAGCGCGAGGGTCTCCTGCGTCACCTGGGCCTTGGTCCGCTCGTCCAGGATCCGGGGCACCAGCGACGGCGCGGCCCGGTCCAGCGCCTGCAACTGCGCGTAGGCCTCGTCCGGTGCCTGCCAGGGAGCGAGCCGCGCCTCCATGTCGCGCAGCGTCCCCCGCACCTGGATCCCCGCGTAGGCGGCCGCGGCGGCCATCACCGTCGTACCGGGCATGGCCAGGGGGCTTCCCTCGGGCGGGCAGCACCGGCCGTCGGGGCAGCAGTAGGACCAGTAGCGGCCGTCGGAGATGCAGAGCGCTTCGAGCACGGGCACGTCGAGGGCTCCGCACGCCGTACGCAGGCTCTGGGCGAAGGGCCGCAACCGCTCCATGGTCGCGCGGCCGCTCCCGCCGTCCGGCGAGTCCTGGCAGAGGAAGATCAGAATCGCTTCGGGCCGCCCGCCGCGGCGCTCGCTCCCCGTGATCAGGCTCTCCGCGAGATGCTCGGCGACCGGCCCCCATTCACCGGGCGCCCGCGGGATGCCGAGCCGGAGCCGGCCGCCGAACCGGCCCTGGCCGCCGTGCAGCGCCACCATCACGACGCTGTCGTCGGGGTGGAATCCCATCAGGTACGGGAGGGCGTCGGCCAGTTCGGCGGGGCCGCGCAGGGTGATCTGGCGGCCGTCGGCCGGGCCGGTGGATTCGTGGTGCTTGTTCATGACTCGAAGGTCCCGCGAGCCGCCGGATCCCGCGACCCCTGTGGATAACGTTATCCACAGGCTCGCCCCGCCGTTCGCGGTTTGTGGTCGTCATCGGGTTGCATGGGGGGATGACCAACGCAGACCGTGCAGCACTCAGGGCTTCGGCCGACTCCGTCCTCGCCCGCCTCGTCGGGGATGCCACGGGTGAGGCCAGGCTGCGCGAGGACCAGTGGGTGGCCATCGAGGCTCTCGTCGCCGACAAACGCCGGGCGCTGGTCGTGCAGCGCACCGGATGGGGCAAGTCCGCGGTCTACTTCGTGGCGACCTCGCTGCTGCGCGCGCAGGGCAGCGGCCCGACCGTGATCGTCTCGCCGCTGCTGGCGCTGATGCGCAACCAGGTCGCGGCGGCCGCGCGGGCGGGGATCAGCGCCCGCACGATCAATTCGTCCAACACGGAGGAGTGGGAGAGTGTCCAGGCCGAGGTGGCGGCCGGTGAGGTCGACGTCCTGCTGGTCTCGCCGGAGCGGCTGAACAATCCCGACTTCCGGGACCAGGTGCTGCCCCGGCTCGCCGCCGCGACCGGGCTTCTGGTGGTCGACGAGGCGCACTGCATCTCCGACTGGGGACACGACTTCCGGCCGGACTACCGGCGGCTGCGGACCATGCTCGCCGATCTTCCCTCCGGCGTCCCGGTGCTGGCCACCACCGCCACGGCGAACGCCCGTGTGACGGCGGACGTCGCGGAGCAGCTGGGCACGGGGGCGGGCACGGACGCGCTGGTGCTGCGCGGTCCGCTGGACCGGGAGAGCCTGAGCCTGAGCGTGCTCCAACTGCCCAACGCAGCGCACCGGCTGGCCTGGCTGGGCGACCACCTCGGGGAGCTGCCCGGCTCCGGGATCATCTACACGCTGACGGTCGCGGCGGCCGAGGAGGTCACGGCCTACCTCCGCCAGAACGGCCATACGGTCACGTCCTACACCGGGCGGACCGAGAACGCGGACCGGCAGCAGGCGGAGGACGACCTGCTGGCCAACCGGGTCAAGGCGCTGGTCGCCACCTCCGCGCTGGGCATGGGGTTCGACAAGCCCGACCTCGGCTTCGTCGTGCACCTGGGCTCGCCCTCCTCCCCCATCGCCTACTACCAGCAGGTCGGGCGCGCGGGGCGCGGGGTGGAGCACGCCGAGGTGCTGCTGCTCCCCGGCAAGGAGGACGAGGCGATCTGGCAGTATTTCGCCTCGGTCGCCTTCCCGCCCGAGGAGCAGGTGCGCCGCACCCTGGACGTCCTGGCCGGATCGGAGCGGCCGCTCTCCCTGCCCGCGCTGGAGCCCCTGGTCGATCTGCGGCGGACCCGCCTGGAGACGATGCTCAAGGTGCTGGACGTCGACGGGGCGGTGAAGCGGGTCAAGGGCGGCTGGATCTCCACCGGCGAGCCATGGGTCTACGACTCCGAGCGCTACGCCTGGGTCGCCCGGCAGCGGGCCGCCGAGCAGCAGGCCATGCGGGACTACGCCACCACGACGGCGTGCCGGATGGAGTTCCTGCGGCTGCGGCTGGACGACGAGGAGGCCACCGCGTGCGGGCGCTGTGACAACTGCGCGGGTGCCCGCTTCGACGACAAGGTCTCCACCGCCGCCCTGGACGGCGCCCGCAGCGAGCTGGGCCGCCCGGGGGTGGAGGTGGCCCCCCGCAAGATGTGGCCCACCGGTCTGGCCGCGGTGGGCGTCGACCTCAAGGGGCGTATCCCCGCCGGTGAACTCTCCTCCGCCGGACGGGCGCTGGGCCGTCTCTCCGACATCGGCTGGGGCAACCGGCTGCGCCCCATGCTGGCGGCGCAGGCACCGGACGCACCGGTTCCGGACGATGTCACGGACGCCGTGGTCACCGTGCTCACCGACTGGGCCAAGGGCCCCGGCGGCTGGGCCTCCGGGGCGCCCGACGCCGCTCCCCGCCCGGTCGGTGTGGTCACCGTCGCCTCCCGCCGCCGGCCGCAGCTGGTGGGGTCCCTGGGCCGACGCATCGCCGAGATCGGCCGGATGCCGCTGCTCGGGACGGTGACGTACGCCCCGGGCGCCGAGGATCTGACGATGTCGCAGACCAACAGCGCACAGCGGGTGCGGGCCCTGCACGAGGCCCTGGTCGTCGGGCCGGAGCTGGCAGAGGCACTGAAGTCCGCCGGCGGTCCGGTCCTGCTCGTGGACGACCTCTCCGACACCGGCTGGACGCTGGCCGTCGCCGCTCGGCTGCTGCGGCGGGCCGGAGCCCAGGGAGTGTGTCCGCTGGTCCTCGCGGTTCAGGGGTGACGGGAGGCGTCATCCGGCCGGGGCTGGGCAGGGATATCAGTAGCATTCCGGCCGATACCCGTCAGCGTCGCCAATTGCTCGTTGCCGCCCGCCGATACGCCAGGAAGAATTGGGGTTGCTCCCCGCACAGTTCTCGTCGGGCCCGGAAGGGCTGTGCCGCGGCGCGCCCTCACTCGACCCTGCCCGCACCATGGGCGCGTAACGAAGGGAGGACCATGACCTTCGGATTCGCCCCGTCCGCAGCCACTTCGATATCGGCGTTCTCGACCCCACCGGGTTCCGCGGACTCCGTCAACCGCCTTGCCCGGCTGCTCGAACCCGCCGAGTGGGCCTCGGCGGGCATACCGCTGCTGGCCAGTCCGCGCGAGGTCGTCAGCGGACTGCACTCCCGGCACCGGCCGACGCCCTCCACCGCCGTCGTCGCGGTCCTCGACCATGAGGAACGGCTCACGGCGAGCGCCTCGTTCACCCGCCGCGACACGGCGGCGGCCGACGGCTGGGACTTCCGCAACGCCCTGCTGGCGCAGTTGCGGCGGGTCATCCCGCACGATCTGCGCCGCCGTACCCCGGTGCGTACCGCCGTGCTGCTCTACTGCCGTGAGGGCGACGAGCGGTGGACCGAGGAGGACGGCGCGTGGATGTGGGGGCTGCGGGACGCCTGCACCCTGCACGGGCTGCGGTGCGGTGCGTACATCACGCTGACCAGCGGGGGCTGGCAGGTGCTCGGCGAGGGGCGGGGCGGGCGGCGGCCCAGCTCCCTGTCGGAGCCGGCCCCGCTGGCCGACCTCGTCTCCGAACAGCGGCCCGCGCTGACGCGGACCGGTGGCGGGTCGGCCCAGGCGCTGCGCCGCTCGGCCGCCCGGTGAACCACCGCTGAACCCGCCGGAGCCCCGGCCGCCCTCACGGGCGGCCGGGGCTCCTCGGTTCGAACGGGTGCGCCGGTTCAGACGCCCGCGCCGAGTGCGGAGTTGATCGTCTGCGGGTCCCCGCAGACGATCAGCAGCGCGGCGGCGCGGTCACGTGCGACGGGCAGCGCGCGGGCCACGGTCCCACCGGCGTCGCCGTTGACCGCGACGACGACCACGGGCCGGGGCTTCGCCCGGTCGACCGCGGAGGCGTCGGCGAAGAAGACGTCGTCGCCCGCGTCCTGCTGGGCCCAGTACGCGGCCTCGCCGAAGGACAGCTCGTGGGCGGCCCACGGGTGCTGCTCACCGGTGGTGAGCACCAGGATGTCGCCCGGCGCACGGCCGGACTCCAGCAGCAGGTCGACCGCTTCCTCGGCCGCGTCGAGGGCTCCGCCGGCCGGGGCCGGGATCAGCTGGAGCTGCGGCGCGGAACGATTCTCCGGCCGGCCCGGAGCGCTCCTGGGCGCTGCGGGCGCGGGTACGGGTGCGGGGTGTGCGCGCTGTGCCGGAGGCGTGGGGCGCGCGGGGCCGGGGCCCGGGCGGCCGGGACGCGGCGTGGCCGCGGAACGCGGACCTGGTACGGGACGGGGGGTCGGCGCGGTACGGCCGGCGGCCGGGGTGACGCGGGGACCCTGGGCACTCTCGTGAATCTGAGGCTCCTGGAGGAAGAGAGAGGCAGGAAGGTGGTTGGTCGTGGGCCGACGTGGTCGGTCGGCATCGCTGGTGGGCGCCTGCGCGCGATCAGAATTCGAAGCCGAGCTGGCCCCCGCTTTCGAGTGCGGCCGCCTCGGCGGAGAAACGGACCTTCTTCAGGTGCTGCCACCGGGGCAGCGCGTCCAGATAGGCCCAGGAGAGGCGGTGGTGGGGCGTGGGCCCCCGCTCCTCCAGCGCGGCCCGGTGCACCGGCGAGGGATAGCCCGCGTTGGCACCGAAGGCGAAGTCCGTGTACTCCTCGGACTCCCCGCCCAGTTCGGCCATCATCCGGTCGCGGTGCACCTTGGCGATGACCGAGGCGGCCGCCACCGCGATGCAGGACTGGTCGCCCTTGATGACCGTACGGACCTTCCAGGGGGCGCCCAGGTAGTCGTGCTTGCCGTCGAGTATCACCGCGTCGGGCCGCACCGGCAGCCCCTCCAGGGCGCGTACGGCGGCGAGCCGGAGCGCAGCGGTCATGCCGAGGTCGTCGATCTCCTGCGGGGAGGCGTGCCCCAAGGCGTGGGCGGTGACCCAGCTCTCCAGCACGGGGGCGAGCGCGGCACGCCGCAGGGGCGTCAACAGCTTGGAATCGGTGAGGCCTTCGGGCGGTCGGCGCAGGCCGGTGACCGCGGCACACACGGTGACGGGTCCGGCCCACGCCCCGCGTCCGACCTCGTCGACACCGGCTACGGTCCTGGCACCGGTGGTAGCGCGAAGCGAGCGCTCGACGGTGTGCGTGGGTGGTTCGTACGGCATGGCGCCAGTCAGCGTACGCCGAGAGCGACGGCAGCGACACCCCGGGGCACCGTGCACACCGAGATTCGGCCGACGGGCGCCTGGCCGGGGTGGGATCAGTACGGGTCGTAGTCGTCGTGGCCCTGCTCGTGGCCGTCCCGCTCGCCCTCCCGTACGCCGTCGGTGCCCAGCGCGTAGCAGGAGCGGCGTTCGGTGGTCGCGGGGCGCTCGCGGAGGATCTCGGCGGCCCGGGCCTCGCCCCAGCTCGTCGCGTACCAGGGGGAGTCGGCGCCGTCCAGTTCGCGCTGGATGACCCGGAGCGCACAGGAGCGCTGGGGTTCCGGCAGCTTGTCCAGGGCCGGTACGGCGTCGGCGGAGAGGTCCTTGAGGTAGTCGAGGTCGATCGACTTGCGGACCTCGAAGCGCTGGACGTTCTGCTCGGCGATGACCGCGTCCGGGGAGATCAGGCCGAAGGCCAGGACGGCGGCCCCCGCGCTGACCGCGATCGCGCGCGGCAGGAGCCGGGCGCCGAAGACCCCGGCGGCCAGGATCAGGACGATCACGACGCCGAGCCAGAGCTCCATCGCGGCCACGGAGATGCGCAGCCGGGTCAGCCCGTACTCCGCGACGTACAGGTCCATGCGGCGCAGCGCCGAGGCGACGACGACGAGGGTGAGCACGCAGAGGGGGCCCAGCACGGCGCGGACCAGCGTCCGGTCCCGGCTGCCGCCGCGCGGCGCCCAGCGCAGGGCCAGGGCGATCACGAGGAGGGTGAGCAGGGTGGCCCAGAGCAGCTGCCAGAAGCCCTGGCGGGCGTAGTCGGCGTGGTTGAGCCCGGTCTCCTCGTGCAACTTGTCGTAGCCGCCGAGGAGGACGACGAGCTGGAGGGTGACGAACGCGGCGAAGAGCAGGTCGAGGACGATGAGCGGAAGGGCCCACTCCGTACGTCCCCGGGGCTTGCCCGCCTTGACGGTGAGCCCGTCCCAGCGCACGGGGGCGGCGGCGGTGCGGGCGGCGGCCAGCGCGCCGACCAGTCCCACCAGGAAGAGGAACGTCCGCAGGGGGCCGTCGACGATCGTCACATCGGGGGTGAGGCGGCCCAGCAGGTCGGCGAAGTTGGCGTCGGCGCTGGCGAAGAGCGTCCCGAACACCACGAGGAGCCCGAGGGCCACGGCCGTGGTGCGTACGGCGGTGCCCCAGCGCCCCCGGGAGTCGTCGGCCCGCTCCCGTACCCCGTGCCAGCCCCACCGGATCCCCGATCCGATCGAGTCCAGGGTGCCCACGGAGCCGATCAGCACCCCGAGCCAGCTCCGGCTGCCGTGCAGCGCGAGCGAGCCCAGCGCGAAGGCCGACACGATGGCCAGGAAGGTCGGCCACCCCGCGTCCCGGAGGGCGGGAACCGCGAGCAGGGCGAGGCCGCCGACGGCCCAGGTGGCGGTCCAGGGCCGCAGCCGGCGGCCCGCGGCGCGCGCGGCGAAGGCGGCGGCCAGGGCGGCCGGCACGGCGACGATCAGGAGGTTCACCCCGAGGCCGTCGCCGAGCAGGAGCGCGCTGAGTACGGCGGTGGCCAGGGCCGACCAGAGGACGGCGGGCCGGATCAGGGGCGGTGCGGCCGGGCGCAGCTTGGCCGTCGCGCCGGGGCGGCTGACGGGCGGCTGCCAGGGGCGGCCGGGCTGCCAGGTCTGCTGCGCGCCTTGGGCCCGCTGCCGCTGGGCGTGGAGATAGGCGGGGGTGGCCGGCGGCTGGGCGCCCTGGGTCGCGTAGGGGCCGGGCTGCGGGGCCGGTGGCAGGGGCGCGGCCGGGGCGGCCTGCTCGGAGGGCGGCGACGGTGACGGCTGCGACTGCGGAGTCGGCGAGCCGTCGGCCGGCGGAGCTGACGCCTCGGACGTCTTGGACGGCTCTGACGGCTCTGACGCCCCGGACTCCGTGGACGGTCGGTCGGACATGGGACCCCTCCCCCACCGGGCACCCGCGCGGCCTCGGGCGGCGCGTGGTCCCGGCATCTCATTCGGCGCGCGCCCGTGGAGATCGACCGGTCAAGATCAAACAGAGGCGGCGTGGCCGAAAGAGTAGTCCCGAACTCGCGTTCGCGAACACTCAGAGTGAGGGCTGTGGCAGGACCGTGACAGTCCCCCGACATACCGTCAGTGGTGCGCCGGGAGCAGCCAGCCGGGGGGTTCCTCCGTCTGCGCCAGCCAGTTCGCGGGCGGCGCCCCGGCCGTACCGGCGGCGACCACTCCACCGACGATGGCGCAGGTCGTGTCGACGTCGCCGCCCGCCTGGGCCGTCAGCCAGAAGGCCTCCTCGAAGTTCCCGAGGCTCCTGGCGGCCGACCAGAGGGCGAACGGCACGGTGTCATGGGCGCTGGTCCGGCGGCCGTTGCCGAGGACGGCGGCGACCGTACCGGCGTCCTGGTAGTCCAGCATGTCGCGGGCCCTGCGCAGCCCGGCGCCGACCGCGCTGCGGGGCACCAGGGCGATGACGCCGTCGAGGAGTTCCTCGGGCGTCGGGGGCCCGCTCGGGGCCGCGGCGAGCGAGGCGGCCGCCGCGACGGCCATCGCGCCGACGACGGCCTCGCGGTGCTGGTGGGTGGTGTACGAGGAGATCTCGGCCTGGTGCGTGGCCTGCTCCGGGTCGTCCGCGTACCAGGCGCCGAGCGGGGCGATCCGCATGGCGGAACCGTTGCCCCACGACCCCTGCCCCTTGAAGAGCGCCGAGGCCAGCTCGCGCCAGTCGCCGCCCTCCCGTACGAGCCGGAGCAGCCGGTTCACGGCGGGCCCGTAGCCCCGGTCGAAGTCGTGGTGCTCGGCGAAGGAGTGCGCGAGGGCGTCCTGGTCGATACGGCCGTGGGCGGTGAGCACGGCCAGGACCGAGGAGGCCATCTCGGTGTCGTCGGTCCACTGCCAGGGGCCGGGCGGCAGGACGCGCTGTTTGAGCAGCGGGTAGTTGACCGGGACGAAGAACTGGGAGCCCAGGGCGTCTCCCACGGACAGGCCACGCAGGCTGGCCAGGGCGCGTTCGAAGCGCCGCTCGGAAGCAGAATCAACGGTCATCGCCCTGCCACTCTATCCGGTGCGGCCGTACGGTTCCGGGGTGCGCCAGCGCTGGAAGGGCCGGTCAAGGGTGTAGCGGCCGTTCTCGCCGAGGAGCAGGGTCCGTGTCTCGCCGTTGCCCGGGTTGGACAGCGATTCGAACTCCGCGACCGACCAGTGGAACCAGCGCATGCAGAACAGCCGCATGGTCAGTCCGTGGGTGACCAGCAGCACGTTCTCCGGGTGGTCCGACTCCTCGAAGCTGCGGTGCAGGCTCTCCAGGAACGCGCCGACCCGGTCGTAGACGTCCGCGCCCGACTCCCCCTGGGCGAAGCGGTAGAAGAAGTGCCCGTACGCGTCCCGGTAGGCCTTCTGGAGCCGTACGTCGTCCCGGTCCTGCCAGTTGCCCCAGTCCTGCTCGCGCAGCCGGGGCTCCTCGCGGACCCGGACCCGGGCGGGGTCGAGGCCGAAGGCCCGGAACGTCTCGTGGGTGCGGCGGTAGGGCGAGATGTAGACGCTCACCCCCTCCTCGCCGAACTGCTCGCGCAGGAGTGCCCCGGTCTCCTCGGCCTGCCGCAGGCCCCTCGCGGTGAGCCGGAGCGCGTGGTCGGGCTCCCGCTCGTACACCGTGTCGTCGGCGTTGCCCTCCGACTCGCCGTGCCGGACGAGGACAATGCGCTGCGGTCGTGCCATGCACCGACCCTAGGCGGTGTACGGCGTTTCCGCGTGATCCGTATAGATCACACGTGATCTGTAGAGACCGCACGTGATCCACAGAGGTCGCGCGTGATCCGTATCAGGGTCGCGCGTAACCCCCATCAGGGTCGCGCCTGATCCGTAGCGGACCGTCCACGCGTGATCCGCGTCAGACCGTCCAGGAGGGTTCCAACTCGACGACGTCCCCCGTCAGCGCCGCCACATCCGTCGCGGTCTGCGCGCGGGCCGCCAGGCGCTCCGCCCCGTCGGCGCGGTACTTGCCCCGCTCGGCACTGGACTTCCACATCGAGAGCACGAGGAACTCGTTGCCGGGCGCCTCCCCGAAGACCCCGCGCAGCATCCCGGGGGAACCGGCCATCGCCGGGTTCCACACCTGCTTCTGCATCAGTACGAAGTGCTCGGCCCGGTCCTCGTGGACGCTGCTGTGCGCGACCCTGACGACGTCCGCCTCGGTGAAGTCGGGCTCGAAGCCCGTCTTCACGTCGAAGCGGCGCTCGAAGAGCATGACCTGCATGTCACGGAACGTGCCCGTCTGCCCGGTCGCCAGCTGGTCGTGTCCACGGGCCATGAACGAGTCGTAGAAGACGCGGTTCTCCCAGAACGCGAAGACGTGGGCGACATCGGGGCGTGTTCGGCTCCACCCGCCGCTCTGCCCCCTGAACCCCGGCTCGCCGAGCAGCCCCGCCCACTTCCGCTGACCCCGTTCGAAACCATGACGGTCCACCACGGAACAGCGAATCCACTTCACCAGCACCGCGCCATCGTACGGGGCCGGACGTGGCATGGGTCACGGCCGTCCGTCGGCCACCCGGACCGGACGTTCCGCTCGCGCAATCATCACCATGACAGCGCTGCACGCCCACCCTCTGTTCAGTCGGCTGGAGAAGGGCTGGCCCGGCAGTACCTCTCTCTGGACCGGATCTAAGACACCCAGCTGATGCGTCAGGTGAGCAGTGCGACAGAGCTGTTCCTTGACGAGGTCCGGCAGCGGCCGCCGCTCCGGATCCCCCACTGCCCCCGGTGAACACACCGAACACACGGGTCGCATGGCCCGAATCCGCCGTCCACCACCGGGGCAGTTGGCGGCGTGGCCCGTTCCGTACATGATCGGGTGAATCGGATGACGAGAACGGTCCATGGACCGTCGGCCAGGAGGGGAAGTCCGGTGAGCACTCCGAACAAGGACATCGAGAAAGTCGAAGTACGGATCAAATGGGACCCCAGCCCGCACGGTGAACCGGACATCGACCTCGACATCATCGCGGCGACCTACCCGGCGGAGGCCCCGTACGGCAGTCCCTCGTATCTGGTGCACTTCGACAGCCGTTCGCCGGACGGCACCATCACGCTGAACCGGGACAGCAGGACAGGTCAGGGGTTCGGCTACGACGAGGTCATGACGATCGAGTTGGACCGGCTGGCGGACCGGTACGGCCGGGTGGTCGTCGGCGTCGCCATCCAGCAGCGAGAGGGCCGCAAGACCTTCGGCGAGGTCGGGAGCACCGGGGTGCAGATCCGGGAGGGCTACACGAGCCTGATCGAGGACGACTTCACGAGCGTCGCCGGGTCGACGGCGGCCGTCGTGGGGGAGTTCTCCCGTACGGGTTCGGGGCAGTGGGTGTTCCGCGCGGACGTACGCGGCTTCGACGCCGATCCCGACGCGTTCGCCGCGGTGATGGGTGACCGCGACGCCGGGGCCTGAACCGCATCGGCGAGTTCCGGCCAATGCGCGGGAACGTGAAAACGTGAAGGGGACCGGCCGTCGGGCCGGTCCCCTTCACGCGTTACCGCTCAGCGACGGGCGTCAGCTGCAACCGCTGGTGGAGCCGCAGCCCTCGCAGATGTAGCAGGAGCCGGCGCGCTGCATCTTCGTACCGCAGGAGAAGCAGAGCGGGGCGTCCGCGCTGATGCCGAGCTGCATCTCGACCAGTTCGGCCGAGGTGTGCGCCGTCGCCGGAGCCGGCTTCTCGGCGGACTCGCGGGGAGCCGCCACCGCCTTCAGCTCGGGCTGCACCGGGGCGGACTGGGCGAGGCTCTCGGAGTCCACGCCGTCCGCCTCGAAGGTCGGCTCGTACGAACCGGTGTCGAGGTGGCGCTGGCGCTCCTCGGCGGAGTGGATGCCGAGGGCGGAGCGGGTCTCGAAGGGCAGGAAGTCCAGCGCCAGGCGGCGGAAGATGTAGTCGACGATCGACTGCGCCATCCGCACGTCCGGGTCGTCCGTCATGCCGGCCGGCTCGAAGCGCATGTTGGTGAACTTCGAGACGTACGTCTCCAGCGGGACGCCGTACTGGAGGCCCACCGAGACGGCGATGGAGAAGGCGTCCATCATGCCCGCGAGGGTCGACCCCTGCTTGGACATCTTCAGGAAGACCTCGCCGAGACCGTCGTCCGGGTAGGAGTTGGCCGTCATGTAGCCCTCGGCGCCGCCCACCGTGAAGGAGGTGGTGATGCCGGGACGGCCCTTGGGGAGGCGCTTGCGGACCGGGCGGTACTCGACGACCTTCTCGACCGCCGTCCGGATGGTCTCCTCGGCCTTCGCGGTGACCTCTTCCTTCTCCTTGTCCTTGGTCTTGGCGGAGAGGGGCTGGCCGACCTTGCAGTTGTCGCGGTAGATCGCGAGCGCCTTGACGCCCAGCTTCCACGCCTCGAAGTAGACCTCTTCGACGTCCTCGACGGTGGCCGTCTCCGGCAGGTTGACCGTCTTGGAGAGCGCGCCGGAGATCCACGGCTGGATGGCCGCCATCATCCGGACGTGGCCCATCGCGGAGATGGAGCGCTCGCCCATCGCGCAGTCGAAGACCTCGTAGTGCTCGGGCTTGAGGCCCGGGGCGTCGATCACGTTGCCGTGGTCGGCGATGTGGGCGACGAACGCCTCGATCTGCTCCGGCTGGTAGCCCATGCGGCGCAGGGCCTGCGGGACCGTGCCGTTGACGATCTGCATGGAGCCGCCGCCGACCAGCTTCTTGAACTTGACCAGGGCGAGGTCGGGCTCCAGGCCGGTGGTGTCGCAGGACATCGCGAGACCGATGGTGCCGGTGGGCGCGATGACCGAGGCCTGCGCGTTACGGAAACCGTTCTTCGCGCCGAGCCGGATCACGTCCTGCCAGGCTTCCGTCGCCGCGGCCCAGACGGGGGCGTCCAGGTCGTCGGTGCGGATGGCCTTGGCGTTGGCGTCGGCGTGCTGCTTCATGACGCGCTGGTGCGGCTCGGCGTTGCGGGCGTAGCCGTCGTACGGGCCGACGACCGCGGCCAGCTCCGCGGAGCGCTTGTAGGAGGTGCTGGTCATCAGCGAGGTGATGGCACCGGCCAGGGCGCGGCCGCCGTCGGAGTCGTACGCGTGGCCGGTCGCCATCAGGAGGGCGCCGAGGTTGGCGTAACCGATGCCCAGCTGACGGTAGGCGCGGGTGTTCTCGCCGATCTTCTGCGTCGGGAAGTCCGCGAAGCAGATCGAGATGTCCATCGCGGTGATGACCAGCTCGACGACCTTGGAGAAGCGCTCGGACTCGAAGGACTGGTTGCCCAGGCCGTCGTCCTTGAGGAACTTCATCAGGTTGAGCGAGGCGAGGTTGCACGAGGTGTTGTCCAGGTGCATGTACTCGCTGCACGGGTTCGAGCCGTTGATCCGGCCGGACTCCGGGCAGGTGTGCCAGGCGTTGATGGTGTCGTCGTACTGGATGCCGGGGTCGGCGCAGGCCCAGGCGGCCTCGGCCATCTTGCGGAAGAGGGACTTGGCCTCGACCTCTTCGATGACGTCGCCGGTCATCCGGGCGCGCAGCCCGAACTTGCCGCCCGCCTCGACGGCCTTCATGAACTCGTCGTTCACGCGGACCGAGTTGTTGGCGTTCTGGTACTGGACGGACGTGATGTCGTCGCCGCCCAGGTCCATGTCGAAGCCCGCGTCACGCAGGGCGCGGATCTTCTCCTCCTCCTTCACCTTGGTCTCGATGAAGGCCTCGATGTCGGGGTGGTCGACGTCCAGGATGACCATCTTGGCCGCACGGCGGGTGGCGCCACCGGACTTGATGGTTCCGGCGGAGGCGTCGGCGCCGCGCATGAAGGAGACCGGTCCCGAGGCGTTGCCGCCGGAGGAGAGGAGCTCCTTGGAGGAGCGGATGCGGGAGAGGTTCAGGCCGGCGCCGGAGCCGCCCTTGAAGATCATGCCCTCTTCCTTGTACCAGTCGAGGATCGACTCCATGGAGTCGTCGACGGCCAGGATGAAGCAGGCGGAGACCTGCTGCGGCTGGGGCGTTCCGACGTTGAACCAGACCGGGGAGTTGAAGCTGAAGACCTGGTGCAGGAGGGCGTAGGCCAGCTCGTGCTCGAAGATCTCGGCGTCCGCGGGAGAGGCGAAGTAGCTGTTCTCCTCGCCGGCCTTCCGGTACGTCTTCACGATCCGGTCGATCAGCTGCTTGAGTCCGGTCTCGCGCTGCGGGGTGCCGACCGCGCCGCGGAAGTACTTGCTGGTGACGATGTTGACCGCGTTCACCGACCAGAAGTCGGGGAACTCGACGCCACGCTGCTCGAAATTGACCGAGCCGTCGCGCCAATTGGTCATGACGACGTCACGGCGCTCCCACGCCACCTCGTCGTACGGATGCACGCCGGGGGTGGTGTGGATGCGCTCGATGCGCAGACCCTTGCTCGCCTTGGTGCCCTTGGTGCGGGAACCTCGTGCCGGGCCGCTCGCCGTCTCTGTCATGCCGCCTCCCATATGTGGGCAAAAACGCCCTGAAGTGCCCAGTTCTTCCCAGGCACAGTGTGTGTCCGTCGCCCCGCGGGCCGCCCTCGGCCACGGGAACAGGTTCTGAATCGCCCGGTCGCCGTCCGGCGGTCGTGATGCCGGACGGTGACGGGCAGGTACCGCTCAGTCGGCGGCAATGGCAGGGGCGGGGACCTCAAGGGTCTCGCCGCTCCCGCAGTCCTCCACGGTGGGCCGCTGCGCGCGCAATTCCACGATGGCGGCCTCGAAGTCTTCCAAAGAGTCGAACGCCCGGTAGACGGACGCGAAGCGCAGGTACGCGACGAGGTCGAGTTCCTGCAAGGGGCCGAGTATGGCCAGACCCACGTCGTGGGTGGTCAGCTCGGCACTGCCGGTGGCGCGCACCGCCTCCTCGACCCGCTGGCCGAGTTTGGCGAGGGCGTCCTCCGTGACGGGCCGGCCCTGGCATGCCTTGCGGACGCCGGAGATGACCTTGGTACGGCTGAAGGGTTCGGTCACGCCGCTGCGTTTGACGACCATCAGCGAGCAGGTCTCCACCGTGGTGAAACGGCGGGAGCAGTCGGGGCACTGACGGCGGCGACGGATCGACGTCCCGTCGTCGGTGGTGCGACTGTCGACGACCCGGCTGTCGGGGTGCCTGCAGAAGGGGCAGTGCATGGCTCCCAACCCTCCTTCACAGCGCGACTGAATAACCTCTCCGGCAAGCCCTTGCGGGCCCCTGGGAAGCAGTCCCCAGCATAGGCGATGGCCCGGGGCCGATTGAACCCAGGACCACAAGTTCTGGGTGGCCGGGACGATCCAACCACTAGATCTAGGGTTACGTCGCATTTTCGGCCCTACCGCGTGTCGCGCCCCGGATGGTGGCCCGGGGGGGGAGCGCGGGCCAGGGAAGAGGGTACGGGAATCGCGCAGTCCGCGAGCCGCCGGGGGCCCGGGGTGCGTACCCGGGATGAAAGACTGGGCACACCCTGCGGCGGGGCGGCGCGAGACCCCGTACGAGCCTCCGGCTCAGCGCTCATACACCTGCGGGAAGCATCGCGGCAGCCCTTTATTCGTTTTTCACTCGAACGTGTGTTTGGCGCAACCTTTCGAAAGCTACTACCGTTGTCCAGCTAGGGAGAACATTCGAGAGGGGCCGACGTGACCACGACCGCAGACAGTGCCACCATCACCGCCCGGGACCACCGCTCCCAGAGCCGACTTGAGCCGGTGCATGCCATGAATGACTCAGTCACGAACACGGACGGGCCCGAGCCCACGCGGCCCGGGCGCTCCTTGCCCGGAAGGCCGCCAGGGATCAGGGCGGACAGCTCGGGGCTCACGGACCGGCAGCGGCGGGTCATCGAGGTCATCCGCGACTCCGTGCAGCGCCGGGGGTACCCGCCGTCGATGCGGGAGATCGGTCAGGCGGTGGGCCTGTCCAGCACGTCGTCCGTCGCCCATCAGCTGATGGCGCTGGAGCGCAAGGGCTTCCTCCGGCGCGACCCGCACCGGCCCCGCGCCTACGAGGTGCGCGGATCGGACCAGCCGAGCACCCAGCCGACCGACACGACGGGGAAGCCCGCCGCGTCGTACGTTCCGCTGGTGGGCCGGATCGCCGCCGGTGGGCCGATCCTCGCCGAGGAGTCGGTCGAGGACGTCTTCCCGCTGCCGCGCCAGCTCGTCGGTGACGGTGAGCTGTTCGTCCTCAAGGTCGTCGGTGACTCGATGATCGAAGCGGCGATCTGTGACGGCGACTGGGTCACCGTGCGCCGCCAGCCCGTCGCGGAGAACGGGGACATCGTCGCCGCCATGCTGGACGGCGAGGCGACGGTCAAGCGCTTCCGCCGCGAGGACGGCCACGTATGGCTGCTGCCGCACAACGCCGCGTACCAGCCGATCCCCGGTGACGAGGCGACGATCCTCGGCAAGGTGGTGGCGGTGCTGCGGCGGGTGTGAAGAGCACCGGTCGGTCGACCTCACGTACACGACGAAGCCCCGGGACGCCTTGCCGCGGTCCCGGGGCTTCGTCGTGGTGATCTACTTGCCGTCCGCCTTGGCCAGGGCGTCGATCGCGGCGAGCGAGCGGCGGGCCTGGTTGCGGTCCGTGGTGTACCAGAAGTCCGGCATCGAGGCGCGCAGATAGCTGCCGTACCGCGCGTTGGCGAGGCGCGGGTCCAGCACGGCGACGACGCCCTTGTCGCCCGTGGCCCGGACGAGGCGGCCCGCGCCCTGGGCCATCAGCAGCGCGGAGTGGGTGGCGGCCACCGCCATGAACCCGTTGCCGCCGGCCTCCTCGACCGCCTTCTGGCGTGCGCTCATCAGCGGGTCGTCGGGACGGGGGAACGGAATCCGGTCCATGACCACCAGCTGGCAGCTCGGCCCCGGCACATCCACGCCCTGCCAGAGCGAGAGCGTGCCGAAGAGGCAGGTCTCCGGGTCGGCGGCGAAGTTCTTGATCAGCTCGCCGAGGGTCTCCTCGCCCTGGAGCAGGATCGGCTTGTCCAGCCTTCCCCGCAGCTCCTCGGCGGCCGCCTTGGCCCCGCGCATGGAGGAGAACAGCCCCAGCGTGCGGCCGCCCGCCGCCTCCACCAGCTCGGCGAGCTCGTCCAGCATGTCCGTACGGGAGCCTTCGCGGCCCGGGGTGTTCAGATGCCGGGCGACATAGAGGATGCCCTGCTTCGGGTAGTCGAACGGGGAGCCGACGTCCAGCCCCTTCCACTGCGGGATGTCGTCGCCCGCGGTGCCCTCGGGGGCCAGCCCCAGAGAGGCGCCCACCCCGTTGAAGTCCCCGCCGAGCTTCAGCGTGGCCGAGGTCAGGACCACCGAGCGCTCCGTGAAGAGCTTCTCGCGCAGCAGCCCGGAGACGGAGAGCGGGGCGACCCGCACCGAGGCGCCGAACCGGTCGTGCTGCTCGTACCAGACGACGTCGTACTCCGAGCCCTGGGTGATGCGCTCGGCGACCCCGTGGATGGACTCGACCGAGGCCAGGGCCTGCTTGCGGACGGCGTTCTCGTCCTCGACTGACTTGTCCCGGGTGGCGCCGATCGCGGAGATCACCGTACGGGCCGCGTCCCGCAGCGCCATCAGCGCGTACCCGAGATCCTCGGGCACCTCCTCCAGCCGCCCCGGGAGCGCCAGCTCCATCACCCGCTCGAACCCCTCGGCGGCGGTCTGGAGCGCGTCGGCGGCCTTCTCGTTGACCAGCTTCGCCGCCCGGCGGACCGCCCGGTTGACCTGCGCCGGGGTCAGCTCGCCGGTGGCGACCCCGGTCACCCGGGAGACCAGCTCATGCGCCTCGTCCACGATCAGCACCTCGTGCGAGGGCAGCACCGGGGCGCCCTCGATGGCGTCGATCGCGAGCAGGGCGTGGTTGGTGACGACCACATCCGCGAGCTTGGCGCGCTCGCGGGCCGCCTCGGCGAAGCACTCGGCGCCGTACGCACACTTCGTCGCGCCCAGGCACTCGCGCGAGGAGACCGAGATCTGCGCCCAGGCCCGGTCGGAGACGCCGGGGGTGAGGTCGTCCCGGTCGCCGGTCTCCGTCTCGTCCGACCAGTCCCGCAGCCGCAGCAGGTCCTGGCCCAGCTTGCTGGAGGGCGCCGCCGCCTCGAACTGGTCGAAGAGCCCCTCCTCCTCGTCCTGCGGGGCCCCTTCATGGAGCCGGTGGAGGCAGAGGTAGTTCGACCGGCCCTTGAGCATCGCGTACTGCGGGCGGCGGCGCAGCAGCGGGTGCAGGGCCTCCACCGTGCGCGGCAGGTCCCGCTCCACCAGCTGGCGCTGGAGGGCGAGGGTGGCCGTGGCCACGACGACCCGCTCCCCGTGCGCCAGCGCGGGCACCAGGTAGCCGAGGGACTTGCCCGTGCCGGTGCCGGCCTGGACGAGCAGGTGGGATTGGTCGTCGACCGCCTCGGCGACGGCCTCGGCCATGGCGGCCTGGCCGGGGCGCTCCGTACCGCCGACGGCGGTGACGGCGGCGTGCAGGAGCTCGGGGAGGGATGGCTTCGTCATAGCCCGACCACCCTACGGCGCACCACTGACAACGGCGGTCACTCCCGGATCCGGGCGGCGGGGTGCAGCGGGTTGGGAACGGTGCCGTGGATCGCCGCGTGCGGGCGGCTGGAGCGGTCGCGGTAGCCGTCCACGTGCAGCCGGTTGCGGTTGAGACAGAGCCGTTCGATCTCGGGAGTGAGCATGTCGAACAGCTCGAACCGCTCCTTGAGTTCCGGGAAGCGGGCGTGGTGGCGGACGATCTCCGCCCGGACGAGTGACCAGAACTCGTCCTCGCTCACGCCGAGCTGCTCCTCGCAGAGCGGCGACAGATAGCGGAAGACGCCGACGAAGAGACCGGAGTGGATGAACTGGGTGAGGAAGGACGGCTCCTCGGTGAGGAGGACCGTGCGCACCTCCTCGGGCATGGTGTCGTGCTCCGGCAGCGGGTGGGCGCTGATGTTGACGTCGTCGACGAAGTCCTTGATCGCGAGGCGTACCGGCACGTCGTTCTCGTCGAAGACGACGATGGCGTTCTCGCCGTGCGGGGAGAAGACCGTGCCGTAGCGGTAGAGGAAGTGCAGGAGCGGCGGCAGCAGGGCGGCGAAGAGGCGGGTCAGCCAGGCGGCCGGGGCGAGCCCGGAGCGCTCCACGAGCTCGGCGGTGAACGCGCGGCCCGCCGGGTCCGTATGGAGGAGGGAGGCGAGCGTGCGGGCGCGTTCGCCGGGTGCGAGGCGGGGCGGCAGCGGCTCCCGCCAGATCGCGCCGAGGATTTCCTTGTACTGGTACGGGGCTTCGGGGAGGTGGTCGTAGAGCGGGTGTTCCACGGCGACGGAGGCGACCTCGCCGAGGAGGATGACCCGGCACGTGTCACGCAGGAACGGGTCGGACTCGCACAGGCCCTGGACCCAGGCGGTGACGGCGGGGGCGGCGAGGGTCCGCTCGGTCGGCAGGCCGCGCCAGACCAGGGTGTTGAGGATGGAGAGCGGCAGCTTCACGGTGTGCCGGTCGGGGCGGGCCACATTGGCGAAGGTGCGCACGGACTGCTGGGCGAGGCGCGCGTCGCCGTCGGTGTGAAGGGCCACGATGTCCCCGTCGGCGATGGCGGGGGCGAAGAGCGGAACGATCCATTCGTCCCACTGCCAGGGGTGTACGGGGAGGTAGAGATAGCTCTCGGGGTCGATCCCCCGGGCGTGCAGTTCGGCGGCGAACGAGGCGCGGACGGAAGGGTCGAGTTCTTCGGCGTAGAGGTGCTCGGGGGTGGTGAGGCGGCCCACGCCCCGGTACTGCGCGATGCGGGTGCTCACGGCGATCCACGGCAGCTGGAGGGGGCTGCGGGTCTCGGGCGTGAAGCGGGCCGCGTCGGCGGCGGAGAAGCCGAGCCGCCCCTTGCTCGCCACCAGCCAGGGGTGGCCGGTCTGGTGGCCTTCGAGCTCGGCGTAGCCGACATCGGCGAGCTGGGCCGCGGTGAGGGCGGTGTGGTCGAGGCGGGCGTCGGCGGAGAGCGTGAGGGTCAGCTCGCGGATGAGGTGGCCGAGGGTGGCTCCGTCGAGTCCGAGGAGGCCGCTCGCGCTGGCGAGGAACCGCAGCGGGTCGCGGAACGGGCGGGTCCCCTCGGAGGAGCCGTTGGAGGACGCGTTGCGCGAGGGTGAACCGGCGTGCGGGGAAGCGCCGTTGGAAGGGGCGGTCGCGGGGCGGTGGACGGACTCGATCGAGTCGGGGTCGACGCGCCAGCTTCCGTAGACGCCCCGGCGGGCCGAGAAGCGTAGCTCCGTACCGTCGTCGAGGCGCAGGGAGTGGAGGCGGCCGTCGCCGGGTCGGCGTTCGGGCTCGATGATCTCCTCGTACGCGAACTCGCCGAGCATCTTGGCGAGCAGCCGCGCTGCCGCCCGGTCCCAGACCTGCCGGTTCAGCTCCGGGGGGCTGAGCAGGGGGTGGGGGTCGGCTGAATCATGGCTCGCGGGATATGTCGGCACGGGGACTCCTCCGGGTGGAACCGATGGGGTTCGAGCGGTGTGGACGGTGCGGAGCGATGTTCACAGGTGATCACGGTACGTTCGGTCGCGGATCATGAGGGCGGCACGTTTGTCGGGGAGGTCCACTTCCGCGGAGAAGCGGAATCCGGCGCTCAGGAAGGCCGATACGGACGGGGTGTTGCGCAGGTCCGGCTCGGCGACGACCCGGCCGCACCGCGGCAGGTTGTCCAGGACGAGGTCGGCGACGGCGCGGAGCAGGGTGGTGCCCACGCCCCTCCCCCGGTTCTTCACGCCCCCGATGAGCAGGTGGATACCCGTGTCGTGGAGACGGGCGGGGTAGTGGCGGGCCAGCGGGTCCAGGTCGGCGCGGTAGATCTCCCAGTAGCTCATGGGCGTTCCGTCGAGGACGCCGAGGCAGGGGATGGAGCGGCCGTCCCCTTCGAGCTGCGGCCGCAGATGGTCGGCGGTGACGGATTCGGGTCCGGCCAGCTCCCAGAAGGCGGCGACGGCGGGGTCGTTCATCCAGCGGCTGAGGACGGCGAGATCGCGCTCCAGGACCACCGGGACCAGGTGGAACACCCCGGCCTCGGTGGTCGCTCCGGGCCAGGTGGCCGGGTCGCCGAGCAGCTCGGCGGCGGGGTCACGCCGCGCCGCCGCCCTGCTCCGGTCCTCGCCGATGAGGGCGAGGAGCTCCTCGGTGAGCTTCAGGTCGAGGGTGTCCTCGGTGCCGGTGCCGGAGGGCACGGCGGCGGTGCCCGGGTCCCTGGGCCCGGGGCGTGGATCGGGGTCCACGTCGGCCGGTTCGGGAGGCACCGCGTCCGATGCCGCGGGCGCGTCGGCGGGAGGCACGGTGGCACTCTCCTCTCTGGAGCGGGGGGCCGGGCCCCTCAGGCGTACAGCGGGTTGGCGATGGAGACGTAGACGGACTGGGTGTCCACCGGGCCGACCAGCTCGTCCAGGCCGTGCAGCCGGGTCAGCAGGTTGGCCTTGCAGCGCAGCCGGCGGTTCTGAAGGAGATACGCGGGCAGGGGCGAGCCCAGTTCCGCGGTCTCGGTGAGGAATTGGCGAAGGACCGCGAGCAGGGCCTGCTCGTCGGCGAGGCGCTGGGCGCCGAACGCGCCGATCAGGCCGAGGACGTTGTTGATGCCCAGGTAGTAGGCGAACCGTTCGTCGGTGACCGGGTCGGAGACGAAGGTGTCGCTGACGGTGGAGATGCCCGGGAGCCGCCGCTCCAGCTCGTCGCGGCGGGACTCGCGGAAGTAGTAGCCCTGGTTGTCCCGGTAGCGCCCGCCGACCGGCCAGCCGTCCGGGTCGAGGAGGACCAGGGTGTTCTGCTGGTGGGCCTCAAGGGCGACACCGGCGTGGGCGTCCAGCCAGAGGACCGGGCGGACGACCCGGTCCAGGTAGCGCCGGAACCACTCGGCGGAGATGTCGGCGACCGGGCGGCCGGTCCGTACGGCCAGGGCGGCGACGGCCTCCGCGAGCCGCGAGCGCATCAGGGGCTGCCCGGGCCGGGGGCGCTGTGCGGTGAGCCCGGCGATGCAGACGGCGTCGTCGCCGGGGCCGAAGGGGTTCTGGCGGAGCATCACGTCGAGGCCGGTGACGGGGGTGCCCTCGGGGTCGTCGACGGCGAGCCAGGCGGGGTCGCGGACGATGTCGAACCCGGGGTGGACCCGCTGCCAGCTGTCGGCAAGGCCGGTGGTCAGGAGGCGGTGGACCTCGACGCCCCGGTGCAGCTCCTTGCGGAGGTTCTCGCGGCGGGAGTTGGTGATGCGTACGCCGAGGGAGAGCTTGAGCATCACCCGGGCGCCGGGGCGGTGCACGGTGCGGATGGAGGAGGTGGGGTGCCAGTGTTCGCCGTGCGGGCCGAGGTCGTGCAGCAGGCCGGTCTCCTGGAGGGCGGCGACCTGAGGGCGGCCCAGCAGGTCGGCGGCCTGCCAGGGGTGGAGCGGCACGGCGACGGTGCCGGGCGGCAGGCGCAGCCCGTCGCGGTGCGGGGCGAGCAGCTCCTCGGCGGAGGCCGGACCGCCGTCGCTCCAGGCGGAGTCGGTGGCGGTCAGGGTGCGGTCGACGGCGAACCAGTGGAGCGGGAAGGAGCCGTGGAGTTCGGGCGAATAGCGCCGCGACTCCGCCTCGGAGAGCCCTTCGCGGCTCTTGGGGGTGGGGTGGAGCGGGTGGCCGAGGAGGAGGGACTGCTCGGCGGTGAGGAAGAGGTCGGCGCCGGCCGGTTCGGCGGGGTGGCGGCGGCGCTGTTCGACGAAGCCTGCGGTGTGGCGTACGGAGTCGGCGACCCGGGCGACCAGGTCGGCGGAGCCGTTGCGGTCTGCCTCCCGGCCGATGAGGACGGCGACGGTGACGGCGTCGGCGGGCGGGGCCTTCTCGGGGGCGCCTTCGAGGACCGGGGCGCCGAAGCGGTGGGCTCCGGTGGCGGACCAGTAGTGCACCGGGACGAGGAGGGCGGTACCGGTGGCGGGGAAGGCAACGCGCAGGGTGTCGCCGTCGGGCCGGGGCAGGTCGTTCTCCCGGGTCCAGCACCGCAGCAGGCTCTCGGTACCGGCGGCGTCGGCGGCCCGGAGGGGGTCGGGGTGGTCCAACGGGTCCTGGGTGGCGAGGAGTTCGTCGTACGGGGATCCGGTTGCCGGGGCGGTGTCGGTCGGGGTTCCGGCGGCGGGGGCTTGCGGGGCGCTGGGGGCCGGGGCGCTCGGGGACCCGGCGGCCGGGGCCGTGTCGGCCAGGGTTCCGGCGGCCGGGGTGGCGCCCGTCGAGGCCGTGTCGGTCCGGGCGGCGCCGCTCGCGGCCACGTCGGCCGGGGACCCATCGGCCGGGGCTTGCGGGGCGCCGGGCTCCGTGGGGGCGTGCGCCGGGGTGTCTGGTGCGTCTGTACGGGGCGGCGTCGTGGGGGCGTGCGCCGGGGCCTCGTCCGTGGCGGGGTGCGCCGGGTCGCTCAAGTCGCCGTCGGCCAGGGCTTTCTGGCGGGGCACGATCGTCGCCTCGACCGTGCCGGGGGCGGCCGGTCCGTCCTGCCCTCGGTGCTGGGGGGTACCGGGGCCGTCGGCCTCGGAGGCGGGGGTGGGGTTCACGGCGGTCTTCCTTGTGTGGTTCCGGGGATCAGGTGGTCAGCCCGGCGGCGGCCCTGCGGTGCGGCGAACGCTCCGCGGCTGCCAGCGCGTCGGCCAGACGGTCGACGACGGCACTCGCCTGCTCGTCGGTGAGGGTGAGCGGGGGGAGAAGGCGGACAACGGCACTGTGCCGACCGCCCAGTTCGACGATGAGGCCTCGGTCCAGGCACTCCTGCTGGACGGCGCGGGCGAGGGCCGGGTCCGGCGGCGGGGCCGGGGCGTGGTCGTCGGCCTCGGCCGGCAGGGGCGCGGCCTCGGGGTCCACCAGCTCCAGGCCGATCATCAGTCCGCGCCCCCGTACGTCGCCGATCCCCGGATGGTCCGCCCGCAACTTCCGCAGGCTGTCGAGCATTCGGGCGCCCAAGGCCGCCGCCCGCTCCGCCAGCCCGTTCTCCCGGACGTACGCGAGGGTGGCCGCGCCCGCCGCCATGGCGAGCTGGTTGCCACGAAACGTACCCGCGTGGGCGCCCGGCTGCCAGAGGTCCAGCTCAGAGCGGTAGACGATGACCGCGAGCGGGAGGGATCCGCCGATCGCCTTGGACAGGACCATGACGTCCGGCACGATGCCGCTGTGCTCCACCGCCCAGAAGGCGCCGGTCCTGCCGACGCCGGTCTGCACCTCGTCGGCGATGAGCGGGATGGACCGGGCCCGGGTGATCTCGCGCATCCTGCGGAGCCAGGTGTCCGGGGCGGGGTTGACGCCGCCCTCGCCCTGGACCGGCTCCAGGATCATCCCCGCCGGGGCCGGGACGCCGCCCTTCTCGTCGTCCAGCAGATGTTCCGTCCACCGTGCGCCGAGGGCCGCGCCGCGCTCGCCGCCGATCCCGAACGGGCAGCGGTAGTCCTGCGGGAACGGCAGCCGGGTCACCCGGACGTCCCGGGCGCCGCCGGAGGCCCCCAGCGCCCCGGCCGTCATGCCGTGGTACGCACCGGTGAAGGTCAGCAGGCCGTCGCGGCCGGTGGCGGCGCGGACCAGCTTGAAGGCGGCCTCGACGGCGTCCGTACCGGCGGGGCCGCAGAACTGGATGCGGGCGTTGTCGGCGAACTCGCGCGGCAGGGTGGCGAACAGCTCGGTGGTGAAGGCGTCCTTGACCGGGGTGGCGAGGTCCAGCACGTGCAGCGGGGCGCCCGAGTCGATGACCTTCCGGATCGCTTCGAGCACGACCGGGTGGTTGTGGCCGAGCGCCAGGGTGCCCGCGCCGGACAGACAGTCCAGATAGCGCCGTCCGTCCGCGCCCTCGATGGTGAGCCCGCGCGCCCGGACGGGGACGATCGGCAGGGACCGCGCATAGGTGCGGGCGGCCGACTCGCGCAGCGACTGGCGGCGGAGGATGCCCTCGTGCACGGGGGGTGCGGGAGGCGGTGCCACCGGAGCGGGTTCGGTCACGGACACGGCTCTTGATCCTCCTGCGGTAACAGTTGCGTTGCACGTCGGCACGTTTCGGCGTGGACGGAGTGAGGGGGTGAACGCTGTCCTGGTGTCCCCCGTACGTACCAACGACGCCGACCGCAAGGGATCACGGGTAAATCGGAACATCCTTGCGGGGACGGAACCGCGGACCTGCCTCGTACCGTCCCCATCGGCACCGGCATAGTGGGGGCCGCACCGACGGCCGGAAACAGCTGCCTTACGGCCCGAAGTGTCCGAAAAGCTGCACGGAGTACCGAGTGACGAAGTCCCAGGGGGATCACCAGATGCGACCCATTCGCCCGACCGACACCGCACGCCGCGGCAGGCGCGTACGGCGCATGCCCTCCGGCGTGCTCGCCGCGACGGCGGCCGTCGCCGTCCTGGCGCTCACCGCCACCGCCTGCGGTCCGGAGGAGGACAACGCGGGCGGTAGGACTCCCAGCGCCTCGGCCGGACAGGCCGACGGCAAGGTCACCATCCCGGACGATCTCAAGGACCGGCTCAAGGAGCACGGGATCGACCCGGACAAGTGGCGGGGCGGCGAGTGGAAGAACTGGGACAAGGACAAGTGGCTGCGTGAGGCCAAGGACTTCGTCAACCCGATCATCGACGGACTCTGGGACCCGGACCGGATGCGGGAGGCCGAGAAGCCCCCGGAGAACCCGGTCGACAACGACATCTCCGGCGACGACGGTGTGACGGACCCGACCCCCGCCCCCGTACAGGCGGCCGGTGTCGCGACGCCGTACCACGACAACGCCCCGGAGTCCGGGAAGCTGCTCTTCGACGGCCCCCAGGGCTCCATGGTCTGTTCCGCGACCGTGGTGAAGGACCCGGCGAACCCCGGCAAGTCCAACATGGTGTGGACCGCCGGGCACTGTGTGCACGCAGGCAAGGCGGGCGGCTGGTACCGCAACATCGCCTTCGTCCCGTCGTACAACAACGACAACCTCTCGCTCACGGAGCTGGAGACCGCGCCCAAGGAGAAGATCGCTCCCTACGGTGTCTGGTGGGGCCGGTGGGCCCAGACCTCCGAGCAGTGGATCGCCCAGGGCGCCTCGACCGGCGGGCAGGGTGCCCCGTACGACTTCGCGGTGCTGCATGTGACGCCCGAGAAGGGTTCGACGGGCAAGTCGCTGGAGGAGACGGTCGGTTCGGCGCTGCCGGTCGACTTCAACGCCCCCGCCGTACCGCAGATCGCCTCCATGACGGCCACCGGCTACCCGGCCGCGCCGCCGTTCGACGGCCAGAAGCTGCTCCAGTGCAAGGACAAGCCGGGCCGCCTCTCGGTCCGCCAGAACGAGCCGACGATGTACCGCATCGGCTGCACCATGACCGGCGGTTCCTCCGGCGGCGGCTGGGTCGCGGCAGGCTCGGACGGCAAGCCCGCCCTGGTCTCCAACACCTCGATCGGCCCGGTCTCGGCGGGCTGGCTGGCCGGTCCCCGGCTCGGCAAGGAGGCCGAGGGCGTCTACCGCGCCGTCAGTGAGAAGTACGCGGGCCAGTAATTAGGGCCCCCGCCCGCGCTCGACATCCGTGAACACCGTTCCGCCCCCCGGCGGGACGGTGTTCGGCGTTCCGGCGGGTACACGGTAGGCGACCGAGCGCCGAATCCCGTGGACCGACCGAGAGGCATGGCCATGACCGATTCCACGATGAGGGCGGTGGGCTGGGCACAGTCCTTCCCCATCGCCCAAGGAGTGCGCGCGGGACGGCACTGGGCGCGCGAGCACCTCGAATCCCTGGAGTGGGCCCGGAACGCGCCCGACACCGTGGACTCGGTGCTCATAGCCGTCTCCGAGCTGATCACCAACGCGCACAAGCACGCCCACAGCGACGCCCAGCTCATCCTGACGTGGGACAGCACCTGTCTGCACGTCAGCGTCCATGACTCCAGCTCGCAGCCGCCCGCGCAGCGCGCGGACGACCCGGGCGCGCTCGGTGGCCGCGGTATGGCCATCGTGGACGCGCTGGCCGACAGCTGGCAGCACCATCCGCAGCGGGACGGCAAGACCGTGACCGCGTGCTTCGTGCCCCCGGGGTACGAGGACGCCCACGCCGCCGCGGAGCGTCAGGCCCCCGGGAACGGGTGACGCCCGGCCGGGAGATCCCGGTCGGGCGTCCACGTCACGCCATCACGGCCCGCGCCGTGCGGTGATCATGTCCTGCGTCGTGCGCTGATCAGTGCGCTATGGATCAGTGCACTACGGGTCAGTGCGCTACGGGTCAGTGCGCTACGGGGACGAACGTCCCCAGCTCCGCGGCCAGTTCCTCGTGGACCTGGGCCTTGAGCAGGGTGCCCTCGGCGGTGTGCTCCTCGGAGAGGACCTCACCCTCGGCGTGCACCCGGGAGACCAGCGCCCCCTGGATGTACGGCACGAGCACCTCGATCTCGACGGACGGGCGCGGCAGCTCGGCGTCGATGAGCGCGAGCAGCTCCTCGATCCCGGCACCGGTGCGGGCCGAGACGGCGATCGCGTACTTCTCGTTGCGCAGCAGCCGCTGGAGGACCAGCGGGTCCGCCGCGTCCGCCTTGTTGATCACGACGATCTCGCGTACGTCGACCGCGCCGACGTCCCGGATCACCTCGCGCACGGCGGCGAGCTGCTCCTCCGGCACCGGGTGCGAGCCATCCACCACGTGCAGGATGAGATCGGATTCGCCGACCTCCTCCATGGTGGAGCGGAACGCCTCGACCAGGTGGTGCGGCAGGTGCCGTACGAACCCGACGGTGTCGGCGAGGGTGTAGATGCGGCCGCTCGGCGTCTCGGCCCGGCGCACGGTCGGGTCCAGGGTGGCGAACAGGGCGTTCTCCACCAGGACACCGGCTCCGGTGAGGCGGTTGAGCAGCGAGGACTTGCCGGCGTTGGTGTATCCGGCGATGGCGACGGAGGGCACCTTGTTGCGCTTGCGCTCCTGCCGCTTGATCTCGCGGCCGGTCTTCATCTCCGCGATCTCCCGGCGCATCTTCGCCATCTTCTCGCGGATCCGTCGCCGGTCCGTCTCGATCTTGGTCTCACCGGGGCCACGGGTGGCCATGCCGCCACCGCCGCCGGAACCGGCGCCGCCCATCTGACGGGAGAGCGACTGACCCCAGCCGCGCAGTCGCGGCAGCATGTACTGCATCTGCGCCAGGGAGACCTGCGCCTTGCCCTCACGGGACTTGGCGTGCTGGGCGAAGATGTCGAGGATGAGGGCGGTCCGGTCGACCACCTTCACCTTGACGACGTCTTCCAGGTGGATCAGCTGGCCCGGGCTGAGCTCACCGTCGCAGATGACGGTGTCGGCCCCGGACTCCAGGACGATGTCGCGCAGCTCCAGCGCCTTGCCGGAACCGATGTAGGTCGCCGGGTCGGGCTTGTCGCGCCGCTGGTACACCGCGTCCAGGACCTGTGCGCCCGCCGTCTCGGCGAGGGCGGCGAGCTCCGCGAGGGAGATCTCCGCGTCACGCACCGTCCCCGAGGTCCAGACACCGACCAGCACGACGCGCTCCAGGCGCAGCTGTCGGTACTCGACCTCGGTGACGTCCTCGAGCTCCGTGGAGAGACCGGCGACGCGCCGCAGGGCGGCACGCTCGGAGCGGTCCAGCTGGTCGCCGTCGCGCGCTCCGTCGATCTCCTGGCTCCAGGCGACGTCCTCTTCCATCAGGGCGTCGGCCCGAAGGCTCTCGGTGAGGCTCTCGGGGATGTTCTCCGTGGCGCTCTGCGCGTCCTGCGCGTCCTGGGGAAGGGAAGAAGAGGAGGTCATTGGATCCTTACGTCGATAGAAGTCTTTACGTCAGTCACAACGTGTGATCTGTCCGGATGATTCCCGATCACTCCCGCCGGGGAATCCGGTGGGGCCCGCCGTGGAGACGTGTCGATAGTGGCACGGCCCCACCGGGCCCGTCACTGGGGTTTTCCCCCGCGCTCAGGGGGTGGCAGCGGGTTCGGCCGCACTCCAGTCGGGGTGTCCGGGCATGGGCGGGGTCTTCTTCCCGTACAGCCAGGCCTCGAAGAAGGCGGTCAGGTCCCGTCCCGCGATGCCGGACGCCAGCCGGGTGAAGTCCGCCGTGGTCGCCGTACCGTCGCGGTGGTTCCGTACCCAGGCGCGCTGCAACCGGTCGAAGGCGTCCGTGCCGATCTCCTGGCGCAGGGCGTAGAGCACCAGGGCGCTGCCGTCGTAGACGACGGGCCGGAACAGGGAGAGCTTCTCGCCCTCGGCCGGGCCGTCCGGGTGCGCGGGCGGGCCGCCGTTCGCCCGCCAGCCGTCGGAGAGCTTGTACGCCTCTCGCATCCGCCGCTCCAGGGTCGCTCCGCCGTTCTCCTCCGCGTACAGGGCCTCGTACCAGCTGGCGTGTCCCTCGTTGAGCCAGAGGTCGGACCAGGAGGCGGGGGTGACGCTGTTGCCGAACCACTGGTGGGCCAGTTCGTGGACCATGACGGAGTCGACGTACCACTCGGGGTAGGCCGGCTCAGTGAAGAGCGTCCTGCCGAAGAGCGAGATCGTCTGGGTCTCCAGGGCGAAGCCGATGCGGCTGTCGGCGACGAGGACTCCGTACGTCTCGAAGGGGTAGCGGCCGACCCGCCGCTCCATCCACTCCAGCTGGGCGGGGGTCTTCTTCAGCCAGGGCTCCAGCTTCTCCCGGTCGGCGGCCGGGACGACGTCACGCAGCGGGAGGCCGTGCGGTCCGGTGTGGTGGTGGACGTGGGAGCGGCCGATGGAGACCTGGGCCAGCTCGGTGGCCATGGGGTGCTGGGTGCGGTAGGTCCAGGTGGTCGTGGTGCCGTTACGGGTCCGGCCGGCGGGCAGCCCGTTGGCGACGGCCGTGAGGTCCTTGGGGGCGGTGATACGGAAGGTGAAGTGCGCCTTGTCCGAGGGGTGGTCGTTGCTGGGGAAGACCCGGTGGGCGGCGTCGGCCTGGTTGGCCATGGCGAGGCCGTCGGCGGTACGGATCCAGCCGCCGTTGCCGGAGGTGCCGGACGGGTCGCTGGTGTGCCGGACGGTGATGTTCAGCGGTACGCCTGCGGGGAGGCGGCGGGGGGCCTGGAGGATCAGGTCCTCGTTCTTGCTGCCGAAGTCGGCGGCCTGCCCGTTGACCTCGACGCCCTGGACGGTGCCCCGGGCGAAGTCGAGGTTGATCCGCTCCAGCGGTGCGGTGGTGCGGGCCCTGATCTTGGTGACGGCGTCCAGGGGCTTGGTGTTGCTGCCGTGGTACGTGAAGGAGAGGTCGTACGTGAGGACGTCGTAGCCGGGGTTGCCCAGCTCGGGGAAGAGCCGGTCACCGATGCCCAGGGGCTCGGGGGCGGGCAGGGCGGCGGCGACGAGGGAGAGCGATGCGGTGGCCAGGAGCGCGGCCCGCAGGCGGCGGGAGAGGTGCGGCATGGACTACCGCTATCAGCGCCGGGCGCTCTCCCGGCGCTGCCGCGCCCGCACCACCCGAACGAGGCGGCCTCCCCGGGGCGGGGGTGGTCAGCTGGTGGCGGCCGCCGGAACGGTCCCTCAGCCGGTGGCGGCCGGGTGCTGGGCGCGGCTGACGTCGTAGACCCCGGCGACCTCGCGCATCGCCCGCATCAGGGCGGGCAGTCCGGCGGCGTCCGGGAGCTGGAGCGTGTAGGTGTGGCGTACGCGCTGCTGGCTGGGCGGCTCCACGGTGGCGGAGACGATGGCCGCGTCGGCCGTGGCGATCGCCTCGGTGAGGTCGGCGAGCAGCCGGGGGCGTCCGAAGGACTCGGCGACGAGGGTGACCCGGCAGGCGGCGGTGTCGCGTCGGCCGTCCTCCTCCTCGCGCCAGCGGGCCGCGACGGGGGCGCGGCCGATCTCCCGCATCCGGGCGACGGCGGGACATTCCTGGCGGTGCACGGTGACGGCGCCGCCCCGGACCACGATGCCGACCACCTCGTCCGGAGGCACCGGCGTACAGCAGCCGGCCAGGCGGGTGGGGCTCTCCGGACCGTCGACGACGACGTTGGCGGCGCGCCCGCCGGACCGGGTGCGGGCGGGCGCGGTGGACTGCGGGCCGTCGGCCGCCTGCTCCGCGAGGCCCTCGGCCTCCGGGCCCGGTCCGTCGGGGTGGGCGGAGAGCCAGCCGGTGATCGCGATGCGGGCGGCGGGGGTGCGGGCGTGGTCCAGCCACTCGGGCGAGGGGCCGGAGGCGGTGTCCTGGGCGAGCAGCAGCTGGACGGTGTCGCCGTCGCTGAGGACGGTGGAGAGGGTGGCGAGGCGGCCGTTGACCCGGGCGCCGATGCAGGCGTGCGCCCGCTCCCCGTGCTGGGCGTAGGCGGCGTCGACACAGCTGGCCCCGGCGGGCAGGCCGAGGGTGCCGCCGTCGGTGCGGAAGACGGTGATCTCGCGGTCCTGGGCGAGGTCGGCGCGCAGGGTGGTCCAGAAGGTGTCCGGGTCGGTGGCGGACTCCTGCCAGTCCAGCAGCCGGGAGAGCCAGCCGGGCCGGGTCGGGTCGGCGCGCTCGTCGGACGGCTCGGCCTGAGCGGCGGTGGTGCCGTCGTGGGCGGTGGCCGTGTCGTGGGCGTACGGGTTGCCCAGGGCGACGACGCCCGCCTCGGCCACCTTGTGCATCCGGTGCGTACGGATGAGGACCTCGGCGACGGCTCCCTCGGGGCCGACGACGGCGGTGTGCAGCGACTGGTACAGGTTGAACTTGGGGGCGGCGATGAAGTCCTTGAACTCGGAGATCACCGGCGTGAAGCAGGTGTGCAGCTCACCGAGGACCGCGTAGCAGTCGGCGTCCTCGCCGACCAGGACGAGCAGCCGGCCGAAGTCGGTGGGGCGCAGCTCGCCGCGTTTCCTGCGGACCCGGTGGACGGAGACGAAGTGGCGCGGCCTGATGAGGACCTCGGCGCCGATGCCCGCCTCCCGCAGGGTGGCCCGGACACTGTCGGCGATGGCGGACAGCGGGTCCCCGCCGTCCGTCGCGGCGGCGATGAGGGCGCGGGTGTCCTCGTACTCCTCGGGGTTCAGGATCGCGAAGACCAGGTCTTCGAGCTCGGTCTTGAGCGCCTGGACGCCGAGCCGTTCGGCCAGCGGGATGAGGACGTCCCGGGTGACCTTGGCGATCCGGGCCTGCTTCTCGGGGCGCATCACGGTGAGGGTGCGCATGTTGTGCAGCCGGTCGGCGAGCTTGATGGACATGACCCGGACGTCGTTGCCGGTGGCGACGAGCATCTTGCGGAAGGTCTCCGGCTCGGCGGCGGCTCCGTAGTCGACCTTTTCGAGTTTGGTGACACCGTCGACGAGGTAGCAGACCTCTTCGCCGAACTGCTCCCGTACCTGATCGAGGGTCACCTCGGTGTCCTCGACGGTGTCGTGGAGGAGGGAGGCGGTCAGGGTGGTGGTCTCGGCGCCGAGCTCGGCGAGGATCAGGGTGACGGCCAGCGGGTGCGTGATGTACGGCTCGCCGCTCTTGCGCATCTGGCCCCGGTGCGAGGACTCCGCGAGGACGTAGGCGCGGTGCAGGATGCCCAGGTCGGCGTCGGGGTGGTGGGCGCGGTGCGCGTCGGCGACATGGCCGATGGCGTCGGGCAGCCGGTCGCGGGAGACCGGGCCGAGCAGCGCCACCCGGCCCAGTCTGCGCAGATCGATCCTGGGCCGGCTCCGCCTGCGGGGCACGGCGGCGGGATCGGCGGCCTCTGCACTCATGGGCACCTCCGGCAACGTCGACCGGCGGTGGGGAGAGGCGGACGCTTCTCCGGGCCGGTGCTTGATGCTATCGACCCCACCACGTGGCGCAGACCGGCTCTCGCCCAGCGTGAAACGGATCACCCATTCGAGCGAAGCCCGGACCGATCACCGTTTCGAGCCGGGCGGTCGGCCACCCGGCGCTTACCGGTCAGACCGCGACCGATTCCAGCCAGGCCGGGTCGATGGTGCCCTCGGCGACGATCACGGCGGCGCCGGTCATGTCGACCGAGCCGTCCGGGTGCTCGGTGATGGTCAGGGTGCCGCCGGGGAGGTCCACCCGGTACGTCGCGGGGAGGCCGGTCACCGCCGGGTCCGTGCCGTCGCGGCGGGCGGTGGCGACGGCGACCGCGCAGGCGCCGGTGCCGCAGGAGCGGGTCTCGCCGGAGCCTCGCTCGTGGACGCGCATGGCGACGTGGCGCGGGCCCCGGTCGACGACGAACTCGACGTTGACGCCGTCGGGGTAGACCGCGGCGGGGCTGACCGGCGGGGCGGAGAGCAGGTCTCCGGCGTGGTCGAGGTCCTCGACGAAGGCCACGGCGTGCGGGTTGCCCATGTTGACGTTGCGGGAGGGCCAGCTGCGCTCCCCGACGGCAACCGTGGCGCTCTCCTCGGGCAGCAGGGCGCGCCCCATGGAGACGGTGATGTCGCCGTCCTTGGCGATGTGCACCTGCTTGACGCCGCCCCGGGTGGCGACGGCGAGGCCGCCCTCCTCGACGAGCCCCTCGCGCTGGAGGTGGTGGGCGAAGACGCGGACCCCGTTGCCACACATCTCGGCGACCGAACCGTCCGCGTTGCGGTAGTCCATGAACCACTCGGCCTCGGCGGCCATGGACCTGGCCTCGGGGTGGGCCGCGGAGCGGACCACGTGCAGCAGGCCGTCCCCGCCGATGCCGGCCCTGCGGTCGCAGATCCGGGCGACGACGGAGGCGGGCAGCGCGAGGGCGTTGTCCGGGTCGGGGACGATCACGAAGTCGTTCTCGGTGCCGTGACCCTTGAGGAAGGTGATCTGCGAAGTGCTCACAGGCCAACTGTACGAGCCGCCACCGACACTCCGCGAGGCCGGAGGCCCTGGGCGCGTCAGCGCCGCGGGGCCACGCGCTGAAGTCAGCGCAGGCGGGCCACGCGCCAGACGGCGAGGGCGACCAGTCCGGTGCCCATGACGACGTACAGGGCGATCACGCGCCAGTCGGGGCGGTCGCCCGAACCCCTGGCCGGCAGGCCGGGCCAGGTGTGGCCGACGCGGCGGGCCGCCATCATGCCCCAGCCGGCCGCGCAGCAGCTGATCAGGAGCCCCAGCATGGCGACCACGGCGCCGCCGTCACCGAACTCGAAGGCGAGCGGGAAGGCGAACATCAGGGAGCCGACGGCGGCCAGCATGATGATGGGCGCGAGCTGCCAGATCCGCAGCCTGCGGGCGGGCCGCAACTCGACCTCGACCTCCGGGGCCACGTCCTGCTCGTCGGGCCCGTCGGGACTCAGCCGCCCCGCGATCTCCCGCGGCGGCGGTACGTCGTGCTGTTCCGTGTCGCGAGGGCCGGCCTCCATCGCCACGCGCCCTCCCAACTCGGACTCCACTGGTGGATCGATGCTCGATGATGGCACGATCACGGGGGCCGAATTGACGGGCGGAGCGTCCCGATGCCATCACGTGATCAGGCTGTGACCGCTCGTTCGATCAACGTCAGCGCCCGGTGCGGGAGTTCTTCCCGGTCACGGTGTCCGCCACCCAGCCAGTGGACGCGCGGGTCGCGGCGGAACCAGGAGTCCTGCCGGCGCGCGAAGCGCTTGGTGGCGCGCACGGTCTCGGCGCGCGCCTCCTGTTCCGTGCACTCCCCCGCGAGCGCCGCGAGGATCTGCTGGTAGCCCAGCGCCCGTGAGGCGGTCAGCCCCTCGCGCAGCCCGGACGCCTCCAGGGCACGCACCTCGTCGACGAGGCCGGCCTCCCACATGCGGTCGACACGCAGGGCGATGCGCTCGTCCAGCTCGGGGCGCTCCACGTCGACGCCGATCTGCACGGCCTCGTAGACCGGCTCGTCGCCGGGGAGGTTGGCGGTGAAGGGCTTGCCGGTGATCTCGATGACTTCGAGGGCGCGGACGATCCGGCGGCCGTTGCTCGCGAGGATCGACCGGGCGGCACCGGGGTCCTCGGCGGCGAGCCGCTGGTGCAGGAAGCCGGAGCCGCGCTCGGCCAGCTCCTGTTCGAGGCGGCCGCGCACCTCGGGGTCCGTACCGGGGAACTCCAGAGCGTCGATGGCGCCCTTCACGTACAGCCCGGAGCCGCCCACGAGGATCGGTGTACGGCCCTGGGCGAGGAGCCGGTCGATCTCCAGCCGGGCCAGGCGCTGGTACTCGGCGACGCTGGCGGCCTCGGTGACGTCCCAGATGTCCAGCAGGTGGTGCGGGACGCCCGCGCGCTCGGCCGGCGTCATCTTCGCCGTACCGATGTCCATCCCGCGGTAGAGCTGCATGGAGTCGGCGTTGACCACCTCTCCGCCGAGCTCCCGGGCGAGGAAGACCCCCAGATCGGATTTTCCGGCCGCGGTGGGGCCGACGACGGTGATGACGCGGGGGGCTGAAACGGGATGGTTCACCGGGACAGTCTCCCAAATCTCCGGGGCGCTCCCGCACACCGCCGAAAGCGTGGAAGAGCGTCAGGAGAGCGCCGGAGGGCGGTTGGAGTCGGCAGGGAGGGAGAGGTGACGGACAATGGGGGGCGGGAGAACGCTCCCGCAGACCGTCCTCACTGCACGGAAGGTGACCCAATGGGGTTCCTGGACAATCTGAAGGCCAAGCTGGAACCGGCAAAGGAAAAGGTCGGCGACCTCGCGCAGCAGCACGGGGACAAGATCGAGCAGGGTCTCGACAAGGCCGCGCGCACGGTCGACGAGAAGACCAAGGGCAAGTACAGCGACAAGATCGACACGGGTACGCGCAAGGCCAAGGAGGCCGTGGACAAGCTGGGCCAGAAGGACGGCGGCACCCCCGGCACGCCCGGCACCACGCCTCCCACTCCGCCGCCCGCTTCCTGACCTGACAGCGGCAGGCCCCCGACGGCGGCACCGGATCTCTCCGGTGCCGCCGTCGGTGCGTCCGGGACCTGGCCGGAACTCTGCGGTGCCGCCGTCGGTGCGTCCAGGTCAGGACCAGGCGGCGACGGTGTAGCCCACCCCGTAGGGCGCGTCCTCGTACAGCAGCCGGCCGCCGAGGCCCGCGCCCCGTGCGGCGCCGCTGAGCAGCTGCCAGGGGGCCCGGCCGACCGCCTTCAGTTCGTACGCGAGTGTCTCGTCCAGCGCGTCGAGTGCGGCGAGGTCGGCGGAGCCCAGCGCCCCCGTCGCCCGGGCGTCGAAGGCCTCGGCCCGCTCGTCGAGATAGCCGGGCGCCTTGAGGGTGCGGCAGGCGCTGCCGTCGCCCATCACGAGGAGCGCGACGCGGTCGGCGCGGGCGGCCAGCTCCTGTCCGGCCCGGGCGCACTCGGCGGCGGGGGCGCGCCCGTCCACCGCGAGCCCCTCGACCGGTGCGCCCGCCCAGCGGGCCCGGTCCAGCAGCCAGGCGCCGACGGCGAGGGAGTCCGGAAGCGGTTCCGTCCGCGCGGCCGGGTCGGGCTCGCCCAGGGTGATGTCGAGGGCGACGCCGAAGCCTCTGAAGGAGCCGTGGGCGCCCGCCGGGTAGGCCCCGGTGGTCCGGCCGTCCCCCGGGCCGACGACCACGAGCAGGTCGGGGCGGGAGGCGGCGAGGACCCCCACGGCGTCGAGGCAAGCGGCGCGCGCGGTGTCGAGTTCGGGGGCGGCCCCGGCGGCGACCTCGGGCACCAGGAGCGGCGGACAGGGGCACACGGCGGCGGCGACAAGCATGCCGGTCAGCGTACTTGCCGGGGGTGCCGGGGCCGCGGCGGCGGGTGCCCGTCAGCCGGTCCTGCGGGCCGGTCCACCGCGCCGCGCGGCCCGCCTCGTACGGCTCAGCCGATCCCGCAGGCCGGGGCGGCGGCGGCCGGCAGCGGGTCCGGGGCGCCGATGGACGGGAGGCCCAGCATCACCCCGGCCGGCTTGGCGGCGGCCGCCGTCGTGCGCTTCTCCCACGCGTCGCCCGCGCGGGTGGCCCGTACCGCGAGCGGGGTGCCCTCGGCGAGCAGGTGGTGCGGGGCGGCGTAGGTGACCTCCACGGTCACCACATCGCCGGGGCGCACGTCCTGGTCGGGCTTGGTGAAGTGGACGAGGCGGTTGTCGGGGGCGCGGCCGGAGAGGCGGTGGGTGGCGCCGTCCTTACGGCCCTCGCCCTCGGCGACCATGACCTCCAGGGTGCGGCCGACCTGTTTCTTGTTCTCGTCCCAGGAGATCTGCTCCTGGAGGGCGGACAGGCGCATGTACCGCTCCTGCACGACCTCCTTGGGGATCTGGCCGTCCATGTCGGCGGCCGGGGTCCCGGGGCGCTTCGAATACTGGAAGGTGAACGCGTTGGCGAAACGGGCTTCGCGGACCGCGTGCATCGTCTGCTCGAAGTCCTCCTCGGTCTCGCCGGGGAAGCCCACGATGATGTCGGTGGAGATGGCGGCGTCCGGCATCGCGGCGCGCACCTTCTCGATGATGCCGAGGAAGCGCTCCTGACGGTAGGAGCGACGCATCGCCTTGAGGATGCGGTCCGAGCCGGACTGCATCGGCATGTGGAGCTGCGGCATCACACTGGGCGTCTCGGCCATGGCGGCGATGACGTCGTCGGTGAAGTCGCGGGGGTGCGGCGAGGTGAAGCGGACGCGCTCCAGGCCCTCGATCCTCCCGCAGGCGCGCAGCAGCTTGGAGAAGGCCTCGCGGTCGCCGATGTCGGAGCCGTACGCGTTGACGTTCTGGCCGAGCAGGGTGATCTCGGACACGCCCTCGGCGACCAGGGCCTCGATCTCGGCCAGGATGTCGCCGGTGCGGCGGTCCTTCTCCTTGCCGCGCAGCGCCGGGACGATGCAGAAGGTGCAGGTGTTGTTGCAGCCGACGGAGATGGAGACCCACGCGGCGTAGGCGGACTCGCGGCGGGTGGGGAGCGTGGAGGGGAAGGCCTCCAGGGATTCGGCGATCTCGATCTGCGCCTCCTCCTGGATCCGGGCGCGCTCCAGCAGCACGGGCAGCTTGCCGATGTTGTGCGTGCCGAAGACGACGTCCACCCAGGGGGCCCGCTTGACGATGGTGTCGCGGTCCTTCTGGGCGAGGCAGCCGCCGACGGCGATCTGCATCCCGGGGCGCTTGGTCTTCATCGGGGCGAGCCGGCCGAGGTTGCCGTAGAGCTTGTTGTCGGCGTTCTCGCGGACCGCGCAGGTGTTGAAGACGACGACGTCGGCGTCGCCGTCGGCGCCCTCGGGCGCCCGTACGTAACCGGCGTCCTCCAGGAGGCCCGACAGCCGTTCGGAGTCGTGGACGTTCATCTGGCACCCGTAGGTGCGCACCTCGTAGCTCTTCTGGACGTCCACTGCTTCTTCGCTCCGGTTGCCGCTGCTCATGTGACCAGGGTAGGCGGTTGCCGGGCGCGCCTTCGTCCCTGCCCGGCCGGGCCTGGTCAGGGGGGCGGTGAGCTGGCAGGATCGCCCGCATGCTCCACGCTCTGTCCCGATTCGGCCGACGCCGCGCCCTCCAGACGGGCGCCGCGCTCGCGGTCGTGCTCGGGCTGCTCGCGTGGTGGCTCCTCCCCTTGGGCGAACGGACCCCGAGCGGGTCGCTGACCTTCTCCACGGGGGTGCCGAGCGGCGTCTACCAGCGGTACGGGGAACGGCTGGAAGGCGCCCTTGCCAAGGACATGCCCGAGGTGTCGATAAAGCTGCTCACCAGTGAGGGCTCCCAGCAGAACCTCGCGCGGGTGGCGACGGGCGAGGCGGACTTCACCATCGCCACCGCCGACGCCGTGGCCACCTATGTGCGCGACGGCAGGCCCGGCGCCCATCTGCTGCGGGGCTGTGTGCGGCTCTACGACGACTACGTCCAGCTGGTCGTCCCGCGCGACTCCGACATCGGCAGCGTCGCCGATCTGCGGGGCAAGCGGGTCGGCGTCGGCCAGGAGGGTTCCGGGGTCCGGCTGGTCGCGGACCGGCTGCTGAACGCGGCGGGCGTCCACCCGAAGCAGGACGTGACCGCGGTGTCGGCGGGGATCAACACCATGCCGGACCGGCTGGTCGCCGGTGATCTCGACGCCTTCTTCTGGTCCGGCGGGCTGCCGACCGGGGCGGTGCAGGAGCTCACGGAACGGTTCCCGGTCAAGCTGGTCCCGCTGGACGAGGCCCTGGTCAAGGAGTTGCAGTCGAAGGGCGGCTCCGCCCGCTACTACCGGTCGGCCACGATCCCCGCCGACGCCTACCGCTTCGCCCAGCGCGGCACCTCGGTCTCCACGGTCGCCGTCGCCAATCTGCTCATCACCACGGACCGCACGGATCCGGCCATGACCGAGGCCTTCACCCGTACCGTGATCAACAGCCGGGACAGGATCGGCCGCGAGGTGCACGCCGCGCAGCTGGTGGACCTGCGGACGGCGATCTACACGGACCCGCTGGCAGTGCACGAGGGCGCCAAGCGCTACTACCGCTCGGTCAAGCCCTGATCGGTCCGCGGGTAGGCGCGGGGTTCAGGGGGTGTGCGGCAGTTCGCGCGGCACCGAGACGGCGACCCGCAGGCCGTGCGGCTCATGGTGCTCGTACGTGATGGAGCCGCCGCCCGCCGCGAGCAGCACGCGGGAGATGGAGAGGCCGAGCCCCGAGCCGCTCACGTTCTGGTGGCGGGTGGAGCGCCAGAAGCGGTCCCCGACGCGCTCCAGCTCCTGTTCGGTGAGGCCGGGTCCCCGGTCGGCGACCACGACGGTCACCGCGGTGGCTCCCGGGGTGACCGTGACCCGTACGTCCTGACCGGCCGGGGTGAACTTCAGGGCGTTGTCGATGACCGCGTCCAGTGCGCTGGAGAGCGCCACGGGGTCGGCCCAGGCGGTGGCGGCCGGGGCTCCGTCCTGGATGAGGTGTACGCCCTTCTCGTCCGCCATCGGGCGCCAGGAGGCGACGCGCTCGGCGGTGAGCGGGACGATGTCGGTCAGCTGGAGGTCCGCCTCGGTGTGTTCGGCCAGGGCCAGGTCGAGGAGGTCGTCCAGGACCCGGCCCAGCCGCTTGCCCTCGGTGCGTACGGCGGCGATCTCCTCGTTGCCCTCGGGCAGTTCCAGGGCGAGCAGTTCGATGCGCAGGAGCAGCGCGGCGAGCGGGTTGCGCAGCTGGTGCGAGGCGTCGGCGACGAAGGCGCGCTGCTGTTCCAGGACGTCCTCGACGTTGTCGGCCATCTCGTTGAAGGACCGGGCCAGCCGTCTCAGCTCCGGCGGTCCGCCCGCGGCCGCGACCCGTGAGCGCATCCGGCCGACGGCGATGTCGTGGGTGGCGGCGTCCAGGACCCGGACCGGCAGCAGCACCCAGCCGGTGAGCCGGACGGCGGCGCCGACCGCGACCAGCATGGCGAGGGCCTCGCCGAGCGCGATCAGCGCCCAGGTCCGCAGGATCCGGGAGCGCATCTCGTCGGTGGGCGAGTCGATGACGACCACGGCGACGACGTCACCGTCGCGTACGACGGGCGAGGCGACGACGACGCGGCCGTCCTGCCAGGGCCAGACCTGCGGCGGGTCGTGCGAACGGCGGCCGAGCAGCGCCTCGTTGAACGCGGTGCGCCCCTCCCCCTCGGCGGGCAGCATCCAGTTGCCCGGGGCCTTCGCCAGGGCCAGGTCGTTGCGGTAGAAGACGCCGGCCCGGATCCCGTACACGGAGGCGTAGACCTCCAGGTCGGTGGCGAGCGTCAGCCGGCGCTCGTCGTAGGCCGGGACGGTGTCGGTGATGGGCTGGGCGAGGGCCGCGAAGCGGGCGGTGTCGTCGATCCGGTCGATGACCAGGCGCTGCTGCTCGGCGGCGGCCACGCTCACCGCGAGCGGGAAGCCGAGGGTGAGCAGGACGGCCGCCATGAGGGTGATGAGCAGCGGAAGGAGACGGGTGCGCACCGGGGGCGTACCGGCCCGTTACGCGGACGGCGCGACGAGCCGGTAGCCGACGCCCCGCACGGTCTCGATGAGGGCGGGCAGCCGCAGCTTGGAGCGGAGCGAGGCCACGTGCACCTCCAGGGTGCGCCCCGTCCCCTCCCAGCTGGTGCGCCAGACCTCGCTGATGATCTGCTCGCGGCGGAAGACCACGCCGGGCCGCTGAGCGAGGAGGGCCAGGAGGTCGAACTCCTTGCGGGTGAGCTGGACTTCGGTGCCGTCGACGCTGACGCGCCGGGTGGGCAGCTCTATCTCCACGGTCCCCAGGCGCAGGGCGGCCACGGGGGTCGGGGCGGTGTCCTCGCCGCTGGTGGTGCGCCGGGCGACCGCGTGGATACGGGCGAGCAGCTCGCCGGTGTCGTAGGGCTTGGTGACGTAGTCGTCGGCGCCGAGGTTGAGTCCGTGGATGCGTGAGCGGACGTCGGCGCGGGCGGTCACCATGATCACCGGGGTGGCGGTGCGCTTGCGGATCTTGCCGCAGACCTCGTAGCCGTCCTGGTCGGGCAGGCCGAGGTCGAGGAGGATGACCCCGAAGGGCTCCTTCTCCGCGGGGAGCAGCGCGCGCAGGGCCTCCTCGCCGTTGCGGGCGTGCACGACCTGGAACCCGTGCCGGGCGAGCACGGCGGACAGGGCCGCCGCGACATGGTCGTCGTCCTCGACGAGCAGCAGTCTCATGGCCCTCCTCTCGCTCTCCCCGGGCCGTGGGGCTCTCCCGGACTCGTTCACGTAACCGGTCGTGATCTCACGCCACCGTCGCACGGCGTCACCGGGCGATACCTCAAGTTTCGCGCGCTTCACCTGGAAGATCCCCGGCGAAACTCTCCGTTCAGCGGTGCTTCACGTTCTTTTGCCGCACAGGGCATCCACTCCGATGACGGGTATGCCAGTCAAGAGGTTGCCGGTTACAGCAGGGTTTCCGTTATGCACCCGGTACGCCCCGCAGCTGCGCGTGGCGTCCCCTTCACGCGGAGTGTCCGGTTGCCGCCGGATCGTTATGCTCAATTTCCGCTCAGATGTAATGACGCTGGTCGCACCGCGTCATTAGTGTCCTTGGCACCCGAGGAGGACGGAGCAAGAAGCCGATGAGCGGAGTTTCAGTGACCAAGGCCGCCGAGGATGCCGCGCCCGCGGGCGACGACCTTGTCGTACTGAGCGACGTCAACAAGCACTTCGGCGCGCTGCATGTGCTCCAGGACATCGACCTGACCATCGCCCGTGGCGAGGTCGTGGTCGTCATCGGGCCCTCCGGGTCCGGGAAGTCCACGCTGTGCCGCACGATCAACCGCTTGGAGACGATCGATTCGGGTGCGATCTCGATCGACGGCAAGCCCCTGCCCCAGGAGGGCAAGGAGCTGGCGCGGCTGCGCGCAGACGTGGGCATGGTCTTCCAGTCGTTCAATCTCTTCGCGCACAAGACGGTGCTGGAGAACGTCGTGCTGGGCCAGACCAAGGTCCGCAAGGCGGACAAGAAGGCCGCGGAGGAGAAGGCCCGCACCCTTCTCGACCGCGTGGGCGTCGGCGTGCAGGCCGACAAGTACCCGGCACAGCTCTCCGGTGGCCAGCAGCAACGCGTCGCGATCGCGCGGGCGTTGGCGATGGACCCGAAGGTCATGCTCTTCGACGAGCCCACGTCGGCTCTCGACCCGGAGATGATCAACGAGGTCCTGGAAGTCATGCAGCAGCTGGCCCGGGACGGGATGACGATGATCGTCGTCACCCACGAGATGGGCTTCGCCCGCTCCGCCGCCAACCGCGTGGTGTTCATGGCGGACGGAAAGATCGTCGAAGAGGCCACGCCCGAGCAGTTCTTCAGCAACCCGCGCAGCGACCGGGCCAAGGACTTCCTGTCGAAGATCCTGCACCACTGACGACCGACGACTGACGACAACGACCTACGGCATAAGGAAAACTCACATGAAGCTCCGCAAGTCGGCCGCCGTCGCGGCCATCGCCGTCCTCGCCCTGACCGCGACCGCGTGTGGTGGCAAGGAGGGTTCCGCCGGTGACAAACCGGGCGGCACCAAGCCCGGTTCCTCCGAGGCCCCCGAGCTGCCCACGTACACCGTCGCCAAGGACGTCGACCTGGACTCGCCGGTCTTCAAGAAGGCGAAGCAGCGCGGCAAGCTGATCATCGGCGCCAAGGCGGACCAGCCCTACCTCGGCTTCGAGGACCAGTCCACCAAGGAGCGCTCCGGCTTCGACATCGAGATCGCCAAGATGATCGCGGCGGACCTCGGCTTCACGGAGAAGCAGATCGAGTGGAAGACCGTCGACTCCGGCATCCGTGAGACGGCCATCTCCAAGGGCCAGGTCGACTACTTCGTCGGTACGTACACGATCAACGACGAGCGCAAGAAGCAGGTCGGCTTCGCCGGTCCGTACTACAAGGCGGGCGCCGACCTCCTGGTCCGCAAGGACGACGACTCGATCAAGGGCAAGGAGTCGGTGAAGGGCAAGAAGGTCTGCTCGATCGTCGGCTCCACGCCGCTCCAGGAGATCAAGAAGCCCGAGTACGGCGCGAACGTCGTCGAGTTGGCCAAGTACTCCGACTGCGTGCAGCAGGTGCTGACCAAGCAGGTCGACGCCCTCACCACGGACGACTCGATCCTCAAGGGTTACGCGGCCGCCAACCCCGGCAAGCTCAAGGTCGTCGGCCAGCCGTTCACCAGCGAGCCCTACGGCGTCGGCCTGAACAAGGACGACAAGGTCCTGCGCGACGCGATCAACAACTCGCTGGAGAACCACGTCAAGGACGGCACGTACAAGAAGATCTACGAGGCCACGCTGGGCCTGTCCGGTTCGGACTACATCGAGCCGCCGGCGCTCGAGCGCTACTGACGCCGCCCGGCCGTCCCCCGGCCGACGCCCCGTCACCGACGCACCGCGTGTGACTTGAGGCGTCCCGTACGCCGCCGCCCCTGCGGGGCGCGGCGGACGTACGGGGCGCCCCTTCCCCTGCCCTGATGCCGCTGACCGCCGACGCGGAGACCTCATGAACGTACTGCTCGACAATTTCCCAGAGTTCCGCGACGGCTTCATAGGAACCGTGTCGATCACCGCCGTCAGCTCGGTTATCGCCCTCGTCCTCGGCGTGGTCATCGCCGGGTTCCGGGTCTCGCCGGTGCCGCCGCTGCGGTACTTCGGCACCACCTGGGTGACGCTGATGCGCAACACCCCGCTGACGCTGCTCTTCCTGATCTTCTTCTTCGTCGTCCCGGAGATCCTCTTCCCGGGGATGAGCCCCTTCGTGCTCGGCTCGCTTGCCCTCGGCTTCTACACCTCCTCCTTCGTCTGCGAGGCGGTCCGCTCCGGCATCAACACCGTGCCGCTGGGACAGGCCGAGGCAGCGCGTTCGATCGGCATGACGTTCGCCCAGACCTTGCGCATCGTGGTGCTCCCCCAGGCCACGAGGACCGTCATCGCCCCGCTGAGCAGCATCTTCATCGCGCTCACCAAGAACTCCGCGATCGCCGGTGCCTTCAGCGTCGCCGAGCTCTTCGGCTGGCAGAAGCTGATGAGCGACAAGGGTTACGACATCGTCCCCGTCTTCATCTGGGTGGCCCTCGGCTACCTGGTCGTCACGTTTACCATCAGCGGCCTCTTCCGGCTGCTGGAGCGTCGCATGGAGGTCGCCCGATGAGCGCCAGCGTTCTCTACGACGCCCCGGGCCCCAAGGCCGTCGTCCGCAACCGCCTGTACGCCGTCATCGGCACGCTCGCCATCGCGGCGCTGATCGGCGTCAGCCTGCTGCGGCTCGCCGAAAAGGGCCACCTGGCCCCCGAGATGTGGGACATCTTCAACTACGCGGGCATCCGGCAGAACATCGCCGACGCCCTCGTCGCCACCCTCAAGGCCTTCGGCCTGGCCGCGGTCGGCTCGCTCGTGCTGGGCGTACTGCTCGCGGTGGGGCGCCTCTCCGACCACAAGCCGGTCCGCTGGGTGGCGACCACCTTCATCGAGTTGTTCCGCTCGCTCCCGCTGCTGATCACGATCTACGCCATCTGGGTCGGCTTCCTCACCGACTACTCGATGTGGGCGCTGGCGGCGGGCCTGTCCATCTACAACGGCTGCGTCCAGGCCGAGGTGCTGCGCGCCGGCGTCAACGCCGTCCCCCGGGGACAGAGCGAGGCCGCGTACGCGCTCGGCATGCGCAAGACCCAGGTCATGGTCACCGTCCTGATGCCGCAGGCCGTCCGGTCCATGCTGCCGACGATCATCAGCCAGCTCGTGGTGACCCTCAAGGACACCTCGCTCGGCTTCATCATCCTGTACCCGGAGCTGCTCCAGACCGCGCGTCTGATCGCCTCCAACACGCTGGTGAACGAGCAGTACCCGTACGTCTCGACGATCACCGTCATCGGCACGATCTACATCGCGCTGTGTCTGCTGCTCTCGTCGCTGGCGACCTGGATCGAGAAGCGCGGCCGCCGCGCCAAGACCGGCATCGCGGTGGCGCCGGCCGTCCAGGCCCCCGGAACCATCGACGCGACGGCCGGCACGTTCGGCATCCCCGGCCCGGACGCGGGGGGCGCAGGGGGCGCAGGCACCGGTGCCGACGGTGCTGGTGGGGGCGGAGTGACGCAGAACTGACGCCCCGCCACTCCGGTCGGCAGAAGCATCCGAGGCAGCGGCGCACGCGTCGCTGCCTCGGTCACTTGACGCAAGCATCCCCAATGGGTTGCATACGTTCTGTGATCACGCACCCGGCTTCCACCACCACGTTCCGCATGACCGTACGGGCCGGAGGACACGCGCCGTGGACCCGGTGATCGTCGTCGGCGCCGGACCCGTCGGTCTGACGCTGTCGCTGGCCCTCGCCGCCCAGGGCGTCCCGTGCGTGCTCCTGGACGAGGGTCCCGGCACGGAGGAAGTACGTCTCGCCCGCACGGTGGTGCTGCGTGAGGACACCGCTGACCTGGTGGAGCGCCTGGGCGCCGCCCACCTGGAGAAGGACGGGCTGCGGTGGAGCGGATGGCGCCTGATGCGCCGCAGGCAGCCGGTCCGTGAGGTGCCGATGGGCGCGGGGCGCGGCGGCTCCGGTGGCCTCGCCGACTCCGGTGACGAGGACGTTCCGCTGCTCCCGGCCCCCCTCCACGTTCCGCAGCACGCCCTGGCCTCCGCCCTGCGCGCGGCGGTCGCGGCGGCGCCGCTGGTGAAGCTGGTGCCCCTGAGCCGCCTCGACACCCTGGAGCAGGACCGCGACGGTGTCACGGTGCACACCAAGGGGCCCGGTTCGACCTGGTGGCGCGGCAGCTATCTGGTCGGCTGCGACGGCGCCCGGTCGACCGTGCGCAAGCTCCTGGACATCAGGTTTCCCGGTCGTACGGCGGTGGAGCGGCACGCCGTCGCCGCACTCCGGGCCGAACTGCCCTGGCCCGGCGAGGCCGTGCTGCACCGGCAGCCGCCGTGGCGCAACGGCGGCGGAGAGATCAGCGCGCGGCCGCTGCCGGACGGGGTCTGGCGGCTGGACTGGCTGCTCCCGCCGCGCGGCGAACTGGTCACCCCGGACGCCCTGATCGCCCGCATCCGGGACACCCTGGCCGGCTGGTGCGGCGAGACCCCGCCGTACGAGCTGCTGGACACCGGCGTCCACACGCTCCACCACCGCCTCGCCCGGCGGTGGCGGGTGCAGCGGGCGTTCCTGGCCGGGGACGCGGCGCATCTGCTGGGAGCACTCGGCACCCAGGGGCTTGACGAGGGGATCCGGGACGCCGAGAACCTGGCCTGGAAGCTCGCCCACGCCTGGCACCACGGCGGTGCCGATCTGCTCCTCGACAGCTACCAGGCCGAACGCCGGGCCGCCGTGGCCGCCCGGCTCCGCGCCGCCGACCAGTCCCTGCCGATACTGCGGGGCGGCGGAGGGCTGCGGACGCTGGTACCGGGAGCCGCCCGGGGCCATGACACCCTGCTCGCCGACGGCCATCTGGGCCGCGGAGCGCTCGGTGCGCCCCCTTCGTACACGCACTCCCCTCTCGCACCACCGCACGCCGAGGCGCACACCGCAGTGGGTACGCCCCCCGGTGCGCCGGTCGCCGATGTACGGGTGACGGCACCGGACGGGACGGCGGTACGGCTCCGGGAGCGGCTGGGGCAGGGGCATCCGCTGGTGATCCTGGTGGCGCCCGGCACCGGGGTGTGGGACCGGCGGCACTGGCTGACCGCCGGCCTCATGCCACGCCTGGTGGAGGCTGTGGGGGCGCTGCCGTCGACGGCGGAGCTGCTGGTCGCGGAGAGCTATCCGGGCGCCTCGGCCCATACCGTCCTGCTGGTGCGGCCCGACGGACACCTGGTGGCCGCCTTCGCCGGCGTACGGCCCGCCGACCTGCTCGCCGCCGCGCGGGCCATGCTGGGCGGGACACCGGAGGCCGGGGGCGCGGAGAGCGGCGACGACGAGCGCGGGGCGGCGCGCGCGCCGGGGCCTCGTGACCCCGTTCACGCCGAGCGGGCCGCCAGGATCAATTGACCGTCACGGGCGCACATGGTGTACTCCAGATCATGACCGACACCGATGTGCGCCTGTGGCGGAGGGTCCATATGGACCTCCTCCGTTACGCGGGCTGCGTGTGTCGCCCGTCCTGCTGAATCGCCCTCTCCTACCGGTCCGTGCCGCTTTCCGCACGGCCGGGACCTCGCGCGAACTCTCAGGACGGTCCCTGTGTCTTCCCCCTCTCCTGCCGTGCCCACGGCTGCTTCCGTACCCTCTCCCGTCACCGGTCCGGTGACCGCCGCTCCGGCCCCTCCCGCTGTCTCCGCGCGGGTCGGCTCGGCCCGTGCCGTCTCCTCCGGCCCCACCGTCGCCGAACTCCTCGACTTCGTACGCCGCGCCGCCGAGGACACGGCGCTCATCGCCTCCCTCCCCCTCGACCCCGAGGGCCGCACCTGGGTCCGTCTCGACGGGCCCGGCGGCAGCGAGGCATGGCTGATCGGCTGGCCGCCGGGGACCGGGACGGGCTGGCACGACCACGCCGACTCGGTCGGTGCCTTCACCACCGCGTCCGGCACCCTCAAGGAGCACTCGCTCGCCGTTCGGCTGCCGACCGACGGCTGGAAGACCCTGGAGCTGAACGAGGGGGTGGACCGGTCACGGGAGCTGGCGGCCGGTCAGGGGCGGGCCTTCGGCCAGAACCACGTGCACGAGGTCCTCAACGAGTCCGACAGCGTGCATGCCGTCTCCGTCCACGCGTACTACCCGCCGCTGCCGCGGATCCGCCGGTTCAGCCGCACCGGCGCGGTGCTCCGGCTGGAGCAGACCGAGCGCCCGGAGGACTGGCAGTGAGCACCGAGGACCTGGGGGGAGCCGAGCAGGTGGGCGGGACCGGGCGCGCGACCGCTTCGGAGCGGGTGGGCATCGACGAGCTGCTGGAGCGGGTCCGGGCCGGCTTCGACCGGATCGGCCCGCAGGAGGCGGCAGCCGCGGCGACGGACGGGGCGCTGCTGGTGGACATCCGGTACGCGGCGCTCCGGGAGCTGGACGGGCTCATCCCCGGCGCGCTGGTCGTGGAGCGCAACGAACTGGAGTGGCGCCTCGACCCCCAGGGCAGCCACCGCGCCGCCGAGGCGGTGAGCCACGACCTCCCGGTCGTCGTCATCTGCAACGAGGGATACGCCTCCAGCCTCGCGGTGGCGTCGCTGCGCCAACTCGGACTGCACCGCTCCACCGACCTGGTCGGCGGCTTCCAGGCCTGGCGTGCGGCGGGCCTCCCGGTGACTCCGGCAGCGGCCGACGGCTGACGCCGAGCCGGTGATGATGCCAAACTGGCGAGGGAGGGGCGGCCACCGGCGTGACGTGGCCGCCCCTCCCCTTTCTGAACGGGACAGGGCACACCCGAACGCCACACTCCACTAGAGCCATCGCCGTGCGCGACCGACATTCGCTTCAGACAGAGGCGAAATGTACGGAGATGACGCACTTATGGCGATCCCTGTTCTCACCCCCGACCAGCTGGACGCCCAGGCGTCCCGGCTGCACGACACCCAGGCGTGGCAGAGCATCGTCTCGGGGTGGGAACTCACCGCCCCCGAACCCGGGCCGCGCCCGGCGGAGCGTACGGAACCGGGCCGCGCCCAGCCCCCGGAACCGACTCAGGGCCGACCGCCTTCCGACTGGCGGGACCTGCTCTCCGTCCCCGTCGACCAGCTCATCGACGACGCGCTGCGGACACTGCCCGCGACGCCTCCGCCCGAGCGCCCGCTCCCCGGCCGGCTGGGGGCGGTCCTGCCCGATCGCGTCCATGCCTGGCGGCGGGTCGGCCAGGGAGATCTGCGGCCCTCCGTCCACCTCGGATACGCACACCAGATCCTGGCCGAGTGGGGCTGGCAGAACACCCCGTACCGGCTGCGCAACGCCCGTGGCGCCCGCTGTGTCTGTGGCGCGCTGCTCACCGCGCACCGGCTCGGCTACGGCTCCCCCGCCACCGTGAACCGGGCCGGCGCCTGGCTGATCACCGAGCTCCGCGCCCAGGGGTGGCCCGGGCTGATCGGCCCGTGGAACCGCGCACCGGGCCGTACCGCCGCGGACGCGCTGGCCCTCGTCGACGCGGCCGCCCGCCGAGCGGCCTCCGCCGGACACTGACGGCCCGACGGATCCGTCCCCGTCCCCCTCGGTCTCCTCGGACGCTCCCCCGTCCCCGCCCTCCTCGGAACGGCTGCTCTCGCTCGCCTCGGAGCGGCCGCTCCTCTCAGAAGGCCCGCTCAGGTCGGTGAGGAGTTCGCTGATCAGTGAGTCCTCTCAGAAAGGCTCGTCCAGCCCCTCCGTGTCCTCGCCCTCCTCCTCCAGCGCCTGGCGCACCACCCGCAGGGCCATGCCCTCTCCGTACCCCTTGCGGGCGAGCATGCCCGCGAGGCGGCGCAGCCGCTTGTCGCGGTCCAGGCCTCGGGTGGAGCGGAGCTTGCGGGCCACCAGCTCCCGGGCCCGCTCCTCCTCCTGGTCGGTGTCGAGTCGGCCGACCGCCTCGTCGATCACGGCGGAGTCCACGCCCTTCGTCCGCAGCTCACGGACGAGGGCGCGGCGCGCGAGCCCCCGGCCGTGGTGCCGGGACTCCACCCATGCCCCGGCGAAGGCCGCGTCGTCGATCAGCCCGACATCCTCGAAGCGCGAGAGGACCTCCTCGGCCGCCTCGTCCGGGATCTCCCGCTTGCGCAGGGCGTCCGCGAGCTGCTTGCGCGTCCTCGGCGTCCCGGTGAGCAGGCGCAGACAGATGTTGCGCGCCTGCTCCACCGGGTCCCGCGGCTCCCCCTTGTCCCGCCGGTCACGCGGCTCCCCCTGCTCGGCCCTCGACGAGGAGGGGGAGCCGCTGCTCCTGGTGGTGGAGCGGGCACGGCGGCCCGCGCCTTCGCCGAACCCGGCCCCCGCGTCCACTCCCCCGCGTGAGCGGCGCCCGGACCGCCCCCCGCGACCGGTCCCCGGCTCGTAGGCGGACCCGTCGATGGGTCCGCCGTCGAATTCGGGGCCGTCTCCGGGCTCCGCGGGGCCTTCCGGCCACTCCGTACGACGTGTCACGGCCTAGCTCTTGGCCGCCGCGGTCTTGGCCGGCTTCGCCTTGGTGGCCGCAGCGGTCACCGGCTTCGCCGCACCCTCCGCCGTCGCCCCCGTGGTCGCCGCTCCTTCCGCACCCGGCTCGGCGGACTCGGCCTCCGGGCGGACGCCGACGCCCAGCTTCTCGAGGATCTTCTTCTCGATCTCGTTGGCGAGGTCGGGGTTGTCCTTGAGGAAGTTGCGGGCGTTCTCCTTGCCCTGGCCGAGCTGGTCGCCCTCGTACGTGTACCAGGCGCCGGCCTTGCGGACGAAGCCGTGCTCCACGCCCATGTCGATCAGCCCGCCCTCACGGCTGATGCCCTGCCCGTAGAGGATGTCGAACTCCGCCTGCTTGAACGGCGGGGCCACCTTGTTCTTCACGACCTTGACGCGGGTCCGGTTGCCAACCGCGTCGGTCCCGTCCTTCAGCGTCTCGATCCGCCGGATGTCCAGACGCACCGAGGCGTAGAACTTCAACGCCCGGCCACCGGTCGTGGTCTCCGGCGAACCGAACATCACCCCGATCTTCTCGCGCAGCTGGTTGATGAAGATCGCCGTCGTCTTGGACTGGTTGAGCGCGCTGGTGATCTTGCGGAGGGCCTGGCTCATCAGACGGGCCTGGAGGCCCACGTGCGAGTCACCCATCTCGCCCTCGATCTCCGCACGGGGCACCAGGGCCGCGACGGAGTCGATCACGATCAGGTCCAGGGCGCCGGAGCGGACCAGCATGTCGACGATCTCCAGCGCCTGCTCACCGTTGTCCGGCTGGGACAGGATGAGGCTGTCGATGTCGACGCCGAGCTTCTTGGCGTACTCGGGGTCCAGCGCGTGCTCGGCGTCGATGAACGCCACCGAACCGCCGAGCTTCTGCGCGTTCGCCACGGCGTGCAGCGTCAGCGTCGTCTTACCGGAGGACTCCGGCCCGTACACCTCCACCACACGGCCACGCGGCAGCCCGCCGACGCCCAGCGCCACGTCCAGCGCCGTCGATCCCGTGGGGATCACCTCGATGGGCTCGTTGGGCCGCTCACCGAGGCGCATCACCGCACCCTTGCCGAACTGTCGTTCAATCTGTGCGAGTGCGGCGTCCAACGCCTTCTCGCGGTCGGTTCCTGCCATGGGTTCCACCCGATTTGCTTGAGTCGATCGCTTCACGTCAAAGACGCTAACCCCTGCCACTGACAATGGGCCTCGACGTCCTCCCGGCCTGTGGACAACTCCACGGTCGGGCCCGGAAAAACCCGGCCGAAATCCATGAGAATGGATGTTCGATTTTGGTGTCAAGCGCACCACGCGGGTCCCCGCAGGCCGGGATGCGCCCCGCCACTCCGGGCCGGCGTCGGTGATCGCTGCGGCCGCGCGCCGGGTCCGGACGGCCGGAACGGTGAGGTCCGGGCGGTCGGAACGGTTGGGTACACCTACGCATTGTTCGACCTGCCCCCATGGATCGATTCTTCGTGAGGCGGCGGTGGCTCCGCCCCCTCGTACATCTGCCGGCCCCCCAAGATCGGCATCCGCCGTACGAGGTCGACGGCCCATCGTCCGGAGCCCCCGCCGCTGCCCCTTCCTTCGCCCGTGCCCGGTGTTCGCCGTGCGCGGGCCCAGCCCGGACCGGAGCCGGTCCGGGCCAACCCCTCAGGAGGAATCGCATGGTGTCTCAAGCTGCGGTGCGGCGTGTCGCCGCTGCCGCGTGTGCCGTCGGCGCACTGATCGTCGGCGCCGGTACGGCGGGGGCGGCACCCACGCCCCCGCCCTCCGAAGGCCGCATCCTGGGCGCCGACCGGGCGGGCGCGGTGGCGGGCTCGTACATCGTCACGTTCAAGGACTCGGTGGCGCGGACGGATGTGGACAAGGTCGCGAGATCCCTCGCCGGCCGGCACGGCGGAAAGGTCGGCCACACCTACACGGCCGCCCTGCGCGGCTTCTCCGTGAAGGCCGACGAGGGCCAGGCCCGGCGGCTGGCCGCCGACCCCTCCGTCGCACGGGTGGAGGCCGACGGAGTCGCGTACGCCCTGGGCACCCAGAACGACCCGACCTGGGGCCTGGACCGCATCGACCAGCGTGACCTGCCGGGCGACCGGAAGTTCACGTACCCCAACACCGCCTCCAATGTGACGGCCTACGTCCTCGACACCGGGATACGCACCTCGCACCAGGAGTTCGGCGGCCGGGCGGTCAGCGGGTACGACTTCATAGACAACGATTCCGTCGCCCAGGACTGCAACGGGCACGGCACACATGTGGCCGGCACGGTCGGCGGTGCGACGTACGGCGTCGCCAAAGCAGTGAAGCTCGTGGGCGTCCGGGTCCTGAACTGCCAGGGCTCCTCCGGCTCCACCTGGGCCCCCGTGCTGGCCGGCATCGACTGGGTGACGAAGAACGCGGTCAAGCCTGCGGTCGCCAACATGAGCATCGGCGGCGGGCGGACGTCCTCGGTGGACGACGCGCTCGCCAAGTCGATCGCCTCCGGCGTCACTTACGTCGTCGCCGCGGGCAACGACGGTGCCAACGCCTGCAACACCTCCCCGGCCGCCGTGCCGAGCGCGGTGACGGTCGGCGCCACCGACAACCGTGACGCCCGGTCGATCTGGCCGAGCGGCAAGTCCTCCAACCACGGCACCTGCCTGGACCTGTTCGCCCCCGGCTCCGACATCGTCTCGGCCTCCCACCTCAACGACACCGGCTCCCGCTCCGACGGCGGCACCTCCATGGCCTCCCCGCACGTGGCGGGCGCAGCAGCCCTTCTGCTCTCGGCCAACCCGTCCTGGACGCCCAAGCAGGTCCACGACCGGCTGATCGCCGACGCCACCCCGAACAAGGTCACCGACGCGAAGACCGGTTCGCCCAACCGCCTGCTGTACGTCCCGAACGACGGCACCACGCCTCCGCCCACCGGCAAGACCTTCGAGAACACCACCGCCTACCCGATCCGCGACAACTCGACCGTCGAGTCCCCGATCACCGTCAGCGGCATCACGGGCAACGCTCCCGCGACACTCTCCGTCACGGTCGACATCCGGCACACCTTCCGCGGTGACCTGCGGGTCGACCTCGTCGCCCCCGTCGGCGGTGTCTTCCGGCTCAAGGACTACAACGCCAACGACAGCGCCGACGACGTACGCGGCACCTTCACCGTGAACGCCGCGTCCAAGCCCGCCAACGGGTCCTGGAAGCTGCGGGTGAGCGACAACTGGGTCAACGACACCGGCACGCTGAACTCCTGGTCGCTGAAGTTCTGACCGCCGCCGGGAGCACTCCGGAGCCCTGACCGGCTACCGGAACACCTAGGAGTGCCGGCCGGCTCCCGGAACACCCGCCCCACCGAACTGCCGGTGGTCCACGGTCCCGAACCCTGGTGGACCACCGGCACACCGGCCGGTGATGTCTCTCCGCGCACTCACCGGCCGGACGGGGGACGCCTGCGGCGCCCGCACACGCGCCGCAGGCGTCACTCCCCTATTCACCACCGTCGCGAAGAGCCATCATGAGGCCGCCGGGCGGCCCGGGCGAACCACCCGCCTCGTGCCCATGCCGCCCACGGATGCGGAAGGAAACGGAAGGAAGCCGTGAACGCCGACTCTCCGACCTCCGTCCCCGGCCCTCTGATCGGACGCGCCGCTCTCCTGGACGATCTGCGGACGAAGCTCGAACGCCGCCCCGCCGTCGTGGTGATCACCGGCGAGGCGGGGGTGGGAAAGAGCCGGCTGGTCCGCGAACTCCTCGCGCGGACAGCCTCGTCGGACTCCCTCGTCCTCGTCGCCCGATGTCAGGAGTCGGACGCCGCCACCCCGTTCGCACCCCTCATGGACGCGCTGAGGCTCTGTAGACCTCGCCCGGGAGACCTGCCACCGGTGACCGGCGCACTGCGGTCTCTGCTGCCCGACCTCGCGCACCTTCTGCCGCCCGCACCACCCCCTCCGGACGATCCGCGCGCCCGACATCACCAAGTTCTCCGGGCCCTGTGCGCGTTGACCGCATCCCTAGGGAGGGTGGTTCTGGCCGTGGAGGACGTCCAGTGGGCCGACGAGTCCACGGCCGCCTTCCTCCGTACGCTCGTCTCCGGCCCCCCGCCCCACCTGGGACTCGTCCTCACCGCACGCAGCCAGACCGTTCCCCACACCGATGCGGAGGGAGTCGACGGGCTCCTCTTCCCGCTGCGCCCACCGGCCCCTGTGGTGGTGGCCGAACGGCACCTGTCCCCGCTGCCGGTGGCGGAGACGGGCGCGATGGCCGCCGGGCTGCTCGGCGTGCAGGCGGTGTCGGAGGAGTTCGCCGAGCGGCTGCACCGGTGGACGGGCGGCCTCCCGTATGTGATCGAAGAGGTGCTACGGGAGTGGCCCGACGCCACTGCGTGCCCTGCCGGGAGTGCGGGGGAGCCGGAAGTGCCGCTGCCTGCGTCCGTGCGCCGTGTGGTGGTGGAGCGGCTGCGTCACCTTCCTTCGGACGCGCGGCGGGTGGTGGCCGCGGCAGCGGTGCTCGGCGAGCCCGCACCCGTACACCTGTTGGGGGCGGTCGCGGGGCTGGATGAGCAGAACACCCGCCGTGCGCTCGCCGCAGCTCTCCAGGAAGGTGCCGTACGGGCGGCGGACGGCACCTACGCCTTCCCTTACGAGCTGGCGCGCAGAGCCGCGTACGAGGCGGTCGCCGAACCGGAACGGCCCGTACTGCACCTGCGGGCGGCCCGTGCCCTCGCCCGGCACACCAGCCCCCTCCCCCTCGTACGGATCGCCGAGCACCACCGCCTGGCCGGCCGGCCCGCGCAGGCGGTGCGGTGTCTGGAGGCGGCTGCGGACCGGGCCGCCGGGAGCGGGGACGCCGGTACGGCCACGGACCGCTATCTCGACGCCCTGCGCGGCGGCCCCTCCGCCGTCGTCCGCGACCGGGTCGCACTGAAACTGGCCCGGGTCGCGCTGAACGCCCGCACCGGCCCGCAGGTGCCCGCCGCCCTGCGGCAGGTACTCGACCGGAGCTCCATGGGCCCCGGGCCGAGCGGCGAGATCCGGCTCCTCCTGGGTCTGTTGCTGCGCAACCAGTCGGGTTCCGGCCTTGAGGCGCTGGAGGAGATAGCGCGTGCCGTTCCCGATCTCCTCGCCGTGTCGACGGGACAGGCCGCACGGGCGCTGGCGATCATCGCGATCCCCTCCCTGAAGGGGTGGCCCATCGGCGAGCACCGGCGGCTGCTGGCCGAGGCGGAGCGGCTGCTGCCCGGGGTCGACGAGGAGGACCTGCGTTCGGCCGTGCTGGCCAACCGCGCCACCGCTCTGGCCCTGATGGGCGACCCGTCGGCCTGGGACGCGGTGGCCGATCTGCCGGACTCCCTCACCGGCGAGGCGGCGGCGAGGGTGCACGCCAATCTGGCGGGTGCCGCGAACGCCCTGGGCCATCCGGAACGTGCCCGCGCCTTCCAGAGCCGGGCGTGGCAGGCCGTCCGGACGAACCACGCCCCGTACCTCGAAGCGTTCGTCGAGACCACGGACATGCTCACCGCCTTCACGCGCGGCCGGTGGACGGGGCTGCTGGAGCGGGCCGAGCACGCCGAGGAGCAGTACCGGGACGTGCCCGACTTCCACGCGGAGGCCCTCCTGGTCTGCGGGCTGCTGCACCTGCACACCAAGGGGCAGACCGCTGTGGCGCGGCGCTTCCTGGAGCGGGCCGTCCGCACGACCGCGCTGGACACCGGCATCGTGCTCACCTCCGCCGCGGCCGCCGTGGTGCGGGTCCATCTCGCCGCCGACCGTCCCGCGCAGGCCGTCCAGGCGGTGGAGGGGGCGCTGCACCACGTCCGCCGTACCGGTGCGTGGGTGTGGGCGACGGCCCTCGCGCCGCCGGCCGTCCAGGCGCTGATCCGGGACGGCCGGGCCGGGGAGGCCCACTGCCTGGTCGGGGAGCTGGCCGACGGCATCGCCCGCCGGGACGCGCCGGCCGCCCGGGCCGCTCTGCTGACCTGCCGGGCACTGCTCACGAACACGACCGGCGCGCAGGCCGGGACCGGCGGGTCCGACGCGCTGTACGCGTCCGCCGCTGACGCCTGGGCGGCTCTGGAGCGGCCCTACGAGGCCGCGTACGTCAGGGAGGCGTGGGGGCTGCGGCTGCTGGCCGCCGGGGCGGCGGGCGGGCGCACCGTCCTGCACGAGGCGATCGCGGCCTACCAGGACATCGACGCCGTCTGGGATGTGCTGCGCTGTCAGCGCGGGCTGCGGGAACACGGCCAGGTCACCGTCCGCAGGCCCGGGGCCCTGGGCTACGGCGACCACCTCTCGCCCCGGGAGCGGGCGGTGGCCCGGCTGGCCTCGCTCGGCCTCTCCAACCGCGAGATCGCGCGCGAGCTGGTCCTGTCGCACCGGACGGTCGAACACCACGTGGCGCGGGCCCTGAGGAAGCTGGGGGTCTCGTCCCGCACCGAGATCGGCTCACAGCTCGGGCTCTGAGACAACGCGTGCCCCTCTTTGCCGACGCGGACGGCAGTGGCCTGCGCGCACGAAAGGATCGCCCTACATTAAGGCGATATGGGACCCTCTAGGACACCGGAATCGCCGGACAGTTCACCAGCAATGGACAGTTCACCCGCGCCGGACAGCTCACCTGTTACGGGCTCCGATCTCGCCGGGCGGGTGGCACTTGTCGCCGGAGGCACCCGCGGGGCGGGCCGCGGGATCGCCGTACAGCTCGGCGCCGCCGGGGCGACCGTCTACGTCACCGGGCGTACGAGCGGCTCCGAGCGCTCCGAGATGGACCGGCCCGAGACGATCGAGGAGACCGCGGCCCTGGTCGACGCGGCGGGCGGCCGCGGGATCGCCGTACAGGTCGACCATCTGGTCCCCGACCAGGTCAGCGCCCTCGTCGCCCGTATCTCCAGCGAGCAGGGCGCCCTGCACATCCTGGTGAACGACATCTGGGGCGCCGAGATCGAGTGGAACAGGACGGTCTGGGAGTCGTCCCTCGACACCGGGCTGCACACCCTGCGGCTGGCGGTCGACACGCACGCCATCACCAGTCACTTCGCGCTGCCGCTGCTGATCGAGACGCCGGGCGGCCTGGTCGTCGAGATGACCGACGGGACGGACGAGTACAACGCGGCCAACTACCGCGTCTCCTTCTTCTACGACCTGGCGAAGGCCGCCGTGAACCGGATGGCCTTCGCGCTCGCCCATGAGCTGGCGCCGCACGGTGCGACCGCCGTGGCGCTCACCCCCGGCTGGCTGCGCTCCGAGGCGATGCTCCAGGCCCACGGGGTCACCGAGGCCACCTGGCGCGAAGCGATCGCGCACGCGCCCCACTTCGCCATCTCCGAGTCCCCCGCCTATGTGGGCCGGGCCGTGGCCGCCCTCGCCCGCGACCCGGAGGTGGCGCGCTGGAACGGACAGTCGCTCTCCAGCGGACAGCTCGCCCAGGTGTACGGCTTCACCGACGCGGACGGCAGCCGGCCCGACGCCTGGCGGTATCTGACCGAGGTCCAGGACCGGGGGCTGCCCGCCGACGTCACGGGCTACCGCTGACCTCCGGGCCTCGTCACCCTCACCGGCTACCGCCGGCCTCCGGCCGTCGCCGTCCCCCGCTCCGCACCTATCCTTCCTGACATGTCCCTCCCTTCCGGTCCGCACACCGGTGCCCTCCGTCCACGCGGCGGTGGCCTGTCCGCGCGTACGGCCGACATCGGGGTGGCCGCCGCCGTCACCCTGCTGGTGGTGGTCTGGACGCTGCTGACCATGCGGTACGAGAGCGAGCCGCTGAACCGTACGGTGATCGGCTGGGCGCTCATCGCGGTGGGCTGCGGCGCCCTGTACTTCCGGCGCCGCGCACCCGTCGCCGTGGCCGTCGTGACGCTGGGCGCATGCGTCGTCTATTACCCGCTGTCCGTGTACGACGGCCCTCTTATGGTCACGTTCGCCCTCGCGCTCTATACAGCGGCCGCCGAAGGGCGGTTCACGGCGGCGGTCGCCCTCGGTGTCGTCACCCTGATCGCCGTCGGCTTCGGCGAGGCGCGCCAGCACGACGGCAACCGGCAGATCGACGACATGTCGCTGTTCATGCTCGCGGGCTGGCTGGTCAGCCTCGTCGCCGTGGGCCGGGCCCAGTGGACCCGCGGCGCCTATCTCGGCGAGGTGGAGCAGCGGGCACTGGCCGCCGAGCGGGAGCAGGAGGCGCGGGCCGAGCAGAGCGCGACCGAGGAGCGGCTGCGGATCGCCCGCGAGCTGCACGACGTCCTGGGGCACAGCATCTCGCTGATCAACGTGCAGTCGGGCGCGGTCCTGCACAAGCTGAGCAAGAACCCGGAGCCCGCCGCCGCCCTGTGCGCCGCCGAGGAGGCCCTGGAGGCGGTCAAGGCCACCAGCAAGGACGCCCTGCGCGAGCTGCGCTCCACGCTCGGGGCGCTGCGGAAGCCCGACGAGACGGCCCCGACCTCACCCACCTCGGGTCTCGACCGGCTGGACGAACTCGTCGGACGGGCCCGCTCCACCGGCATCGAGGTCCACCTCCGCACCGAGGGCGAGCGGCGGCCGCTGCCTCCCCCGGTCGACCTGGCGGCGTACCGGATCGTTCAGGAGTCGCTCACGAACGTCACCCGGCACGCGCGGGCGACCAGCGCGGTGGTGACGGTCGACTACACCGATGAACGCGCCGTACGGGTACGGGTCGACGACGACGGGGAGGGCTCGCCGGAGGGCGCCGAGGCCGGCAGCGGCATCCGGGGCATGGCCGAGCGGGCCAGGGCCTTCGGCGGCGAACTGACGGCGCGGAACACCGCACAGGGCTTCGGCGTGAGCGCCCGGCTGCCGATCGAGGGGACCGAATGATCCGCGTGGTGCTGGCCGACGACCAGACGCTGGTACGGGCGGGCTTCCGCTCCATCCTGTCCGACGAGGACGACATCGAGGTCGTCGGCGGGGCGGCCGACGGCGAACAGGCGGTCGCGCTGGCCCACGAACAGCGCCCGGACGTGGTCCTGATGGACATCCGCATGCCCGGCACCGACGGCCTGGAGGCCACCCGGCGCATCACCACGGACCCGCGCCTGGCGGCCGTCCGGGTGGTCATCCTGACCACCTTCGACATGGACGACCACGTCTACGGCGCACTGCGCGCGGGAGCCTCCGGTTTCCTGGTCAAGGACACCGAGCCGATGGAGCTCCTGCACGGCGTACGGGTGGTGGCGCGGGGCGACGCCCTGATCGCCCCGGCGGTGACCCGGCGGCTCATCTCCGAGTTCGCGAACCGCCGCAAGCAGCCCGAGCCGGGCCCGCGCCTCAATGCCCTGACCGAGCGGGAGCGGGAGGTCATGGGGCTGGTCGGGGCCGGCCTCTCCAACGACGAGATCGCCGCCCGGCTGGTGCTCAGCCCCGCCACCTCCAAGACCCATGTCAGCCGGATCATGACGAAGCTCGGCGTGCGCGACCGGGCCCAACTGGTGATCCTGGCCTACGAGTCCGGCATGATCACGCCCGGCTGGATGGCCTGAGCGGCGGTCCGGGCGCGGTCCTGAGGCCTGCCCGAAGCGTGCCCGAGACGTCAACTTCCGTAGTACGGGGACGGCGGCGGCCACAACTCCCGTAGTAGGCCCGTTGTCCTCCCCGGGCCGACGCGCACCACCAGGCCGTGCACCGAGGCTCTCGGGGTGGATCCGGAAACCCTCGACCTCGCGCGGCTTCAGTTCGCCCTCACGGCGGGCGGCCACTTCCTCTTCGTCGCCCTGACGCTGGGAATGGCCCTCGTCGTGGCCTGCCTCCAGACAGCTGCCACGGTGACCAATAGGACGCCGTATCAACGTATGGTGCGCTTCTGGGGGCAGCTGTACGTCATCAACTACGCGGTCGGCATCATCACCGGGCTGGTGATGGAGTTCCAGTTCGGGTTGAGCTGGAGCGGTCTGACGCACTACGCGGGCAATGTGTTCGGCGCCTCGCTGGCCGTCGAGACGATCGTCGCGTTCTTCGTGGAGTCGACGTTCCTGGGCCTGTGGATCTTCGGATGGCACCGGTTCAACCGATGGGTCCATCTGGCCATGATCTGGGTCGTCGCCCTGACCGCCTGCGTCTCCGCGTACTGGATCCTCGTCTCCAACGGCTTCCTCAACAACCCCGTCGGCCACCGCACGGAGAACGGAAAACTGGTCCTCGCGGACGCCGGGGCGCTGCTCACCAACCCCAGCGCCCTGCTGGCCTTCGGGCACATCCTGGGCGGTGCGCTGCTGACGGCCGGCTTCTTCATGGCGGGCGTCAGCGCCTGCCACCTCTTCCGGCGCACGCCCGAAGTCGCCTTCTTCGTACGGAGTCTGCGCATCGGGGTGTTCGTCTCCTTCCCGGCCCTGTGGGTCACGGCGGGGTTCGGCGGAGTCCAGCTGGCCTCGCTGGCGGATCTCCAGCCGATGAAATCCGCCGTCTTCAGCAGCAGGACGGCGGAGATCGCCGATCTCCAGGCGGAGATGGTCACCCGGTTCGGTCCCGGCGACTACGTGCCCTCCGAGCTGTGGACGCGGGGCGGCGGTCTGGTGATGCTGCTCGCGTTCGCGCTGATGATGTACCTCAGCCTGGCCGGGCTCGTGCTGGCCTGTTTCCGCAAGGCCGTTGAGCGCTTCCGGCTCTGGCATGTGGTGCTGATGGCCGCCGTACCGCTGCCGTACCTGGCGATGATCAGCGGCTGGGTCTTCCGGGAGGCCGGCCGCCAGCCCTGGGTGGTGTACGGGCTGCTGAAGACCGAGGACGCCGTCTCCCGCCACTCCCCCGGCACCATGCTCGCCTCGCTGATCACCTTCACCGTGCTGTTCGCGGCGCTGGCCGTCCTCAACGGATGGCTGCTCCTGCGGCACGCGCGCCTCGGGCCGGTGGAGACGGGGCTCGGACACGACGAGCGGGCCCCCGCCTCTGCGGATTCCGGCGGGACCGCCGGACCGCCACCCATCACCCCCCGCTACTGAGGAGCCGTCGTGGACACCCTGGCCGTCTGCCTGCTCGCCTTCTTCGCCACCGGCTACTTCGTCCTCGCGGGCGCGGACCTCGGCACCGGCATGCTGCTGCCGTACCTGGGCGCGGACGACGGCGAACGGCGCCTGGTGATCGCCTCCTTCGCCCCGTTCTTCCTGGGCAACGAGGTCTGGCTGATCGCCACCGCTGGCGTGCTCGTGGGGTGTTTCCCGGTCCTGGAGGGCGAGCTGCTGAGCGCCCAGCTCACCGTGGCCGTGCCGCTGATCACGGGCTGGATGGTGCGCGACGCGGGGCTGTGGCTACGCGGGCGGGGCGGCGGGCGGCGGTGGCGGGCGGGGTGCGACGGGGCGGTGGTGTGCGGGAGCTGGGCGGTGGCGCTGGCCTGGGGCTGGCTGCTGGCCGCGCTCTTCTCGGGTGCGCCGGAGCGTACGGCCGCCGCCCCGGTCGGGGCCGTGACCGCGCTCGCCGTCGCCGCGCTGTTCGCCGCACACGGTCTGGGTTTCGCGGCACTGCGCCTGACCGGGCGGCCCTGGGCCCGGGCGCACCGGCTCGTCGGACGTACCGGCGCGGGCAGGTCCTTCGCCCTGACCGCCGTCCTGATGGGCGCCCTGCCGCTGTTCGCGGGCCCGGCTCTCCACCTGACGGAGAACGCCGCGGACGGGGCGACGCTCACCCTGCTCGTCCCCGTCCTGCTCGCGTTCTGCCCGCTGCTGGTGGCCGCCCAGGCGTGGACCTGGCACGCCTTCCGGCACCGGGTGACGCACCCCTCGTACCTCTGAGTGCCGGTGGGTCAGGCCGACCCGGCCGCTCCGCCGCCCGTCCGGCCCGGGCCGCCGAGTGCCCGGCGTATCCGGGAGAGGACCGGTTCTCCGCGCCTCGGTGGCGGGCCGCCGTGCACCCTGGGGTCGTCGGTGACGGCGTACCGCTTCACATAGGCGCCCAGGAACGCCTGGAGCGTGGCGACGGCGGGGATGGCGATCAGCGCGCCGACAGCTCCCAGCAGGGCCGTGCCCGCCACCACCGAACCGAACGCGACCGCCGGGTGGATGTCGACGGTCTTGGCGGTCAGCTTCGGCTGGAGGACGTAGTTCTCGAACTGCTGGTAGACGACGACGAAGCCGAGCACCCACAGCGCGTACCAGGGGTCGACCGTGAAGGCGATCAGCATCGGCAGGGCGCCCGCCAGATACGTACCGATGGTGGGGATGAACTGCGAGACGAGCCCGACCCAGACCGCGAGCGCCGGAGCGTAGGGCACGCCGAGGACGACCAGCAGGATGTAGTGCGCGACGCCGGAGATCAGTGCCATCAGGCCGCGCGAGTAGATGTAGCCGCCGGTCTTGTCGACCGCGATCTCCCAGGCGCGCAGCACCTCGGTCTGCCGGGCCGGCGGCAGTACGGAGCAGAGCGCGCGGCGCAGCCGGGGGCCGTCGGCCGCGAAGTAGAAGGAGAACAGGAAGATCGTCAGCAGCCGGAACAGCCCGCCGAGGACCGTGGTGGAGACGTCGAGGACCCCGGTGGCGCTGTTCTGGACGTACTTCTGCAGCCAGTCGGAGTGCAGAAGGCTGTCCTGGACCTGGACCCGCGAGAGCTCGGTGTGGAAGGTGTGGTTGACCCAGTTGATCACCGAGTCGATGTACTTGGGGAAGTCGTCGACCATGTCGACGATCTGGCCGGCCAGCATCGACCCCAGGAGGACGACGAACCCGGCGCTGAAGATCATCAGACCGATGAAGACGATGAAGGTGGCCAGCCCCCGGCGCATTCCGCGAGCTGCCATCCGGCCCACCGCGGGCTCGATGGCGAGCGCGAGGAAGAACGCGATCAGCACATTGGTCAGCAACCCGATGACCTGGTCGAACGCCCAGCTGCCGAGCTGGAAGCAGGCGTAGAGCGCCAGGGCCAGGACCATCGCGCGCGGCAGCCAGCCCGGCATGCGCGCGGGCCCCGGGCCGGGCGGTGGCGCGGGGGGCCCGGCGGGCGGGACGTCGGACGGCTGGGCCGGAACGGTCTCGTCTGTCGATGACACGGGACAAGTCTCGCCTACGCCACCGACAGCCGGTCCTCCGGCCGGGGTTTCCGGCCGAGGTCAGCGCTTCTCGGCGGGCACGTCCATCGACGTGCAGACCGCGCGCCAGACGTCCTTGGCCTCCCAGCCCGCGTCCAGCGCCTGGTGCACCGTACGGCCGCCGAGTTCGGCCATCACATGGTCACGGGCGAAGGAGTCCGCGTACACGGAACCGAAGTGGTCCGCCATCCGCTCCCAGAAAATCGTCAACCGCATGCCATCAGTATCGCGCTCCTGAGAGTGCAGCCGGTCCTCAGGCATGTGCCAGGGCGGCTTTCCCCTCTACGGTCGGTCCATGGCTGGAACCGGATCACCTTCCCTCGCCCGCGCCGAACACTTCATCTGGCTCACCGCCCGCGTCCTCGAACAGCGGAGGTTCGCCCACCGCTTCCTCGACGGCGACCCGGACCCCGTCGAGACGGCCCTCGCCGCCTACCGGAACGAGGACGGCGGCTACGCCCACGCGCTGGAACCCGACCTTCGCGGTCCGGTCAGCCAGCCGCTGCACACCGCCCACGCGCTCACCGTCCTCGACTCGATCGGCCGCTGCGACGGCCCGCGCGTGGAGCAGATCTGCCGCTATCTGAGCGACGTGTCGACCAAAGAAGGAGCGCTGCCCGCGCTGCTCCCCTCCCAGCGCGGATATCCCGCCGCACCGTTCATCCCGGTGGTCGACGACCCACCGGCCGAACTGCTCGCCACCGGTCCCGTCGTCGGACTGCTGCACCGCAACGAGGTGTGGCACGCCTGGCTGTTCCGGGCCACGGACTTCTGCTGGAGCGCCGTCGACGCCCTGGAGCAGTCCCACCCCTACGAGATCGAGGCCGCGGTCGCCTTCCTGGACGGGGTGCCGGACCGGGCCCGCGCCGAGCGGACGGCGGACGGGCTCGGCCGGCTGGTGCGCGACCAGCGGCTCGCGGTGCTGGATCCGTCCCGGCGGGCGGAGTACCCGGTGGCGCCGGGCTACGCACCGGGCGAGCACCACTTCCCGTACGACTACGCCCGTACGCCCGACTCCCTGGCCCGCCGCTGGTTCACCGACGAGGAGCTGGAGCGCTCCCTCGACCATCTGGCGGCCGAGCAGCAGGAGGACGGCGGCTGGCCGGTGAACTGGCGGCAGTGGGCGCCGGGCCCCGCCCTCGAAGCGCGCCCCCTGGTCACCCTGGGAGCCCTGGAGACGTTACGGGCCTACGGCCGCCCGCTGGGCTGACCTCTGCCCTCTCACCCCAGTGCGCGGACGCCCGCCGTGACCACCACGGCCGCGCCGACGACCACCAGGAAGGGGGCGCGCACCACCAGCGCGAGCGCGGCGGCGGCGAGCCCGGCGGCCCGGGCGTCGAGGACGAGCTGCTGCCCGTCGCCGAAGGTCTGCTGGGCGGTGAGGGCCGCCAGCAGCGCCACCGGCAGCAGGACCGCCATCCGCCGCACGAGCGGTCGCTCCAGCACTCCGGCGGGGACCAGCAGGCCCGCGTACTTGGCGAGGTAGCAGCTCGCCGCGGTCAGTCCGATGGCTATCCAGACGTTCATGAGTCCCGTCCGCCCTTCTCCGTGGTCTTCTCCCGCTTCGCCGCGCCGGGTCCCTGCTTGCGCCGCCCCATGAGGAAGAGGACGACGGGCGCCGCCAGCGCGGACAGCAGGACCGGTACGCCGGCCGGCAGGACGGGCAGCAGCGTCAGGGCCAGCAGCACGGCGAGAGCAGCGGTGACGCGTTCGGCGGTGCTCCTGAGCATCGGCGCGAGCAGCGCGAGGAAGACGGCGGGGCTGGCCGCGTCCAGGCCCCAGGCCTCGGTGTCGCCCAGCGCCTCCGCGCCCATCGCACCCGCCAGGGTGGTGAGGTTCCACAGCACGTAGAGGGTGAGCCCGGTGACCGTGAAGCCGAGGCGCGCGGAGCGCCGGTCGGGCTGGGCCACGGTGACCGCGGTCGTCTCGTCGATCACCCAGTGGGCGGCGAAGGGGCGCAACGCGCGGGGAAGGGCGAGCAACTGGGAGAGCCGCAGACCGTAGAAGGCGTTGCGGACGCCCAGGAAGAACGCTCCGGCCGCCGCGGTGTACGGGTTGCCGCCCGCGGCCAACGCGCCGACCAGGGCGAACTGGGAAGCGCCGGTGAAGACGAGGAGGCTCAGGGCACAGATCTGGAGCAGGCTGAGCCCGGAGCCGGTGGCGGTGACGCCGAAGGCGAAGCCGGAGAGCCCGACGGCGATGCCGACGCCGAGCGCGTCCCTGATGACGGCCGCGTCCGGCTTGCGCGGTGGGGTGCCGGGCGGCCCGGCGGATATGGCACCGGTCATGCCGGTGCTCTCTGGGAGTGCTGTCTGTTCTGCCACCCGCCGCACGTTACGGGGACGGTCAGGGCCCGTCTTGTACGTTCTTGCACGCTCACGTCGTCCCTATGTGCCGCTTTTGAGGCGCGTGGCCCTAGGAGGCGTCCCGTTCTCCTAGGACACGTCGCGTCCACGCCGGTACACGCCGCGCTCGCGCTGGTATGCGCCGGGCGGGACCCCCACGATCCGGGTGAAGTGCCGGTTGAGGTGCGGCTGGTCGGTGAAGCCGACGGCGGCCGCGGCCTCGGCGGGGGCGATGCCCGCGTCGAGGAGCCGTCGGGCCCTGCGCACCCGGGCATCGGTGAGCCAGGTGTGCGGCGGCATCCCGTACTCCTTCTTGAAGGCCCTCAGCAGCGCGAACGGGCTGGTGCCCAGCTCGGCGGCGAGCGCCTCCAGGGTGGGCGGCGCGTCCATCCGCCCCTCCAGCACGCGGCGGGCGCGTTCGGCGTCCCGCGCGCTCCCGGCCCGGGGCGCCACGCTGGGGAGGGAACTGCCGTGCCGGGTGAGCAGGCGGACGACCAGGACCCGCAGCAGGCTGTCGGCGGCCAGCGCGTTGCCCTCCTCGGCGGCCCGGTGCACCTGGGTGATCAGCCGGGCGGCGTACGGGTCGCTCACCCGTGTCTCGGCGAACCCCACCGTGCCGCGCAGGTGCGTCACGTCGGCCGCGATGTCGTTGACGACCTGGGAGGAGGGGTAGAGCGTGTCGTACGTCCAGCCCTCGGGCCGTCCGGGACGGGCGGTGTGCGGCACCTCCGGGTTGATCATCACGACGGTGCCGGGGACCGCGTGCACCATGCCGCCGGGCAGGCCCACGTCCTCCACGCCTCCGGTGACCGCGCCGAACACGTACCCCTCGTGGCTGTGCCGGGGGAAGGTGTGGCGGACGTACCGGGCGCGCAGGAGGTCGAGGTCGGGCAGCTCCGCGTACGTCCAGTGGCGCGCCCACTCCTTCGTCCGATCCGCTCCCGCCATGGCCACATTCTCGCAGGTCCCGGCGGTGAGGAGGTGGCCGCGGGCGGTGTCGCGGGCCCGTTGTCAGTGGCGGGGTGCACGATGGGGGACATGACCGGCTCAGCTCTCGACGCCTTCTCGCCCGCGACCCGCAGCTGGTTCGCCGGTGCCTTCAGCGCGCCCACCGCCGCGCAGGAGGGTGCCTGGCGGGCCATCGGCGAGGGCAGCGATGTGCTGGTGGTCGCGCCGACCGGTTCCGGCAAGACGCTGGCCGCGTTCCTCGCCTCGCTGGACCGGCTGGCCGCCGGTCCGCCGCCCGCCGATGCGAAGAAGCGCTGCCGCGTGCTGTACGTGTCCCCGCTCAAGGCGCTCGCGGTCGACGTGGAGCGGAATCTGCGCTCCCCGCTGACCGGCATCCGCCAGGAGTCGGTGCGGCTCGGCCTGCCGGAGCCGGAGGTGCGGGTCGGCATCCGGTCCGGTGACACCCCGCCCGCCGAGCGGCGCTCCATGGTGACCCGGCCGCCGGACATCCTGATCACCACGCCCGAGTCGCTGTTCCTGATGCTCACGTCCTCCGCCCGGGACGCGCTCGCGGGCGTCGAGACGGTGATCCTCGACGAGGTGCACGCGGTCGCCGGTACGAAGCGCGGTGCCCATCTCGCGCTCTCCCTGGAGCGCCTGGACGAGCTGCTGCCCCGGCCCGCCCGCCGGATCGGGCTCTCCGCGACGGTCCGGCCGGTCGACGAGGTCGCCCGGTTCCTCTCACCGCAGCGCAACGTGGAGATCGTCCAGCCGCCGTCCACCAAGGAGTTCGACCTCTCGGTGGTGGTCCCGGTCGAGGATCTGGGCGAGCTGGGCGGGTCGCCCGCCACCGACGGGGACGCCGCCCAGGCGGAGAAGCCCTCGATCTGGCCGCACGTCGAGGAGCGCATCGCCGACCTGGTCCAGTCGCACCGCTCCACCATCGTCTTCGCCAACTCGCGCCGGCTGGCGGAGCGCCTGTGCAACCGGCTCAACGAGATCGCGTACGAGCGGGCCACGGGCACCGCCTTCGACCCGGACAACCCCGCCCCCGACCTGCCGGAAGTCGCCGCCCTGCCGGAGGCGCACGCCCCCGCCGAGGTCATGGCCCAGTCCGGCGCGGCCCGGGGCGCCCCCGCCCTGCTGGCCCGCGCCCACCACGGTTCGGTCTCCAAGGAGCAGCGCGCCCAGGTGGAGGAGGACCTGAAGGCGGGCAGGCTGCCCGCCGTGGTGGCCACCTCCAGCCTGGAGCTCGGCATCGACATGGGCGCGGTCGACCTGGTGGTCCAGGTCGAGTCCCCGCCCTCCGTCGCCTCCGGCCTCCAGCGGGTGGGCCGGGCCGGGCACCAGGTGGGCGCGGTCTCCACCGGCGTGGTCTTCCCGAAGTACCGCGGCGACCTCGTGCAGGCCGCCGTCGTCACCGAGCGGATGCGCGAAGGAGCGATCGAGGCGCTGCGCATCCCGTCCAACCCGCTGGACGTGCTGGCCCAGCAGCTGGTCGCCATGGTGGCCCTGGACAGCTGGCAGGCCGACGACCTGCTGGCCCTGGTCCGCCGGGCCGCCCCGTTCGCCTCGCTCCCCGAGTCGGCGTTCACGGCCGTCCTCGACATGCTCGCCGGGCGCTATCCCTCCGACGCCTTCGCGGAGCTGCGCCCCCGGGTCGTCTGGGACCGGGTCGGCGGTACGGTCACGGGCCGCCCCGGAGCGCAGCGGCTCGCCGTCACCTCGGGCGGCACCATTCCGGACCGGGGCCTCTTCGGCGTCTTCCTGGCCGGCGCGGACCCGAAGAAGGGCGGCGGCCGGGTCGGCGAGCTGGACGAGGAGATGGTCTACGAGTCCCGTGTCGGCGACGTCTTCACCCTGGGCACCACATCCTGGCGGATCGAGGACATCACCCGCGACCGGGTCCTCGTCTCCCCCGCCCCGGGCGTTCCGGGGAGGCTGCCGTTCTGGAAGGGCGACCAGCTGGGCCGCCCCCTGGAGCTGGGCCGCGCCCTCGGAGCGTTCCTCCGCGAGATCGGCGGGCTCGCCGAGGAGGACGCCCGCCTCCGGCTGCTCGCCGCCGGGCTGGACGCCTGGGCGGCGGACAACATCCTGGCCTATCTGGACGAGCAGCGCCGGGCCTGCGGCCATGTGCCGGACGACCGGACGATCCTGGTGGAGCGGTTCCGGGACGAGCTGGGCGACTGGCGGGTCGTCGTGCACTCCCCCTTCGGCGCCCAGGTGCACGCCCCCTGGGCGCTCGCGCTCTCGGCCCGCCTCGGTGAGCGGTACGGGATGGACGCCCAGGTCATGCACGCCGACGACGGGATCGTGCTGCGGCTCCCCGACGCGGACATGATGGGCCTGGACCTCCTCGACTTCGACGCCCCGCCCGCGACCACGGACGCGGGGAGCAAGGAAGCGACCCCGCCCGCCTTCTCGTACGACAGCGAACAGCCCCCGGTCGGCGCCACCGATGTCGTCTTCGACCAGGGCGAGGTGCAGCAGATCGTCACCGACCAGGTCGGCGGCTCCGCCCTGTTCGCCGCCCGCTTCCGTGAGTGCGCGGCCCGCGCGCTGCTGCTGCCCCGCCGCTCCCCCGGCAAGCGCACCCCGCTCTGGCAGCAGCGCCAGCGCGCCTCCCAGCTGCTCCAGGTGGCGTCCGAGTTCGGTTCGTTCCCGATCGTCCTCGAAGCCGTGCGCGAGTGCCTCCAGGACGTGTTCGACGTCCCCGGGCTCACCGAACTGATGGGTGACCTGGAGGCGCGCCGGGTCCGGCTGGTCGAGGTCACCACCCAGGAGCCCTCCCCGTTCGCCCGCTCCCTCCTCTTCGGCTACGTCGCCCAGTTCCTGTACGAGGGCGACTCGCCGCTGGCCGAGCGGCGGGCCGCCGCACTCTCGCTGGACTCCCACCTCCTGGCCGAGCTGCTGGGCCAGGCGGAGCTGCGCGAGCTGCTGGACCCGGAAGTCCTCACCGAGCTGGAGCAGGAGCTTCAGTGGCTCACCGAGGACCGCCGGATCAAGGACGTCGAAGGGGTCGCGGACCTGCTGCGCGTGCTCGGCCCCCTGACCGACGCCGAGCTGGCCGAGCGGGGCGCCGAGCCCTCCTGGGCGCCGGAGCTGGCCACGACCCGCCGGGCCATCCAGGTCCGGATCGCCGGGGCCGACCACTGGGCGGCGATCGAGGACGCGGGGAGGCTGCGGGACGCGCTGGGCACAGCACTCCCGGTCGGAGTTCCCGAGGCGTTCACCGAGCCGGTGAAGGACCCCCTCGGCGACCTCCTCGCCCGCTTCGCCCGGACGCACGGCCCGTTCACCGCCGCCCGGGCCGCCGAGCGGTTCGGCCTCGGCACCGCCGTCACGGACGGCGCGCTGCAACGGCTGGCCGCCTCCGGCCGGACCGTGCAGGGCGAGTTCCACCCGGCGGGCATCGGCCAGGAGTGGTGCGACGCCACCGTGCTGCGCCGGCTGCGGCGCCGTTCGCTGGCCGCGCTCCGCCAGGAGCTGGAGCCGGTGGAGCCCGCCGCGCTCGCCTCCTTCCTCCCCCAGTGGCAGCACTTCGGCTCCCACGGCCTGCGGGGCATCGACGGCCTGGCCCGCGCCGTCGAACAGCTCCAGGGAGCGCCCGTCCCCGCCTCGGCCCTGGAGAAGCTGATCCTGCCGAGCCGGGTCATGGGCTACACCCCGGCGATGCTGGACGAGCTGACGACGACGGGCGAGGTCGTCTGGGCGGGTGCGGGAGCACTGCCCGGCAAGGACGGCTGGCTCTCCCTCTACCCCGCCGACAGCGCACCCCTGCTCCTGCCCGCCCCGCACCCCCTGGAGCTGTCGGCGCTCCACGAATCCCTGCTCACCACTCTCTCCGGGGGATACGGCCTCTTCTTCCGGCAGATCGCCGACCAGGTCCGGGCCACCACCCACCCGGACTGCTCGGACCAGCAGCTCGCCGACGCCCTCTGGGAGCTGGCCTGGTCCGGCAGGCTCACCAACGACACCCTCGCCCCGCTGCGCTCCCTCCTGGGCTCCGGGCGGACGGCGGGCTCCACCGCCCACCGGGCCCGGCGCAACGTGCCCCGCGGGCGGTACGGATCCCTCACCGCGGCCGCCCGCCCCGCCTCCCGCACCGGCCCCCCGACGGTCTCCGGCCGCTGGTCCCTGCTGCCCCCCCGCGAGCCGGAGCCGACCCACCGCGCCCACGCCCTGGCCCGCACCCTTCTCGACCGGCACGGCGTGGTGACCCGCGGCGCGGTGCAGGCCGAAGGGGTGGAGGGCGGCTTCTCCGCGACGTACCGCATCCTGGCCGCCTTCGAGGACAGCGGCCAGGCCCGGCGGGGCTATGTGGTGGAGGGGCTGGGGGCGGCCCAGTTCGCGATGGACGGGGCGGTGGACCGGCTGCGGGCGGCCGCCACGGCCCGCGACCGCCGGGACCCGGGCACCGCGCCCCGCGCCCTGGTGCTCGCCGCCGCCGACCCGGCCAACGCGTACGGTGCCGCCCTGCCGTGGCCGGAGTCCCCGGACGCCGCGGGCCACAAGCCGGGGCGCAAGGCGGGGGCGCTGGTGGTCCTCGTCGACGGCGAGCTGACGCTCTACATGGAGCGCGGCGGCAAGTCCCTGCTCGCCTGGCCCTCCGACCCCGAGTCCCCCGCGCTGCTGGCGGCGGCCGAGGCGCTGGCCGCCTCCGCCCGTGCCGGAGCGCTCGGCACCGTGACGGTGGAGCGTACGAACGGGGTCTCGGCCCTCACCTCACCGCTGGGCCGGACCCTGGAGGCGGCCGGCTTCCTCGCCACCCCGAGAGGCCTGCGCCTGAGAGCCTGAGCCGGGCGGGCCCGGCTCAGGCTCTCAGGCGAGCCGGGCGGGCCCGCCCGGGCTCCGCGCCCGACCACGCCCGGCCCCCGCCCGGCCCCCGCCCGCGCGCCGGTCGGGCCCATCCGCATGTCCGGCGGGCCCATCATGGAGGTATGCCCGAAGGAGACACCGTCCTACAGACCGCCGCCCGGCTGCACGCAGCGCTGGCGGGGCGGGTCCTCACCCACGCAGACCTGCGCGTCCCCCGGTTCGCCACCGCCGACCTGAGCGGCCGGACCGTCCTCGACGTCACCGCACGCGGCAAGCACCTGCTGACCCGGGTCGAGGGCGGCCTGACCCTGCACAGCCACCTCCGGATGGACGGGGCCTGGCGGATCTACGCACCGGGCGAGCGCTGGCGCGGCGGCCCCGGGCACCAGATCCGCGCGGTCCTGACCAACACCGACCACACGGCCGTCGGCTACCGCCTCCCCGTCCTCGAACTGCTGCGGACCAGCGAGGAGAGCAAGGCCGTCGGCCACCTCGGGCCGGACCTGCTCGGCCCGGACTGGGACCCCGATCTCGCCGTGGAACGCCTCCTCGCCGCCCCTGACCGCCCCCTCGGCGAGGCCCTCCTGGACCAGCGCAACCTCGCGGGCATCGGCAATGTCTACAAGTGCGAGCTGTGCTTCCTGGCCCGCGTCACCCCCTGGCTCCCCGTGGGCGCCCTCCCCGACGGCACCCTGCCCCGGCTGGTCGCCCTGGCCCACCGCCTCCTCGACGCCAACCGCGACCGCCCCACCCGCACCACCACCATCCGGGCCGAACGCCGCCCCCGCCCGGACACCCCGGCGCCCACCCCCGGGAAGCGGCCGCTCCCACCCCTCCGGGTACAGGAGCCCCTCTACGTCTACGGCAGAAACCGCCGCCCCTGCCTGCGCTGCGGCACGCCCATCCGGAAGATCGACGAGGAGGACCGGCCCACGTACTGGTGCCCGTCCTGCCAATCGGGCCCGACGCCCTGGGGCGTGTCCGGCGGATCTTGACCGGGTCCGCGACGCCTGGCACGGCCTGTCCGGCCCTGGTCCGCCGGGCACGCCCCAGGGGCCGTAAGCACCGCACACCAGTTGACGACCCGTCAGATGCAGCCGTACGGTCCCGTCATGCCCCTCTCCGCGTTCGACGCCTACGACCTCACGGGCCGCTCCGCGTTCGTCACCGGCGCGGCGAGCGGGATCGGGCGGGCCAGCGCCGTACTGCTCGCCGAGGCCGGAGCCACGGTCCACTGCGCCGACAGCGACGAGACCGGCCTGCGGAGAACGTACGAGCTGATCACGAGCGCGGGCGGCACCGCCCGCACCCACCCCCTCGACGTCACCGACCGGGACGGGGTCAGCACGGCCGTCCGGGCGGCGGGAGAGCTGGACATCCTGGTCGCCGTCGCCGGGATCATGCACACCAGCAGCGTCCTGGAGACGGAGGACGAGGACCTGGACCGGGTGATGGCGGTCAATTTCAAGGGGGTGCTGTACGCCTGTCAGGAGGTGGCCCGGTCCATGATCGCCCGCGCCGCCCCCGGCTCGCTGATCACGATGGCGTCCGGCGCCGTGGACTCCGCGAGCGCGGGCCTGCTCTGCTACAGCGCGGCGAAGGCGGCCGTGGTCCAGCTCACCAAGACGCTCGCCACCGAGCTGGGCCCGCACGCCATACGGGTGAACGCGGTGGCCCCGGGCTGGATCCGTACGCCGATGACCGACCGGCACGGAGCCGGACAGCAGCAACGCGCGGAGGCCACGATGGTCCGGATCTCGCCTCTGGGCCGGGTCGGTGAACCCGAGGACGTCGCCCACACCGTGCTGCACCTGGCGTCCGACGCGTCGGCCTTCACGACCGGCCAGATCCTCCGCCCGAACGGCGGCGTCGCCATGCCCTGGTGACCCCCGCCACCAGCCGCTCACGCACCGCCACAAGCCACCCAGGCACCGCCGCAAGCCACCCCAGCCTGCCACGCGAAGCCCCCTGCTCACGCCCCGCCACCAGCCGCCCCGAACGGGCCCGCGAAGACCGCTGCTCAGCCCCCGCCACCCCCTCCTCCAGCCCCTCCAGCCCCTCCGGTCTCCCCACTCCCCCCGAGAGGCCCGACGCCACATGCACGGGCAGCAGACTCAGCCCCCAGCCGCCCGCCGCCACCGCACCCTCCACCACACCGGCCTGCTCCGGATGGAGCGCCAGCCGTAGCACCGCCCACCACCACAGCCCGCCGAGGACCAGCGCCGGCACCCACCGCCGTACCATCGCTGTCCTCCCGCGGCCGACGTCCTTTCGGGCAGTTTCCCCTGGCGGCAGCGGCTCTGCATCCAGAACGGACGGCCGAAGGGGCACCCGCCCCGAGAACGCCGAGTGCCCCCGCCGATGACCGGCGGGGGCACTCGGGGCGGACAGCGCTGCGAGGCGCTGCCAGCCGTTACTTGTCGTCGTTGCGCAGGGAGTCCGTGACACCCTTCGCGCGGTCGCCGGCCTCGTCCACCTTGTCCTTGGCCGTGGCCTTGGCCTGGTCGGCCTTGCCCTCGGACTCCTTGCGGCGGTCGCCGGTCAGCTTGCCGACGGCCTCCTTGCCCTTGCCCTTGAGCTTGTCCATGGCGTTGTCACCAGTCACGATGTCGGTTCCTTCCGCTCAGGCACTTTCGGCCTGGAACATCCAGGCGTGCTTTTCGAGGTCTGCTGTCAGTGAGATCAGGATGTCCTGAGTCACGGGATCCGGCGCGTCGGTCACCTCGATGCGCTCGCGCATCCGGCCGATCACCACGCCCAGGGCGTCCACGAGCGCCTTCACGGCGTCGGTGTCCTTGATCCAGCCCTCGGGGACGGACCGGATGGCGGTTTCCTTGGCCACGGTGGCGGAGCGGCCGTCCGGGTTGACCCCGAGCGCGGAGGCGCGCTCGGCGACCGTGTCGGAGTGCTGCCGGGCCGTGGCCACCACGTCGTCGAGTTGCAGGTGGACGGACCGGAAGCGCGGGCCGACCACGTTCCAGTGGATCTGCTTCGCCACGAGGGAGAGGTCGACCAGGTCGACCAGCGCGCCTTGCAGCGCTTCTCCGACGAGCTTGAGATCGCTGTCGGACAGTGGGCTCTTCACCACAGACATGCAACAACTCCCATCCGTCAGGCGTACTGCTGACCGTCGTCAGGCGTTTCGCTGACCGTTTCGGCGCACCACCCACGATGGCACAAACCAAACAAAACAGTCATGTTGGCCTCAACCTCCGTCTGCCCTCTCTTCCGCCGCTCACACACGCACAGCCGGCACAGAAACGGCATACGCAGAAGTCCCGGCCGACCCCTGTGGGGGCCGACCGGGACTCCGGTCGATCACTGTGCCGCGCGCGGATCAGGCGGCGACGACGTCCACCGCTTCCGCGGGCGCCTTGATGGTCACCCGGCCCGACGGCACACCTGCGACCGACGAGACGGAGACGGAATTGAGCATGGGACGAACCGGTACTGGGACCGGATCACTGGCAGCTGCCGACTCGGCCAGCTCAGCGAGCGAGAGCTCGTCGCTCACTTCACGCATGAGCTCGGACATCCGTACGTCAAGCGCGTCGCAAATCGCGGAGAGCAGCTCGGAGGATGCCTCCTTCTGCCCCCGCTCCACCTCGGACAGATAACCGAGCGAGACCCGGGCGGACGAGGAGACTTCGCGCAGAGTACGGCCTTGGCGCTGGCGCTGCCGACGCAGCACGTCACCCAGCAGGCGACGGAGCAGAATCATCGGTGGCTCCCTCCTCGGACCGCGTAGCCGCATCCTTCACGCCCTACCGTACCGCCTTGTGCTGCGGCCGTGCGGGGAGCGATGTCGTGTTCACTCAGGGCTGCAAACATCAATTCCCCCCGATCTGTTCCGTATCCTGTGCCCGCGCATTCTCACCGAGTTCGCCGGCAAGCAGATCGAGGACGCTTCGTACACTCTCTCTACGGATGTCCGCCCTCGAACCGTTCAACCGCAGAGCGGACACTTTCTCGACGCCTGAAGGTCCCGCGACGGCCACGTAGACCGTTCCGACGGGCTGTCCGTCCTGCGGTTCCGGGCCCGCGACGCCGGTCGTGGAGATGCCCCAGTCCGCGCCCAGGGCACGGCGCACACCGGCCGCCATCTGCCGCGCGACCTCGGGATCGACCGCCCCGCGCTCCGCCAGGAGAGTCCCGTCCACGCCGAGGACGGCTTCCTTGAGGGCTGTGGCGTACGCCGTCACCGATCCCCGGAAGGATTGGGAGGCTCCGGGTACGGACGTCAGTTCGGCCGCCACCAGGCCGCCCGTCAGCGACTCGGCGACGGCGAGCGTCTCACCGCGCTCCACCAGCCGCCCCAGCACCCGGGCAGCGACAGCTGCGGTGGCACCGGCTGTCACCGCTCGGCCTCCGCGCCGTCGCGCGCCCGTACAGCGGGTTCTACGGGCGCCGGACCACCGGCAACGCGCACGCTCGAACCAGAGGCACCGCTGACGCCTGAAGCACCACCGGCACCTGAAGCACCAGCAACACCACCGGCCACACCCGCATCCGTGCTCACACCCGCCCCAGGAGACCCGGCCGCCTCGTTCAGCGCCTCCGAGGTCCGGCCGACGGCGGCCCGCTCGGCGGCGAGGCTCCTGCGGCGAAGAACGATGGCCTGGCGTACGTAGTCGAGACCGGTGACGACCGTCAGCACGACGGCCACCATCATCACCCAGAACCGCAGGGTGGCCAGGGGTCCGGTGAGCACCAGGACGTACATCCCGGCCGCCGTCCCCTGCGCCAGGGTCTTCAGCTTGCCGCCTCTGCTGGCCGGGATCACGGCGTGCCGGATCACCCAGAACCGCATCAGCGTGATGCCCAGCTCACGGGCAAGGATCACCCCCGTGATCCACCACGGCAGATCGCCCAGGACGGAGAGGCAGATCAGCGCGGCGCCCATGATCGCTTTGTCGGCGATCGGGTCGGCGATCTTCCCGAAGTCCGTGACCAGGTTGTACGCCCGCGCCAGATGACCGTCGAACAGGTCGGTGATCATGGCGATGGCGAAGGCCGCCCAGGCGAAGGAGCGCCAGACCGGGTCGTACCCGCCGTTGTGGAGCAGCAGCATGACGAAGCCGGGGACGAGCAGCAGCCGCACCATGGTCAGGATGTTGGCGATGTTCCACAGGCTGGCCTGGTTGACGGCCGCAGTGCCCAGCTTGCCGCCGCGGACCGGCTTCGCGCCGGAACCGCCTGCCGCGGATGCCGGGACTCCCGTCATCTGGCCGCCTCCGCAAGCTCGTGGTGTTCGGCCACCAGGTCGACGCCCTCGGTGCCCACTGCCTTTGCCTCGACCATACGGCCCGGCACGAGCCCCTCGCGTGTGGTGAAGACCACCTGGCCGTCCGTTTCCGGGGCCTGGTGCGCGGCGCGGCCGATCGCGACCTCGCCGTCCTCGTCCGACTCGACGGACTCCACGAGCACCTGGAGGGTCTCGCCGACGCGCTCCTCGGCGCGCTGCGAGGTCAGCTCCTCGGCCAGCTGGGAGATGTGGGCGAGCCGCTCGGCGATGGTGTCGGCGTCCAGCTTGTTCTCGTAGCCGACGGCCTCGGTGCCTTCCTCGTCGGAGTAGCCGAAGACGCCGATGGCGTCCAGGCGGGCGCCGGTGAGGAAGCGTTCCAGCTCGGCGAGGTCGGCCTCGGTCTCGCCGGGGAAGCCGACGATGAAGTTGGAGCGGGCGCCGGCCTCGGGGGCCTTGCTCCGGATGGTGTCCAGCAGCTCCAGGAAGCGGTCGGTGTCGCCGAAGCGGCGCATCGCGCGCAGCACGCCGGGGGCGGAGTGCTGGAAGGAGAGGTCGAAGTAGGGGGCGACCTTCGGCGTCGAGGTGAGGACGTCGATGAGGCCGGGGCGCATCTCGGCGGGCTGGAGGTAGCTGACCCGGATCCGCTCGATGCCGTCCACGTCCGCCAGCTCGGGCAGCAGGGTCTCCAGCAGCCGGATGTCGCCGAGGTCCTTGCCGTACGAGGTGTTGTTCTCGGAGACGAGCATGACCTCCTTGACGCCCTGCTCGGCCAGCCAGCGGGTCTCCTGGAGCACGTCCGAGGGGCGGCGGGAGATGAAGGAGCCGCGGAAGGAGGGGATGGCGCAGAAGGAGCAGCGGCGGTCGCAGCCGGAGGCGAGCTTCACCGAGGCGACGGGGCTGGTGCCGAGCCGGCGGCGCAGCGGGGCACGCGGTCCGGAGACCGGTGCGACGCCTTCGGGGAGGTCCTCGGGGGCCGGGGCGGGCGCCTCCTGGGCGTGCCCGGGCAGCGCGACGGCGGCGTCCTGCCGCTCGGCGGGGCTGATCGGCAGCAGCTTGCGGCGGTCGCGCGGGGTGTGCGAGGCGTGGATGCCGCCGTTGAGGATGGTCTGGAGCCGGTCGGAGATGTCGGCGTAGTCGTCGAATCCGAGGACGCCGTCCGCCTCCGGCAGGGCCTCGGCGAGGTCCTTGCCGTAGCGCTCGGCCATGCAGCCGACGGCGACGACGGCCTGGGTGCGGCCGTGGTCCTTGAGATCGTTGGCTTCGAGCAGGGCGTCGACGGAGTCCTTCTTGGCGGCTTCGACGAACCCACAGGTGTTGACGACTGCGACATCCGCGTCCGAGGCGTCCTCGACGAGGTCCCAGCCGTCCGCTGCCAAGCGGCCTGCAAGCTCCTCCGAGTCCACCTCGTTACGGGCGCAGCCAAGAGTGACAAGGGCGACGGTACGGCGTTCGGGCATGGACTCAAGACTACTTCGTCCCGGCGGCCCTCCCGCCGAGCAGGGTTGCCTGCCTCCTCATCTGCTACGGGGAGTAACAGGCAGCGGCCCCCCGGGGAGACGCCGACGGGCGCCCGGCACGAGGCCGGACGCCCGTCGAAGGGGTGGGAAGGCGCGGGGTCAGCCGGCCTCGGGGTCACCCTTGGTGTACGTGAGCCGTTCCACCTGACCGGGTTCGAAGCGGTCCTGGAGCTTCTTGCCGTTGACGAAGAGCTCGATCGCCCCGGCGTTGCCGAGGACGAGGTCGATACGCTCCTTGTCCTGGAAGGTCTTGGACTCACCTTCGAGCAGCAGCCCGTCGAAGAGCAGCCGGCCGTTGTGGTCCTTGACGGAGATCCAGCTCTTGCCCTGGCTCGCGCCGAGCTTGACCGTCACCTTGTCCCGGGGGGCGGCGGCGATGGCACTCTCGGACGGCACGGGCTTGGGGTCGGCCGGCTTGGTGGTGGTGGGTTTGGCCGCGGTCTTGTCGGGCTTGGAGCCCTCCGCGACCTGCGCGGTGTTCGAGGGCTTGTCGTCTCCGCCGTTGAAGAGGGTGAAGCCGACGAACCCGATCACGGCGACGATGGCCGCGACCATGGCCGCGGTCCAGTTGGGCCGCCGCGGTTCGGATCGGATGCGTTCCGCTTCGAACAGCGGAGCCGCGGGGGTGGGTGCGGGACGACCGCCGTGGTCGCCGTCGTAACGCTCGACCAGGGGGTCCGGGTCGATACCGACGGCACGGGCGATGTTGCGGATGTGGCCGCGTGCGTAGACGTCGCCGCCACAGCGCGAGAAGTCGTCCTCCTCGATCGCGTGCACGATGGGGATGCGCACCCGGGTGGAGCTGCTGACTTCCTCGACCGTCAGACCTGCGGCGATGCGAGCCTGCTGAAGGGCACGACCGATCGAAGGCCGGTCGTCTTCGGGGGAGTTGCCGATGGACACGGGGGCGCCTTTCGAGCGTGAGCCACCTGCTGGATGTTCAGTCTAGGGGGGGTACGAAAGGGAGGGGCAACCGGGAGGGACGACTTTGTACGCCATCGGGTTCGCCGGACGGGCCGGTGGACCTCTCCGCGGGCGGAGCGGCACCGGGACCGTGCCCCTGTCGAGGACTGGGCAACCTGGAGTGGGCCGAACAGGGTGGGGGACAACGGGCTGGGCTGGAGGGAGGAGCATCGTTCCTCCCCTCCCTCCAACTTGACGTACGGCCGCACGAAACGGTTGCCCACGAAACCTTTACGGGTGGATAACCCCTACGGAGCGGATTCCCCGCGGATGACGGCCAACACCCCGTCGAGTTCGTCCGGCTTCACCATGACGTCGCGGGCCTTGGACCCCTCGCTGGGCCCGACGATGTTGCGGGACTCCATCAGGTCCATCAGCCGCCCCGCCTTCGCGAAGCCGACGCGCAGCTTGCGCTGGAGCATCGAGGTCGACCCGAACTGGGTGGAGACGACCAGCTCGGCGGCCTGGCAGAGCAGGTCCAGGTCGTCGCCGATGTCCTCGTCGATCTCCTTCTTCTGCTTCGTACCGACCACGACGTCGTCCCGGAAGACCGGGGCCATCTGGTCCTTGCAGTGCTGGACGACGGCCGCGACCTCGTCCTCGGTGACGAAGGCGCCCTGCATACGGGTGGGCTTGTTGGCGCCCATCGGGAGGAAGAGGCCGTCACCCTTGCCGATGAGCTTCTCGGCGCCGGGCTGGTCGAGGATGACGCGGCTGTCGGCGAGGGAGGAGGTGGCGAAGGCGAGCCGGGAGGGCACGTTCGCCTTGATCAGCCCGGTCACCACGTCGACCGAGGGGCGCTGGGTGGCGAGCACCAGGTGGATCCCGGCGGCGCGGGCCAGCTGGGTGATGCGGACGATGGAGTCCTCGACGTCGCGCGGGGCGACCATCATCAGGTCGGCCAGCTCGTCGACGATCACCAGGAGGTACGGGTACGGGGACAGCTCGCGCTCGCTGCCCTCGGGCGTCTTCGCCTTGCCGGTGCGCACGGCGTGGTTGAAGTCGTCGATGTGCCGGTAGCCGAAGGCGGCCAGGTCGTCGTAGCGCAGGTCCATCTCCCGCACGACCCACTGGAGCGCCTCGGCGGCCTTCTTGGGGTTGGTGATGATCGGGGTGATCAGGTGCGGGATGCCCTCGTACGCGGTGAGCTCCACGCGCTTGGGGTCGACGAGGACCATCCGGACGTCCTCCGGGGTGGCCCGCACCATGACCGAGGTGATCAGGCAGTTGATGCAGGAGGACTTGCCGGAGCCGGTGGCGCCGGCGACCAGGACGTGCGGCATCTTCGCCAGGTTGGCCATCTCGTAGCCGCCCTCGACGTTCTTGCCGAGCGCCACGAGCATGGGGTGGTCGTCCTCGGCCGCGTCCGCGAGGCGCAGCACATCGCCGAGGTTGACCATCTCCCGGTCGGAGTTGGGGATCTCGATGCCGACGGCGGACTTCCCCGGGATCGGGGAGATGATCCGTACGTCCGGGCTGGCGACGGCGTACGCGATGTTCTTGGCGAGCGCCGTGATCTTCTCGACCTTCACGGCCGGGCCGAGTTCGATCTCGTACCGGGTGACCGTCGGGCCCCGGGTGAAGCCGGTGACGACGGCGTCGACCTTGAACTCGGTGAACACGTTGGTCAGCGAGGCGACGACGGCGTCGTTGGCCGCGCTGCGGGTCTTGCCGGGCCCGCCGCGCTCCAGCAGGTCGAGGGAGGGCAGCGAGTACGTGATGTCGCCGGAGAGCTGGAGCTGCTCGGCGCGGGCGGGCAGGTCCCCGGTCCGCTCGGGAACGGGCTTGGTCAGATCGGGTACGCCACCGGGGTCACCGGGCCCGGGAGCGGCGGCCGCCGCCTTGCCCGCGCCTGTCCGGTCCTTGCCCGCGCCGCCGTCCCGCTCGGCCTCCCGTGCTCCGGGCACAGGCGTGGAGCCGGTACGTTCCCGGTCCCGGTCCACCGAGACGCCCTGGGTCAGGTCGGCGACGACCGGCGAGGGCGGCATGCCGTTGAGCACGGCCCCGTCGAGTGCGGCGGCCGCGGCCGCGGCGACGTCCACCGCGTCCAGGGGCCGGTTCATCTGGGGCTGCGCGGCGGGCCGCCGGGGCCGCCTGCGCTTGGTCAGCGCCTCGGCCTCGGCGCTGTCGTGGTCGTACACGGCGTCGTCGGCGTCCGGTGCCTGGCGGCGCCCGGAGCCGCGGCGGGTCCCGGCGGGCAGCGCCTCGCGCCACTGCTCGTCGTAGCGCTCGTCGTCGTCCTCGTACATCTCGCCGGGTTCGTACGCCGGTTCCACGATGCCGAGGCGGACGCCGAGCTGGCGCAGCCGGCGCGGGATGGCGTTGACCGGGGTGGCGGTGACGACGAGGAGGCCGAAGACGGTGAGCAGCACGAGCAGCGGTACGGCGAGGACCTCGCCCATCATGAAGATCAGCGGCTTGGACGCGGCCCAGCCGATCAGCCCGCCCGCGTCCTGCATGGCCTCGGTGCCGTCCTCGCGGCCCGGCGACCCGCAGGCGATGTGGACCTGGCCGAGGACGCCGACGACGAGGGCGGAGAGCCCGATGACGATCCGGCCGTTGGCGTCGGGCCGCTCCGGATAGAGGATGAGCCGGACGGCCATGGCGCCGAGCAGTATCGGCGCGAGCAGGTCGAGGCGGCCGAAAGCCCCGGTCACCAGCATCTCCACCAGGTCGCCGACCGGCCCCTGGAGGTTGGACCAGGTGCCCGCGGCGACGATCAGCGCGAGGCCGAGGAGCAGGAGGGCGAGGCCGTCCTTGCGGTGGGCGGGGTCAAGTCCCTTGGCGCCGCGCCCTATGGAGCGGAACACCGCGCCGACGCCGTGGGCCGTGCCGAGCCAGATGGCGCGCACCAGCCGGTAGACGCCGTTGGTGGGGGACGGTGCGGGTTTGGGTGCGGGCCTCTTGGCCGCCGCTTTCTTCGCGGGCGCCTTCTTCGCGGGCGCGCTCGTCTTCTTCGGGGCGGTCTTCTTGGCGGGCGCGGCTTTCTTCGCCGGCCCTGAAGTACGGCCGACGCGCTTCGCGGTGCCCGCCGTGCCCTGGGAACCCTTGCCGGACGTACGTGAGGCCATGGTGCCGAGGTTACCGTTGTCGACGCCCGTGAACACGTTCGCCTACTGGTTCACCCGACCGTGTCGCCGCCCGATGACCGGGAACTGACGCGCCCTCATGGCGAGGAGCACTCCGGGCCCGGCCCGAAGCACCCCTGATCCGCACGAATCGCCCCCGCGTTCCGCTGCTGGACCGGTCCCGCGTTCTCCTGCTGCGAGGCCCTAGTTCTGAGCGGGCAGGATCCCGGCGCCGCCGCCCGTACCCGGCTCCAGCGCGTCGAGGGCGCGGCGCAGGCCGGTCAGCTTGCGTTCGAGATGGGCCGCCGTGGCGACGGCTGCGGCATCGGCGGACTCGTCGTCGAGTTGCTTGGAGAGGGCTTCCGCCTGCTCCTCGACCGCCGCGAGCCGCGCGGAGAGTTCGGCCAGCAGACCGGCCGGCTCCTTCTCGTGCTCGCCGCCCGTGTGCCCGTCGCCCTCCAGCTGGAGCCGCAGGAGCGCGGCCTGCTCACGGAGCTTGCAGTTCTTCATGTACAACTCGACGAAGACCGAGACCTTGGCGCGCAGCACCCACGGGTCGAACGGCTTGGAGATGTAGTCCACCGCGCCGGCCGCGTATCCCCGGAAGGTGTGGTGCGGGCCGTGATTGATCGCGGTGAGGAAGATGATCGGGATGTCCCGGGTCCGCTCCCGCCGCTTGATGTGGGCGGCGGTCTCGAAACCGTCCATGCCCGGCATCTGGACGTCCAGCAGAATGACCGCGAAGTCGTCCGTGAGCAGCGCTTTGAGCGCCTCCTCCCCTGACGATGCCCGGACCAGTGTCTGATCGAGCGCAGAGAGGATGGCCTCCAGCGCCAGCAGATTCTCCGGCCGGTCATCGACCAGGAGGATCTTGGCCTTCTGCACCATGGCCCGTCCTCCTCGCCCCGGAAATGCACCGGGTGCCGCCCCAGGGGACGACTCCCTTACGCCGTCCGTCCTTGTGCCGGTCATGGTAGCCGCACCCCGCCTGTCACCACACCCTGTCACCGCGATGTCACTGTGCACATACCGCAAACGCGGTGCGAGACCAGAAGGTTCCCCGGATGCAGGGCGTTCACACCCGTTCGCGCACAGTCGGTCAGCAACTCACGCTGATTCGTTCAGATTCTCATCACTCTCCGTGCATCCACTGCTCCATCACCGCGAGCAGATGATCGGGATCGACCGGCTTCGTCACATAGTCGGAAGCACCGCAGTCGATCGCCTTCTCCCGGTCGCCCTTCATCGCCTTCGCGGTGAGCGCGACGATCGGCAGCCCGGCGAACTGCGGCATCCGGCGGATCGCGGTCGTGGTCGCGTAACCGTCCATCTCGGGCATCATGATGTCCATCAGTACGACCGTCACATCGTCGTGCTGCTCCAGGACTTCGATCCCCTCGCGGCCGTTCTCCGCGTACAGGACGGCGAGCCCGTGCTGCTCCAGGACGCTGGTGAGCGCGAAGACGTTACGGATGTCGTCGTCGACGATGAGCACCTTCTCGCCCCGGAACCGGAACGTCCGCCGGGGTGCCGGAGCCTCCTCCGTACCGGCCGGACTCCCCTGCACCCACTCCTCCTGCGGGGCGCTCTCCCCGGCCGGCCGCCCGGCGGGCAGTGCGGGCCGTCGGGCCGCGTCCCCGAGGGCCTTGCGCCGCCGCCGGAACACCCCGGCGGAGTTGGCCGGGTCGCCGAGCGGGGCCGAGTCGCCGTTGGGCGACCCCTGCCCGTTCTCGGACCCGCCGCCCAGCCCCTCGCTGGAACCGGAACCCACCTGGGGGTAGCCCTGGGGAGGCAGTTCGGCGCGGTGCAGCGGCAGGTACAGGGTGAAGGTGGAGCCCCGGCCCGGCTCGCTCGCCGCGTGGATCTCACCGCCGAGCAGCCGTGCGATCTCCCGGCTGATGGAGAGCCCGAGACCGGTGCCGCCGTACTTGCGGCTCGTCGTGCCGTCCGCCTGCTTGAACGCCTCGAAGATCACCAGCATCTTGCTGGAGGCGATCCCGATCCCCGTGTCGGTGACCGAGAAGGCGATCAGATCGGCGTCCGCGTCCCGCAGTGAACCGGCCTCCAGCAGGTGTTCCCGGATCGCGTTCGGCACATCGGCGCCGGCCGGCCGGATCACCAGCTCCACCGCCCCGCTGTCGGTGAACTTCACCGCGTTCGACAGCAGGTTGCGCAGCACCTGGAGGAGGCGCTGCTCGTCGGTGTGCAGCGTCGCGGGAAGCTCCGGCGAGACCCGTACGGAGAAGTCGAGGCCCTTCTCCGCGGTGAGCGGGCGGAAGGTCGCCTCCACGTAGTCGACCAGCTGGACCAGCGCGATCCGGGTCGGGCTGACGTCCATCTTGCCCGCCTCGACCTTGGAGAGGTCCAGGATGTCGTTGATCAGCTGGAGCAGGTCGGAACCGGCCCCGTGGATCGTCTCGGCGAACTCGACCTGCTTCGGCGACAGATTGCCCTCGGCGTTGTCCGCCAGCAACTTGGCCAGGATCAGCAGCGAGTTGAGCGGCGTACGCAGCTCGTGCGACATGTTCGCCAGGAACTCGGACTTGTAGCGCATCGAGACCGCGAGCTGCTCGGCGCGCTCCTCCAGGACCTGCCGCGCCTCCTCGATCTCGGTGTTCTTGACCTCGATGTCGCGGTTCTGCTGGGCCAGCAGCTCGGCCTTCTCCTCCAGTTCGGCGTTGGACGCCTGGAGGGCCTTCTGCCGGTTCTCCAACTCCTGCGAGCGATCGCGCAGTTGCTCGGTCAGCTCCTGGGACTGCTCCAGGAGCTTCTCCGTCTTGGTGTTGACGCTGATCGTGTTCACGCTCGTCGCGATCATCTCGGCGAGCTGGTTGAGGAAGTCCCGCTGGATGTGCGTGAACGGCTGGAACGAGGCCAGTTCGATCACGCCGAGCACCTTGCCCTCGAAGAGCACCGGCAGCACGATCACATGCGCGGGCGGCGCCTCCCCGAGACCGGAGGAGATCTTCAGATACCCCGGCGGGACGTTGTCGACCTGGATCGTCCGCTTCTCCTCGGCCGCCGTCCCGATGAGCGTCTCACCGGGCCGGAACGAGGTCGGCATCGACCCGGCGGAGTAGCCGTAACTCCCCCGCATCCGCAGCTCGTACGAGCCGTCGTCGCCGTTGTCCGGACCCACCTCGTCCGAGTCGCCCGGCGACATGGCCAGGAAGAACGCGCCGTGCTGCGCCGAGACCACCGGCGTCAGCTCGCTCATGATCAGCGAGGCCACGTCGTCCAGATCGCGGCGGCCCTGCATCAGACCGGAGATCCGGGCCAGGTTGCCCTTCAGCCAGTCCTGCTCCTTGTTGGCGAGGGTGGTGTCGCGCAGGTTGGCGATCATCGTGTTGATGTTGTCCTGGAGGACCTGGATCTCGCCGGCCGCGTCCACATCGATCTTCAGGTTCAGATCGCCGCGGGTGACGGCCGTGGCGACGGCCGCGATGGCGCGCACCTGCCGGGTCAGGTTCCCGGCCATCTCGTTCACCGACTCGGTGAGGTCGCGCCAGGTGCCGTCCACGTCCCGCACCCGCGCCTGACCGCCCAGCTGCCCTTCGGTACCCACCTCGCGGGCGACCCGGGTCACCTGGTCGGCGAACGAGGAGAGCTGGTCGACCATCGTGTTGATCGTGTTCTTCAGCTCCAGGATCTCGCCCCGGGCGTCGATGTCGATCTTCTTGGTCAGATCGCCCTTGGCGATGGCCGTGGTGACCGTGGCGATCTGGCGCACCTGGCCGGTCAGGTTGGAGGCCATCGAGTTCACGGACTCGGTGAGGTCCTTCCACGTCCCCGACACTCCCGGCACCCGGGCCTGGCCGCCCAGCTCACCTTCCGTACCCACTTCACGGGCCACACGCGTGACCTCGTCCGCGAACGAGGACAGCGTCGTCACCATCGTGTTGACGGTGTCGGCCAGCTCCGCGACCTCGCCGCGCGCCTCCACGGTGACCTTCTTCGTCAGGTCGCCGTTGGCGACCGCTGAGGAGACCCGGGAGATGTTCCGTACCTGGCTGGTCAGGTTGTTGGCCATCAGGTTGACGTTGTCGCTGAGGTCCTTCCAGATGCCGGTCGCCCCGCGCACCCGCGCCTGACCGCCGAGGATGCCCTCGGTACCCACCTCGCGGGCCACGCGCGTGACCTCGTCCGCGAAGTTGAGCAGCTGGTCGACCATCGTGTTGACGGTCGTGACCAGTTCGAGGATCTCGCCCTTGGCGTCGACGGTGATCTTCTTGGAGAGATCGCCCTTGGCGACGGCGGTGGTGACCTCGGCGATGTTGCGGACCTGGAGGGTCAGGTTGTTCGCCATGCCGTTGACGGACTGGGTGAGGTCCTTCCACGTACCGGATACGCCCTGCACCTCGGCCTGTCCGCCGAGGATGCCCTCCGTACCCACCTCGCGGGCGACCCGCGTCACCTGCTCGGCGAAGTTGGAGAGCTGGTCCACCATCGTGTTGAGGGTGTTCTTGAGCTCCAGGATCTCGCCGCGCGCGTCCACGTCGATCTTCTGCGACAGGTCACCGCGCGCGACCGCCGTGGCGACCTGCGCGATGTTACGGACCTGGGCGGTGAGGTTCCCCGCCATCCCGTTCACCGAGTCGGTGAGATCGCGCCACACCCCGGCCACACCGGGCACCTGCGCCTGACCGCCGAGCCGCCCGTCCGTACCCACCTCGCGGGCCACGCGGGTCACCTGGTCGGCAAAGGCCGAGAGCTGGTCGACCATCGTATTGATGGTGTTCTTGAGCTCCAGGATCTCGCCCCGGGCATCCACGTCGATCTTCTGCGACAGGTCGCCCCGCGCCACCGCCGTCGTCACCTGGGCGATCTGCCGCACCTGGGAGGTGAGGTTGCCGGCCATGAAGTTGACGGAGTCCGTCAGCTCCTTCCACGTACCCGAGACGCCGTCCACGCGCGCCTGGCCGCCGAGGCGGCCCTCGGTGCCCACGTCCCGGGCCATCCGCGTCACCTGGTCGGCGAAGCTGGAGAGCTGCGCCACCATCGTGTTGACGGTGTTCTTCAGCTCCAGCATCTCCCCGGCCACATCCACGGTGACCTTCTGGGAGAGGTCGCCGTTGGCGACGGCCGTGGTGACCTGGGCGATGTCCCGGACCTGGCCGGTCAGGTTGCGGAAGGCGGTGTTCACCGAGTCGGTGAGGTCCTTCCACGTCCCGGCGGCGCCCGGCACCTCGGCCTGACCGCCGAGCCGGCCCTCGACGCCGACCTCCCGGGCGACGCGCGTCACTTCGGAACCGAAGGACTGAAGCTGGTCCACCATCGTGTTGACGGTGTTCTTCAGCTCCAGCATCTCCCCGGCCACGTCGACCGTGACCTTCTGCGACATGTCACCGCTGGCCACCGCGGTCGTCACCTGCGCGATGTCGCGCACCTGGGTCGTCAGATTGCGGAAGACCGTGTTCACCGAATCGGTGAGGTCCTTCCACGTCCCGGCAGCGCCCGGCACCTGCGCCTGGCCGCCGAGCAGACCCTCGCCACCGACCTCGCTCGCCACACGTGTCACTTCGTCGGCGAAGGTGCGCAGCGTCTCGGTCATCTGGTTGATCGTCTCGGCGAGCTGGGCGACCTCGCCGCGCGCGCTCACCGTGACCTTCTGCGTCAGGTCACCGCTGGCGACCGCCGTCGTCACCTCGGCGATGCCACGCACCTGGGAGGTGAGGTTGCCCGCCATCGTGTTGACGGAGTCGGTGAGGTCCTTCCACACCCCGGCCACACCGGGCACGGTCGCCTGACCGCCCAGCTCGCCTTCCGTACCCACCTCACGGGCGACGCGCGTCACCTCGGAGGAGAACGAGGACAGCTGGTCGACCATCGTGTTGACGGTGTTCTTCAGCTGGAGCATCTCGCCGGCCACATGGACGGTGACCTTCCGCGACAGATCACCCTTGGCGACCGCCGTCGTCACCAGCGCGATGTCACGGACCTGGGCGGTGAGGCGGTACGCCATGGTGTTGACGGAGTCCGTGAGGTCCTTCCAGGACCCGGACATGCCCCGCACCTGCGCCTGCCCGCCGAGCTTGCCCTCGGTGCCCACCTCGACGGCGACGCGCGTCACCTGTTCGGTGAAGACCGACAGCTGGTCGACAAGGTTGTTGACCGTACGGGCGACCTTCAGGAACTCCCCGCGCAGCGGGCGCACCGTCTCGTCCGTCGTGTGCGACCGCAGCTCCATCCGCTGCTCCAGGTCACCGTCGGCGACCGCCGACAGCACCCGGCCCACCTCGGAGACCGGTCGCGCGAGATCGTCGACGAGCTCGTTGGAGGCGTCGATCGCGGCCGCCCAGGAGCCCTCGCAGGCCCCCGTCTCCAGCCGCTCGGTGAGCTTGCCCTCACGCCCGACAACCCGCCGTACCCGCGCCAGCTCACCCGTGAGGTGGAGATTGCGGTCGGCGACCTCGTTGAAGACCGCCGCGATCTCCGTCATCACGCCGTCGCCGGAGACGGTGAGCCGCCTGCGGAAATTGCCGTCGCGCATCGCCACGAGACCCGCCAGCAGTCTGTTCAGAGCTGCCGCGTCGACCTCGACGGTGCCATTGCGCTGCTTTTTCACGGACTGTCCGCCTTTTGTACGCGTTTCTGAACCCCGCGCCGCCACGCCAGACTCCACCGTGTCCCTCCCGCAGGGGTTGACCGTTTCGCTCGGGCCTATCCGGAAGCTTGCCCAGTTCCACTTTGGACCACCGCCACAGCACACCGTCAACGGGCGACCGGGCGGACGTCAAATCGTTGCAACGTACCAGGCCGGAACAGGTCGGCGGGCAACCTCCCCCGGTTGCACCCCCTCACTCCCACCGGCGGACATACTCGTGCGCCCGCGCACGACTCCTGCGGCGTCCTGTCCCGATCTCGGCCCTCGTGTACCCGGCACCCTTGCCGAACGTCTAGCCTGGCAAGCGAATCGAAGCGGCGAGAAACGGGCACAGGACTCGGGGAAGCGACGAGACACCAATATGGGGAGTGCTGTGATCACCGCGCGCGCGGCCGCCACCTTCGAACCGGTCGGGCGCTCGGTCGCGACCGCCCGCGCCTTTGTCCGGGACACCCTCCAGGGGTGGGGGTACAACGATGTCGTCGACGACGCCGTCGTCCTCACCAGCGAGCTCGTCACCAACGCCGTGGTCCACGCGGGAACGGCGGCCGACGTGCTCTGCCTCCGTACCGAGGACGGCGTACGCGTCGAGGTCGCCGACCACTACCCGGAGCGTGAGGTCCCGCTCCAGAGCAGTGGCCTCGACTTCGGCTCCCCGGACCGCGAGAACGGCCGCGGCCTGCTGCTCTGCGCCGCCCTCGCATCCCGCTGGGGCGTCGAGTACACCCCCACCCGCAAACATGTCTGGTTCCAGCTGGACCTCCCCGAGCGCCCGGTCGGCATCCGCTCCGCCGGACCGCTCCTGCCGACCCCGCTGCTGCCCGTCGCGGACCAGCGCGTACGGGTCGCCGTCGTCCAGATCGACCACTCCGGGTCGATCGCCGCGTGGAACGACGACGCGGCCTTCCTCTTCGGGCACGCGGCGGACCAGGTCGCCGGCAAGCAGCTCACCGACTTCGTGGCCTGGCCGCACACCCCCGGCACCAACACCGGCATCGCCGACGCGCTCCGGCTCTCCCGCTGGGAGGGCAGCTACGGGATCCGCTGCGCCGACGGCCGCGTCACCCCCGTCTACGCCTCACACCTGCGGGTCCGCGACACCGACGGCGAACCGTCCACGGTCTGCCTCCTCGTCCGCGACTACGAACGCGCGGTCCTCCAGTCCCCGGTCCGCGCCCCGGTCTCCGACTCCGCCTCCGAGAACCGCTCCACGGACCCGTTCGAGGTCTTCATCGGCTCTCCCGCCCCCGACGACCTGGACGGCCTGCTCCAGCGGACGGTGGAGCGGGCCCGCGACATGCTGGACGCGGACTCCGCGTTCCTCCTCCTCGCCACCGACGACGAGACGGAGCTGGAGGTCCGCGCCACGACGGGCCTCCCCTCGGCCCGCCAGCGCTTCGCGAGAGTCCCCGTCGAAGCCGGAACGGGACGCTACGGCTCCGCCCGGATGCCCGCGGTCCATGAGGACCTGACCGCCGTCCCCGGCGCCGTCCCCCTGCTCACCGACACCGGGATGCGCTCGGTCGTCACGGTCCCGCTGAAGGTCGAGGGACGCCTCACCGGCTCCCTGGGCGTCGCGGCCGAGGCCCCGGGCCGCTACTCGAACGAGGAGGCCCTGCGCCTCCAGTTCGCCGCCGACCGCATCGCCCTGGCCGTGGAGTCCGCACGCCTCGGCGAGCTGGAACGGCTCCGCCGCGGCTCGCTCTCCTTCCTGGTGGAGGCCTCCGACCTGCTGGCCGGCACCCTCGACCGCGACCAGACCCTGGCGCTGATGGCCCAGATGACGGTCCCGACCCTCGCCACCTGGTGCGCGGTCTACACGATCGCGGACCAGTCCTCGGACCCGTACCTCTCGTACGTGCTCCACGAGGACGAGGACCTCATCGACGGCCTCAAGGCCCTGCTCTCCAAGATCGCCCCGCCCGACCCGGTCCCGACACCGGGCGCCCGCATCTGGGCCGCCCCTTCGGAGGCCGGCCACCGGGCGGCGCTGTCCACCTCCACCCGCAGCCTGGACCACGATGCGCCGCTGAGCATGTCCACGGCCACCCGCACCATCCTCGCCACGGCCCAGGCGGTCGGCGGGGAGACCGTGGTCCTGCCGCTGGTCGCCCGCAACCGCGTGATCGGCATGCTGACGCTCGGGAAGCCCTCGGACGACCACTTCCGCCAGGAGATCCTGGAACTGGCCGAGGACCTCTCCCGCCGGGCCGCCCTGGCCCTGGACAACGCGCGCCTGTACTCGGAGCGCATGGCGATCAGCCAGTCCCTCCAGCGCAGCCTGCTGCCCCCGGGCCTCCCCGACGTCCCGAACGTCGAGATCGAGGTCATCTACCGCGCCGCGGGCGAGGGCAACGAGGTCGGCGGCGACTTCTACGACGTCTTCCCGATCCACGACGGCGCGTACGGCTTCGCCATCGGCGACGTCTGCGGTACGGGCCCGGAGGCGGCCGCCGTCACCGGCCTGGCCCGCCACGCCCTGCGCCTGCTCGCCAAGGAGGGGTTCACCGGCCCCGCGGTCCTGGAGCGCCTCAACGCGGCCATCCTCGACGAGGGCGCCCGCAGCCGCTTCCTGACCCTCCTGTACGGCGAGCTGTGGCCCCAGGAGGACGGCAGCGCCCTCCTGAAGGTGGTCTGCGCCGGCCACCCGCTCCCGCTGCGCCTGCGCCAGGACGGCTCGGTGGAGTCGGCGGCCGAACCGCAGCCCCTGCTCGGCGTCCTGGAGGACCTGGAGCTGTACGAGCAGGAGGTCACCCTGAACCCGGGCGACGTCCTCCTCTGCGTCACCGACGGCGTCACCGAACGCCGCGAGGGCACCCGCATGCTCGGCGACGACGGCCTGGCGGAGGTCCTGTCGACCTGTACGGGCCTGACGGCCGGAGCGGTCGCCGCACGCATCCTGCGGGCCGTGGAGCGCTTCGCGGCGGAGCCCGCCTCGGACGACATGGCCATCCTGGCGATGCGCGTCCCGGAGCCGTCCCACGTCTGATGTGAGGCCACAAACGCGAAAGGCCCCCGCCAGTGGCGGGGGCCTTTCGCTTTCTTTCTGAGCCCCAATGCGGAATCGAACCGCAGACCTTCTCCTTACCATGGAGACGCTCTACCGACTGAGCTATTGGGGCCTCGCTGCGCTGTGGCAACGAGGTAAACCATACACGGGATCCGGGGATGCGCATAATCGCGGTCGGCACGAGTTTTGCGGGCCTGCGGGCCCTGCCGCCGGCCGGAGGGAAGGGGTCTGCGCCTGATCCTGGAACGCAGAAAAGCCCCGCACCATACGGTGCGGGGCTTTCCCGGAAAAATTGTTCGGCGGCGTCCTACTCTCCCACAGGGTCCCCCCTGCAGTACCATCGGCGCTGAAAGGCTTAGCTTCCGGGTTCGGAATGTAACCGGGCGTTTCCCTAACGCAATGACCACCGAAACACTATGAAATTAACCAACACCGGATGAAAACACGGCCGTTCGTTATTTCAGAACTAACACAGTGGACGCGAGCAACTGAGGACAAGCCCTCGGCCTATTAGTACCAGTCAGCTCCACCCGTTACCGGGCTTCCACATCTGGCCTATCAACCCAGTCGTCTACTGGGAGCCTTAACCCCTCAAGAGGGTGGGAATACTCATCTCGAAGCAGGCTTCCCGCTTAGATGCTTTCAGCGGTTATCCTTTCCGAACGTAGCCAACCAGCCATGCCCTTGGCAGGACAACTGGCACACCAGAGGTTCGTCCGTCCCGGTCCTCTCGTACTAGGGACAGCCCTTCTCAATATTCCTACGCGCACAGCGGATAGGGACCGAACTGTCTCACGACGTTCTAAACCCAGCTCGCGTACCGCTTTAATGGGCGAACAGCCCAACCCTTGGGACCGACTCCAGCCCCAGGATGCGACGAGCCGACATCGAGGTGCCAAACCATCCCGTCGATATGGACTCTTGGGGAAGATCAGCCTGTTATCCCCGGGGTACCTTTTATCCGTTGAGCGACAGCGCTTCCACAAGCCACTGCCGGATCACTAGTCCCGACTTTCGTCCCTGCTCGACCCGTCGGTCTCACAGTCAAGCTCCCTTGTGCACTTACACTCAACACCTGATTGCCAACCAGGCTGAGGGAACCTTTGGGCGCCTCCGTTACTCTTTAGGAGGCAACCGCCCCAGTTAAACTACCCATCAGACACTGTCCCTGATCCGGATCACGGACCCAGGTTAGACATCCAGCACGACCAGAGTGGTATTTCAACGACGACTCCACAACCACTGGCGTGGCCGCTTCACAGTCTCCCACCTATCCTACACAAGCCGAACCGAACACCAATATCAAACTATAGTAAAGGTCCCGGGGTCTTTCCGTCCTGCTGCGCGAAACGAGCATCTTTACTCGTAGTGCAATTTCACCGGGCCTATGGTTGAGACAGTCGAGAAGTCGTTACGCCATTCGTGCAGGTCGGAACTTACCCGACAAGGAATTTCGCTACCTTAGGATGGTTATAGTTACCACCGCCGTTTACTGGCGCTTAAGTTCTCAGCTTCGCACACCCGAAAGTGCACTAACCGGTCCCCTTAACGTTCCAGCACCGGGCAGGCGTCAGTCCGTATACATCGCCTTACGGCTTCGCACGGACCTGTGTTTTTAGTAAACAGTCGCTTCTCGCTGGTCTCTGCGGCCACCCCCAGCTCAAGCAGCAAGTGCTATCACCAGTGATGGCCCCCCTTCTCCCGAAGTTACGGGGGCATTTTGCCGAGTTCCTTAACCATAGTTCACCCGAACGCCTCGGTATTCTCTACCTGACCACCTGAGTCGGTTTAGGGTACGGGCCGCCATGAAACTCGCTAGAGGCTTTTCTCGACAGCATAGGATCATCCACTTCACCACAATCGGCTCGGCATCAGGTCTCAGACTTCATGCACGACGGATTTACCTACCGTGCGTCCTACACCCTTACCCCGGGACAACCACCGCCCGGGCTGGACTACCTTCCTGCGTCACCCCATCGCTTACCTACTACAAGTCTGGTTCATCGGCTCCACCACTACCCTCAACTCCGAAGAGATCGGGCCGGCTTCACGGACTTAGCATCGCCTGATTCAGTACTGGGCGTTTCAAAGCGGGTACCGGAATATCAACCGGTTGTCCATCGACTACGCCTGTCGGCCTCGCCTTAGGTCCCGACTTACCCTGGGCAGATCAGCTTGACCCAGGAACCCTTAGTCAATCGGCGCACACGTTTCTCACGTGTGTATCGCTACTCATGCCTGCATTCTCACTCGTGAACCGTCCACAACTCGCTTCCGCGGCTGCTTCACCCGGCACACGACGCTCCCCTACCCATCCCAGCCCCCGTTGGGGGTACATGCTGGAATGACACGACTTCGGCGGTACGCTTGAGCCCCGCTACATTGTCGGCGCGGAATCACTTGACCAGTGAGCTATTACGCACTCTTTCAAGGGTGGCTGCTTCTAAGCCAACCTCCTGGTTGTCTCTGCGACTCCACATCCTTTCCCACTTAGCGTACGCTTAGGGGCCTTAGTCGATGCTCTGGGCTGTTTCCCTCTCGACCATGGAGCTTATCCCCCACAGTCTCACTGCCGCGCTCTCACTTACCGGCATTCGGAGTTTGGCTAAGGTCAGTAACCCGGTAGGGCCCATCGCCTATCCAGTGCTCTACCTCCGGCAAGAAACACACGACGCTGCACCTAAATGCATTTCGGGGAGAACCAGCTATCACGGAGTTTGATTGGCCTTTCACCCCTAACCACAGGTCATCCCCCAGGTTTTCAACCCTGGTGGGTTCGGTCCTCCACGAAGTCTTACCTCCGCTTCAACCTGCCCATGGCTAGATCACTCCGCTTCGGGTCTAGAGCGTGCAACTAGTTCGCCCTGTTCGGACTCGCTTTCGCTACGGCTTCCCCACACAGGTTAACCTCGCTACACACCGCTAACTCGCAGGCTCATTCTTCAAAAGGCACGCAGTCACGACTGCATGTGCAAGCACATACAGCGACGCTCCCACGGCTTGTAGGCACACGGTTTCAGGTACTATTTCACTCCGCTCCCGCGGTACTTTTCACCATTCCCTCACGGTACTATCCGCTATCGGTCACCAGGGAATATTTAGGCTTAGCGGGTGGTCCCGCCAGATTCACACGGGATTTCTCGGGCCCCGTGCTACTTGGGTGGTTCTCAAGCAAGCCGTTGATGTTTCAGCTACGGGGGTCTTACCCTCTACGCCGGACCTTTCGCATGTCCTTCGCCTACATCAACGGTTTCTGACTTGCCGACCAATCGGCAGATTGATCAAGAGAACTCCCACAACCCCGTATGCGCAACCCCTGCCGGGTATCACACGCATACGGTTTGGCCTCATCCAGTTTCGCTCGCCACTACTCCCGGAATCACGGTTGTTTTCTCTTCCTGAGGGTACTGAGATGTTTCACTTCCCCTCGTTCCCTCCACACTGCCTATGTGTTCAGCAGCGGGTGACAGCCCATGACGACTGCCGGGTTTCCCCATTCGGAAACCCCCGGATCAAAGCTTGGTTGACAGCTCCCCGGGGACTATCGTGGCCTCCCACGTCCTTCATCGGTTCCTGGTGCCAAGGCATCCACCGTGCGCCCTTAAAAACTTGGCCACAGATGCTCGCGTCCACTGTGCAGTTCTCAAGCAACGACCAGCCACCCATCACCCCGTCCTTACAGACGAGTTCACTGGGGCCGGCGTCGAAGGCAGCCTTTACGGCCATACCTTCAGACACCCAACAGCGTGCCCAGTACCTCGAATTCACTCGGTCCGCTTTCCACGCCCCGAGGGGCAGTACTCACGACCCGGATGAACCACCCGGTACTGAATAGTCAACGTTCCACCCATGAGCTGACCACCGTCGAACATTTGCCGACGTAGTGGCTCTGGATCCCCGAAGGGATCTAGATGCTCCTTAGAAAGGAGGTGATCCAGCCGCACCTTCCGGTACGGCTACCTTGTTACGACTTCGTCCCAATCGCCAGTCCCACCTTCGACAGCTCCCTCCCACAAGGGGTTGGGCCACCGGCTTCGGGTGTTACCGACTTTCGTGACGTGACGGGCGGTGTGTACAAGGCCCGGGAACGTATTCACCGCAGCAATGCTGATCTGCGATTACTAGCAACTCCGACTTCATGGGGTCGAGTTGCAGACCCCAATCCGAACTGAGACCGGCTTTTTGAGATTCGCTCCGCCTCGCGGCATCGCAGCTCATTGTACCGGCCATTGTAGCACGTGTGCAGCCCAAGACATAAGGGGCATGATGACTTGACGTCGTCCCCACCTTCCTCCGAGTTGACCCCGGCAGTCTCCTGTGAGTCCCCATCACCCCGAAGGGCATGCTGGCAACACAGAACAAGGGTTGCGCTCGTTGCGGGACTTAACCCAACATCTCACGACACGAGCTGACGACAGCCATGCACCACCTGTATACCGACCACAAGGGGGGCACCATCTCTGATGCTTTCCGGTATATGTCAAGCCTTGGTAAGGTTCTTCGCGTTGCGTCGAATTAAGCCACATGCTCCGCTGCTTGTGCGGGCCCCCGTCAATTCCTTTGAGTTTTAGCCTTGCGGCCGTACTCCCCAGGCGGGGAACTTAATGCGTTAGCTGCGGCACCGACGACGTGGAATGTCGCCAACACCTAGTTCCCAACGTTTACGGCGTGGACTACCAGGGTATCTAATCCTGTTCGCTCCCCACGCTTTCGCTCCTCAGCGTCAGTAATGGCCCAGAGATCCGCCTTCGCCACCGGTGTTCCTCCTGATATCTGCGCATTTCACCGCTACACCAGGAATTCCGATCTCCCCTACCACACTCTAGCTAGCCCGTATCGAATGCAGACCCGGGGTTAAGCCCCGGGCTTTCACATCCGACGTGACAAGCCGCCTACGAGCTCTTTACGCCCAATAATTCCGGACAACGCTTGCGCCCTACGTATTACCGCGGCTGCTGGCACGTAGTTAGCCGGCGCTTCTTCTGCAGGTACCGTCACTTTCGCTTCTTCCCTGCTGAAAGAGGTTTACAACCCGAAGGCCGTCATCCCTCACGCGGCGTCGCTGCATCAGGCTTTCGCCCATTGTGCAATATTCCCCACTGCTGCCTCCCGTAGGAGTCTGGGCCGTGTCTCAGTCCCAGTGTGGCCGGTCGCCCTCTCAGGCCGGCTACCCGTCGTCGCCTTGGTAGGCCATTACCCCACCAACAAGCTGATAGGCCGCGGGCTCATCCTTCACCGCCGGAGCTTTTAACCCCGTCCCATGCGGGACAGAGTGTTATCCGGTATTAGACCCCGTTTCCAGGGCTTGTCCCAGAGTGAAGGGCAGATTGCCCACGTGTTACTCACCCGTTCGCCACTAATCCACCCCGAAAGGCTTCATCGTTCGACTTGCATGTGTTAAGCACGCCGCCAGCGTTCGTCCTGAGCCAGGATCAAACTCTCCGTGAATGTTTACCCGTAATCGGGTGCACACACACGAGAGCGGAACAAACCGGTCGGAATAAGACCCGTTGTTCACAGCGTCCTCGCTGTGTAATTGCCTGCCCGTGTGCCGCCGAAGCGACCCGGTGCAGGACTTTCAAAGGAACCACCAACCTGCACCAGGTGCAGGCCGGGGTATCAACATATCTGGCGTTGACTTTTGGCACGCTGTTGAGTTCTCAAGGAACGGACGCTTCCTTCGGTCCCGTCTCACCGGGGCCCTCCGGGCGCTTCCCTTCGTTTTTGTTTCTTGTCTTGCGTTTCCGACTTTATCAGACTCTTTCGTGTCCGATTCCCGGTCGAAGCGGGGTGCTTTCGAGGTTCTTCGCTTTCGCGTGTTTCCTTTCCGGCGGTTCCAACTTTACCAGACTCTTTTTCGTTCCGTTTCCGGTCCGAATTTGATTTCCGGTGGCCTGTGGAGTGGCCTTGCCTTTCGGCGGATCCGACTTTATCAGAGATTCTGAGTCGGAATTCCCGCCCCCATCCAGGTTGTCCCCGGCGCACGAGTGCGCGCGGTGCTTCCCGGTCGGGCGGAGCCGTAAACGTACTGGAGCGGGGCGCCCCGATGCAAATCGAGGGGCCCCGCTCCCGTACGCGCTGGTCAGAGGGGTCAGACCTCGACGACGACCGGGAGGATCATCGGGCGTCGGCGGTAGGTGTCGGAGACCCACTTGCCGACGACGCGGCGGACCATCTGCTGGAGCTGGTGGGGCTCCATCACGCCGTCCTGGGCCGACTTGTCCAGGGCTTCCTGGATCTTCGGGGTGACGCCGACGAACGCGTTGTCGTCGATACCGGAGCCCCGGGCCTGGATGTGGGGGCCGCCCACGATCTTGCCGGAGGAGCTGTCGACCACGATGAAGACCGAGATGATGCCCTCGTCGCCGAGGATGCGGCGGTCCTTCAGGGAGGTCTCGGTGACGTCGCCGACGGAGAGGCCGTCGACGTACACGTAACCGGCCTGGACCTTGCCGACGATCTTGGCCTTGCCGTCGATCAGGTCGACGACCACGCCGTCCTCGGCGATGACGATGTGGTCCTTGGGCACGCCCGTGAGGGCTCCCAGCTCGGCGTTGGCCCGCAGGTGGCGCCATTCGCCGTGGACCGGCATCAGGTTCTTGGGCTTGCAGATGTTGTAGAAGTACAGCAGCTCGCCGGCCGAGGCGTGGCCCGAGACGTGGACCTTGGCGTTGCCCTTGTGGACGACGTTGGCGCCCCAGCGGGTCAGGCCGTTGATCACGCGGTAGACCGCGTTCTCGTTGCCGGGGATGAGGGACGACGCCAGGATCACCGTGTCGCCGGGAACGATCCGGATCTGGTGGTCGCGGTTGGCCATCCGGGAGAGGGCGGCCATCGGCTCGCCCTGCGAGCCCGTGCAGACCAGCACGACCTCGTCGTCCGGGAGGTCGTCGAGGGTCTTCACGTCGACGACCAGGCCCGCGGGGACCTTGAGGTAGCCGAGGTCACGGGCGATGCCCATGTTGCGGACCATGGAGCGGCCGACGAAGGCGACACGGCGGCCGTACTCGTGGGCGGCGTCCAGGATCTGCTGGATGCGGTGCACATGGCTGGCGAAGCTCGCCACGATGATGCGCTTCTGGGCGTTGGCGAAGACCGTGCGCAGGACGTTGGAGATGTCGCGCTCGGGCGGTACGAAGCCGGGGACCTCGGCGTTCGTGGAGTCCGAGAGGAGGAGGTCGATGCCCTCCTCGCTCAGACGCGCGAACGCGTGGAGGTCGGTGAGCCGGCCGTCCAGCGGGAGCTGGTCCATCTTGAAGTCACCGGTGGCCACGGCCATGCCCGCGGGGGTGCGGATGGCGACCGCGAGGGCGTCCGGGATGGAGTGGTTGACCGCGATGAACTCGCAGTCGAAGACGCCGATGCGCTCGCGCTGGCCCTCGGTGACTTCGAGGGTGTACGGGCGGATGCGGTGCTCCTGGAGCTTCGCCTCGATGAGCGCGAGGGTCAGCTTCGAGCCGATGAGCGGGATGTCCGGCTTCAGGCGCAGCAGGTAGGGCACGCCGCCGATGTGGTCCTCGTGGCCGTGCGTGAGGACGATGCCCTCGATGTCGTCCAGGCGGTCCCGGATGGTGGTGAAGTCCGGCAGGATCAGGTCGATGCCGGGCTGCTCCTCCTCGGGGAAGAGGACGCCGCAGTCGACGATGAGCAGGCGGCCGCCGTACTCGAAGACCGTCATGTTGCGGCCGATCTCGCCCAGGCCGCCGAGCGGGGTGACCCGCAGGGCGCCCTTCGGGAGCTTCGGGGGGGTACCGAGTTCAGGGTGCGGATGGCTCAAAAGACTCTCCTTAACCACACGCGCCACGTACCGCTGAGGCACGTGGCGCGCATGTCATTCGTGCACTTGCTGTTGTCTTGGGTCGTGCTCTTCGCGAGGTGCCTCGCTCGTCTTCTTCATTCAGTTGTGAAGTCTGTGGTTACAGCTGTACCCCGCCGGCGGCCAGGTCGATCTTGAGCTGGGCCGTCTCCTGTGCGGTGAGCTCCACCAGGGGCAGACGCAGCGGTCCGGCCGGGAGGCCCTGGAGCGTCAGCGCGGCCTTGGTGGTGATCACGCCCTGGGTGCGGAACATGCCGGTGAAGACCGGGAGCAGCTTCTGGTGGATCTCCGTGGCCTTCTGGACGTCGCCGCCCAGGTGGGCCTCGACCAGCGCCCGCAGGTCCGGGGTGACGACATGGCCGACGACGGAGACGAAGCCGACCGCGCCGACCGAGAGGAGCGGCAGGTTGAGCATGTCGTCGCCGGAGTACCAGGCGAGGCCGGACTGGGCGATGGCCCAGCTGGCGCGGCCCAGGTCGCCCTTGGCGTCCTTGTTGGCGACGATCCGCGGGTGGTCTGCCAGCCGTACGAGGGTCTCCGTGTCGATCGGGACCCCGCTGCGGCCGGGGATGTCGTACAGCATCACGGGCAGGCCGGTGGAGTCGGCGATGGCCGTGAAGTGGCGCAGGAGGCCTTCCTGCGGCGGCTTGTTGTAGTACGGCGTGACGGCGAGGAGGCCGTGGGCGCCGGTGCGCTCGGCGGTGCGGGCGAGGTCGACGCTGTGCCGGGTGTCGTTGGTGCCGATGCCGGCGACGACGTGCGCCCGGTCTCCGACCGCTTCGAGCACCGCCCGTACGAGCTGGTCCTTCTCCGCGTCACTGGTGGTCGGGGACTCACCGGTGGTGCCGTTGACGATCAGTCCGTCGTTGCCTGCGTCCACCAGATGGGCGGCGAGCCGCTGGGCGCCGTCGAGGTCGAGAGCGCCGTCCGCCGTGAAGGGCGTGACCATAGCGGTGAGGACCCGCCCGAAGGGGGTCTGCGGAGTGGAGATCGGAGCCATGGGTAACACGCTACTCGCTGCTCAGCGCGTGGTCCCCCCTCGGGGGGACGGGGAAGAGGAGCCCGGCACTGCCTGCTCGGGGGTTCAAGCAGTGCCGGGTCCGTTTGATCAGCCTAGATGAACTTCTCGAAACGCCGCAATACGGACACCGCTTACGGGGCTACTCGTCCATTTTTGTTGAAGGCCGCATGAGTGAGCGGCATGAGCTGCGCCCAGTGGGCTTCCATCTGCTCGCCGACCATCTCGATCTCGCGCTGCGGGAAGGACGGGACCTTCGCCAGCTCGTGCTGGGTGCGCAGCCCGAGGAAGTGCATCAGGGAGCGTGCGTTGCAGGTGGCGTACATCGTCGAGAAGAGGCCGACCGGGAGGACCGCGCGGGCGACCTCGCGGGCCACGCCCGCTGCGAGCATCTCCTGGTAGGCCGCGTAGGAGGCCCGGTAGGAGTCCTCCATGGCGCGGGTGGTGAGGTCGTACTGCTCCTCGGTGCCCTCGACGAACTCGTACTTGCCTGGGCGGCCCTGCTGGACGAGCTTGCGGGAGGTTCCGGGGACGTAGAAGACCGGCTCCAGCTCCCTGTAGCGGCCCGATTCCTCGTTGTACGACCAGCCCACGCGGTGCCGCATGAACTCGCGGAACACGAAGATCGGGGCGCTGATGAAGAAGGTCATCGAGTTGTGCTCGAACGGGCTGCCGTGCCGGTCCCGCATGAGGTAGTTGATCAGCCCCTTGGACCGCTCCGGGTCCTTGGTGACCTCTTCCAGCGACTGCTCGCCGGCGGTGGAGACCCGGGCGGCGAACAGCACGTCCGCGTCGCCTGCGGCGCTTTTCACCAGGTCAACGGTGACATCGCTACGGAAGTGGGGCTTTGCGGGTTCGGGGGTGTCGGTCACCGGCGGGGGTCCTTCCAGGGGCGGCGCTCGGGCGGCGACCACTTTACGGGCCGGGTGGCCGACGCATGCACGAGGCGGTGTCGGGCAGCCGTTCGTGGAGTCCGTCCAACAAGTACGGCGATTCGGGCACCGATCCGGCCGTTCGTACGTCTGACTCATTAGCAGCACCCGCCACTGAGATCAAGGAGAGTTTCCTCATGTTCCGCCGGCGTGAATCCGTCCCGTTCTCGTTCGTCGCCGAGGCCGACCGATTCCGCAGTAATGTCACTCCCCCTCCCGCCCCCCGTGCCAGCGTTCCCGAGCTGCTGGGGCGCTCCCTCGTCGGGCTGACCGTGGTCGCCGGGCTCGTGGGGTCGCTGCTGCTGGGTATTCCGGCACTCGACTCCGGGCAGTCCGCCTCGCACGGCAAGCAGTCCGAGGCGTCCCAGGGCCGCTGAGTAGGTCCCGGGGCCGCTGAACTACTCGTACGGACCCCCTGGGGTGGTCGGGCCGGGGGCCGCCTCGGTAGCCTCACCGGGCACAGCAATCGAGCGTGCTTGTGAGTGAGGATGAGTCGTGCCCCTGCCCTTTCTGACGGCCGACCGCGCATTCGATGCGAGCGCGGAGGACGTTGCGCTGCCGTTCGACGACCACGACAGCTGGCGGCGGCCCTACCGCCCCGGTCCGTGGCGGGTCGCGGCGGCGGCCGGCCAGTTGTTGCTGGCCTCGTTCGTTCTGCTCGCGGCGATGATCATCGCTTTCGCCGGAGCGCCTTCCGGTGCCGTGCTGTGTCTGCTGCTGGCCGGTGCGCTGATCGGTGCCGCTCTGCGGCTCCTGCGGGTCGGCGCGTGGGTCAGCCGGCACGGTGTGCGGCGCGTGGGGTTCTTCCGGACCGCCACGGTGCCGTGGGGGGCCACGGCCTCCGTCCGGACGGTCCAGCAGCCCGTGAAGTGGCTGGGGCTGCCCCGTACGGTGCAGGGCCAGGCGCTGATCGTGACCCGGCAGAACGGTGAGGCGCTGCCGCCGCTGGTCTCCGACCACAACGCGGACTTCCTCGGGCGCGAGGAGGCGTTCGAGCGGGCCACGGATGCGGTGGAGGCCTGGGCGGATGAGTATCGGCACGGGTGAGCCGTTGCCTGTCGGCCGTACGTGAGTGAGCCCGGGGCCCTTGTGGGGGTCCCGGGCTCATCTGCGTACGGCGTGAAAGATGTCCTCAAACGCCGGACGGGCTTGAAGCACGCAGGGCGATTGCCCTCTGCATCGCCTTGCGGGCTCTTGGGGTGTCCCTCGCGTCCTGGTACGCCACCGCCAGCCGGAACCAGGTGCGCCAGTCGTCCGGGGCGTCCTCCGTCTCCTCGCGGCGCCGGGTGAAGACCGCGTCGGCGGCGTCCCGGTCGATGCGGCCGGACGGGGTGCGGGCCAGGTCGTCGACCGGGAGGCCGCCCTCCGCGTCCAGTTCGGCGGCGAGCGCGTTGGCGCGGCGTACGAACTGGGTGTTCTTCCAGAGGAACCAGATCCCGATCACCGGCAGGATCAGTACGGCTACGCCGAACGTGACCGTGAGCAGCGTGCCGTGGCGGATGAGCATCAGGCCGCGGCTGCCGACCAGGACGAAGTAGAGGACCAGGACGGCGGCCGTGACGATGTAGGTGATCTTCGCGCGCATGGGGGCCCGTCAGTTCAGGTCGAGAAAGTGTTCCAGGCCGAAGGTGAGGCCGGGAGTGGTCACCACGCGGCGGACGCCGAGCAGGATGCCCGGCATGAAGCTGCTGTGGTGGAGGGAGTCGTGGCGGATGGTGAGGGTCTCGCCCTCACCGCCGAGCAGCACCTCCTGGTGGGCCAGGAGGCCGCGGAGGCGGATCGCGTGGACCGGGACGCCGTCGACGTCCGCGCCGCGCGCGCCGTCCAGGGCGGTGGTGGTGGCGTCCGGCTGGGGGGCGCTGCCCGCCTTGGCGCGGGCCGCCGCGATGAGCTGGGCGGTGCGGGTGGCGGTGCCGGAGGGGGCGTCGACCTTGTTGGGGTGGTGCAGTTCGACGACCTCGACCGATTCGAAGTAGCGGGCGGCCTGCTCCGCGAACTTCATGGTCAGGACCGCGCCGATGGAGAAGTTCGGGGCGATGAGGACGCCGGTCTCCGGGGAGTTGTCCAGCCAGGTGGTCAGCTGCGCGAGCCGTTCGTCGTTCCAGCCCGTGGTGCCGACGACGGCATGGATGCCGTGTCGGACGCAGAAGTCGAGGTTGCCCATCACCGATGCGGGGGTGGTCAACTCGACGGCGACCTGGGCGCCCGCGTCGGCGAGGGCCTCCAGCTTGTCGCCCCGGCCCAGGGCCGCCACCAGCTCCAGGTCGTCGGCGGCCTCGACGGCTCGTACGGCCTCGGAGCCGATCCGGCCGTTCGCACCGAGAACGGCTACGCGCAGCTTGCTCATCTTGATTCCTTAAGGGATTAGGAGACCGCTTCGTCCAGGCGGTCCGCCTGCTTGTCCTTGAGCGGGCCGATGACCGAGAGCGAGGGGCGGTGGGTGAGGAGCTCGCCCGCCACCTCCCGTACGTCGTCGGGGGTGACCTCCGCGATGCGGGCCAGCATGTCGTCGACCGACATCTGCTCGCCCCAGCACAGCTCGCTCTTGCCGATACGGTTCATCAGCGCGCCGGTGTCCTCCAGGCCGAGGACGGTGGAGCCGGAGAGCTGGCCGATGGCGCGGGTGATCTCGTCGTCGTCCAGGCCGTGGGTGGCGACCCGGTCCAGCTCGTCGCGGCAGATCTTCAGGACGTCGTGGACCTGGCTGGGCCGGCAGCCCGCGTAGACGCCGAAGAGGCCGCAGTCGGCGAAGCCCGAGGTGTACGAGTACACGCTGTAGGCCAGGCCGCGCTTCTCCCGTACCTCCTGGAAGAGGCGCGAGCTCATTCCGCCGCCGAGGGCGGTGTTGAGGACGCCGAGCGCCCAGCGGCGGTCGTCGGTGCGGGCCAGGCCGGGCATGCCGAGGACCACGTGGGCCTGCTCGGTCTTGCGGTTCAGCAGCTCCACCTTGCCGGCCGTGCGCAGGGTGCGGGAGCCCTCGCGGGGCGCCATGGGGACGGCGTCCGTACGGGAGAGGGCGCCGGCCTTCTCGAAGGCGCGGCGGACCTGGCGTACGACCGTGGCGTGGTCGACGTTGCCCGCGGCGGCGACGACCAGGTGCGTGGGGTCGTAGTGCTTCTTGTAGAAGCGGGCGATCTGGCCCCGGTTCAGCGCGTTGATCGTGTCGACGGTGCCGAGGACCGGGCGGCCGAGAGGGGTGTCGCCGAGCATGGTGTGCGCGAACAGGTCGTGCACGCAGTCGCCCGGGTCGTCCTCGGTCATCGCGATCTCTTCGAGGATGACGCCGCGCTCGGCGTCGACGTCCTCGGGGGCGATCAGCGAGCCGGTCAGCATGTCGCAGACCACGTCGATGGCGAGCGGCAGGTCGGTGTCGAGGACCCGCGCGTAGTAGCAGGTGTACTCCTTCGCCGTGAAGGCGTTCATCTCGCCGCCGACCGCGTCGATCGCGGAGGAGATGTCGAGGGCGGTGCGCTTCGCGGTGCCCTTGAAGAGGAGGTGTTCGAGGTAGTGGGTCGCGCCGTTCAGGGTGGGCGTCTCGTCGCGGGAACCGACGTTGGCCCAGATGCCGAAGGTGGCGGACCGGACGGAGGGCAGGGTCTCGGTGACGATCCGCAGACCGCCGGGGAGGACGGTGCGGCGGACGGTGCCGATGCCGCCTGTGCCCTTGAGAAGCGTTTGGGTACGGGCGACGGCCCGCCCCTCCGAGGAGGGGCGGGCCGTCGTCGCGGAACTACGGGACGTCACTTGTCGGTGTCGTCCTTCGTCTCGTCCTCTTCACCCTCGATGACGGGGATGAGGGAGAGCTTGCCGCGGGAGTCGATCTCCGCGATCTCGACCTGGACCTTGGCACCGACGCCGAGCACGTCCTCGACGTTCTCCACGCGCTTGCCACCGGCGAGCTTGCGGATCTGCGAGATGTGCAGCAGGCCGTCCTTGCCCGGCATGAGCGAGACGAACGCGCCGAAGGTGGTCGTCTTGACGACCGTGCCCAGGTAGCGCTCGCCGACCTCCGGCATGGTCGGGTTGGCGATCGCGTTGATCGTGGCGCGGGCGGCCTCGGCCTGCGAACCCTGCTGGGCACCGATGTAGATGGTGCCGTCGTCCTCGATCGTGATGTCGGCGCCGGTGTCCTCCTGGATCTGGTTGATCATCTTGCCCTTGGGGCCGATGACCTCACCGATCTTGTCCACGGGGATCTTGACGGTGATGATCCGCGGGGCGTTCGGGGACATCTCGTCCGGGACGTCGATGGCCTCGTTCATGACGTCCAGGATGTGCAGACGCGCGTCACGGGCCTGCTTCAGCGCGGCGGCCAGGACCGAGGCGGGGATGCCGTCGAGCTTGGTGTCCAGCTGGAGCGCGGTCACGAACTGCTTCGTACCGGCGACCTTGAAGTCCATGTCGCCGAAGGCGTCCTCCGCACCGAGGATGTCGGTGAGGGCGACGTAGTGGGTCTTGCCGTCGATCTCCTGCGAGATCAGGCCCATGGCGATACCGGCGACGGCGGCCTTGAGGGGCACACCGGCGTTCAGCAGCGACATGGTGGAGGCGCAGACCGAGCCCATGGACGTGGAGCCGTTGGAGCCCAGCGCCTCGGAGACCTGGCGGATCGCGTAGGGGAACTCCTCGCGCGAGGGCAGGACCGGCACGATGGCGCGCTCGGCGAGCGCTCCGTGGCCGATCTCGCGGCGCTTGGGCGAGCCCACGCGGCCGGTCTCGCCGACGGAGTACGGCGGGAAGTTGTAGTTGTGCATGTAGCGCTTGCGGGTCACCGGGGAGAGGGTGTCCAGCTGCTGCTCCATGCGGAGCATGTTGAGGGTGGTGACGCCCAGGATCTGGGTCTCGCCACGCTCGAACAGCGCCGAGCCGTGCACGCGCGGGATGGCCTCGACCTCGGCGGCGAGCGTACGGATGTCCGTGACGCCACGGCCGTCGATGCGGACCTTGTCCTTGATGACGCGCTCGCGGACCAGCTTCTTGGTCAGCGCGCGGTACGCGGCGGAGATCTCCTTCTCGCGGCCCTCGAAGGCCGGGAGCAGCTTCTCGGCGGCGATCTCCTTGACGCGGTCCAGCTCGGCCTCGCGGTCCTGCTTGCCGGCGATGGTGAGCGCCTGCGTCAGCTCGGAGGTGACGGCCTTGGAGAGCGCCTCGAAGACGTCGTCCTGGTAGTCCAGGAAGACCGGGAACTCGCCGACCGGCTTGGCGGCCTTGGAGGCGAGGTCGGACTGGGCCTTGCAGAGCGCCTTGATGAAGGGCTTCGCGGCGTCCAGACCGGCGGCGACGATCTCCTCGGTGGGAGCCTCGGCGCCGTCCTTGACGAGCTGGATGGTCTTCTCGGTGGCCTCGGCCTCGACCATCATGATCGCGACGTCGCCGTCCTCCAGGACGCGACCGGCGACGACCATGTCGAAGACGGCGTCCTCGAGCTCGGTGTGCGTCGGGAACGCGACCCACTGGCCCTTGATCAGGGCGACGCGGGTGGCGCCGATCGGGCCGGAGAAGGGCAGGCCCGCCAGGATCGTGGAGCAGGAGGCGGCGTTGATCGCGACCACGTCGTACAGGTGGTCGGGGTTGAGCGCCATGATCGTCTCGACGATCTGGATCTCGTTGCGCAGGCCCTTCTTGAAGGAGGGGCGCAGCGGGCGGTCGATCAGGCGGCAGGTGAGGATCGCGTCCTCGGAAGGCCGGCCCTCACGGCGGAAGAAGGAGCCGGGGATCTTGCCGGCCGCGTACTGCCGCTCCTCGACGTCCACCGTGAGGGGGAAGAAGTCGAGGTTGTCCTTGGGCCGCTTGGAAGCGGTGGTGGCCGACAGCACCATGGTGTCGTCGTCCAGGTACGCGACGGCGGAGCCGGCGGCCTGCTTGGCCAGGCGGCCCGTCTCGAAGCGGATGGTGCGGGTGCCGAAGGTTCCGTTGTCGATAACGGCCTCGGCGTAGTGGGTCTCGTTCTCCACTAGTGATTTCTCCATACTCGTCGTCTTTCGTCCTGCCGCCCGTGTGGCGGAGGACGGTGCGGGAGAAGCGCACCGTGTGTGCGGGCCGGTCTTCGATCGAAGCTCCCGGGCATGTTCCCGGGGGCCACTACCGAGGACCGGCGGCGGCGTCGCTGCGCCTCTCCCTCGTACTGCGGTGTTACGGATGGTGCGGTGTTACTGGTGTTCCGGTGTCCAGATTACTGAGCTTGACACCGGTCGCGCACGTACGGCAAAGGGAGCGGTCCCCTCAGACGCGGGAACCGCTCCCTCTCCACGGCGTACTTACTTGGCGCCGCCGGCCGCACCACGGCGGATGCCGAGGCGGTCGACCAGCGCACGGAAGCGCTGGATGTCCTTCTTGGCCAGGTACTGCAGGAGGCGGCGACGCTGGCCGACCAGGATCAGCAGACCACGACGGGAGTGGTGGTCGTGCTTGTGCGTCTTGAGGTGCTCCGTCAGGTCCGAGATCCGGCGGGAGAGCATGGCGACCTGGACCTCGGGGGATCCGGTGTCACCCTCCTTCTGGGCGAACTCGGACATGATCTGCTTCTTCGTAGCGGCGTCGAGCGGCACGCGTACTCCTCTTGATGTTCGAAGCGCCCACGAGTGCCCCTGGTCTTGATCTCAGGGGAGCTTCCGTGACTCGGAGGCGAAGGTCCGATGAGCGCAGTCCCCAGGAAGACCCGGAGAGGCGTACACAAACGGCCACTGGTCAGAGTACCAGCCATTCGGGTCACCCCCGGACGGTGCCCGCGCGGGGTGCGCTGGTCAGCTGGTGAGGGCCCGGATCGAACGGTAGACGTCGAAGACCGCCAGGCAGAGCGGCAGCAGGGTGAGCAGGACGACCGTCTCGGCGATCTCCAGGAAGCGGCCCCAGAACGGGGTCACCCCCTTGCGCGGCACGATCAGGCCGATGGCGGTGATCAGGGCGGCGACGCCCGCGACGGCGGCGGCGAGCCACACCGTACGGATGTCCAGCGCGGTGCCGTCCCCCCGCAGGGCGTCGCGCACCAGGGTGAGCGGCGGGTTGAGGGAGAGGCCGAGGCCGAGGAACACCAGGGAGCCGAGGCCCGCGGCGAGGGTGCAGCCGACCTGGGCGGTGTAGCGGAACAGGTGGGCGCGCATCAGCATGGCGACGCCGGTGGCCAGGGCGAGCAGCTGGCCCCAGACGTTGTCGGAGAAGCCGAGCACGGCGGCGGCGGCCACGGCCACCAGGGCGCAGCCGCCGACCAGGCCGAGGAGCAGCTCGTGGCCCCGGCGCGCCTGGGCGGCGATCCGTACGGCGTCGACCGGGCCCTGGGGCGCCGGCTCGGAGGTGCCGTAGTCGCCGACGGCGGAGCGGGGCGGTTCGAAGCCGATGGGGAGGCGGGCGAAGCGGGTGGAGAGGCCGGGCAGGAAGGCCAGGGCGCCGACGGAGAAGGGGGCGCAGACGGCGGCGGCCTCGATGGGCGCCAGCTCCGCCGTGATCGCGATGAAGGTGACCACCAGGCCGGTGGCGCTCGCGAAGACGAACGCGACGAACGGTCCGTCGCCGCCGGGTGCGGTGATCATGAGGATGACCGCGACCACCAGCACGGCGGCGCAGGCGAGCAGGAACTGGAGCCGTCCCACGCCCTGGCCCGTGCTGAGCGAGAGCAGCCCGGAACCGGCGACAGCGGCGTTCACCATGGCGCCGGTGCCGAGCGCGATGGCCGAGCCCCGGTCGTCGTAGATGCGTGCGCGGACGCAGGCGAGGGCGAGCAGGAGTACGGCGGCGACCGCGGCCAGGATGCCGGGCAGGCCGTGCATGTCGTGCCGGGGGTCGGCCGTCCAGAGCACGAAGCCCAGCAGGCTCAGCAGGACGGAGCCGCCGAAGAGGCCCGCGCCGCGCATGAGGGAGTCGCCCCAGAGGGTGCGGTCCTTGGCCACGGCGGTGGCGACGGCGTCGGAGACGTCGTCGAAGACGGCGGGCGGCAGCGACTCGGCGAAGGGCCGCAGGGAGAGCAGCTCGCCGTCGAGGATGCGGTGGCCGGCCAGCGTACGGGCGCTGTCCAGGACGGTGCCGTCGCGGCGTACGAGGTGGTAGCCGACGGGGGCACCGGGGGTGGGGCTCTGTCCGGAGAGGCGGAGGATCTCGGGGTAGAGGTCGGCGACGGGCACGTCCTCGGGCAGCGCCACGTCGACCCGGCTGTCGGGTGCGACGACCGTGACCCGGCAGAAGCCCGTGCCGTTGCCGGACGGAACTCCGTGACTCGGCCTGCCGGTCGTGGTGGCTGCCGCTTGGGCCGTCATTGTCACCTGCTGCTCCCCCTGTTGCTCTGGACCTACGTGCCTCTGTGCCCGGCGCCGCGCGTGTGCCTCGGCTCCGCGCGCCCGTGCCGCCGCGGGGTGTTCGCGGCCGTTCCGGAACCGCTGTGCGCCGTTCTGGAACTTCTGCCGGAAACACTCCTCAGGACGGTGGATATCGCCCCACGTCCCGAATGACCGCCTTCTTGCGGTAGTTAGCGGATGCGTATATGCATCGCGACACCCTACCGCCATGCGGCCCCCGCTCCGCCAGTAGGATCCATCCCGCGGATGGAGCCCGTCGCCACGGGGGCGCCGATAGGAACACTTCCGTCCGGCAAGGGAATTGGTGAGCTGTGAGCCAGATCGTCGTCAAGCGCCCACCGCGGGCCCTGCCCTCCGAAGTGCCGGTCGAACAGGTGCAGTTGCAACCTCCGCCGGAACTGCCCCGGGGCCAGCAGGAGGGCATGCTCATGCAGCTCCTGCCGATGCTGGGCATGGGTGGTTCGGTCGTCTTCTTCTTCATGACGCCGAACCCGATCATGCGGATCATGGGCGTGATCATGATCGCCTCCACGGTGGCCATGGCGATCGCGATGATGGTGCGTTTCCGGCGGGGCACCCAGGGTCAGCTCGCGGACATGCGGCGGGACTATCTGAAGTACCTGACGCAGACCCGGCGCACGGTGGTGAGGACCGCGCGCAAGCAGCGTGACGCACAGTTCTATCTGCACCCCTCGCCCGAGCAGCTGTGGGCGCTGGTCGCCGAGGGCAGCCGGGTGTGGGAGCGGCGGGTCGGTGACGCCGACTTCGCGCAGGTACGGATCGGGCTCGGCAGCCAGGAGCTGGCCACGCCGCTGGTCGCCCCCGAGACGGCGCCGGTCGAGGAGCTGGAACCGCTGACCGCCGGGGCGATGCAGCAGTTCCTGACGACGCACTCCACGCTGGACGGCCTGCCGATGGCGGTGTCGCTGCGGGCGTTCTACCACCTGACGATCAGCGGCCACGCGGACTCCGCGCGCTCCTCGGCGCGGGCCGTGGTCGGTGCTCTGGCCTCGCTGCACTCCCCCGAGGACCTGGTGATCGCGGTCGCGACGGGCCGCGAGGAGGCCCGGCAGTGGGAGTGGGCGAAGTGGCTCCCCCACGTACAGGACAAGGGTTCGGTCGACGGTGCGGGCAGCCGGCGCCTGATCACCACCAGCGTCCTGGAGCTCGAACAGCAGCTGGCGGCCCGCCTCGACGGCCGCCCCCGCTTCCAGCCCGGCGGCCAGCCGCTCCTGGAGCAGCCGCACATCGTGGTCGTCCTGGACGGCGAGTCGGTGCCCCCGATGTCGGTGCTCGCCTCGGCCGAGGGGTTGCAGGGCGTGACGGTCATCGAGGTGGTGCCGGGCGAGGTGCAGGGAGCGCGCGGCGGCCTCTCCGTCCTGGTGCAGCCGCAGTCGCTGCAACTGGAGTCGGGGCAGGGGCTCGTCTACGACGGGGTGCCCGACCTGCTGAGTTACGAGGCTGCCGAGGCGCTCGCCCGTCAGCTGGCCCCGCTGCACATGGCGACGGGCGGGGACGACGACGAACCGCTCCTGGCCAACCTGGAGTTCACCGATCTGCTGAACCTGGGGGACGCGGCCTCCATCGAGGTCAGCCGGACCTGGCGCCCCCGCTCCCAGGCCGAGCGGCTGCGCGTGCCCATCGGCGTCGGCGAGGGCGGCGCGCCGGTGATGCTGGACCTCAAGGAGGCGGCGCAGGAGGGCATGGGCCCGCACGGGCTGTGCGTGGGCGCCACGGGTTCCGGGAAGTCGGAGCTGCTGCGGACGCTGGTGCTGGGCCTCGCCGTCACGCACACCTCGGAGACCCTCAACTTCGTCCTCGCGGACTTCAAGGGCGGCGCGACCTTCGCCGGTATGGCGCAGATGCCGCACGTGGCCGCGGTGATCACCAACCTGGCGGACGACCTGACGCTGGTCGACCGCATGGGCGACTCCATCAGCGGTGAGCTCAACCGCCGCCAGGAGATGCTGCGCGACGCGGGCAACTACGCCAACATCCACGACTACGAGAAGGCGCGCTCGGCGGGTGCGCCGCTCCAGCCGATCCCCTCCCTCGTCCTGGTGATCGACGAGTTCAGCGAACTGCTGACGGCGAAGCCCGACTTCATCGACATGTTCGTGCAGATCGGGCGCATCGGCCGTTCGCTGGGCGTGCATCTGCTGCTGGCGTCGCAGCGCCTGGAGGAGGGGCGGCTGCGCGGTCTGGAGACGTACCTCTCGTACCGCATCGGTCTGCGCACCTTCTCGGCGGCCGAGTCCCGGGCCGCGATCGGGGTGCCCGACGCGTACCACCTGCCGAACGTGCCCGGTTCCGGGCTGCTCAAGTTCGGTACGGAGGAGATGGTGCGGTTCAAGGCCGCGTACGTCTCCGGGGTGTACCGGGCGGGGGGCCGGCAGGCGGACGCGTCCGGGGGCCCGCTGCCGGTGGACCGCAGGCCGGTTCCGTTCACGGCGGCGCCGGTGCCGGTGCGGTACGTGCAGCCGAGCCCGCGGGCCGGGACCGGGGTGCCGGAGCAGCGGGCGGGGGACGACGACGCGCTGGCGGACACGGTGCTGGACGTGATCGTGCGGCGGCTGGAGGGGCGGGGCGCCTCGGCCCACCAGGTGTGGCTGCCGCCGCTGGACAACCCGCCGTCGCTGGACGAGATCCTGCCCGGGCTCGCGCCGGTGCCGGGACGCGGGCTGACGCAGCCCGGGTTCGAGGGTTCGGGGCGTCTCGTCGTACCGCTGGGTGTGATCGACAAGCCGTTCGAGCAGCGGCGCGACACGTTGTACCGGGACTTCTCCGGGGCGGCCGGCCATATGCAGATCACCGGTGGTCCGCAGTCCGGCAAGTCGGCCCTGCTCCGTACGCTCATCGCGGGCTTCGCGCTCACCCACACCCCGCAGGAAGTGCAGTTCTACGGACTCGACTTCGGCGGCGGCGGCATGTCGTCCATCGCGGGCCTCCCGCACGTCGGTGGCGTCGCATCCCGCCTGGACCCCGAGCGGGTGCGCCGTACGGTCGCCGAGGTGTACGGCATCCTGTCGCGGCGCGAGGAATACTTCCGCAACGCGGGCATCGACTCCATCGCCACCTTCCGCCGGATGCGGGCGCGCGGCGAGATCTCGGTGACGGACCAGCCGTGGGGTGACGTCTTCCTGGTCATCGACGGCTGGGGCAACTTCCGCACGGATTACGAGGCGTTGGAGAACGCGGCCGTGGACATCGCGGCGCGGGGCCTCGGTTACGGCATCCACCTCATCGTCACCGCGTCACGGTCCATGGAGGTCCGGGCCAGCCTCAAGGACCATCTCATGAACCGCCTGGAGCTGCGGCTCGGCGACGTCATGGACTCCGAACTGGACCGGAAGATCGCGGTCAACGTGCCGGCCGGGGTGCCGGGACGCGGGCTGACGCCGGAGAAGCTGCACTTCATGGCGGCGGTGCCGCGCATCGACGGCATCAACTCCGACAGCGACCTGTCCGAGGCGACGGCCGCGATGAACGCGGAGGTCTCCCGGCACTGGACGGCCCCGCCCGCGCCGAAGGTACGTCTGCTGCCGCGCTCCCTCCCGGCGGCCGAACTCCCGCCGGGCCACGCCGTCCCGGAGCGCGGGATCTCCATCGGCATCGACGAGAACAACCTCGCGCCGGTCTTCGTCGACTTCGACCACGACCCGTTCTTCCTGATCTTCGGCGAGAGCGAGTCCGGCAAGTCCAACCTGCTGCGGCTGGTCGTCAAGCAGCTCACCGAGCGGTACGACGGCGACACCTGCAAGCTCTTCGTCATCGACAACCGGCGCTCGCTGCTGGATGTGACGCCCGCGTCGCACCTGGCGGAGTACATCCCCATGTCCAACAACATGGACCACCACATGGTGGCGCTGCACGACCTCATGAAGCGCCGCACGCCGTCGGCCGACGTGACGGCCCAGGAGCTGCGGGACCGCAGCTGGTGGCGCGGCCCGACGGTCTACGTGATCATCGACGACTTCGACCTGGTCGCCACGTCCAGCGGCAACCCGCTGTCGTCGCTGACGGAGTTGCTGCCGTTCGCCCGTGACGTGGGCGTCCGCTTCATCATCGCCCGCAACACGGCGGGGGCGAGCCGGGCGTTGTACGACCCGTTCCTCCAGCGCATGACGGAGCTGGGCGCGCAGGGGGTGCTGCTGTCGGGCGACCCGATGGAGGGCGATGTCCTGGGCGGCGTACGACCGCGGCCGATGCCGGCGGGGCGGGGCGTCTTCATCACCCGGCGGCGGGGGAACCCGCTGGTGCAGACGGGGTTGGTGGACGGGGGGTAGTTGGCTCCGGAGTAAGCGTGTGGGTGGGGTGGGGGCCGGGCCGGGCCGGGTGTTCGGGTGCGGATGGGGGCCGGGCGGTCTTGGGGTGCGGGTAATGGGGGGCGCCGACTGGGTGTCGGCGCCCCCACCCCTCCGCGTCGGCCGTGCTGACGTACAGCGGACATGCGTCAGGGTGGACACCTCCCGCGCGTGTCCACCCTGATGTGCCGCTGTCTGCGCGGCTTGCTTCCAGCCGGATCGGCTAGTGGAAGTTGGCCGCCGCCCGCTTGTCACCGCTGCGGTAGGCCGTCTCCGCGTCGCGCACGGCGCGGGAGATCTGGGCGAGGTTCTCCTTGATGCCCGTCGCCTGCGTGTCCCAGCGGTCCTGCGCGCTGCGGTAGGCGGACTTGGCTTCGCCCTCCCACAGCTCCGAGACCGAGGCGATCATGCTCTTGATCGCCCGGAGGTCCTGGTCGAGCTGCTTGGCCTGACGATCGATCGAGGCGGCCGCGAGGTCGAGGCTGGCATAAGTGACGACCGTCGTACCGTCGTTGTTGGCCATGTGGTCCTCCTTCAGTCGAGTTACGGAATACCGGTCAGAAGTTGTTCAGGTTCGAGGTCCGGGCCGTGGCCGCGGCGTCGCCCGAGTAGCCGTCGACGACGTCCACCCCCATGAGGGCGGCCTTGATCTGGTCCTCGGTGTTGTCCGAAATGGTGCGGGCGGCCTTGATGGCCTCCTGGAAGCGGAGCAGCTCCTTGCCGATGCCGACCATGCTCCTGTTGATCTCGTTCTGCTTCTGGTTGAAGTGACCGGCCCCGATGCCCTTCCAGGCACCTTCCAGGCTGTCGATCGTCGCGTGCAGCTGCTTGAGCTGCCCCTTCACCGAGTCGAACCTCTCGGTGAGCTGGCCCTCCAGCCTGATCAGGGCTTCAGCTGAGACTTTCTGGTCTGCCGACATGGCTTTCCTTTCGTTCCGGTGGATTCTGCAAGCCGGCATGGATCGCCGGCCGGTACATGTGAGGTACCTGCGGTCAGGCCGCGCCACGTCTGCGGACGACGGCGAAGACCACGCCCCCGAGGACGGCGACGCCCGCGATGCCGCCGAGGATCAGGCCAAGGGGGGCGCCACCGCCCGCCGCCTTCTCGCTGTCGCCCGCGGCCACGGTCTCGTCGACCTGGCCGGCCTTCTCGTTCTGGGCGGGCTGCCCGGAGGCTGAGGCGGAGGGGGTGGGCGACGCCGGGGAGCCGCCGGTCCGCTCCTCGGTGAGGGGGCTGATGTCCGGGTCGCCGGGGTCGCCCTTGCCCTTGAGGATGTTCATCGCGGGGCGGATGAGGCCGTGGCCGAGGTAGGCGCTGCGGTCGCCCTTCTTCCAACTACGGCTAGCCGTGTCGAAGAGGACGTTGAGGACCTGGTTGGCAGTCCAGTCGGGGTGGGCGGACCAGACTAGGGCGGCGGAGGCGGAGGCGATGGCGGTGGCGGGACTGGTTCCGCCAGCTCCGTCGCAGTAACTCTTGAAGGAGTTGTTGCACCAGCGCGGGATGTCACTGCCCGGAGCAGCGATGTCCACACTGTTTCCATTTGTGGAGAACTCAGAGACTTTCCCCTTGCGGTCCGCAGCGGCGACACCCACTACTTGCGGATACGAAGCCGGGTACTGCTCCTTGTTGCCTTCCTCCGCATTATTCCCTACTCCAGCAAAGAAGAGCTTCCCCTTTTGCTGCGCGTACTTTACGGCTTCACGCTCCGCGCTTGAGGAGTAGTCACTGGAAAACGACATGCTGATGATCTGAGCATCACTGTCAGCTGCCGCCCGGATGGCAACTTCGTAGTCACGCGCATTGACGGAATTCTCATTTTGAAATTCCGTGTCGCTGATCCGCATAGGGATGATCTTCACCCCAGGGGCAAGCCCCCGCAGACCGCCCCCCTTGCCCGTCCCCGCGATCAGCTCGGCCATGTTGGTGCCATGCCCACGGTAGTCATCATGCTCGTCACCGGCAGCATCAGTAGCGTCGAGCCCCTTAAGGACTTGCCCTTTCAGGGAAGGCGTAGACGGGTTGACGCCCGTGTCGATGACAGCGACTTTGATGCCTTCGCCTGTCGTGACCTTCCACATTTCCTCAGCCTGCAAAGCACTGAGGTACCACTGTTTGGACTGCATGTCCGCAGCAACGGCAGGCTGTGCCGTACCGGCAAAGACAACGCTCCACGAAGCTGCCACGGCCAGTGCGCTCAGTACACGCCTCTGGGGTCGGCCCATTCCTGCTGTCATCCCGACTTCCGAACCTTCCCTGGGGCTGCTACTCGACCACCGGCGGCACAGCTCCGCGCCGTCGGCCCGCCCACGTCTCTTCGTCTTCCGTCAGGTAGTCCGGACGAGTCGACCCGGTGTTCTCCTCGTCCTTCCGGTCAGTCTTCCGCCGACCGGCAGGACCTCGGACAAGGCCTGCGCCACCGGCTGTGAAGCCCTTGGAGCCGGAGCCCGATGTCCCTCGGGGAGCGCCGACCACTCCGTTAGCACCCGAAACAGGCGCGCCACGCTGGACGGAGCGCGGCACACTGCCACTCCCGCCGGGTCCGCCGATCACCGTTCCTCGCGGTACTCCACGAGCCCCGCCACTTCCGGACACCCCGGAAGTAGCCCGCTGCGGCGTACCACCCACGATGCCGTTGCCCTGTCCCGTACGGGAGCTTCCCGGCGCTGCCGTGCCGCCGTGAGCCGCCATAGGACGGCCGCCCGTCACGCCGGACTGACCGGCGGTGGGCAACGCTGCGCCACCGCCGGGGCGGCCCGTGACAGATGACCCGCCGACCATCGGACTTGGTCGGCCAACGGGTGTACCGGCGCTACCCCTGGCTGCGGCACTCGCGCCCGTGGGGGATGCCTTGCCCAGGCCGGCGCCGGCCTGGGTCGCGGACCGAGGCACAGCCGGTGAGCCCGTGGCCCGCGCGGAGCTCGCCGATGGCATCTTGCCGAAACTGGGCGCCACCGGCATCGGTGAAGTAGCCGGTGCCGAGCTGCTGGTGGCCGAAGGGATAGGAGCGGCGCCGGTGCTCATCGTCGGAGCGGTCGGGGTCGCGACACTGTTGATCTCCGTGGACGTGCTCTTGTCCAGCACGGGTGCAGAACCCAGAGCCTCGACGGGGGCACGGCCACCGGAAGAACTGACAGTGTTGGAGAGACCTGCGGCCGAGCGCTCCGGATTGCCGTGTGTCGTGCCGCTGCCCAGTGTGTCTGCGCCGGGAGGTGCAGTGACGGCCGTGGGCCTTTCGACGCCACCACTGGGCTTAGGCATGTCGACGCCGAGCTTCTGATCGAACCGCGGCGGTTCCTGCGCAGCCAGCACCTCCTCCGACACCGCGTAGTACGACGCCAGCCGGTTGATCTGGTTGATGGCCTCCTGGCGGTTCTTCTCCACCGTGAGAGCCGCCGCATACGCCGGGTTGGTCTCGGTCCGGGCCGGGAACAGGATGTCGTCCACGTCCGTCTGGATCATCCGGCGGTCGCGCGGCGGCATGGAACTCCGTACCGACGCCAGGCCGGTGCCGGCCACCGTGATCTGGGTGCCTGCCGCATCCGCGAAGTCGCCGAGCTTCTCGGCGTGGGTGACCAGGCCCAGGCCCCACTTACGGAACGCCTCGCCGGAGTCGCCCTGCCAGTCGACCCCCTTGATGTAGTCGCCCAGTTCCTTCGACGCACTCCGGATCGCGTCCCTGGCCTCCCAGAGCGCCTTGCCCGCGTTCTCCATGTCCGCCGGGTTGGCGTTCTCCACCAGGTCGATGATGGCGTTGAGGTCGTGTCCCTCGAACGAGGTACGGCCTGCCCTGGCGACGCTTCCGGGAGTGAAGAGGCTCAGGACCTCTCTGCCCAGCTCCGTCGCATCGGTGACGACCAGCTGGGTCTTGACGCGGCCCTCGTCCTGCTTCTGCTGCTCGGCAGGGGTCAGTTCCGGCTGCTTGTCGTCGCTCACTTCGTCTCCCAACCGTCGCCGGACTGGCCTTCACGGTTGTCGGCGTCGGGCTTGAGGGCCTTCTCGCGCTCCCGGTCCATCCGCGTCTGGATCTCGTGGAAGCGCCGCCGCGTCTCGTCGTCCACGTTGTCGAAGCCGACCGCCGCCGCGTGCACCCCCAGGCTCAGGTACTCGATCTGGTCGCCCAGCGACTTGGAGAGCGAGACCAGGGACTCGTGGACGCGGTTGTACTGGGTGTAGAGGCCGTCCGCCTCGGCGAAGCGGGCGTTCGGGCCGCTCAAGGAGGCGCGGGACACGGTCTGTGCCGCCACCTTCGACTTGCCGGCCGCCGAGCCCTCCAGGTCCGCGAGCAGGGCGTCCACCCGCTTCTTGAACGTCTCCAGCGCGCCTACTCCGCGCCTGAGGTCACCTGGACCGGTCCCCATGCCGTCCTCCCCGTTGTGCATCCCCGTTTGCTCGGATCGCTCTGCGTTGCTATCGCATCGATGCGATCCGAGTCCATCTCAACCGGTAACTCTAGTCACTGCGTACTGCCGGGCCAATTGGGTTGGCGGCCACGTGACTTGTCTCATGCGCCGGCCGGAGCTCCCGTCCGTCAGCTGTCGCCCGCCAGCCGCCTCGTACGGCGCCTCATGTCCCGTACCGCCACTGCCGCACCGGCGATCGCGGCCACCAGGACGCCGCCGCCCACGACGACGTACGTCGCGAGGCGGGCGTTGCGTTCGTCGGCCGTTTCGCCGAGCTGGAGTTGGGCCGTGGCGGGGGCTTCGCCTTTGCTCATGCCCTCGCTCGCGACCGGGCGTTCGATGGGCTTGTCGTCCTCGGTGAGGGCGCGTACCGGGTCGACGACTCCCCAGCCCACGTGGCGGTCGTGGCCGGCCACCGAGCGTTCCGCCGTCTGCTGGAGCTGGGCCACGATCTGCCGCTGCGTCCAGTCGGGGTGCTTGGCCTTGACCAGTGCGGCGACCCCGGCGACGTACGGGGCGGAGAAGCTGGTGCCGTTGTCGGCGCAGTGGCCGCCGCCGGGGACGGTGGAGATCATGTCCACGCCGGGGGCGGCGATGCCGACGAACGGGCCGGCCTGGGAGAAGTAGGCGCGTTCGTTGTTGCGGTCCGAGGAGGCGACGGCGAGGACGCCCTCGTACGAGGCGGGGTAGGTCCGCTTCACGTTGCCGCCCACACCGTCGTTGCCCGCCGAGGCCACGACCACGATGTTCTCGGCCAGGGCGTGGTCGATGGCCTGCTTCAGGCGCGGTGTCGGCTCGACGGCGTCGGCGGTGTCCTGGGAGATGTTGATGATGTCGGCCTTCGCCGTGTCGGTGGCGTAGAGGATGGCCTGGATCAGCGTGTCCGCGGTGCCGTTGCCGTGGGCGTCGTTCTGCTGGATCGGGATGATCGTGGCGTCGGGGGCGAGGCCGGTGAAGCCCGTGCCCTTCGCCTCGCGCGCGGCGATGATGCCGGCCACCTTGGTGCCGTGGCCCACGGTGTCCGTGGTGCCGTTCTCCTTGCCGCGTTCGATCTCCCGGCCGTCCTCGGTCTTGAGCTTCTCCGGCAGGAAGTTCTTGCCCGCCTTGACGTCCACGGCGGGGGTCAGCTGGGGGTTCTTCACGTCGACGCCGGTGTCGATGACGGCCACCCGTACCCCCTTTCCGGTGGACTGCTTCCACAGCTCGTCCATGAGGACGCGCTGCAACGACCAGGGGCGGCCCGGGTACTTCTTCCCGCCGAACGTGCACTGGGTCGCGTCGTCGGCGGCGGCCGGAGGGACCGGCAGGGCGACCAGGAGGACTCCGGTCGCCGCCACAGCCGTCAGGAGGCGCCTGGCAGGGGCAGCAGTGGGGCGCGTCATCTGCGTACCGCTCCTCACGAACCCTGCGGCTGGCTCGCCGCGCCCGTCGAGAGCCGCGGGCCCGTCGGCAGGAACGTGGACCAGGCGGCGGGGACGGGGGTGGGGTCGACGTCCTTGTAGCCGAGGAGGTTCTGCGCCTGCTGGGCCTCCTGCCGGCGCGCCTCCCGCTCCTTCTTCGAGCCGGACGCGCCGATGCCGGAGTCGTCCTGTCCGCTGTCGCTGTTGGACTGCATCGCGTAGCGCAGTCCGGTGTCGGTGACCAGGAAGAGGAAGCCGACGTCGGTCTTGGAGCCCTGGAACTGGCGGAAGAACTCACCGGATCCGGGGGTGACGTAGGCGCTGGAGGAGCCGGTGGGGAGCGTCGCCGGGAAGCCCGTACCCACCCAGGTGGAGAGGGTGGTGGCGCCGTTGTCGGCGTCGACGTCGCGCAGGACGTTGCACACGGTGTTCCGGCTTCCCTTCGTCATGTCCGGGGAGTTGACGGCCTTCGGCTCGTGGACGGGCCAGTCCAGCTCCGCGCCGAAGGCCCGGCCCGGTGCGAACGCCGAGGCGCCGACCGGCTTCTCCCGGCCCGCCTGGCCGAGCTTGTCCAGGTCCCGGCTGCTGAGCAGGAGCTTGGCGATGAAGTCCGAGACCGGGGCGACCCTGCCGGGGAGGACGACGTACTGCTGGGTCCTGGTTCCGGCGGTGGCGGCCAGGACCATGCCGACCTTGTTCGTGTCCTCGTCCAGGGTGCCCGGGACGTTCGCGGGGGCGCCCGGGACACCGTCCAGGGTCGGGAAGGTGATCCGGTCGCCCCGGTGCAGCGTCGCCAGCCAGGCGGCGGAGACCCGCTGGGGCTTGGCGTCCGGGTCGACCAGGGTGCGCAGCAGCAGTTCGTCGTCGGTGACCGGGTAGGCCTTGCCCTCGGCGTCCACGAGGTAGCGGGTCCGGTCGGGGCCCTCGACGTACATCACCTCGCCGCCGCGCAGCTTCGCCTTGCCCTCGGTCTTGTCCTCCTCTCGCTCGGCGAAGACGAAGGCCGCCTTCTGGATGGCCCGGCCGCCCTCCCCGGGCTGCTCGCAGACCGCCCAGCGCTTGGCGGATCCGGCGTCCTTGGGGTCGGGCAGCCGGTCGGGGGCGTACGGGATGCCGAGGGTCGCGCCGTGCGGGATCGTGCCGTCGTCCAGGACCGATTCGTCGACGTTGACGACCTTGCCCTTGTCCTGGGCGAGCAGGAGCTTGGCCGAGGACATGTTGAGCACGGGGTGGAGCTGCTTCTTGCCGTCGGTCGTCAACACCACATAGCGGGTGGTGGACTTGCTGGCGATGATGACGTTCTCGTTGGGGGTGTCCCAGTTCTTGGGGGCCACCGGCTTGAACATGCCCCAGGCGCCGAAGACGGCGAGGACGACGACGCCGATGATCGCTCCCGGCACGACCGCGCGCAGCGGGCGCGGTGCGCCTTCCTCGGAACCGGTCGGGTTGGGTTGCAGGAACTGTGCGATCAACCTCCGCTTCGCAAAGGTGTAGGCGTTGAGCTCATCCCGCCGTGATGCCATGTTCCGCTGCCCCTTCTCCCCGATGGTCGACCAGGGTGCCACACGCACCGTCGGCCCCTGGTGTCGCACCGGGCCCCTACTATGCCCCCAGGGGCTCGGCCCCCACTGCTCAGGTAGGGTGACCACCCGGTCAACACCCGTGCAGAAAACGGTGAATACGGACACGAGGGGGCAACGCGGCGATGGGTGCAGCTACGCGGGAGCGTACCGGGCGGTCCGACCGCGGAACCCCTGGACCTTCCCGTCGGCAACGCAGCAACGAGCCGGCCGCCACAGCCCCTGACACTCCGTCGGCCGCCCCCGCTTCCACCACCCTGCGCGCCACCGCGCGGACCGGCCGGGTCCGGCCCCTGCGGCGGCAGCTGCTGCTCATCGAGGCGGCCCTCGCGGTGGCCGTGGTGGGTACGGCGCTCGGCGGTGCCTGGCTGGTGCCCGCGGGCGTGCTCGTCGTGGTGCTGGTGCTGCTCGCGGTGGTACGCCGCCGGGGCCGCGCGCTCCAGGACTGGCTGTCAAGTGCTCTCACCCTCAAGGCCCGGCGGCGGGCGGCGGCTCCGGGCGCCGACGCGGAGCCGATGCTGGCCCCGGTCGCGGAGAACGTGCCCGGCTTCGCTCCTTATATCTATGTCGACCGGGACCACCGCACGGTGGGCATGCTCGGTGACGGCACCTTCCTGACGGCGGCGGTGCGGGTGGAGGCGAGCGGTGAGGCGCTGCGGCCCGCGTTCGGCGCCCGTTCGCTCCCGCTGTCACTGCTGGGCGACGCCCTCCAGGTCGACGACATCGTGCTGGAGTCGGCGCAGTTGGTGCAGCAGGTGCGGGCCGCTCCCGCGCCGCATCTGCCGCAGCAGTCGGTGGCCCGCCTCTCGTACGGGCCCCTCCAGGACCGGACCGGGGCGCCCGCGCTCCGGATGACCTGGGTCGCGGTGAAGCTGGACCCGGAGCTGTGCCGGGAGGCCATCGAGGCGCGCGGCGGCGGGATCGAGGGCGCCCAGCGCGCTCTGGTGCGGGTCGCGGACCATGTGGCGAGCCGGATCACGGGGGCCGGGTTCCGGGCGGTGGTGCTGGACCAGGACGAGCTGAACTCGGCCGTGGCCACCTCCGCCTGCGCCAACCCCCTGCTGTCGGGGCGCGCCGGGCGCCCGGATGCTCCGCCGCAGCGGCGCACGATGGAGACCTCGCGGGTCTGGCGCTGCGACGACCGGTGGCACACCACGTACGCCGTGGACCGCTGGCCCCAGCTGGGCCGGGGGGCGACGCCGCTCCCGCAGCTGGTCGCACTGCTGACGTCGGTCCCCGCGTACGCCACGACCTTCAGCCTCAGCGTGCGGCGCGGGGCACGGCAGGGCGAGACGAGCGTCAGCGGCCATGTCCGGGTGACGGGCGGGTCGGACACCGAACTCGTCGGCGTACGAAGGACGTTGGAGCAGGCGGCCCGGCACGCCAAGGTGGGTCTGGTGCGGCTGGACCGCGAGCAGCTGCCGGGTGTGCTGGCGACGCTCCCCCTGGGAGGGGCCCAGTGAGGACCGGATCGAGAAGAGGCGGGGCAGCGGTGGGGCGCGGTACGGCGGAGCGGACCGGGGCCGGGCGCGGACTGCTCGGCCCCCGCCACGCGGGCCACACCGTGCTCACCGACCACCTGGGTGCCCTGTCGCTCCCGGTCGGCGACGACGGCGTGATCATCGGCGACGACGCGGAGGGGCGCCCGCAGCTGATCGGGTTCCACCGGCCCGTCCCGTACGACGTCACGCTGATCGGCGGACTGTGGACGGCGCAGGTGCTGGCGCTGCGGGCCGCCGGGACGGGTGCGCGGGTGGCGGTCGAGACCGGCCGGGTCCAGGCCTGGAACACGCTGGCGCAGGCGGCGGGCGCCGGTCTTGAGTGCGTCTCCCTGTACGACGTGGGCCGGGTCCCGCCGACGGGCGCCACCGTCGGCAGCCCCGTGGTGGTCATCCGCGACTGCGGCATGCGACCGCCCCGCGGCCGGGTCATCTCCTCCCCCTGGCAGTCCGTGCTGACGCTGCTCCCCTATCTGAGCCCCGTGGCACCCCGGTTGCTGCGCTCCTCGGCGCTCGTCGGCATCCAGCGGGTCTCGCCCGACGAGGCGAAGCAGATCGGCCGGATCCTGGGGCTGGCACCGGCCGAGAGCGAGGCGCTGCCGACGCTGGCGGACGGGGTGACGCTCTGGGTGGCGGGCCGCGAGCGCCACTGGGTGATGACGAGTGCGACGGACGCGGAGACCGGTCTGCTGGGCACAGCTCGCCGGATGGACTGATTCCTCGCCCGTTCGCCCCCCATGTGCCGCTCCCACCGGGGAGCATGGACCACGCAACGACACACGGTTCGACAGTTCGATCGGAAGGGACGCCGGCATGGGCACCCAGCAGGAAAAGGACGAGCTCTACGCTCTCGACATCTCGGGCGTGGAGTGGCTGAGCGCACCCGGCACCGAGGAGGTCGAGGAGCGGGTCGAGATCGCGCATCTGCCCGGCGGCGCGGTCGCCATGCGCTCCTCCCTGGACCCGGACACCGTCCTGCGGTACACCGAGGCGGAGTGGCGGGCCTTCGTCCTGGGCGCTCGCGACGGTGAGTTCGACCTCAAGTAGGCGTCGTCGGCGGTGCGAGGGTGGCGGCCGGGCCCGGCGGCCACCCTTCGCCGTTCTTTGCCGTGCGATACGGCCTGCCGGAGTGCGCCCCATGGCGATTAGGGTGGGTGGGGCGCGGCACAAGAAAACCTGCGAGCGGGTTGTGCGCGTCGCAAGGGGGAGAGCCGGGCGTACCGGGGCCCATGAGACCGGTCGCCCCCACCCACCACGGCACAAGGGTGCTCGACCACACCAGGAGGCATAGTGAACAGCGATCGGGACGAGATCCGCGGCGGATGGAACACGCCCGTCGACGAGTCGTCCGACGCGGATCCCGCCGAGATGACGGGTGAGTTCACCATCGACTACACCCCTCCCGCCTGGTACACGCAGAACGCGGCGGGGGACTCGTCGGGGGGAGCGGGCTCGCACCTGGCGCCGCCGCCTCCGCCGCCGCACGGGGCGCCCGTGTCCGTGCCGGAGCAGCCGTCGCAGGGCGGGTTCGACTCCAACTGGGCGCCCACTCCTCCCCCGGCTCCGGTGGACGCACCCGCGCCCGTGGAACCCGCCGATCCGGTCGGGCCCGTCGTGCCCGGTGCGCCGACCGCTCCGGCCGCGTCCGGTGACCCGGGTCCGTTCGGGGGCGGCGATGTGGAGAGCGGCGCCACGATGCGGTTCTCCCCGGCCGCCCTCAAGCGGGAGATCGCCGAGCGCGAGGCGGCGGCGAACGCTTCGGGTACGGAGGGGGATTCCGGCCTGTCCGGTACGGAATCGGGTGCGGCTTCTTCCCGTACGGAATCGGGCTCCGGGTCCGCCGAGGGTACGGGGGCTGGTTCCGCCGCCTCCGACAGCGACGACGCGGACAGGGGCACGGGGACGGGCCCGGGTACCGACGCGGACGCGTCGGCCTCCACGGATGACCCGAAGCCCGCGGACTCCGCCGATGCCCCGCAGCCGGCCGATGCTGCCGACCCTGCCGAGGTGTCCGCCTCGGACGACTCGGACGACAGCTCGGACAGCGCCCCCGACGCCGGTGCCGAGACGGGTGCCCAGGCCGACGCCGTACCGCGGGACGCCGCTCCTCAGGACGCTCCGCCCGCCGCCCTGCCCGGGCCGCAGGCCTCCGCCGCGCCGGTGCCGTGGTCCGCGCCCGCCGAGGGCGGCGCGCTGCCGCCGCTGCCGCCCGCCTTCCAGCCGGCCGCCCCGCAGCCCGTCGCGCCGCAGCCCGCGGCGCAGTGGCCCGCCCCGGTGGCGCCCAACGAGGCTCCCGGCGGTTACGGCTTCCCGCAGGCGCCTCAGCAGCCCCAGCCGCCCCAGCAGTTCCCCGGCCAGGGCGGCCAGGGAGCACCCCTTCCGCCGCAGGCCCACCCTCAGGCCCCCCAGGGCGCGGGCGGCTACGGCTTCCCGCAGCAGCAGCACCAGCAGCTGCCCCCGCAGGGTGCCCAAGGCGGCTACGGCTTCCCGCAGGCCCAGCCACCCCAGGCCCCCAACGCACCTCAGCAGGGCCAGCAGCCCGCCCCGTTCCCCGCGCAGAGCGCCCCCAACCTGCCCGCGCCCGTCGCCCCGGCTCCCCCGCAGCAGCCGGAGCCGTACCAGCAGCAGGGCAACCAGCAGGGGCCGCAGCAGGGCCGGCCCCAGCCGCCCCACGCCCAGCAGCAGCCGGGGCAGCAGGGCCACCCGGGTCAGCCCGTCGATCCGCGCGCCGGGGGTGCCTGGCCCACGCCGGTCACGCACGACCAGCGCGAGCGTTCCGTGCCGGGCGCGCCCCTCGGGTACACGGCGGCGGTGGAGCTCTCCTCCGACCGGCTCGTGCGGGGCAAGCAGAAGGCGAAGAGCAGCCGCAACCCCTCCGCCGCCTCCCGGTTCAAGCTGGGCGGGAAGAAGGAGGAGGCCGAGCGGCTGCGCAAGCTGGAGCTGATCCGTACGCCGGTGCTCTCCTGCTACCGGATCGCCGTCATCAGCCTGAAGGGCGGCGTCGGCAAGACCACCACCACGACCGCCCTGGGGTCGACCCTGGCCACCGAACGGCAGGACAAGATCCTCGCCATCGACGCCAACCCGGACGCGGGCACGCTCGGGCGCCGGGTGCGGCGCGAGACCGGGGCCACGATCCGCGACCTGGTCCAGGCGATCCCGTACCTCAACTCGTACATGGACATCCGGCGGTTCACCTCGCAGGCGCCCTCCGGTCTGGAGATCATCGCCAACGATGTGGACCCGGCCGTCTCCACGGCGTTCAACGACGAGGACTACCGGCGCGCGATCGACGTGCTCGGCAAGCAGTACCCGATCATCCTCACCGACTCGGGCACCGGCCTCCTCTACAGCGCCATGCGCGGCGTGCTGGACCTCGCCGACCAGCTGATCATCGTCTCCACGCCCTCGGTCGACGGTGCCTCCAGCGCCTCCACCACGCTGGACTGGCTCTCGGCGCACGGGTACGCGGACCTGGTGCGGCGTTCGCTCACCGTCATCTCAGGGGTCCGCGAGACCGGCAAGATGATCAAGGTCGACGACATCGTGCAGCACTTCGAGACGCGGTGCCGGGGTGTCGTGGTCGTCCCGTTCGACGAGCACCTGGCGGCGGGCGCCGAGGTCGACCTCGACATGATGCGGCCCAAGACGCGTGAAGCGTACTTCAACCTCTCGGCCCTCGTGGCGGAGGACTTCGCGCGCGCCCAGCAGCAGCAAGGGCTGTGGACGGCGGACGGCCAGAACCCGCCGCCGCAGTACGCCCCGCCGATGCCGGGCCAGCAGGGCTACCCGGCACAGGGCCGGCCGATCCCCGGTCAGCAGGGCCAGCAGCCCGCACAGGGCCAGCCGCCCCACGCCCCGCACCAGCCCCACGCCCCGCAGCACCAGCAGCCCTACCCGCCCCAGCAGCACCCGGGCGGCCCCGGCGGCCAGCAGCCGTACGCCCCCCAGCAGCCCGCTCCCGGCCAGCCCTACCAGCCGCCGTACCCCGGCCAGCAAGCGCAGCAAAGCCAGCAAGGCCAGCCGGGCCACCAACCCCACCCGGGCCAGCCGATGCCGGGGCAGGGCCAAGGCCAGGGTCAGGGTCAGCAGCCCTACCCCGGGCAGCAGCCCCCGCCGCCGTACGGGGGATATCAGCCGGCCGGACAGCCAGGCGCTCCCCAGCCCCCGCAGCAGCCCTATCCCCCGCAGCCGGGCCCGGGCGGACCGCAGAACGGCTGGCAGCAGTCGCTGCCCTCGCAGGCCCAGTCGGGTGGACCGCAGGCCCAGTCGGGTGGACCGGCCCCGGCCGCGCCGCCGCAGGGTCAGCCGGGTGGTCAGCCCGGTGGTGAGGACAACCCGGCAGGCCAGCCCGGTCTACAGGGTCCGGTGGACCCGCAGGGGTGGCGGCAGGCGCCTCCGCAGCCGCCGCAAGCTCCTCACCAGTAAGGCGTTAGAGGTCTAAACCAATGAGGGCCCGTACCGCTCGCGCGGTGCGGGCCCTTTTGGGTATTTCCGCAGCCCACACGCGGTTTGACGGACCGTTGACGAGCCTCGCGACCGCTGATAAACCTTCGCTTCACCAACTGGCGAACCAGAGATCAACCCGCCTTCTCAAGCGAGTGATGACGCGAGGTCCCCGTCCATGGTCACAAGAGTTTCCTCCCGAACCACCCGGCCCGGCAGGCGCCTGCGTACCCTGCTCGCCTCGGGCGCGGCCGCCCTGGCGCTCACCGCCGGGGCCGTCGTCCCGGGGAACCCGCTCGCGCCCGCGCCCTCCGAGGCCCGCGCCGACGACGGCAGGACGACGCTCACGGTCGCCGTCGCACAGAGCGTCGACTCGCTGAGCCCGTTCCTCGCCCAGCGGCTGCTGAGCACGAGCATCCACCGGCTCATGTACGACTACCTGACCAACTACGACGCCAAGGACAACAAGGCGATCCCGGGCCTGGCCACCGCGTGGGAGCCGTCGGCGGACAAGCTGACGTGGACGTACACGATCCGGCCCGACTCGAAGTGGTCCGACGGGCAGCAGGCCACCGCCGAGGACGCGGCCTGGACGTTCAACACGATGATGACCGACGAGGGCGCGGCCACCTCCAACGGCAGCTTCGTCGGCAACTTCGAGAAGGTGACCGCTCCCAGCAAGGACAAGCTGGTCATCAAGCTCAAGGAGCCGCAGGCCACGATGGCCGCGCTGGACGTGCCGATCGTCCCGAAGCACGTCTGGGAGAAGGTCGACGACTTCTCCAAGTTCAACAACGACAAGGACTTCCCCATCGTGGGGAACGGCCCGTTCATCCTGACGGACTACAAGGTCGACAGCTTTGTGAAGCTCAAGGCCAACAAGGACTTCTGGCGCGGCTCGCCCAAGTTCGACGAGCTGGTCTTCCGCTACTACAAGGACCAGGACGCGGCCGTCGCCGCCCTGCGCAAGGGTGAGGTCTCCTTCGTCGCGGGCAGCCCCAGCCTGACCCCGGCCCAGTCCGCCTCGCTGGAGAACGCCCCGGACATCAAGGTCAACGACGCCCCGGGCCGGCGCTTCTTCGCACTCGCCGTCAACCCCGGAGCCCGTACCAAGGACGGCAAGAAATTCGGCGACGGCCACCCGGCGCTGCTGGACCAGAAGGTGCGGCACGCCCTGTTCATGGCGGTCGACCGCAAGACCATCATCGACAAGGTCTTCCAGGGCCACGCCGTCGAGGGCGAGGGGTACATCCCGCCGCGCTTCTCGGACTACTTCTGGAAGCCGTCGGACGGCCAGAAGCTGGCGTACGACCCGGCGAAGGCCTCGGCCCTGCTGGACGAGGCCGGGTACAGGAAGAACAGCGCGGGCAAGCGCGTCGGCAAGGACGGCAAGCCGCTGGACTTCCGTATCCTCTGCCACGCCACCGACCCGAACGACAAGGCGATCGGCAAGTACCTCCAGGAGTGGTGGGGCGAGCAGGGCATCGGGCTGAAGGTCGACTGCCTCGACAACGTCTCCGACCCCTGGTACGCCGGTGAGTACGACCTCGCCTTCGACGGCTGGTCCGTCAACCCGGACCCCGACTTCGTCCTCTCCATCCACACCTGCGCCGCGCTGCCGTCCAAGGCGAAGGAGTCGGCCGCGACGGACAACTTCATCTGCGACAAGCAGTACGACGAGCTCTACAAGAAGCAACTGGCGGAGTACGACCCCGCCAAGCGGGCGGATCTTGTACGGCAACTGGAGTCGCGGCTGTACGACACCGGGTACATGAACGTCATGGCGTACCCGAATGCCGTCGAGGCCTACCGCACCGACCACATCGAGTCCATCACCACCATGCCGTCGGCCGCGGGCAACATCTACGGCCAGGACGGCTACTGGAGCTGGTGGTCGGCGGTCCCTGCCGCAGGGGCCTCCTCGTCGGCCTCCTCCGACTCCGGTGGCTCCTCCACCGGAGTGCTCATCGGGGTCGGGATCGCCGTCGTCGTCCTCGCCGGTGGCGGACTGCTGTTCGCCATGCGTCGCCGCTCCACCGCGGAAGACCGTGAATAGTCCATGAGCTCAGAATCCACTCCCGCGCTGGTCAAAGGCGCGGCGGGCGTGGAGAGCACCGAATCCGGCGGCCCGGCTCCGGCCGGGCCGCCGGCCCGCTCCCCGCGCTCCCGTTCCGCCGCCGCCTACGCCCGCTACGCGGCGGGCAAGCTGGTGGGGGCGGCCGTCTCCCTCTTCGCCGTCCTCGTCACCAGCTTCTTCCTCTTCCGGCTGATCCCGGGCGACCCGGTCAAGCAGATGACCGGCGGCCGCCAAGTGTCGACCGAACAGATCGCGGCGATGCGCCGTGAGTTCGGACTCGACCTGCCGCTCTGGCAGCAGTTCACCCAGTACTGCGGCAAGGCCCTGACCGGCGACTTCGGTACGTCGTACCAGTTCCGGGCGCCTGTCATCGACAAGATCGGCGAGGCGCTGCCCGCCACCCTGCTGCTCACCGGCACGGCGTTCGTCATCTACACGCTGCTCGGCATCTGGCTGGGCGCCCGCTCCGCCTGGCGCAACGGCGGCGCCGGGGACCGGGCCAACACCGCGTTCGCGCTGACGCTGTACTCGGTGCCCTCGTTCTGGCTCGGCCTGCTCCTCATCATCACGCTGTCGGTCGGCATCGGCCCGATCCCGGGGCTCTTCCCGACCGGAGGCATGGAGTCCGGCTCCACCACCGGCTTCGACCGCGTCCTCGACATCGCGCACCACATGGTGCTGCCCGTCATCACGCTGGTGGCGGTGGAGTACGCGCGCACGCTGCTGGTGATGCGCTCCTCGCTGCTGGACGAGATGGGCAGCGACTACCTGACGACAGCCAGGGCGAAGGGGCTGCGGGACGACCTCGTACGCCGGAAGCACGCCGTGCCGAACGCGATGCTGCCGACGGTGACGCTGCTCTTCGTGAACCTCGGTACGACGGTGGCGGGGGCGATCCTGGTGGAGACGGTGTTCTCCTGGCCGGGGCTCGGCGGCCTCTTCTACCAGGCGCTGAGCGTGCCGGACCTGCCGTTGGTGCAGGCGCTGTTCTTCGTGTTCGCCTCCGCGGTGATCCTGATGAACACGCTCGCCGATGTGATCTATCCGCTGCTGGACCCCCGGGTGGGCCGATGACTGTCACGACCGACAAAGCCGAAGGTGTACGGACGAACAGCCCGCGCGCCCTGGCCCGGGCCCGGCGGCGGCAGGCCGCCCTCCGCTTCTGGCGCCAGTACCGCACGCACCGCGCCGGACTCGTCGGCCTCGCCGTGCTGGCGGTGATCGCCCTCCTCGCGCTGACCGCGCCCCTGCTGGTGGGCGCCGACTCGAAGAGCGTGACCAATGCCCCGGGCGGCCCGATGGAGGCGCCGAGCGGTGAATTCCCGCTGGGCACCGACCAGTTCGGGCGCAGCCTGCTGGCCCTGATGCTCTGGGGAACACAGGTCTCGCTCACCGTCGGCCTGCTGGCCGCCTTCCTCTCCGTGGCGATCGGCACGCTCATCGGGATCACCGCGGGCCACTTCAAGGGCTGGTACGCCACCGTCATCATGCGCATCACCGACTGGTTCCTGGTGATGCCGACCCTCGTCCTGGCCATCGCCCTGGCCACGGTCCTCTCCCGGTCGATCTGGACGACGATCCTGGCGATCGGCGTGACGACCTGGCCGACCACCGCCCGCCTGGTCCGGGCGCAGACGCTGTCCGTCGAGTCCCGCCCGTACATCGAACGCTCGCGGGCGCTCGGCGGCGGACACGGGCACATCATGTCCCGCCACGTCCTGCCCAATGTGATGCCGCTGGTGCTCGCCCAGACCACGCTGGTGATCTCCACCGCCATCCTCACCGAAGCGACCCTCGCCTTCCTCGGGCTCAGCGATCCGACGATCGTCTCCTGGGGCGGGCTGCTCCAGGACGCCCGTGAGGCGGGAGCGGTCAGCTCCGGCAACTGGTGGTACCTCGCCCCGCCCGGACTCGCCATCGCCGTGGTCGCCCTCGCCTTCACGCTCTGCGGCCGCGCCATCGAGTCCGTGCTCAACCCCAAGCTGGGGGTGTCCCGTTGACGGCAACAACCACCACGACCGGACCTGAGCCGTCCGCCTCACCCGACCTGTCGAAACCCGTCGGTGATCCACCGCTCCTGGAGGTGCGGAACCTGACCGTCACCTACGGCGGCACCGTCCCCGCCGTACGGGGCGTCGATCTGCGGGTGGAGGCCGGACAGAAGCTCGGCATCGCCGGGGAGTCCGGCTGCGGCAAGTCGACCCTGGCTCTCGCGCTGCTGCGGCTCCTGCCCGCATCGGCCGAGCTGTCCGGCGAGATCCTGCTGGACGGCGAGGACATCCTCACCATGAAGTGGGGGCGGCTGCGGGCGGTCCGCTGGGCGGGCGCGTCGATCGTCTTCCAGGGCGCGATGCACTCGCTCAACGCGGTCCACCGGGTCGGCGACCAGATCGCCGAACCGATCCTGCTGCACAGCAAGGCCACTCCGGCCGCCGCCCGCAAGCGCGCGGGCGAGCTGCTGGAACAGGTCGGGCTGCCCGCCGCCCGGGCCCAGGCGTACCCGCACGAGCTGTCCGGCGGTCAGCGCCAGCGCGTGATGATCGCGATGGCGCTGGCCTGCGACCCGCGCCTGATCGTCGCGGACGAGCCGACGACGGCCCTGGACGTGATGATCCAGGCCCAGATCCTGCGGCTGATCGAACAGCTGGTGGCCGACCAGGACGTCGGACTCATCATGATCAGCCACGACCTGGCGGTGCTGGCGGACACCTGCGACCGGCTCTCGGTGATGTACGCGGGCCGGGTCGTCGAGGAGGGTCCGGCCCGGCAGGTGTACGCGGAGGCCCGCCACCCGTACGGCCAAGCGCTCTCCGCCGCCTTCCCGAGGATCGGGGACCCCGCCTCCCGGCGCGCCCCGCGCGGTCTGCCGGGCGACCCGCCGGACCCGGCGGCGCTGCCGGGCGGCTGTACGTTCCATCCGCGGTGCCCGGTGGCGCTGGACTCCTGCGCCACGGAGGACCAGGAGCTGCGGGAGGCCGGGGGCGAGCGGCGGGCGGCCTGCGTGCTGGTGGACGCCCCGGCCGCCGACGACGCAAGGAGCACCTCATGAGCACGGCCCCTCCCGCCGGCGCCGCCCTCCCCGCGGACGCCTCACCGCCGGGCACCGCCCCCCTCCTCAGCGCCGAGGCGCTCCAGGTCTCCTTCCCCGGCCGGCGCGGCGCCGCCACCGCCCGCGCCGTGGACGGCGTCGACCTCGACATCCGGCCCGGCGAGATCGTCGCGCTGGTCGGTGAGTCGGGGTGCGGCAAGACGACGCTGGCCCGCTCGCTGCTCGGCCTGGTCCCGCCCACCGCCGGCCGGGTCACCTTCGCGGGCGCCCCGCTGGACTACGCGGGCCGGGCGCTGAAGGCGTACCGGAAGCGCGTGCAGCTGGTGCTCCAGGACCCCAGCGGCTCGCTCAACCCGAGGCACACGGTGTACGACGCGGTGGCCGAGGGGCTGCGGATCCACGGGTCCGGGGGCGACGAGCGGGCGGCCGTCTCGGAAGCCCTGTCCCGGGCCGGGCTGCGTCCGCCGGAACGATTCTTCCTGCGCTACCCGCACGAGCTGTCGGGCGGTCAGCGCCAGCGCGTCGTGATCGCGGGGGCGCTGGTGCTGGAGCCGGAGCTGATCGTGGCCGACGAGCCGGTGGCCTCGCTGGACGCGTCGGTACGGGGCGAGATCCTGGCCCTCCTGCTGCGCCTCCGCGACGAACTGGGCCTCTCGGCGCTGGTCGTCACCCATGACCTGGGGCTCGCCTGGAACATCGCGGACCGGGTGGCGGTGATGTACCTCGGCCGCATCGTCGAGACGGGCCCGGTGGAGCAGTTGCTCACGGCCCCTCAACACCCGTACACACAGGCCCTGTTGTCGGTCCTCCCGGAGGCGGAGGGCGACCCGGTCGTCCTGACCGGCGAGCCCCCGGACCCCTCGAAGGTGCCCTCCGGCTGCCGCTTCCACGTCCGCTGCCAGGTCCTCGCCTCGGGTGAGGCGGAGCGGGCCGGGGTGGCGGAGGCGTGCCGCACGGTGGATCTGCCGGTGCTGAACGGCGGGACGGACACCCAGGTGGCGTGCCACTGGGCGGCGGCGTGCGGCAAGGAGGCCTGAGAGCGCCCCCTCCCTGAACCGCAAAGAGTTCTTCGCGAAGAAGTCTTTGCGAAGAACTCTTTGCGGTCTACTGTGGGTCTCATGACCGATGCGCTGGAGCGGCCGGGCACCCCTGCCGCCGAAGAGGAAACCGTTGTTCTGGATGCCAAGGGGCTGCGTGCCCTGGCGCATCCGGTACGTGTGCAGCTGGTCGGACTTCTGCGGAAGTACGGCCCCTCGACCGCCACCCGCCTCGCGGAGCGACTGGGCGTCAACTCCGGGACGGCCAGCTACCACCTGCGGCAGCTCGGCGCGGCGGGCTTCGTCGAGGAGGACACGGAACGCGGCAACGCGCGCGAGCGCTGGTGGCGTTCGGTGCACCGGAAGACGCACCTCAGCGACCGTCAGGTGGTCGACCAGGAGCCGGAAGCCGCGCTGGCGTATATGCAGTCCGTCGCCGCCACGTACACCCTTCGCGCACAGCAGGCGCTCAACGGGCTCCAGACGATGCCACCCGCGTGGCGGGGCACCTTCGACATGAGCGACTGGGCCCTGCGGCTCACGCCCGGGGAAGCCGTGGCTCTGCGCCGGGAGCTGGGGGAGGTCCTCGCCCGCTACCGGAGCGACACCCCCGAGGCGGCCGCGACCGCTCCCGAGGGCGCCGAGCGGGTCGGCGTCATCGCGCACATCCTCCCCGAGCCGGACACCCTTGCGGCGGGGACGGGCGCACCGTGACGGCGGCCGCCCCGGGCGACCCCGACGGCATATCCGGCCGGCGGTCCTTACGGCCGCTGGGCGGGGTGCTGGCGGCCATCGCCGTCTCCCTGACCGGTACGCGGATCTCGCTGGTGGCCCTGCCCTGGTTCGTGCTCGTCACCACCGGCAGCGCCACCAGGACCGGGCTGGTCGCCTTCTGCGAGATGACGCCCTACGTCCTGGTCAAGGCGTTCAGCGGCCCCCTGGTGGACCGGACCGGACCGCGGGCCGTCTCCTGGACCGCGGATCTGGCCAGCGCGGCCGCCGCCGCGTCGATCCCGCTGCTCCACGCCCTGGACCTGCTCTCCTTCCCGGTCCTGCTGGGCCTGGTCGCGGCGATCGGCGCGGCCCGTGGCCCGGGCGATCTGGCCAAGGAGGTCATGGTGCCGGAAGCCGCCGAGCGCGGCGGGATACCGCTGGAACGGGCCACCGGACTGTCCGGCGTCGTGGAGCGGCTGGCCGCCACCGTCGGCCCGGTGGTGGGCGGCGCGCTGGTGGCGCTGCTCGGCCCCCTGACCGGCCTGGCCCTCAACGCGGGCTGCTTCGCTCTCGGCTCGGTGATCGTCGCCGTCGCGCTGCCCCGCGGTATGGGGCGTCCGGCCCCGGACGCCCCGACGCCGTCGGAGGGAACGGAACCGGGCTACTGGCGCCGGTTCGGCGAGGGGTTCACCTTCCTGCGGGGCGAGCCGCTGCTGCTCGCCGTCATCGTCATGGTCGGGATCACCAACTTCCTGGACGCGGCGATGAGCACCCTGCTGATGCCGGTCTGGGCCAGGGAATCCGGGAACGGCCCGACGGCGATCGGCCTGATCGGCAGCGTGATGGGGGCCGCCGCGGTCGCCGGGAGCCTCATCGCCGCGACGGCCGCGCACCGGATGCGGCGCAGGGTGGCGTTCCTCGGCGGCTTCCTGCTGGCCGGGGCGCCGAGGTTCCTGGTCCTCGCCGCCGACGCCCCGCTGGGGGTGGTGCTGGCCGTCTTCGCCGTCAGCGGGTTCGGGGCCGGGTTCATCAACCCCGTACTGGGGGCCGTCCTCATCGAACGGGTGCCGCGCCGGATGCTGGGCCGGGTCAACGCCCTCGGTGACTCGCTCTCCTGGTCCGGCATCCCGCTCGGCGGGCTGCTCGCCGGTGCGGCGGTGACGGCCGTCGGGCTCACGCCGGTGCTGCTCGTCTGCGGGGCGGCGTACTTCCTCACCACGAATCTGGCCGGGCTGCGGCCGGAGTGGCGTGAGATGGACCGCCCGGGGCCGTCGCGCGATGGTGGATCGTCCCCGTCAGTTCGCCGAGCGGCCGGCCCGTCCCGCCCCACCGGTGCTGGATGATCTCGGCGGCGATGGAGACCGCTGTCTCCTCCGGCGTACGGGCTCCGAGGTCGAGGCCCACGGGTGAGGCGAGGCGGGCCAGGTGCGCCTCGTCCACTCCGGCCGTACGGAGGCGGGCCAAGCGGTCGTGGTGGGTGCGGCGGCTGCCCATGACCCCGATGTACGCGGCGGGGGTGCGCAACGCGGCGACCAGCAGGGGCACATCGAACTTCGGGTCATGGGTGAGGACGCAGATCACCGTGCGGGCGTCGACCCCGGTCGCCTCCAGGTAGTCGTGGGGCCAGGCGCACACCACCTCGTCGGCGGTCGGGAAGCGTTCCCGGGTGGCGAAGGCGGGGCGGGCGTCGCAGACGGTGACCCGGTAGCCGAGGAACGAGCCGATGCGGGCGGTGGCCGCCGCGTGGTCGATGGCGCCGAAGACGAGCATGCGGGGCGGCGGGGTGTGGGAACGGACGAAGACCGCGACCTCTGCCATCCGGCGCTGGCCGTGCGCCCCGTACCACTGGATGCCGGTCAGTCCCTGCTCCAGCAGTCCGCGGGCGTCGTCCGTGACGGCCGCGTCCAGCCCGTCCGCTCCGAGCGTGCCATGGGCCTCGGTGGCGCGGACGGTCAGGCGGGCGCCGGTCTCCACCGCGCCCGACAGGACGGTGGCCTCGGCGACGGGCAGGTCGGCGGCGATCAGGTCCAGCAGCGCCGCGAGCTCCGCCAGTTCGGCGGCCGACGCGTACGCGCGCACCAGCACCTCGATCGTGCCGCCGCACGTCAGCCCGACGCCGAACGCCTCGTCGTCGCTGATCCCGTACGACACCACGCGCGGCGCCGCCCCGGAGAGCACCTCGCGGGCCACCTCGTACACATCGCCCTCGACGCACCCCCCGGAGACGCTGCCGAGCACGGTGCCCGCCCCGTCGACCGCCATGACCGCGCCCGGGTCGCGGGGAGCGCTGCCGTGCACGGCGACGACGGTCGCCAGGGCGAGGGGCGTACCGGCGGCGCAGCGGGAGCGGAGGCCGGGCAGGATGTCGCGCACCCTGCCAGCATCCGCCGTCGCCGGGCCGGACGCACGGCCAAGGCGTACGTCAGTGGTCGCGGTCGTACGCGGCGATCAGCTCGCTGCACCGCTTCACATCGGCGGCCATCGCGACCAAGAGGTCGTCGATGGTGTCGAACTTCAGCATCCCGCGTACGTACGCGAGGAAGTCGACCGCCACATGCAGCCCGTACAGGTCCAGGCCGACGCGGTCGATCGCGTACGCCTCGACCGTGCGCTCGGTGCCGTCGAACTGCGGGTTGGTGCCGACCGAGATCGCGGCGGGCATCGACTCGCCCGCCACCTCCAGCCAGCCCGCGTAGACGCCGTCGGCGGGGATCGCGGTGTGCGGGAGGGTCTCCACGTTGGCCGTGGGGAAGCCCAGCTCGCGGCCGCGCTGGGCGCCGCGGACCACGATGCCCTCGACGCGGTGCGGGCGGCCGAGGATCTCGGCGGCGCCGGCGACATCGCCCTCGGCGACCAGCCGGCGGGTGAGGGTGGAGGAGAACGGCTGGCCGCCGCCCGCCTCACCGGTCACGAACAGGTCGATGACCTCGACGGTGTAGTCGTAGGTGGCACCCAGCTCGGTCAGCAGCGCCACGTTCCCGGCGGCCTTGTGGCCGAAGCGGAAGTTCGGCCCCTCGATGACGGCCTTGGCGTGCAGCTTGTCGACGAGGACCTTCACGATGAAGTCGGCGGGCGACAGCTTCGAGAACTCCGCGGTGAACGGCAGGATCAGCACCGCGTCCACGCCCAGCTCCGCCATGAGTTCGGCGCGGCGGTGGTGCGGGGCGAGCAGCGGCGGGTGGCTGCCGGGGCGGACGACCTCGCTGGGGTGCGGGTCGAAGGTCACGACGACGGACGGAACGCCCAGCTCACGGGCGCGTTCCACGGCACGGCCGATGATCAGCTGGTGTCCGCGGTGCACGCCGTCGTAGGAGCCGATGGTGACGACGCTGCGTCCCCAGTCCTGGGGGATGTCCTCCAAGCCACGCCAGCGCTGCACTGTGACCGCTCCTCGCCCGAACCTGTGTACGTGTGTATGTATGCCGATTACGCAGGTCTAAGACTGCCATGCTCACGCCCCGCCGCCTGCATCGGCATCGGCATCGCCCGACGTGATGTCTCCAACGCCTCCACCGTGCGCCGGGCGCTGGGTCCCACCACCGCCGCCCACTCCTGCGGGGCGTCGGCGAGCCAGCGGATGACGAGGGCGGCGAATCCGGGCACGTCCCGGGCGAGTTCGACCAGGCGGCGGTCGAAGCGGGCAGCGCCCTCGGGGGTGCGGACGAGGAGCATGCCGGTGCGGTGGACGAGGGCGCGCGTACGGACCTCCGGGCGGGCTCCCGCCCCTGCCGCCGCGGCCTGGAGGAGGGCGTCCAGGACGTCCGGGTCCCGGCCGGTGGTCTGCTCGAACTCCAGCAGGACCTCCAGCAGCTCGGCCCGCAGCGGCCGGGAGGCGGTGGACCCGGCCCCGGCGAGGACCCGGGCCAGTGCGGCGCGGACCGGGGGCGGGGCGGGGCGGTCCCTCAGCAGCCCGGTGACCAGGGGGAGGAGCAGGGCGCGGGCGGCGGGGCCGTGTTCGAGGCGGAGGTCGACGTACTCGGCGGCATGGGTGCCGTCCTCGGGGTGGGCGTCGATGTACTCGCGTACGAGCCCGGCGACGTGCAGCGCGAGCGCGGGCGTGTCGAGTCCGGCCAGGGCCCGCAGGACCTCGGCCGCGCCGTCGCCGGGGCGGGCCAGGCGGGCGCGGAGGGCGGCGAGGACCGGCTCGGGGTGGGCGGGGAAGACCTCGGCGAGCAGCTCCACGGGGAGCCGGGAGTCGCCGTACGCGAAGAGGCGGAGGGCCTGCGGGAGGTGGCGGCGGCGGGACTTCGGGTCCCGGACGAGGAGGGTGAGGGCGGCCGGGTGGAGGTCGGCGTCCTCGGGGCGGGCGAGCAGGATCTCGGCGGCGGACCTGAGCAGCGCCCGGTCGCCCTCGGCGGTGATGCGGGGCTGGAGGAGTCCGGCGTACCGGGCGGCGGCGGAGCGGCGTGCCGGGCGGTCCTCGTCGCGGGCCCAGCGCTCCACGGCCCGGCAGAGCGCGGTGGGCTCGTCCTCGGCGAGGGCGGCGAGCAGCTCACCGGCGCGGGTGTGCGGGGTGGCTACCAGTGCGTCGGTGAGGCTGTCGAGGCCGAGGTCGCGGCGGGCGTGGAGCAGGGCCTGCGCGGCGGCGGCCACGGTGGGGCGCAGCTCGTTGTCCTGCGCACCGGGGCCGCCGATCAGCAGCGGGCGCTCGTCGGTGAACCAGCGGCAGAGCAGCGGCTGCACGGTGGGGGCGTCGTAGGTGAGGCGGCGGGCGACGGCGTCGAGGTACCGCTCGTCGCCGTCGGTGCGGGGCACCCCGTCGGCGGGGACGAGGCGGCGGAACAGGTCGATCCGGTCCTCCTCGGGCAGCCGCAGCCGCCGCCAGAACCAGGGCCCGAACTCGCCGTACGCCCCCGGGCCCGCCGGTCCCCCGGTGGCACCGGCCGAACGCCGGGTGATGCGCCCGGCGAGGACCCGCAGGACCCCGAGGTACGGGCGCGCGTCGGGCACCCGGAGCAGGCTGCCCCCGAGGAGGTGCGCGGCCCACCAGGCGGCGTCCTCGTCGTACGGGCGGCGAGAGGCGTCACCGTGCGGCTCCTCATCCGCCCACAGCCGGTCCAGCGCCTCGATCAGGTCGGCCATCCGGTGCGCGAGTGCGGCGGTGCCCTGGCGGCGGCCGAGGAGCACCATCGCCTGGATCACCGGGCCGATCCGGTGCCGGGGCACGGGCAGGGAGCGCGGCTCCCCGTCGGGCCGGGCGGCCGGCACGCGCACCACCCCGCCGCTCCCCCGGTGCCAGCGGTGCACCAGGGAGCGCAGGGCCGCGTCCAGGTCCAGATGGGCGCCCTGCACCCAGTCCCCCAGCTCCTCGTGGGCGAAGCGGTATCCGGCCCCGGCGGGGACGAGGAGCCCCTCCGTCAGCACGGCCGAGGCCCACCCCGTGCGCCAGGGGAAGATCTCCTCGAACGCTTCCTGGTCCAGCTCCCCCTGGCCCGGACCCAGACAGCGCCGGGCCGCCTCGTGGACCTGGCCCGCGACCCGGGCGGCCAGTCGGCGTACGGCGGTGCCTCGGGGCTGTTCGTCGGCGGCGGCCGCGATCCGGACCGCGATGCGTACGCACATGAGGTCCAGGTGGGCGCCGAAGACGTCCTCGGTGTCGGGGCGGCCCGGGACGCCCGGCGGCAGGGCCTCGCGGACCTCGGCGAGCAGCCGCAGGGTGAGCGGGTGCCGGTCGTGGCCGGGGGCGAGGGCGTGCGGCGGGATGCCCAGGCGCTCCTTGGCCTGTGCGGCCTGGTCGGCGGTGAGGTCGGTCAGCCGCAGGGAGGACGGCAGCCCCCGGGCGGGGCGGTGGGGGCGGTGCAGGGCGCCGGGCGGGTAGAGGGCCCCGGCGGTCTCCCAGTGCTCGGGGCGGCAGGCGACGACGAGCCGGACGCCGTGCTCGCGCAGCCAGATCGCGGTGGCCGCCGTCCATTCGGCGAGCCGGTGGGCCAGCAGCGGCGGCATCTCCTCGGGGCCGTCCAGGACCACGAGGAGGGGGTGGCCCGCCTCGGCGGCGAGAGCGGCGATCCGTTCCGCGGTGGCCGTGGCCATGTCGCCGAGGGCTCCGGCCGCCGAGACGATGCGGGCCGAGCGGGTCAGCGTACGGTCGGCCGCGTCCACGACCGAGGTGTCGTCGGCCAGCAGGTCGGCGCCGCGCAGCCAGAGCGTGGGGGCGGGCGCCGCGCCGTCGGCCCGGCGGGCGGCGAGGGCGGCCAGCTCGGTGGTGCGGCCGGTGCCGGGTCCGCCGACGAGGCCCAGGACCAGCCCCGTACCGGCTTCGAAGGCGGCGAACTCGGCGGTCACGTCGGCGCGCTCGACCGGTGCGGTGCGGGCCTTGGGGCCGTCCGCCGAGCCGACGGAGGTCGCGGTGAGCTGGAGGGCCCCGGCGAGGTTGAGGTCGGGGCCGTAGGCGGGGGCGGCGGTGGCGTTGCGGGCGAGGAGGGCGTCGAGGCCGGCGTCGGCGCCGCGCGGGATCGGCAGGGCGAGCCCGGCGGCCTCGTAGGGGGTGGTGAGGGCGGTGCACAGCAGGCCGAGGACCGCGCCCGTGGCCGGGTCCGTGACCGGTCCCCCGATCGCGGCGCCGCCCGAGCGCAGGGCGTCGCGCCCGTCGGTGCCGAGGGCCAGCTCCAGGGCGGCCGGGACCGGATGGGCGCCGTCGGGGGCGGTGTAGGTGGCGGGGGCCGTGCCGAGGACCCGGGCCTCACGGCGGCCGTGGGCGGCGATCCCGACGTAACTTCCGGGCTCCGCACGCTCCCGTACGGCGATGGGCAGCGGCTCCACGCCGAGGGTCTCGGAGCCGCCCGTACGCAGCAGGGCGAGGCCGAGGGCGGGGAGGGCGGTGATGTCGTCGGGGCCGACGGAGCAGGTGCGGCCGTCCGTGCCGTGGAGGCGGAGCGGGCCGGGTGCGGTGGTGGCCTGGTGGGCGGTGACGACCGTGCCGCGGTCGTCCGCGACGAATCCCGTCCCGCGCGGCCGGCCGGCCTGATCACAGATTCTTACCAGCGTCGACCGGTCCCCACTGCCCATGGTCCGACGGTAGGCCGCCGGTGATCTCCAGGAGTAGCGCGGACGGGGAAAGCGCCCCCCGCGCACCCCGCCTTCACTCCGAGCGCCCGCCCATTGGGGTGAATAGGCGTGTCCTGGCGGAGCAGAGATGGTCCCGGGGTGGGGAAGGTGGAGCGGGCACCGGCTGGGGGGGTGGTGCCCGCTCCATACATCGACACATCGGCACATCGACCCGGAGGTCAGGCGAAGACGGCGAGGCTCTTGGCCTTGCCCTTCTCCTCCTCCACGAGCACCAGGAACGCCCCGTCGGGCCCGAAGACCGCGACCGGCCCCGGCGGGTACGCGGGCATGTCCAGCCGTACGCCGTTCAGGAGCAGCTTGGCGCGCTTCTCGTCGACGTCCCAGCGGGGGAAGGCGGAGGCGGCCGCGTCGGCGACGGGCATCACCGTCAGCTCCTCCTGGTGCTGGTCCAGGGTCCGGGCCGCGTCCAGTCCGTACGGGCCGACGCGGGTGCGGCGCAGGGCGGTCAGGTGGCCGCCGACGCCGAGCCCGGCACCGAGGTCCCGGGCCAGGGCGCGGATGTACGTCCCCGAGGAGCAGACGACCGAGACCACCAAGTCCACGACCGGGGTGCCGTCCTCGGCGACGGCCTCCCGGACGTCGTAGACGTTGAAGGAGGAGACGGTCACCGGGCGGGCCGGGATCTCGAACTCCTCGCCGCCGCGCACCCGCGCGTAGGACCGCTTGCCGTCGATCTTGATGGCGCTGACCTTGGACGGGACCTGCATGATCGCGCCGGTCAGCGCGGCCACCCCGGCGTCGATGGCCTCGCGGGTCACGCCGGACGCGTCGGTGGAGGAGGTGATCTCGCCCTCGGCGTCGTCGGTGACGGTGTCCTGGCCGAGCCGGATGGTGCCCAGGTACTCCTTCTCGGTCAGCGCGAGGTGGCCGAGGAGCTTGGTGGCCCGCTGGACGCCGAGCACGAGGACTCCGGTCGCCATCGGGTCGAGGGTCCCGGCGTGGCCGACGCGGCGGGTACGGGCGATGCCGCGCATCTTGGCCACGACGTCGTGCGAAGTGAAGCCGGACGGCTTGTCGACGATGACAAGGCCGTCCTCCCGCCGCCCGCCACCGCCCTTGTCCGAGGTCACTCCGCTCCCACTGTCATCATTCGGCGTGGTGGTCTGCTCGGTCATGCGGAGGCGGGACCCTCGTTCTTGTCGGCGGGGTCGGAGGCCTCGTCGTCCTCGTCCTCGGGCTTGCGGTACGGGTCGGCCTCGCCGGCGTACTTGGCGCCCGTGGAGACCTCGCGCACCTCCGCGTCCTTGGCCCGCGCCTTGTCGAGGAGGTCCTCGATGGTGCGGGCGTTGTCCGGGAGGGCGTCCGGGACGAAGGCCAGGCTCGGCGTGAACCGGACCCCGGTCTGCCGGCCGACCTCGGAGCGCAGGACGCCCTTGGCGCTCTCCAGCGCCGCGGCGGAGGCCGCACGCTCCTCGTCGTCGCCGTAGACCGTGTAGAAGACCGTGGCCTCCCGCAGGTCGCCGGTGACCCGGGCGTCCGTGATCGTCACGAATCCCAGCCGCGGATCCTTGATTCGCCGGTCCAGGGTCTCCGCGACCACGACCTGGATGCGATCGGCCAGCTTGCGGGCCCGCGCGTTGTCGGTCACCGGTCCGTCACTCTTCCTTCTGGTTTCGCTTGACTGTCAGTCTTCGTCACTGTGCAGCCGCCGTCTCACCGACAGCAGCTCCACCTCGGGGCGCGCGGCCACCAGCCGCTCGCACCGGTCCAGCACGTCCGTCAGGTGTCCGGTGTCACCGGAGACCACGGCGAGGCCGATCTCGGCCCTGCGGTGGAGATCCTGCCCGCCGGTCTCCGCCGCACTCACCGCGTACTTGCGCTGGAGTTCGGCGACGATCGGACGGACGACGGAGCGTTTCTCCTTCAACGACCGTACGTCGCCGAGGAGCAGATCGAAGGACAGGGTCCCCACATACATGTGTGTCCGGATGTCCCGCCGGTTCGGGTTCGTGCCCCGCCGGAACTTGGCGGGGACATCAGAACCGTACCGGAACGGCCGGGGCCGATCGACGGAAATACGACCCGTCGACCGGCCCCGACCGTGGTGGCCGGGTTCCGGGGGCGGACCCCCGGAACCCGGTCGGATCTCTGCGGATCAGCCTCGCGGCTTCTCGCGCATCTCGTACGTCGCGATGACGTCGTCGATCTTGATGTCGTTGAAGTTTCCGAGGTTGATACCGCCCTCGAAGCCTTCGCGGATCTCGGTGACGTCGTCCTTGAAGCGGCGCAGACCGGAGATGTTGAGGTTCTCCGCGATGACCTTGCCATCGCGCAGCAGGCGCGCCTTGGTGTTGCGCTTGACCTCGCCGGAGCGGACCAGCACACCGGCGATGTTGCCCAGCTTGGACGAGCGGAAGATCTCGCGGATCTCCGCCGTGCCCAACTCGACCTCTTCGTACTCCGGCTTGAGCATGCCCTTGAGGGCCGCTTCGATCTCTTCGATCGCCTGGTAGATGACCGAGTAGTACCGGACGTCCACGCCTTCGCGCTCGGCCATCTGCTCGGCGCGCCCCGCGGCGCGCACGTTGAAGCCGATCACGATGGCGTCGGAACCCGTCGCCAGGTTGATGTCCGACTCGGTGACCGCACCCACACCGCGGTGCAGGACCCGGATGTCGACCTCTTCACCGACGTCGAGCTGGAGCAGCGAGGACTCGAGGGCCTCCACCGAACCGGACGCGTCGCCCTTGATGATGAGGTTGAGCTCCTGGACCAGACCGGCCTTGAGCGCCTCGTCCAGGTTCTCCAGGGAGAACCGGACACCCTTGCGGGCGAAGTTGGCGTTGCGCTCACGGGCGGCACGCTTCTCGGCGATCTGACGGGCCGTACGGTCCTCGTCGACGACCAGGAAGTTGTCGCCGGCGCCCGGGACGTTGGTGAGACCGAGGACCAGGACGGGGGTCGAGGGACCCGCTTCCTGCACGTTCTGACCGTTGTCGTCGAGCATGGCGCGCACCCGGCCGTAGGCGTCGCCCACGACCATCGTGTCGCCGATGCGCAGCGTTCCGCGCTGGACCAGGACGGTCGAGACGGCACCGCGACCGCGGTCGAGGTGGGACTCGATCGCAATACCCTGCGCGTCCTGCTCCGGGTTGGCCCGCAGGTCCAGCGAGGCGTCGGCGGTGAGGACGACGGCCTCCAGGAGCGCCTCGATGTTGAGGCCCTGCTTGGCGGAGATGTCGACGAACATGGTGTCGCCGCCGTACTCCTCGGCCACCAGGCCGAACTCGGTGAGCTGACCGCGCACCTTGGTCGGGTCGGCACCCTCGACGTCGATCTTGTTGACCGCGACCACGATCGGCACCTCGGCCGCCTTGGCGTGGTTCAGCGCCTCGATCGTCTGGGGCATCACACCGTCGTTGGCCGCCACCACGAGGATCGCGATGTCGGTCGACTTCGCACCACGGGCACGCATGGCGGTGAACGCCTCGTGACCCGGGGTGTCGATGAAGGTGATCTTGCGGTCCTCGCCGTTGACCTCGGAGGAGACCTGGTACGCACCGATGTGCTGCGTGATGCCGCCGGCCTCGCCCGCGATGACGTTCGTCTTGCGGATCGCGTCCAGCAGTCGGGTCTTACCGTGGTCGACGTGACCCATGACGGTCACGACCGGCGGACGGGAGACCAGGGCCTCTTCGCCGCCCTCGTCCTCGCCGAACTCGATGTCGAAGGACTCGAGCAGCTCGCGGTCCTCCTCCTCGGGGCTGACGATCTCCAGGACGTAGTTCATCTCGTCCGCGAGCAGCCGGAGCGTCTCGTCGGAGACGGACTGCGTCGCCGTGACCATCTCGCCGAGGTTCATCATCACGGCGACGAGCGACGCCGGGTTGGCGTTGATCTTCTCCGCGAAGTCGGTGAGCGAGGCACCGCGCGACAGCCGGACGGCCTGTCCGTTGCCGCGAGGCAGCATGACGCCGCCGACGGACGGGGCCTGCATGGCCTCGTACTCCTGGCGCCTCTGCCGCTTCGACTTGCGGCCACGACGCGCGGGACCGCCGGGACGGCCGAACGCACCCTGTGTGCCACCACGGCCACCGGGACCACCCGGACGACCGCCGAAGCCGGGACGACCACCGAAGCCGCCGCCACCACCGGGACGACCGGCACCGCCGCCGCCACCGGGACCTGCCGGACGGCCTGCGAAGCCGCCGCCACCGCCACCGGGACGACCGGCGAAACCGCCACCGCCGCCACCGGGACGGCCGGCACCGCCGCCGCCACCGGGGCGACCGCCGCCACCGCCGGGACCACGGCCACCGCCGGGGCCGCCACCGGGACGCGGGCCGGCAGCAGGACGCTGCGGCATCATGCCCGGGTTCGGCCGGTTACCGGCGGGACCGCCGCCGGGACGCGGAGCCTGCGGGCGGGGCATGCCGCCCGGGGTGGGACGGGCACCGCCCTGGCCCTGACCGCCCTGGGGACGCGGGGCGCCACCGGGGCCGCCCTGGGGACGCGGGGCGCCGGGGCGCTCCGAGCCGCCACCGGGGCGCGGGGCACCGCCGGGACGGGGCGCCGAGGGGCGCGCCATGCCGGTGGAACCGCCGGAGGTGAAGGGGTTGTTGCCCGGACGGGGACCGGCCGGACGGGCGCCGCCGGGGCGCGGGGCGCCCTGGCCCGCGGGACGTGCGGGGCGGTCGCCGCCACGCTCGCCACCACGGCCGCCGTCACGCTGGCCACCGTCGCGCTGACCGCCGGCCGGAGCCGGACGGGCGGGGCTGCCGGCGGGACGGGGTCCCGGGGCGGCGGCCGCGGGGCGCGGGGCCTGGGGCTGCTGGGGGGCGGCCGGCTGGGCCGGAGCCGGTGCCGAGAACTCGGCGGCCGGGACCGGGGTCACCGGGGCCGCCTTCGGCGCGGGCTTCGGGCCCGGACGGGGGCCCGCCGACGGCGCGGAGGGCGCCGCGGGGGTGCTGGTCTCCGGGGCCTCGGCAGCGGCCGGCTTGGGGGCCGGTGCGCCGGGCTTCGGGGCAGCAGGACGTGCCGCAGCGGCCGGGGAGGGCGCTGCGGGCTTTGCGGGCGTCGCCTTGCGGGGCGCGCCAGGCTTGGCAGCGGACTTGCCGGCGTTGCCGCCGGGCCCCTGCAGTGCGTCGGTCAACTTACGTACAACCGGCGCCTCGATCGTCGAGGACGCCGAACGGACGAATTCACCGAGTTCTTGGAGCTTGGCCATGACGACCTTGCTCTCGACGCCGAACTCCTTGGCGAGTTCGTATACCCGGACCTTAGCCACTTCGCTCCTTTTAGGTCCGGGTTACCGCCGGACCGTCGCTACTTCATGGGCGTACTCATCGCGTACTCATCGAGTGCTCATCGCAATCTCGACCTACTTCCAACTCGCGAGGTACCTGACCGCACGGGGTCCCGTGCCGTTCACTTTCGTTTCTTACGGTGTCGCCCGCTCGACGAACCGCGTGAGTGCCGCGGTGTCGAACGGCCCCTTGGCCTTGAAGGCCCGGGGGAACGCCCGGCGGCGAACCGCCAGGTCGAGACAGACAGAGGTGGGGTGCACATAAGCACCCCGGCCGGGCAGCGTACCGCGTGGATCAGGGGCGCAGGCGCCCTCGTCCACCACGATGCGCAGCAGCTCGCTCTTGGCCGCTCGCTCCCGGCATCCCACACAGGTTCGCTCGGGGCAAGCGCGGGCTTGCGTCCGGCCAGACACGTTTAAGTCTACCTCCCCGTACCGACCTCACCCCTTTGGGGCAAAAATCGAACGGATGTTGTCGTGATCTCAGCGGCGTACGGCCAAGATCTATTCCCTGGAGCGGCTCCGGGTCAACGCCTTTCCGAGCGCTCCCGGGCCCGCTCGGCCCGCTCGCGGTCGGCGGTCTCGCGCTCCTCGTCCGTCTCGGTGTCGGGACGGATGTCGATGCGCCAGCCGGTGAGACGGGCGGCGAGACGGGCGTTCTGGCCCTCCTTGCCGATCGCCAGCGACAGCTGGTAGTCCGGCACGGTGACGCGGGCGGAGCGGGCGCCGAGGTCGACGACCTCGACCTTGCTCACCCGGGCGGGCGAGAGCGCGTTGGCGACCATCTCGGCCGGGTCGTCCGACCAGTCGACGATGTCGATCTTCTCGCCGTGCAGCTCGGCCATGACATTGCGCACACGGCCGCCCATCGGGCCGATGCAGGCGCCCTTGGCGTTGAGGCCCGAACGGGTGGAGCGGACCGCGATCTTGGTGCGGTGGCCGGCCTCGCGGGCGATGGCCTCGATGACCACCGAACCGTCGGCGATCTCGGGGACCTCCAGCGCGAAGAGCTTCTTCACCAGGTTCGGGTGGGTGCGCGAGAGCGTCACCGAGGGGCCGCGGACGCCCTTGGCGACCCGTACGACATACGTACGAAGACGCAGGCCGTGGGTGTACTCCTCGCCCGGGACCTGCTCCTGGACCGGCAGCATGGCCTCCATCTTGCCGATGTCGACCAGGACGTTCTTGGGGTCCTTGCCCTGCTGGACGACGCCGGTGACGACATCGCCCTCGTGGCCCGCGTACTCCCCGAAGGTGCGGTCGTCCTCGGCGTCGCGCAGCCGCTGGAGGATGACCTGCTTGGCGGTGGTCGCGGCGATCCGGCCGAACCCGGAGGGGGTGTCGTCGAACTCCTTGGGCTCCTGGCCCTCTTCGAGGTCGGCCGGGTCCTCCTTGGCCCACACGGTGACGTGGCCGTTCTCGTCGAGTTTCACGCGCGCCCGGCGGTGGCTGCCGTCGGTGCGGTGGTACGCGATGAGGAGGGCCGACTCGATCGCCCCGACGAGCACGTCGAAGGGGATCTCCTTGTCCTGCGCCAAGCCCTTCAAAAGCTTCACATCGATGTCCACGGCTACGCCTCCTCTTCCTTCTTGTCCTTGCGGTTGAATTCGATCTCCACGCGCGCCTTGGCGATCTCGTCGAAGGCGAGGCGGCGGGACGTGGGCTTGCGGCCCTTGACGCCGGGCACTTCGAGGTCCAGCCCGTCCTCGTCCACGGCGAGGATGCGGGCGACCAGCTCACCGGAGCCGTCGGCGGCGAGGTGGAACCTGGCCAGCCGGCCGGTGGCGCGGACGTAGTGGCGGTGCTCGGTCAGCGGGCGGTCGGCGCCGGGGGAGCTGACTTCGAGGACGTACTCGCCCTCGCCCATCGCGTCGGTCTCGTCCAGCTTCTGGGAGATCGCGCGGCTCAGCTCCGCACAGGTGTCCAGCTCCACGCCCTCGTCGGAGTCCACGATGACCCGCAGCACTCCACGTCGGCCGGCCCGGGACACCTCGATCTCCTCGAGGTCCAGCTGCTGCGCGCTGACGAGCGGTTCCAGCAACCCGCGCAGCCTCTCGCTCTGGGTGGTGCTCATCCGGGTGACTCCTCGGCCGCGTGTGCTGTTGTGGGGATCGTCGTGTGTCAGGTCAAAGGGTATCCGGTCGCCAGGGGTGTTGCCGTCCGCCTGCCCTGTCACCGCGGGTACGCTCGCCTGCGGTGATCACTTCAGGACAGATCCTGTCAGGATCGGTCCCGGCCCGAAGGAGAAACGTGCGGCGCACGGGGACGACCCGCAGGGGGGCGCTCACCGCGACGGGGGCTCTCGCACTGGGTGCGGTGCTGACCGGCTGCGGGGAGGACGACAAGAGCACGGGCCGGAGCGGACCCGTACGCACCGAGGCCGAAGCCGTGCGGGTGGAGAAGGCCCTGCGTACGGCGGCGGCGCGCACCGCCGCCCTGACGCTCGCCCACTACGACCTGGCCGCCGAGGCCCACCCCGCCCTCGCGGAGGGCCTGGCGCCCCTGCGGGCGGCCGTACGGGAGCACACCAAGGCCCTGGCGGCGGGTGGCGGGAAGGCCGCCGCCCCACCCGCGCCCGGTCCCGTCTCCGCCGACGCGAAGGCCGCCGTCAAGGAACTGGCCGCCGCCGAGCGCCGCAGGGCCGACGCACACGCCGAGGCGCTGCTCACCGCGGAACCCGAACTGGCCCGCCTGCTGGCCTCGGTGGCCGCCGCCGCGGCGGTCCACGCCTATCTGCTGACCGAGCTGGCCAAGGAGACCGCGTCATGACCCTGCCCTCCGAGGACGAGGCCCCCTCCCCCGCCCTCACCGCCGCCCAGGCCGCGCTCGCCGCCGAACACGCGGCCGTCTACGGGTACGGCGTGCTCGGCGGCCGGGTGGCCGAGAAGCGGCGCACCGAGGCGAACGCGGCGTACGACGGGCACCGCGCACGCCGGGACACGCTCATGCGCACCGTGCGTGACCTGGGCGGTGCGCCGGTCGCCGCGGAGGCCGCGTACGCTCTGCCCTTCGCGGTTACCGACACCGCGTCGGCACTGCGCCTCGCCGCCGTCCTGGAGGACCGGGTGGCGGGCGTGTACTCCGATCTCGTACGGGCCACCGAAGGGCCCGCGCGCGCCGACGCGGCGGGCGCACTGCGGGAGGCGGCCGTGCGGGCGGCCCGCTGGCGGGGCGGCAACGTAGCCTTTCCGGGGCTCGCCGAGCGGGCCCCGGGCGCCGATCCGGCCTCGACGACGGGCCCGGTGGAGGCCGCGGGAGCGGACGGCACGGCCTGACGAGGGACTGGAAAGGGAACAACGGACGTATGGGTTTCGAACCGCCGCAGCGCCTGGTGCGCGCGCTCGGCGAGATGTACGGGGACGGTGCGGCGGCCGACTGGCTGGACCGCCTCCCCACGCTCACCGAACAGGCGATCGACGCCGCCGGGCCGGACCTCACCGTGGAGCGGGTGGCCGCCCCCGGCGGCCGCAGCGCCCTGGTGCTCCTGGTCCGGCGGGCCGACGGGACCCCGGCCGCGCTGAAGATCGCTCCCCCGCGCGCCGAACCGGAGCAGGAGCGGGCGGCGCTGGCGCACTGGAACGGCTGGGGCGCGGTGAAGCTGCTGGACGCGCCCGCCCCCGACGCGTCCGGGGCGCTGCTGCTGGAGCGGCTGCACCACGAGGTGTCGCTGCGTTCGCTGCCGGAGGCCAAGGCCCTGCTGGAGGCGGCGGGCACGGTCCGGCGGCTGTGGGTGGAGCCGCCCGCCGGCCACCCCTTCGAGACGGTGGCCGAGCGGACCGGGCGGCAGACGGAGGGCATGCGGGCGGCCGCCGAGGCCGATCCGGAGCTCGCCCCGCTGGTGGACGCGGCCCTCGCGGCCCGTACGGAGCTGGTCGAGGGCTCCCCCGAACTCCTGCTGCTGCACGGCAACTTCCGCCAGAGCAAGGTGCTCTCCGGCGAGCGCGCGCCCTGGCTGACGGTGGGCCCTGAGCCGCTGGTGGGCGAGCGCGCCTACGACCTGGCGCGGCTGGTGCGGGACCGGGCGGAGGATCTGATCGCCTCCCCCGGCGGCCCGGTGACGGCGCGGCGGCGGGTCAAGAGGCTGGCGGAGTCGCTGGAGGTGGAGCAGGCCCGGCTGCACGGCTGGACGCTGTTCCGGGCGGTCGAGTCGGGGACCCGCGCGCTGGCCGAGGGGCGGCGGCAGATGGGCGAGGTCAACCTGGAGTTCGCGGGCTGGCTGTAACGGTTCGCCGTACGTACGAGGAGGGCCCCGCACGCGGTGTGCGGGGCCCTCCTCGTACGTACGGGATCGGACCGGGACCCTCGCACACCGCGTGCGGGTGCCCTCGTCGTATGCGGTGCACAGGCCGGGACGGAGCGAAGGCCCCCGCGCGGTGCGGGGGCCTTCGCCAGGTCCGTACGTACGGCAGCCGGTCAGGCCAGGTCGGCCGTGAGGCGGGCGATCGCCTCGTCGACGGTCAGCTCCTCGCGCTCGCCGGTGCGGCGGTCCTTCAGCTCCAGGACGCCGTCGGCCGAGCGGCGGCCGGCGACCAGGATCTTCGGCACGCCGATCAGCTCGGAGTCGGTGAACTTCACGCCGGGCGAGACGCCGGGGCGGTCGTCGACCAGGACGCGCAGGCCCGCCGCGTTGAGCTTCTCCGAGACGTCGAGGGCCAGCTCCGTCTGGAGGGCCTTGCCCGCGGCGACGACGTGGACGTCGGCCGGGGCGACCTCGCGGGGCCAGCACAGGCCCTTGTCGTCGGCGGTCTGCTCGGTGAGGGCGGCCACCGCGCGGGAGACGCCGATGCCGTACGAGCCCATCGTGACGCGGACCGGCTTGCCCTGCTGGCCCAGCACGTCCAGCTGGAAGGTGTCGGCGTACTTGCGGCCGAGCTGGAAGATGTGGCCGATCTCGATGGCGCGGTCCAGGGTGAGGCCGGCGCCGCACTTGGGGCAGGGGTCGCCCTCCTCGACCACGACGACGTCGAGGTACTGGTCGACCTCGAAGTCACGGCCCGCGACGACGTTCTTGGCGTGCTTGCCGTCCTTGTTGGCACCGGTGATCCAGGCGGTGCCGGGGGCGACGCGGGGGTCCGCGAGGTAGCGGACCTTCTCCAGGCCCTGGGGGCCGACGTAGCCGCGTACGAGGTCGTCACGGCCGACGAAGTCCTCGGCGGTGACCAGCTCCACGACGGCGGGCGCCAGGTGCTCGCCGAGCTTGCCGAGGTCGACCTCGCGGTGGCCGGGGACGCCGACGGCCACGATCTCGCCGTCCACCTTGACCAGCAGGTTCTTCAGGGTGGCCGAGGCGGGGACGCCCAGGTGCGCGGCGAGGGTCTCGATGGTCGGGGTGTCGGGGGTGTCCAGCTCCTCGACCGCGCCGTGCGCCGAGCCGTCGACCGGGGCGAGCGCGAAGGTCACGGCCTCGGTGTTGGCGGCGTAGTCGCAGTTGGGGCAGTCCGCGAAGGTGTCCTCCCCGGCGGCGGCGGGCGCCAGGAACTCCTCGGAGGCCGAGCCGCCCATCGCGCCGGAGACGGCGGAGACGATGCGGTGGTCCAGGCCCAGGCGCTCGAAGATCTTGATGTACGCGGCCCGGTGCAGGGCGTAGGAGTGCGCGAGGCCCTCGTCGGTGGTGTCGAAGCTGTACGAGTCCTTCATCTGGAACTCGCGGCCGCGGAGCACACCGGAGCGGGGGCGCGCCTCGTCGCGGTACTTCGTCTGGATCTGGTAGAGCATCACCGGCAGGTCCTTGTAGGACGTGCACTGGTCCTTGACGGTCTGGGTGAAGATCTCCTCGTGGGTCGGGCCGAGGAGGTAGTCGCCGCCCTTGCGGTCCTGGAGGCGGAAGAGCAGGTCGCCGTACTCCTCCCAGCGGCCGGACGCCTCGTAGGGCTCCTTGGGCAGCAGGGCGGGGAGCAGGACCTCCTGGGCGCCGATGGCGTCCATCTCCTCGCGGACCACGTTGGAGATGTTGTCCAGGACCTTCTTGCCGAGCGGCAGCCAGGACCAGATGCCGGCCGCGTTGCGGCGCACGTACCCGGCGCGGACCAGCAGCTTGTGGCTGAGCGTCTCGGCGTCCGCCGGGTCGTCGCGCAGTGTCTTGATCATCAATCGGGACATGCGCTGGACCTGGGCCATGATGAACTCCTGCTCGCAAGGGTGGTGAGCCCGAGGTTAGCCGGGGGGTGCGGGCAGGCGGAAATCGATTCAGCCCCGGGGCCGCCGGAGCGGCAGGGGCGCGCCCATCACCGCGTACGGCAGCGGGGCGCTGGGGAAGACCACCTGGCGGGCCAGGTCGCGGTAGCCGAGGGCGCGGTAGAGGGCGCGGGCGGGGCTGTCCTTGTCGATCGCGGAGAGGATCGACCGGGGGTGCGGGACGCCGTCGGTGATGGTGGTGATCAGGGTGCGGCCGAGGCCGTGCTGCTGGTGGTCGGGGTGGACGTGCAGCTCGGTGATGACGAAGGAGTCGTCCAGCCAGCCGTCGGAGCCGGTGGCCCGCAGGTAGGGCTCCACGACGGTGGACCACCAGTGGGCGCGGTCGTTGGGCAGCCCGTAGACGAAGCCGACGAGCCGCCCGTCGGGGGTGAGGGCGCCGAGCGCGCGGGCCCCGGGGTGGTCGAGGTGGCGCAGGACGATGTGGCGGCGTACGTCGATCTCGTCCTGGCTGAGCCCGAAGGCGGCGGCCTGGACGTGGAGGGCTTCGTCGACGCGTGCGGCCAGGTCGATGGGGCCGACCTCGATGCCGGGGTCCGCGGGGCCGTTCCCGGTGACTGCTGGTGCCATGCGCGAACCCTACTGGCCGGGGCGGTGGGGCCGGAACGCGCGGCGGCCGGGAAGAGACCCCCGTACGGGCAGCTCAGACGTATGGGCCGCTCAGAACAGAACGCTCATGAAGGTGCCCGTCTCGCGGAAGCCGACGCGGTGGTAGGCCTTGCGGGCGGGGGTGTTGTAGTCGTTCACGTAGAGGCTGACGACGGGGGCGACGTCGGCGAGGGCATAGCGCAGGACGGCGGCCATGCCGGTCTCGGAGAGGCCCTTGCCGCGGTGTTCGGGGGCGACCCAGACGCCCTGGATCTGGCAGGCCTGGGTGGTGGCGGCGCCGATCTCCGCCTTGAAGACGACCTTGCCGTCGTCGATGCGGGCGAAGGAGCGTCCGGCGCCGATGAGTTCGGCGACCCGGGCCTGGTAGAGGAGGCCGCCGTCCCCGGCGAGCGGGGAGATGCCGACCTCCTCGGTGAACATCGCCACGCAGGCCGGCATCAGGACCTCGGTCTCGTCCTTGCGGATGCGGCGGACGAGCGGGTCGGGGGTCACGTCGGCGGACGGGCTCTCGGTGACCATGAGGGGCTGGTTGGCGCGGACCTCGCGGGCGGGTCCCCAGCCCGGCTCCAGCAGGCGCCAGAGCAGGGCGGTGGGTTCGGCGGGGCCGACGATGGAGGAGCAGCGGCGGCCGGCCCGGCGGGCCCGGTCGGCGAAGGCGCGTACGGCTTCGGGCCCGGCGCAGATGGGTACCAGGTTGGCACCGGCGTAGCAGAGGGAGCGGAGCCTGCCGTCGGCGTACCAGCCCCACATCTCGCCGCCGAGGCGCCAGGGATCGAGTCCCGCGACCTGCACGCGGGACGTGACGAAGGCGTTGGCCACGGGCTCGCTCTCCAGGATGGCGAGCGCTGCGCCGAGGTCGCTGGGTTCGAGGACCCGGGTGGTGGTCTGCGTCAACACGAGGGGGCCTCACCATGCGGTCTGCTGATTTCCGCACTGTACCCAACAAGGCCGGAGAACGCTGCCCGGGTCCGGAAGCGGGCTCTCGGACCGGCCGTGGACACGCCGCCGCCCCGCCGGGCACGAGGCTCGGCGGGGCGGTGGGAACCGTCGAAGACGCAGGTCAGCTGATGGAGACCTGGGGCTCGCCCGAGGCGATGCCGTCCTTCTCCATCTGCTCGGCGATCTTGAGGGCTTCCTCGATGAGGGTCTCGACGATCTTCGACTCGGGGACGGTCTTGATGACCTCGCCCTTGACGAAGATCTGGCCCTTGCCGTTGCCGGAGGCGACCCCGAGGTCGGCCTCGCGGGCCTCGCCGGGGCCGTTGACGACGCAGCCCATGACCGCGACGCGCAGCGGGACCTCCATGCCCTCCAGACCGGCGCTGACCTGGTCGGCGAGCTTGTAGACGTCGACCTGGGCGCGGCCGCAGGAGGGGCAGGAGACGATCTCCAGGCGGCGCTGCTTGAGGTTCAGCGCCTCCAGGATCTGGAGGCCGACCTTGACCTCCTCGGCGGGCGGGGCCGAGAGGGAGACGCGGATGGTGTCGCCGATGCCCTCGGAGAGCAGGGCACCGAAGGCGACGGCCGACTTGATGGTGCCCTGGAACGCCGGTCCGGCCTCGGTGACGCCGAGGTGGAGCGGGTAGTCGCTCCGGGCGGCGAGCTGGCGGTAGGCGTTGACCATGACGACCGGGTCGTTGTGCTTGACCGAGATCTTGATGTCGCCGAAGCCGTGCTCCTCGAAGAGGGACGCCTCCCACAGGGCGGACTCGACGAGGGCCTCGGGGGTGGCCTTGCCGTACTTCTTCAGGAGCCGCGCGTCCAGGGAGCCGGCGTTGACGCCGATCCGGATCGGGGTGCGGGTCTCGGAGGCCGCCTTGGCGATCTCCTTGACCTTGTCGTCGAACTGCTTGATGTTGCCGGGGTTCACCCGGACCGCCGCGCAGCCCGCGTCGATCGCGGCGAAGACGTACTTCGGCTGGAAGTGGATGTCGGCGATCACCGGGATCTGCGACTTGCGGGCGATCGTGGCGAGGGCGTCGGCGTCGTCCTGGGTCGGGCAGGCCACCCGGACGATCTGGCAGCCGGAGGCCGTCAGCTCGGCGATCTGCTGGAGGGTGGCACCGATGTCCGACGTACGTGTCGTCGTCATCGACTGCACGGAAACGGGCGCGTCACCGCCGACCGCGACCGAGCCGACCTGGATCTGTCGGCTGACCCGTCGGTCGGCGAGCTTGGTCGGAACGGCCGGCATTCCGAGAGAAATCGCAGTCATGCGCTGTGCATCCCCAAGGTGTGGATCAAGGTCCCGATGTCGGCGGGCTCCAGGCTTCGAGGTTACGGCACCGGAGCCGGGGCGCACGCACCGTACGGACAAGTCAACCAGATGGTGACCGACCGGACACGACGCGTGTGCCCGGCGGCCACTTCTGGGGCGGATGAGGCGTTCACTTATCGGACCATCAGGTGATCTTGACCGGATTCACGATGTCGGCCACCAGGACCAGCAGCGTGAAGCAGATGAAGAGCCCGGCGACCACATAGGCGACCGGCATCAGCTTGGCCACGTCGAACGGGCCCGGGTCGGGGCGCCGGAAGACCTTGGCCACATTGCGCCGCAGCGACTCCCAGAGCGCGCCCGCGATGTGCCCCCCGTCCAGTGGGAGCAGCGGCAACATGTTGAACAGGAACAACGACAGGTTGAACCCCGCCAGCAGGAACAGCATCATCGCGACCTGGTTCTGCGCCGGGATGTCGAGGTTCATCACCTCGCCGCCGATCCGGGCGGCGCCCACGACACCGACCGGTGAGTCGTCGGCGCGCTGGCCGTCGCTGAACGCCGCGTTCCACAGGTCCGGGATCTTGGAGGGCAGCGCGATGATCGCGTCGACACCGTTCTCGATCATGTCGCCCATGCGCACGACGGAGTCGCCGAAGGAGAGCGGCACGATCTCGGTCTGGGCGGCGAAGCCGAGGTAGCCCGCCTTGATGTACTGGTCCGGGATGACATCGCCCCTGCCGTCCTTCTTCGCGACGGCGTTCTCCCGCAGGACGGCGTTGAGGGTGACCTCCTGGCCGCCGCGCTCCACGGTGATGGTGGCGGGGCCGATGGTGTTGCGGATGCGGTCCGAGAGCGTGGCCCAGTCGTCGACCTTCTGCCCGTCGAAGGCGACGATCCTGTCGCCCTCCTGGAGCCCCGCGGCCTTGGCCGGGGAGACCGGGTCGGTGCTCTTGCAGGTGTCGCGCTTCTCGCTCTGCGAGATCACACACTGCTGTACGCCGGCGACCTCGGTGGTCTGCGTCTGGAAGCCGAAGGTCATCGCGACGCCCATGAAGATCGCGACGGCGAGGATCAGGTTCATGAACGGGCCGGCGAACATCACGATGACGCGCTTCCACGGCTTGCGCGTGTAGAAGAGCCGCTTCTCGTCGCCGGGCTCCAGCTCCTCGTACGCGGCGGAGCGGGCGTCCTCGATCATGCCGCGCCACGGCGAGGTGGAGCGGGCTTCGAGGCGGCCGTCGGCGCCGGGCGGGAACATCCCGATCATGCGGATGTAGCCGCCGGCCGGGATGGCCTTGATGCCGTACTCGGTGTCGCCCTTCTGCTTCGACCAGATCGTCGGGCCGAATCCGACCATGTACTGCGGCACCCGGATGCCGAACATCTTGGCCGTGGAGAGGTGGCCCAGCTCGTGCCAGGCGATGGAGAACAGCAGGCCCACGACGAAGACGGCGATCCCCAGGACCGTCAGCAGGATCGAGGTCAGACTCATGCGCGCGCCTCCGCTGTCGCTTTCGCCGAGAGTTCCCGGGCCCGTGCGCGGGCCCAGGTTTCCGCTTCGAGGACGTCCGCGAGGCTGAGCGGGGTTCCCGGGGCGGGGGTGCCGTGTTCGGTCACCACAGCGGTGACCGTATCCATGATTCCGTTGAACGGCAGCTGTCCGGCGAGGAAGGCGTCCACGCACTCCTCGTTGGCCGCGTTGAAGACGGCGGGTGCCGTGGAGCCGAGCGTACCGACATGGCGGGCGAGGGCGACCGACGGGAAGGCCTCGGTGTCCAGCGGGAAGAACTCCCACGTGGACGCCTTCGACCAGTCGAAGGCGGGGGCCGCGTCCGGGACCCGCTCGGGCCAGCCGAGGCCGATGGCGATGGGTCCGCCCATGTCGGGCGGGGTGGCCTGGGCGAGGGTGGAGCCGTCGGTGAACTCGACCATGGAGTGCACGTAGGACTGCGGGTGGACCACGACCTCGATGCGGTCGAAGGGGATGTCGTAGAGGAGGTGCGCCTCGATGACCTCAAGCCCCTTGTTGACGAGCGTCGCGGAGTTGATCGTGATGACCGGGCCCATCGCCCAGGTGGGGTGGGTCAGGGCCTGCTCGCGGGTGACGTCGGCCAGCTCCTCGCGCGTACGGCCCCGGAAGGGCCCGCCGGAGGCGGTGACGACGAGCTTGCGGACATCGGAGCGTTTACCGGCCGCCAGGGCCTGGAAGAGCGCGGCGTGCTCGGAGTCGACCGGGATGATCTGGCCGGGGGCGGCGAGCGCCTTCACCAGCGGGCCGCCGACGATCAGCGACTCCTTGTTGGCCAGGGCGAGCGTGCGGCCCGCCTTCAGCGCGGCCAGCGTCGGGGCGAGCCCGATGGAGCCGGTGATCCCGTTGAGCACGGTGTGGCAGTCGCTCGCGGCGAGGGTGGCCGCCGCGTCGGGCCCGGCGAGGAGTTCGGGGAGCGGCTCCCCGGCCCCGTACCGCTCACGCAGCGCCTCACGCAGGGCGGGGACGGCGCCCGGGTCGGCGACGGCGACCGCGTTCACCCGCAGGAGGTGCGCCTGCTCGGCGAGGAGGGCGGTCCGGCCGCCGGCGGCGGAGAGCGCGGTGACCCGGAAGCGGTCGGGGTTGCGCAGGACCAGGTCGATGGCCTGGGTGCCGATGGACCCGGTGGAGCCGAGGATCACCAGATCCCGGCGGCCGTCCGCGGTGTCGAAGAGGAGATGCGGATCGGCGAGGGGGGCGGGGCTGTCGCTCATACCCCCCATTGTTGCCGCTCCGGCTGTGCGTGGGGACAGCGCGTCCCGGTGGGGCGGGGATTCGGTACGGAGGGGGCGCGCCCGGCGTACGGACGCGCCCCCTGTGGGAGCTGTGCTCCGGGCTTCCGGGTCACGGCCCCGGGTCGCGGACCGGCGGGCTCCGGTCAGCGCACCGGCGGGCTCCTGGTCAGCGCACCGGCCGGGTCGCGGACCGGCAGGCTCCGGTCAGCGCACCGGCCGGTGCTGGTTCTCCCGGGCGGAGGGCCCGGGGGCGGCGTCCGCGATCCAGGGCCCTTCGCCGCTGGGGTCGATGACGCCCTCCTCCAGCCAGGTGTACGTACCGGAGAGCACGCCGTCCACCACACGCCGGTCCAGGTCGTCGGTGTTGGACCACAACCGGCCGAACAACTCCTCCACCCGGACGCGGGACTGGCGGCAGAAGGCGTCGGCGAGCTGGTAGGCCTCACGGCCGTGCTCCCCGGCGCCCCGCAGATGCTCGGCGCGGACGCAGGCGGCGGACATGGCGAAGAGTTCGGCGCCGATGTCGACGATCCGGCCGAGGAAGCCCTGCTTGGTCTCCATCCGGCCCTGCCAGCGGGACATGGCGTAGAAGGTGGACCGGGCGAGCTTGCGCGAGGAGCGCTCCACATACCGGAGGTGGCCGGAGAGGTCGCGGTGGCCGGCAGGGTTGAACTCGCCGTACGTACGCGGAAGTTGCCCGGCCCCGGTGACGAGCTGGGGCAGCCAGCGGGCGTAGAACCCGGCCGCGTTGGCACCCGCCTTGGCCTTGTCGGCGAGCGCCTTCTCCGGGTCGATGATGTCCCCGGCGACCTTGAGGTGGGCGTCGACGGCCTCGCGGGCGATCAGCAGGTGCATGATCTCGGTGGAGCCCTCGAAGATCCGGTTGATCCTCATGTCCCGGAGCATCTGCTCGGCCGGAACGGCCCGCTCCCCGCGGGCGGCCAGCGACTCGGCGGTCTCGAAGCCGCGCCCGCCGCGGATCTGGACCAGTTCGTCGGCGATGAGCCAGCCCATCTCGGAGCCGTACAGCTTGGCGAGGGCGGCCTCGATACGGATGTCGTTGCGGTCCTCGTCGGCCATCTGCGAGGAGAGGTCGACGATCGCCTCCAGGGCGAAGGTGGTGGCCGCGATGAAGGAGATCTTCGCCCCGACCGCCTCATGCTTCGCGACGGGCCGCCCCCACTGCTCCCGTACGGCGGACCATTCGCGGGCGATCTTCAGACACCACTTCCCCGCCCCGACACACATGGCGGGCAGCGAGAGGCGCCCGGTGTTGAGGGTGGTCAGCGCGATCTTCAGCCCGGCGCCCTCGGGCCCGATCCGGTTCACGGCGGGGACCCGGACCTGATGGAAGCGGGTGACGCCGTTCTCGATGCCGCGCAGCCCCATGAAGGCGTTGCGGTGCTCCACGGTGACGCCGGGGGCGTCGGCCTCGACGACGAAGGCGGTGATGCCGCCGGGGTGCCCCTCGGAAGCAGGAACCCGAGCCATGACGACCAACAGATCGGCGACAACACCATTGGTGGTCCAGAGCTTCACCCCGTCCAGCAGGTAGTCGTTCCCGTCGGGCACGGCGGTGGTGGCGAGCCGGGCGGGGTCGGAGCCGACGTCGGGCTCGGTCAGCAGGAACGCGGAGATGTCGGTGGTGGCGAGCCGGGGCAGGAAGGCGTCCTTCTGCTCCTGGGTGCCGAAAATCTTCAGCGGCTGCGGTACGCCGATCGACTGATGCGCCGAGAGCAGCGCCCCGATGGCGGGGCTCGCGGAGCCGACGAGGGCGAGGGCCTTGTTGTAGTACACCTGGGTGAGCCCGAGCCCGCCGTACTTGGTCTCGATCTTCATGCCCAGCGCCCCGAGCTCCTTGAGCCCGCGGACCACCTCGTCAGGGATCTTCGCCTCGCGCTCGATCCGCGCGCTGTCGATGTGCGCCTCGCAGAAGGCCCGCAGCCGCGCGAGGAACTCCTCACCGCGCCGGATGTCATCGGGCGGTGGCAGGGGGTGCGGATGGATCAGATCAAGCCGGAACCGCCCCAGGAACAGCTCCTTGGCGAAGCTGGGCTTGCGCCAGTCCTGCTCACGGGCGGCCTCGGCGACCCGGCGCGCCTCACGCTCGGTGACCTTGGGCGCTTTGGGGACCTGGGGGGTGTTGTGTGGTGCGGACATGAGGGCCTCACCTCGCCGCGCATCACCAGGACGGACGGGCACCTGGGCACACGGACTGCTAGTCGCTGCCTACTGATCCGTATGTAACCCCTGTACCCGCTGTTCGGCACCCGCACCAGCCCTCGCGCACGGGGTGGGGGCTGGTGGGGCGAAGGGGATCGAACATCCGCAGACGGACTTCTCCCGCGACGCCCCGACAGCGACGGCTCGTGCGGATCCGGGGCGGGCTCATGTCCGTCCTCGGCCTCTCCGCCCTGGTGCTGAGCGCCACGGTCCCGGTGCCACCGAGCGCCGGCACAGGAACGGCCGGAGCCCCCGCACAGTGGGCTCCGGCCGTTCTCTTGCGTGCCCCGCCCGCGCCCGCTGTCCAGGCGGGGGCTCGGGCGGGGTCGTCCGGGGGTGTTACAGGGCGAGGCCCGTGAGGACCAGGACGCGCTCGTAGGTGTAGTCGTCCATCGCGTAGCGGACGCCCTCGCGGCCGACGCCGGACTGCTTGGCGCCGCCGTACGGCATCTGGTCGGCGCGGTACGAGGGCACGTCGCCGATGATCACGCCGCCCACCTCAAGGGCGCGGTGGGCGCGGAAGGCGGTCTGGAGGTCGTGGGTGAACACGCCTGCCTGGAGGCCGTACTTGGAGGAGTTGACGGCGGCGAACGCCTCCGCCTCGCCGTCGACCTTCTGGAGGGACATGACCGGGCCGAAGACCTCTTCGCAGGAGAGCTTCACGTCGTCGGGGAGGCCGGACAGAACCGTCGGGGCGTACGTGGCGCCGTCGCGCTTGCCGCCGGTGAGGAGTTCGGCGCCCGCCTCGACCGCCTCGTCGACCCAGGACTCGACGCGCTTGGCCGCGTCCTCGCTGACCAGGGGGCCCACGTCCGTCGTGGCGTCGGACGGGTCGCCGGTGACCAGGGCCTCGACGGCCGCGACGATCTTCGGGACGAGCCGGTCGTAGACCGAGGCGTCCGCGATGACGCGCTGCACCGAGATGCAGGACTGGCCGCCCTGGTAGTTGGAGAACGTGGCGATCCGGGTCGCCGCCCAGTCCAGGTCCTCGTCCGAGGCGTAGTCGCCGAGGACGACCGCCGCGCCGTTGCCTCCCAGCTCCAGGGTGCAGTGCTTGCGGGGCACCGACTCCATGATCGCGTAACCGACCGGGCCCGAGCCGGTGAAGGAGATGACCGGGAGGCGCTCGTCCTGGACCAGGGCGGGCATCTTGTCGTTCGGGACCGTCAGGACGGACCAGGAGCCCGCCGGGAGGTCGGTCTCGGCCAGCAGTTCGCCGAGGATGAGCGAGGAGATCGGGGTCGCCGGGGCCGGCTTCAGGATGATCGGGGCGCCCACCGCGATGGCCGGGGCCACCTTGTGGGCGCTGAGGTTGAGGGGGAAGTTGAAGGGGGCGATGCCCAGGACCGCCCCGCGCGGGAAGCGGCGGGTCAGGCCGAGGCGGCCGGTGCCGCCCAGGTCGGTGTCCAGGCGCTGCGCTTCGCCGCCGTTGAAGCGGCGGGCTTCCTCGGCCGCGAACCGGAACACCGAGACCGCCCGGCCGACCTCGCCGCGCGCCCACTTGATCGGCTTGCCGTTCTCCGCCGAGATCAGCTGCGCGATCTCCTCGGTGCGCTCCCCCAGCCGCCGTACGACGTGGTCGAGGGCCGCGGCCCGCACGTGCGCCGGGGTCGCGGCGAACTCGTCGCGTACGGCGTGGGCGGCGGCGACGGCCTCCTCGACCTGGGCGTCGGTCGGCACGCTGACGGTGCCGACGAGGCGTCCGTCGTACGGGTTGGTGACGTCGAAGCTGTCGGCACCGGTGGCCTGGCGGCCGGCCACCCAGAAGGCGTGGGGCGAAGTCATGGAGGTTCCGGCCCTTCGGAGGTCGTGAGCGTGAGGAGGTCGTGACGGAAGTCGTGGGTGCCCGGGAGGCTCCCCCTTGTGGCTCCACGGTAGGGCTGGGAGGGTGCGATCGCGTTTAGCCGGGGTGGAGTGGGGTGGGCGTCCGGTGCTCCGGATTGTCGGAGACGGTGGTGCGGGCGCTCACTCCTCGGCCGGTGCCGCCGCCTCCGTCGCCTTCAGCGCGAGCCACAGCTCCATCCGGGCGTCCGGGTCGTCCAGTGAGCGGCCCAGGATCTCCTCCACCCGGCGCATCCGGTAGCGCAGGGTGTGCCGGTGCACGCCCAGGTCGGCGGCGGCCGCGTCCCACTGGCCGTGGCGGGAGAGCCAGGCGCGCAGGGAGGCCACGAGGTCGCCCCGGCCCTTGGCGTCGTGCTCGTACAGGGCGCGGAGCATGCCGTCGGCGAAGGCCCGTACGGCGTCGTCGGCCAGGAGCGGGAGCACCGAACCGGCCGCCAGCTCCTCGTGTTCGACCAGGGCCCTGCCCCGGCGGCGGGCGACCGAGAGAGCCTGTTCGGCCTGCTTGTACGCGGCGGAGACCGCGATCGGGCCGCAGGGGGCTGAGAGGCCGACCACCACGTCGCTGTCCTCGGCGCCGCCTTCGCGCGGGGCGCGGTCGTCCTGGGCCTCGGCGTAGGCCGCGCAGGCGGCGACGGCCGTACCGCCGTCGGCCGCCAGCACCACGACGCGCTCGCCCTCCGGGACCATGAGCACCGCCTCGCCGGAGCGGGCGGCGGCGGCCTCCATCGTCTCGGTGAGCAGCTCGAAACCGGCGGGTGCGGCCGCCTCCGCGATCAGCAGCCGGAAGGGGGCGTCGAGGAGGCCGCCGTAGAGGTCTCCGGCGACCGCCCGGGCGTGGTCGGGCTGCCCGGCCAGGAGCATGCGCAGGACGGCGGCGCCCAGGCGCTGTTCGGCGCCCTGGAGCGAGCGGGAGCGGGCGGTGGTGAGGGTGAGCAGGGCGACGGCGGAGTGGACGGCGTACCGCTCGGCGGTTCCCAGCGCCGCTCCCGTACCGACGGCCAGCGCTCCGCGTGCCCGGCGGCCGGTGCCCAGCGACTGGAGTTCGACCCGGTCCTCGCTGTCGCCGACGACGACGCTGGCGGGCGCGGGTCTGTCCCGGAGGCGTTCGACGTCGGGGATGAGGCGGGCGGCGCGGCGGGCGGCCCAGTCGGGGGCGGTTGCGAGCACCGCGCCGGAGGTGTCGTACAGCGCCGCCCAGCCGTCGATGTGGGCGGCGAGGCGGGCCAGGAGGTCGGCGGGGCCGTCCCCGGCGAGTGCGGCCTTCGTCAGCTCGCGCTGGGCCTCGAAACCGGCGGTGACCGCTCGGTACTGGTCGGCGGCGATGGCGGCGGAGACGGCCTTGCTGATGGCGAGGAACGGGGTGCGGCGGGGGACTTCGAGGAGCGGCAGGCCCGCTTCCTCGGCGGCGTCGACGAGGGCGGCCGGGATGTCGTCGTAGTTCACGCCGACCGCGAAGCCGACGCCCGCGACCCCCGCTCCGGCCAGCCGCCGTACGTACCGCCGCATGGACTCGGTGTTCTCGGCGTCCAGGTTGGTGGCGGTCACCAGGAGCAGTTCGCCGCCGTCCATGTACGGGACGGGGTCGGCGAGTTCGCTGGCGTGGGCCCAGCGCACGGGGGTGTCGAGGCGGTCCGCCCCCGCCCGCACCGTGAGCTTGAGCGCCGAGTGCTGGACGAGCGAGGCGAGCGTGGGGGGCATGGGACCGGGAACCCTCGGTGTCGGAGACGCGTGACCGGCGAGGGGTTTCGCCGGCCCGATCGGTGGTCGGTGGTCGGTGATTGCGCCGTCGCGTATGAACGGCTGCCACCGATTCTGCCAGGGCGGCAGAGTTCCTGTAACCGCTCTCAGCCGTCCCCGTTCCCCGAGGGGCGTTTCTCAGCCGCCCAGCTCCACCAGCAGCGGCGGCGCGTGCTCGCCCTCGACCGTCGTCAGCCGGATCACCGCGTGCCCGGCCGGGACCGCGTACGCCAGCTCCGAGGCCGACCAGCGCTCCTTCTCCACCTGCCGTACGGTCACCGCGTCCGTGGTCACCGCCTTGCCCGTGACCAGCTTGCGCAGCGCGTGCATGGCGCGGGTGAACGGCTGGTCGGCGAAGACGGTGTGCTGGGCGACCTCGCGGGTCTCCACCCACTCCTTGCCCCAGGACTCGGCGAACCGCTTGCCGTCCCAGGTGGTGATGCCGGAGAAGGCGGCCGTGCAGCCGACCGCGCCGAGCAGCGGGGTGTGCAGGGCTTCGGGGACGTCGTCGACGGTACGGAGGGTGAGGACGGCTCCCGCGTTGACCGAGCGGAGCCTGCGGATGCCGCGTACGGTCTCGGCGGTCACCGCGTGGGTCGCGTCGTCCAGGACCAGGCCGACGAAGAGCGTGGTGTCGGTGCGGGCGGCGGTGATCGCGGTGAACTGGGCGAGCAGCAGCCGGGTGAGGAGGCGGGAGGCCTCCGCGTGGCCGCGTTCCGGCAGGTCGACGCGGACCCGCAGCGGGTACTGGCCGAGCGAGCGCAGCGCGAAGGGGCGGGCGTCCGGGCCGGTGGCGAAGAACCCGGCGAACGCGGGCCGGTCCAGCAGCGCCACCCGGTCCGCGAGGGCCGGGGCGGGGTCGCCCGGGCCGCCCGCCTGCCGGGTGCGGGCCTCCAGCTCGCGGAGCATCGCCTGGTGTCCGGCGGCTTCGAGGGTGGCCCGGAGTGCGGCGATGGCCTGCGGGGAGCCGTCGAGGAGTTCGCGCAGTTCCGGTACGGAGGGGAAGTGTCCGTGGGCCGTCCGGTACGGGCCGAGCAGCTGGGCGAGGACGGTGGCGGCGCGGCGGCTGTCCAGGCTGCCGACATCGCCGACGAGCCCTTCCGCCAGGACGGCGGCGGCCTCGTCGGGGTCGGTCGTGCCACCGTAGAGGTCGAGGTCGTGGGCGGAGGCGGGGTCGCCGACGCGTACGACGACGTCGAAGGCCTCGTCCGGGCCGAGCGGGCTGCCTGTGGCGCCGACGGCGAGGACGGCCGCCTGCCCGGCCAGGGCGCGCAGGCCGAGGGCCTCGACGACCGGGCGCACCAGCCGGGCGGACTTCCCGGAGCCGGGCGGGCCGACGGCCAGCAGCGAGGTGCCGAGCAGGGTCGGGTCGAGGGCGAGGCCGATGGTCCGGCGGGGGTAGGGGTTGTGCGGGTCGTCGGCGCAGCGGCCGATCCTGACCTGGCCGGTGAGCACGTCGTGGCGGGCGGTGCGGCGGGGCAGGTCGCGGTGGCCCGAGGGGTGCAGGGCGGCCGCTCCCCCGGTGCGCAGGACGGCCTCGGCGAGGGGGGCGAGCCGGTCGGGGCTGCGGGTGGCCTGCGCCCAGGCGTGGCGGAGCCGGGCCACGTCCACGTCGTTCATCCGGCCGGTGCGGACCTCGGCGGTGAGGGTGTCCGCCGCGTCGGTCCAGCCCGCCGCGCGCAGCTCGGGCCACCGGTCGGCGGAGGTCGCGGTGGCGGGGGGCGGGGCGTCGGCCGGGGCCGGTGCGGCGGTGCCCCGGCGGGCGGCGATCAGCTCGCACCAGCGGCCCAGGCGGGCGAAGGGGTACAGGAGGGCCGCGACGATCAGGGCGTAGATCACGTAGACGGCGGTCGGGCTCCGGTAGAGCCCGTCGCCCGCGACGGCGGCGACCAGGAACAGGACCGGACGGACGACCGGCAGGGTCTCCTTCCAGACCAGGAGCTGGGTGAAGCCCGCGGCGACGGCCGCCGCGAGAGCGAGGAAGGGCTGTCCCCGACTCACGACGTGGCGGCGGAAGAGCTCGGAGAAATTGCCGATCCGGCCGCAGCCGTACACGAGCAGGCCGAAGAGGAGCGCTTCGTACACGGCGAGGGCCTTGGAGCCCTCGACGGTGCGGGGGCCGCCGGAGATTCCCGGCCTCCACCACTCGCCCGGGGTGAAGAGCTTCAGGGGGACGAGCCGGTACGGGAGGTAGCCGTTGCGCCAGAGCGACCAGAGGAGGAGGGCGGAGAGGAGGGTGATGACGGCGCCAACGAGGAGGGAGCGGTCGGAGACCTCGTCGCCCTGCTCGGGCGGGCGCGGCGTGAACCCGAACCGCCAGACGCCGGGGGCCTGCGGGGGGCGGGGCGTGCGCAGCCAGGCGTCGAGGGCGGGGGCCCCGGCCGTCGGCTGTTCGACGGGGGGCGGCGGGGCGGCGGGGCGGGCGGGGGGCGGCCCGGGCGGGGGCGGCGGGGCGGTCCAGGCGGAGGGCTGCCCACCCCACGACGCCCCCGGGTCCGCAGGCGACTCCACCCGCGGCGGCCCCGCCGGCCCGGGCACCCTGTCCGCGCCCGTGCCCCGTACGCCGCGCGTGCCCTCGTCTTCCATGAACCACTGCCCCCTTGACCTGCCGGGTCCATCCGCTGCCCCGGTCAATCTAGTGCGCGCGCACGGGGAGTTCAGCAACCCGCCCGAACAGTGACCGTCCCGGACCGGCCCGTGGCCTCATCGCACCAGGTCGGCAGGGGCATCGGCGGGCGGGATCCGGCCGGCGCCCCGCCATCTGTCCGCGACGGACAACGACACGCGGCCATCACTCCCGATCGGAGCATGCCCGGGTACGTCCCCCGCCCCTAGCCTGCGATGAGAAGAGCGTCCGAAACACCCCCCAGGAGCCCCTCATGACCGCAATCCCGCAGGAGCGCCGCGTCGTCACTGCCATCCCCGGCCCGAAGTCGGTGGAGCTTCAGGCCCGCCGTATCGCCGCCGTCGCCGCAGGTGTGGGCTCCACCCTGCCGGTGTTCACGGCCCGCGCCGGTGGCGGGATCATCGAGGACGTGGACGGCAACCGCCTGATCGACTTCGGCTCCGGCATCGCCGTGACCTCGGTCGGCGCCTCCGCCGAGGCCGTCGTACGCCGGGCCTCCGCGCAGCTCGCGGACTTCACCCACACCTGTTTCATGGTCACGCCGTACGAGGGGTACGTCGAGGTCTGCGAGCAGCTCGCCGAGCTGACGCCGGGCGACCACGCCAAGAAGTCGGCGCTGTTCAACTCGGGCGCCGAGGCCGTCGAGAACGCGGTGAAGATCGCCCGCGCCTACACCAGGCGCACCGCCGTCGTCGTCTTCGACCACGGCTACCACGGCCGGACGAACCTCACCATGGGCATGACGGCGAAGAACATGCCGTACAAGCAGGGCTTCGGTCCGTTCGCGCCCGAGGTCTACCGCGTCCCGGTCGCCTACGGCTACCGCTGGCCGACCGGCGCGGAGAACGCCGGTGCCGAGGCTTCGGCCCAGGCCATCGACGAGATCACCAAGCAGATCGGTGCGGAGAACGTCGCCGCGATCATCATCGAGCCCGTGCTCGGCGAGGGCGGCTTCATCGAACCGGCCAGGGGCTTCCTCCCGGCGATCGCCCGGTTCGCCAAGGACAACGGCATCGTCTTCGTCGCGGACGAGATCCAGTCCGGCTTCTGCCGTACCGGCCAGTGGTTCGCCTGTGAGGACGAGGGCATCGTCCCGGACCTGATCACCACCGCCAAGGGCATCGCGGGCGGTCTGCCGCTCTCCGCCGTGACCGGCCGCGCCGAGATCATGGACGCCGCGCACGCCGGCGGTCTGGGCGGTACGTACGGTGGCAACCCGGTCGCCTGCGCGGGTGCGCTCGGCGCGATCGAGACGATGCGCGAGCTGGACCTGAACGGGAAGGCCAAGCGGATCGAGGAGGTCATGAAGGACCGCCTCGCCCGGATGCAGGCGAAGCTCCCGAACGGCGACATCATCGGCGACATCCGCGGCCGTGGCGCCATGATCGCGATCGAGCTGGTGAAGTCCGGCACGAAGGACCCGGACCCGGAGGCGGCCGGTGCGCTCGCCAAGGCCTGCCACGCCGAGGGCGTCATGGTCCTGACCTGCGGCACCTACGGCAACGTGCTGCGCTTCCTGCCGCCGCTGGTGATCGGCGAGGACCTGCTCAACGAGGGCCTGGACGTCATCGAGCAGGCTTTCGGCACGCTCTGATCCTTCGAACCCGGTGACGGGCGTGCGGCCGTCCTCCGACGCCGCCGTCCGGCATCCGGGTGAGGGCCTGTGAAGAAGGTGTGCGGGGGCGATGGCGGGTGGCGGTTGCGACTGTCGGCCGCCTCTCCGCTGCCGTACGGTTCTTGCAGATGAGAGAAACACATCGCCCGCAGGAGACTGCGGGCGATTCCGGGCCGGGGCTCCCCGAGCACCGTCCCGGGCGTGCCTTCGTGCACGCCTCCGGAGCCTCGGGCTCCGGGACTCCTCACCGATCGGACGGCCGCCCGCCCCACACCCCCCGGGGCGCGCGGCGACCCGGTCCCGCCGGCCATCCCGGAACAACCCCCCCTGTTCCCGGGTGGCCGGCCTCTCTCTTTCTCGGCTCCCTGATGGCGCTCTTCGCGCTGATCACCTGGCAGGTGGCGGTCGGCGGTCCGCTGCTCCGGCTGGACGAGCGCGTCGGCGAGAGCCTCTTCCTGCGCGGCCCCTCCGCCCTGACCCAGCTCTTCTCCGACCTCGGCGGGGTGGCGGTGGCGCTCCCCGTCCTCGTCTGCGCGATCGCGTACGCGCTGTGGCGCGGTGCCCGGCGGCTGCCGGTGTACGCGGCCCTCACCATGGCGGCCGTGCCCGCGCTGGTGATCCCGCTGAAGGTGGCGACCGCCCGGCAGGGACCGCTGACGGAGGCCGTCAACTACTACCCGTCGGGCCATACGGCGACGGCGGCGGTGGCGTACGGGGCTTCGGCGCTGCTCCTCCTCGCCGTCCCCCGGCCCGCGTGGCTGCGTGCGTGGGTGCCGCCCGCCGCCGCTGTCCTGCTGACGGCGGCGACGGGCGTCGGTCTGGTGCTGCACGGCTACCACTGGCCGCTGGACGTGCTGGCGAGCTGGTGTCTGGGGCCGGTGCTGCTGGCGCCGCTGTGGTGGGTCAGCCGTCGGCGGCGTCGTCCGCGAGGAGAGCCGCGAGCCACCCGGTGAGCTCCGGGGTGTCGTGGCCGATGGTCGCGAAGTGGATGCCGAGCGGTTCGTCGGCGGGGACGGCGCCGGGCTCGTAACGGCGGTAGTGGATGTTCCCCCGTTCGCTGTTCGTCGCGGTGAGTTCCTCGACCAGTGCGTCGGTGCCGAGCAGCGGTGCGGGGTCGGCGCGGACGCGTTCGTCGTCGGCGGCCTGGACGATGCGGACCGGGACGGTGATGGCCAGGTCCGGGTTCATCGCCTCCACCTGGCGGTCGAACTTCTCCTGGTGGGGGTTGGGCGTGTGCGGGTAGCCGGGGCGGAACTGCTCGGTGCCCTTGATGCCGCCCCAGGAGTCGGGGCGGCTCAGACCGGCGCGGGAGCGCTGCCGTACGTGGGGCCAGAGCTGCTCGTACGCCCGGGGTGAGAGGACCTGTTCCGGGTCGATCGTGGGGTCGCCGCCGAGGGCACCGGCGAGGAAGAGCGGGGTGAAGGCGAAGCCGCTGTTCTCCTGGCCGAGGAGGGAGCCGGCCCGGACGAGGCCCAGGAGGTGGTTGGCGGGCGCGATGGCGGCGACGCCGACGAGTCCTTCGACCCGGCCCGGCGCGTGGTGGGCCGCGAACAGGGCCGCCTGGCCGCCCTGGGAGTGCCCGACGATCGCGAACCGCTCCCCGATCTCCCCGGGGAAGAGCCTGCGGGCCGCCGTCACGATGTCGAGGACGCCCATCGCCTCGGAGCGGCCGCAGAGGTACGGGTGCAGGTGCTGTTCCGCACCCGTGCCCAGCGCCTCGTAGTCGGTCATCGCCACGGCCCACCCCTGGTCCAGGAAGTGGCCGAGCAGCGTGAGCGGATAGGCGTTCATGGGCGAGGCCCCGGTGTCGCCCCGGTCCCGTGAGGGCGCGCAGCGGTCGGCCGCGCCCACCGTGCCGTGGGCCCAGCTGATCAGCGGGTAGCCGCCCGCGGGGACGGGGTGGGCGGTGCGGTCGGGCAGGGCGATGATGCCCGAGGTGGCGACCGGGGTGCCGTCCGCGCCCTCCGACCGGTGCAGGACCAGCCAGTTCTCGCCACCGGGTACTGCGGCGGCGGGGTTGTCCAGGGGGCGGGCCCGGATCAGGTCGCCGGGGGCGCCGTCGGGTAGCGGTATCGGCGAGGTGTAGAACGCGTCCCCTACGGGGGAGCCCGCCGAAGCTGCACCTGTGCTCACACGCTGTCCTTCCTCGAACGCGACGGGCGGGAGCGCCCGTTCGCGTCGTGATCACCCTAGGACGGCACCGGAGTGGGACGGCATGGATGATGCCCGTCGCCGCGATCCTCTTCACCCCGGCGACGGGCATCGGTCTGGTGGGCACCTCAGCGGTGCTTCATGGGCCTCAGGGGTGCCTCAGCGGCCGAAGTAGGCGTTGAAGTTGCGGGAGAACTCCCAGTTGTTGAACCGGTCCCAGTTGATGGACCAGGTCATCAGCCCGCGCAGGTCGGACCAGGTCCCGTGGGTCTGGTAGGAGCCGCAGTCGATCTTCTTGATCAGGCAGTTGAGCGCCTTGTTCACCTCGGCCGGTGAGGTGTGGCCGTTGCCCGCTTGAGTGGAGGCCGGGAGGCCGATGGCGACCTGGTCGGGGCGCAGGCCCGGGAAGACGCGGCTGGTGTCGCCCGCGACCGGGAAGCCGGCGAGCAGCATGTCGGTCATCGCGATGTGGAAGTCCGCGCCGCCCATCGAGTGGTACTGGTTGTCCAGCCCCATGATCGGGCCCGAGTTGTAGTCCTGGACGTGCAGCAGGGTCAGGTCGTCGCGCAGGGCGTGGATGACCGGCAGGTAGGCGCCGGCGCGCGGGTCCTGGCCGCCCCAGGGGCCGGAGCCGTAGAACTGGTAGCCGAGCTGCACGAAGAAGGTCTCCGGCGCCATGGTCAGGACGAAGTCGGAGCCGTACTTCGCCTTGAGGGTCTTCACCGCTGAGATCAGGTTGACGATCACCGGCGAGGTCGGGGAGCGGAAGTCGGTGTCCCCGGTGTTCAGCGAGAGGGAGTGGCCCTCGAAGTCGATGTCGAGGCCGTTCAGGCCGTAGGTGTCGATGATCTTCGAGACCGAGGTGACGAAGGCGTCCCGGGCGGCGGTGGAGGCGAGCTGCACCTGGCCGTTCTGGCCGCCGATGGAGATCAGGACCTTCTTCCCCGCCGCCTGCTTGGCCTTGATGGCGGCCTTGAACTCCGCCTCGGACTCGACGTTCGGGCACTCGGCGACCGGGCAGAGCGAGAAGCGGATGTCGCCCGAGGTGACGGAGGTGGGCTCACCGAAGGCGAGGTTGATGACGTCCCAGGAGGCGGGCACGTCCGCCATGCGGGTGTAGCCGGAGCCGTTGGCGAAGCTGGAGTGGAGGTAGCCGACGAGCGCCCGGGCGGGGAGCTTGGTGTCGCCGCCGCCTCCGCCGCCCGCCGTGGTGGTCGCGGTGACGGCGGCCGACTTCGCGGACTCGCCGGCCGCGTTGGTGGCGGTGACCTGGAAGCTGTACGCCGTCGAGGCGGCCAGCCCCGTCACGGTGGCGGACGGACCGGTGGCCGAGGCCACCTTCGTACCGCCTCGGTAGACGTTGTAGCCGCTCGCGCCCGAGACGGCGTTCCAGGAGAGGGCGACCGAGGAGGCGGTCACGGCGGTGGTGCGCAGGCCCGCGGGGACGGCGGGGACGACCACGGGGTCGCCGCCGGGGCCGACGAGGGTGAGGTCGTCGACGTAGTGGGCGGGGGTGCCGTACCAGCCGTGGGTGTAGACGCTCACGGAGGTGGTGGAGGGGCCGGTGGTGAAGCTGGTGGTGAGCTGCTTCCAGGCGCCGGCGGACTGGGTCCAGGTGGAGACGTCGGTGGTGCCGGTGCCGGTGGCGCCGAGGTAGACGGGGCTGCCCTGCACCCAGGCGCTCAGCGTGTAGCGGGAGTTGGGCTTGACCGTGACCGCCTGGGAGCACTTGGCGTTGTCGTTGCCCGCCGGGGTCCCCTTCAGCGCCTTCGTACCGCCGTGCACCGGGGTGGAGACGGCCGAGCCGCTGCCGGCGGTGCAGGTCCAGCCGTCGAGACCCGACTCGAAACCGCCGTTGCGCGCCACGTCCACGTCCGCCGCGCTCGCCGCCGGTGCCGTGGCGACCAGGGCACCGGCAGCGAGCACTGCGGCCGTACAGGCGGCCAGAAGTCCGGAAAATCTGACGGTTGGTCCGGTGCGTTCCACAACAGCCTCCGTGCAGGGGGGAATTGGGTGTGGCGTGCGCACAACATGGTCCAGACCAATCAGGTTGTCAAGACCTCTGGCAGCGGGGTCACCCCCTCCACGGCCTCCGGGGCGCGAGTCACCCCCCTTCGCGGTCGCCCTGGGCGGCGGCTCCGGCCGCCTCGTGCATCGCCAGCTCCAGCAGCGCCGCGTCCGTGAGGGTCCCCGAACCGTCCGGCGGGATCAGCCACCGCACTCCCCCGGCCGCCCGGCCCGGGTGGGGAACGACGATCCAGGTGCCGGGACCCGCACCCCGGATGCCGGTGCCGAGCCAGCGGGACGCGGTGCCCGGCGGGACGAAGAAGCCCATCCGGGACTCGCCGAAGTCGGCGAGGACCGGTCCGGGCCGGTCGATGAGCCGGGTGAGCACGTCCAGCGTCGGGTAACCGAGCTCGCCCGGCAGAATCAGCACATCCCAGCGCTTGCCGGCGGGGAGGAGCGCGATCCCCTGCGGGTTCCGCTCCCACTCCCACCGGCAGGCGCCGGGATCCGGTGCCACCGATGTGAGCCATTCGACCGCGGCCCTGGTCTCCGAGCCAGTCATGACCAGCCTCCCGTTGACGTGTGGACACCGGCAGGGTCCTACCGGTGCGTACACGGGCGAGAGAGCGACGGCCGCGAACTATGACGCGGGTTCCGGCTACTTGTTGGTAGTGAGGTGGATCACACTGTTGGACAGAGTGTCAGCTGTCGAAACCCAGCCCCAGCTTGTCCATGGTCTTCAGCCAGAGATTGCGGTGTCCGCCATTGCTGTCGGCGCGGGCGAGGGACCGCTTGGTGATCTCGATCCCGGCCCAGGCGAAAGGCTCCGGCGGGAACGGCATCGGCTTCGAGCGGACCATTTCCAGCCGGGTCCGCTCGGTCTCCTCACCGGCGAGCAGATCCAGCATCACATCGGCCCCGAAACGGGTGGAGCCGACGCCGAGACCCGTATATCCGGCGGCGTACGCGACCCGTCCCTGATGGGCCGTTCCGAAGAACGCGGTGAAGCGGGAACAGGTGTCGATCGCACCGCCCCAGGCGTGTGTGAAATTCACCCCGGAAAGCTGCGGGAAACAGTCGAAGAACTGCTCCGCGAGTTTCAGGAACGTCTCCGGCCGCTGGTCCAGTTCGGCGCTGAGCTTTCCGCCGTACGGATAGATCGCGTCGTATCCGCCCCACAGGATCCGGTTGTCCGAGGAGAGCCGGAAGTAATGGAACTGGTTCGCGCTGTCGCCCAGTCCCTGGCGCCCCTTCCAGCCGATGGATTCGAGCTGCTCGGGGGTGAGCGGTTCGGTCATCAGCGCGTAGTCGTAGACCGGCACGGTGTACGGGCGGACCCGCTTGACGAGCGAGGGGAAGATGTTGGTGCCGAGCGCGACCCGGCGGGCGAAGACGCGACCGTACGGCGTACGCACCGCCATCCCCGGGCCGGAGCGCACGAGGTCGAGGCCCCGGGTGTGCTCGTAGATCCGTACGCCCAGCTCCAGGCAGGCCCGCTTCAGGCCCCAGGCGAGCTTCGCCGGGTGCAGCATCGCGACGCCGTTCCGGTCCCAGAGGCCGCCGAGGAAGGTGGGCGAGTCGACCTCGGCGCGCAGGGCGTCGCGGTCCAGGAAGTCCACGCCGGTGATGCCGAGCGCGGTGATCTCCTGGTGCCATTCCCGCAGCTCTTCGAGCTGGTGGGGCTCGGTGGCGACGTCGATCTCGCCGGTCCGCTCGAACTCGCAGTCGATGCCGTAGCGGGCGACGGCCGCCTCGATGGCGTCGAGGTTCCGCTCCCCCAGCTCCTCCAGCCTGGCGATCTCGTCCGGCCACCGCTCCACGCCGTTGGCCAGGCCGTGGGTGAGGGAGGCGGCGCAGAAGCCGCCGTTGCGGCCCGAGGCGGCCCAGCCCACCTCGTGCCCCTCGATGAGGACGACGTCCCGGCCGGGGTCGCGCTCCTTGGCGATGAGCGCGGTCCACAGCCCGCTGTAGCCGCCGCCGATGACCAGGAGGTCGGCGTGCTCGTCGCCGGTGAGGGCGGGGAGCGCGTCCGGTTTGGCCGGGTCGTCCAGCCAGTAGGAGACCGGCTTGGCGCCGGAGAGTGATTGTGCAGCGATACTCATGGCAGCTGGGGCCATGGTTTCCAACTCCTTCGGGACTTTCAGTTTCGAGCGTTGCTCTTCCGCCGGCTCGCGATGAGCTGGCCGACGAGGACCATCGTTACCGCAATGATGAACATGGCGGTGCCGATGACGTTGATCTGCACGGGCGTGCCGCGCTGTGCCGATCCCCAGACGAACATGGGGAACGTGACGGTGGAGCCCGCGTTGAAATTCGTGATGATGAAATCGTCGAACGAGAGCGCGAAAGCGAGCAGCGCACCCGCCGCGATTCCGGGGGCGGCGATGGGAAGGGTCACCCGGAGGAAGGTCTGCACGGGTCCCGCGTAGAGATCGCGGGCGGCTTCCTCCAGTCTCGGGTCCATCGACATCACACGCGCCTTGACGGCCGTCACCACGAAGCTGAGGCAGAACATGATGTGCGCGATCAGCACGGTCCAGAAGCCGAGCTGGGCGCCCATGTTCAGGAAGAGCGTGAGCAGGGATGCGGCCATGACGACCTCGGGCATCGCCATCGGCAGGAAGATCAGCGAGCTGATCGCGCCGCGCGCCCGGAAGCGGTAGCGGACCAGCGCGAAGGCGACCATCGTGCCGAGCGCGGTCGCCCCGAGCGTCGCCCAGAAGGCGATCTGGAGCGAGAGCGAGAGCGAGCCGCACATGTCGGCGACCCCGCAGGGGTCCTTCCAGGCGTCCAGCGAGAACCGCTGCCACTCGTAGTTGAACCGCCCGTTGGGCTTGTTGAACGAGAACACCATCACGACGATGTTCGGCAGGATCATGTACGCGAGGGTCAGCAGACCCGCGATGACGATCAGGTTCCGGCGTATCCAGCGCAGTACGGGCATCAGACCAGGTCCTCCGTCCCGGAGCGGCGGATGTAGAAGGTGACCATCAGCAGGACGATCGCCATGAGGATGAACGAGAGCGCGGCGGCCGTCGGATAGTCCAGGACCCGCAGGAACTGGCTCTGGATGACGCTGCCGACCATCTTGGTGTCGGTGGAGCCCAGCAGCTCGGCGTTGACGTAGTCGCCGCTGGCCGGGATGAAGGTCAGCAGGGTGCCGGAGACGACGCCGGGCATGGAGAGCGGGAACGTCACCTTGCGGAAGGTGGTGGCGGGGGTGGCGTAGAGGTCGCCCGCCGCCTCGTGCAGCCGGCCGTCGATCCGCTCCAGCGAGGTGTAGAGCGGCAGGATCATGAACGGCAGGAAGTTGTACGTCAGACCGCAGACGACGGCCATCGGGGTGGCGAGGACCCGGTTGGACTCGGTCCAGCCGAGCCAGCTGGTGACGTCCAGGACGTGCAGGGTGTTCAGCACGTCCACGACCGCGCCGCCGTCGGCGAGGATCGTCTTCCACGCCAGCGTACGGATGAGGAAGCTGGTGAAGAACGGGGCGATGACCAGCACCAGCACCAGGTTGCGCCAGCGGCCCGCCTTGAAGGCGATGAGGTAGGCGAGCGGGTAGCCGAGCAGCAGGCAGAGGATCGTGGCGGTGCCCGCGTACAGCAGGGACCGGATGAACTGCGGGTAGTAGTCGCGCAGCGCGTCCACGTACGTCTGGAAGTGCCAGGTGACCTCGAAGCCCTGCTCCAGGGAGCCGGTCTGTACGGAGGTGGAGGCCTGGTAGACCAGCGGCAGGGCGAAGAAGACGAGCAGCCAGAGGATGCCGGGGAGCAGCAGCCAGTACGGGACGAGCCGTTTACGGGCGGAGGGCTTGCGGAGCGTGAGCTTCCGGGGCTCCTCGGGCTCTGCGGGGGGCGCGGGCGGCGCTTCGGTGAGGCTCACTCCGCGTCCTCCACGCTCAGGGCGCCCGCGCCGATGTCCTGGGCGGCGTCGAGGCCGAAGGTGTGGGCCGGGTTCCAGTGCAGGACGACCTCGGCGCCGGGGGTGAGCCGGGTGTCCCTCTCGATGTTCTGCTCGTAGACCTGGAGGGCCGTTCCGGCCGGGCTCTCGACCACGTACTGGGTGGAGACGCCGATGAAGCTGGAGTCGGTGATGCGGCCGGTGACCCGGTTGCGGCCTGCGGCGATGTCCCCCGCGTCGTCCGCGTGGGCCAGCGATATCTTCTCGGGCCGGATGCCGAGGAGGAGGCGGCCGCCGCTGGTGGTGGGGGCCGAACATCGCTCGCGGCGCAGGGTGAGCTTCCCGCCGCCCGCGGCCACGACGAGGTCGGTGCCGGAGGAGACGATCTCTCCCTCGATGAGGTTGGAGGTGCCGAGGAAGTTGGCGACGAAGGTGGTGCGCGGGTTCTCGTAGAGGTCGGCGGGGGCGCCGAGCTGTTCGACGCGGCCCCCGTTCATCACCGCGACGGTGTCGGCCATGGTCATGGCCTCCTCCTGGTCGTGGGTGACGTGCACGAAGGTGATGCCGACCTCGGTCTGGATCCGCTTGAGCTCCAGCTGCATCTGGCGGCGGAGCTTGAGGTCGAGGGCGCCGAGCGGCTCGTCCAGCAGCAGGACCTGCGGGTGGTTGATGAGCGCGCGGGCGACGGCGACGCGCTGCTGCTGGCCACCGGAGAGCTGGTGCGGTTTGCGGCGGGCGAAGTCGCCGAGCTGGACCAGCTCCAGCATGTCGTCGACCTGCTTCTTCACCGACTTGATGCCGCGCCTGCGCAGCCCGAAGGCGACGTTCTCGGTGATGTCCAGGTGCGGGAAGAGCGCGTAGCTCTGGAAGACGGTGTTGACCGGCCGCTTGTACGGGGGCAGGTCGGTGATGTCCTTGCCGCCGAGGAACACCGTGCCGGTGGTGGCCTCCTCCAGCCCGGCGATCATCCGCAGGGTGGTGGTCTTGCCGCAGCCGGAGGCGCCGAGCAGGGCGAAGAAGGAGCCCTGCGGGACGGTCAGGTCCAGGGGCTGTACGGCGGTGAAGGAGCCGTAGGTCTTGCTGATCCCGACGAGGCGGACATCGCCGCCCGCGGTCTGCTGCTGCTGTGTCATGGGTCGCGGTCCCAGTGTGTTCGGGGGGAGTTCGGGGAAGGGGTGGCCCGGCGCCTCGGTGGCCGCGCGCCGGAGCCCGGCCCGGTCAGGCGCCGATGAGTTTGGCGAACTTCTCCTCGTACGCCGTCTCTTCCTCCGTGCTCAGGGAGCGGAAGGAACGGGACTTCGCCGCCATCTCCCGGTCGGGGAGGATCAGGGTGTTGGAGGCCATCGACTCGTCGATCTTGGCGAGTTCATCGCGTACGCCGTCGACCGGACAGACGTAGTTGATGTACGCGGCGAGCTGGGCGGCGACCGGCGGCTCGTAGTAGTAGTCGATGAGCTTCTCGGCGTTGGTCTTGTGCCGGGCCTGGGCCGGGACCAGGAGGTTGTCGCTGGAGGTGATGTAACCGGCGGCCGGGATCGCGTACTTGATGTCCGGGTTGTCGGCCTGGAGCTGGATGATGTCCCCGGCCCAGCCGACGCAGGCGGCGATGTCGCCCTTGCTGAGGTCGGCGGTGTAGTCGTTGCCGGTGAAGCGGCGGATCTGCTTCTTGTCGACGGCCTTCCGGAGCCGGCCGATCGCCCCGTCGAAGTCGGCGTCGCTGAACTTCCCCGGGTCCTTGCCCTGGTCGAGGAGGGTCATGCCGATGGTGTCGCGCATCTCGGAGAGGAAGGAGACGCGCCCCTTGAGCTTCGGGTCGTCCAGGAGCTGGGTGACCGAGTCGACCTTGCGGCCGCCGGTCGCCTTCGCGTTGTACGCGATGACCGTGGGGATGCCGGTCCAGGGGTAGGAGTAGGCGCGGCCGGGGTCCCAGTCGGGGGTGCGGAACTGGGCGGAGACGTTGGCGAAGGCGTGCGGGAGGTTCGACGGGTCCAGCTTCTGCGCCCAGCCGAGCCGGATGATGCGGGCGGCCAGCCAGTCGGTGACGCAGATGAGGTCGCGGCCGGTGTTCTGGCCGGCGGCGAGCTGCGGTTTGATCTTCCCGAAGAACTCGACGTTGTCGTTGATGTCCTCGGTGTACTTGACCCTGATCCCGGTGCGCTTGGTGAACGCCTCCAGGGTGGGCCGGCTCTTCTCGTCGTCGCTGACGTCCATGTACTCGGTCCAGTTGGAGAAGGTGACTTCCTTCTCCCTCTCCGAGTGGTCGTCGGCGGCGGCCGCTCCCTCGGCGCGTCCGGCGGGCGGGATGCCGCAGGCGCCGAGGGTGGCTATCCCGCCCAGGGCGAGGGCGCCCATGCCGGAGGCGCGCAGCAGGGAGCGGCGGGTGAGGGCTCCCCTGCCGCTGGTCAGGGAACGCTTCATGGCCGCCAGCTGGGCGGACGAGAGGCGCTCGGGCTCGTAACTCTCCATACGCTGTTGCCCTTTCGGGTGGGAGGCCGCTGGGGCCTGTCGTCGCGGACAGGCCCCCGGTCGCGCGGCAGCTGCTATCGGTCCCCGAAGATCGTGCGGTGCCAGTCCTTCCGGGCCACCGCGGTGTTGTCGTACATGACGTGCTTGACCTGCGTGTACTCCTCGAAGGAGTACGCCGACATGTCCTTGCCGAAGCCGCTGGCCTTGTATCCGCCGTGCGGCATCTCGGAGAGGATCGGGATGTGGTCGTTCACCCACACACAGCCCGCCTGGATCTCGCGGGTGGCGCGGTTCGCTCGGTACAGGTCGCGGGTCCAGGCGGAGGCGGCCAGTCCGTACGGGGTGTCGTTGGCGAGCGCGATGCCCTCGTCGTCGGTGTCGAAGGGCAGGACGACCAGGACCGGGCCGAAGATCTCCGACTGGACGATCTCGCTGTCCTGGGCGGCGTCCGCGACGAGGGTCGGCCGGTAGTACGCGCCGTCGGCGAGGTCGCCGCCGGGGGCCTCGCCGCCGGTGACGACGCGGGCGTAGCCGCGGGCCCGGTCGACGAAGGCGGCGACGCGGTCGCGCTGGGCGTGGCTGATGAGGGGGCCGAGGTCGGTGGACGCGTCGAAGGGGTCGCCGAGCCGGACGGTCTCCATGAGCGCGGCGACGTCCCGGACGAAGGCGTCGTAGAGGGGGCGCTGGACGTAGGCGCGGGTGGCGGCGGTGCAGTCCTGGCCGGTGTTGATGAGGGAGCCGGCGACCGCGCCGTGGACGGCGGCCTCCAGGTCGGCGTCGTCGAAGACCACGAAGGGGGCCTTGCCGCCGAGCTCCAGGTGGAGGCGTTTGACGGTGGCGGTGGCGATCTCCGCGACCCGCTTGCCGACGGCGGTGGAGCCGGTGAAGGAGGTCATCACGACGTCGGGGTGGCCGACGAGGTGCTCGCCCGCCTCCTTGCCCGCGCCGGTGACGATGTTGATCACGCCGTCGGGAATGCCCGCCTGGGTGGCGGCCTGGGCGAACATCAGCGAGGTCAGCGGGGTGAGCTCGGCGGGCTTGAGGACGATGGTGTTGCCCGCGGCGACGGCCGGGAGGACCTTCCAGGCGGCCATCTGGAGCGGGTAGTTCCAGGGGGCGATGGAGCCGACGACACCGATCGCCTCGCGGCGTACGTACGAGGTGTGGTCGCCGTCGTACTCGGCGGCGGCCTTGCCCTCCAGGTGGCGGGCGGCGCCCGCGAAGAAGGCGGCGTTGTCGACGGTGCCGGGGACGTCGAACTCGGTGGAGAGCTTGATCGGCTTGCCGCACTGGAGGGACTCGGCGTACGCGAAGTCGTCGGCCTGCTCGGCGAGGACGGCGGCGAACCGGTGCAGGGCCTCGGAGCGCTCGCCGGGGGTGGCGCCCGACCAGCCGGGGAAGGCGGCCCGGGCGGCGGCGACGGCCGCGTCCACGTCCTCGGTGCCCGCCAGCTCGTACCGCAGGACGCTCTCGCCGGTCGCCGGGTCCACCACGTCGTGGTGGCGGCCGGACGTGCCGGGGAGCAGCTTGCCGCCGATGTACTGCGCACCTTCCGCGAAGCGGTCCTGAACCTGGAAGCCGTTGCTCATGACGCTCTCCTCCGCCGCTGTACCCGCTGAGCGGGGTCGGCGTAGCCTCTTCGTGAATTGAGTGCCGATCCTGACAGAGGGGTTCAGGCCCAACAAGTGATTCCGTTGTTGCCTTTTGGTTACGCGACGGAATCTGTCGACCATGTGTCGTGTCGGTGCGGAAATCCCCGTACGGAGTGTCAGTGGCGGATGCCACACTCACATGCCATGGGACCGATCGATGAGCTTCTGACGGACGTGGCGCAGGGCAAGCGGGTGAAGTATCTGCCGTTCTGGGGTCACCGCCCGCGCCCGGACGGCCGGCTGGGGGTGAGGGCCTCCCTTGTGGACCGGGCCGGATCAAGGAGCGGGGTCCGGTGCGTGCAGCTGCAAGGCGGAGGAGGGAGTCAACGCGGAGCGTTGGTGACCGACGACAACGCCGCAGATGTGCGTGCCGGGGCCCGCAAGCCCGGCACGGTCCGCAAGGGAGGCCCCCACTGCCTGAGCCAGTGGTGGCCCTCGCCGTTCACGGTGGACGGCGTGACGTACGCGAGCGCCGAGCACTGGATGATGGCCGGCAAGGCCCGCCTCTTCGGCGATACGGAGGCGGAGCGGGCGGCCGTGGCGGCGAGCAGCCCGGCGGCGGCGAAGAAGGCCGGGCGGCTGGTGCGCGGCTTCGACGAGGACCTGTGGATACGGGAGCGGTTCGCCCTGGTCGTGGAGGGCAGCGCGCACAAGTTCGGGCAGGACCCGGAGCTGGCCGGCTATCTGCTGTCCACGGGCGACCGGGTGCTGGTGGAGGCGTCCCCGCTGGACCGGATCTGGGGGATCGGGCTGGCGGCGGACGACGAGCGGGTGGAGCGGCCGCGGGAGTGGCAGGGGCTGAATCTGCTGGGGTTCGCGCTGATGGAGGCGCGGGAGCGGCTGCGGGCGGTGTAACGGGCTGCGGGTTTTTCGCGCAACTGGTACGACAGCGCCGCCCGGTCCGGCGGGGAGTGGTCCCTGCCGGGGCGGGCGGCGGATGCGGTACGTCCCGGTGGCTAGCTGCGGCCCTCGATGACCAGCGACGTGGCGAACGGGTCGTCGTCGTAGGTGTCGTCGAAGCTGGAGTCACCGTTGGCGATGGCCCAGATGATGAAGCCGAGGAGCACGGAGCCGATCACGATGCCGATCGAGCCCGTGATGATCCCGGCGATCGCCATGCCCCGGTTGGTCGCCTCGCCGCGCTTGGCCCGGCCGAGGCCGATGATGCCGAAGATCAGCGCGAGGATGCCGAGGACGATGTTCACCCCGTACATGCAGAAGCCGACCACCGAGATGATGCCGAGCACCAGCGCGGCGGTGCCGAGGCCGTTGGAGGGCTGCGGCCCCCAGGGCTGCTGGCCGCCGTAGGGGTCGTACCCCGGATAGCCGGCGTACGGCTGCGCCGGGGGTGCCGGGTAGCCGTAGTGCGCGGTGCCGGGCGGCGCCTGGTGGCCGGGGCCGGCCGGGCCGACCGGCGGTGGCGGTACGGCCGAGGCCGGCGGGCCGAAACCGCCGCCCGCGGGTATCGGTCCGGTGGATTCCGGGGCCGGGCCCGCACTCGGCATCGACGTCACGGTCTGCTGGTCGTGGACGGTGGGCGGGGGCGGAGTGGGGGCGTCCTGCTTGCCCAGCTCCACCCTGCTCTCCGGCGGTGCCCACGGATCGCGCGGCGCGGCCCCGCCCCCGGGCTGCTCTGTGTTGTCTGACATGGGCCTCCCCCATCGTGATCCCGTCATGCTACGGCCCGGCTCCGCTCCACCTCACCCCGCCTACGATGATCGGTGCGGCCGGCCGGACACCCCCTGGGGCTCCGCCGCCGTACACGCCGAACCGGGAGAGAGACACATGACCGATCCGCACCCCTTCATCGCCGGGCTGCCCAAGGCCGAGCTCCATGTCCACCACGTCGGGTCCGCCTCGCCCCGGATCGTCGCCGAGCTGGCCGCCCGGCACCCGGATTCCAAGGTGCCGACCGACCCGGAGGCGCTGGCCGACTACTTCACCTTCACCGACTTCGCGCACTTCATCGAGGTCTACCTCTCGGTGGTGGACCTGATCCGCACGCCTGAGGATGTCCGGCTGCTCACCTTCGAGGTGGCCCGGGACATGGCGCGGCAGAACATCCGGTACGCGGAGCTGACCGTGACCCCGTTCAGCTCCACCCGGCGCGGGATCCCGGAGGTGGCCTTCATGGAGGCCATCGAGGACGCCCGCAAGTCCGCCGAGTCCGAGCTGGGCGTCATCCTGCGCTGGTGCTTCGACATCCCCGGCGAGGCGGGGCTCCAGGCCGCCGAGGAGACGGCCCGGCTCGCGGTGGAGCGGCGGCCCGAGGGGCTCGTCTCCTTCGGGCTCGGCGGGCCGGAGATCGGGGTGGAGCGCCCGCAGTTCAAGCCCTACTTCGACCGGGCCATCGCCGAGGGCCTCCGCTCGGTGCCGCACGCCGGGGAGACCACCGGACCGCAGACGATCTGGGACGCGCTCACCTCGCTGCGCGCCGAGCGCATCGGCCATGGCACCAGCTCCGTCCAGGACCCGAAGCTGCTGGAGCACCTCGCCGAGCACCGGATCGCCCTGGAGGTCTGCCCGACGTCGAACATCGCCACCCGCGCGGTGACCGACATCGAACTCCACCCGATCCGGGAGATGGTCCAAGCGGGCGTCCTGGTCACCGTCAACAGCGACGACCCGCCCATGTTCGGCACCGACCTGAACAACGAGTACGGCGTCGCCGCCCGGCTGCTGGGCCTCGACGAGCAGGGCATCGCCGGCCTCGCGAAGAACGCGGTGGAGGCCTCGTTCCTGGACCCGGCCGGCAAGCGGCGGCTGGCCGAGGAGATCGACGCGTACACGGCGAACTGGCTCCGGGGCCCCGCCCGCTGACCCGGACACGTACCCGGAAAACCGCCTCCGGCGCCCCGCCCGCTGACCCCGGTCGTCACAATGGCCCCATGGCCGACACCACCACCCGCTTCACCGCCGTGGGACACCGCGGCGACCCGTACCGGGCCCGCGAGAACACGCTGCCCTCGATCCGCTCCGCCCTCGACCGGGGGGCGGACGCGGTCGAGATCGACGTACGCGTCACCCGCGACGGGGTGCCCGTCCTCCTCCACGACGCGACGCTGGAGCGGCTCTGGGGCCATGACCGGCGCGTCGACCGGCTGACCCACCAGGAGGTGCTGGAGCTGACCGGCGGCGGGGTGCCGACCCTGGCCGAGGCGCTGGACGCCGCCGGGGAGCACCGGGTGATGGTGGACCTGCCCGGCTCCACGGACGCCTCGGTGAAGAAGATCGTCGCCACGGTCCTGGAGTGCGGGGCGGGCGAGCGGGCGTACTACTGCGCGAGCGCGGACGCGATGCTGCGGGTGCGGGCGGCGGACCCGGCCGCCGAGATCGCGCTGACCTGGACGACGCTCGCCCCGCCGCGTCCGGTGCTGCTGGAGGCGGTGAAGCCGCGCTGGCTGAACTACCGCTTCGGGCTGATCAGCCGTGAACTGGCCGACCGGGCGCACCGGGACGGGCTGCTGGTCTCCGCCTGGACGGCCGACACCAAGCGCACGATGCGCCGGCTGATGGAGCGGGGCGTCGACTCGATCACCACCAACCGCATCGACACCCTGCACAAGCTGCGTACCAACTCCCCTGCCCTTAGGGCTTCTTGATCGGTCCGGCATGATGGCCGGTGCCGTATCGCCGGACGGGTACCGAGGAGCAGCTGACGTGAGTGAGAACCGACCGCAGGCCGCGGCCCCCGCCCGGATACGTTCCGATGTCGCGCACAACGCCCGGGTCTGGAACTACTGGCTCGGCGGCAAGGACCACTACCCGGTGGACCGGGCGGTGGGCGACCAGGTGACCGGGATGTACCCGAGCATCGGTGAAGTGGCCCGCGCCGACCGGGCGTTCCTGGGCCGGGCGGTGCGGCATCTGGCCGGGGACGTGGGCGTCGACCAGTTCCTGGACATCGGCACCGGCCTGCCGACGGCCGACAACACGCACGAGATCGCCTAGCACACCGCCCCGCACGCCCGGGTCGTCTATGTCGACAACGATCCGATTGTGCTGGCCCATGCGCGGGGCCTGCTCAGCAGTTCGCTGGAGGGTGCCACCGAGTACGTCGACGCGGACGCCCACCACCCGGAGCGGATCCTGAAGGCGGCCGAACCCACGCTGGATCTGCGGCGGCCGGTCGCGGTGATGATGCTGGGCATCCTCAACTTCGTGCTGGACACGGACGAGGCCCGGTCCATCGTCCGTACGCTGATGGCGGCCGTGCCCTCCGGCAGCCACCTCGTCCTCACCCACCCGACGCTGGAGCTGGGCGGTGAGGGCAACGAGGCGGCGATGCGGTTCTGGAACGAGAACGCCACCCCGCCGATCACCGCCCGCAGCCGCGAGGAGGTCGCCTCGTTCCTGGACGGGCTGGACCTGCTGGAGCCGGGGATCGTCTCCTGCTCCCGCTGGCGTACGAACCCGCGGGAGCCGGAGGTGGCGCAGTTCGGCGTGGTGGCCCGGAAGCCGTGATTCAGGCGGCCGCGGGGGCGGGCGTGGCAGCGGGTGCCCGCTCCAGCACCTCCAGCCGCTTGATCATGCGGCGGACGATCAGCAGCGGGATGACGCCGAAGACCCCGAAGGACATGTCGATCACGGTCCACCAGAACGGGATGTCCCGGATGGGCCCGCAGATCAGGGCGAGCGGGATGATCCCGGCGCAGGCGATCATGCCGAACTCGATGACCCAGATGTTGCGGACCGGGTCGCGGTAGGGCCCGTAGAAGGCGACCGCGATGACCAGGTGGGCGAAGGCCAGCCAGTCGGTGCCGTACAGCATGAACGGCTGGTCCCGCGCGATGGTGTCGAGTCCTTCACGGACCCGGGTGATCCACTCCATCAGGCCGGGGAGGTGTTCGGGGACCGGGGAGGCGGAGGCCTTCAGCAGCTCCTCGGCCCAGCGGAGTTCGGTGACGAGCGGGAAGGCGGTGAGCCCGCTCAGGACCAGACAGACGATGAAGAGGACCAGCCACCTGCGTATCCCCCGTGTGAGGGCGTGTCTCTCGCTCATATCCGCAGCGTACGCCCGCATTTACGCGCTCTTCACGCTGCCCCTGGTAGGGGTTCACAACCCGACGATGGTGTTCCACTTCTTGGCGAAGTCCATCCGCTCCTCGGAGGTGATGTCGCGCGCGATCGCGAGCCGTTTGCGCATCGCGTCGTCGGGGAAGATCAGCGGGTCCTCGGCGAGCGCGGCGGTCTCCTCGTCCTTCGAGGAGGCGAGGACGTCACGGGCGGCGGGCACCGGGCAGACGTAGTTGACCCAGGTGGCGAGTTCGGCGGCGATCCCGGGGTCGTAGTAGTGGTCCACCAGCCGTTCCGCGTTGCGCTTGTGGCGGGCGAGGTTGGGGATCATCAGCGACTCCGCCCACAGCTCGGCGCCCTCCTCCGGGACGACGAACTCGATGTCCGGGTTGTCCGCCTGGAGCTGGATGACATCGCCGGAGTACGCCTGACAGGCCAGCACATCGCCGGTGGAGAGGTCCTTGATGTAGTCGTTGCCGGTGAAGCGGCGGATGTGCTGCGAGCGGACCCGCTTCTCGACGTGCTCGCACATCGTGTGGAAGTCGTCGGCCGTCCACCGGGTGATGTCGACGCCGTCGCCCTGCATCAGCAGCGCGAACGACTCGTCGAGTCCGGACAGCAGCGTCACCTTGCCGCGCAGGTCGCTCGCCCACAGGTCGTGGGTGGAGCGGATCTCGCGGCCGAGCTTCTTCCGGTTGTACGCGATGCCGGTGATCCCGGACTGCCAGGGGACACTGTGGCGGCGCCCCTCGTCGAACGCGGGTGAACGCAGCTGCGGATCCAGGTACTTGGCCACATTGGGCTGCTTGGCCCGGTCCATCTCCTGGACCCAGCCGAGCCGGACGAAGCGGGCGGCCATCCAGTCGCTGATGACGATCAGGTCCCGCCCGGTCTGCTGGCGGTTCATCAGGGCCGGGCTGATCTTCCCGAAGAACTCGTCGTTGTCGTTGATCTCCTCGGTGTACGTGACGGAGATCCCGGTCCGCTCGGTGAAGGCGTCCAGGGTGGGCCGCTTCGAGGTGTTCTCGTCGTCGGTGTCGATGTAGAGCGGCCAGTTGGCGAAGGTGAGGCGGTGGTCGGTCGCGGAGCTGTCGCGCCCCGCCCGCTCCCCCGGCTCCACGAAGGCGGCGGGCACCCCGCAGCCGGCCAGGCCGGCCCCGGCCGCCCCCGCCCCGAGGGCGCGCAGCAGGGAACGGCGGGACATGGGGTTCTTCGGGATCACTCGCACCCGCGCAGGATGCCCCTCGGCCACGGCGGCGGGCAATGGACCAAGCGTCCAGCGGGACGGGCCCGTTCCGCACACCCTGTACAGGGCCGGGCGTACGGGAGCGCGCGTACGGGGGCGGGCACACGGGAACGGCCCCGGGCGCGGAGCCCGGGGCCGTATCCGTACGACGTGCGCGGCGGTCAGTCCTCGATGGACGTCATGACGTGCTTGATCCGGGTGTAGTCCTCGAAGCCGTACGCCGAGAGGTCCTTGCCGTAGCCGGACTTCTTGAACCCGCCGTGCGGCATCTCCGCGACCAGCGGGATGTGGGTGTTGATCCACACGCAGCCGAAGTCGAGGTTCTTGGACATGCGCATGGCGCGGGAGTGGTTCGTGGTCCACACCGAGGAGGCGAGCGCGTACTCGACGCCGTTGGCGTACTCGACGGCCTGCTGCTCGTCGCTGAACGACTGGACCGTGATGACGGGCCCGAAGACCTCGTTCTGGATGATCTCGTCGTCCTGCTTGAGGCCGGAGACGACGGTCGGGGCGTAGAAGTAGCCCTTGTCGCCGACCCGGTGGCCGCCCGCCTCGACCTTGGCGTGGGCGGGGAGGCGGTCGATGAAGCCGCTGACCTGCTTGAGCTGGTTGGCGTTGTTGAGCGGCCCGTACGCCACGTCCTCGTCGTCCGGCTGCCCGGTCTTCGTGTCGGCGGCGGCCTTGGCGAGCGCGGTGACGAACTCGTCGTGGATGGACTCGTGGACCAGGACGCGGGTCGCGGCCGTACAGTCCTGGCCCGCGTTGAAGAAGCCCGCCTCCGAGACGCCCGACACGGTCTTGGCGATGTCGGCGTCCTCGAAGACGACGACGGGCGCCTTGCCGCCCAGCTCCAGGTGGACGCGCTTGACGTCCTTGGCGGCGGACTCGGCGACCTGGATGCCGGCCCGGACCGAACCGGTGATGGAGGCCATCGCCGGGGTCGGGTGCTCCACCATCGCGCGGCCGGTGTCCCGGTCGCCGCACAGGACGTTGAAGACCCCCTTGGGCAGGATCTGGCCCATGATCTCGGCCATCAGCACGGTGGAGGCGGGGGTGGTGTCGGACGGCTTGATCACGACGGTGTTGCCCGCGGCGAGCGCCGGGGCGAACTTCCATACGGCCATCATCATCGGGTAGTTCCACGGCGCGACCTGCGCGCATACGCCGACGGGCTCGCGGCGCACGATGGAGGTCAGGCCCTCCATGTACTCGCCGGCCGAGCGGCCCTCGAGCAGCCGGGCGGCCCCCGCGAAGAAGCGGATCTGGTCCACCATCGGCGGGATCTCTTCGCTGCGGGTGAGCCCGATCGGCTTGCCGGTGTTCTCCGACTCGGCGGCGATCAGGTCCTCCGCGCGCTCCTCGAAGGCGTCCGCGATCTTCAGCAGGGCCTTCTGGCGCTCGGCGGGCGTCGTGTCGCGCCAGGCCGGGAAGGCGGCCGCGGCGGCCTCCATGGCGGCATCGACATCGGCCTGGCCGGAGAGCGGCGAGGTCGCGTAGACCTCTTCCGTCACCGGGCTGACCACATCGATGGTCCGCCCGTCCGCGGCGTCCCGGAACTCCCCGTTGATGTAGTTGCGCAGACGGCGCACCTCGGTGGTCATGACCACCCCTCCTGTCGGCTGTCCGATGGGTGAGATGTCCACCCTAATCGTTCCGGTGACGCTTTCGACATAGGCAACCACCCCCAGCTTCGGATTCAGTCGGCTGGGAGCACTCACTCAACGAATTTCATCGATCTGGGGTTGCGAGACAGACGAGTGCGGTGCAGAGTGGATGTGTGGCCAGTCGCAGCGCAGACTCCAGGACCGGGAACGGATCGTCACCAGCGGTCGATGCCGTCTCCCTCGCAATCATCGAGCAGCTCCAGGAGGACGGACGCCGTCCGTACGCCGCGATCGGCAAGGCCGTCGGCCTCTCCGAAGCGGCTGTGCGCCAGCGCGTCCAGAAGCTTCTCGACCAGGGCGTGATGCAGATCGTCGCCGTGACGGACCCGCTCACCGTGGGGTTCCGGCGCCAGGCGATGGTCGGCATCAATGTCGAGGGCGACCTCGACCCGGTGGCCGAAGCCCTGTCGGCCATGGCCGAGTGCGAGTACGTGGTGATGACCGCGGGCTCCTTCGACCTGATGGTGGAGATCGTCTGCGAGGACGACGACCACCTGCTGGAGACGATCAACAAACGCATCCGGGCCATTCCCGGCGTGCGCTCCACCGAGAGCTTTGTTTACCTCAAGCTCAAGAAGCAGACCTACATGTGGGGAACCCGATAGCCGTGAGCAAGGACCTCAGCCGAACCGCGTACGACCACCTGTGGATGCACTTCACCCGCATGTCGGACTACGAGAACGCACCCGTTCCCACCATCGTGCGTGGCGAGGGAACCTACATCTTCGACGACAAGGGCAAGCGCTACCTCGACGGCCTCTCCGGCCTGTTCGTCGTCAACGCCGGCCACGGTCGTCACGAGCTCGCCGAGACGGCGTACAAGCAGGGCCAGGAGCTCGCCTTCTTCCCGGTGTGGTCCTACGCCCACCCGAAGGCCGTGGAGCTGGCCGAGCGCCTCGCCGACTACGCCCCGGGCGACCTCAACAAGGTCTTCTTCACCACCGGTGGCGGCGAGGCCGTCGAGACCGCCTGGAAGCTGGCCAAGCAGTACTTCAAGCTCAAGGGCCAGCCGACCAAGTACAAGGTCATCTCGCGTGCGGTCGCCTACCACGGCACCCCGCAGGGCGCCCTGTCCATCACCGGACTCCCCGCGCTCAAGGCCCCCTTCGAGCCGCTGGTCCCCGGCGCGCACAAGGTGCCGAACACCAACATCTACCGCGCCCCGCTCTTCGGCGACGACCCGGTGGCCTTCGGCCGCTGGGCCGCCGACCAGATCGAGCAGGAGATCCTCTTCGAGGGCCCGGAGACCGTCGCCGCGGTCTTCCTGGAGCCCGTGCAGAACGCGGGCGGCTGCTTCCCGCCGCCGCCCGGCTACTTCCAGCGGGTCCGCGAGATCTGCGACAAGTACGACGTGCTGCTCGTCTCCGACGAGGTCATCTGCGCCTTCGGCCGCCTCGGCACGATCTTCGCCTGCGACAAGTTCGGCTATGTGCCGGACATGATCACCTGCGCGAAGGGCATGACCTCCGGCTACTCCCCGATCGGTGCCTGCATCGTCTCGGACAAGATCGCCGAGCCGTTCTACCAGGGCGGCAACACCTTCCTGCACGGCTACACCTTCGGCGGCCACCCGGTCTCCGCGGCGGTCGGCCTCGCCAACCTGGACATCTTCGAGCGCGAGAACCTCACGCAGCACGTCCTGGACAACGAGAACGCCTTCCTCACCACGTTGCAGAAGCTGCACGACCTGCCGATCGTCGGCGACGTCCGCGGCAACGGCTTCTTCTACGGCATCGAGCTGGTGAAGGACAAGGCCACCAAGGAGACGTTCACCGACGAGGAGACCGAGCGCGTCCTGTACGGCTTCCTCTCCAAGGCGCTGTACGACAACGGCCTCTACTGCCGGGCCGACGACCGCGGCGACCCGGTCGTCCAGCTCGCGCCGCCGCTGATCTCGGACCAGTCGACGTTCGACGAGATCGAGGGCATCCTGCGGGCCGTGCTGACGGAGGCGTGGACGAAGCTCTGACCGTCCTGACCTGACCGCCCCGGTCTCCCCTGGGTGATCATCATTCAGCGGTCATTTCATACGGTCCATCCGGCCCGGATGCGCCTTTTCGAGTGAGAAGGGGAGCGTCCGGGCCGCGTGCTGTGCGTACTCACCGGTCCGACTATCTACGGTGCCCAGTGACCGATCGGCCGCGTCCTCGTTCCCCCGTACGGGGGAACGGGAAAACTCATCCGAACCGAGGTGTACGCCATGGTGGCCCCGCCGGACAACGACGTGATCTGGGCGCGTTCCCTGCACCACTCCCACAACGGATCGCCCGGTCTCGGCGGTGTCTCCGTCTCCGTCCGCGACGCCGAGATCCTGGCCGTGACCGGCCCGCGCGGCAGCGGGAAGACGACCCTGCTGCACTGTCTGTCGGGCCGGCTGGTGCCCGAGCAGGGCGAGGTCTGGTTCAACAGCGTCCCCGTGCACACGATGGCCCCCCGGGTGCGCGAGCAGCTGCGGAGGGAACGGTTCGGCTGGATCGGCGCCGACCCGGAGCTCGTTCCCGAGCTGACCACCTGGGAGAACGCGGCGCTGCCGCTCCTGCTGCGCGGCGCATCCCACCGGGCCGCGAAGAAGGCCGCCACCGAGTGGCTGGAGCGCATGGACATCGCCCCGCTGGCCAGGAAGCGCCCGCACGCCCTGCTCCAGGCCGAGCGCCAGCGGGTCTCCGTCGCCCGGGCCCTGTGCGGGCAGCCGACGGTGATCTTCGCCGACGAGCCCACCGCGACTCTGCACCGGGCCGAGCGCTCCCAGCTCCTGCGCACGCTGACCGCCGCGGCCCGCTCGCACGGCATCACGGTGGTCCTGGCCACGCATGACGCCGAGGTCGCCGCCCTCGCCGACCGGACCGTGCCCCTGCTGGACGGCCGCCGCGTCGCCACCGTCGCCCTGCCCGGCGTTCCCGCCGACACGGAGGGCAGCGCGGCGTGCTCGCTCTCCGTCTAGCCCGCGGTACCCACCCCCTCGTCCTGGTCCGGCGGCTCCTCGTGGCCGCCGCCTCCGCCGGTGTCGGCTTCCTCCTCCTCTGCTCCCTCGGGTACGCCGCCGCGCACCCCGCGTCCGCCGGTTCGGTGCTGCGGCTGCTGTGGTGCTTCATCCCGCTGGCCGCCACCGTGCAGTTCGCCGTCGCCGTCGCCCGTACGGATCCGAGCACCCGGCCCCGGCCCGGCCTCTCCTCGGTGGGGCTCGGCCCGGTGCGGCTCTCGGCACTGGCCGCGGTCTCGACCGCCGTCTCCACCACGCTCGGCTCCATGGTGGCGCTGCTCTTCTTCCTGCATCTGCGGGGCGATCTGACCGGGATGCCGTTCGACGGCGGCGCGGCGGAGTTCCTCGGCGCGGGCACCCCGTTGCCGCTGGCCGCCGCGTTGATGCTGCTGGCCCTCGTACCGGTGGCGTCGGCGACGGCGAGCGCGCTCGCGCTGCGGTCCCGGCCCGACCCCGCCCGGGACACCTTCGGCTCCGAGGAGCTGCCGGAGCCCGCCCCCGCGCCGAGCGGCCTCCCCTGGGGTGTGGCGCTGGTGGCCGTGGGGCTGGCGGTGGAGGCGTACGCGTCGCGGGACGGGGCCGGGAGCGCGTTCCCGCTGCCCGGCCGGTTCGAGGCGACCCCGGTGGCCGTGCTGGCGGGCTGGACGCTGACCGCGATCGGCCTGGCCGTGGCCGGTCCCGGCCTCACCTACCTGTGCGGGCGGGCGCTCCAGGCGGTACGCCCCGGTGCCGCGCGCCTGCTGGCGGGCCGGGTCCTGATGGACGAGGCGCGCCGGATCGGCCGCCCGCTCGGCATCGTCTGCGCGGTGTTCGCCGCGGTGATCGCCGCCTCGGTGCTGTACGGCGGCGACGAACGCCCCTGGGGACCGCTCACCGCACTGGGCGCGCTGCTGGTCCTCGGCTGTACGGCGGCGACGCTGCTGACCTCGGCCCTGGAGGCGAAGCAGGCCCGCGCCCACACGGCCGAGGCGCTGCTACGGATGGGCGCCCCGGCGTCCGTCCTGCGCACCGCGACCGCACTGCGGGCCGCCGCTCTGCTGGCTCTGTTCGCCCCGCTGACCTGGGTGATCGCGGAACTGGCGGCGCTACCGCTGGCGAAGTAGGCCGCGGGGGGTGGGTGGGGCTCGCTCACGGGTGGGTGGCGAGGCGGGCGGCGAGGGTGTCGAAGAATGCCTCCCAGCCGTCCTCCGCCGCCGCGTACTGCTCGGGCGTGAGGTTGCCGCCACGCTGCTGGAAGGCCAGCTCGGTGGTTCCGTGGCCGAGGTCGGTGAAGGTGACGGTGACGGTCTCGCCCTCCGCGTCCTCGGGGGCGGACCCGTCCTTGAGCGTGAGGACCAGGCCGTCGGGCTCGCTCACCTCGCGGTAGACCCCGTGGAAGGGCATCTCGACGCCCGGCATCACGATGACCAGGCTCCACGCCCCGCCGGGCCGTACGTCCATCGACACCCGGTCCAGCGGGACATCGGCCTCGCCGCCGTACCAGGCCGCGAAGTCCTCCGGTGACGTCCAGGCCGCGAAGACCCGCCGCTGCGGGGCGTCGAGCACACGGGTGAGGTCGATGCCTTCGCGGGTACCACCGTTCATGGTCTCGGTCCTCGTCTCGGGGTGGGGGTCGGAGCTGTGGGGGTCGGGGCTTGGGCCGGCGCTCGGCGGTCGGGACTTGGGGTACGTCTTCAGCTTGCCCGGACGGCCCGGTCCTGTCGCGCCAGTCAGGGGCTCAGCAGCCTTTCCAGGGTGGCGTACGCGCTGTCCCACCCCCACGCCTCGCGGACCCGGGCCCGCCCTTTCCGCCCCCATCGCGGCGGCGGCCTTACGGTCCCGCAACAGCCCGACGGGCCGGATCGTCGACGGCGCCCACGTCCCGCCCGTCCGCCAGCCGCTGACCGCGTCGGCCCTGTCGGTCCGGCTGACCTTCGACGGACACACCCTGACCATGACATGCCGGCTCTGGCCACTGCCCTGGGGACGCACCGGACGCGTACCGCTGTGCGACGTGATGGCCATCGAGGCGTGGGGGCGGCAGAAGGATCCCGGTGTGGACGGGAAGACGGTGACGTACTACCGGGTCTGTCGCTACGTGCGTGGTGAGCAGCGCTTACGGGACATCCGGATCAGGCGGCCCACGAGTGCCACGGCCGAGGGCTTCCGTCAGTTCATGGAAGTGGTGAACGAAGCGGTGGTGGATCATGCGCGCGGCATCATCGATGCCCGGGGGCCGGGGCGGCCACCGGTCCGGCGCACTGGGATGCCAGGTTCCAGGAGACGACCGCCCACGGGCTGCGCACGCTACCCCCTGGCCGATGGCACGCGCTTCGAGAAGCACACCCTGCTCCCCGGCTGAGCCTTGCCGAAGTCCGGCGCGCACGTACTCCATCAGCTACGCCCCCGCGACGGCGCCCTCCTCGAATGGCACCGCTTCCCGCACGAACCACCCGCTCCCCCGCCTCGGTTGAGCTGTGAGTGGTGCCCCCACGCCGTTGAGGCGCCCCCTGATCGCGCCGCTGCCGTACCGGCCGGACTTCGCGGCCATGTGGTCACAGATCCGTCACCACCGGAACATCTGGCTCTCAGAGGCAGGTAGCGCTGACTACGGTCGAACCCTTACGAACCATCCCAGGGGGGCGAGTTGAACACCCGCACACTCACCATCGTGCTCGCATGTATCGCCACAGCGGCCCTCGTCGGCTGCGACCCGGCCGATACGGAACCGACGCCGGATGCACCCGCCGCCACCCGGCCCACCACCGAGGCCCCTGCGGCGACACCGACCAAGGAGGCAGAGGAACCGGTCGAGACGAAGGCGGTGCCGAAGTTCGTCGGCATGGGTCTCCAGTCCGCCCAGGACGCGGCGCAGAAGGAGGGCTTCTCCGCGCTCACCTCGCACGACAGTGCCGGGCGAGGGCGCGCCCAGGCCTTCGATCGGAACTGGAAGGTCTGCTCTCAGAACGTCGCGGCCGGCAAGTCCGTCCCGACCGACACCACACTGGATTTCGGCGCCGTGAAACTGGAGGAGGACTGCCCGGCCGACGACGCGGAGGCTCCTGAGACGGCGGACGGGAAGATGCCGAGCCTGGTCGGGAAGTCGGTGAAGGTCGCCCGTAAGGCACTCGACTCCAGTACGTCGATCACCGTCACCGACGCGGCGCAGGACAGGATGGTCCTCATGGAGAGCAACTGGCGGGTGTGCACCCAGTCGCCCTCGCCGGGGGTTGCCTTGAACGGGCAGCCGGTCGAATTCACAGCGGTGAAGTTCGAGGAAGACTGCCCGTAGGCCCCGAGCCCCCCCCGCCGGTGGCGGGACTTTCAGGCGGCTTTCCGCTCGGAGCACGGCGCCTGCCAGCCGACAGCAGGCGCCACCTAGCCCCCCGCCAGCACCACCGTCTCCGCGGCGTCGAAGCGGACGCCCACCACCGCGCCCTCGTCCGGGGTGTCCCGCAGGGCGCACTCGGCCTCCAGCACCGGGGCGTTCTCCGGGGTCAGCCGTACGGTGACGTGGTTGCCGCGGAACGTGCGTACGCCGACCGTGCAGCGCAGCCCGTCCTTCTCGGCGCCGATCAGCACCCCGGCCGGGCGGACCAGCAGGTCGGCCTCGCCCTGGGGGGAGCCCTCGGGGACCGGGACCTTGCCCCAGGCGGTGGCGGCGGCCTGGCCGGTCACCGTTGCGGGGGTCACGTTGTCGAAGCCGAGGAAGCGGGCGACGAACGCGGAGGCGGGGCGCTGCCAGACGTCCAGGGGGCTGCCCTCCTGGGCGATCCGGCCGTCCCGCATCACCACCACCCGGTCGGCGAGCGCGAACGCCTCGCCCTGGTCGTGGGTGACGGCGAGCACCGTCGTACCCAACTCCTGGAAGAGGGTGCGCAGTTCGATGACGAGCCGTTCGCGCAGGCTGCGGTCCAGCTGGCCGAGGGGTTCGTCCAGCATCAGGAGCTTGGGGCGCGGGGCGAGGGCACGGGCGAGGGCGACGCGCTGCTGTTCGCCTCCGGAGAGGGCGGCGACGGCGCGGCGTTCGGCGCCGGGGAGGCCGACCAGGTCGAGGAGTTCGCGGACCCGGCGCTCGGACTCCGCCCGTCCGGTGCCGTGCATCCGCAGGCCGAAGGCGACGTTGGCGCCGACATCACGGTGCGGGAAGAGCTGGTGGTCCTGGAACATCAGGCCGAGGCCGCGCCGGTGGACCGGGACGCCGCTCTGGTCCTGGCCGGCCAGCAGCACCCGGCCGCCGTCCATGGGCTGGAGCCCGGCGACGGCCCTCAGCAGGGTGGACTTCCCGCTGCCGCTGGGGCCGAGCACGCAGACGATCCGGTGGTCGGCGACCTCCAGGTCGACCGCGTCCAGGGCCGTCCGCTTCCCGAACCGTACGGTGGCCGCTTGCAGGCTCAGCATGCGCGCAACTCCCCTGTCATCGTTCAGAACTCCCCGGATCGATCGGTGCGGATGCGTTCGAGGAGCAGCAGCGAGGCCGCGCACACCAGCATCAGGATGGTGCTGAGGGCCATCGCCTGCCCGTAGTTGAGCTCCCCGGACCGGCCCAGCAGCCGGGCGACCGCGACCGGCAGGGTCGGGTTGTCGGGCCGGGCGATGAAGACGGTGGCACCGAACTCCCCGAGCGACACGGCGAACGCGAACCCCGCCGCGACCAGCACCGCACGCCGCACCAGCGGCAGATCGACCTCGCGCCAGGCCCGCAGCGGGGAGGCCCCCAGTACGGCGGCGGCCTCGCGCAGCCGGTCGTCCACCGCGCGGAGCACGGGGAGCATGGTGCGTACGACGAAGGGGACGCCCACCAGCGCCTGGGCCAGCGGGACCAGGATCCAGGAGGTCCGCAGGTCCAGCGGCGGCTTGTCGAGGGTGATGAGGAAGCCGAAGCCGACGGTGACGGCGGAGACCCCGAGCGGCAGCATCAGCAGGGCGTCGAAGCCGCGTACGACCCGTCCCGCCCGCCGCGTCAGGGCGGCCGCCGCGAGTCCGCCGACGACCAGGGCGATGAGGGTGGCGACGAACGCGTAGCGCAGGGAGTTGCCGACCGCCTCCAGCGGCGGTACGAGGAAGGTGGAGCCGGTGCCGCCTGCCGACTGGAGGGCCTCGTAGTAGCCGAAGCCGTAACCCTCCGGTCCGTCGAACGAGCGCTCCACCAGCACGCCGAGGGGCAGCAGGATCAGCAGCAGCGCGGTGAGCAGCACCCCGCCGAGCAGCGCCCACTGTCCGGCGCCGCGCGGCCGGCGGGAGGTCTGGGCCGGGTCGACCAGCTTCAGCGCCCGCTCCCGGCGGCGTACGGTCACGGCGTGCAGGGCGAGGATCGCGCCGACTGCCACGAACTGGACCATGGTCAGCACGGCGGCCGTCGGCAGGTCGAGGAGCTGGGCGGTCTGGCGGTAGACCTCCACCTCCAGGGTCGAGTAGGCGGGGCCGCCGAGGATCTGCACGACGCCGAAGGAGGTGAACGTGAAGAGGAAGACCATCAGCGCGGCGGCGGCCACCGCCGGGCCGAGCGCGGGCAGCGTCACCCGCCGCCAGGCGGCGAACCGTCCGGCGCCCAGCACCCGGGCGGCCTCCTCCTGGCGCGGGTCCAGCTGGGACCAGAGGCCGCCGACGGTCCGGACGACCACCGCGTAGTTGAAGAAGACGTGGGCGAGCAGGATCGCCCACACCGTGGTGTCCAGCCGTACGCCCCACAGCTCGTCGAGGAAGCCGCCGCGCCCGAGCAGCGCCAGGAACGCGGTGCCGACGACGACGGTGGGCAGCACGAACGGCACAGTGACGACCGCCCGCAGCACCTGCTTCCCGGGGAAGTCGAAGCGCGCGAAGACGTACGCGCCGGGCAGGGCGATCAGCAGGGTGAGCGCGGTGGAGGCGAGGGCCTGCCAGGTGGTGAACCAGAGGACGTCGAGGATGTCCGGGCGGGACAGTACGTCGCCGATCCGCCCGAACTGCCAGACGCCGTCCGTCTTCAGCCCGCGTCCGACGATCGCGGAGACGGGGTAGGCGAAGAAGACGGCGAAGAACGCGACGGGCACGGCCATCAGGCCGAGCCGCACCGCCGCTCCGCGCCGCCCACCTCCGTCGGCGGTACCGGCTACTTCACGACGAGCGAGTGCCACGACTGGACCCACTGCTCACGGTTGGCGGCGATCTTCTCCGGGGCCACCGTGGCCGGCTTGTCGACCTTCTCGCCGAACTCCGTGAAGATCTCCGGCAGCTTCGCGTCCTTCACGACCGGGTTCACGAACATGTTCAGCGGCACGTCCTCCTGGAACGTCTTGCTGATCAGGAAGTCCAGCAGCGCCTTGCCGCCCGCCTCGTTCTTCGCGCCCTTCAGCAGCCCGGCGTACTCGGTCTGCCGGAAGCAGGTGCCGGTGGAGACGCCGGTGGGGGCCTCCTTGGGCTGCGGGTCGGCGTAGAGGACCTCGACGGGCGGGCTGGAGGCGTAGCTGACGACGAGCGGCCGGTCCGCCTTGGCCTTCCTGCCGCCCGCGGAGCCCGAGAACTCCTCGTTGTAGGCCTGCTCCCAGCCGTCGACGACCTTGACGCCGTTGGCCTTCAGCCTCTTCCAGTAGTCCTGGTAGCCGTCCTCGCCCCGGGAGGCGATGGTGCCGAGGAGGAAGCCGAGGCCGGGCGAGGAGGTGGCCGCGTTCTCGGTGACGAGGAGGTTCTTGTACGCGGGCTTCAGCAGGTCCTCGAAGGTCCGCGGCGGCGCGAGCTTCTTGTCGGCGAAGAACTTCTTGTCGTAGTTGACGCAGATGTCACCGGTGTCGACGGGCGTCACGCGGTGCTTGTCGTCCTGCTCGGTGCCTTCCAGGACCCGGTCCAGGCCCTTGGCCTCGTACGCGGTGAAGAGGCCGTTGTCGAGGGCGCGGGAGAGCAGGGTGTTGTCGACGCCGAAGAAGACGTCGCCGCGCGGGGAGCCCTTGGTGAGGATCTCCTGGTTGAGCGCGGCACCGGCGTCGCCGCTCTTGAGCAGCTGGACGGTGTAGCCGCTCTCCTTGGTGAACTGCTTCAGCACGTCTTCCGAGGCGTTGAAGGAGTCGTGGGTGACCAGGGTGACGGTCTTGGAGCCGCTGCCCTTGGACGCACCGGATCTGGCCGAGGTGTCGTCGGAGCCGCCGCAGCCCGCGAGAACGGTGACGCCGAGCGCCGCGGCGAGCGCGGTCGAGGCGTACTTCTTGGTGGTGCTCATGTGATTCCTCCTGGAGGTGACCAGGAAGAGACGCGGCCCCGCCCGCCACCGGGACGTACCGGAAGCGGGCAGGGCGCAACAGCTTGAGTAAGGTCCGAACTTCCTACCCGGAATGACCCGGGCGAGGTTCAGAGGGTCTGCGGCCAACCTGTCCTTGGTGCCGCACTCTCAGCGCTGTGGCGCTCCCCTGTCGGAATATGAAGTTGATTTCGCGCCCAGGCTACACCGGCGGATTTCGGCCGGTCGGCCAAGGTCACCGGCCCCTCAGCGCTCGGAGGCCGCCAGCTGCCCGCAGGCCCCGTCGATCTCCTGACCGCGGGTGTCCCGGACGGTGACCGGCACCCCGTGGGCCGCGATGGCCTCGACGAACGCCTTCTCGTCCTCGGGGCGCGAGGCGGTCCACTTGGAGCCGGGCGTCGGGTTCAGCGGGATCAGGTTGACGTGGACCCGCTTGCCCTTGAGCAGCCGGCCGAGGAGGTCGCCGCGCCAGGCCTGGTCGTTGATGTCCCGGATGAGGGCGTACTCGATGGAGATGCGGCGGCCGGACTTCTCCGCGTACTCCCAGGCGGCGTCCAGCACCTCGCGTACGTTCCACCGGGTGTTGACGGGGACGAGGGTGTCGCGCAGCTCGTCGTCCGGGGCGTGCAGCGAGACGGCGAGGCGGCACTTGAAGCCCTCGTCGGAGAAGCGCAGCATCGCCGGGACGAGGCCGACGGTGGAGACGGTGATCCCGCGCTGCGAGAGGCCGAGGCCATCGGGCTCGGGGTCGGTGAGCCGGCGGATCGCGCCGACGACACGGTTGTAGTTGGCGAGCGGCTCGCCCATGCCCATGAAGACGATGTTGGAGAGCCGGGCCGGGCCGCCGGGGACCTCGCCGTCGCGCAGGGCGCGCATGCCGTCGACGATCTGGTGCACGATCTCGGCGGTCGACAGGTTGCGGTCGAGGCCGGCCTGCCCGGTGGCGCAGAACGGGCAGTTCATCCCGCACCCTGCCTGGGAGGAGATGCACATCGTGACGCGCTCCGGGTAGCGCATCAGGACGGACTCGACGAGCGTCCCGTCGTGCAGCTTCCACAGCGTCTTACGGGTGGTGTCGTCGTCACAGCTGATGTGGCGGACCACGGACATCAGGTCGGGGAACAGCGCCTCGGCGAGCTTCTCCCGGGACCCGGCGGGGATGTTGGTCCACTGCTCCGGGTCGTGCGCGTACCGCGCGAAGTAGTGCTGCGAAAGCTGCTGGGCGCGGAACGGCTTCTCGCCGGTCGCGGCGACCGCTTCCTTGCGCTCGGCGGGCGTGAGGTCGGCGAGGTGCCGCGGGGGCTTCTTGGCTCCGCGGGGCGCGACGAAAGTGAGTTCTCCGGGCTTAGGCATGGTTCATCCAGTGTCGCAGACAGACGGGTGAGGGCCCGCCGCCCTGTGGACGACGGACCCTCACTCGTGGAACGTGCAGGTGGGACGTGGTGCGCGGCCTGAAAAGGACGCTCAGCCGGAGCCGACGAACAGCACCAGCAGCAGCCAGACCACCGGCGCGGTCGGCAGCAGCGAGTCCAGCCGGTCCATGATGCCGCCGTGTCCGGGGAGCAGGGTTCCCATGTCCTTGATCCCGAGGTCCCGCTTGATCATGGACTCGCCCAGGTCACCGAGGGTGGCGCTGACGGCGACCGCCAGACCGAGGAGCAGGCCCTGCCACCAGGCCCCGCCGTCGATCAGGAACTCCATGCACAGGGCACCGGCGACCATGGCGAAGGAGACGGCACCGAGCAGGCCCTCGCGGGTCTTGCCGGGACTGATGCGGGGGGCGAGCTTGTGGGTGCCGAAGCGCCAGCCGACCGCGTACGCCCCGGTGTCGCTGACGACGGTGAGGACGAGGAAGACGAGGACCCGCCAGTGCCCGTCGTCCGCCGTGAGCATCATGGCGACGAAGGTGGCCAGGAACGGGACGTAGAACGCGGCGAAGACGCCCGCCGTGACGTCCTTGAGGTATCCCTCGGGCGGCTCGGTCATCCGCCAGACCAGCACCGCCAGGGCGGTCAGGGCCATGGCGACCCAGGCCCCCTCCGCGCCGCGCGCGTAGCCGGCGACGACCATCGCGGCGCCGCCGACGGCCAGCGGGATCAGGGGCGCCTTGATGCCCTTCTGCTCCTGGAGGCGGGAGGTCAGCTCCCAGAGGCCGACGACGACGGCGAGGGCGATCACGCCGACGAAGACGGCCTTCACGATGAACAGCGAGGTGACGATGACGGCACCGAGCCCCACACCGACCCCTATGGCGGCGCGCAGATCACGCCCCGCACGCTTCTTCTGCGGCGGGGACGGCAGCGGGGTGGACATGGGCTCCTGCGGCATCTCGTCACGGAACAGGGGGCCGCTGACGTGCGCGGCGTCCCCGTCCCGGCCGTCGCGGCTGGCTGCGTCTCTACCTGCGTCGGGAACGTCCGGCACGTTGGGCATGGGCCGAGTCTGCTGGGCTTCCCGCACATCGTAGGCGGGACCCGCCGAGGCGACCCCCATCTCGGGGGCACCCCGGTAACCGGCTCCCTGCGGTGCGCCCCAGGAAGAGTCGTTCATCAGACTTCGAGCAGCTCGGCTTCCTTGTGCTTGAGCAGCTCGTCCACCTGCGCGACGTACTTCGCGGTGGTGTCGTCGAGCTCCTTCTCGGCGCGGCGCACCTCGTCCTCGCCGGACTCCTTGTCCTTGACGAGCTTGTCGAGGGCTTCCTTGGCCTTGCGGCGGATGGAGCGGATCGAGATCTTGGAGTCCTCGGCCTTGGTCTTGGCGACCTTGATGTACTCCTTGCGGCGGTCCTGGGTGAGCTCGGGGAACGTCACCCGGATGATGTTGCCGTCGTTGCTCGGGTTGACGCCGAGGTCGGAGTCGCGGATCGCCTGCTCGATGTTGCGCAGTGCGGTCTTGTCGAACGGCGTCACGACGGCCATCCGCGGCTCGGGAACCGAGAACGAGGCCAGCTGGTTGATCGGGGTCAGCGCGCCGTAGTAGTCGGCGACGATCTTGTTGAACATCGCCGGGTGCGCGCGGCCGGTACGGATCGCCGCGAAGTCCTCTTTCGCGACGACAACGGCCTTCTCCATCTTCTCCTCGGCCTCGAGGAGGATTTCTTCGATCACCACGTGCTCCTGCGTGTCTTGAGCGGACCCGTCACCGACGGGCCCTGCGGGTCCTGCGTCGCGTCCTCACCTGCACGGTGTCCGACCGGCAGGCCGTTGTCCATCCTGGGGGGCCGTCAGGCCCGGGTGCTCTCGTCGCTGACGAGCGTGCCGATCTTCTCACCCTTGACCGCGCGGGCGATATTGCCCTCGGCGGTCAGCTCGAAGACGAGGATCGGAAGCTTGTTGTCACGGCAGAGCGTGATGGCGGTGGCATCGGCGACCTTCAGGTCGCGCGTGATGACCTCGCCGTACTCCAGCGCGTCGAACTTCACCGCGTCGGGGTTGGCCTTCGGGTCGGAGTCGTAGACCCCGTCCACGCCGTTCTTCCCCATGAGCAGCGCCTCGGCGTCGATCTCCAGGGCGCGCTGGGCGGCGGTGGTGTCGGTGGAGAAGTACGGCATGCCCATGCCGGCGCCGAAGATGACGACGCGCCCCTTCTCCAGGTGCCGCACGGCGCGGAGCGGGATGTACGGCTCGGCGACCTGGCCCATGGTGATGGCGGTCTGGACGCGCGAGTCGATGCCCTCCTTCTCCAGGAAGTCCTGGAGCGCCAGGCAGTTCATGACGGTGCCGAGCATGCCCATGTAGTCGGACCGGGCCCGGTCCATGCCGCGCTGCTGGAGCTCGGCACCGCGGAAGAAGTTGCCTCCCCCGATGACCACCGCGATCTCCGCGCCGTCGCGTACGACGGCGGCGATCTCGCGGGCGATGGTGTGCACGACGTCGGGGTCGACGCCGAGGCCGCCGCCGCCGGCGAAGGCCTCGCCGGAGAGCTTCAGCATGAAGCGCCCGGAAAACTTGTCGTCGCGCTTGTCGTCGGCCTGATTGGCGTCCGCGCCCTTGTCCATGGAAATTCTCCTCGTGCACATACGAAGAAGGCCATTGCCGGTGGGTCTGGTGTCCCTACAGCGGCAATGGCCTCCTCGTCAGATCTGCGGTCGTCCGGCGTGGGTGCGGCCGTCGACTGCACCAGACCCTATCGGGTCCGGTGCTGTTCGCCCGGACGGACTCAGATGCCGACCTTGATGCGCGAGAAGCGCTTCAGGGTGACACCGGCCTCGTCCAGGACCTTCTGGACGGACTTCTTGGCGTCCAGCGCGTACGGCTGGCCGAGGAGGGTGGCCTCCTTGAAGAAGCCGTTGACGCGACCCTCGACGATCTTCGGGAGGGCGGCCTCGGGCTTGCCCTCGGCGCGGGTGGTCTCCTCGGCGACGCGGCGCTCGGCCTCGACGACCTCGGCCGGGACGTCCTCACGGGAGAGGTACTTCGGGGCGAAGGCGGCGATGTGCTGGGCAATGCCCTTGGCCAGCTCGGCGTCGGCCTTGTCCAGCTCGACCAGGACACCGATCTGCGGGGGCAGGTCGGGCATGGTGCGGTGCATGTACACGGAGACGAAGGCGCCGGTGAACTGCGCGAAGCGGTCCAGGACGATCTTCTCGCCGAGGTTGGCGTTGGCCTCGTCGACGTACGCCTGCACGGTCTTGCCGGGCTCGATCTCCGAGGCGAGCAGCGCCTGGATGTCGGCCGGGGAGGTGGCGGCGACGTGCGCGGCCAGCGCGTTGGCGACGGCCTGGAACTTGTCACCCTTGGCGACGAAGTCCGTCTCGCACTTCAGCTCGAGCAGGACGCCGGACGTCTTGTCGTCGGAGACGAGGGAGACGACGGCACCGTTCTCGGCGGAGCGGCCCTCGCGCTTGGCGACGCCCTTCTGGCCCTTGATACGGAGCGCCTCGACGGCCTTGTCGACGTTGCCGTCGGCCTCGTCGAGTGCCTTCTTGCAGTCCATCATGCCGGCGCCGGTGAGCTCACGGAGCTTCTTGACGTCAGCGGCGGTGTAGTTCGCCATGAGTCTGTATGTCTCTTTCGAAGTCTGAAAGATCTACGGGTGAACGGCGGGGGCGGCGCTTGTGGCGCCGGCCCCCGCCGTCAGCAGCCGTGACGGGTGTCAGGCCTGCTCGGCGTCCGCGTCGGCGGCGGGAGCCTCGGCAGCGGCCTCGGCCTCGGCGACGGCCTCGGCCGGCTTCTCGGCGTCGGCGACCTTCTCGGTCTCGGCGGAGGACTGGACCTCGGCGGCAGCCGCGGTCTCGTCCTTCTTGTCGCCCTCGAGCAGGTCGCGCTCCCACTCGGCCAGCGGCTCGCCGGCGGCCTTCTCGCCCGGCTTCGAGTCACCGGTGGCGGCACCGGAACGGGCGATGAGGCCCTCGGCGACGGCGTCGGCGATCACGCGGGTGAGCAGGGTGACGGAGCGGATCGCGTCGTCGTTGCCCGGAATCTTGTAGTCGACCTCGTCGGGGTCGCAGTTGGTGTCGAGGATCGCGACGACCGGGATGTGGAGCTTGCGCGCCTCACCGACGGCGATGTGCTCCTTCTTGGTGTCGACGATCCAGACGGCGCTGGGCACCTTCTGCATCTCGCGGATACCACCGAGGGTCTTCTCCAGCTTGGCCTTCTCACGCGAGAGGACCAGGAGCTCCTTCTTGGTGAGGCCGGAGGCGGCCACGTCCTCGAAGTCGATGAGCTCCAGCTCCTTCAGACGCTGAAGGCGCTTGTAGACGGTGGAGAAGTTGGTGAGCATGCCACCGAGCCAACGCTGGTTGACGTACGGCATGCCGACGCGCGTCGCCTGCTCGGCGATGGCCTCCTGGGCCTGCTTCTTCGTACCCACGAACATGATGGAGCCGCCGTGGGCGACGGTCTCCTTGACGAACTCGTAGGCGCGGTCGATGTACGACAGCGACTGGAGCAGGTCGATGATGTAGATGCCGTTGCGCTCGGTGAAGATGAAGCGCTTCATCTTCGGGTTCCAGCGACGGGTCTGGTGACCGAAGTGGACGCCGCTTTCCAGCAGCTCCCGCATCGTGACGACGGCCATGGCCGTACTCCTTGAGGTGCTCGGTTATCGCGACCGCAGGTTTGCGCTCGCGCCTGACGCCCCGACGCGCCGTGCCACGAGGGACCGAGGGGCGCGGCCACCATCTCGGAAGAGGGAGGTGGCGGGGCGTGCGAAGTCGACCCGGTGACCCGGATCGCCACAAGAAGTGTACGGGACCCGCTGAGTGCCGGGTGACGGCGATATCCACAACCGGGGAGTAGTCCACAGGGGCGGTCCATGATCCCCGGAATCCGGCCGTCCGGGGGAGCGTTGGTCCATGCGATTCCTGAGCCTGTCACCTCGTACGCCCGGCCCGCTCCGGTGGCGCGTGCCGATGTTCCTGCTGGTCGTGGCCCTGGTGGCGGCGCTACCGAAGGCGCCAGGCGGGCTGTCGGCCGGAGTGCGGCTGCTGCCTGCTGCTGGGGCCGAGGAGGTGCGGACGACTGCGGGGGCGGGTGCTGACGAGGAGGAGCCTCCGGTGGCGGGCGGGCCGGACGGGGACGGTCAGGGCGCTGTGGCTGGCGCGGACGCCGAGGGCGCTGAGCGCTCTGAAGGCTCTGAGGACACCGAAGACAGCGAGGACACCGAGGACACCGGCGGGACGTTCGCGGAGCTGGACGGGGGGCCTGTCTGGCCGCTGGCCGGGAGACCTGCGGTGTTACGGGGGTGGGATCCGCCCGCCACCCCGTACGGGCCCGGCCACCGCGGCGCCGACCTGGCGGCCCGGCCGGGCGACGCGGTCCTGGCCGCCGCCACCGGCCGGGTCTCGTTCGCGGGGCGGGTGGCCGGGCGCGGGGTGCTCGTCGTCGAGTTGGCCGGGAGCGGGGCGCCGCCGCTGCGCACGACGTACGAGCCGGTGCGGGCGCTGGTGGACAGGGGCGACCAGGTCGTCGCGGGGCAGCCGGTCGGGGTGCTGGAGGCGGGGCCGTTCCACTGCGCCTCGGGCTGTCTGCACTGGGGGCTGCGGCGGGGCGAGGCGTACCTCAACCCGCTCACGCTGCTGCCGCCCGGCCTTCTGCGGCGCGGCCCGTCACGGCTGCTGCCGGTGTTCGGTGTGCCGGAACCGGGCGCGGGACCGGGCGGGGTGCCGGAACCGGGCGGGGTACCGGGACCGGGCGGGACACTGGCACCGGAAGGCGTGGCTGAACCGGAAGGGGTGCCCGGGCCAGAAGGGGCGGCGGCGCCGCGGGCCGCCGTGCTCAGCCGCGTACGCCGCGCAGGATCATCGCGACGGCGGTGTCCGCGATGACACCCGGCTCCTCCGCCACGCTCAACTCGATACGGCGCACGGCGGCGTCCACCGAGCCTTGGAGGAGCATCGCGGCGAGCCTCGGCTGGGTGTGGCCGAGGTCGCCCAGCGCTTCGACGATCATGGCGATCAGCCCGCCGTGCGCGGCCCGGATCTTCTCCCGGGCGCCGGCGTCCAGCTCGCTCGCGGAGATCGCGACGACCGCCCGGTGGCGGCGGTCCCCGACAAGGTCGAGTTGGCGGCGCACATACGCCTCGATCTTCGCCTCGGGGGTCTCGGCGCGCTCCATCGCGTTCTCGACCTCGGCCGCCCAGACGGGGAAGTCGACGGCGCAGAGCTCCTCGACGACGGCGGCGCGGGAGCGGAAGTACTCGTACACGGAGGACCGGGCAAGGCCCGTGCGCTCGGCGAGTGCGGGGAAGGTCAGCGCCTCCGTACCGCCCTCGGACAGCAGGGAGCGCGCGGCGTCCAGGAGGGCGCCGCGCTGCATGGTCCGGTGCTCGGCCACGGAGGCCGCTCGAATCCTGGGCACGTATCCACTCTACGGCGGCGGCTGCCGGAGGGAAGGGCAGAGCGTCGGTCCGGGTGGCCGGAGGGAAAGGATCGGCCTCGGTCGGAGTGGCCGGAAGGCGGACTTTCAGCGACCGGCGTCGGCCAGTTTGGCCCGGAGCTGGAGGACGGATTTGGTGTGGATCTGGCTGACCCGGCTCTCCGTGACACCGAGGACGTTACCGATCTCCGCGAGGGTCAGGCCCTCGTAGTAGTAGAGGGTCACCACGGTCTTCTCGCGGTCGGGGAGCGTGTTGATGGCGCGCGCGAGCAGCCGTCTGAGCTCGCGGTCCTCGGCGACCTCCACCGGGTTGTCGGCGGCGGTGTCCTCCAGGGTGTCCATCAGGCTCAGCCGGTCGCCGCCCTCCCCGCCGACGTGCAGCAGCTCCTCCAGGGCGACCACATTGGCCAGCGACAACTGGCTGAAAACCGCGTGCAGTTCCTCCAGGGCGATGCCCATCTCCGAGGCGACCTCGGACTCGGACGGGGTGCGCCGCAGCTGCGCCTCCAGCGTGGCGTAGGCGCGCTCCACGTTCCGCGCCTTCTGCCGTACGGAGCGGGGGATCCAGTCGAGTGCCCGCAGTTCGTCGATCATCGCGCCGCGGATCCTGGTGATCGCGTACGTCTCGAACTTGATGGCCCGTTCGATGTCGAACTTCTCGATGGCGTCGATCAGTCCGAAGACTCCGGAGGAGACGAAGTCCGCCTGCTCCACGTTGGACGGCAGCCCCACACTCACCCGGCCCGCGACGTACTTGACGAGCGGCGAGTAGTGCAGGATCAGCTGCTCCCGCAGCCGCTCGTCGCCGGTGGTCTTGTAGGAGCGCCACAGTTCGTCGAGGGAGGAGGGGGCGGGAGGGCGCACAGTGCCACGCGCAACCGGTGGTACTGCCGCGCGGTCAGACCCGGAGGTGTGCTGGGGCATGTGGTGCCTTGAGCCGTTCTGCCGTGAAGTGCTGGGGGACTTTTGTCTGGGGCGGAATCCTTGTGAGCGTAGCGTGACTGCGGTGTCGCAGTCCGCACAGGAGCGGAGATCCGGGCTGCGTGATTGCGTTCTGCCGTTCACGCCGCCCGCGCCTGCCGGGAGCCGGTGCCGTCGTCGCGGGCGAGGGCCCCCGGCAGGTCACCGATCGATCGTGCGAGGTCATCGGCCTTACCTTTTCACCCGAATGCTCCAGGTCAAGAACCGCCTCGCCGTGCGTCGCCGTCGCAGGGTGACGGAGGCGTCAACCGCCAGGCGTCGCCCTCGCGTTCGACGAACCCCAGTGAGTGCAGTTCGTACAGTCGCCCGAGCGTTTCGTCGGCGGACAGACCTGCGCCGCGAGCGAGGTCACGGGGGCTGACCGGACCGTGGTACGGGAGGGCGTCGAGGACCCTCGCCGCCGCCGGGCCCAGCCGGTCCCGAGGCAGCACCGGGCCGCGCCGGTCCGGTGCGAGGTCGCCGATCTCCCCGATCAGCTCGGCGACTTCGGACGCGTCGGTGACCAGCACGCCCTCACCGCGGAGCAGTTCGTGGACACCGGCCGACAGCCCGCTGGTGGCGGGGCCCGGCACGCCCATCACGGACCGGCCGAGCCGCTGTGCCTGCCGGGCGGTGACGAGGGAACCGCTGCGGTACTCGGCCTCCACGACGACCGTTCCCCTGGTCAGGGCGGCGATCACCCGGTTACGCAGGACGAACCTACTGCGGGTGGGATGGGCGCCCGGCGGCAACTCCGCGACCACCAGGCCCTGTTGGGCCACTCGTCCGATCAACTCCGCATGGCCCCGCGGATAGGGGACGTCGACCCCGCAGGCCAGCACCGCCGCCGTCGCGCCGCCCACCGCCAGGACCCCGCGGTGCGCCGCCCCGTCCACGCCGAACGCCGCGCCCGACACCACCACCCAGCCGCGCTCCGCGAGCCCGGCGCCGAGGGTCGCCGCCATGTGAGCCCCGTACGGCGTGCAGGCCCGCGCGCCGACCACCGCGACCGAGCGCAGGGCCCACAGCCGTAGGTCCGGGCTGCCGCGCACCCAGAGCGCCACGGGCCGGGCATTCCCCAAGTCGTCGAGTTGGCTCGGCCACTCCTGGTCCCCTGGGCAGACGAGGCGCCCGCCCAGGGCTTCCACCGCCGCCAGGTCCCGCTCGGGTTCGGCCGCCGCCGCCCGGAGCCGGTAGCCCTCCAGCCGTGCGGCGGTCATCCCCGGCAGCCGCTCCGCGGAGCCGTCCGCGACGCGGAGCGCCCGTAACAACGCGACGGGCCCGGCCCGCCGCAGCCACGCCCCGGCCCGCTCGTCCCCCGGCTCCAGCACCCGAGTCAACGCGGCCCGCGCCACCCGCTCGGGCTCCGGCCCACGCGCCGACTGCCCCGAGCCAGGTCCCGACAGGCCCCCGCGCCCCCGCGGCTCCGGGTCCCGCTCCGGCCGCCCCACGCCCGGCCCCGACCGATCCCCGCGCCCCCGCGGCTCCGGGTCCCGCTCGGGCCGCCCCACGCCCGGTCCCGGCTCGTCCCGCCGCCCCGTCGGCTCCGAGGCCGCCCCGAGCACCGGCTCCTGCCACAGCCCCTCAGCGACCGGTTCCCGCGAAGGCCCCTCCTCCCCCAGCCTCCTCACAGCGCCCCCATCTCCATCGGCGCCCCGCGCTGGATGCCCGTCCGCAGCTCCAGGGCGACCGCGATGTCACGGTCCTCCGGGCGGGGCGCGCCCCTCAGGTCGGCCACCGTCCAGGCCACCCGCAGCACCCGGTCCAAGCCCCGGGCCGTGAGGAGTCCGCGCTCCAGGTCCCGTTCCGCCGCCGCCAGCGCCCCGGGGGCCGCCAGCAGGCGGGTCCGCAGCTCATGGCCGGGGACCTCGCTGTTGGTCGTCCACGGCGTCCCGGCCAGCCGCTCCGCCGCCCGCGCCCTGGCCTCCCGAACCCGTGCGGCCACCACCGCCGTGGGCTCGCCCCGGCCGCCCTGTTCCAGCAGGTCCGCGCGGTCGACCGGCTCCACCTCGACCCGCAGGTCCACCCGGTCCAGGAGGGGGCCGGACAGGCGCGCCTGGTAGCGGCGGACCACCGAGGGCGGGCACTCGCAGCCCGCGCCGGTGAGGGTGTGGCGCCCGCAGGGGCACGGGTTGGCGGCCAACACCATCAGGAACCGGGCCGGCAGCCGCACCACCCCCGCCGCCCGCGCCACCACCACATGGCCCGACTCCAGCGGCTGCCGCAGCGCGTCCAGGGCCTTGCCCGAGAACTCCGGGGCCTCGTCCAGGAAGAGCACTCCGCGGTGGGCCAGCGAGACCGCTCCCGGCCTCGGCATCCCGTTGCCGCCGCCCACCAGTGACTGCATCGTCGCCGAGTGGTGCGGGGCGCAGTACGGCGCCCGGGAGACGAGCGGTTCACCCGGGGGGAGGATGCCCGCCACGGAGTGGACCGCCGTCACTTCGAGGGATTCCTGCCGGGTCAGTGGCGGCAGGACCGCCGAGAGCCGCTCGGCCAGCATGGTCTTGCCCGCGCCCGGCGGACCCGAGAACAGCAGATGGTGTCCCCCGGCCGCCGCCACCTCCAGAGCTTTGCGGGGACGCGGCTGTCCCGCCACGTCCGCCAGGTCCGGGGTGTGGCCCTCGCCGCGTGCGGAGGCCGGGGCCAGGCCGGCGCCGAGGCCGGTGCCCGGGACCATCAGTCCGGCGAGCATCGCGTCGGGGCGCCCCCGGTCGTCGACGGGCTCCTCGGGCACCGGTTCGTCGCAGAGGACGGCGATGAGCTGCCGCAGGCTCCGGACGCCGAGGACCGAGACGCCCGGCACCAGCGCGGCCTCCCCGGCCGTCTGCTCGGGGACGACCACCTGCTGGTATCCGGCCTCGGCCGCCGCGAGGACGGCCGGGAGCACTCCCCGTACGGGACGGACCCGGCCGTCCAGGCCCAGCTCGCCGATCATCACCACGTCGGCGATGGAGGCGGGGTCGATCCGCTCGGCCGCACCGAGGACCGCACACGCCACGGCGAGATCGAAGCAACGAAAAAGGCGCCCTTAAAGGGCGCTGCTTTCTCGTGCTGTTTGAAGTTCAGAGGGGTGGGCGACCGGCAGGCTCCTCGCCTGTCTCCGCGCGTAGCCAACAGCCGGACCGGGTGGCGTGGGCCAGGTGCTGGTTCCACTCCTCGACCAGGGCTTCGCTCATTTCGCCGCGGCGGACGCAGATCACGGTGTCACCACCGCGCACGACCTCCACCATGGTCCTTCCATCGGGTACGAGATCGCTGAGCACGATACGGGCACTCCCGGTTTGTACTTCGCCGCCAGACATCTGACCCCCACGTGTGTGCCCTCCGCTGGATTCGCTCACTAGTTCGATCGCCCCAGCTTCGTGCAGGTTACCGGAATCTCATGCCCGCCAGGCAGACCGCAATGGTGCCGCATTGAACAGCTTCTGACTACCGTGAGCGCGCAAGGATTACCGCGCGTACAAGCTGAGGCCACTGCATATGCCAGAGCGTCACTCCGGTGGCGCGATGGCATCAATGAGGCGACGCAGCTGCTCCAGCTGCTCCGGGGTCATGCGGTCCGCCCGGCGCACCAAGGCGCGCGCGTCGCTGGACTCGGACCACACCACGTCGATGCCGAAGAATTGGCTGCCGGCCGCGTCCTGGACCCGGCCGAGCGGCAGCTCCAGCGCGGAGGCGAGGGCGCGCAGCTGGGGGTACTGCGGCGGGATAACCGGCTGCCCCTTTTCCAGGCGGTCGATCCAGCTGTACTTCACCTGGGGCTCGCCGGTGTCAGGGTCAACCGTCCGGTCCTGAACGGCCCGGAGGCTGAGCCGTAGCTCCTGCCTGCGGGCGCGCACGAGGTCGGACAGGTCCGTCCGCGCGGGTGCGTCGTGTTCGGCCATGAGGTTCATCCTGCCACTCCGTGTCATGTCATGAGCCCGCGGGTGTTCATGTGACTGAGGGGGAATGCCCGACATCCCCCCTGGTGGCGCCGCTAGGTCATCTCACGCGCCGAACAGAGTGTCCACGATATGCAACACCGGCGCCAGAGCGCATAGGCGCAATGGCCGGTTCCGAATCTCACTGTTGCAGGAGATGGACACAGCGTTCATCGTGTGCGACGCTTCTCGTGTCCAACCAGAACAACACCCTGTTGTAAGAGGTTGATGTGAGCGACGACGCCACGAAGTACACCCTGTTCAGCCGGGCTCGCCTGCGGGATCTGATGAGGCGCACCGGCACCGGTGAGCGGATCACCACCCGCCAGCTGGCGGCAGACATCGGCATCGCCCACGGCACCGTCGGCGGTCTGCTGACTGGCGCAGTCCAGGTGGTACCCGAGTCCACCGCAGTTGACATCGCGGCGCGTATCGGGGTCGACCTGCTGGTGCTCTTCATCCCCGTCTGCCGCGCCAACCCGGCACCACTGGCCGTCGTCCACGCGGACACGGCATGAGCACGCCAGCGTTCGACCGGTCTGCCGCTGAGCGCCGCCTTGGCCCGACGGTCCTGGCATCCATCAGCCGCCTTGTCGATGAGGCGCCGCCGCTGAGCACTGAGCAGTTGGAGCACCTGCGGGCGGCATTCGCTTCCGCCCGGGCTGCTGCGGCTGCGCAGCCTCGGCCGGCTCAGGCCGCCTGACCCGCACATGAAAGCGGGGCCGGCCCGGACGCAACCCGGTCGACCCCGACGACACCCTCACCCACCAGAGAGACGAGGACATCGTGTCCGTACAGAGTATCCCTCCCACGGACTTGCCCGCCGGTCACCGGCGCACGGTCCACGTGGACGTGGCTTTTCCCCGGCCGACGACGGTGGCTGCGACGTTCCGGGCTGCGGCCCGGCTGCTCGCGGCGAACGGCTTGTACCAGGGCGGGGATTACTTCCCGAACGCCCTGTCCGACAAGACCACCCCGTACGCGTCCCGTCCGCTGTCGATCCCGGCGGCGTTGCGGTGCGCGGTGGTGGGTGACCCGCGCTCGTACTCGCTGCTGGCCGACGAGGCGGTGGCGGTTCTCGCGCTGCGGCTGGAGGTCGACGGGGAGGGCCCGGAGTTCGGGGACCTGTTCGACCTGGAGGACCACGTCGACGACTGGGCCGAGGTGGACGGGCGTACGACGGAGTGCGCGGTTGCGGTGCTGTACGCGGCGGCGGACGCCACGGCGGTGACCCTGTGAACGCGAAGCGTGTGAGCGCGGCGGCCGGGGTGGTGCTGGCGGCGCAGAAGCAGCGGCAGACCCCGGCGGGTATCGCAGCCGCTCTGGAGGCGGCGGGGCTGCTCCAGTCCCCGGAGTCGGCGGCCGAGCTGGTGGCCCTGCGCGAGGAACTGGCCGGTCTCAAGCAGGCGTACGCCCGGCTGGAGGCCAGGTGCGACCACATCGCGAAGGCTGCGGTGTCGTGGCGCAAGGAGGCTGACGGTCGGAAGGCGTACGGCCTTACCCTGCGGGCCAGGGTCGCCGAGCTGGAGGCGCTGACGCCCGCGCCGATCCAGACGTGCCAGTCCTGCGGGGCGGGCTACACGTACGGCGAGGCGTGCTCGGTCTGCACGTACAAGCGGCAGGTGGCCGAAGCTCTGGGCCGCGACCTCCCCGAGGCGACGCCCGACCCGCTGGCGTACGGGCCGTCCGGCTACCGCTGCGGTTGCGGCAAGGACGCCCACTCGAACCTCACGCCGTGCGCCCCGGACGGTGCCCTGTGACCGGCTGGCAGATCGTCGCCGGGTCAACCGCCGCATACGCCCTGTGCGCCATCGCCCTCGTCCTCGTCCTCGACGGACACCACCCCCTCACCCACCTCGCCGAGCTCCTGCACCGCCACCTCGGAGGCCACCGATGACCGACGACCAGAAGCCCGTCACCGGGCCCATCCCGATCTACGTCCGCACCATCCCGACCGGTGTCGTCCTCGACCTGGCCGCGCTGCGCGACCTGGTCATCGGCGACGTGATCGACGCGCTCCTCGACCCGGCCGACACCGGACTGTGGGACAGGCTCCACGAGCTGGCGGACCTGGGCATGGCCGACATGCCGCATGTCCCGATGGAGGGCCGCCTCCTCACCGAGAACCTCATCGCCGACCTTGGTGAGCGCGCCTCGTCCCGGGTCCCGCTGTACGGCCCGGCCGCGCTGGAGCTGACGCGCAAGCTGCGGGCCGCCGCCGCACCGAAGGCCGTTCCGCCGCAGCGTGCGGCAGGTGCCGCGTGAGCGCCCGCTCCTGCCCGACCTGCCGCCGCACGTTCGAGGACTGCACCTGCACCGGAGGCGTCGCGATCAGCTGCGTCGCTGGCCTCGCGCTCGTCTTCTACGCGCTGCTCGCCATCGCCGCACTCGTCACCCTCGGGAGGGTCCTGTGATCGCCACCGGGAACGACGAGTACAGCCAGATCCTGGCCGAGCGCATCAGGCAGTTCATCATCGACGCGGACGCCAACGCCGGCCGGTCGCAGCAGAAGGCCATCGGCCCGTCCGAGGTCGGCGAGCCGTGCGAGCGGCAGCTCTCGTACAAGATGCTCGACTGGCCGGAGACCAACGAGAACCGCGACCCGATTGCGGCGATCATCGGCACCGGGTTCCACATGTGGATGGCCGAGAAGTTCGAAGCACGGCAAACCGTCATGGCCGACGGGACGCCCCGGTACCGCATCGAAGAACGCGTCACCGTGAGGGACAGCCCGATTGAGGGCGCCCGCCTGGCCGGCAGCTCGGATCTGTACGACCGGCTCGCCCAGCTGAACAACGACTGGAAGCTCGTCGGCAAGTCGTCCCACGACAAGTACCGGCGGCAGGGACCCGGCGAGAAGTACCGCATCCAAGCCCACCTCTACGGGCTCGGCCAGGAAAACGCCGGGCACCCCCCGACCCGGGTCGCCGTCACCTTCATCGCCCGCTACCACGAGCTGAAGGTCCACGTCTGGTCCGAGCCGTACGACCGTGGCGTCGCCGAGCAGGCACTCGCCCGGCTGGACCGCATCCGGGCCCGCGCCATGGAGCTGGAGCCCGACCTCCACCCGGAGAACTGGGCCGCCATCCCCATCCCCGACAAGCCCAACTGCCGGTTCTGCCCCTGGCTCAAGCCCGGATCCACCGACCTCACCATCGGCTGCCCCGGGGTGCAGAACGCCAACGCGGGCGCCTCCCTCGAAGCGCTCATCGCCTGACCCGCAGGCCCCACAAACCCGCCGCTCAACCGCAGTCGGCGTCCACCACAACCAGCAGGAGCAGAAGCAAATGACCACCCCGCAGCAGCAGCACCAGGTCCCCTCCGCCGACGACTTCCTCATGGGCGGAGGCGGCGCCCCGAGCGCCAAGTTCCCCACCCCGGGGACCGTCCTCTCCGGCCGGATCACCGAGCGGCCCACCGTTGAGCAGCAGCGCGACATCAAGGACGGGTCGAAGAAGTTCTGGGGCGACGGCAACCCGATGATGCAGCTCGTCGTCACCGTCCAGACCGACGAGCGGGACCCGCAGAACGAGGAGGACGACGGGCGCCGCCGGCTCTTCGTCAAGGGCCAGCTCAAGAACGCCATCGCCGACGCGGTCCGTACCGCCGGAGCCCGCGGCCTGGAAGTTGGCGGCACCCTCACCGTCACCTACACGCACGACGGGACCGCGACGCAGCGCGGCTTCAGCCCGCCGAAGCAGTACACCGCGCAGTACGTCGCCGCCGCGGCGAACGCCCTGCACACCCCGGACCCGGGCACCGCCGCGCCCCAGCAGCAGTACACGGCACCGCCCGCCGCCCAGCAGTACACCCCGCCGGCACCCGCCCCGGCGGCCGCACCGCCCGCGGCCATCCCCGGGCTCACCCCGGAGCAGCTCCAGGCGGCCATGGCCAACCCGGCCACCGCGGCACTCATCGCCCAGCAGCAGGCCGCCGCGGCCACCACCCCGCCGCCGTTCTAGGCGGCACCACCCCAGGCGCCGCCCGCCACGGCTGACCTCCCCGCATCGCCGTGGCGGGCGGACCACCAGCACACAGCCTCGGCATCCACGCCGCGAGGGCGCGGGATCGACTCCCGCCCGAGGCACTCACACCAGCTACACGGCACCACGCAAGGAGTAGGCACCTTGAGCGAGACCAGCACCATGGCCCGCGCCACACCGCTCGACGGAGCACTCTGGCTCGTCCGGCACGGATTCGCCGTGTTCACTGCGGACCATCCGGGGCTGGCCCAGTGCGCTGGCATCGGCCGCGGCCACGACCCGGAGACCTGCGTCGACCGGGGCAAGCACCCCACGGTGCCGTTCACCAAGGGGCACACCCGTGACGAGCAGCAGGTCCACCGCGACTTCGGCACCCAGCTCCGCAACGTCGGCATCTACGTCGGGGCGTGCGCCGGGCCGCAGGGTGAGCAGCTCCTCGTCGTCGACAGCGACCGGCCCCGGGCGATCGAAGACGTCGCCGCCCAGCTCGGGCAGCAGCACACCCCGACCATGCGGGTCCGTACCGCGAAGGGCTACCACGATTACTACTGGGCCCCGGGGGACGTGAAGCTCGGCAACCGGCTCGGCTCCCTGCAGGGTCTGTTCGACGGGGACGTCCGCTCCGGCAACGCCTTCGTCATCGGCCCCGGATCAGTCCACGCCACCGGAGTGACGTACGAACTGGAGGACGAGGAGCAGCCCCCGGTGGCCTTGCCCGAGTGGCTGCTCACCGCGCTGCTCGCCCGCCCGGTACCGGCGCAGGCCCCGGCTGGCGCCCCGGCCATCATCGTCCCTGCGGACCGGCACGACGCGTACACCCGGCGGGCCGTTCAGGCCGAGTGCGACGCGATCACCGGCGCCCCAAACGGGGACCAGAACAACACCATCAACCGGGCCGCGTTCAGCGTCGGCACCCTCGTCGGTGCTGGGGCGCTGACCGAGGGCGAGGCCCGGCAGACCCTGCTGTCCGCGGCGCGCGCCGGCAACCACCCGGAAGGGCGGGCGGTGGCCGCGATCTCCTCCGGGCTCACCGCAGGTATCGCCCACCCGCGCAGCCCGTGGCCCCCGGTGGCCCGGGCGAGCAGCTGGCCGACCGTGGTGAACCTGGCCGACCTCATCGCCCCGGACGACACCACCACCACGGCGGCGGCACCCGCCCCGAATTGGGTGGCACCGCGGGAGCCTGCGGTTGAGCTGCCGGCCCCGATGCCCGCGCGGGAGTGGGACGACATCGGGAACGCGCAGCGTGTCGTCGACCGGTTCGGCACCGAGGTGCGGTGGATCAAGGACACCGAGCAGTGGGCCACCTACGAAAACGGGCGGTGGACGTTCAAGGGCGCGAACACCGCGGTGTGGACCCGAGTCGTCGCCACAATCAACGCGCTGCCCGAGGAGGCGGACAACTACAGCGATGAGCAGCCGGTGTTCGAGCCAGGTGAGAAGCCGACGAAGGACGAGCGGCTCTCCGAGCGGGAACGGTTCGAGAAGTTCGCCCGGCAGCAGCGGATGCGGCCGAAGCTCGCCGCGGCCCGCGAGGTGCTCCAGGCCCACCCGGGGCTGCACGTCCACATGGACCACTTCGACCGGCCGGAGATGCTCCTCAACGTCGGCAACGGCGTTGTCGACCTGACCACCGGTGACCTTCTCGCTCACAACCGGGGGCTGTATCTCATGCAGCAGTCCTCGGTGGCGTACCGCCCGGGGGCGGGCGCCCCAATGTGGGAGGACTTCCTCCACTCGGTCATGCCGGACGACGAGCGGCGCGCCTACCTCGCCCGCGTCGTCGGCTACACCCTGACCGGGTCGACGCAGGAGCAGGCCATGTTCATCCACCACGGCGGTGGCCAGAACGGCAAGGGCGTGTTCATGCGCATCCTGATGTCGCTCCTCGGGGAGTACGCCCAGTCGGTGCCCAGGTCGACGCTCCTTGCGAAGCAGGGCGACGGCATCCCCAACGACGTGGCCCGGATGATGGGCAAGCGGCTCCTCGCGACGACGGAGACGTCCGCTGGGAAGAAGCTGGACGACGAGCTGGTGAAGCAGCTCACCGGCGAGGACACCATGTCGGCGCGGTTCATGCGCGCCGAGTTCTTCGACTTCCGCCCCGTCGGGAAGATCCACCTGGCGACGAACTACCTGCCGTCCGTCGGCAGCGGGCACGGCATGGCGCGGCGCCTCCAGGACATCGGGTGGGACGTCACCGTCGCTCCGTCGAAGCGGGTCGCCAAGCTGGACGAGAAGATCATGGCCACCGAGGCGGCCGGGGTCCTGAACTGGGCCATCGCCGGGTGCCTGGAGTGGCAGAAGCGGGGCCTGGACGTGCCGGCCTCGGTGCAGGAGAAGACCCGCGAGCACATCGCGAACTCCGATCCGCTGGCCATGTGGCTGGACGAGGAGACCGAAGAAGCCCCGGGGCACGTGGTCGAGACGCGGTCGCTGTACGCCAACTACAAGGTGTGGTCCGAGACGGCGAACCTGCGCCCGATGTCGATGACCGCGTTCTCCCTGGCGTTGGGCGAGCGGGACATCGAGTCGGGCAAGGACTCCCGGACCCGCCGGGCCGTGACGTTCGGCCGCAAGCTCATCGCCTTCGACTTCACCCCGGTGGCCTGACATGGCCAAGTGCGAAGGACTTGCGAAGGGGTTTGCGAAGGACTTGGCGAAGGACTTGACCTGCGGTTCGAAGGAGTCGAAGGGGTTTTACAGGGGTCACACATACAAGCACTACCTCTTTTCTGTATCGCCTTACGGCAACCGAACCTGCGGAAACCCCTTCAACCCCTACGCATCGCAGGTCAGGCCCTTCGCGAAGTCCTTCGCACAGTCCTTCGCAACCCCTTCGCACCCGATGGGCGGCCACCGATGACCGGCCGCCGCCAGCCGGTCAACCCCGGTATTGCCGCGAAGCTCGCCCTGTCCGCGGACCACGCGCGCCCGGGCACTTGCCCCGGGTGTGGCGCTGACGTACTGCGCGCTCGTGCCGGCCGAGTGGCAGCGCTCGACGTGGTGGCCGACCCGGAACCCATCGACGTGACGGCGGAGATCCTGGCCCGCCTTGCCGGGCGGCTCACCTGGTACCTCGTCACCAGCCGCCTCGGGCAGCAGCGCATCGTCTGGCGCCACCCGATCCACGCAGGGCCGGGCCCGCCACTGCACCCGGTCATCGCTGACCACGAGTGCCCACCCCAACCCGTCCAGGAGAGGCTGCTGTGAACCAACTCCTCCGCCGCTTCACGATCGCCCTGCCCCCCGGGCTGAAGCTGCTGAACGCGAACCAGCGCATCCACTACCGGGTCCGCGCCGAAACGACCGCTGCAATCCGCGGCGCCGCGATGGCGCAGTGCTCCGAGGACACGGTCATGCGCCGGGCCCTCATCGAGGCCGGCGCCGCCCCGGTCATGCAGCACGCGTACATCCTCGGAGTGCTCCACCCTCCGTCCAAGCGCCGCGCAGACCCCGCGAACTGGTACCCGAGTTTCAAAGCCGCGGTCGACGGGATCGTCGAAGCCGGGGTGCTGGAGGACGACGACCACACCCGCGTCGTCGGCCCCGACATGCGCATCGGACCCGTGGCCAAAGGCGGCCAGCTCGTCCTCCACATTCAGGAGTTGAGCACCGAGCAGCACGCCGCGTTCCAGTGGGGAATGCAGGTGGCCTCATGAACCCCACCATCGCCCTCGACGCGATCTGCGCCCAAGTCGACCCGGAGCTGTTCTTCCCGGGCCGCGGCGACCACGCGTCGTCCCGTGCGGCCAAGACGATCTGCCTCGGCTGCCCTACCCGTCAGGCCTGCCTCGCCGAGGCGCTCGCCCTGGAAGCCGGAGCAGACAAGTCCCACCGCTACGGCATCCGCGGCGGCTGCACCCCGCGTGAACGCGCCCAGCTCGCCCGCCGACGGAGCGCCGCGTGACGGCCGCCCTGGCCCGGGCCCGCGCCCTCCTCGACCAACCCCCGCCCACCGTCCTCCCCGGGCAACTCGCCACCCCCGCCCCCGGCCTCCGCACCGGGTCCGTGTGCTCCGGCTACCGCGGACTCGACATGGCCGTCGAGGAGGTGTTCGGCGGGACCACCGCATGGGTGTCGGACATCGACCCCGGGGCGAGCCAGATCCTCGCACACCACTGGCCCGACACCCCGAACCACGGCGACCTCACCCATACCGACTGGGCCGCCGTCGAGCCCGTCGACATCCTCTGCGGCGGCTACCCCTGCCAACCGCTGAGCCTCGCCGGCCAACTGAACGGAACTGCTGATGCCCGCTGGATCTGGCCCCACATCGCAACCGCCCTTCGCGTTCTACGACCCCGAATCGCGATCTTTGAGAACGTCGCAAATCACCTTCGACTCGGACTTGCCGACGTCCTCGCCGACCTTGCCGACCTCGGGTTCGATGCGGAATGGTGCACTGTTCGCGCGTCGGAGGTCGGCGCTCCCCACCAGCGCAACCGCCTCTTCCTCCTCGCCCGGAATGCCGACGCCCAGGGCCCGGGACTGGAAGGGGCCTGGGTACCCGGACGACCTGCCGAGCACCGTGACGCTGCTCAAGACGCCCACCGCGAACCTCGCGATCAACGGCGGCTCGCAACACCCGGCGAAGCGGAAGGCCGGGGGGCACGGACCGACGCTGGCCGACGAGGTGGAGCACCTGCTGCCGACACCGGCCGCGGCGGACGGCAGGGACACGGCGAACTTCCGGCCGGACGGGACGCCCTACGGCGAGGGGTACGGGCCGACGCTGACGGACGCCAGCCGGCTCCTGCTCCCGACGCCGCGCGCCTCGGACGGGGCGAAGGGCGGCCCGAACCAGCGCGGCTCGAAGGGCGACCTGGCCTTGCCGGCGGTAGCGCACCGGATTGGGGCCGCTTCGCCCCCGCCATCGCCCGCTGGGAGAACACCACCGGACGACGAGCCCCATGGGCAACTGACGATCGCAATCGACTGAGCCCCGCGTTCGTCGAGTGGCTCATGGGCCTGCCCGCCGGCCACGTCACCCAGGTCCCCGGGCTGACCCGCAACCAGCAGTTGCACGCCCTCGGCAACGGGGTCGTGCCCCAGCAGGCGACCGCCGCCCTCCGGCTCCTCGCCGCACGGGCTGGCATCCCCACCGCCGCGTGACCAGCCAGACGCCCGCCCCGGCGCGTATCCGGGGCGGGCGCCCACCGCACACCGTACCGACCACCTGGAGCCCTTGATGCCCACCACCCCTGACCGCCCCGCCGACCAGCTGCGCGACTTGCTCACGACCGCGATCAGCAAGTGGCACCGCGACCCGGAGCTGCCGCAGTACGCCCAGGGCGCAGACGCCGTCATGGCCGTGCTGCCTGCGCCTGCCCTGGCGGTGGCCCGGCAGCTCCTCGGCACCAGCACGAGCGAGGACACGGGCGTCGCGTGCCCGTCCCCGGAGACGCACAACTGGGGCTGCGGCTGCCCCACCGACCAGGCCCCGGCGGCGAAGCGGGTCGAGGCGGAGCATGTCCTGTACGACGCGCTCACGCAGGGCGCGGCCCACGCGCAGGTGCGGCAGCACATCATCGACGCGTACCGGGCTGCCGTGATCGCCGAGCACACGCACGCCGCCCCGCCCGCGCCTGCCGACCGGGCCGCCGCGCTCAACGAGGTGGCCGACGAGATCGCGGGCATCGACTTCCACCCGAACGCCCGCGCCCGATCCATCGACATCGCCACGGGCCTCGTGCACCGCATCCGCAGTCTGGCCGGTGAGGCTGCCGCCGGGGCACACCACCCCAAGCCGCGCATCCGCTGCGCGCACACCGACGTGGTGTACGGGCAGTGCGTCCGGTACATCGACGACCACGACGGTGAGTGCCAACACGAGCGCCAGCCGACCCCCGCTGTCCCTGCCGCGCCCGAGGAGGCCCGGTGACCACCAGGAGGCCACAACGCGCCGCCCGCTACCGGTCCATCTACGTCAACGGCTGCCCCACCTGGGAATGCGGCAGGTGTGGTGACCGCAAGCCCCCAGCCACTCGCGAAGCCGACCTCCGCCGCCACGAGAACACGTGCGGCCAGCCCGAGGGGGCCCGGTGACCACCCAGCCCCAGCACGACGAGCGCCTCCACCACCTCCTCGACCGGCTGCTCCGCGGGGTACTCCTCCCCGAGGAAGCCGAGCAACTCGCCGGGGCCGTCCGGATGCTCCAGGCTCGCGTCAACGACCAGGACGGGGCCGCCTGCGTCGCCGTGAGCGCCGTCCGGCTCATGAACGACGCCGGAGCCCAACGCGACCGCGCCGAGGCCCGTATCCGCGAACTGGAGGCCGAGGTGCACCGGCTCACCGCCGGGCAGTGCACCCACGCCCTCGCCATGTGCGAGCAGCACCACACCACCCCGGCGGCCGGCTGCCCGTACCCGCGATGCGCCGCCGCACGGGCCACCGGGCGCGCAGCCACCGCCTGACCCCGCCAACTGCCCGCCCGCCGAGGAGCGTTCATGATCACCTTGCCCGAGTTCCTCGACGGAACCACCCCGAACTGCACCCCTGCTACCGCCCACCTCTTCGACAGCACCGACCCGGCCTACGAGACCGAGGCCGCCGCGATCTGCGCCGCCTGCCCCCTCCGCACCGCCTGCGCCACCCACGCGCTCACCATCCCGGAGGAGCGCGGCACGTGGGGCGGGCTGACCGCGCACCAGCGGCGCCGCATCCGCAACCCGGCGGACACCGCGTGGGTGGACGACGAGGGGCGCCTGCGGGCCGCCTGCGGCACGTACAGCGCCCTGATGGCCCACGTCCGCTACGGGGAGGCGTGCGGCCCGTGTAGAGCCGCACAGGCTGTTCGTACGGAGCGCGCCCGCCGGACCCGCCTCGCCGCCGCCCACAAGGCCGGCGGCACCGTCAACGGGGCCGCGATCCACCGGCGCCTCGGAGAGCCCCCCTGCGTGCACTGCCGGGGCGCCGTTGCCCGGCACTCCGCCGTCCAACGCGCCGCCCGCCGCATGGCCCAGCACCCCGAGCTGGCGATGGCGTCATGACCACCACGCCGAAGGAGCACCACATGCCCACCGATCCGAACCACCGTGACCTGCTGCGTGCCGTCGACCGGCTGACGACGCAGGTCAGACGCATCGCCGACACCCTCGCCGACGGGACCGCGCAGGACGCATCCGCTCTCGCGCCGCCCGTCGCCACCACCGACGACGGGCCGCAGACGACGGGCGTCGACCCCGAGCGCCCCGCCTTCGAAGCCGTGCGCGCCTACATACGCAGCGGCGGCGAGTACCTGCCCAGCACGACCGTCGAACGGAACGCAATGATCTGGCGCGCCGTGGCAGCAGCGCTGACTGCTGAGGACCGGGAGGCAAGCCAGCTGCGCGCCGAGCTGGACCGGATCCGGCGCGCCCTCGACCCTGACGACGAGACGTACATCCAAGAGACCGTCGACGACCAGCTCGCCATGACCGCCACCATCAACCGGGTGCGCAGCGCGCTGGACGACCGCCCCGCCCTGTGCACGGACAGCGATTACGAGCGCGGCTGGAGTGACGCTTCCGAGATGGTTCGGCACGCCCTCGACGGAACGCCCAAGTAGCCACACCAGTACGGGAACTATCCGAACCCCGGCATCGTCCACACCATCACACCAACCGCCACAAGGAGCACCATGAGCAGCCTTAACGAGCACGTCGAGCAGAACCGCAGCGGCAAGGACGAGGCACTTGAAGCCATCCTCTCCGCGATCGTCACACAGGCGGCGGAGCTCCAGGACTACGCCGACAGCCCGCGCGCAGCGGAGGGCCTGAAGAACCTGGCCGAGGCCTACGCCTGGCTGCACCGCCCGGCACAGGCGCACTGACCTGACGCAGCACAGACGCCCGTCACCCCGCCAGGGGCGACGGGCGTCGTCGTGTTCAGACGGCCGTCAGGACGCGTACCGGGTCACCTTCGTCACCTTGCACGACACCTTCCCCGTGACCTTGTCGAGGGACTGCGCGTCCTCCTCAACCTCCTGCCCCGCCGCCACGTTGTTCGACGCGGCCATCGCGTCTGCCAACCGCTTGCCGGAGGCGTCCACGAACTCGACGGACACGATGTAGTTCGACATCTTCGACGACCGGTTCGTGATCAGCACGTCCGCCTTCGGCCACCCCGTCGCGTCGCTCACCTCACACCCGGTGATCTTCACGTCCCCCTCGGCACCCTTCGGCGCAGCAGCCTCCGGGGCCTCCTCCTTCGGCGCCGCAGCGGACGGCTCGGACCCCGCCGTCACGGGCTTCGACGACGCCTTGTCCCCGTCGTCACCGCCCGACGCCACCACGCCTACGACGCCGGCCACGACGAGCAGGCCCACGACGCCGAGGCACCCCAGCCCAATCTTCCCGGCGCTGCTCTTCTTCGGCTGCTGCGGCTGCTGCCCCCACCCCTGCTGACCCTGCGGATACTGCTGCGACATGTCGTCCCCCTGAGAGCTCCGTCTACGTTCGCGCACCGTACGACCCAGGCGGACCCGGCGTCTCCGGAAGTGGCCAACCCGTGACAACCAGGTGACGACGACGTGCCCCTGACGGGCCGTCTGGACGACGACGACGCCCGTCAGCTAGGCTGCTGCTCGCACCGACACCGATAGCAGCGGGTCGGACCAACAACCAAAAAAAGCGGGCCCAGACGACGCGGATAGCAGCCGCGGTCTGGACCCTCACCACCAGGAGATTGGACCTCCCGATGGCTGACCAGCACTTTAGCGTGCCGCCCCCCGGGCCCGGCACCCACCGCACCACCTCGATCGGCCTCGCCGTCGCCGCCGCCGTGATCATCATCGGCATCACCGGCATCGCGTTCTGGCTCTCGTACCACCACCTCCACGACGTCGCCGCGGCACACGGCCTCGGAGGAGACCCCGCACGCGCCTGGGCCTGGCCCGCCGTACTCGACCTCTTCTACCTCGCCGGAGAGCTGCTGATCCTCCGCGCCTCCTGGCTCCGCACCGTCGACCCCTGGGCCATCGCCCTCACCGCACTCGGAGCCGCCGGGTCCATCGGCCTCAACGTCGCCGGGGTCGGGGCCGGGGCGCAGCCGCTTGAGTACATTGTGGCCGCCGTCCCCCCGGTCGCCGCGCTCCTCGCGTTCGGTGCGCTGATGCAGCAGGTCCACCGCTGGTTCGGCCGGACGCCCGTCGTCACCCCGTCGACCAGCGTCGATACGCCCGTCGTCGAACGCGTCGCCGCTCCCGTCGACCCGGCCCCCGCCGCCGTCCCGCCGATGCCCGAGCAAGCCCCGCCGCCCCCGGCCATCGAGGCCCCCGCCCCGCCCGCGCCGATCCGGTACCGCGACCCCCGGTGCGCCACCGTCCGCCCCCTGTACGAGGGCGGCGCCCGGCCCGGCACCGCCGCCATGCGCGACGCCCTCATCGCCGCCGGCCACGGCCGTGTTGGCGACTCCACAATCCGCGGCACCATCCGCGCGGAGATCGAGGAGCACGAGCCGCACCTCGCCCTGCTCCCCTCCGCCGTCGGCCGCACCGCATAGGCCCGTGGCCGCCGCGTTCTTCGTCGGCTCCACCGTGCTCGGTCTCGTAGGCCTCGCCTACGTCTGCCTCGACGACCTGCCGCGCATCGCCGGGTCCGTCGCTCTCGTACTCACCCTCGCCGCGTTCGGCGCGGCCATCCTCCGCTGAGGACCCCATGAACATCGTCACCATCGGCGGCGTCACCGTCGGCCTCTGCATCCTCATCGCCACCCTCGTCCAGTGGTACCCCGGGTACCGCACCCTGAAGAAGAAGCCGGTGCCCTTCCTCGGGCAGCTGTTGCCCTTCGTGCTCGCCTGGGCGTACGGCGTCCTCGCCATCCTCACCGTCGGCGGCGTCGTCGGCTGGATCGCCGACACCGCCCTCTGGATCAGCAACTGGCTCGGGGACGTCGCGCTTGTCTGGGGCGTCGGCGGCCAGGCCGGGCGGTCCGCCAACGCCGCTACCTACCTTCCGCTCACCCAGACCGGGACCGCCCTCGTCCTCATCCTCACCGTCGGAATGATCGTCGGGGCGAAGAAGTCGAAGTACGGCAGCGACCTCAAGCGCGGCTCCTGGTGCGGGATCTGCCTCGGCACCAGTGCGGGCGTTGCGGGCTTCGCTGCCGTGCCGCTCGCCCAGGCCGTCAACTGGGCCGGGCAGGCCGCCTACGGGGTCATCGCGTGACCCCGGACGACGAGACCGAAGAGGAGCAGGAGAAGTCCGACGAGGGCAGCCCTGCGGCCGGTGGATGCGTCATTGCCCTCGGCATCGGCGTCCCGCTCGCCGGGGTGTACGCCGCCTCCGTGGACGCCGGGGTCCTCGCCACGTTGGCCATCGGGACCGCCGCCCTGTGGCGCGCCGCACGGTCCGTGCCTAGTACAGCTAACCCCGCTCCCCCACCGCCCCTAGAAGGGGCTGGAAACGCAAAGAGCCTGTTCAGCGTCGTGGAGGACCGCCCCGGCCACTGCACCATCAACTGGCAGAAGGAGGGGTCCTGATGGCCCTGGAGAAGAGCATCAGCCTCGGCGACCTCCGTCGCCGCAACGAGGAGTCGCAGCAGAAGCGGGCCGCCGAGAAGGCCAGCAACAACGCACCCAAGAAGGGATGATGGCGGCATGGACGCCCTCGGCAGGATCATCCTGACCCTCATGCAGGACATCGCGCGCGGTGTCGACAACGCCCTCGCGCACTGGGGCTTTTGACCGCCCGCTGTCCGACCCGGGCCGTACCCTCGGCACACGAGGCCCCACCGCCATCCCCCGTCGGTGGGGCCTCACCCACGCCCGCGACCAACACACCTCATGATCCCGGTACGCCCGAAATCCGTACCCTCCCGGGCAGGAGGAGGTGACGGGCATGGACGACCCACAGGCACGCCCGCACGGCGGCGACGGCCAGTTCGTGCGCTCCCTCACCACCGCACAACGCGACGCCGAAGCCGCACGCCTCCGCACCCAGGGCTGGACCTACCAGCGCATCGCCGACCACCTCGACTTCAAGCAGCGCGCCGACGCCTACAACGCCGTGAAGCGCGTCCTCGACGCCACCGTCCGCGAAGCTGGTGAGGACGTCCGGGCCCTGGAGCTGGAGCGCCTGGACCGGCTGGAGGCAGCCGCGAATGAGGTGCTGGAGCGGGAGCACGTTACCGTGTCCAACGGCCGCGTCGTCTCCCTGAACGAGGCGCCGCTCCCCGACGACGGGCCGGTCCTCGCTGCGATTGACCGCCTCCTGAAGATCCAGGAGCGCCGCGCCCGGTTGCTCGGCCTGGACGCCCCGACGAAGCAGGCCATCACCATCAGCCCCGAGCGGGCGGCCGCCCTGGCCCAGCTCGTTGAGGAGCTGGGCGAGTGACCGTCACCGACCTGCGCGAGCGCCTCGCCGCACTCACCGAGCAGGAAGCCGACCTGCTGGAGAGCAAGCTCCGAGCCAAGCTCTGGGCGAAGCGATGGAACGCATGGACCCCCTACCCCTGGCAGGTCCCCCCGGACGCCATCGAGACCCACGGCATGTGGCTCCAGCTCGGCGGGCGCGGCACCGGGAAGACGGACGGGTGCGCGAGGTACATGGTGCAGCACGTCAACGGGCCCCCGTGTGACGACCGGGTCCCCGGCGGACACCGCATGGCGATCATCGCCCCCACCCAGGGCGACGCCGTCGAGTCCGCCGTCAACGGCCCGTCCGGACTGAAGGCCCACGACCCGCGCGTCGTGCTGCGCACCACCGCGGGCGGCACCCACGTGAAGTGGCCCAGTGGCGCGGAGGCCAAGCTGTTCGGCGCCCACTCGCCGGACGACGTTGAGCGCCTCCGCTCCGGAGGTAACCGGTGCCTCGTCTGGTTGGAGGAGGCCGCGGCGATGCGCCGCCTCGGTGCCGCGCTCACCCACTCGGCCATGGGCCTGCGCGTCGGGCCGAACCCGCACTACATCGCCAGCACGACCCCGAAGCCCCGCAAGGAGATCCGCGACCTCCTTCAGCGCGCCGACGTGATTACCACCAAGGGCCGCACCCGCGACGCGATCCACCTCCCCGAGATGATGCGCACCAAGCTGGTGCAGCAGTACGCCGGCACCCGCCTGGAGCGGCAGGAGCTGGACGGGGAGCTCATCGACGACATCGAGGGCGCCCTCTGGTCGTGGCGCGGCCTGGACGCCACCCGTGTTGGCGCGGCCCCGCCCATGACGCGCATCGTCGTCGCGATCGACCCCGCGGCGAAGGGCGGCGGCGAGTCCGACGAGATGGGCATCATCGTGGCCGGGCTCGGCGAGGCGTACATCCCCGACCGCAACGGGTTCGCCCGCCGGCACGGGTACGTCCTCGATGACCTGTCCGGGCGGATGTCCCCTGAGGAGTGCATGCGGCGGGCAGCGCAGGCGTACCACGCGTGGAAGGCCGACCGAGTGATCGCTGAGGTCAACAACGGGGGCGACTGGATCGGGCTCGCCATGAGGCAGACCGACCCGACGGTGAACTACGACACCGTCACCGCCACCCGCGGCAAGGCCACCCGCGCCGAGCCGGTCGCCGCGATCTTCGACCAGCTGGCCGCCCACGTCGTCACGTCGTTCCCGCAGTTGGAGGAGCAGCTCACCACGTGGGTGCCCGGGGACGACAGCCCCGACCGGCTCGACGCCATGGTCTGGGCCCTCACCAAGCTCATGCTCGCCCCCGCGGGCAACTACGCCGCGGTCGCCTAGGAGGACCATGTGGGACGCTTCAAGGACGTGGCCGACGCGCTGTTCGGCCGCCGCGCCGTCGGCGGCCTGGACACGCTGCGCGAGCGCCGCCCGATCACCGTGGCCAGCGTCGGCGGCCAGCAGTCGCTGACCATCGACCTGGATGCGGAGGCACGCGGGTACTCCAACTCGGCTGTCGCATACCGGTGCGTCGCGGCGATCGCCGACAACGGCAGCAGCGTGCCGCTCGCCGTACGGCAACCCGACGGAACCGTCATCGATGGGCACCGCGTTGCCCACCTGCTCAACAAGAAGCCGAACCCGTTCATGTCTGCCCGCGTCTTCAAGAGCCTCATGCTCCAGCAGGGCGAGTTGGCCGGGCAGAGCTTCATCTGGTTGGACCGAGGTGAGACCGGGCTCGGTGACCCGACTGAGGCGCACATCGTCTTCGACCAGGTTGACGTTGTCGTCGATAAGCCTGTGCACCTGCGGCCCACCATGGCGAACTTGGTGGGGTTCGTGATCCGGCGGGCGGACGGCGTGCAGGTGCCCGTGCTTCCGGAAGAGATGCTGTGGTTGCGGTACCCGCATCCGTTCGACCCGCTCGGCTGTCTCGCCCCGTGGAAGGCCGCGCGGCACGCGGTGGACATGGATGCGTTCGCCCGCGAGTGGCAGCGCTCCAGCTACAAGAACGGGGCGTCGCCGACGGGCGTCGTCTACCTCGGGCAGATGGAGGAGTCGGCCTTCGCTGCGGCCAAGGCGTCGTGGCGCAGCAGCATGCAGGGCCCGGCGAACGCGGGCAAGAACCTCCTCGTCGCGTCCCCGCCCGGCGGCGGTACTCCGGTCTCGTACGCCCGGGTTGGGCTGACGGCCGAGGAGATGGACTACCTGGAGTCGCGGATGGCGAACGCGGCCGAGGTGATGATGGCGTTCGGTGTCCCCCACGACTACCTGGCCGCCGGGACGACGTACGAGAACCGGGCGGCGGCAAAGGCGACCCTGTGGTCGGACACGATCAAGCCGAAGCTGGAGCTGATCGGCAGCGAGATTGACCGCATCCTCCTGCCCAGCGACTCCGAAGAAGCCGAGTTCGACCTGAGCAGCGTGGAGGCGTTGCAGGAGGCGCAGGACTCGGTGGCCAACCGCACCAGGGCGTCGGTGTACTCCGACACACTGACGATCGACGAGGCGCGCGCCGAGCTGGGCAAGGAGCCCCTGCCGAACGGGCTCGGCGCCCACACCCTCACCCCGTACCGGGCGCAGTGGGCGCCGGTCCAGGGTGCACCCGGTGGCGATGAGGCGCGGTCGTGGGACGTCGACTTCTCCCGCCTGCTGCCGTCGGCGCCGGACGTCGGGCCCGTCGTCGAACGGGCGGTGGAGGCGGCGTTGGCCCGGCTGCTCGGTGCTGTCCCGCCGCAGGTGGACGGCCCGTCGGTGCCGCGTCGTCGGGAGCTGACGCGCGCGGACGACGACGCCCCGTCGCCCCCGTCGCTGGCGGACATCAACGAGGCGTACGACGAGCTGGAGGCGGCCGGGGTCCGGGCGGTGCGGGCGCTCGCCCGGGAGCAGCAGGCGCGGGTGCTCCGCGACTTCGATCGGCTGATGAAGAAGCCCGAACGCTCGGCCGCCTGGCTGACCGAGGTCCGGGCCGAGGCGTGCGCCCTCGCCCGCGAGCAGCAGCTGGTGCTGGCCCCGCCGGACCTGGACGTGGTGCCGGCCGCGCGGGCGACGGACATGGACGTCGCGACGGGCCCCGCCGGGTGGGAGGAGCGGATCAAGGTCCGCGACATCTTCGACGGGGGGTACTGGCGGCGGGCAACGGCGGCCGCGCTGCGCCCCTTCGTAGAGCGGGCGTGGAGGCGCGGTGCGGTCAGCATCAGCCCGTCGTTCGACCTCGACGAGCCGGACGTGGCGACCGCGCTGACGGACCGCATCGACGAGCTGGCGGGGCAGGTGACGGCTACGACGGAACAGGTGCTGCGGTCGCAGCTCCTCGCGCACGGTGTCGCCGACGGCGAGTCCGTGCCCCAGCTCCGGGCCAGGATCCAGCAGGTGTTCACGAACCTCTCCGACTACCGGGCGACGATGATCGCCCGTACGGAGACGGTGGGCGGCTACTCGCAGGCGTCGTTCCTGGCGGCGCTGGATCAGGGTGCGGTGCGGAAGACGTGGGTGTCGACCGACGACAAGCGCACGAGGCGCACGCATCGGGCGGCGCAGGGCTCCAGCGTCGCGATGAACAAGCGGTTTCCGCTGACCCAGTCCCGGTGGCCCGCCGACGCGGCCGCGCCCGCCAACCAGTCCATTCAGTGCCGGTGTGCGCTGACCTTCGAGTTCGAGGAGAACTGACCATGGCCACTTTGCTGCGGGGCGAGGTCCCCGTGATCCTCCAGCCTGCCGGGACCGTCCAGTACCAGGGGGCGTACTGCCCGCCGGGGGTGCCGTTCGCCGAGGTGCGGCGCGGCCCGTTCGACGGCAAGCAGGACATCATGGCCCGCCCCGACGCCGACGGTGAACTGCCCCGGCACATGACGTTCGGGAACGGCTCCGTCGTCTACGAGTACGACGGCAAGGACGCAAAGGGCCGGGCGGTGTACCGGTACGCGCCGCTCCTGTCCCCGTCCCACCGCGCCGTCATGGACGGCGTCGCCAAGGTCTACGCCGACAACGCACCCAAGGGAGAGCAGCGATGACCGAGCTGGAGTTCCGCGTCTTCGAGACGCACGAGTTCCGCGTAGGCGAAGACCAGGACGGCACCTTCGACGGGATCGCCTGCCAGTACGGCAAGAAGGACAGCTACGGCACCACCTTCCACCCCGGCGTCTTCAAGCGCGGCATCGACAAGGGGTCGTACGCCTACCTGTGGATGCACAGTCCGTACACCCCGATCGGCACGTTCCGGGCCGACGAGCAGTCCAACCTGCTGCACATCGCTGGCCTGTACGACGACACGGTGGACGGCCGCGACAAGCGCGCCATGGCCCGCAGCGGAAGCGCGCGCGAGCTGTCGGTGGGCTTCATCCGGACCGATCTCCCCCCGTGGGAGAAGGTCGCTGAGATGGGCGACGACGACCGCGCCGACGTCCTCGACAACATCCGCTCCGCCCGCCTCGTCGAGGTCTCCCAGATCACCGCGCGCATGGCCGCCGTCCCCGGGTCGAAGCTGAAGACGGTGCGGTCCGCCCTGGGCGCCCTGTACTCCGAGACCGGGGAGCCGACGCTGGCCGAGCGCCTCGCGGACTACGACCGGGAGCACGGCCGCGACACGGAGATCCTGCACCGGCAGCAGATGAACCTACGCCTCCGCCGGGCCGCGCTGCTGCGCCTGGGTGCCTGATGCCCGGGAAGCGCGGGTTCCGCAGCAAGGCCCAGTGGCGATGGGCGTTTGCCACCCGGAAGGCATGGGCTCGCCGCTGGGCCAACCGGTCCCGCTCGTACAAGTCGCTGCCCGCCCGACGCCGACGACGCAGGTAGACGACCGCCACCGGGGCGACCAACACACCTCCCCCGCACGCACTTGCGGAATCGATCTACTCTCCCCCCATCTGATCCGGGCCGCCTGAACCGGACGTAAAAGCCACAGGCATGCCGGGCGCGACCCACCGGCCGTGAAAGACGGGCGCAGGACACCCAGACCGCTGGGTGGGCTGCGAGCCCGCCCCACGACCGAGGAGGCCCTGATGCCCCCGGCACCCACCCTCACCGAGCAGCGCGACGAGATCGCCGCACTCCTCGCCGACGAGACATACGACGGCGACATCAACGAACTGCTCCAGCGCGCCGACACCGTCGCCGCCGCGATCGAACAGGCCAACCAGCGCGACGCCCGCCTGCGCGCCCTCCGCGCCGCAACGCTCCCCGCCGGTGACCCGCAGCCCCAGCCCAACGCCCCGCAGCAGCGCCGCGACCAGCCCGGCATGCAGCCCGACGACACCGGCAACCAGCACCCCGTCTCCGTCGCCGAAGCCTTCGTCCGCAGCCGCGCCCTGGAGACCTTCCGGGCCGGCGGCTACCAGGGCAAGTTCGGCGAGCACTTCGCCCCCGGTGACACCCGCGACGCCCCGGTCGGCACCACGAACACCGGCACCTACCCGCTCCAGAACACCCGCGTCCCCGGGGTCATCCCGGAGAACCCGGACTACCCGCTCCTGGTGGCCGACCTGTTCGACCAGCAGACCTCGGACGGGACGACCCTGGAGTACCTGCGGGACGTGTCCGGCCCGGTGACCGGTGTCGGCACCTGGAACAACGCCGCGGTCGTCGCCGAGGGCAAGACGAAGCCCATGTCCGGGCCGTTCGAGTTCGAGCTGGTCACCACCACGCTCAAGACCGTGGCCCACTGGACGCCGATCACCCGCCAGGCAGCGGACGACAACGGCCAGCTGATGGGCTACATCAACGGCCGGCTGACGTACGGGCTGCGGTTCAAGGAGGACCGGCAGCTCCTCACCGGCAACGGCACCACGGAGATGCAGGGCGTGCTCACCACGTCCGGTATCGGCGTGTACCAGCCGGGTGTCGGCAACACCGACGCGAAGCTCATCACCGTCAGGAAGGCGCGGACGCAGGCCGAACTGGCGCTGTACCCGCCGGACTCGGTGATCCTGAACCCGCTGGACTGGCAGGACATCGAACTCGACACGGACGCGAACGGGCAGTTCCGGGTCATCACCTCGGTGACCGAGCCGGGCGCGGCGATGCGCCTGTGGGGTCTGCGGGTCGTGACCACCGTCGCGATGGCGCAGGGGACGGCGCTCCTGGGCGGGTTCCGTGCCGGGGCGACTCTGTGGCGGCGTCAGGGCATCACGATCCTGATGACCGACAGCCACGCGTCGCTGTTCATCGACAACACCCTCGTCGTCCTGGCGGAGCACCGGGCGAACCTTGCGGTTCACACCCCGGCAGCCTTCGTGAAGATCACGTTCGCGGCGGCGACCTGATGGGCGGGGTGACGAAGCAGGTCACGCTCACCAAGGGCGGAACCCGCGTACCGAACCAGGAGACCGAGACGCTCCGCGTCATCGGCACGTCGCCCGCCCTCATGGACGGCAGCACCAAGCCCGTCATCAACAACCAGTCCCCGGACTTCGCCAACCTCGCGGCCGTCACGACCGCGTACAACGCGCTGCTGGCCGCCCTGCGGACGCGCGGCGTCATCGGAGGTAGCTGACATGGCAGCACGCGGAAGCAAGCCCGAGCAGGACAAGGACGCCGTCCCGGCGGCCACCGTCCGCACCCAGGAGTACGACGCGGGCACCGGTTGGGAGATCGGCCAGCGCGCCCCCGAGGACGCCTTCCGGGCGCTCGACGGCGCGGGCACCGGCGGCGTCACCGGCCCGGTCGTGCACACCCACCCCGGCGGCTACGCCCGGCAAATCGCAGTGAAGGGCCAGGTCGTCACGGCCGGCGCCCGGCGCGAGCTGGACGCGGCCGAGCAGGACGGCGAGGGCTGACCTGTGGCGTACTGCTCCGTGGACCAGGCGAAAGACGCGGGCTGCACCGGCACTGACGGTGAGGTCGCCGCGTGTATCAGCGCTGCCACGGAGCGCATCACCGCCTACACCCAGCAGTTCTTCGAGCCCACTGTGGCGGTGGTGGTGGCGGACGTGGCGCCGGACGGGACAGCCCTGCTCCCGCGCCGCGTCCGCACGGTCACGTCGGTTCAGCCCGTCGTCGGCACGGACGACGGGCCGTGGCTCCCGTCGTCGGCGTACCGGGTCACGTCGTCCGAGGTGCTCGGTGGGGTGGACGCGGTGCACCTGCGGTGGGGCGGCTGGGACGACCTCGTGGCCGGGGCCGAGTCGTACAACGGCGGGTGGCGTGGCCTGTTCGACCGGTGGGGAGCCGAACAGGCCCGCATCACCGGGACGTTCGGTTTCGCCGAGGTGCCGCCGCTGGTGGCCCAGGCGTGCGCCCTCCTCGCCGCGCACATCCAGGCCGCCGCTGCCCCGTCCGACGCGGACAGCACGGCCGGGCCCGGCCTCGACGTGGACGACGAGGGCAACAACGTCCGCATCGAGAACACCAGCGACGAGGAGGCGACGCCCGTCGCCCCGTCGGCGTCCACCGGATCGACGCAGGTAGACGCCCTGTTGGTCGGCTATCTCAACCGCGGGCACAGCATGATCGGCGGTATCTGATGGCCGTCTCCGGGAGCTTCAGCATGGACGCCCGCCAGTTCGAGCGCGGGCTGCGCCGGTTCGTCGGCCGCCTTTCGACCGAGTCGAAGCGCGCCGCCGACCGTACCGGGACCCGGGTGCAAAACGAAGCGCGCCGCCGGGCGCCGGTCGACACCGGGCGGCTGCGCTCGTCGATCGTGTCCCGCTCCGAGGATCGCGGGCGTACGTACGACGTCACCGTCGGCACCAACGTGGACTACGCGGAGCATGTCGAGTACGGCACCGCCCCCCACCGGATCTACCCGCGCACCAAGGCCGCCCTGTACTGGCCGGGGGCCCCGCACCCGGTGGCGTATGTCGACCACCCGGGCACCGCCCCGCACCCGTTCCTGGCCCCCGCGATCGCGATGGCTGAGGTGTGGCTGCGCGAGGAGCTGGCCCGTGCCGGACGGAGGGTCCGCTGATGGCCGCCACCACGTCCGGTGCGATCAAGGCCCGGCTGGAGTCCCTCGCCTTCGGGGTGCCCGTCTTCCGCGATGGTCCCCGCGAGGGACAGGCCCCGCCGTTCATCGTCGTCACCGAGGCGCTCGGCATCTCGATGGACACCGCAAACGGGGACTTCGGCGACCCGGACGCCGAGCTGACCATCGTCGAGAAGGTGGCCGTCGACTTGATCGAGGCCGCCCGCACGAAGGCCACCGCGGGGACCGCCCGCGCGGTGGAGCGGTACGGGCTGGCCGAGGCCATCGCCCACGCCCTCCACGGCAACGGCCTACCCGCGCACCCCGCGAAGGTCACCGCAGTGCGCGTCACCGACATCGACCGCTTCCCGATCAGCGACAACCGGGTCCGGGCCTCCATCACCCTCGCCATCCACCGCGTGCTGCTCCGCTCGGAGGTGACCCCCGCATGACCGACGTCACCCTCTACGCCATGCCCCGCGAGGACGTCCTGTCCTACCTCGGCACCGACTGGCCGCCCCGGCCCGGCGCCACCGTCGTCCGCATCGATCCGGCCGGCGGGGTCACCGACGGACTCGTCAGCGTCTACGAAACGCCCGGGCGCCCCGGGGTCTCGTGGTGGCTGGTCGACGGGGTCATCCCGCCGCAAGGCGCCGGGCACGGCGGCGAAGCGCTGGCCGCGCTGATCCCGGGCGCGGTCGCCGAGCTCATCCCTGTCCCTGAGCCGGAGTCACCGCCGTGGACCGGCGGATGGTCCAGCAGCACCAGCACCGAGTAGCCCACCGTCCGGGCCGAACCCCGGCACCAGGAAGGAACTGATCATGCCGCTCAGCCGAGTGACCAAGCTGTACGCAGTCGAGGACTGCAAGATCTTTCCGCTGCTCTCCGACCCTGCCGGGGGCACCCCGGCGTACGGGGAGGGCATCGACGTCCCCGGCATCAAGTCGATGGAGATCTCCGGCGACGTGGAGGTGAAGGAGCTCCGCGGTGACAACGGGCTCCTGGACTCGGACTCGTCGATCTCCAACGTGACCGTGTCGTACCCGCACGCGAAGCTGTCGCTGGACGTGCTGAAGGCGCTCGTGTCCAGCACGGTCACCGACTCCGGGACGACTCCGGCGCAGAAGTCGAAGTGGTCGCTGAAGCAGGGCGCGAAGCCCCTCCCATACAAGATCGTCGGAAAGACCCCCACCTCGGGCGGCGATCTCGTCGGCGGCGACGTGTACTTCACCCTCTTCAAGTGCATCATGTCCAGCTTTCCCGGCCTCGGCCTGGCGGAGGAGGACTACCGCACGATCGAGAACGAGGCGCGCGCCGTGCCGCTCATCTCGACCGGCGAGTGGGTCGATGTCGAGATCCACGAAACCGCTGCCGCGATCCCGACCGCTGCGACCCCCTGATCCCCGGGCGGGTGCGCGGACCTCCGTCTACGCCGCCGCCCGCCCGGCCCACCCTCCCGTAGGCCGAAACCCGGCACTCACCCAGGAGCCCCGCATGAGCAGCCCCGCACCCCTCACCAGCCTCGGCCGCACCGTGACGTTCACCGACGGCACCACCGCCCAACTCCGCTACAGCCTCGGCGCGCTGGCCCTGCTGGAGCAGCGGCACGGCGGCATCGACGGAGTCCTCTCCGTCTTCGAGCAGATCGACGGCAAGGGCGGAATGTCCGGGGTGATCATCGGCCCGATGCTGGAGCTGATCGGCGCCGGGCTCACCGGCAGCGGCGGGTTCGTGCCGCACATGACCGAGCGGGTGTCCACCGTGCGGGAGGAAACCCCCGACGGGCGCAAGACCAGCAGGGACGTCCGTGAGGTCACCGCCGTCCGCTACGTCCGTGCGAGCGACCGCCGTGAGCTGGGCGACCTCCTGGACTTCAGCACCTTCGAGCAGCTCACCAACGCCATGACGGCCGCATTTGCGGAGGCCTTCCCCCAGGGGGAAGCGGAGGCCCCGACGGGGCCGTATACCGACGTAGCCCTTCCCGACACCTTCCGTGGGACGAGCTCTACTACCTCGGCACCGTCCCCCTCGGCCGCACAGATGACGCCTTCTGGCACCTGACCCTCGCCCAGCTCCTCGCACTGGCCGACCAGCACCGGCACGCGACCGGAGCAGCGGGCGAGTCCAGGCCCACCACACCCGCTGGCGGTGAATCCCTCCTCGGATTCGCCTCCATGCGCCGCACCTGACGGGAGGTGACCGCACATGTCCGATGACCCGGACCTCACAGGCAACATCCGGCTCAACCTGACCCCACTGATCAACGGGCTGCGCTTCGCGCAGGCGGTCACCCGCCGCCAGATCCGCAACATGGTCCGCGACGCCAACCGGTCGCTCAACGACCTGGACACCAGCGGCATCCGCAACCGGCTCTCCACCATGGCCAGCGGCATCAACCTGGGGCCGATGGTCTCGGGTATCGGCCGGGCGGTCGGCGCCGCTGGGCGGCTCGCCGCACCGTTTGCCGCAGCGGGGGCCGCCGTGGGCAGCATCGTGCCGCTCCTCGCCGGGGTGCTGTCCGCGCTGGCGCAGATCGCCCCGGCTGCCGGGCTCGCCGCGACCGGTGTGCTGGCCGTCGGGCTCGCGGCCGGGGCCCTGAAGATCGGCATGATGGGTGTCGGCGACGCCCTGAAAAACGCCTTCGACCCCGAGTCGGCGGAGGCGTACGCCGAATCCCTGAAGCGCCTGGCCCCGGCTGCGAGGTCGTTCGTCGAGACGATCCGCGGCCTCGGCCCGCAGTTCGACAAGCTCAAGCTGCGCGTCCAGAGCAACTTGTTCGAGGGCCTCGGTAAGTCCCTGAAGCAGACCGCGAAAGCGGCTGGCCCGGACCTGTCGCTCGCGCTGACCACGTCAGCTGGTGCCCTCAACCGGATGGGCCGCCAAGTCCTCAACACGGCCACAGGGCTGGCGAAGAACGGGACGCTCGGTAAGGCCTTGGACTCGGCCACCACCGGCCTGTACAACCTGATCCCGCTTCCGGCCACGATCGTGCAGGGCCTCATCCAGGTGGGTGCGGCGGCCGGTCCGGCGTTCGAGCGGCTGACGAAGCGGGGCGGCAGCGCACTGGACCGCCTGTCCGCGCGGATGACCCGCGCGTTCGAATCCGGGGCGATGGAACGGGCGATCGAGAGGGCGATCGGCCTGCTAGGCCAGCTCGGCCGTGTGATCGGCAACGTCGTCGGGATCTTCGGGAACCTGTTCAAGGGCGTCACCGCGAGCGGCGAGGGGCTGTTCAGCACCCTGGAGACCATCACCGGTTCGCTTCGTGAAGCGACCGGGACGGACGGGTTCCAGCGGGCGCTGCGGGCTTTGTCGGACACAATGCGGGTGGTCGCGACGACGGTCGGCCCGCTCCTCGGGCAGGCGCTCGCCGTACTTGGTCCCGTTGTTGAGGCTCTCGCCCCGCCGGTGCAGCTGCTCGTGACCGCGCTCGGCGCCGGGCTGGGCCGGGTCCTGACCGCGCTCGGACCTGTGCTGTCGGCGGCGGCCGGAGCCGTCGGGGATCTGGTCATCGCGCTGCTGCCGATGGTCGACGTGGCGGCCGATCTGATCGTGGCCACCCTGCCCGCGCTGCTGCCGCTCCTGTCGGCCCTTTCGGCGATCTTCGTTGCGGCGGCCCCGTTCGTGCAGCAGCTGGCGTCGAACCTCTCCGCGCAGCTGGTGCCGGTTCTGGCGTCGCTGGGGCCGATCCTTCAGCAGGCCCTGCCCAGCTTCGTGCAGTTGGCGGAGACGGTCCTGCCACAGCTCACCCAGATCCTCGCCGACGCGGCCCCGTACCTGACGCAGATGGCGGTGCAGCTCGCCGAGCTCGCCATTGCCGTCGCCCCGGTGACGTTCAAGATCCTGGAACTGGCGACAACGGTCAGCGGGAAACTACTGCCGATCCTCGGCCCGTCCATCGTCGGGATCATCATGATCCTGGCCGGTGCGCTGGAGGCGTTCGCGCACGTCATCACCGGGTACGTGCTGCCCGCGCTGCGGGTCCTGGGCGCCTTGCTGAAGGGCGATTTCAGCAAGGCGGGGCAGCTCGCCGGGCAGGTCTTCGCGACCCTGAAGGCGGACGTCACCACGGCCATCACGACCACGGTGGCTGGGGTGCTGTCCGCGGTGGGCGAGCTGGTCGCCGCGTTGCCGGCCCGGGCGCGGTCGGCGGCGGCCGGGTTCCTACTCGGCCTCGTGCAGATGGGTACGCGGGCGGTTGCCGAGGTGGCGTCGCTGCGGTCCCGGATTCCCGGGGCGCTGGGGAACCTTGGCGGCGTTCTTGTCGGTGCTGGCGCCTCGCTGATCACTGGTCTGATCTCGGGTATCCAGTCGAAGATCGGTGCGGTGCGGTCCAAGCTCGGTGAGCTGACCAGCATGATCCCGGACTGGAAGGGGCCGAAGCGGAAGGACGCCACGCTCCTCACCCCAGCGGGCCGGTCCATCATCATGGGCCTGATCGACGGGATCACGGCCACGACGCCGCGCCTGAAGTCGACGCTCACCTCGATCACGAACCGCATTGAGCGGGCCATCGAGATCAACAAGACCAACAAGAAGAAGGTCCCCGGCCTGGCCGCCCTGCTGAGCCGGGTGGAGAAGGACAACAAGCGGCTGCTGTCTCTGGCGAAGGCCCGGGACAAGGTCGCCGCCTCGCTGAAGACGGCGCAGAAGAAGCTGGACGACATCGTGTCCGCGCGCGCGAAGAAGGGCGCGGACATCCAGGCCGGCATCCTGGGTGAGGCCAACATCACCACCGGCTTCAGCCTGGTCAACTCCGTCACCGCGATCACGGTGGGGCTCCAGGTTGCGGTGAAGAAGGCCCAGGAGTTCGGGGCGAACCTGGCCAAGCTGAAGAAGGCCGGGCTGCGGTCCGACCTTTTGGGTGACACCGCGGATGCCGGTGTCGATGGGGGTGCGGCCACGGCGGCCGCGCTCTCGAAGGCCACCCCGGCGGAGCTGAAGCGCATCAACGAGTTGCAGGCGCAGCTCGCAAAAACGGCGTCGAAGACCGGCACGACTGTGGCGGGTGCTCTCTACGACTCAGGGGTGAAGGCGGCCCAGGGTCTGGTCGACGGGCTGAAGAAGCAGCAGAAGGCGATCGAGAAGCAGATGACCGCCATCGCCAACGCGATGGTGAAGGCCATCAAGAAGGCCTTGAAGATCAAGTCGCCGTCGCGTGTGTTCATGGGGATCGGCGAGATGTCCGGGGCCGGTCTCCGGGAGGGGATGCTGCGGTCCCGGCAGGCGGTGGCCTCCGCGTCCGCGTCGATGGCGCGCGCTGCCGTGGGGGCCGCTGACGTGGCGTCCCGAGCCATGTCGACCATCCCCGCCCCTGGCCAGCTCTCGGCCGCATACGCGGGCGCTGGCGGGGACACGACGAACAACTTCTACCTCCAGGGCGGCGACGCCACCCCGGACGGCATCCTCCACGCCCTGTCGTGGGACGCCCTCGTCGGACGGAGAGGCTGATGGCACAGCAGCGAATCGGCCGCATCCAGTGGGGCACCCTCACCTTCGGCCCCGGGTCCCGGTACCACGTCACCGCGATCGAGGGCCTCGACGACATGCCCGACATCCGAGCCGACGACATGGACCGCCCCGGGCAGCACGGCGACTACACCGGCCCCGACACCACCGGGCCCCGGGGCATCCAGATCGGCCTCGGACTCCGGGCGGACACACCGGACGAACTCCGCGACCTCACGCTGGCTCTGCGCGCGGCGACGCAACCGCAGAGCACACCGGCGCCGATGCAGTTCCTGGACCAGGACGCCCTCGTCTACGGCAAGATCCGGCGCCGGTCGATCCCATACGACGCCGAGAACTTGTGGCGCACCGGGACCGCCGCGCTGGAGCTGTACTGCGCCGACCCGTACCTGTACGGGCTGGACGAGCGGTCCACGTCCACGACGGCGTACTCCCCGGCGGCCGGCCGCACGTACCCGCTGGTGCACCCCCGGTCGTACGGGGCGCCGGGCCAGTCGGGGCGGATCACGGCGTACAACCGCGGCGACAGTCCTGCCTATCCGGTGCTGCGGCTGGACGGGCCGGTCGCGAACCCGACGATTGAGCAGGTGAACACCGGGTCCGTCATCACGGTGGACGCGGTGCTTCAGGAGGGCGAGTACCTCCTGATCGATACGAGGACCCGGGCGGTCCTCTACATGGGGACGAGTCCGCGCCGGTCGTGGGTGCGGGCCGGGTCGCGGTGGCCGCTGCTCCTGCCCGGGTCGAACGAACTGGCATACCGGGGGTCGGCGTTGCCGGGTTCTCCGGGGCAGCAGTCCCTGCTCACTGCCACCTGGCGCGACACCAGCCTGTAGAGGAAGGAGGCCAGCGATGGCCGTCATCAACCCCCCGGCGTGGCAGCAGGCCCCGTCGTACCCGGCACGCAACGACCGATTGGCGCTCAGCGGGCTGCTCGGATATCCGGGGAACCCGTCCGACGAGGCGTCCCCGATGCGGGTACGTTCCGGGGTGAAGCCCAGCTACCAGCAGTACCAGCTGAAGGTGCGGGCTGCGGGCACCCCGAACATGACCGTGATCGTCTCCGGCGGATTCGTCATCGTGGACCAGCGGGACACCGGCGGGCAGGGCGTGTACGTCTGCGCGAATGACGGCGACGTCACCTTGTCGGTGGCGCCTGCGGGCGGGGCCGGCCAGTACCGGAAGGACACAGTTGTCGCGTCGGTGTACGACGCGGAGTATGCGGGCTCGGTGTCGGAGTGGCGGCTGGAGGTAATCCAGGGGCCGTACGCGGCATCGGCCGGGGCGACAGTGCGGGGCACTCTGCCACCGAACTGTGTGCCGCTGGCGGACCTGGCAATCGGCCCGTCGCAGACCAGCGTGGCGGCCGGGAACATCACGGACGTCCGGGTGTACACGGTGGCGTCGGGCGGGATTCTGCCAGTGGCGTCGTCGGTGACTCCGGCCCGCCCGCACCCGGGGCAGGTGTTCTACCAGACGAACCTGGACGCGTTCGTCTACGGCAAGCAGGACGGGACGACGGCGGCGCTGGTGCCGAAGGCCACCGCGTGGGCGCCGATCGTGCTCTCCGGGTCGTGGGCGGCCACGGGCCTGACGGGCGATGGGACACCCTCCGCGCGCATCACCCACGACGGGGTCCTCCAGCTGTCCGGGCTGATGACCGGTGTGGCGGTGAACCCCGGGGCCAACGCGTCGGTGGGCACCATCCCGGCTGCTCTGATCCCGTCGATGACGTACTGGGTGCGCGGCGTGGCCAGCACCAGCGTCGCCCAGAACTACGCCCGCCTGGCCGTGAACCCCAGCACCGGGGCGATCGTCCTGACGAACGGCTCCGTGGCCATCACTGCCGCTGGGTGGGTCCAGCTCGACGGCGTGCTGGGGAGGGCCAACTGATGCCCGATGGCGGCCACACCTACACGTACCTGTTCTGCGACCTCCTCACGGACGAACTCCTCGCAGAGCTGCCGATGTCCGACGTGCGGTACTCCACCGAACTGAACGGCATCGGCACCCTGTCGGGGACGATCCCGTACTCGGACGAGACGCTGTCGCTCGGCCCGGATGCTGCGTCGGTCCCGTCGCGCACATCCCTGTACGTGGACCGGGACGGGGTCATCGTGTGGGGCGGCATCGTGTGGACACGGGAACTGGCGCAGGGCGGCAAGCAGATCCAGGCCGCCGAGTTCCTGTCGTACTACGAGAAGCGGCACGTCAAGCAGACCCTGTCCACGGACACCAGCGTCATCCTGAACCCGGCCTACGTGCCGACAGGGCAGCGCCTGTACAGCGATCAGAAGTACATCGTGTGGTCGTTGCTCCAGTACGCGCACTCGCAGCCCGGCGGAAACATCGGGGTGTCCACCGCCCAGCTCACGGCGCCGGCGCACGGTGTGGCCCGGTCGGTCACGTACTTCGGGTACGAGCGGCCCCAGATCTACAAGTCCATCGCGGAACTCGCGGCCGCGGACAACGGGTTCGACTTCGGCATCGACGTGGGCTGGAACCCCGTCGCGGGCAACATGCCGCCCACCCGGTACCGGCGAGCCATGACGTGGTTCCCACGCCGCGGCCGGGCCGCTGCCGACTCCGGGCTGGTGTTCTCCAAGGGCGGGCCCGGCTCGTCGATCCTCGACTACACGTGGCCGGAGAACGGTGTCGACATGGCCACCGAGGTCACCGGCCTCGGGGACGGCACCGGCGAAGCGAAGGTGCAGGCGGTCGCGCAGGACACGGACCTCCTCGCCTCCGGGTGGCCGCTGCTGGAATCGGTCACCTCGTACGACGGGGTCATCGACCAGGCTCAGTTGGACGGGCTGACGGCGGCCGAGCTCACGGCCCGGGGCAGTGCGCAGGTGCAGCCGGTGTTCGAGGTGAGCGCGGACAGCGACCCCCAGTTCGGCAGCTACAGCGTGGGCGACGAAGCCCTGTTCGTCATCGACCCCGAGCCGCGCACACCGGTCGGCCGGGAGGGGGTGCTCCGCATCATGAGCATCGAGGTGACCGCCCGGTCCGGGCCGGAGCGGGTCCGGCTGACGTGCGGGGCGGTGTGACATGCCGCAGCGCGTGAGGGACGTGAGCTTCCCGGCCCGGCTGGCCCGGCTGGAGGAGGAGGTGGCGCAGCTGCGCCGGTCGGGTGCGGAGCGGGACGAACTCCCGCTGTATCCGACGGCGTTCACCGCGCTGGCGTTCTCCGATGCGACCGCGTTCACGACCCTGTGGGAGACGACGTTTGCCCCGCGGACTGCGGGGTTGTCGATCGGGCTGGCGCTGGTCGGCGACCAGGTGGCCAGCGTGAACACGGGCGGGGCCTGGCAGTTGCTGCTGGGCGGGGCGGTGGTGTGGTCCGGGTCGGTGGTCGCGAACTACACCGTCCAGTACGCCGCGACCACCCTTGATCTTTTGCCGTACCGGGGCACCCAGGAGGTGCTCTTGCAGATCCAGACCCGCCGTACGGCGGGTGCCACGACGGGCGGTCGGAACGGGAACGGCGGCTCGATCGGCCTGTCCCCGCGATTCGCCCGCATGCTGTGAACGGAGCACTATGACGACGACGTTGAGCCCTGCTGAGCCGCTGATGTCGGAGACGCTGGAGTCCACGGCGATTCCCGTGGACCTGCCGTCGGATACGTACCGGATGTTGTACCGGGTGGTGACGGGTCCCCTGTCGCCGGGGGATGCGCTGGATATCAGCGGGGATGCCCGGGTGACGAACGACTGCGGGTACCCCGGTGGCACCCGCTACACGATCGGTGTGGGCTGGCATCTGTGGGCGTACAGCTACACCGACCCGGCCCGGTCGGCTGGCCCGTGGTGGCGGGTATCCCACCTGATGGGCGACAACGTGGACCCGACCCGGCATCACATGCCGCTGCACATCGGCCGCTGGTACCGGGTGCCGGACGACTGGCCGCCGGGTCACCGGATGGTGATCGTGCTGCGTGCGGACGCGCACAGCACGGCGTGGAAGGCGAACGGCGGCAAGGACACCCTGGCCGTCGATGCGGGGTACGGGCAGCTGGTCGTCCGCCCCTGGTGCAGGACTCCCAACACCCCTGTGGAGGCATGACGATGGCCAGAACTGGGCCGCAGAAGATCCCGGGCGCGTCGCAGGCGTACTTCTACGGGACGGGCCGTTACTCCGGCTCGGACATGGAGGTCAACTGCGGCGTTGCCCACACCACCGAGGGCCGCACTGTGCCCACCTATGGCGGCGGAGCGCAGGCCCCGACCGTCACCGGGCTGCCGGACTTCAAGGCTAAGAAGATCCGTTGGTACCAGCACTACGACGTTGACGAGTCGGCGCGCGCCCTGATGAACAAGCTCGGCGGCGTCGAGACGAACACGGCGAACGTCTTCCAGATCGAACTGGTCGGCACCTGTGACGCGAAGAACGCGAAGACGTGGGGCGGGAAGACGTCGGGCGTCGACTACATCTACTGGCCGGACGCCCCGGAGTGGGCGCTGGCCGAGGTGGCGTGGCTGGTGCGATGGCTGCACGACTACCACCGTGTGCCGCTGACCTGCGTGAAGGACTGGCTGGCCTACGGCAAGGACTCCCGCCGCCCCGGGGTGACCCCCGCTTCCTACGGGGCGAGCCCGGCACGCATGTCGATGTCGACGTGGCGGACCTTCACCGGGTGGTGCGGCCACCAGCACGTCCCCGAGAACGACCACGGCGATCCCGGCTCCATGGACTTTGCCCGGGTCATCGCCCTGGCGAAGGGCGACACCAAGACGAACCCCCCGAAGGAGGACGACGTGGCTCTCAGCGACGCCGACGTGAAACGGATCGCGGACGCGGTCGTCGACCGGCTCCTGTCGAAGGACACGTTTGACGCACCGAAGGACAGCGCGAACTACTCGCCTGACCCGAAGTCGTCAGCGCACTACTGGTCCGGCCGGACCCTGTTCGGCGACCTGATCAACAAGGTCCGGGCCATCGACAAGAAGCTCACCGCACTCACCAAGGAGAAGTGACCATGACCGATCCTCTGCTGCCCACCGCTGAGACGGTGGTCAAGACCGCGAAGACGTACGCCCGCGACCTGGCCGAGCGGACCCTGGCGACGGCCATCGTCGCCGCCGGTGGTGTCGCCGTCGCGGCTGGCCCGGCGGACATGTTCTCCGCGTCGTTCTGGGAGACGATGGCGGCCGCCGGGATAGCCGCGGCCGGGACGCTGCTGAAGGGCATGGCCGCGCGGGCGTTCGGCGCGAGGAACTCTGCGTCGCTGGCCAAGGGCGTCTGATGCGCGCGGCGGCCCGGTGGCTCAGGATGCAGCTGGGCCGCCGCGGGCAGATCCTCTTGATCCTGGGCATCGGCAAGGTGTGCTGGGGAACCGGATTCATCGTGAGCCCCCAGCAGGACCCGGCCGGGCTCCGGCTCCTGACCGACCGGTGCAGCCTCGCCTCCTGGGCCTGGCTATGGATCGGCGCCGGGGTGGTGTGCATCGCCTCGGCGTTCGTCCGGATCGGCCGGGACTGGCTCGGGTTCCTTGCCGCCCTGGCCCCGCCGTCCGTATGGGCGGTGGCCTACCTCTTCGCCGTTCTCACCGGCGACTACGCGCGGGGCGGGTTCGTCGCCGCGTGGTATCTCACCTCGCACGTCGGGGTCATCATGTGGGCTGCCACGGTGCCGGAGCACTCCGTCCCCTCACCACCGTGGCGGGCCCGGAAAGGCAAGGCCCCGTGACCATCACGGAGATCGTTGCGTTGCTGGGGGCCGGTGGCACGTTGCTCGGGGGCGGCGGGTTCTTCGTGGCCCGCGCCACCGTGAGAGCGGCGCAGGCTACCGCTCGCGCCAATGAGGCGGCGGCGCGAGCGGCGGCGGCCCCGGGGCTGGAAGCCGAGAAGTTCAAGGTGTTGCAAGCGACCGTGGCCCGCGTCGACGAGGAGAACGGCTCGCTTCGGGGCCGGCAGTCGCGCTTGGAGTCGGTTGTCCGGGCGTTCGCGTGGACGGCTGACCGGTGGGCGGGTCAGATGCACCGCGCTGGGATTGAGCCGGAGGCTCCGCACCCGCTGGTGGATGAGTACAACCGAACTGGAGTGTGACCATGGCCTTCCCCGAGGGGATCGAGACGGTCGTCCTGACCGGGCACCAGCATCTGGCCGATGGTGACGGGAGCCCGCTGCCCGTGCGCGTACGGCCGACGCCACGGCGCGTCGTCTCTTCGGTGCACGGCGTCGTCGTCGATGACGGGTGGGTCGTCGTCACCGCCGACGACGCAGGTGAGTGGCAGGTTGAGCTGCTGGCGACGGACGCGGAGGGGTGCACGCCGACGGGGTGGACGTACCGACTGGAGACGGGCGGCGACGCCCAGCACATCATGCTGCCCGCCGAGCTGGGCACGGTGGACATCGCGGATCTGCTGCCTGCTGGGGAGGACGGTGGAACGTACGTCCTCGTTCCGGGGCCGCCAGGCGACGACGGGATGGATGGCGAGGACGGGGCGCCGGGGGCGAGCGCGTACGACATCGCCGTGGCTGGCGGGTACGCGGGCAGCGAGGCGCAGTGGATCGCCTCCCTCAAGGGCGCGAAGGGCGACAAGGGTGATCCAGGGGTGCAAGGCCCACCCGGCACCCCGCCCACCGGCGACACCGTTGGCGTCACCCGCACCGTCGACAAGCCGGTGGACGAGCAGGTCGTCAGCAGCCTCGTCCTCCAGGACGACGACCACCTCACCATCCCCGTCACCGCCGGGGGCCGATACGCCATCGACGCCATGCTCGCCGTGGACGGTGACCCCGCCGCCGACCTCCTCCTCACCATCGCCGCCCCGCCCGGATCGTCCGGCTACTGGACCCCCGGCGCCATCACCCTCGGCGTGTCCGACGGCACCGGCTCCATCCGCCTCACCCGGTACGCCCCGGGGCAGTCCATCGGCGTCGGCATCACCGCCGTCGGCCTCATCGTCGCCCCACTCGGTTCGATCACCGCCGGGGCCAACGGGGCGATCACCGTGCAGTGGGCACAGAACGTGGCGACGGGCACGGCGACGGTGTTGCGCGCGGGGTCGTGGCTGCGGCTGGCCCGAGTGGCGTGACCCACGTCACGGGCCGTGCGTGCCTGGGGAGCCGTGCGGCCAGCCCGCCCACGCCATGCTCGCCTCATGACTCAGTCTTCGCCCAGTGATGCTCTCATCGCGATTTCTCAATCCTGCGCCCCTGGCTGTCGGTTTCCCGCGTGGGTCGTACCCAGTCGCAGCGGCCATCTGGTCGGGCTCGTCAGTGAAGTACCTGCCGATCCGTGGCGTCCGTGGCAGATACAGCATGTCGTCCGCGCGAACACGGTGGCCGAGCTGGTAGGCGCAGGCCTGGTCGAACTCGGGAAGCTGGAGCCCGTACCCGAGTACGAGGGCTCCCAGCGAGGGCTCCGCTGGAAGCAGGGCCGTACCGGGCGGCGGCTGTCGGTCACCGAATCGGGGCGGGCCGTGGGGGGCTCCCGGCTCCCGCTTGACCTGCCTTGACCGAGACCTGGCCCCGTTACCACGGCGGCAGGGGGCCCTCCGTCATGCCTTGGGTCAGAGGCCGAGCTCGGTGTCCGGCCGGCAGAAGGCGCACGCGGTGACGCCTTGGGCGAGTGCCTCGCGCGCCTGGTCGACGGTGGCCGTACGCTGCCGCCTCTGCCCGGCCATCGTGCAGCCGGGGGCGTGGACCTCCTCGGGGCGCCCGTTCTGGGTGAGGCCGATGGTCCACTGCGGTTCGGCGGCTGCGCGCCGTGCTGCGGCCGCCTGTTGCTCGGCTTGGCGCTGCTCCTCGTCAGCGATCCAGCGGTCGATCTGGTCGACTTGCTGGACGGCGATGCGGCGGGCGAACTGGAGCATGGCCAGCCGGGACGGTTCTTCGTGCACATGTTCGAGCCTAGCTCTCCGGGTGCCGCACCGCCCTCTTCAGGGCCGCCTCCACCTGGTACCGGGACACCCCGGCCGCCGCGGCGTGCTCGCGTACGGCCTGCTGCACGGCGTCCGCCGACTCCACGGTCAGCCGGCCCTCCTGCTGCTCCGCCCACGCGGCGGACTCCAGGTCGATCAGGTGCTGGGGGAGGTCGATGTCAGCCATGGCCGGATCGTACGACCGTGCGCACTCCCAGCTGCCACCGGCCCGCCGTACCCTGGCACCCACGGCACCGGCCAGACGGAGGGGCACCACGATGGACGCAGACCTCACCACCGGAGAGCGGATCCGCGCGCTGCGCGAGAGCCGCGGGATGTCCCGCCCGGTCCTCGCCGAACTCTGCGGGCGCGGCGTCGAGTGGCTGAAGAAGATCGAGAGCGGCGAGCGCGAACTCACCTCGCACCCGCTGCTACTGCGGCTTGCCGCCGCGCTCCAGGTCGCGGACCTCTCGGTCATCACCGGCACGGACACCCCAGCTGCCGCCGCGCAGGCGGCCCCGCTCGGCCGGCTCTCCCACCCGGGGATGCCGGACATCTGGGCCGCCGTGATGACGCGCAGCCTCACCCCGTCCTCGCCGGAACCGGTTGATCCGGCCGCGCTTCAGGGGCGGGTGGACCAGACGTGGCGCCTGTGGCATACCTCGGGCCGGAACCGTACCGAGGTTGGGGCGCTGCTCCCCGGGCTGATCCGGGACGGGGAGTACGCCGTGCGGTCGCTGGACGGGGGCGACCGCCGCCGGGCGCAGGTCGCCCTGTCGGACGTGTACCGGTTGACGGGGCAGGCGACCGCGTACGTTGCGCCGGCCGAGCTGGCGTGGGTGGTGGCTGACCGGGCGCTCGCGGCGGCGCAGTCGGCGGACGCCCCGGCGGCCATAGCGGCAGCGGCCTGGAACCTGGGCAACATCTTGCGGGAGACGTCGTACCCCGAGGAGGCGCTACGGGTGGTGGAGGAGGCGGCCACCTTGATCCGCCCGCACCTGGATGGGGCGCCGGACGACTGGCGGGGCGTGTACGGCGCGCTCCAGCTCCACGCGGCGGTGACCGTGGCACGGGAGGGCCGTGAGGGCGACGCCTGGCGGTACTGGGAGGCGGGCGACCAGATCGCGAAGTCTCTGCCGCAGAACTACCTCCACCCATCGACCGTCTTCGGCCGTGCCAACGTCGACTTCCACGCCGTCAGCGTGGCGACCGACCTGCGGAAGTCTCAGAAGGCCCTCGGCCTGGCCGACGACATCGACCCCGACGTCATGCCCTCACGCGAGCGTCGGGCCCGCCTATGGGTGGAGGTTGCTCGTGGGCACCTTCAGCGCGGGGACCGTACGGCCGCGCTGCACGTGATGCAGATGGCGCACCGCATCGGCGCCGAGACCGTCGCGTACACCCCTTCGGCCCGGTCGGTGGCCGCGGACCTGTGGCGGTCAGCGCCGCGCGCACTGCGCCCGGAGGCGTCGAAGCTCGCCGTGGACGTGGGCATCGCTACCGCCGGGTAACAGGTACAGGTTGGGACACAGGTACAAGTTGTACCTGTTCTCCCTCGCCAGGCCCCTTACGGTGACGGCTCGTCTTCCACATAGGGGGCCTGATGTCCGTCATGACCTGGCACGCTTCGCCGCAGCGCGCGGCGTTACCGACCGGCGACCCGACCACTGGAGAGGTGCGCGTCCCGGTCGCGCTGTACGACCTCGATCGTCTCCAGGGTGAGGTGCAGCTGGTGCTTTCCCGTTCGGAGGCGGAGGCGCTCCGCGACCGGCTGGACGTGCTCCTTGCGGGCACCCTCGTTCCGGTCCCCAGCGGAGGTGCGCGATGAGCGGGCAGGTGCAGGCGCAGCAGGCGACCGGGGAGGCCGCCGCGCAGGCGGCCTACTCGGCCTTCATCCGGCACGCTCAATTGTGTGCTCCGTGCCGTACGACGGGCGCGGACTGCGAGACTGCGGCGCAGCTCCGGCAGACGTGGCGGGATGCCCGTAAGGCGGCGACACCGTGAGGTGCGATCGCTGCGGCAGGATCATCCCCGAGGGCGAGGCTGAGCGGGTGCTCGTCCACAACGGGTCCGCCGCCGGGTCGACCGTCGTCCTGCACCGGGGCGGCTGCCCTCGACCCCGTACGAGCCCGAGGTCGTATCCGACCGAGGGCCGCTGATCTCCCGCCCGTACCGGCGGCCGGCGGCGGTCACGGTCCGGGCGGGCCGGGCGGCTCCCGCCCGTCGCGAGGCGGGGGCCGCTCCTCACGTACGAGATCAGCCAGCGGGACACCGATCGCGTCGGCGATGAGGATCAGGCTGTCGATGAGAGCGGCGCTGTGGCCTTGTTCGATTCGGTTGTACGTCGCCCGGTCCATGCCGATGCGTAATGCGGTCTGCTCCTGGGTGAGCTTCGCCTCCTGGCGTGCGGCGCGAATGCGGTCTCCGATGGCGCGGCGGCGGGCGATTACCCAGGTGGGCGGCGGTACGGAGCGTGGCACTCCACCACGCTCTGCCCCTCATGATCGAATGTATGTAGGGCAGAAGCCACACTTCTAAGGCATGCTGTGCTTACTCAGGGGTAAGAACCTGAGATCCCCACAGAGCGGCCGCCTCCGCATTGCCCGCCAGGCTGCGGAGAACGGCCAGCGGCGCCCCCGCCTCGACGCGGGGGCGCCGTCACTTCCAGTCGATGCGCAGCGAGTCCGGGTCCCAGTACCCACCGCCCGGCTGTCGCCCCTTCTTCGCTGGCAGGATCGTCACCGTCATCACGTAGGCAAGCACCGCGCGCCGCCGGGACAGATCCATCCCTGCCCAGACCGCATCAATATCGGCAGCCCCTACCAGAGCGGCAGCCGGGTTCACCGTCACGGCGCGGGACAGGGTCTTTTCAGCGGCCTCAAGGCGGCTCCGCGCCGAGACGGTGGCCACCTTGTACGACCGGAGGTCCAGGTCGCCGGACCCGAGCGCGCTGGCCAGCTCATCAAGAGTGGCGCGCGCCTCCCGCATGTCCCGCTGCGCGCCAAGGACATCAACCGGGTCCTCCTCGCGGGCGGCGAGCCACTCTGCCGCGTCAGGCTGGGCAAGCCGATTGAGCAGAGCAATCTGGACGATGTCGTCGACCTGCTCGCGCTGCCGGGACATGTGCTTGCGAGCCCGGCAGGTGTACGCGCCCCAGTAGCGGGTCTCTGATCCGGGGTTGCGTGAGTTCGAGGTGCACGCCCGCATCGTGGTCCCGTCGGCGCACCGCCCGCACAAGTAGAGGCCACTGCCGAGATACTTACGTTCGTTGCCCGGCGAGAGCCGCCGCGCCGGGTCTGTGAGGATCGCGCAGACGCTGCGCCAGGTCGGCTCATCCAAGGGCGCTGGCCACCGCCCGGGGCCTACCTCTTCCCCCCGGTGGGTGACGATGCCCGCGTTGCGGGACCGCAGGAGCATTCCTCGAACCTCGGGCCCCTCCCACTGGCTCCCGGTGCTGGTGAGGATCTCGCGGGCCACCCATCCTGCCGCGAGGGAACGCAGTGACGCCCCCGCGAGAACCGATCGGGCGGCCTCCCGGATGCAGTCGAACTCGAAGTCGATGGGCGTCATGCCATCGACCTCCCAGCCGAACGGGCGGCGCCCGCCGAAGTGCTGACCCTTCGTGGCCATCTCGTCGCGCTTCCGGCGCTGCCTCTCGACCATGCGCTCTACCTCGTACCGGGCCTGCACGCCGAGCTGGCGGGCGATCATCCGTCCGGTTGCGGTAGTGAGGTCCAGGTGTCCGGCCTTGACGGTGCGCGTCTCAATGCGGAGAGGCTCGCACACGTCGATGTACTCCTCCAGCTCGGCCGGGGAGCGGTGCAGCCGGTCGGTGTGCCAAGCCAGGACGGTGCCTGCGTGCCCGTCTCGCAGGTCCTGAAGCATCCTCCGGTAGCCGGGGCGGGGCTTGCCGCTATAGGCGCTCAGGTCGTTGTCCTCGTACACCTCAACAACGTCGAGGCCGAGCTGCTCTGCGAGCTGTTCACAGTCCTCGCGTTGGCGGGCGACTCCGAGGCCGGCGCCTTCTCGGTCGCTGCTGATGCGGCAGTAGATGACAACGCGCCGGTCGATGCTGGCCGCAACGTCGATGGCGCCGCGGAGGTTGGGGCTCATGGCCCTACCCTGGCACGTTAGAAAGGCTCTTCGCAGGGTTTCGCTAGGTCGAAACCCGAACCGCTCTTGGGGACCGAGGCCGGGGAGAGCCCGACCGTGAGCTTCTTCTGCGGCCACTCGGCCCCGGAGTTGACCACCGCGGCCCGCACCCGGTCCCGGCTCTCGATCAGGCTCTTGTCCGGCAGCCCGACCAGCGTGAAGGCCGCCACCCCGGGCTCCAGGTCCGCCTGGACCTCCACCACCACGCCCTCGACGCCGACCAGCGCCACGGAACACGCTCGTGCGTACCCCATCAGGACACACCCCGCGCGTGCTCGGTGACGGGGGCGCCGCGCCGGGGCACGATCACCCCGACCAGGTCGATCCGGACCCCGCCGGCCGGTGGTCCGCCGTGCTTCTCCAGCCAGATCTCGGCGAGCCGTCGCAGCCGGTCCGCCTTGACCGGGGTGACCGCGGCCATGGGATGTTCGAAAGTGTCCGACCTGCGGGTCTTCACCTCGCAGAAGACCAGAGCGTCGCCGTCCCTGGCGACGATGTCGACCTCTCCGGCACGACAGCGCCAGTTGCGCGCGATCACGGCCATTCCGGCATCGGTCAGCAGCCGTGCCGCCAGGTCCTCGCCGTACCGCCCGAGTGCCCCCCGTGCGTTCATCTCTCCACCACCTCCGGCACCGACTCTGGCCCGGCCGGACGGAAGTTGTGGATCTTGGTGGATAACTTCCCGGATGTGGAAAACCCGGCCACCCACACGGGTGACCGGGTCCACCACCACATCTCGCACGAGTCGGCGGCCCCGTGACGTACGGGCCGCGCGGGGTCAGCCTCCCGGAAGTTCCAGATCGCTCTTGTTGAGCTCTTCGATATTGACGTCCTTGAAGGTCAGCACGCGGACCTGCTTGACGAACCTCGCGGGCCGGTACATGTCCCAGACCCAGGCGTCCGCCATGGACACCTCGAAGAAAACCTCACCCTGGACGGAGTGCACCTGCATCTCGTAGTCGTTGGTGAGGTAGAAGCGCCGTTCGGTCTCGATCACATATTTGAACAGACCGACGACATCGCGGTACTCCCGGTAGAGCTTCAGCTCCATCTCGGTCTCGTACTTCTCGAGGTCCTCGGCGCTCATGGCATGTTTCCCCTTCAGCCGTGCGTCCCCCCATTGTGCGTCAGCCTTCGGCGCCCCCGGACGATCAGGCGATCTCGGGGGCGAGGACCAGCGGAACACGCGGGGGACCCTCGTCGAGGAGCGTGCGCAGCAGCTCGGCGAGTCTGGTCGGGTACACCGTCTCACGCGCCGCGAGAAGTTCGGCGGAAGTCCACCACCTCAGACCGGCGACGCTGCGCAATTCGAGTTCGGTGAGCCCCTGGGGGTCGGTGGCGGTCTGGGCCGTACGGGCGAGGAAGTACCACTCGTCCTGGTCCCAGCGCCGCCCGTCGAACGGGAAGGAGCAGATCCGCTTCCACAGCACCGGGCCGAGCTGGATGTCGGTGATGCCGGTCTCCTCGGCCAGCTCGCGGCGGGCCGCCTCCTCGCGGGTCTCGTCGCCCTCCAGGCCGCCGCCGGGCGTGAACCACCAGTCGTCGTCCGGGTGGCCCGGCTCGTGGCCGTGGACCAGCAGGATGCGGTCGTCGGGGTCCAGGAGCACCACGCGGGCGACCGGGCGTAGGGGGCCGGTCATCCGGCGGCCCGCCCGCGGCGTGCGGAGCGGGCGGCGATGGGCCCGTACGCGGCTCCGCCCAGGATGAGGACCACGCCCACCAGCACAGCCCCCACCTGGAGCGGGAGCGGGCCGTCGGCGGAGACCCCGCCGGGCAGCGCGGCGAACGAGTCGGGGCGGCCGATCATGCCGTTCATCGGCCAGGCCACCGCGTCGACCCGGGCCTGGACGGCGCTCAGGGGTACGGAGCCCCCTCCGGCGTCCTCCAGATGGACCCGGGAGTCCAGGGAGGTGGACCGCTCGTCGCCGAGGAGGAATATCTGGCCCTTCGGCACCTTGGCGGAGAAGTCCTGCGGCGAGGCGGGCGCCCGCGTCCCCGCGGCGGCCGGGCCGCGGTGGATGTACGGCTCCTCGACAGGGGTGCCGCCGACGGTGAGCCGGCCGTCCTTGTCGCAGCAGGCGACCGTGTCCCCGCCGACGCCGACCACGCGCTTCACCATCGGGGTGTCGCCCCAGACGCTGTCGGTGAAGACCACCACGTCACCGCGCCGGACATCGGCGCCCGCTATCCGCTCCGCGAGCACCCGGTCGCCGGCGTTCACCGTGGGCGACATGGAGTCGGTGGGGACGGCGTACGGCTTGTAGACCACCGCCGCCCAGAGGAACCCTCCGAGGAAGAGCACACAGCCGACGGCCACGGCCAGGCCCGACACCATGGTGCCGGTCCGGCCGCGGCCGTCGTCCTCGCGTTTCGTACGGCTCATCCCAGCGCTCCCCCATCGGAGATCGACAATCGCTGATCCGAGTCGGCACCCTACCCGGCGGTACGCCCGGTGGTCAGCCTCCTGCGCCGCCAGAACACGAGGGGCAGCGCTCCGGCCACTCCCAGTGCCGCCGGGGCCATCGCGGCGGCCGCGTTCAGACCGGGCTGGTCGAACGTGCTGGGGATGGGCAGGGTCGCCCAGCGGCCCACGGGCCACGCGACGACGATCGCCCGGCCGACGACCTCGTCGTTGGAGACGGTGCCCTGGCCGGGGAGCTCCTGGTGGTAGCGGGAGTCCAGGGAGTTCTGCCGGTGGTCGCCCATGACGAAGATCCGGCCCTCCTCGACCTTGATCGGGCCGAAGGGCTTGTCGTTGCACGGGGTGTTCCCCGGGAAGATGAACGACTTCTCGTCGAGTGCCTTGCCGTTGACCGTGACCGGCCCGTTCTCCTTGCACTCGACGGTGTCGCCGCCGACCGCGATGACCCGCTTGATCAGGTCCTTCTCCTCGGACGAGGGCATCAGACCGATGAAGCTGAGGAACTTCTGCGCCACGTTGGGTTCCGGGGTCGCGGTGTCCTCCAGCCAGCCGCCCGGGTCGTGGAAGACCACCACCTCGCCGCGCTCCGGCTCGGAGCCGAACCAGGGGGTCAGCTTGTCGACCAGCACCCGGTCGCCCCGTTGCAGGGTGTTCTGCATCGAGTCCGAGGGGATCGAGAACGCCTGGATCAGGAACGTCTTGATCAACAACGCCAGAATCAGCGCGATACCGACGAGCAGCGGCAGCTCCATCCAGAAGGAGCGCTGCCTCCGGGGAGGCCTGCCACCGCCCGGGGTGCCGTCGCCGTCACCGTCGCCCGGACCACCGCCGTCACCCTCCGGCGGGACCGCCGCCCCGCCCGCGGGAGACTCGTCGCGCTCCGGCCGGTCCTCGGGTTCGTCGTGTCCGGATCGTGCGCCGACCGCCAAATCCCCCACATCCACTCCTCAATACGTGCCACTGCCCGCGCCCCATCCGGCGCAGGCCCACCACTCCCATAACGAGCGGGAGTTCCGCAGGGGTCGGGAGCCGGACCATTCCGTCGCGATCCGGTGCGGCAACCCTATGCGACGGCCCCGGAACCGCCGCCTCCGATCCGCTCGCGCGGGCCACCGCGGCGAAGGCCTCGCGCTCCTCCAGGGTGGTCCAGTTGGAGAACGGCCAGGCGATCACGACGGCCCGCCCCACCACCTCGTCCTCGGAGACCGTGCCCTTGTCGGGCTCGTCGAGGTGGAAGCGGGAGTCGGCGGAGTTGGACCGGTGGTCGCCCATCATGAAGAGGCGTCCCGCCGGGACCTTCACCTCGAACTGCAAGGTGGAGGGCCGGTCGCCGGGATGCAGATAGGGCTCGGTCAGCGGTACGCCGTTGACGGTGACGCGGCCGTCGGTGCCGCAGCACTTCACGGTGTCGCCGCCGACGGCCACCACCCGCTTGATCAGGTCCTGCTCGTCGTCGGAGGGCAGCAGGCCGATGAACTTCAGCGCCTCGGTGGCCTGTTTGACGCCGATGGGCGGATCCTCCTTGTCGGTGGCGTTCTCCTGCTGGAGCCAGCCGCCGGGGTCCTTGAAGACGACGACGTCCCCGCGCTGCGGCTTCGACCCGAAGTTCGGGGTCAGCTTGTCCACCAGGACGCGGTCGCCGATCTTGATGGTCTGCTCCATGGACCCGGACGGGATCACGAACGCCTGGACGAGGAAGGTCTTCAGGACGAGCGCGATCAGCAGCGCCAGCACGATGAGGACCGGTATCTCCTTCACGGCGGACCTGCGGCGCTTGCGCCGGACCTTCTTGGCGAGCCTGCGGCGCTCGGCCCGGGTCGGGAGCGAGCGGGGCGTGGTCGGCCGGCTCCCGGTCGGCAGCGGGACGTCGTGGGCGGGGGCGCCGCGCGGGCGCCCGCGGTTACCCATGCGCCCTGCCGGGTGCCCGTACGCCGTCGAAGGCGCCGGTCCCCTCCAGGCCGCCGGTCCGGGCGGGCGGCCACCCCAGCCAGTCCACCCGGCCGATCACCTTCTCGACGGGGACCATCCCGCCGCCGGGCGATCCGAGGTGGTCCCGGGAGTCGCTGGAGCGGCTGCGGTGGTCGCCCAGCACCCAGAGCGTGCCCTGCGGCACCACGATGTCGAACGGGGCCTCGGAGGCGGTGTCGCCGGGGTGGAGGTACGTCTCGTCCACCACCGCCCCGTTCACCTGGAGCCTCCCCCGCGCGTCGCAGCAGACGACCCGGTCGCCGCCCACGCCCACGACGCGTTTCACGAAGTCGGTGTCGGGGGGCTCGGCGAGGCCCAGGGAGGCGGCCGCCCCGCGTGCCAGCGCGGCCACCGGGTTCGCGTCGAGGTCCTCCCGTACGAAGGAGCCCGTCCCGTCGAAGACCACGACGTCCCCGCGCCGGGGCTCGGCGTCGAAGCGGTACGCCAGCTTGTTGACGAGCACCCGGTCCCCGACCCGCAGGGTGGGCTCCATGGAGCCGCTGGGGATCAGGAAGGGCTGGACCACGAAAGCGCTGACGAGCAGCAGTACGGTCGCGCCCGCCACCCCCGCGACGAGGATGCGCCGCCGCCAGGGCCGTACGGCCGCGACAGCGCCCCGGACACGCGAGAAGCGCGACCCCTCCTCGGACCCGGCACGGGGTTCCGAGGAGCGATCGCGCTCCGAGTGCTCTGCTTGCGTGTCCATCGCGGCCGAATCCTATCCGGCCGCGCTGTGGACACCAGAGGGTGCCTGACCGGTCACACCGGCGAGGTGCCCCTGGGAGCAGTTCAGTTGTCGCGCTTCTCCTTGATCTTCGCGGCCTTGCCGCGGAGCTCACGGAGGAAGTACAGCTTGGCGCGACGGACGTCACCGCGGCTGACGAGCTCGATCTTCTCGAAGATCGGGCTGTGCACGGGGAAGGTGCGCTCGACGCCGACGCTGAAGGAGACCTTGCGGACCGTGAAGGTCTCGCTGACGCCCGAGCCCTGGCGGCGGATGACGATGCCCTTGAACTGCTGGATACGGGAGCGGTTGCCCTCGATCACTCGCACGTGGACGTTGACGGTGTCACCGGGGCGGAACGCCGGGAGGTCCGACCGGAGGGTGGCGGCGTTGACGCCATCGAGCAGGGAAGACATGAGTTCTGCTTTCTTCGCCGATGCCACAGGTCATCGACGGGATATCGAGAGGAGTTCGGAGTGCTGATCGCGTCGGGCGGGCGTCTTTCCCCCTGTGGCAGGGGCGCACGCCGGACGTACAGCAGCGGCCTATTCTTCCACGGCGGGGGGCCTGCGCCAAAATCGGCCGCCGGGCTCCGGGGCGAAGCCGAGGATGGAGAGGATCTCGCGGTCCTTCTTGTCGAAGGCGCCCGCCTCGCACCTCTCGATCAGATCGGGCCGGTTGAGGGCGGTCCGGGCGAAGGCCTGGTCCCGCCGCCAGCGGGCGATCTTCCCGTGGTGGCCGCTGAGCAGGACGTCCGGGATCCCCCGGCCGCGCCACTCGGGCGGCTTGGTGTAGACGGGGCCCTCCAGGAGGTTGGCCATCGCGCCCGGGGCGAAGGAGTCGTCGCGGTGGGACTCGGCGTTGCCGAGGACGCCGGGCAGCAGCCGGGCCACAGCCTCCGTGATCACCAGGACGGCGGCCTCCCCGCCGGCCAGCACGTAGTCGCCGATGGAGACCTCGACGACCGGGATCCGGGTGGCGTACTCGTCGATCACCCGGCGGTCGATGCCCTCGTACCGGGCGGGGGTGAAGAGCAGCCAGGGCTTGGCGGAGAGCTCCACGGCCAGTTCCTGGGTGAAAGGGCGGCCGCTGGGGGTGGGCACGACGAGGACCGGGGCGTGCGCGCCGGACTCGTACCCGTCGGCCAGCGCCTCGTCCAGCGCCTCGCCCCAGGGCTCGGTCTTCATGACCATGCCGGGGCCGCCGCCGTAGGGGGTGTCGTCGACCGTGTTGTGCCGGTCGTACGTCCACTCCCGCAGGTCGTGGACGTGGACGTCCAGGACCCCGCGGGCGCGGGCCTTGCCGACCAGGGAGACGTTGAGCGGGTCCAGGTACTCGGGGAAGATCGTGACGACGTCGAGTCGCATCAGGCGTCGTCCTTCGGCGCCTCGCCGGACTCCTCGGCCGCGCCCTCCTCGGGCTCCGCCTCCTCGTCGCGGGAGGAGACCACCACGGCCTCGCTCTCGTCGATCAGGCCGGGCGGCGGGGTGATGACCGCGCGCTGCTCCTCCAGGTCGATCTCGCTGACGATCTCCTCCACGAAGGGGATCATCACCTCGCTGCCGTCGGGGCGCTCCACGATGAAGAGGTCCTGCGAGGGCAGGTGGGAGATCTCGGTGATCCGGCCGATCTCCGTACCGTCGGCGAGGACGACGTCCAGGTCGATGAGCTGGTGGTCGTAGAACTCGTCCTCGTCCTCGGGCAGCTCCTCCGGGTCCACGTCGGCGATCAGCAGGGTGTTGCGCAGGGCCTCGGCGCCGGTGCGGTCACGCACGCCCTCGAAGCGGAGCAGCAGCCTTCCGCTGTGCACCCGGCCCGACTCGATGGTCAGCGGGCCGGTGGCCGCCGGGTCGGTGGCCAGGACGGCACCGGGCCCGAGCCGCAGCTCCGGCTCGTCCGTTCGTACCTCGACGGTGACCTCGCCCTTGATGCCGTGGGCGCGGCCGATCCGCGCAACTACCAACTGCACGCTGTTCTCCGATTGATGGGGTGGGGACCCGGCCTGTCGCGGGAGCGCCCGGGGTGGCCGACGACAAAGGCCGGGGACGGCTCGAAAGCCCTCCCCGGCCCTGGCCGGTGTTCAACTGCGGTCAGCGGACCTGGTCCACGTCGACGAGGTCGACCCGGATCCCACGGCCGCCGATGGCGCCCACGACGGTCCGCAGAGCGCGAGCGGTGCGGCCGTTACGGCCGATCACCTTGCCGAGGTCGTCGGGGTGGACCCGGACCTCCAGCACGCGCCCGCGGCGCAGGGTGCGCGAGGCCACCTGCACGTCGTCGGGGTTGTCGACGATGCCCTTCACGAGGTGCTCGAGAGCCTCCTCGAGCATGCTCAGGCCTCGGTCGACTCGGTGGACGCGGCAGCGTCAGCCGCCTCGTCCGCCTTCTTGTCGGACTTCTTGGCCTTGGGGGTGATGGCCTCACCCTTGGCCTCGTCGCCGTCCGCGGACAGCGCCTCGAACAGGGCACGCTTGTCAGCCTTGGGCTCCGGCTGCAGCAGCGGCGCGGGGGCCGGGAGGCCCTTGTGGGCCTGCCAGTCACCGGTGAGCTTCAGGATCGCGAGGACCGGCTCGGTCGGCTGGGCGCCGACGGACAGCCAGTACTGCGCGCGCTCCGAGTTGACCTCGATGCGCGAGGGGTTCTGCACCGGGTGGTACAGGCCGATCTCCTCGATGGCCCGGCCGTCACGGCGGGTACGGGAGTCGGCGACGACGATGCGGTAGTGAGGCGAACGGATCTTGCCCAGACGCTTCAGCTTGATCTTGACTGCCACGGAAGTGGTGTCTCCTGGTCTCTGACGTGGTTGGGCACAACTAGATGCCACGTGGGGTTGCGGTACTCGGAGTGCCCGATGGACGCGTCAGCCGGAGGAGAGAGGGGTCCTGTGCGACTGTCGAGTACAGCTAGCCATTGTGCCACACCACTTCGGCTCACCCCACCGCGACCGCCGCTTCCGGAATCTGGAACGGCTTGCCGCAGCCACCGCAGACGATCGGGGCCTGGGCCAGGACCGACGGGACGACGCGGACGTTGCGTCCGCAGTCGCAGACGGCCTTCACGCGGACCCCGCCCCCGGAGGAGCCGTGCCGGGCGGCAGGGCCTCTGAAGGAGCGCTTGGTGTCGGCGGCGGTGGCGACCGTGTGCGCCTTGAGGGCGCGCTGGAGCCGTTCGGTGGTCGGGCGGTACCGGCGCTTGGCCTCAGGATTCAGCGTGACCAGCGAGAATCCGCTGCTGGGGTGGGGCTCCTCGGCATGGTCGAGGCCCAGCTCCTCGGCGATCGCGAGGAAGCGTCGGTTGTGGTAGCGGCCGGCGCGGGAGGTGTCTCGGACTCCTCTCGCGGCGGCGATGCCGTGGACTGCCTCGTGGAGCAGTCGCTCGAAGGAGAGCTCGGCGCCACAGGCGGACGAGGACTCTCCGATCAGGGACTCGGGCGCGGCTAGATCGGGCAGCTCGGGGTGGTACCGCTGAATGTCGGCCCACGCCTGTGCCAGCTCTGCGGCAAGTACAGGTGGTGTCGTGCTCACGTCGTGACAACGAGTCCGAGTGCCGTGGTGTTCCTATTCCGGGGCATCCCAAATAATTTGCACGTACCAGTCAGTTGCTCGTGATGTGCCCTGGATGCGTCCGGAGGCGGGCGGGTGCGCCGAACTGCGGAGAAGACGCACAGCTCGCACCAAGGTGGTGCACAGCGCGCGGTACGCCCGGCGCGCGGGATGTGCGGTGCGCCGGCGCCCGGCGCCACTTACGGGTCCGCCGCAGAGGTTACCCGGCGGGCCGTTCGACGTGCCCGGTGCCCGGTGTCGGGTAAGACTGATTCGGAGAGGCGCACGACCGGGGCACGCAAACAGTGCCCCACAACCCCTGGACGGAACGGCGGATGCGCAGTTCTCTGGCATACGGGGGGGTGCGGACATACGCATACGGGGGGCCGTCCACTCGGGCAAGATCGACCTCTTGGCGGATTGGGGCGCTTTCCATGACACCAACGCTCGTCCGGAACCTCCGGGACGCGGATCCCTCCGCGCCGGCGGACGCCGGTACCCGTGCCCGCGACTGGGCCGAGATCCAGGAACGCATGCTGGCACCGCTCTACGAGGCGGTGTACGACCGGCTCGAAGTCGGACCCGCCACCCGGATGCTGTCGCTCGGCTGTGGCTCCGGGCTCGCCCTGCTCGTCGGGGCGGCCCGGGGGGCGCAGGTGACGGGTGTGGACTCCGACCATGAGCGGCTGGCGCTGGCGCGTGTACGGCTGCTGCCCGACGAGGGCGCGGAAGGTGCGCCCGCGCACCGGGCCCGGCTGCACGAGAGCGGGCTCCCGGCGGGCGCCGCCGCCGACGGGGCACCGTACAACCTGATCACCGTGTTCGAGCCGATCGGCTGCGCGGCCGGTGACTCCGAGGGGCTGGTGCCCGCGCTGGAGTCGGCGCTGCCGCTGGCGGCCCGGGGCGCGACGGTGGTGCTGACCGGGTGGGGGCCGCCGGAGCGGTGTGCCACGGCGCCGGTGCTGCGGGTGGCGGCCCGGCTGACGGAGTCCGCGCGTCCGCCGCGCCCGGGCGGGTGGCGGCCGACCCTCCGGGACGATCTGGAGGACGTGGCCGCGCGGGCGGGGCTGAAGCCGGACGGTTCGGGGCGGGTCTCCTGCCCCTTCGGGTACGCGGACCCGGACAGTGCGGTACGCGGTCTGCTGTCGACCGGCCTCTTCGACGCCGCCGTACGGGCCACCGACCGCTCCCAGGTGGAGAAGGAGGTCGCGGAGGCGCTGCATCCCTACCGGCGCCCGGACGGCACGGTGTGGATGCCGAACGTCTTCCGCTACCTGGTGTGCACGACGTGAACTGAAAGAGGCCGTCGCGAACGCGCGTAAGGGGCGCCCTCTCTCAAGGGCGCCCCTTACGCATGCCTACCGACGGGCCGGTCAGCCCATGAACTTCTTGAACTCGTCCGGCAGCTCGAAGTTCTTGTCCTCCTGGGCCGGGAGCCCGAACGCGCCACCCTGGGCGGCGGCCTGCTCGCGGCGCTCCGCGGCGGCGGCCTCCTCGGCCTTGCGCTTCATCGGGTTGCCGCTCTTGCGTTTGCCCTTGGCCTGCTTGACCTGCTTCTTCTGACGGCCGGGACCGCCGCCCATGCCGGGCATCCCCGGCATCCCGGGCATGCCGCCGCCCTGGGCCATCTTCGACATCATCTTGCGGGCCTCGAAGAAGCGCTCCACCAGGCTCTTGACGGCGGAGACCTCGACGCCCGAACCCTTGGCGATACGGGCCCGGCGCGAGCCGTTGATGATCGTCGGCTCGGCGCGCTCCTTGGGCGTCATCGACTTGATGATCGCGGCGGTGCGGTCGATGTCGCGCTCGTCGATGTTGTTGATCTGGTCCTTGATCTGCCCCATGCCGGGGAGCATCCCGAGCAGCTTGGAGATGGAGCCCATCTTGCGGACCTGCTCCATCTGGGCCAGGAAGTCGTCGAGGGTGAAGTCCTTCCCACCCTTGCTCGACTGGAGCTTCGAGGCCATTTTGGCGGCCTCTTCCTGGCTGAACGTCTTCTCCGCCTGCTCGATCAGGGTGAGGAGGTCACCCATGTCGAGGATGCGGGAGGCCATCCGGTCCGGGTGGAACGCGTCGAAGTCCTCCAGCTTCTCGCCGTTCGACGCGAACATGACCTGCTTGCCCGTGACATGGGCGATCGACAGGGCCGCACCACCGCGGGCGTCACCGTCCAGCTTGGAGAGCACCACGCCGTCGAAGCCGACGCCGTCGCGGAAGGCCTCGGCGGTGTTGACCGCGTCCTGACCGATCATCGCGTCGACGACGAAGAGGATCTCGTCGGGGCTGACGGCGTCGCGGATGTCCGCGGCCTGCTGCATCAGCTCCTGGTCGATACCGAGGCGGCCCGCGGTGTCGACGATGACGATGTCGTGGACCTTGGCCTTGGCGAACTCGATGGAGTCCTTGGCGACCTGGACCGGGTCGCCGACGCCGTTGCCCGGCTCGGGGGCGTAGACCGCGACACCGGCGCGCTCGGCGACGACGCTCAGCTGGTTGACGGCGTTGGGGCGCTGGAGGTCGCAGGCGACGAGCAGCGGGGAGTGGCCCTGGCCCTTGAGCCAGAGGCCGAGCTTTCCGGCCAGCGTCGTCTTACCGGCACCCTGGAGACCGGCGAGCATGATCACGGTGGGCGCGGTCTTGGCGAACCGCAGCCGCCGGGTCTCGCCGCCGAGGATGGCGACGAGCTCCTCGTTGACGATCTTGACGACCTGCTGGGCGGGGTTCAGCGCCTGGGAGACCTCGGCGCCGCGCGCCCGCTCCTTCACATTGGCGATGAAGGCCCGGACCACGGGCAGGGCGACGTCGGCTTCCAGCAGGGCGATACGGATCTCGCGTGCCGTGGCGTCGATGTCCGCCTCGGACAAGCGGCCCTTGCCCCTGAGGTTCTTGAAAGTCGCGCTAAGGCGGTCGGAGAGAGTATCGAACACGGCGCTCGTCGGTCCTCAGGGTCGGGGGCGGGGCAGGTCAATCGCCCTCCAGGGTATCCGTCCCCCGGAGAACACCAAGCCCTCGCCCGGATACGGAGGCGGGCGAGGGCTCCACATAAGTGGTGTACAGGTCAGCCGAGGGCCTTCTCGACCTCCCGGGCGACCTCGGCGGCCCGGACCTCCGGCAGCGGTTCGCCGTCGGTCCCGGTGACGTAGAAGGCGTCCACGGCGTTGGCGCCGAGGGTGGAGACATGGGCGCTGCGCACCCGTACCGCGCATCCCTCCAGGGCGTTGCCGATCCGGTGCAGCAGTCCGGGGGCGTCCTGGGCGCGGACCTCGATGACGGTGGCGCGGCGGGAGCCGGCCGCCGCGACGGTGACCCGGGGCGGCGGGGCCTTCACGCCCCTGCGGCGCGGGTAGGCGGCCTCCCGCTCGGCGAGCCGGGCCCGGATGTCCAGGGAGCCGTCCAGGGCCCGTACGAGGTCGGCGCGGAGCCGGGCGGCCTGCGGGAGGGACCCGTACTCGGCCGCCACCCGCCAGCTGAGCAGCAGCAGGTCCGCCGTGTCCCCCACCTCGTTGGGCAGCTCCACCGCGCGCAGGTCGGCGGCGCGCACGGTGAGGCGGTGCAGGGCGAGGACCCCGGCGGCGGCGGGCAGGACGCCGGGGCGGTCGGGCAGGGCGATGAGCAGTTCGACGCCGACCGGCTCCACCTCGCCCTCCCCGGCGGGCTCCTCGGGCTGGGTGTGCAGGGTGAGGGCGGGTTCGCCGGTGCGCAGGGCCTCGATCGCGAGGCGTTCGTGCTCGGCGCTGGGCGCGGCCTCCTCCGGCTCCTCGGGGGCCTCCCCCGCGAGGACGGCGGCGACGCGCTTGACCAGGTCGGTGACGAGGGAGGCCCGCCAGGTGGACCAGGCGGCGGGCCCGGTGGCGAGCGCGTCGGCCTCGGTGAGGGCGTGCAGCAGCTCCAGGGTGGAGGCGCTGGAGACGGCTTCGGCGACCGACCGCACGGTGGCGGGGTCGTCCAGGTCGCGCCGCGTGGCGGTCTCCACCAGCAGCAGATGGTGGCGTACGAGGGTGGCGATGACGCCCACGTCGTGCTTGTCGAAGCCGATCCGGGTGGCCATGTCCCGGGCGATGACCTCGCCGGCCACCGAGTGGTCGCCGGGCCAGCCCTTGCCGATGTCGTGGAGGAGGGCGGCGACCAGCAGGAGGTCGGGGCGGTGGACGCGGCGGGTGAGGGAGGCGGCGCGGACGGCGGTCTCCACCAGGTGCCGGTCGACGGTCCAGGTGTGCACGGGGTTGCGCTGGGGGCGGCAGTGGACGCGTTCCCAGTCGGGCAGCAGCCGGGTGATGATCCCTTCCGCTTCGAGCGCCTCCCAGACGCCGACGGTGGGCTCCCCCGCGCCGAGCAGGGTGACCAGCTCCTCGCGGGCCTCGGGCGGCCACGGGACAGGCAGCGGCCGGACGGTGGTGGCGAGGTGGCGTACGAGGTGGCGGGAGAGCGGCAGTCCGGCCTCGGCGGCGGCCGCGGCGGCGCGCAGCGTGAGGACGGGGTCGCGGTCGGGGCGGGCGGCGCGGGCGAGGACCACTTCGCCGTCGGCCTCCACCACGCCGTCGGCGAGCGGGGCGCGCTCGGGGGCGGCCTTGGAGCCGAGGCCGCCGCTGAGCATGGCGCGGAGCTTGGGGCGCACCGAGCGGGCGCGCAGGACCCGGTTGACCTCGCGCCAGGTGACGTCGGTGGCGTACGAGACCGTGCGCGCGGCCTCGTACACCTGGCGCAGCAGCGCGTCCGCGTCCATGAGGCCGAGCGCCTCGGCGACCTGGTCCTGTTCCTGGAGGGCGAGGCGGTCGGTGGCGCGGCCGGTGGTGAGGTGGAGGGCGTCGCGGGCGTCCAGGAGGGTGCGGCGGGCCTCGGTGAGCCCTTCGCGGGGGGCGTCGGCGACCCAGGAGGCGGCGACGGCGCGCAGGGCGGTGGCGTCGCGGAGGCCGCCGCGGGCCTCCTTGAGGTCGGGTTCCAGGAGGAACTGGAGCTCGCCCATCCGCTCCGCGCGCTCCTGGCAGAGCTCGTGGAGGGCGGGGAGGCGTTTGGGCGCCTGGTTGCGCCAGTCGGCGAGGATCGCGGTGCGCAGGGAGGCGACGAGCCCGAGGTCCCCGGCGACCGGGCGGGCGTCCAGCAGGCCGAGCTGGACCTTGAGGTCCTCGCCCGCCGTCTTCCGGGCCTCGCCGGGGGTGCGTACGGAGTGGTCGAGGGCGAGGCCCAGGTCCCAGACCGGGTACCAGATGCCGTCCGCGAGGGCGGAGAGGGCCGCCGGGTCGGCGCTGCCGTCGTGCAGGAGCAGCAGGTCGAGGTCGCTGCGCGGGGAGAGTTCGCCGCGGCCGTAGCCGCCGACGGCGACGAGGGCGGCGCCGCGGACCCCGGCGTGTTCGGCCGCCGAGGTGAACAGGCCGGTGAGCCAGTCGTCGGTGAGGCGGGCGAGGGCCGCACGGCGCGGCGGCCCGGACCGCGCCTCCTGCTGGAGGAGGCGCAGCCGGGCCGCCGCATAGCCGCTGGGTCCCGAGTCTTCGCTGTCGGTGATCGCTTCGGTGCTCGTCACCCAGGTGCCTTCCGTTTGGCGGGCCGTCGGCCAGGTGCCGTCCGGCCGTCTTTCGGGGCCGTCGGTCAGAGGGCGTCCGGGCCGCGTTCGCCGGTCCGCACGCGGACGGCGGTGTCGACCGGGACGCTCCAGACCTTTCCGTCACCGATCTTGCCGGTACGGGCGGCCTTGACGACGACCTCGATGAGCTGTTCGGCGTCCTCGTCCTCGACGAGGACCTCGATGCGGATCTTGGGGACCAGGTCGACGGTGTACTCGGCGCCCCGGTAGACCTCGGTGTGGCCGCGCTGACGCCCGTAACCGCTGGCTTCGGTGACGGTCAGCCCCTGGACGCCGAAGGCCTGGAGGGCCTCCTTGATCTCGTCCAGCCGGTGGGGCTTCACGACCGCGGTGATGAGCTTCATGCGTCCACCTTCTTTGCCTTCGGTGCTGCCGTCGTGTCCGTCGCGGGGGCGGTGGTGCGGGAGACCGTGCCGCCGCCGGCGCCGCTGAAGTCGTATGCGGTCTCGGCGTGCTCGACCTGGTCGATACCGGAGATCTCGTCGTCCTCGGAGACCCGCATCCCGATGGTCTTGTGGAGCACCAAGGCGATGAGGCCGGAGACGACCAGAGAGTACGCGAGGACCGCGACGACGCCGACGGTCTGCTTGCCGAGCTGGTCGAGGCCGCCGCCGTAGAAGAGGCCCTTGGCGTCGGACTGGACCCCGCCGGTGGCGAAGAAGCCGACCAGGAGGGAGCCGATGATGCCGCCGACGAGGTGGACGCCGACGACGTCCAGGGAGTCGTCGTAGCCGAACTTGTACTTCAGGCCGACGGCCATGGCGCACAGGACACCGGCGATGGCACCGACCGCGATGGCACCGAGCGGGGAGACGGAACCACCCGCGGGGGTGATGGCGACGAGGCCGGAGACCGCGCCGGAGGCGGCGCCGAGGGTGGTGAAGGAGCCGTGGCGCAGCTTCTCGTAGACGAGCCAGCCGAGGACGGCGGCGGCGGTGGCGACCTGGGTGTTGAGGAACATGACCGCGCCGACGCCGTCGTCGTTGCCCAGCCAGGATCCGGCGTTGAAGCCGAACCAGCCGAACCACAGGAGGGCCGCGCCGAGCATGACCAGCGGCAGGCTGTGCGGCCGCATCGGGTCCTTCTTGAAGCCGATGCGCTTGCCGATGACGAAGATCACGCCGAGGGCCGCGGCACCCGCGTTGATGTGGACCGCCGTACCGCCGGCGAAGTCGATGACGCCCAGGTCGAAGAGCCAGCCGCCCGAACCCCAGACCCAGTGGGCGACCGGGAAGTAGACGATGGTGACCCACAGGACGATGAACAGCGCCCACGCGGTGAACTTCACGCGGTCGGCGAGCGCACCGCTGATCAGGGCCGGGGTGAGGATGGCGAACATCAGCTGGAAGGCGGCGAAGACGTAAACCGGGATGGTGGTGCCGTCCCAGAGTTCGGTGATGCCGATCCCGCTGAGGCCGACGTAGTCGGAGCTCCAGCCGATGACCGAGCCGATGTCGGAGCCGAAGGCGAGGCTGAATCCGTAGAGCACCCACAGGATCGTGACGATCCCGAGGCTGATGAAGCTCATCATCAGCATGTTGAGGGTGCTCTTGACGCGGACCATGCCTCCGTAGAAGAAGGCCAGGCCGGGGGTCATGAGCATCACCAGGGCCGAGCAGATGAGCATGAACCCGGTGTTGGCGGCAGACAGCTCGGGGGCGTCTGCGGCAAGCGTCGTGATGCCTGGGGGCATCGGCGTCTCCTCGTCGTCGGAGCGGCCGCGGCGTGCGGGGGAATGCTGCGGGACCACTGGGAAGGTGCGGGCCGGTCAGGGGGTGTCCGGCGGATCATGGCCGGAGACCGCCTGTGCGCCATGAGATTGGCGGAGCGCCGTTTCCGGGGATGCCGCACGATGTTTCGCGAGCGTGACGAAGAGGTGGTGCGTGTTACGACGGAATGAATCCCGGGTGGCGGGTCCGGTGCGCTGCCTACCATGCAGCCCACGCCGCATACGGTCCGGTTGAAACGCCGCCGGGTCCCTCCGAGGGCGGTACGACGCGAACCGGCCGCGGCTTCCCTCCGGGTGACCAGGCGATGGGGGAGCCGAGTCGGGCTGTACGGAGGGGTGCCGCGGCCGGGGCCGGTGGTGCCGGGGTCAGACCGTTTCGGCGGTCTCCGGCAGCTGTTCGCTGAGCAGATCGGTGAGCCGGGCGACGTCGGCCACATCGCCGAAGTCCCTGGCAGCGGTGTCGACGGTCTTGCGCAGCCGGGTGTTGACCCGCTCGGAGCGGACCTTCTTGGCGATCTTCAGGGCCCGTCCGGCGAGCACGGTGGACTGCTCGGGCTCGCGCTGGAGCAGATGGACGGTGGCCATGCCGATCAGGTTGAGCGCGTAGGAGCGCTGGTGCTCGTCGTCCTCGCCGAACAGCTCCACGGCCTTGGCCATGACGGGCTCGGCGAGCGAGGCGTAGGTGGGGCTGCGACCGGCGACATAGGCCAGGTCGCGGTAGGAGTGGGCGTTCTCCCCGTTGAGCTCGGCCTCGGAGAAGAAGCGGATCCAGTCGGGCTCGGGCTCGCCGTCCAGCCCCGCGTCCAGGAAGGTGTCCTCGGCCATCCGGACCGCGCGCTTGCACTTGCTGGGCTGGCCCATGTTGGCGTACGCGCGGGCCTCCATCGCATACAGCATGGCCTGGGTACGGGGAGTGGCGCAGTCGCGGCTGCCGTACTGCGCGAGGTGGATCAGCTCCAGGGCGTCGTCGGGGCGGCCCAGGTGGATCATCTGGCGGCTCATGCTGGAGAGCACATAGCTGCCGAGCGGCTTGTCCCCGGCCTCCTTGGCGGCGTGCAGGGCGAGCACGAAATACTTCTGGGCAGTGGGCTGGAGGCCCACGTCGTAGCTCATCCACCCCGCCAGCTCGGCCAGTTCGGCGGCGCAGCGGAAGAGGCGCTTGGCGGTGGCCCCCGGCTGCGGCTCCTGCAACAGGTCGGTGACCTCGTGGAGTTGCCCGACGACGGCCTTGCGGCGCAGCCCGCCGCCGCACTGGGCGTCCCACTGCCGGAACATCGCGGTGGTCGACTCCAGCAGGTCCAGCTCGGGTCCGGAGAGCCGGGAGGGCCGGCGGGCGGCCGCCTCCGACTCCGGTTCGCCCGGGCCCTTGACCGGGACGGGCACCAGCCAGCGCTGCATGGGCTCGATCAGGGCGGGCCCGGCGGCCAGCGCGAGGGAGCTGCCGAGGAAGCCCCGCCGGGCGAGCATCAGGTCGCTGCGGGAGAACTCGCTGAGCAGGGCCACGGTCTGCGGGCCCGCCCAGGGCAGGTCGACACCGGCCACCGAGGGTGACTGGTGCGCGGTGCGCAGCCCGAGCTCCTCGACGGCGACCACCGCGCCGAAGCGCTCGGAGAACAGCTCGGAGAGGATGCGCGGGATCGGCTCGCGCGGCTGCTCCCCGTCCAGCCAGCGCCGCACCCGGGAGGTGTCGGTGCTGATGTGGTGGGCGCCCATCTGGCGCGCCCGCCGGTTCACCTGGCGCGCCAGCTCGCCCTTGGACCAGCCACTGCGTACGAACCACGACCCCAACTGTGCGTTGGGACGCTTGCCGGCATCCGTATCGCCCGCGCCGCTGCCGCTCACCGGAACGCCCCCATTCCCCGTCATCCCCGCTGAATCCTTCATCGTGCGAACCACTATCAGAATGCCGTGCGTCGGTGCTGTTCGTACGGGAGTTGCACACGATCGAACTGGAAACCGGGTTGCCCGAGGCATACCCGTGGCTGCACATTCTCCCAGGGTTCGTGTACCGACGGTAATCCTACGATCACCCCTCCCGCGAGGGGGATTGCGGAAACGCCACCATTCGCCACCCCTTCGAATGAACCCGACTGCCGCCCGGCGCGCTTGACTTGAGCCACCACGACCGATGACGAGCGCACGGAAGCGCTGAGGGGCGCACGCACCGCGCCACACCACCCAGCGCACCACGGCGCACGCCACTCGATCGAGTTGCAGCGACGGAGGGTTACCCGAGCGCTCCGGGTCGTAACCACCGATGAGTCGGACCCGTTGGAGGGGGCATGGGCTTCACGATCGGCGGCATCCGCGAGAAACGTTCCGGCGTACGGCGGCGAGGCCGCGGCGCCGAGGCCACCGCGGTGGCCGAGTACACCGGGCTCTGGGGCTGGGCCGTGGCGCCCGGCACCCGCGCCCGCGACGGCGCCTGCTCGTGCGGGCAGCGCTCCTGCCCGGCCCCGGGCGCCCACCCGCTGGGCTTCGCCCGCGAGGTACCGGCGGGCACCGGCCTGGACCGGGCGGCGGACGCCTGGGCCGAGACCCCGGGTGCCTCGATGCTGCTGCCGGTGGGCCGGACCTTCGACGTCCTGGACGTCGCGGAGCAGGCCGGGCGGCGGGCGCTGGTGCGGCTGGAGCGGATGGGGCTGCCGCTGGGGCCGGTGGCGGTGACACCGACCGGCCGGGCGCAGTTCTTCGTCGCCCCCGGGGCCGCCGCCGAACTGCCCGGCCTGCTCTACCGCATGGGCTGGGACGACGCGGACCTGGACCTGCGGGCGCTGGGCCCGGGCGCGCACATCACCGCCCCGCCCTCCGACCTCGGCGGCCTCGGCCCGGTCCGCTGGCTGCGGCCCCCGGTGCTGGACACCGCCGCCGCTCCCCCGCAGGCGCGGCTGCTGCTGGGGACGCTGGCGTACATCTGCCACCGCTCCTAGCGGCGCACGGAAACGGCGGACGGGCGGCAGGCTCCTCGTGGGAGCCGCCGCCCGTCCGCCGTACGGGATGAGGAGCCTCAGTCGCCGATCAGGGCGTCCACGAAGGCGCCCGGCTCGAACGGAGCCAGGTCGTCCGCCCCCTCGCCGAGCCCGATCAGCTTCACCGGTACGCCCAGCTCGCGCTGGACCGCGATGACGATGCCGCCCTTGGCGGTGCCGTCCAGCTTGGTGAGGACGATGCCGGTGATGTCCACGACCTCGGCGAAGACCCGGGCCTGCACGAGGCCGTTCTGCCCGGTGGTGGCGTCCAGGACGAGCAGGACCTCGTCCAGCGGACCGTGCTTCTCCACGACCCGCTTGACCTTGCCCAGCTCGTCCATGAGCCCGGTCTTGGTGTGCAGCCGGCCGGCGGTGTCGATGAGGACCACGTCGGCCCCCTCGGCGATGCCCTCCTTGACCGCGTCGTAGGCGATCGACGCCGGGTCGCCGCCCTCGGGCCCGCGGACCGTACGGGCTCCGACGCGCTCGCCCCAGGTCTGGAGCTGGTCGGCGGCGGCGGCGCGGAAGGTGTCGGCCGCGCCGAGGACCACGCTGCGGCCGTCGGCGACGAGCACCCGGGCCAGCTTGCCGGTGGTGGTGGTCTTGCCGGTGCCGTTGACGCCGACGACCATCACGACGCCCGGGGTCTCGGCGCCGCCCTCGGTCTTGACCTCGCGGTCGAAGTCCGGGCCGAGCAGGGTGATCAGCTCTTCGCGCAGCAGGGCGCGGAGGTCTTCGGGCGTACGGGTGCCGAGCACCCGGACCCGCTCGCGGAGCCTTTCGACCAGTTCCTGGGTGGGGGCGACGCCGACGTCGGCGGTGAGGAGGGTGTCCTCGATCTCCTCCCAGGTGTCCTCGTCCAGGTTGTCCCGGGACAGCAGCGTGAGCAGCCCCTTGCCGAGCGAGTTCTGCGAGCGGGCGAGCCGGGCCCGCAGCCGGACGAGCCGGCCCTCGGTGGGCTCGGGGATCTCCAGCGCGGGCGGCGCCGGAGCCTCGACGACCGGGGCCTCCCCGACGGGCGCGGTGGCGTCCGGGAGGCCGACTTCGTCGATGGTGCGCCGCGCTTCGTCGCGCGGCGTCTCGGCCTCCTCGCCGACCTTCGGCTCGGCGGGAGGAGTGATGGTCGGCGTGGACGGCGGCGGGGGCGGCAGCTTCCGCTTCTTGCGGCTGCCGACCACGAGCCCGCCGACCAGGCCGACGGCGGCCAGGGCGATGACTACAGCGAGGATGACGATTTCGACGAGTTCCATAACCCGTCCAGTATCGGCCACGGCCGCCGCCCGGGCACGGCCCCGCACGCCGCCCGGTGAGCCACCGGACCCGTATGCACCTTTTGGCGGTAATGCGTAACCCTCACCCCTACACTTCTGACGGCACGTCAGCTACTGTGCGCCCCGCCCGCCCACCCGGCGAAAGGGACACCCGTCATGGCCTTCACCGTGGTCCGGTTCAACCTCGTCGACCCCGAAGCCACCCCCGTAACCCTCTCCGCCCGCTACCGCGCCGCCCTGGAGATGGCGGCGTACGCCGACGGGCACGGCGTCGACACAGTGCAGACCGAGGAGCACCACGGGGTGTCGAACTCCTGGCTGCCCTCGCCGTTCACCTTCGCCGGTGCGGTCTTCGGCGCCACCCGCCGGATCGCGGTGACGGTCTCGGCGATCATCGGCCCGCTGCACGACCCGCTGCGGCTCGCGGAGGACATCGCGGTCCTGGACCTGCTGAGCGCGGGGCGGCTGGTGACGGTCGCGGGGATCGGCTACCGCCCCGAGGAGTACGAGCGGGCGGGCGTGGAGTGGGGGCGGCGCGGCAGGCTCCAGGACGAGCTGCTGGAGACGCTGCTGGCGGCGTGGACCGGGGAGCCGTTCCCGTACCGGGGGCGTACGGTACGCGTCACCCCGCGCCCGTACACGCGACCGCACCCGCTCCTCCTGGTCGGCGGCAGCTCGCGGGCGGCGGCGCGGCGGGCGGCCCGGCTGGGGCTGCCGCTCTTCCCCAGCGCGCATCTGCCGGAGCTGGAGGCGTACTACCACCGGCAGCGGGAGGCGTACGGGACGGAGGGGTTCTGCATGATGCCCGCGGCCCGGACGCCACTGCTCCACGTCTCGGAGGATCCGGAGCGGACGTGGGCGCTGTACGGGGAGCACCTGCTGCACGAGGCCCGGACGTACGCCTCCTGGCAGTCCAAGGACATCCGCTCGGCGGTGCGGTCGGCGGCCACGACGGTGGCCGAGCTGCGCGAGGAGGGGGTGTACCGGATCGTCACACCGAAGGAGCTGACCGGGCTGGACGCGGACTCGCTGGTGCTGCATCCCCTCTGCGGCGGGATGCCGGTGGAGGAGGGGTGGCGGAGTCTGCGGCTGTTCTGCGATGCGCTGAAAACGCCGGCTGCCCCGGCTCAGCCATGAACCAGGGCAGCGCGTGAACATAAGAGGAGGTGGCTAGCCCATCTCCTCCAGCGTCTTGCCCTTGGTCTCCTTCACGAACTTGAGCACGAAGGGGATGGAGAGCACGGCGAAGCAGGCGTAGATGATGTACGTCCCCGAGAGGTTCCAGTCGGCCAGGCTCGGGAAGCTGGCGGTGATCGCCCAGTTGGCCATCCACTGCGCGAAGACGGCGACACCGAGGGCGGCGGCCCGCAGCCGGTTCGGGAACATCTCGCCCAGGAAGACCCAGACGACGACACCCCACGACAGGGCGAAGAAGAGCACGAACGTGTGGGCGGCGATCAGGGCCACCGCGCCCTGGGTGGTGGGCAGCTTGCCGTCGATCAGGTCGGCGGAGAAGGCCCACGCTTCGACGGCGAGCGCGATGGCCATACCGACCGAGCCGACGAGGGCGAGCGGCCTGCGGCCCACCCGGTCCACCAGCACCATCGCGATCACCGTGCCGATGATGTTGATGATCGAGGTGGTGAACGAGTAGAAGAACGAGTCGGTCGGGTCGATGCCGACGGACTGCCACAGCGTCGCCGAGTAGTAGAACGCCACGTTGATGCCGACGAGCTGCTGGAACATCGACAGGCCGATACCGACCCAGACGATGGGCAGGAAGAAGAAGCGGTTGCCGAGCAGGTCCTTGAAGGAGGACTTGTGCTCACGGTGCATCGCGCTCTCGATCTCGGCCACCCGGGCGTCGAGGTCGATCTTGTTGCCCTCGACCTCTTCGAGGATCTTGCGGGCTTCGGCCTTCTTGCCGACCGAGATGAGGAAGCGCGGGGACTCGGGGATGGCGAAGGAGAGGAGCCCGTAGAGGATGGCCGGGACGACCATCACGCCGAGCATCCACTGCCAGGCCTCCAGGCCCAGGATCTTGCCGCGCTGGTCGCCGTCGGCGATCTGGAGGACGGCGTAGTTGACCAGCTGGGAGACGGCGATGCCGATGACGATCGCGGCCTGCTGGAAGGAGCCGAGCCGCCCTCGGTAGGCGGGCGGGGAGACCTCGGCGATGTAGGCCGGGCCGATGACGGACGCCATGCCGATGGCGAAGCCGCCGATGATGCGCCACATCGCCAGGTCCCAGAGCGCGAACGGCAGTGCGGAGCCGATGGCGCTGGCGGTGAAGAGCACCGAGGCGATCTGCATGCAGCGGATGCGGCCGATCCGGTCCGCGATCCGCCCGGCGGTGGCGGCGCCGATCGCACAGCCGATCAGCGCGATGGCGATGACCTGGGCGAGCGTTCCGGAGCCGATGTCGTACCGGTCGCGGATCGCCTCGACGGCCCCGTTGATGACGGAGCTGTCGTAGCCGAAGAGGAAGCCGCCCATCGCCGCGGCCGCCGTGATGAAGATGACATGGCCGAGGTGGTCCGGATGGGCCGCTCGGGCTCCGGACTCCGGTCCGGTCGCTGCGCTGGTCACATGAACTCCTGATGCCTGGCCGCAAGTCAGACGTGGGGGGTGAGCCTTCCCAGTGGGGCACAACATCCGGCCCGCCACCACTTGAAGGCGAAATCAACTTTGCAGAGGTTATGTGTTCAAGAATCGAAGTCAAACAGTGGGTCCCAGCGCGTGTACCCAGGTGCCCACAAATGGTGCGTCGAACTTCTGATGATTCGGTAAAAAGTCGGCGGCTGCGCCGACCGGGTCAGCGGAGTCGCTGACTGATCACCTTCGACACTCCGTCACCCTGCATGGAGACGCCGTACAGCGCGTCGGCGACCTCCATCGTCCGCTTCTGGTGGGTGATGACGATCAGTTGGGAGCTCTCCTGGAGCTCCTCCATGATCCGGATCAGCCGCTGGAGGTTGGTGTCGTCGAGTGCGGCCTCGACCTCGTCCATCACATAGAAGGGGCTGGGGCGCGCCTTGAAGATGGAGACCAGCAACGCCACGGCCGTCAGGGACCGTTCACCGCCCGAGAGCAGGGAGAGCCGCTTCACCTTCTTGCCCGGCGGACGGGCCTCGACGTCCACTCCGGTGGCGAGCATGTTGTCCGGGTCGGTCAGGATCAGCCTGCCCTCACCGCCCGGGAAGAGCCGGGAGAAGACGCCCTCGAACTCGCGGGCGGTGTCCCGGTACGCCTCGGTGAACACCTGCTCCACCCGCTCGTCGACCTCCTTGATCACCTGGAGCAGATCGGCCCGGGTCTTCTTCAGGTCTTCGAGCTGCTCGGAGAGGAACTGGTGCCGTTCCTCCAGCGCCGAGAACTCCTCCAGGGCGAGCGGATTCACCTTCCCGAGTTGCTGGTACGCCCGTTCGGCCGACCGCAGCCGCTTCTCCTGCTCCGACCTGACGAACGGCTTCGGCCGGTTACGGGGGTGCTCCGGGTCCTCCGGCAGCTCCTCGCCCTCCGCGGCGGGCGACGGCTCCACGAGCTGGTCGGGGCCGTACTCGGCGATCAGCCCCGCGGGCTCCACGCCCAGCTCCTCCAGGGCCTTCGTCTCCAGCTGTTCGATGCGCAGCCGCTTCTCCGCGCCCAGCACCTCGCCCCGGTGGACGGAGTCGGTGAGCTTGTCCAGCTCGCCCTTGAGGTCGCGGCCCCGGCCCCGCTCGGCGGCCAGCTCGCGCTCCCGCTCGCCCTTGGCGGCCTCGGCCGACGTGCGTTCCTGATCGGCCCGTACGAGGGACACCTCGACGTGGGCCAGCAGTTGACGCGCGCCCGAGGCGACGGCGGAGGCCACGGCCGCCTCGTGCCGCAGCCGGGCCCGGCGCTGCTCGGCGCGGGCGCGGGCCTCGCGTTCGGTGCGGGCGGCCCGGTCGAGGCCGTCGGCGCGTCCGGCCAGCGACTTGACGCGTTCCTCGTGGGTACGGGCCTGGAGCCGGGCCTCCATCTCGGTCTGGCGGGCGTTGGCCCCGTCGGCGGCGAGCCGGTCCCGTACGGAGGTGTCGGGCTCCTCCTCGACCGGCGCCTCCTGGGCCACCAGCAGCCGCTCGGCCAGCTCCTCGGCCTCCTCCACCGCCCGTTCCAGGGCCTCCTGGGCGCGGGCGGCGGAGGCGGTCATCCGCTCGGCCTCGCCCGCCGCCGCCCGGGCCTGCCCGGAGAGCCGGCCGAGCTGCTGGGCGACGCCCGACTTCTCCCGCTCGGCCGCCCGCCGCCGCTCCCCCAGCTCCTCGACGAGCGCGGCCCCCTCCTTGCGCCGCTCCCCCGCCTGCCGCTGCGCCTGAGCCAGCTCCTCGCACCGCACGGCGAGGTCGGCCAGCTCGGCGGCGGCCTCGTCCACGGAGGCCTGCACCTCCAGGAGACTGGGCGCCCCGGCGGAGCCGCCGTGCGCGAAGTGGGCGGAGAGCACGTCCCCTTCACCGGTCACGGCGGTGAGCCCGGGGTGCGCGGCGACGAGGGCCTCGGCGTCCTCCAGGGTGGGGACGACGACGGTGTCCCGTACGAGGCGGCGCACGGCGGTCATGAGGGGGGCGGGGCCGGTGACGAGGTCGGCCACGGCGGGGGCGGTGAGGGTGGTGGTGCTCTCGGTACGGGCGTGGGGGTCGGCCCCGGTCTCCGTACGGCTGGGGGCTGCGCCCTCTGCACCGGCCTGTGCGGGCAGCGGGCCGGGGGCCGTCTCCGGGGCCTCGCCCGGTACATACTCCCCGCCCTGCCCCGGTACGTGAGGGGCTTCCGGGTCCATGGCACCAGGCTGCCCCGGTACGTGACCGGCCCCCGCGTCCTCCGCCGCCCCACCCCCCAGCAGCATCGCCGCGCGCCCCGCGTCCTGCTCGCGCAGCAGCCGGATCGCCTCGGCGGCCGTCGCCGGGTCCCGCACCGCCACCGCGTCCGCCGCGGCACCGAGGGCGGCGGCGACCGGGACCTCGTAGCCGGGGCGGACGGTGAGCAGTTCGGCGGCCGGGCCGAGGAGTCCGGCCAGCCGGTCCCGGGCGCCGAGCAGCGCGCCCGTACCGTCCTTGCGGCGCAACCCCAGCGCCAGCGCCTCGTGCCGGGCCGCGACCGCCGCCCGCCTGCGCTCGGCGGCGGTGGCCTCCTCGCGGGCGGCGCTGTGGGCGGCCTGTGCCTCGGCCAGGGACTGCTTGGCGGCCTCGTGGCGGGCGGTCAGCTCCTCGTCGTCCGCGTCCAGGCCCTCGACCTCGGCCTTGAGCTGTTCGTACTCCTCCTGGGCGGTGACCGCCCGCTCCTGGGCCTCGTCGCGGGAGGCGGCCAGCCGGTCGATCTCGGCCTGCGCCGAACCGGCCCGGCTGCGGGCGGCGTTGACCTGGCCGTTCAGCCGGGCCAGGCCCTCGCGGCGGTCGGCGATGGCGCGGGCGGCGTCCTTGAGGCGGCGCTCCTCGGCGGCCAGCTCGCGCTCCAGGTCGGCGCGGTGGGCGACGGTGTCCTCCAGCGCGTGTTCGGCCGCCTCCAGGGCCGCCGTCAGCTCCGCCTCCTGCTCGCGGATCCGGGCGGCCTCCCGCTCCAGGTCCTCCGGGTCGCGGCCCCGGCGCTCCTCGGTGGGGGCCTCGGTGGCGCTCCTGACCCGGGCGTCGGCCAGGGAGATGGTGCCGCGGACCCGCTCGGCCAGCTGCGACAGCTCGTACCAGGTCTGCTGGGCCCGCTGGAGCCGGGGCGCGAGGCGCCGCACCTCGCCCTCCAGCTCGGCTTCCCGGGCGAGCGCGGCCTTGAGGTCGGCCTCCGCCGCGTCCTTCCGCTTCTTCAGCTCGGCCTCGTCGGCGATCTCGTCGCGCAGCGCGTCCCGCAGGGTCACCAGGTCGTGGGCGAGGAGCCGGAGCCGGGCGTCGCGCAGATCGGCCTGGATGACGGCGGCCCGGCGGGCGACGGCGGCCTGCCGGCCGAGCGGCTTGAGCTGGCGGCGCAGCTCGTCGGTGAGGTCCTGGACGCGGGCGAGGTTGGCGCCCATCGCGTCCAGCTTGCGGAGCGCCTTCTCCTTCCGCTTGCGGTGCTTGAGGACGCCCGCGGCCTCCTCGATGAAGGCCCTGCGGCCCATCGGGTCGGCGTGCAGGACGGAGTCCAACTGGCCCTGGCCGACGATGACGTGCATCTCGCGGCCGATTCCGGAGTCGGAGAGGAGTTCCTGGATGTCCAGCAGCCGGCAGGTGTCGCCATTGATCTGGTATTCGCTGCCGCCATTGCGGAACATGATCCGAGTGATCGTCACTTCGGCGTACTCGATGGGCAATGCGCCATCGGAATTGTCGATGGTCAGCGACACTTCGGCGCGGCCGAGCGGGGGCCGCCCGGTGGTCCCGGCGAAGATCACGTCTTCCATCTTGCCGCCGCGCAGGGATTTGGCGCCCTGTTCTCCCATGACCCAGGAGAGGGCGTCCACCACATTGGACTTTCCCGATCCATTGGGGCCGACGACACAGGTGATCCCCGGTTCGAACCGCAGGGTGGTGGCGGACGCGAACGATTTGAAACCACGCAGGGTCAGGGCCTTGAGGTGCACGCCGCCGGACTCTACCTTTCCCTCTCGGTTTCGGTCATGAAGGTGCAGGGCACATCAGACGGTAAGCGAGAGGGGCGGGGCGGGGGCCGGGGGGTCCGGGCAAAGAAAAAAGGGACGCCGAGGCGTCCCTGTAGATCTTGGTGCGGAGATCTTGGTGCGTGATCCTGTTGCATGGATCTGTGCGGTCCTGCACGGCGCATCGCCACGGCAACCGGGGCAGTGCGTTGCCGGTGATTCGGACACAGGCGGCCCTGTCGGTCAGGGACCCGGTCGTCCGGGGACGGCGATCCGTGACGCAGGACGGATCAGATAGGGAGAGATGTTCCGAGGCTGATGAGACTGCTCAGCCCGACCGGCCCCGATGGGGCCACCGGTCAGGTCAGCGCAGGCTCGCCCTGGGGTACGTCGATGTCGATGCTGTCGAGCAACGACTCCTGGTGCTGAGCGGCGGCGTTGAGCGCGTCGTTCTCGTCCTGGATCCGGTTGAGCTCGGATTCCAGGTCCTGGACGCGCTGCTGGAGCCGTCGCATCTCGGCGAGGAGTCGCGGGTCGGAACCGCCGACGTAACCGAGAAGCGCCTTTGCCATGATGGATGGTCCTCCACAATGAGTGACCGACCGATGCGGTGTGGGTCGTCAGGGGGTCGCACCCGCGGTGCTCGGCAGGGCTCTGTCACCACTGCGGTTCTGCTGCATATCAGCTCTACCGAACAGCTAAGGTGCGCGGGGTTTTCAGCGTCTCACCAAAAACTTTGACGGTCAACACGATCACACCCCGTGGAGCCGGGTGTCCCGGGGGCGCGCGGCTGGACGATCATGCGGCGCGACTCTCCTGCGGGACCCCGACAGGTGTGGGGATCTTCGTCAATGCCGCAGCCTTGCACGACATCCCGCATCTGGCAACCATCGGTCGCCGCGCGGTCCTTTCGCAGGTCATTTCGGGTGCGGGCGCCCAGTGGGCCGGTCCGTGACGGTTCGCTCCGGTGCGTTCACCGAGCGGATCGGGGGCGCCGGCGCGAGCCCGTATCAGCGGATGGCGAATCCCTCGTAACCGCCGCGCGGGGTGTCCCAGATCTCAGTGACTCCGTCCACGCGCCCGGGTGTGTCGTCGGACCGCAGCCAATCCAGCAGACGGTGGCAATTGTCACGTGATCCTTCGGCGACGACCTGCACCCGGCCGTCGTCGAGATTGAGTGCAAAGCCCACGAGTCCGCCGATCTCCAAAGCATTTGCCCTGGTGAACCAGCGGAAGCCTACTTGCTGTACTCGGCCGCGCACCCAGACGACCAGCCGTGCCTCTTCGTTCATGCCCGAACGCTAACCGGCCAATTGCTCCAAGAGCACGGCGGCCCCTTTGAGCCATGGCGTACAGTCCCGTCGCAATAGCCTCACTCGTTCGGGTGAGTACGGGGACCAAGATCGACCGGTAATCGGGTGACGTCGCTGCGACGTCCGGAGCATCAGGAAGGCACAGCGCATGGGACGCCACCGACGATCCGCCGCAGGCCCCGCCGCTGAAGAACCCGCGGCCGGAGCGGCCTCGCGGCACCGGGGCACGCGCCGGAAGAAGAAGTCCGCGGTGCCGGTGCGCACCGGGCTCCTGGGCGCCTCGGCCGCGATGGCGGTCGGCGCGGTCGCCGTCGCCTCGGGTCTGCTCCCGGGCGGCGACACCTACACCACGGGCGGCGGGAACGCGGCCGACCAGGTCCGCACCGGCGGCGCCCCCGACCTGCTGACGCAGCAGGGCGGCTCCAGTGCCCCGGCCGACCGGTCCTCCTCCCCCGCCAGCCGGGGCAGCGAGCGCCCCGAGGCCCCGTCGAAGACCCCCTCGAAGTCGCCGTCCACGACGCCGTCGAAGTCGCCCTCCGGCAGCGCGTCGAAGACCCCGTCGAAGTCGGCCGCGCCCTCCACGCCCCCTTCGAAGAAGCCGGCCGCCACGCCGTCCAAGGAGTCGAAGGCGCCCACCACGGCCCCGAAGCAGAGCACCACCCCGGCGAGCAAGGCCCCGGCCCCGCCGAAGACCACCGCCGCCCCGCCGCCCAGCAAGAAGCCCTCCCCCTCGCCCTCCGACGCCTCGGCCCGCGCCGAGGTGCTGGCCCTGGTGAACCAGGAGCGCGCGAAGGTCGGCTGCTCCCCGCTGACCACCAGCACCGCACTCACCTCGCTCGCCCAGAACTTCAGCGAGGACATGGCGGCCCGCGGCTTCTTCGACCACACCGACCCGGACGGCGACACCCCCTGGGACCGGGCCGCCCAAGCCGGCGTGCAGGGACTCGCCGCGGAGAACATCGCCCGCGGCCAGGCCGACGCCCAGGCCGTGATGGACGGCTGGATGAACAGCGACGGCCACCGCGCGAACATTCTCAACTGCGACTACAAGACGATCGGCATCGGCATCCACGAGGGCTCCGGCGGCCCGTGGTGGGTCCAGAACTTCGGCTTCTGACCCACCGCACCAGCCCCACTTACGCCCGCACAGCGCTCCCTCGGGGTGAGCGCTGTGCGGGCGTAAGCTGGTGAGATGGCCAGCGATACGGACGACCTCGCCTTCGACGTCTTCTCCCGGCAGTGCCCCTCACGCTCCACGCTGGAGCACGCCACCGGCCGCTGGGGCAGTCTGACGCTGGGTGCGCTGTACGAGGAGAGCCTGCGGTTCAACGAGCTGCGGCGCCGGGTCGACGGGGTCAGCGAGAAGATGCTCTCCCAGACGCTGCACGCCCTGGAGCGCGACGGTCTCGTCCTGCGGGAGGCCCAGCCGGTCAACCCGCCCCGCGTGGATTACGAGCTGACCCCGCTCGGCCGCGAGGTCGCCGAGAAGCTCCTCGGGCTCATCCATCTCGTCGAGGGGCGGATGGACGACGTACTCGCCGCCCGGACGCGTTACGACAAGGCGCGCGGCGGGCGCTGACAGCGCGGGCAGAAGTAGCTGGACCGGTTCATCCAGGCGCGGCGGCGCATCGGCGTCCCGCAGCGGCGGCACGGCTCGCCCTCCCTGCCGTACGCGTCGAGGGAGCGGTCGAAGTATCCGGACTCGCCGTTCACGTTGACGTACAGGCTGTCGAAGCTGGTGCCGCCCTGGGCGAGGGCCGCGTTCATGACGTCCCGGGCGTGGCCGAGCAGCTCGGCCGACCTGGGGCGGGTGAGGGTCGCGGTCGGCCGGTCGTAGTGGAGCTTGGAGCGCCAGAGCGCCTCGTCCGCGTAGATGTTGCCGACGCCGCTGATCAGCGACTGGTCCAGTAGCGCGCGCTTGACCGTCGTACGGCGCAGGCGCAGGGCCGTGTGGAACGCGGCGTCGTCGAAGAGCGGGTCCAGCGGGTCGCGGGCGATGTGCGCGATGGTGTCGGGCAGGCCGTCGGGGGTGGTGTCGTGGAGGGAGAGCCCGCCGAAGGTGCGCTGGTCGACGAAGCGCAGCTCGGTGCCGAGCGCGTCGTCGAACCGCATCCGGATCCGCAGGTGCTTCTCGTCGGGCGCGTCCACGGGCTGCACCAGCAGCTGCCCGCTCATGCCCAGGTGTCCGAGGAGCGAGGAGGCGGCCTCGTCGATCGGCACCCAGAGGTACTTGCCGCGCCGCATCGCCGTACCGAAGCGGACCCCGCGCAGCCGGGCGGCGAAGTCCGGGCCGCCCGCCAGGTGCCGTCGGACCGAGCGCGGGTGCAGGACCTCGACGTCGGTGACGGTCCGGCCGCTGACCCAGCGCTCCAGGCCCCGGCGTACGACTTCGACCTCGGGCAGCTCGGGCACGGTGGACCACTCCAGACACGACGACGGCAGTACGGGAGCACGCGACGGGCTCCCCGGGACAGGGAGAACCCCTCGGTGCGCATGCGCACCGAGGGGTTCGGGGTTCTGCTTCAGGCGGGAGCGGCGTCCGTGTCGGGCGACGGATCGGCAGGGGTGTCGGCGGCCCCTCCGTCGGCTGCGGACTTCTCCGCGGCCTGCCGTGCCTCAGCGGCGGCGCTGATCTCGCGCCAGGCGGACTCGGCCGCCTGCTGCTCCGCTTCCTTCTTGCTACGGCCGGTGCCGGTGCCGTACGAGACACCACCGACGCGAGCAGCAGCAGTGAAGGTCTTCTCGTGGTCCGGGCCGGTCTCCGTGACGAGGTACTCGGGGACTCCGAGGCTCTCGCTCGCGGTGAGCTCCTGGAGGCTGGTCTTCCAGTCCAGACCGGCACCGAGGTTCGAGGACCTGTCGATCAGCGGGTCGAAGAGCCGGTGGACCAGCTCCGAGGCCGCGCCGAGGCCCTGGTCGAGATAGACCGCGCCGATCACTGCTTCCAGTGTGTCGGCGAGGATGGAAGCCTTGTCCCGGCCACCCGTGCCCTCTTCACCGCGGCCGAGCCGGATGAAGGAGCCGAGTTCGAGGCCGCGGCCCACTTCCGCAAGCGCACGCGAGTTGACCACCGCGGCCCGCAACTTGGCCAGCTGGCCTTCGGGCAGGTCGGGGTGGGTGCGGTACAGCGTGTCCGTGACCACCAGGCCGAGCACCGAATCCCCGAGGAATTCGAGCCGCTCGTTGGTGGGCAGACCGCCGTTCTCGTATGCGTACGAACGATGGGTCAGCGCACGCACCAGAAGGGCGGACTCGAGGTGATACCCGAGCCGCCCTTCCAGAAGCGTGTGGGACGAGGCTGTGTTGACGTTGTCTGCCTGCTTCTTGGCGCTGGACAACTCAGACATCGGGCCTCTCACCAGCCGCTCAGACCTCGAGGACCTGGCGCTTGTTGTAGGTGCCGCAGCTCGGGCACGCAATGTGCTGGAGCTTCGGCTCCTGGCAACGCTCGCACGAAACCAGGGTGGGGACCGCAGCCTTCCACTGCGACCGGCGGTGGCGCGTGTTGCTGCGCGACATCTTCCGCTTCGGAACAGCCACGGCTACTTCTCCTGCTTCTCGTCGACGCCCGGTTCGGCGCCGCCCATGTTGTCCTTCTCGCCGTCCTGAACGGTCTCGGCGAGTCCTTGCAGTGCCGCCCAACGGATGTCGACGGCGTCGTGGTGGTGGCCCGGGTTCTCGTCCAGCCTGATTCCGCATTCGGAACACAGACCGGCGCAGGTCTCCTTGCACACCGGCTGCATGGGCAGTGCGAGCACTACCGCGTCACGCAGCACTGACTCGAGGTCGAACAAGCCGTCCTCGAGGAAGAACCTGTCCTCGTCGTCCTCGGCGTCGTCGGCCGGGTCCGCAGGGCGGCCCCGGTCATCGGCGTCAGGGTACGAGAACATCTCCTGGAAATCCGCGTCGACCTCTACGGTCAGCGGCTCCAGACACCTTACGCACTCCCCCTCGGCGCTCGCACGGGCGGTCCCTGTGACAAGCACCCCTTCCATGACCGATTCGAGTCGGAGGTCCAGCTCCAGGGGTGCGCCTTCCGGCACACCGATGACGCCGTCGATACCGAGAACCGGTGAACCGGGTGCGTCCACCGAGCGGGACAGCCGCTTCAGGGCACCTGGACGCCGACCCAGCTCGCGCGTATCGAACACGAGAGGGTTGCGGTGGTCGAGGTGGCCGTTCAGGGCGTTTCCTGCTTTCGAATCATGGATGTCGTGCTTGCTGCTGGGGGAAGGGGCCGTCTCCGGTCCCGAGCCCTACCGTCTCCGCTTCGTGAGACGAAACGGGCAGCCGAGATCGCGGACCTATGCGCGACCGAGGATTCAGGATACTGGACGGACCGCTCAGCACCCAATCGGCCCAGAACCTCCCCCGCCCTCTGCGGTCAGCGGCCCTCTTCGTAGCGGCGCAGCTGCTCCAGGTCGATCATGCTGGTGTCGAAGAGGCTGGTCTCGTCCAGCGCGCCCTGGTTCTGCTGGGCGGGCACCTGGGGCTGCTGCTGCCAGCCGTAGTCGGGCTGGGCCTGCGGCTGGGGCGGGTACTGGTTGGGGTCGTAGGCGGGCTGCTGGTAGGCCGCGTACGGGTCCGGCACCTGCTGGTAGCCGTACGGGTCCTGCGCCTGCTGCTCCTGGTAGCCGTACGAAGCCTGCGCGTACTCGGCCTGTCCGTACTCCGCCTGCGCGTAGCCGGGCTCTGCCTGCGGCGGCCGGCCCGGGTACTCGGGCTGCTGCTCCTGGTAGAGCGGCTGCTGGGGCGCCTGCTGCGGGGCCGGGGTGGCCAGCTCGGCGAGACCGGCCAGATAGTCGGCGTCGCTGGTGTGGCCCTGGGCACCCGCCGCGTCCTGGGCGGCCATGTGGGCCCCGAGGTCGTCGGTGGCGACCCGGCCGTGCAGTTTCTGCCGGCCGCGGCCGACCGCCTCCAGGGTCTTGGCGAGGACCGCCTCGAAGGCGCCGAACTTGGCGTCCACGTACGCGTCGGCCCGCTGCTTCAGCGTCTCGGGGTCGGCGCTGCGCTCGGGGGCCTCGGCGAAGTCGGGGTCCTGGTAGCCCTGCTCGTCCAGGCCCTGGCCCCGGCCGAGCAGCTTCTCGCGGCCCCGGTCCACGGACCCGATGGTCTTGGTGAGGACGACCTCGAAGTTGGCGAGCTTGCTGTCGACGTAGTCGTCGGCCTCGGCCCGGACCTCCTCGGCCTCGCGGCGGGCCTCGGAGAGGATCCGGTCGGCCTCGCTCTGCGACTGGCGGGCGATCTCGGTCTCGGCGATCAGCGAGGAGCGCTGGGCGTGGGCGGACCGGATGATCCGCTCGGCCTCCTGCCGGGCCTGCTCGGCGAACTGCTCCTGGCCGCCGATCAGCTCCTGGGCGTGGGCGAGCGAGCCGGGCAGGGCCTCGCGTACCTCTTCGAGCATGGCGAGCAGCTCGGCGCGGTTGACCACGCACGAGGCCGACATGGGCATGGCGCGGGCGTTCCCGACCGCTTCGACGATCTCGTCGAGCTTCTTCTGCACGTCCACCGTGTGCTCGCCACTCTCTGCTGCTCTGTTGAAGCTGCTGCTCTGTTGGAGACGGACGGGACGACTGTAAGGCCAGTCGGCCGCCGCCCGACACCTGGTGACGGACCGTCAGCCGCTCAGCGCTCGCCCAGCCGCTTGGTGAGCGCCTCGTGGACGGTGGGGGGCAGCAGGTGGGAGACGTCGCCACCCCAGGTCGCGACCTCCTTGACCAGCGAGGACGACAGGAAGCTGTACGTCGGGTTGGTCGGCACGAAGAGGGTCTCGACGCCGGAGAGGCCGTTGTTCATCTGGGCCATCTGGAGCTCGTAGTCGAAGTCGCTGACGGCCCGCAGGCCCTTCACGATCGCCGGGATCCCCCGCTGCTTGCAGAAGTCGACCAGCAGGCCGTGGAAGGACTCCACCTCCACGTTGCCGAAGTCCGCGGTGACCTCGCGGATCAGGTCGATCCGCTCGTCCACGGTGAACAGCCCCTTCTTGGACTGGTTGATCATCACCGCCACGTGCACCACGTCGTACAGCTTGGAGGCTCGTTGGATGATGTCGAGATGTCCGTTGGTGATGGGGTCGAAAGACCCCGGACAGACGGCGCGGCGCACTGTGATTCCCTCGCTCTCCGGTCCGGTCATCGTGCGTCTTCGCACGTAGCGGCGGCGCGACCGTACCAAAGCGTTCCCTCGCCGTAGCGACGGGCCCGCAGTGGCTCGAATCCGGCGGGCCAGCCGAATTCTCCGCCCCGGGTGCTCCGTTCCACCGTGACGAGCGCATCGTCCGTGAGCCACCCCTGAGCACGGAGTGTGAGCAGGATCTCGCGAAGATCGTCGTCGGTGACGGCGTACGGCGGATCCAGGAAGACGATGTCGTACGGGTCCGAGGGCGCCGGACCTGTCACGATCTGCTCGGCTTTGCCGGTACGGACCTCGGCGCCGGGCAGCCCGAGGGTGCGGACGTTGTCCCGGACGGTGCGCACCGCCTTCTGGTCGGCCTCGACCAGCAGGGCGTGGACCGCGCCCCGGGAGAGGGCTTCGAGGCCGACGGCGCCGGATCCGGCGTACAGATCGGCGACGCGGACGCCTTCGAGGGTGCCGAGCAGCGCTTCCCAGGTGGAGAAGAGGCCCTCCCGCGCACGGTCGGAGGTGGGGCGGGTGCCGGTGCCGGGCGGTACGGCCAGGCGGCGTCCGCCGGCCGATCCGGCGATCACGCGGGTCATGGGTGTCGGGTCCTCGGGGTCGGGGGCGTGTGCGGGGGCTCGCGGCGGGCGCGTGCTGTCGTTACGCCGGCGGGTACGGGCTGTCCGTCCACGATATGGCGTGCGGCCCGCACCAGCAGGACGGCCCCGGGCTCACCCCTTGTCGAGGTACTCCTCCCGGTCCTTGTCCAGCAGCGCGGCCAGCACCGTACGCAGCTCCGGCAGGTGCTCCAGCTCCGGGTCGGCGGCGACGACGGCGACGGCCTCCTCGCGGGCGGCGGCGATGACCTCCTCGTCGTCGATGACGGTGAGCATGCGCAGCGAGGAGCGCACCCCGGACTGGGCCTGGCCGAGCACATCGCCCTCGCGGCGCTGCTCCAGGTCGATACGGGAGAGCTCGAAGCCGTCGAGGGTGGCGGCGACGGCGGAGAGGCGGGCGCGGGCGGGGCTCGCCTCGTGGGCCTCGCTGACCAGCAGGCAGAGCCCGGGGGCCGAGCCACGGCCGACGCGGCCGCGGAGCTGGTGGAGCTGGGAGACACCGAACCGGTCGGCGTCCATGATCACCATGGCGGTGGCGTTGGGGACGTTGACGCCGACCTCGATGACGGTGGTGGCGACCAGGACGTCGACGTCTCCGGCGGCGAACCGGCGCATCACGTCGTCCTTCTCGTCGGGGTGCATCCGACCGTGCAGCACCTCGACGCCGAGCCCGGCCAGCGCGCCCTTGCGCAGCTCGTCCGCGATCTCCAGCACGGCGAGCGGCGGCCGCTTCTCCGGATCCTCCTCGGGAGCCGCCTTCTTGGCCTTCCCCTTCTTCTTCCCCTCGGCCTCCTCCGCGTCGTCGCCGATGCGGGGGCAGACCACGTACGCCTGGTGGCCGTTCTCCACCTCCTCGGCCACGCGCTCCCAGGCGCGGGCGAGGAAGTGCGGCTTGTCCTTGGCGGGGACGACATGGCTGGCGATCGGGGAGCGGCCGGCCGGGAGCTGGTCCAGGACGGAGGTCTCCAGGTCGCCGAAGACGGTCATCGCGACCGTACGGGGGATGGGGGTGGCGGTCATGACGAGGAGGTGGGGCGGCTGCTTGCCCTTGGAACGGAGGGCGTCGCGCTGTTCGACGCCGAAGCGGTGCTGCTCGTCGACGACCACGAGCCCCAGGTCGTGGAACTGGACCTTGTCCTCGATGAGCGCGTGGGTGCCGATGACGATCCCGGCCTCACCGGTGACCAGGTCCAGCAGGGCCTGCCGACGGGCCGCCATCCCCATGGAGCCGGTGAGCAGCACGACCTTGGTGCCCTGGTCCGAGCCGCCCAGCATGCCGCCCTCGGCCAGCTCCCCCATCATCTCGGTGATGGACCGGTGGTGCTGCTGGGCCAGGACCTCGGTCGGGGCGAGCAGCGCGGCCTGGCCGCCCGCGTCGACGACGGTGAGCATGGCGCGCAGGGCCACCATGGTCTTCCCGGAGCCGACTTCTCCCTGGAGGAGGCGGTGCATCGGGTGCTCGGTGGCCAGGTCGTCGAAGATCTCCTTGCTGACCTTCTGCTGGCCCTCGGTGAGGGTGAACGGCAGCTTGGCGTCGAAGGCGTCCAGCAGTCCGTCGGCGACCGGGCGGCGGGCGACTGCGGGCAGTTGGGTGTCGGCGTACCGGCGGCGGGCCAGGGCGACCTGGAGCACGAACGCCTCGTCCCACTTGAGGCGGGCCTTGGCGTCCTCGATGTCCGCCTTCGTCTGCGGGCGGTGCACCTTCAGCAGGGCCTCGGGCAGCGGGGTGAAGCCGCGCCCCTCGCGCAGGGCGGCGGGCAGCGGGTCCACCGCGTCCTGGGCGCTGGGCAGGACGGCGTCGACGGCCTTGGCGATCCGCCAGGAGTCCAGCTGCTTGCAGGCGGGGTAGATCGGCAGCAGCCGTCCGGCGAAGGCGTCGACGGCCTCGGTCGCCTCGTCGGCGTCGGAGGCGTCGAGGAGTTGGTACGTGGGGTGGGCCAGCTGCATCTTCCGGTTGAAGACGGAGACCTTGCCCGCGAACATCGCCTGGCGGCCCGGGAGCAGCTCCTTGTGCGGCTTGTGGACGCCGTGGCCGAAGAAGACCAGCTGGAGGCGGCCGCTGCCGTCGGTGAGGGTGACCTCAAGGCGCTTGCCCCGGCCGTTGTTGAACATCAGGATGCGGGCGTCGGCGACCTGGGCGACGACCGTGACGTGCTCGTCCAGCGGGAGGTCGGCCAGCGCGGTCAGCTTGCCGCGCTCCTCGTACCGCCGCGGGTAGTGGTGCAGCAGATCACCGACCGTGTGCAGGTCGAGGTGTTCGGCCATCACCTTCGCGGTGGCTCCGCCGAGCAGCTTCTTGAGAGGTTCATCGAACGAGGACACGCGATCCATTGCACACCACGGCACTGACAACTGTCCGCCGGGCACGGCCGTGGGGCGGCTACTCGACGCCGATCAGCAGCGGTGCGCGCTGGTGCCCGCCGCGGTAGACCACGGTGTCCACGGCGAGATGGCCCTCGCGTACGTGTTCCGCCAGCGCGTCCGCCAGCGCGTCCGGGACGTCCTCGCCGAGGACGAGGGTGACCAGCTCGCCGCCGGCCGCCAGCATCCGGTCCAGCACGGTGCGGGCGGTGGCCGGGACGTCGGCGCCGATCACGGCCACGTCCCCGTCGATCAGGCCGAGGATGTCACCGGCCTGGCAGATGCCCGCCATGGTCCACGACTGGCGCTCGGCGACGGCCAGTTCGGCGTAGCGGGTGGCTCCGGCGGCGGCCGTCATGGCGACCACGTCCTCGTCGAAGCCCCGGTCCGGCTCGTGGACGGCGAGGGCGGCGATGCCCTGGACGGCGGCGCGGGTGGGGACGAGGGCGACCCGGACCCCCTCGGTCCTGGCCTGCTCGGCGGCGGCGGCCGCGGTGTGGCGCAGGGCCGCGTCGTTGGGCAGGAGCACCACCTCGCGGGCGTGGGCGCGGCGGATGGCGTCGACGAGTTCGCCGCTGGCGGGGGGTTCGCCGGGGCGGGCGATCACGGTGGTGGCACCCGCCTCGGCGCAGAGCCCGGCAAGGCCGTCGCCGGGGACCACGACGACGACGGCGCGTTGGGCGGGTTCGGCCTGGACGCGGACGTCGTGGCCGCTCTCGGTGGCGAAGTGGGTGATCCTGATCCGGTACGGCCGCCCGGCCTCGACGCCCGCCTCAACGGCGGCCCCCGCGTCGTCGACATGGACGTGGACGTGCCAGAGCCCGTCGCCGCCGACCACGACCAGGGAGTCGCCGAGCGCGTCGAGTCGGGTCCGCAGCCGGTCCACCTGCTCGTCACGGGCCTCCAGGAGGTAGATCACCTCGAAGGCGGGCCCACCGCCGTCCGCGTCCTCGGGGCAGTCGAGGGGGCCCTCCACCGGAGCGCCGCCCGCCGGGATCGGAACGCCTCCCACCGGCAGCCCCACCACCGACCCTCCGTCCACAGGAGCCGCGGCCTTCCCGGAACCGGCACGGGGCCCCCGTACCGGAGCCTGCCCGGTCACCGCCTCCACCAGCGCCCCCAGGACCGCCACCAGCCCACGCCCCCCGGCGTCCACGACACCGGCCCGGCCGAGCACGGCGAGCTGCTCCGGGGTCCTGGCCAGGGCGGCGCGCGCCCCCTCGTACGCGGCGCTCACCACCGCGCGCAGCTCCCGCTCCTCGCCGCCCTGCGCGGCTTCGGCGGCCGCCGTGGCGACGGTCAGCACCGTGCCCTCCACCGGGTGGGCGACGGCCTGCCGGGCGGCGGCCGCGGCCCGGGTCAGGGCGAGGCGCAGGTGGGCCGCGTCGCCGCCGTCGGCCAGCACCCCGGCCATGCCGCGCAGCAGCTGGGCCAGGATCGTGCCGGAGTTCCCGCGCGCGCCGATCAGGGCGCCGTGCGCCATGGCGCGTACGGCGTCGGCGGTGGCGGGTGCGGTGGTGCCGGTCTCATGGGCGGCGAAGACCGCTTCGACGGCCGCCGCGGCGGACTCGACGGTCAGATAGAGGTTGGTGCCGGTGTCCCCGTCGGCGATGGGATAGACGTTGATCGCGTCGATCTCCGCGCGCTCCCGGCCCAGGGCCTCCAGGGCCAGTGAGCACCACGTGCGCACCGCGACGGCGTCCAGATCGTCGGGGAGCTGCGGCACCGATGGTCCTCCTTGAAGCGGCCGTGGCAACGGGCTGCACCGCAGGTTAGCCCGCCTGTCGGGGTCCCGGTCGGGACAGGGGGCGGGAGGGCGGTGGGCCAACCCGTGGTAGTTTCGTATCTCCGAAGCAGGCGTTGTATGCTGCTTCGGTTGCCCGATGAGAGTCGGGCCATTCCTCCGGTACCGCCACTTCATTCAATGATTCCGGCGCGCCGGAATTCACTGTAAGTGCATCTGAAGTCTTTGGAGTGACCCGTGGCTGCCAACTGCGACGTCTGCGGCAAGGGGCCGGGCTTCGGCAACAGCATTTCGCACTCGCACCGCCGTACGTCCCGTCGCTGGAATCCCAACATCCAGCGCGTGCGTGCCGTGGTCGGTCGAACGCCGAAGCGGCTCAACGTCTGCACCTCGTGCATCAAGGCCGGCAAGGTCGCGCGCTGACGTATCCGTCGTAGCGCAGCCTTCCGGTTGCCCGAAAAGCCGGTCCACCTCGGTGGACCGGCTTTTTGCTGTGCTCATCCGCCCTGTGCTCAGGAGCTGATCAGCCGACCTGCCGGGTCCGCCAGCCGTGGTCGACCGGGCCGATGCCGCCGCCCAGCGCGAATCCGGCCCGGATCGCGCCGGTGACGTACGCCTTCGCGCCCTCCACCGCCGTGGGCACGTCCTGGCCGAGCGCCAGCCCGGAGGCGATGGCGGAGGCGAGGGTGCAGCCGGTGCCGTGGGTGTGCCGGTTGTCGTGGCGGGGGGCGCGCAGCCAGTGTTCCGCGCTCCCGTCGGTGAGCAGGTCCACCGCCTCGCCGGGCAGGTGCCCGCCCTTGATGAGCGCCCAGCGCGGTCCGAACGCCAGGATCTCCTCGGCGGCCCGGCGCATCCCGTCCTCGTCGGTGACCTGTACGCCCGTGAGCTGGGCCACTTCGTCGAGGTTCGGGGTGGCCACCGTGGCGACGGGCAGCAGCTTCGTCCGTACGGAGTCGAGGGCCTCGGCGGCGAGCAGCGCGTCCCCGTGCTTGGAGACGCCGACCGGGTCGACGACGACGGGGGCGTCGGTCCCGGCGAGGAGTTCGGCGACGGTCTCGACGAGCACGGCCGAGGCGAGCATCCCGGTCTTCACCGCCTGGACGCCGATGTCGTCGACGACGCTGCGGTACTGGGCGCGTACGGCGTCCACCGGAAGCTCCCACGCGCCCTGGACGCCGAGGGAGTTCTGTGCGGTGACGGCGGTGAGCACGCTCATGCCGTGCACACCGAGGGCGAGCATGGTCTTCAGATCGGCCTGGATCCCCGCACCGCCGCCGGAGTCGGATCCGGCGACGGTGAGGACGCGGGGCGGTACAGCGGTACGTATGGGCATACGCAGCAATCTAGCGGCAGCCGAAAAGGCGGCCCCACGGGGAAGGCCTCAGTAGGTGTCCTCGATCGCCCCGAAGTGGTCCCAGCCGCCCTTGCTGGTCCAAGGCGCCCCGTCCACGGTGACCTGGGGCAGGGCGGAGGGGTTGAGGACCTCGCCGATCACCTTCCAGCGGGCGGGGAGCTTGGCGTCCGGCGGGAAGGTGGCCACGATCGCGTGGTCCTCTCCCCCGGTCAGCACCCACTGGAGCGGGTCGACGCCGACGGCCTGGCCGATGTCGGACATCTGCGAGGGGATGTCGATGAGGCCGGAGCGCAGGTCGATGCGGACCTTGCTGGCCTCGGCGATGTGCCCCAGGTCCGCGACGAGCCCGTCGCTGACGTCGGTCATCGCGGTGGCGCCGAGTCCGGCGGCCGCGGGGCCCGCGTGGTACGGCGGTTCGGGGCGGCGGTGGGCCTCGACGAAGGCGCGGGGCGAGCGGAAGCCGCGGGAGAGCACGGCGTATCCGGCGGCGGACCAGCCGAGCCAGCCGGTGACGGCGACGACGTCGCCGGGCCGGGCGCCGGCGCGGGTGACCGGTTCGTGGTTGCGCAGGTCGCCGAGGGCGGTGATGGCGACGGTGATGGTGTCGCCGCCGACCACGTCGCCGCCGACGACGGCCGCCCCCGCCACCTGGCACTCGTCCCGCAGCCCGTCCATCAGCTCGGCGGCCCAGGTGACCGGGAGGTCGGCGGGGACGACGAGGCCCAGGAGCAGCGCGGTGGGCACGGCGCCCATGGCCGCGATGTCGGCGAGGTTCTGTGCCGCCGCCTTGCGGCCGACGTCGTACGCCGTCGACCAGTCGCGGCGGAAGTGCCGCCCTTCCAGCAGGATGTCCGTACTGGCCACGACCCTGCGGTCGGGAGCGGCCACGACCGCGGCGTCGTCGCCGGGCCCCAGCCGTACCGCCGGAGTGGTGGTGAGCCGGGAGGTGAGCTCTCTGATGAGCCCGAACTCCCCCAACTCGCCCACGGTTCCCTTCACCGAGTCTCACCTCTCATTTATCGCCCCGGACACCCGTCCGGGCCCCCGGTCGCGAGCCGTCACTGCTGTCGGTACCGTCAGGAGAGCTGCCGATACCGTCAAGGGATACGTCAACTTCCGCACTCCGCACGCCACGCTGTGGACGTCATACGGCCCGTAGGTCTCCCCGTCACCCTCGGCGACGCGATAACGTGGCGTCCCTTTCCCCCACATGATCCTCGTGGCCGCCCTGGAGGTTCCGTGGTACAGGCGTACATCCTTATTCAGACCGAGGTGGGCAAGGCGTCGATCGTCGCCGAGACCATTTCCAAGATTCCGGGAGTCATCCAGGCAGAGGACGTCACCGGTCCGTACGACGTGATCGTGCGGGCCCAGGCCGACACGGTCGATGCACTCGGCCGCATGGTGGTCGCCAAAGTGCAGCAGGTGGACGGCATCACACGCACGCTGACCTGTCCGGTCGTCCACCTCTGACCCCCGTCCGGTGCCGCGCATGGGACGCGCGGTCTGTGACCACGGTTCTCCCGCCCCCGCACCGTGACTCCGCGCGCTGACGGGGCGATCGTACTGCGCTGCGGCGCTCCCCCGTCCACCACGACAGCTGACCCACGCCCGGAAGGCCGGGACGGCACCCGCCGTCCCGGCCTTCCGGGTCTCTCAGCGCAGTCCGGTGGAGCGGGTCAACGCGGCCTGGATCAGGCGGTCGACCAGCTCCGGGTAGCTCACGCCGCTCTCCTGCCACATGCGCGGGTACATGGAGATCGGGGTGAACCCCGGCAGGGTGTTGATCTCGTTGATGACGAAGGTGCCGTCCTCGGTGAGGAAGAAGTCGGCGCGCACCAGCCCCTCGCAGGAGGTGGCGTCGAAGGCCGCGACGGCGAGCCGCTGGACCTCGGCGGTCTGCTCCTCGGTGAGCGGGGCGGGCACCAGACCGGCGGCCGAGTCGATGTACTTCGCCTCGAAGTCGTAGAACTCGTGCGCGGTGACCGGCGGGATCTCGGCGGGCACGCTGGCGCGCGGTCCGTCCTCGAACTCCAGCACCCCGCACTCGATCTCACGGCCCCGCAGCAGCGACTCCACGAGGAACTTGGGGTCGTGGCGGCGGGCCTCCTCGATCGCCGCGTCGAGGCCCGAGAGCTCGTCGACCTTGGTGATGCCCATGGAGGAGCCGCCCCGGGCGGGCTTGATGAACAGCGGCCAGCCGTGCTCACCGGCGAAGTCCACGATCCGCTTGCGTACGGCGGAGGGGTCGCGGTCCCACTCGCGCGGCCGGACGACCTCGTACGGTCCGACCGGCAGGCCGAAGGAGATGAAGACGCGCTTCATGTACTCCTTGTCCTGGCCGACGGCCGAGGCGAGGACGCCCGCGCCGACGTAGGGCACACCGGAGAGTTCGAGCAGCCCCTGGAGGGTGCCGTCCTCCCCGTACGGGCCGTGCAGCACGGGGAAGACGACGTCGACCTCGCCGAGCGCCTTGGGCACCGAGCCGGGTTCGCTGTAGACGACCTCGCGGCTGCCGGGGTCGACCGAGAGCACGACGCTGCCCTCGGTGGACTCGGCGAGCTGGGCCACGTCGGGGACCTTGCGGTCGGTGATGGCCATGCGTTCGGGCTCGTCGGCGGTGAGCGCCCAGCGGCCGTCCGTCGTGATGCCGATCGGCAGGACGTCGTACTTCGTCCGGTCGATGGCCTTCATGACGGCGCCGGCCGTGACGACCGAGATGCCGTGTTCGGAGCTGCGGCCGCCGAACACGACAGCCACACGCGGCTTGCGGCGCTGCTGCTCAGGGCTCTCGGCGCGCTCAGGGCTCTGGGGGAGGTTCTCGCTGCTCATATCGCGATGAGCGTACCTGCTGGTAAGGGAGGAGTCAGCGTCGCTCGGCCTTGGCGCTCCGCGACATCAGCTCCTTGACCGCGACGACCGGGGACTTGCCCTCGTGGACGATGGAGACGACGGTCTCCGTGATGGGCATGTCGACCCCGTGCCGACGGGCCAGGTCCAGGACCGATTCGCAGGACTTGACGCCCTCGGCGGTCTGCTTGGTGACGGCGATCGTCTCCTGGAGCGTCATCCCGCGCCCGAGGTTGGTGCCGAAGGTGTGGTTGCGCGAGAGCGGCGAGGAGCAGGTGGCCACCAGGTCGCCCAGGCCCGCGAGTCCGGAGAACGTCAGCGGGTCGGCGCCCATGGCCACACCCAGGCGGGTGGTCTCGGCGAGGCCGCGGGTGATGAGGGAGCCCTTGGTGTTGTCGCCGAGGCCCATGCCGTCCGCGATGCCGACGGCGAGGCCGATGACGTTCTTCACGGCGCCGCCGAGTTCGCAGCCGACGACGTCGGTGTTGGTGTACGGGCGGAAGTACGGGGTGTGGCAGGCGGCCTGGAGGCGCTGGGCGACGGACTCGTCGGCGCAGGCGACGACGGCCGCTGCGGGCCGGCGCTCGGCGATCTCCTTGGCCAGGTTGGGTCCGGAGACGACGGCGATGCGGTCGGCGGAGACCTTGGTGACGTCCGCGATGACCTCGCTCATCAGCTTGGCGGTGCCCAGCTCCACACCCTTCATCAACGAGACCAGGACGGTGTCCTGCTCCAGGTGGGGGGCCCAGTCCGCGAGGTTGGCGCGCAGCGTCTGGGAGGGCACGACGAGGAAGGCGAACTCGGCCCCGCGCAGCGCCTCGGCGGGGTCGGTGGTGGCGCGGATCGACTCGGGGAGCGTGATCCCCGGCAGGTAGTCCGGGTTGGTGCGGGTGGTGTTGACGGTCTCGGCGACCTCGGCGCGGCGTCCCCAGAGGGTGACCTCGCAGCCCGCGTCGGCGAGGATCACGGCGAACGCCGTACCCCATGAGCCGGTTCCGAAGACGGCTGCTTTTACGGGGTGCGTCACGTGGATCCCTTTCCCTGCGCCCTGCGCCGTTGCTCAGCACGGGCTTTGCGGTGATCGTAGAGCTCGGCGGGGGCCTTCTCCCCCCGGATGTCCTCCAGCTGGCGGGTGATCGCGGCCATGATGACCTCGGTCGCCTGGCGCAGCACCTCGGGCGTCGGCTCGACATCGTAGAAGCGGCTGAGGTCGACGGGCGGGCCGGCCTGGACCGTCAGCGTCTTGCGGGGGAACAGCCGGAGCTTGTTCTCCTTGGCGTACGGCGGCATCGCGAGGTTGGCGCCCCACTGGGCGACCGGGATGACGGGGGCCTTCGTCATCAGCGCGACCCGGGCGGCGCCGGTCTTGCCGGCCATCGGCCACATCTCGGGGTCGCGGGTGAGGGTGCCCTCGGGGTAGAAGGCGACGCACTCGCCGCGCTCGATGGCGTCGACGGCGGCCCGGAAGGCGTCCAGGGCGTTGGTCGTCTCGCGGTAGACGGGGATCTGGCCGGTGCCGCGCAGCATCATCCCGACGAAGGGGGTGCGGAAGAGGCCGGCCTTGGCCAGGAGCCGGGGCACGCGTCCGGTGTTGTACTGGAAGTGGCCGTAGGAGAGCGGGTCCAGATAGGAGTTGTGATTGACGGCGGTGATGAATCCGCCGTCGGCCGGAATGTGTTCCGTCCCCCGCCAGTCGCGCTTGAACAGAACCACCAACGGCGGCTTGGCGATAACCGCCGCCAGGCGGTACCAGAAGCCGATTCTGCGGCGGGACACTCGGACACCTTCCTCTAAGGACCTCATCGGAACTCTCGACCTGCTGCCGGCTACCGACGGTCAAGTCTCGCCCCAGGCCCCTCCTCTGTCGAGAACACCGTACGCCTCACCTCCGGGCCCGGCCCTCCGGGTTGTCGTACCGGCAGGCGAGAATAAGTCCTCATGCGTACGGAGGGGGAGATCGCCACGAACACCGATCCGGCGGGGCTCTGGTCCCTGGTCGTTCCGCTGAAGCCGCTCGCGCGGGCCAAGAGCCGCCTGGGGCGGGCGGCGGGCGAGCCCGCCCGGCCCCGGCTGGCCCTGGCCTTCGCCCAGGACACGGTGGCGGCGGCCCTCGCCTGTGTCCGGGTGCGGGATGTGGTGGTCGTCACGGACGATACGGCGGCCGGGGCGGCCCTTTCGGCGCTCGGCGCGCGGATCGTGGCGGACGTCCCGGCGGCCGGGCTCAACGCGGCGCTGGCGTACGGGGCGCGCTCGGTGCGGGCTGCCGCACCCGCCCTCCCGGTGGCCGCTCTCAACGCGGATCTGCCGGCCCTGCGCGCCGGCGAATTGGCTCGGGTGCTCGATTTTGCCTCCGCTTTTCCCCGGGCATTTCTCCGGGACGCGGCGGGAATCGGAACGACATTTCTGTCCTGCGCCGGGGGCACGGAATTGCGCCCGGCTTTCGGCGGCCCGTCCGCCGCCCGGCATCTGGCTTCGGGCGCGGTGGAAATAACGCTGCCCGGGGTCGACTCGGTGCGCCGGGACGTGGATACGGGCGAGGACCTGAAGGTGGCGCTTGCCCTCGGAGTGGGGCCGTACACCGCGCGGCTCGGGCCCGCGCTCTCCCTCACCCCGGACCGATAGGCTGCCGCCCATGCAGGCGACCTCGTACACGTACGACCCCGAGACCCGGACCGGCAGTGTGCTGCTGGACGACGGCACCCCGGTGGAGTTCGACGCCCCGGCCTTCGACGCGGGCGGCCTGCTGCTGCTGCGTCCGGGGCAGCGGGTGCGGATCGAGGGCGAGGGCCAAGGGGCCGCCCTGCGGATCACGCTGGTGACGCTACAGACGTTCTAGACCGTACGGGGGTTCGGGACCGTACAGGGGCCGAACGGGCCCCGGACAGCCCGCGGGCCGGGCTCCCCCGGAGGGGAGCCCGGCCCGGCGCGTTTCCTCGAAGCGAGCGGTTGCCCGGTCTCACTTCTTGCGTGCGGTGGCCTTCTTGGCCGTGGTGGTGCGCGCCGTGGTCTTCTTCGCGGGCGCCTTCTTCGCCGTGGCCTTCTTGGCGGGCGCGGTCTTCTTGGCGGTGGCGGTGGCCTTCTTGGCCGTGGCGGTCGCCTTCTTCGCGGCCGGCGTGGCCTTCTTCGCCGTGGCGGTCGCCTTCTTGGCGGTGGCCTTCTTGGCGGTGGCGGTGGCCTTCTTCGCCGGTGCCACGGCCTTCTTGGCGGTGGTCTTCTTCGCCGTGGCCTTCTTGGCGGCCGACTTCTTGGCGGCGGCGGCCTTGACCGTCGTACGGGCGGCGGAAGATCCGCCCGAGAGGCTGCCCTTGGGGGCCTTCTTCACGGCCACGTCGTTCTTGGGGAGCTTCTTCGAGCCGCTCACCAGGTCCTTGAACCCCTGACCCGCGCGGAAGCGGGGCACCGAGGTCTTCTTGACCCGGACGCGCTCACCCGTCTGCGGGTTGCGGGCGTACCGGGCGGGGCGGTCGACCTTCTCGAACGAGCCGAAGCCGGTGACCGAGACACGGTCCCCGGCGACAACGGCACGGACGATCGCGTCGAGTACCGCGTCGACCGCGTCTGCGGCCTGCTGGCGGCCGCCGACCTTGTCGGCAATCGCTTCTACGAGCTGCGCCTTGTTCACGTCTTCCCCTTCGGAGACATTGCCGGAACGAAAGTGTTCAGGCTTTTTCGCACGTTAGGCAGATATATACCGCAAATCAAACACGAAACGGGCTAATCACCCTAGTGCCGCAACGAAGTCGACCGATGCGCAGTTCCACGTGTCAGTCACCTTCGGGGAATCGGCCCTCATCGAGGTCCTTCATCAACCGGTCCAGACGCCTTGCCGCGTCCGGGAGATCGTGCTTCGCCGCGGCCGTGACGACCAGCAGCTTCCGGGACAGCGCCATCCGTACGCTCTCCGGGACTTGCAGTGCACGCACCTTCGCGTGCGCTTCCTTCAACTGGTCGGCGACTTGGCCATAGAGCTTGAGTTGGCTGTCGCGTTCCATGCACCGATTGTGCCATCTGGGGCGAGTTGTCGCCCGAGGGGGGCTCAACAAGCGACTGCGCCCCCTGCCCGGAGGCAGGGGGCGCAGTCATGGAAAAGCGCTGCTCAGGCGTCAATTGTACGCGGTTTGTGGGACGGCCTGGCCGCCTCGTAAGCCACGATGTCCGCTTCGTTCTGAAGGGTGAGGCTGATGTCGTCGAGGCCGTTGAGCAGTCGCCAGCGGGCGTTCTCGTCCAGCTCGAAGTCGGCCGTGATGCCCTCGGCGCGGACCTGGCGGGTCTCCAGGTCGACGGTGATCTCGGCGCTCGGGTCGGCCTCGCTCAGCTCCCACAGGGCGTCGACGACCTGCTGGTCCAGGACCACGGTCAGCAGGCCGTTCTTCAGCGAGTTGCCCCGGAAGATGTCGGCGAAGCGGGAGGAGATGACGGTCTTGAAGCCGAAGTTCTGCAAGGCCCAGACCGCGTGTTCGCGGGAGGAGCCCGTACCGAAGTCGGGGCCGGCCACCAGGACCGAGGCGCCCTGCCGCTCGGGGCGGTTGAGGACGAAGCCGGCGTCCTTGCGCCAGGCTTCGAAGAGGCCGTCCTCGAACCCGTCGCGGGTGACCTTCTTCAGCCAGTGGGCGGGGATGATCTGGTCGGTGTCGACGTTGCTGCGGCGCAGCGGGACGGCCCGGCCGGTGTGTGTGGTGAAGGCTTCCATGGCTATGCGACTCCGGCGGGGGTACGGGTGTCGGACAGGTCGGCGGGCGAGGCCAGATGGCCCAGTACGGCGGTGGCGGCGGCGACCTGGGGCGAGACCAGGTGGGTGCGGCCGCCCTTGCCCTGCCTCCCCTCGAAGTTGCGGTTCGAGGTGGAGGCGGAACGCTCGCCGGGGGCCAGCTGGTCGGGGTTCATACCGAGGCACATCGAGCAACCCGCGTGCCGCCATTCGGCGCCGGCACCGGTGAAGACCTTGTCCAGGCCCTCGGAGACGGCCTGGAGCGCGACCCGGACGGAGCCCGGGACGACCAGCATCCGTACGCCGTCGGCGACTTTGCGGCCGTCCAGGATCGCCGCGGCGTTGCGCAGGTCCTCGATGCGGCCGTTGGTGCACGAACCTACGAAGACGGTGTCCACGCTGATCTCGCGCAGCGGCTGCCCGGCGGTCAACCCCATGTACTCCAGGGCCTTTTCGGCGGCGTTGCGCTCCGAGGCGTCCTCGTACGAAGCGGGGTCGGGGACGTGCGCGGAGAGCGGCGCGCCCTGGCCGGGGTTGGTGCCCCAGGTGACGAACGGGGCCAGTTCGGTGGCGTCGATGACGACCTCGGCGTCGAACACCGCGTCGTCGTCGGAGCGCAGGGTCTTCCAGTACGCGACGGCGGCGTCCCACTCCTCGCCCTTGGGGGCGGCGTCGCGGCCCTCCAGATAGGCGAAGGTGGTCTCGTCCGGGGCGATCATGCCCGCGCGGGCGCCGGCCTCGATCGACATGTTGCAGATGGTCATCCGGGCCTCCATCGAGAGCTTCTCGATGGCGGAGCCGCGGTATTCGAGGATGTAGCCCTGGCCGCCGCCGGTGCCGATCCGGGTGATGATCGCCAGGATCAGGTCCTTGGCGGTGACGTCCTCGGGCAGTTCGCCGTCGACCGTGATGGCCATGGTCTTGGGGCGGGCCAGCGGCAGCGTCTGGGTGGCCAGGACGTGCTCCACCTGGCTGGTGCCGATGCCGAACGCCAGCGCGCCGAAGGCCCCGTGCGTGGAGGTGTGGGAGTCGCCGCAGACCACGGTGGTGCCGGGCTGGGTCAGGCCCAGCTGGGGGCCGACCACGTGCACGACGCCCTGCTCCACGTCACCGAGCGGGTGCAGCCGGACGCCGAAGTCCGCGCAGTTCTTGCGCAGGGTCTCCAGCTGGGCGCGGGAGACCGGGTCGGCGATCGGCTTGTCGATGTCGAGGGTCGGGGTGTTGTGGTCCTCGGTGGCGATGGTGAGGTCGAGGCGCCGCACCGGGCGTCCGGCCTGGCGCAGACCGTCGAAGGCCTGCGGGCTGGTCACCTCGTGCAGCAGGTGCAGATCGATGAAGAGGAGGTCGGGCTCGCCCTCCGCGCGCCGGACGACGTGGTCGTCCCAGACCTTCTCCGCGAGTGTCCTACCCATCGCTTTCCCTCCGGCCGGCGTCTTCGCCGGCCCAACTAGAGATTCGGTACGCCGCCGTCCGGATCCCCTGCGGGGCGGTGGCCACGGGCCGTTGTGGGGCCGCCCGTACAGGTTCGCAACTTCCGCCGGAAATTGAACTTGCGTTTCACAGAGTGAGACGGGAGTATCGTCGTATGGACAACTCTAGCGGCGTCGGCGTTCTCGACAAGGCAGCTCTGGTATTGAGCGCCCTGGAGTCCGGTCCGGCCACCCTCGCCGGGCTGGTCGCGGCGACCGGGCTCGCACGGCCCACGGCCCACCGTCTGGCCGTGGCACTGGAACACCACCGGATGGTGGCGAGGGACATGCAGGGCCGTTTCATCCTCGGCCCCCGGCTGTCGGAACTGGCGGCCGCGGCGGGCGAGGACCGCCTGCTGGCCACGGCCGGACCGGTGCTCACCCACCTGCGCGACATCACCGGCGAGAGCGCCCAGCTCTACCGCCGGCAGGGCGACATGCGCATCTGCGTGGCGGCGGCGGAACGGCTGTCCGGACTCCGGGACACGGTGCCGGTCGGCTCCACGCTCACCATGAAGGCCGGCTCCTCGGCCCAGATCCTGATGGCCTGGGAGGAGCCGGAGCGCCTGCACCGCGGCCTCCAGGGCGCCCGGTTCACCGCGACGGCGCTCTCCGGCGTACGGCGGCGGGGCTGGGCCCAGTCGATCGGTGAGCGGGAGCCGGGCGTCGCCTCGGTCTCGGCCCCGGTCCGCGGCCCCTCGAACCGGGTGGTCGCCGCCGTCTCGGTCTCCGGCCCGATCGAGAGGCTGACCCGCCACCCGGGCCGGATGCACGCCCAGGCGGTCATCGACTCGGCCGCCCGCCTGAGCGAGGCCCTGCGCCGCACGGGCTGACCATCCGCCCGCACCACTTCTGCCCCTGTTCCGGAAGGCCGCCCCAGCGCCGTGGCGGCCCTTTTCTTTCCCGGGCCCGCCCGCTCGCGCCAACAGCGTTGTGACGTAGGCGACTTGACCTGGGGCGCCCTGCCCCGGAGAAGCGAAAAGGCCCTCCACCGAGGTGAAGGGCCTTCCCGTACCGCTCTGTTGTACCCCCGACCGGATTCGAACCGGCGCTACTGCCGTGAGAGGGCAGCGTGCTAGGCCGCTACACAACGGGGGCGTGGTTACTGCTGACTTGCGCTGGGCTACCAGGACTCGAACCTAGAATGACGGTACCAGAAACCGTAGTGTTGCCAATTACACCATAGCCCATGGTGTGACAAGTACCCCCGACCGGATTCGAACCGGCGCTACTGCCGTGAGAGGGCAGCGTGCTAGGCCGCTACACAACGGGGGCCCTAGCGATCCTGCATCGAGAGCGATGGGTGCGACCCATGATGTTCTCGCGGGAAGGATCTGTACCCCCGACCGGATTCGAACCGGCGCTACTGCCGTGAGAGGGCAGCGTGCTAGGCCGCTACACAACGGGGGCTTGTCCTGCTGGATACTGCTGGTGCTGCTCGGTACTGCGCTGGGCTACCAGGACTCGAACCTAGAATGACGGTACCAGAAACCGTAGTGTTGCCAATTACACCATAGCCCACTGAAATGCAACCCCTGGTGGGGGCTTCACTTCTGTCTGCGCTTCCCGGCCGGATCTTTCGGCCCGCTCGGGCGGCGCAGAAAGAACATTACCTGAAGGTGTCCGGCGCTCCAAAACGGGTTTGGCCCGCCAGCAGGGCGGGGAGCTGGTCCAGCCCGGTGATCGTCACGAGATCCGGCCTCCCGCCCCTCCCCCGCCGGTCCAGCCAGATCCCGGTCAGCCCGGCGGCGACGGCGCCCGAGGCGTCGATGTCCGGCTCGTCGCCCACGTACGCCACTTCGTGCGGGTCCAGCGCGAGCTGCTCGCAGGCCGCGTGGAAGGCGCCGGCCTCCGGCTTGGAGACGCCCAGCTCCACGGCGCAGACCATCGCCTCGAACCGGTCCCGGATGCCGAGCGCGGTGAGCTTGCGGTGCTGGTGGTCGGTGCTGGAGTTGGAGAGGATCGCGTGCCGGTAGTCGGGCACCAGCCGGTCCAGGACCGGGAGCACGTCCGGGAAGAGCGTCCAGGCGGCCTCGTAGTGGGACAGGTGCCCGGCGAACCAGGCGTCGGCCTCGGCGTCCTCCATGGCCCGCGACAGGAACTCCCGCACCCGGTCCCGGCGCTGCCCGAGGAAGTCCGTCTCCCCGGCGGCGACGCGCGCCCAGTGCCGTACGGTGATCGCCTTCCAGACGTCGAGGGCCTCGTCGACCGTCGCGTACGCCTCCGGCAGGCCCTCGCCCTCCAGGTGCAGCCGCATCCCGGTGCGGTCGGCGCCCGCGTAGTCGAAGATCGTGTCGTCGATGTCCCAGAGCACGGCGCGGATCGGCATGTACGCCACGGTAGCCGCCCGCGAGCGGCCTCGGAGCGGCGAAAGCCGGGGAGGGCCGCAGCCGGTCGGCTGCGGCCCTCCCCGGGGTGTCCTGCGCGCTTACGCGGTCAGCTTGGCCAGCGCCGCGTCGATGCGGGCCAGGCTCTTCTCGCGGCCCAGGATCTCCAGGGACTCGAAGAGCGGCAGGCCGATGGTGCGGCCGGTCACGGCGACCCGGACCGGGGCCTGGGCCTTGCCGAGCTTGAGGCCATGGGCCTCGCCGGCGGTGAGCACGGCGTTCTTCAGGGACTCCGCGTCGCTCCAGTCCGCCGCCTCCAGGTTGGCGCGGGCGGTGGTCAGGAGCGCGGCCGGGTCGCCCTTCATGGCCTTGGTCCAGGACGCCTCGTCCTCGACCGGCTCGTCGAGGAAGAGGAAGTCGACGTTGTCGGTGATGTCGGAGAGCACCGTCACGCGGGTCTGGGCGTACGGGGCGATCGCCGTCCACTTGTCCGCGTCGAAGGCTTCCGGGGCCCAGGGCGCGAACGGGGCCTTCAGCCAGGGGCCGCAGGCCTCGGTGAAGTCCTTCACATCCAGCATGCGGATGTGCTCGGCGTTGATGTGCTCGGCCTTCTTGAGGTCGAAGCGGGCCGGGTTGGCGTTGACGTCCTTGATGTCGAACGCGGCGATCAGCTCGTCCACCGAGAAGATGTCGCGGTCCTCGGCGATCGACCAGCCGAGCAGCGACAGGTAGTTCAGCAGCCCCTCGGGGAGGAAGCCGCGCTCCCGGTAGAGGTTGAGGGAGGCCTGCGGGTCGCGCTTGGAGAGCTTCTTGTTGCCCTCGCCCATGACGTACGGCAGGTGGCCGAAGGCGGGGGTCTCCTTGGCGATGCCCAGCTCGATGAGCGCCCGGTACAGGGCGATCTGGCGCGGGGTGGAGGAGAGCAGGTCCTCGCCGCGCAGGACGTGGGTGATCTCCATCAGCGCGTCGTCGACCGGGTTGACCAGGGTGTAGAGCGGGGCCCCGTTGGCGCGGACGATGCCGTAGTCCGGGACGTTCTCCGGCTGGACGGTGATGTCGCCGCGGACCAGGTCGGTGAAGGTGATGGCCTCGTCGGGCATCCGGAAGCGGACGATCGAACTGCGGCCCTCGGCCTCGTACGCCGCCTTCTGCTCGGCGGTGAGGTCGCGGCAGTGGCCGTCGTAACCGGACGGGCGGCCTGCGGCGCGGGCGGCGTCGCGGCGGGTGTCCAGCTCCTCGGTGGTGCAGTAGCAGGCGTACGCGTACCCGGCGGCGAGCAGCTTCTCGGCGACGTCCTTGTACAGGTCCATCCGCTGCGACTGGCGGTAGGGGGCGTGCGGGCCGCCGATCTCGGGGCCCTCGTCCCAGTCCAGGCCCAGCCAGCGCATCGAGTCGAGAAGCTGCTGGTAGGACTCCTCGGAGTCGCGCGCGGCGTCGGTGTCCTCGATCCGGAAGACCAGGGTGCCCTGGTGGTGCCGGGCGAAGGCCCAGTTGAACAGGGCCGTGCGGACCAGGCCCACGTGCGGGTTGCCGGTCGGGGAGGGACAGAAACGGACGCGTACGGGTGCGTTAGCCACGCTTGATCACCTTGTTGGTGAGAGTGCCGATGCCTTCGATGGTGACGGCGACCTCGTCGCCGACGTGCAGGGGTCCGACCCCTGCGGGGGTGCCCGTGAGGACGACGTCGCCCGGGAGCAGCGTCATGGCCTCCGTGATGTGGACGATCAGGTCCTCGACGGAGCGGACCATGTCGCTCGTGCGGCCGAGCTGCCGCTGCTCGCCGTTGACCGTCGCCTGGATGGTGAGGTCGTGGGGGTCCACGTCGGTCTCCACCCAGGGGCCCAGCGGGCAGGAGGTGTCGAAGCCCTTGGCGCGGGCCCACTGCTTCTCGCGCTGCTGCACATCGCGGGCGGTGACGTCGTTGGCGCAGGTGTAGCCGAGGATGACGTCCTTGACGCGCTCGCGGGGGACCTCGCGGCACATGCGGCCGATGACGACGGCCAGCTCGGCCTCGTGGTGGAGGTCGTTCGAGAAGGAGGGGTACTCGATCGCGTCGCCGGAGCCGATCACCGAGGTGGTGGGCTTGAAGAAGGTGATGGGCGCGTCGGGGACCTCATGGCCGAGCTCGGCGGCGTGCTCCGCGTAGTTGCGGCCGATGGCCACGACCTTGTTGGGGAGCACGGGGGGCAGCAGCCGGACCTTGTTCAGCGGGACCTTGGTGCCCGAGAGCTCGAAGTCGGCGTACGGGATGCCCTTGATGATGTCGAGGACGAGGTCACCGGATTCCACGGTGCCCTGTCCTTCGACGGCGCCGAAGGCGACATTGCCGTCGATGGAGAACCTGGCGATGCGCACGGGATGCTGTCGCCCCTCACTTGCTGGCTGGCTGAAGACTGACGCTCCAGGCTAACGCGGTGAGGGGGCACAGCCTCGCCCATCACGGGGCCGCTAGCGAGCGGCCGCGGCCGGGGCTTCCATGAGGATGGTGCGGCGCGGGTTGGCCGTGACGGTGGGCAGGTCGGCGGCGTGCTCCGGCAGGAAGGGCGTCTGGAGCGCCTCGGCGTCCTTGAGGTGCGCCAGCGTGGTGCGCCGGGGGTTGGCAATGTTGCGGATCGTGGTCGTCGTCTTCATCTGCCGTCAGGACCCTGTCGGTTCGGGCGCCGCCTCGGCGGCGCCGGCTTGTCGGATGCGCCATCCCTGTAAAGCGTCAGGCTAAACATCCGATTCCCCGCCGGAGCCGGGATGAGGCGACGATCATCATGTGAGTTTGCTCACGAAGTAATCGACAATTGACCCATTACGGGCACCCGATCATGGTGCGGGAAACGGACATTACCTCCCTGAATCCATCATTCCGCTCCTGATCATCGCGACTGGGACACCCCCCACCCCTAAGCGACTCATCCCCGATAGTCCGTTTTACCCACAATCACTCTCCACTGCTTGTTACTCGTTCATCACAACGTGTCACGCAGGTCACAGCCCGGTACATGGCCCTTGTTGGAGATCCTGCACTGTGCTGGAATTCCACGCACCGCCGCGGGTTTCAGACCGGCGCACCGGGGCGCAACGCAGCGCCGGGCGGCGGCGGGAGGGGGAAGTACGCCGGTCACTCAACGACCACCATGGGGCGCGTCCAGCGCCCCACGACGCCGACACCGTTCTGTCCTTATCCGGACGGAACGCCTGGTCCAGAGGTTGCGACGCTAGTGCAGGGACGTTTCAAGAGGGATGGCAGCGCTCCGGCGGAACAGGAGCCGCGCGGCGGGACCGACCGCGGTTCCTCGCCCCAGCACGCCCAGAACCCCGGGCCGGCCGCTGCCGGCGACAACAGCGACCGTGCGCAGCGCCCGGGCTCCACGCCGAGCGGCGGGGCCGAGCCGGGCACGCCTCCCGCTTCCCGCGGCCCGGTCGACACGGGGTCGCGAATAGCGCTCCGTAACTGGCGCATCAGTACGCGACTGGTCTCGCTCCTCGCCCTCCCCGTGGTCGCGGCGACCAGCCTGGGCGGTCTGAGGATCAACGAGTCCATGACCGACATGCAGCAGCTGGAGCACATGCAGCTGCTGACCCAGATGACCAAGCAGGCGACCTCGCTCGCCCAGGCCCTCCAGGTGGAGCGCGACCAGTCCGCCGGTCCGCTCTCCAACGGCTCCAAGGCGACCGACTACAAGGTCTCCCAGCCCCGGGAGAAGACCGACCGGGCCAAGGACGCGTTCCTGGACGCGACCAACGAGATCGGCGACTTCGAGAACGACGACGCGCTGGAGAGCATCCACGCGAGCGTCGCCCAGATCGCCTCCCAGCTCGGCGACATCCGGTCGATCCGCAAGTCGGCGTACGAGGACGGCGCACCGTCCCTCAACACCATCGACCAGTACAGCCAGCTGATCACCTCGCTGCTCAGCCTGTCCCAGGACATGGCCCAGGCGACCAGCAACCCGGACATGATCAAGCGGACCCGTGCCCTGGCGGCGTTCTCCTCCGCCAAGGAGTACGCCTCGATCCAGCGTGCGGTGATCGCGGCGGCGCTGCCCGGCGGCTCGGTCAAGGAAGCGCACCTCAACGAGAACGACAAGCAGTTCGGCTCCAACGCCCTCGACAAGGAAACCCGCGCGATCAGCTCGTTCAAGTCGATCTACGGGTCGACCGGCGAGAGCGCGGTGGACCTGATGGCCCCGCTGGACAACGGCAACAACCCCGAGATCAACGCGGCGAACATGTACGCGAAGCACATCCTCGACACCCCGAACGGGATCGAAGGGGCGAAGCTGCGCTCGTACATGGACTGGTACGACCAGTCCTCCACGAAGATCGACGCGATGAAGACGATCGAGACCACCCTCCTCAGCGACATGGAGGCCAAGGCGCGCGAGCTGCGCGAGGCCTCCCAGCGCGAGGCGATCATCAACGGTGCGGTCATCCTCCTCGTCCTCGGTGTCTCGCTGGTCGGCGCCTTCGTGGTGGCCCGGTCCATGATCCGCTCGCTGCGGCGCCTCCAGGACACCGCCACCCGGGTCGCCCAGGACCGGCTGCCCGAGCTCGTCAAGCAGCTCTCCGAGACCGACCCGCAGGACGTCGACACCTCCGTCGAGTCGGTCGGTGTGCACTCCCGGGACGAGATCGGCCAGGTGGCCGCGGCCTTCGACGACATGCACCGCGAGGCCGTCCGCCTCGCCGCCGAGCAGGCCCTTCTGCGAGGCAACGTCAACGCGATGTTCACCAACCTCTCGCGCCGTTCGCAGGGCCTCATCCAGCGCCAGCTCTCGCTCATCTCCGAGCTGGAGTCGCGCGAGGCCGACCCGGACCAGCTCTCCTCGCTCTTCAAGCTGGACCACCTCGCGACCCGTATGCGCCGTAACGGTGAGAACCTCCTCGTCCTCGCGGGTGAGGAGCCGGGCCGCCGGTGGACGCGCCCCGTCCCGCTGGTCGACGTGCTCCGTGCCGCCGCCTCCGAGGTGGAGCAGTACGAGCGCATCGAACTCTCCGCGGTGCCCGCCACCGAGGTCGCCGGCCGGGTCGTCAACGACCTCGTGCACCTCCTCGCCGAGCTGCTGGAGAACGCCACGTCGTTCTCCTCGCCGCAGACGAAGGTCCGGGTCACCGGTCACGCGCTGCCCGACGGCCGCGTGCTCGTCGAGATCCACGACACGGGTATCGGCCTCTCCCCCGAGGACCTCGCGGCGATCAACGAGCGGCTCGCGCAGCCGCCCACCGTCGACGTCTCGGTCTCCCGCCGCATGGGTCTGTTCGTGGTCGGCCGGCTGTCGCTGCGCCACGGCATCCGCATCCAGCTGCGCCCCTCCGACTCCGGCGGCACGACCGCGCTGGTCATGCTGCCCGTCGATGTCGCCCACGGCGGCAAGCAGCCCCCGTCCAAGCAGGGCCAGGGCCAGCAGCCCGGCGGCGCCCCCGGCGGCCTGCTCGCCGGCGGCAACGGCGCGGGCAACGGCCAGCGTCCGGGGCTCGGCGGCGGTCCGGGCGGACCGGGTGCCAAGAGCCTCGGCTCGGCCCCCGGCGGCCAGCGCGGCCAGGTCGGCGCGGGCTCCGGTCCGCGTGCCGCCCTGCCCGCCCGGGACAACGCCCCCGGCCGCCAGCAGGGCCAGCAGAACAACGGCCCGCAGGGCAGCCCGAACCAGCCCTTCCCGGGCCAGGAGCCGCAGCGCCAGGGCGGCGGCCTCTCCGGCGCCTTCGGCAACGGCGCCCGGCTCGGCGCACGCGGCCAGGGCGATGCCTCCGGCCGTACGGAGCAGGGCCAGCCCAACCTGTTCGGTCACGGCGCTCCGGCCTCCCCCGGCCAGAACGGCCGCTCCAACGCGTTCGCCCCGCAGAACCAGCAGGGCCCCGGTCAGCAGCAGGGCCAGCACCAGCAGGGTCCCGGCGTACCGCAGCCCCAGCAGGCCCGGCACGAGCAGAACGGCCCCGGCCAGGGCGGCTTCCAGCAGCCCGGCGGCCCCGGCCGTCAGCTGCCGCCCACCGGCGGTCCCCGGGCCGAGCTGCCCGGCGGCAACCCGCAGCAGCGCCCGCAGGCGGCGGCCTGGGGTGTGGACGCCCCGCGCGGCCACGAGGAGCACGACACAACCGGGCAGTTCGCCCGGCCGACGGGCCCCGGCCAGGACCAGGCGTTCAACGCCCCGCTGAACCAGCGGCCGGCGGACAGCCACCAGGACCCGGGCGCCACCTCGCAGTTCGCCCGGCCGGACTTCAACGCGCCGCTCCAGCAGAACCAGGGCCAGGGGTACGGCCAGCAGGCCCAGGACCCGGCGGCCACCGCCCAGTTCGCGCGGCCCGACTTCAACGCGCCGCCGCCGCAGAACCAGGGCCAGCAGCTGCCCGCGCCGCGTCAGCGCGGCCCGGAGGGCAACGGCTTCGGCGCCCCGCGTCCGTCGGCGTCCCCCGCGGGCGAAGCCCCGTACCGCCCCGCGCTCCCCCAGCAGCCGGAGGCCCTGCCGCCGGCCGGTCCCGGGGACGGTCGTACGCCGCTGTACGACACCCTGGAGACCAACTGGTTCCACGGGCCCGGCCAGGGTGGCCAGCAGGGCGCCGAGCCGCAGGCGCCGGCCGCTCCCGAGCCCACCGGCGTACCCGTTCCGCCCATGCCCCGGCGTGGTGCGGCCGAGGCTCCGGTCACCAGCTCCTGGCGTGCCTCGCCCAACGACGAGCTCGTACGCCAGGCCGAGCGGGTCAAGAAGCCGGCTGCCGGCGGGGTCACCACTTCCGGGCTGCCCCGCCGTGTTCCCCGCGCCAATTTGGTTCCGGGGACCGCTCAGCAGCAGAATCACCAGTCCGGACCTCAGGTTTCGCGTGCGCCCGATGACGTGCGCGGTCGTCTGACCAATCTCCGCCGGGGCATCCAGCAGGGACGGCAGGCCAACAACGGCCCGTCGACCGGCAGTATCCATCTCGGCCCCACTCACCAGCAGGAGCGTTAGTTGAGCCCCATGAGTCAGGCCGCGCAGAATCTGAACTGGCTGATCACCAACTTCGTGGACAACACCCCAGGGGTGTCCCACACGGTGGTGGTCTCCGCGGATGGCCTGCTGCTGGCGATGTCCGAAGGTTTCCCGCGCGACCGCGCCGATCAGCTGGCGGCCGTGGCCTCCGGTCTGACGTCGCTGACAGCGGGCGCCTCACGGATCTTCGAGGGCGGCGCCGTCAGCCAGACCGTTGTGGAGATGGAGCGCGGGTTCCTCTTCCTCATGTCCATCTCCGACGGATCCTCACTCGCCGTCCTCGCCCACCCGGACGCCGACATCGGTCTGGTCGGGTACGAGATGGCCCTCCTGGTCGACCGTGCGGGCACCGTCCTCACGCCCGACCTCCGCGCCGAGCTCCAGGGCAGTCTGCTCCATTAGGCGGCCGTCCTGCGGATTCACGACACGATCCCCCCAGGTAATGCCCACAACCCTCACCCGCCAGGCCGCCTTAGTCCCCTCACCGGCCCCTTGCAGACGGCAAGCCGAGAACCTGCTGTCACGCCCGGAGGATTCATGACCCCGCCACCCGCCTCACCCGATCCGTACGGCGCACTGCACCACGCGTCGTACGACGAGGGAGGCGACCAGCCGCTGGTTCGTCCTTACGCCATGACCGGTGGCCGGACCCGGCCGCGCTACCAGCTCGCGATAGAGGCACTGGTCAGCACCACCGCGGACCCGGCGCATCTGGGGACACTGCTCCCCGAGCACCAGCGGATCTGCCACCTCTGCCGTGAGGTCAAGTCGGTGGCAGAGGTCTCCGCGCTGCTGTCGATGCCGCTCGGTGTCGCCCGCATCCTCGTGGCGGACCTGGCGGAAGCCGGCATGGTGGCCATCCACCAGCCGGGCAATGGAGAGGCCGGCGGCGCGCCGGATGTGACACTGCTCGAAAGGGTGCTCAGTGGACTTCGCAAGCTCTAGCGGCGGTACGGCCCGCGCCACTACCTCCGCGAAGATCGTGGTGGCGGGCGGCTTCGGCGTGGGCAAGACCACGTTCGTCGGTGCCGTTTCGGAGATCAACCCGCTGCGCACCGAGGCCGTGATGACGTCCGCGTCCGCGGGCATCGACGACCTGACCCACACCGGGGACAAGACGACGACCACCGTCGCCATGGACTTCGGTCGCATCACCCTGGACCAGGACCTGATCCTGTACCTCTTCGGTACGCCCGGTCAGGACCGCTTCTGGTTCATGTGGGACGACCTGGTCCGCGGCGCCATCGGCGCCGTCGTCCTCGTCGACACCCGCCGCCTCGCCGACTGCTTCCCCGCCGTCGACTACTTCGAGAACAGCGGCCTCCCCTTCGTCATCGCCCTCAACGGCTTCGACGGACACCAGCCCTACACCCCCGACGAGGTACGCGAAGCGCTCCAGATCGGGCCGGACGCACCCATCATCACCACGGACGCCCGGCATCGTGCGGATGCCAAGAGCGGCCTGATCACCCTGGTCGAGCACGCTCTGATGGCACGACTGAAGTAGTCCCGACACGTAGGCGTAAGTCGTTTTTGCCATACGGAAGTTGTTGTAGTCACGCGGGGGCGGCCTGTGTCGTTTGACACGATCCGCCCCCGCATTCATAACGTTTCGACAGAGAATTGGCCCCGGGCCACCACCCGATGCATCCACCCGGTGCCACTGCGCTCACATGAGCCCCGCCTTTTGACGGGGCTCGCTCTTTATGCCCGTTTTATCTGAGGCGTGGACCACTCGGAATGATCGATTCCGAGTGTTTGGAAGGGGGCCGGTACCCGTGCTGCAATTCGTCGAACTCCCGAGTAGTTACGGCCCTGAACGAATGATCCGGCACAACGTAGGTGCCGACGCCGAGAGGTTGTTGGTCGAGTGAGGCGAAGCAACGAGGGCTCCGCGGTGCAGCCCGAGCGGGGCAACTTCACCCCGCCGTCGCACGCTGCGGCGTCCCCTGCACAGGTGCCCGAGCCGGAGCCGGCCGGTGGCAGCACCAGCCGGTTCGCCCCGCGCAACTGGCGGGTGGCCACCCGGCTGAACGCGATCCTCCTGATCCCGGTCATCGTCGGCCTGATCATGGGCGGCTTCCAGGTGAAGGGGTCCATCGACACCTGGAGCGAGGCGCAGGAGGCCGAGAAGACCGCGCTCGTCGTGCGCGCCGCCTCCGACTACGGCCAGGCCCTCCTCGACGAGCGGGACCTCACGGCCCAGCCGCTGCTCTCCGGCGACCGGGAGGCCGACGTCGTCGAGCAGACCCGGGCCACCACGGACGAGGCGCGGGCCGCCTTCGAGAACGCGGTGAAGGAGATGCCCGCCAAGCCGGGCCTGGAGCGCCGCCTCAAGCTCTTCAAGGGCGAGGAGCCCAAGCTCCCCGAGCTGCGCAAGGCCGCCTACTCGCAGGCGCTGGACCCGGTGAAGACCGAAGAGGGCTACACCCAGGTCCAGCACTCGCTGATGGAGTTCTCCAACGAGCTCGGCCTCGGTACCGGCAACATCACCAGCTACGGCCGTACCGTCTACGCGATCGAGCTCGCCAAGGCCGCAGAATCGCTTCAGCGCTCCATCGGCATGCACCTGCTGGTCCGCCCGAGCAAGAAGCCCGGCGTCTACAACGACCAGGTCAAGGCCTTCGGCTCGTACAACTACATGGAGCAGATCGCCCTCGCCGAGTTCAACTCCGGTGGTACCCAGGCCGACGTCGACCGCCTCAAGCAGGTCATGACGGGCAAGGCCGCCGAGGGTGCCAGGCAGCTCAAGGCCGCCCGTGAGCAGGCCGAGGCCGCCGGTCAGCCCTTCGTGTCGCCGCCCAGCATCGACGGCTCGGTCTTCGACGGCATGGCGCAGCAGATCGGCCAGGGCCAGGACCCCGAGGATCTGGCGAAGAAGGGCATCACGCCCGAGACCTGGATGGCCGCCGCCACCGCCAAGTTCCAGGGGTACGCCACCGTCGAGGACGAGCTCGTCACCAAGGCGGTGAACGAGGCCGCGAAGATCTCCTCCGACGCCAAGCGGGACGCCATCGTCAACGGCCTCGCCGTCGTCATCGCCCTGCTGGCCGCCTTCATCCTGGCCGGGCTCATGGCCCGCCAGATGAGCCGTGCGATGCGCCAGCTCCGTACCGCCGCCTTCTCCATCGCCGAGCAGCGGCTGCCCTCCCTCGTCGACCAGCTCTCCCGCACCGACCCGGGCCGGGTCGACACCCGGGTGCAGCCCATCCCGATCACCACGCAGGACGAGATCGGCGAGGTCGCCCGCGCCTTCGACCAGGTGCACCGCGAGGCCGTCCGGCTCGCCGCCGAGCAGGCCATGCTGCGGGGCAACGTCAACGCGATCTTCACCAACCTCTCGCGCCGCAACCAGTCGCTCATCGAGGGCCAGCTGACCCTCATCACCGACCTGGAGAACAACGAGGCGGACCCGGACCAGCTGGAGAGCCTCTTCAAGCTGGACCACCTGGCCACCCGTATGCGCCGCAACGGCGAGAACCTGCTCGTCCTCTCCGGCGAGGAGCCCGGCCGCCGCTGGGACCAGCCGGTGCCGCTGGTCGACGTGCTGCGGGCCGCCTCCTCCGAGGTGGAGTCGTACGAGCGCATCGAGTTGTCCGGTGTGCCCGAGGCCGAGATCCACGGCCGGGCCGTCACCGACCTCGTGCACCTGCTGGCCGAGCTGCTGGAGAACGCCACCACGTTCTCCTCGCCGCAGACCAAGGTCCGCGTCACCGCGACCCGGCTGCCCGACGGCCGCGTGATGGTCGAGATCCACGACAAGGGCATCGGCCTCACCGCCGAGGACTTCGCCGACATCAACCACAAGCTGGCCAACCCGCCGACGGTGGACGCCGCCGTCTCGCAGCGCATGGGCCTGTTCGTGGTCGGCCGGCTCGCCGACCGGCACGGCATCCGGGTCCAGCTGCGCCCCTCGGGCGAGCAGGCCGGGACGACGTCGCTGGTCATGCTCCCGGACGCGATCACCCACGGTGGCAGCGGCGACTCCCTGCCCGGGCAGGACGACTTCACCGTCTCCTCGATCATCCCGGAGCAGCAGAACGCCTTCGACCCGGCGCCGCAGCACGGCCAGATGCGTACGGCGGCGGAGCTCGGCTTCGACGACTCGCGCTACGAGGTCCCGGCGGACCCGGCCCAGCTGGACCCGGTCAACCGTTCGCTGATGCGCGAGGAGCGCCGGGCGGCGCTGGAGGCCCAGACCGGCCCCGGCTCCCCGTTCGCGGACGGCTCCCAGGAGCAGCAGGGTTACGGCCAGGAGCAGCAGCAGTTCGCGCAGGAGCAGTACGCCGGGCAGGACCCGTACGACAACGGTTCGCAGGGGTACGCGCAGGAGTCCTACGGCCAGGAGCAGTACGGCCAGGACCCGGTTCAGCAGGCTCCGTACAACGGCTCCTACGAGCAGCAGGGTTACGGCACCGAGGACGGCTACCCGCAGCAGCAGGAGCAGAACGGGCCGCGGGCACAGCCTCAGGAGGGGTACGCGGAAGCGGCATATGCCGCTCCGGAGAACCCGCAGGACCCGTACGCCGCCGACCGCTACGCCGCCCCGACCGACCAGTCCCACCAGGACGACTGGCCTGTTCAGAGCGGTTTTCAGAACAGTTTTGAGCCGGTTGGGCAGGCTGAGGCGGAATCTGTTCCGAGCGTTCCCGCACCGTCGCAGGAGCGCGTAGGCTTCGACCGTCCGGGGTCCGCCCCGAACGCCGGCCACGAGCTGACCGAAGCCGGTCTGCCTCGCCGCGGCGGTGCGCAGCACTGGCAGCCGAGCGGCCGCGGCAACGAGCAGCCCGCTCCCCTTCCGCAGCGGCAGCCGCAGCAGGAAGAGCGGCAGGCCCCGCAGACGGACGGGGACGGCACCGACGACTGGCGTTCGACGAACGACGAGCGCTGGGAGCGGGCCGAGAAGCTCCGGGAGCCGAAGGCGGGCGGAATCACCCCCTCCGGCCTCCCCCGGCGCGTGCCCAAGGCCAACCTGGTCGAGGGCACGGCGGAGCAGACCCAGCAGGGCGGCCCACAGGTCTCCCGCGCACCCGAGGACGTCCGCGGCAGGTTGAGCAACCTGCGGCGGGGCATCCAGCGGGGGCGCAACGCGGGGTCGGACACCAGTAACACCTACAACCAGGAGCGTTAGTGTGAGCCCGATGAGCCAGGCGGCGCAGAATCTCAACTGGTTGATCACCAACTTCGTGGACAACACCCCCGGGGTGTCGCACACGGTGGTGGTCTCCGCCGACGGACTCCTGCTGGCCATGTCCGAAGGATTCCCGCGCGACCGCGCCGACCAGCTGGCGGCCGTCGCCTCCGGTCTGACGTCGCTGACCGCGGGCGCCTCGCGGATCTTCGAGGGCGGGGCGGTGAACCAGACCGTCGTGGAGATGGAGCGGGGATTCCTCTTCATCATGTCCATCTCGGACGGTTCGTCACTCGCCGTTCTGGCCCACCCGGATGCCGATATCGGTCTGGTCGGGTACGAAATGGCACTTCTGGTCGACCGCGCGGGCAGTGTTCTGACCCCGGATCTCCGCGCCGAACTTCAGGGAAGTCTTCTTAACTAGTAGACAGACAGTGCGTTTCTCGCCACCGCGCCATAAGGTGCGGTGGCGCGGCCCCACTGGGATCGGCGACCGGCAGTCGGAGGAGGAAACGTGGCAGCACCCACAGGCGGACACCCATACGAGGGTGAGCAGAGGGTCCCGGGTGAGCACGGTGACAACCGTTTCGGCTTCCCCGCCGCATCCGGCGGCCAGGCACCCGGCAACTCTTATCAGCCATACCAGCAGCCGCAGCAGCCGCAGGGCGCCCATGGCGCGCAGGGGTCCGACTGGCCCCAGCAGCAGCCGGGTTCACCGTGGCCGCAGCAGCAACAGCCGCAGCAGCGGTACGACGCGCCTCAGCAGCAGCGCATCCAGCCGGTGCAGCAGCGGCGGGCCCCCGAGCCCGACAGGCCCGCCGCGCACAACCCGCTGGTCCGTCCGTACGCCATGACCGGCGGCCGGACCAGGCCGCGTTACCAGCTCGCCATCGAGGCGCTGGTCAGTACCACGGCCGATCCGTCCCGGCTGCAAGGGCAGTTGCCCGAGCACCAGCGGATCTGCCGGCTCTGCATCGAGATCAAGTCGGTCGCCGAGGTTTCGGCGCTGCTCTCGATCCCCCTCGGCGTTGCCCGGATCCTCGTCGCCGACCTGGCGGAGGCCGGACTCGTCGCTATCCATCAGCCCGGCGGCGACGAGGCCGCCGGCGGCCAGCCAGATGTGACACTGCTCGAAAGGGTGCTCAGTGGACTTCGCAAGCTCTAGCGGCGGAGCGGCCCGCTCCACTACCTCGGCGAAGATCGTGGTGGCAGGGGGCTTCGGCGTGGGTAAGACCACGTTTGTCGGTGCCGTTTCGGAGATCAACCCGCTGCGCACCGAAGCCGTGATGACGTCCGCGTCCGCGGGCATCGACGATCTGACCCACACCGGGGACAAGACCACCACGACGGTGGCCATGGACTTCGGTCGCATCACCCTGGACCAGGACCTGATCCTGTACCTCTTCGGTACGCCGGGCCAGGACCGCTTCTGGTTCATGTGGGACGACCTGGTCCGCGGCGCCATCGGCGCCGTCGTCCTCGTCGACACCCGCCGCCTCGCCGACTGCTTCCCCGCCGTCGACTACTTCGAGAACAGCGGCCTCCCCTTCGTCATCGCCCTCAACGGCTTCGACGGACACCAGCCCTACACCCCCGACGAGGTACGCGAAGCGCTCCAGATCGGGCCGGACACCCCGATCCTGACGACGGACGCCCGCCACCGCGCCGACGCCAAGAGCGCGCTCATCACGCTGGTGGAGCACGCCCTGATGGCCCGCCTGCGCTAGGACGCCTCGCGGTACGTACGCGAAAGGGCCCCGCACTCCTGAGGAGTGCGGGGCCCTTCTCGTAACGCCTCTTGAGCGTCAGCCCTGCCAGCTGTGCGGGGCGCGGAAGCCCGGCGTGCGCTCCAGGCGGCGCCAGCCGGCCGTGTCGCGGCCCCGGTGGGCGGGGGCGGACGGCTGGGCGGCGGCACGGGCCATCAGGACGGCGGTGATGGCCGCCAGCTCCTCGGGGTCGGCGTGCCCCTTCTCGACGCGCAGGACGGACTCGGCGGAAGTCAGGCTCATGGTGGGGTGTCTCCGTCTTCTCGGCAGGCTGTCGTGGACCGTGCGGCGGATCGCGCCGCCGCGGAGGGGCGACTACTGCGGGGGGTTGCCGTGCTTGCGGGACGGCAGGTCGGCGTGCTTGTTGCGGAGCATGGCGAGCGAGGCGATGAGCACCTCGCGGGTCTCGGCGGGGTCGATGACGTCGTCGACCAGGCCGCGCTCGGCCGCGTAGTAGGGGTGCATCAGCTCGGCCTTGTACTCCTTGACCATGCGGGTGCGCATGGCCTCGGGGTCCTCGGCGTCGGCGATCTGGCGGCGGAAGATGACGTTGGCGGCACCTTCGGCGCCCATCACCGCGATCTCGTTGGTGGGCCAGGCGTAGGTGAGGTCGGCCCCGATGGACTGGCTGTCCATGACGATGTACGCGCCTCCGTAGGCCTTCCGCAGGATCAGCGAGATCCGGGGCACGGTGGCGTTGCAGTAGGCGTACAGCAGCTTGGCGCCGTGCCGGATGATCCCACCGTGCTCCTGGTCGACGCCGGGCAGGAAGCCGGGGACGTCCAGAAGAGTGATGATCGGGATGTTGAAGGCGTCACACATCTGGACGAACCGTGCGGCCTTCTCGGACGCCTCGATGTCCAGCACCCCGGCCAGCGCCTGCGGCTGGTTGGCGACGATGCCGACGACCTGGCCGTCCAGGCGGGCCATCGCGCAGATGATGTTGCGGGCCCAGCGCTCGTGGATCTCCAGGTAGTCGCCGTCGTCGACGAGCTCCTCGATCACCTGGTGCATGTCGTAAGGGCGGTTGCCGTCGGCCGGGACCAGGTCCAGCAGCACGTCGCCGCGGCGGTCGGCCGGGTCGTCGCTCTCGACGGTCGGCGGGTTCTCACGGTTGTTGGAGGGCAGCATCCCGATGAGGTAGCGGACCTCGGCGATGCAGGTCTCCTCGTCGTCGTACGCGAAGTGCGCGACGCCGGAGGTCTCGGCGTGCACATCGGCGCCGCCGAGGCCGTTCTGGGTGATCTCCTCGCCGGTGACCGCCTTGACGACGTCCGGTCCGGTGATGAACATCTGCGAGGTCTCGCGGACCATGAAGACGAAGTCGGTGAGCGCGGGGCTGTAGGCCGCGCCGCCGGCGCACGGGCCGAGCATCACGCTGATCTGCGGGATGACGCCCGAGGCGCGCGTGTTGCGCTGGAAGATGCCGCCGTAGCCGGCGAGCGCGGAGACGCCCTCCTGGATACGGGCGCCGGCGCCGTCGTTCAGGGAGACCAGCGGGGCACCGACCGAGATGGCCATGTCCATGATCTTGTGGATCTTGGTGGCGTGGGCCTCGCCCAGCGCCCCGCCGAAGATCCGGAAGTCGTGCGCGTAGACGAAGACCGTACGGCCCTCGACCGTGCCCCAGCCGGTGATGACACCGTCGGTGTACGGCTTCTTGGCCTCCAGGCCGAACCCGGTCGCGCGGTGGCGGCGGAGCTGTTCGACCTCCTTGAACGAGCCCGGGTCCAGCAGCAGCTCGATGCGCTCGCGCGCGGTCAGCTTGCCCTTGGCGTGCTGCGCCTGGGTCGCGCGCTCGCTGGGGCCGCGCCGGGCCTGCTCGCGCAGGGCCAGCAGTTCGGCCACCCGGCCACGCGTGTCGCTCGGCTCACCCTGGGTTTCGTCCACAACGGTCATGCATCGACCCTACGAACCCCGACCCAGAAATCGTGCCGTCGACTCCGTACAGTCTCCTGCCCGGTTTCGTGGTGGGTGTGAACAGAACCATCCCGCCGGGCGCGCGATCCACCAGCGAAACGCCGCTCTACGCTGTGAGAACCCTACAAAGAGACGATGTGCCGTGGGACACATGGACCTGAGGGGGCCCGAAGGCCCCCTCAGTATGGCCCAGCACTGTTCAGCTCGGCTCCACCGCGCTTCGACCACCGTTCGACGGAGGTTCAACCTCCGCAGTGGAAGCGGGCGTTGCCCCAGTCGGCGTGGTCGTTGCCGTTGCCGTCCCCGCCGTCGTCGACGACGAGTTCGACGTACCGCGCGCCGGTGACGTCGGCGGTGAGCTTCCAGGCCGGGTCGGCGGCGCCCAGCACCGGCGACTTCACCTTCTCCGTCCCGTCGGCGGTGACGGAGAACCGCACGCTGCCGCGCGACGCCTGGACGTCGTCGACCCCGACCTCGGCGGTGAAGGAGGTGCACCTCCCGCCCAGGTAGTAGCGGATCTTCGCCGGGGCGTGGGTGCCCAGTCCCTTGGCGTGGACGACCCCGCCGATGGTGAGCGGGCTGCCGTCGCCGGTCCCGGTCTCCCCGTTGGACTGGTCGCGCTCCACGGGGCCCCAGCCGTTCTGGGCGGCCGTCCAGTCGAGGTCACTGGCCCAGCTGTCCTTCGTGGGCGGGGGCGGCAGGGTCCGTACGGAGATCTGCGCGCCGAGCGTGCGCGGGGCGCCCTGGACGGCGTACGTGGCCTGGGCGCCGAGCTGGTACGTCTCGTACGGGGCGTCCACCGGCGGGGTGACCCGCCAGCTGCCGGTGACCTTCGCGCCCGGGGCGACGGAGTCGAAGGCGACCGGGCCGACCGCCTCGGCCCGCCACCCCTCGGGCACCGTCAGCGCCAGCTTGACCCCGGTGGCGGCGGTCGCCTCGTCGTTGCCGAAGGTCGCCTCGACGGTGTTCGGGGCGCCCGGCTCCAGGGTCTCGGCGTCGGCGGCGACACCGAGCGTGCCGCAGACCGCCTCCTGTCCGGCCGGGGCGGGCCCGAGGTCGGCCACGGTGAAGCCGTCGAGGACGAAGTCCGCGCCCTCGGGCGCCCCGGCCCGCTTCCGCAGCCCGGTCCAGGTGTCGCCGCAGCCCGCGGTGAGGGTCCGGGTGAAGTGGCCGGTGGTGCGCTGCTGCCCGATGGGGGTGGTGCGGGTCTCGGTGGAGGTGGCCTTGCCGTCGGCGACCCGGTCGTAGCCGTCGACCCAGCTGTAGGCGCCCGCGTGGCTGGACTGGTAGTCGAACTCCACCCGGTAGCGGTGGCCGTCCCGCATCGGGACGGTCCAGGGGGCGGTGCGGTAGACGAGCCCGGTGTTCTCCTCGTGGGACTTCAGGGACTCCTTGCCGCCGAGCACGTCGTCGATCAGCTTCCCGTTCCAGCCGGACCGGGTGTACGGGGCGTGCAGCTGGGAGACGCTGGTGCGGGGGTCGGTGGAGCCGCCCGCGTTGCCCTTGAGGAAGGGGCCCCAGCCCTGGTCGACCGCCTCGAAGTCCTCGTACATAAGGGTCCCGGGCCGGGTGGCGGGGGCGTTCTCGACGATCCGTACGTCATCGGCGCGGACGGTCGCCGTGGAGCCCGCCGCCGCCTCGATGCGCAGGGTGGTGCGGCCGTTGGCGGGGGCCGTGAAGTTGACCTTGGCGCGCTGGAAGTAGGTGCCGTGCCAGTCGGAGGCGGCGACGAAGTCCTCGGCCGTGGAACGTTCGACGGCCACCGACGTGCCGCCCGCGCTCAGCACCGTACGGCGGGTCTTGCCGGGCTCCACCTCGATGAGGGCGGAGGCGGTGTAGCGCTTGCCGGGCTTTAGGCCGGTGACGGGCTGGGAGAGGGCGGCCGTGGCGGTGCCGGAGAGGGCGGCGCTGTTGCGGCCCTGGTCGTCGGTGTCCCGTACGACCGTGCCGGTCTTCGTCCAGCCCTTCAGCGTACGGTCGTTGAAGCCGGGGTCCTTGAGGGGCGTGCCCTGGCCCCAGTCGGCGGCGGCCGCCTTCGGTGCCTGGCTCGGATGGAGGACGTACGGCTGTCCGGCGGTGGCGGTGAGTGTGATCTTCCCGTTCACCGGTCGGACGGTGGCCACCTTCGCGCGGCCGTTGTCGGTCAGTTCGTAGACCGTGTACGGGCCCTTGCCGGGCACCTCCCAGGTGCTGGTGCCCCCGGTCTCGCTGTAGTGGTAGAGCTTCTTGCCGCCGTCCCACGGCAGCAGGTAGTCGGTGCCGCTGAGCACCTTGCGGCCCTGCTCGTAGAAGGTCCGCTTCCCGTCCTCGAACGTGCCGCGCACTCCCCCGGTGAAGGTGATGTCGTTGCCGTCCCAGCGGGTGATCTTCTGGTGCTGGAGGTACTTGGCGGGGAGGTTCTTCTGCCAGATGGCGGCGGTGAAGGCGTTCCAGTCGGTCTCGCCGGTCCACCCCTCGAACTCCTCCAGGACGCTCTGGCCGAGGACCGGGTGGCTGTTCCAGATGTCCTTCTCGCCGTTGCGGATGAAGCGGATGATCTGCGAGTTGAGGCCCTTGTTGGTGGCGCCGCCGTAGTTCAGGTCGTTGGCCCAGTGCGACCAGAGCGAGGCGCGCTCGAACTTGTCGGCCCACTCGGTGCCGACGGTCCAGCCCTGCTTCTGGACGGACTGGATGGTCTTGTCGGCGATCCAGCCGTGCGAGTAGTAGACGTCGATGTAGAGGAAGCTGAGGTTCTTGTCGGTCTCGTCGCGCAGCTGCTGGAAGCGCTTGGCCAGGTCGCCGCTGTTGATGTCGCGGCGCTGGTCGATGTAGTAGCTCTGGTTGAGCCAGTTCCAGCCGGGCTTGGTCTTGTCGACGAGCTGCTCGCTGAAGGCGTTGGCCTCCGGGTAGGACTCGGTGGCGTTGACGTGGACGCCGAAGGTGGCGCCCCACTTCTTGCCGTTCTTGAGCAGGGTGTTGAGGTCCTTCAGCCCGCCGGCCCGCTTGTTGTAGTTGCCGCCGTAGTCCGGGTGGGCGGAGTCATGGCCCTCGGAGCCGTACCCCTTGAGGACGGCGAGCTGGCCGAGGCCGTCGGTGGCCTGCGAGATCCGCTTGACGTCGTCGAGGGTGCGCAGGAAGGGGTGGGTGGCCTGGCTGGCGAAGTTGAACGGGATGTGGGTGACGACCCGGTCGGCGGTCTCCTCGCTGCCGGGCGCGGTGATGCCGATGGAGCGGAAGGCGATGGCCCCGTCCTGCCAGTCGACGGCCTTGTCCCCGTTGGCGTCCGGGGTGATGACGACCTTGGCCCAGGGCAGGTTCTCGCCGCTCTCCGGCTTCGGTGCGCCCTCGCCCCGGTAGGTCCACTGGCCGGAGCTGACGCCGACCCGGACACTGCCGTCGGCCTCGGTGCGGGCCTGGCGCCAGAAGCGGGCGTCGTCGCCGCCGGTGGGTCCTGAGGGCTTGTCGTAGGAGGAGTTGGACTCGACGGCGGCGGCGAGGGAGGAGGTGTTGAGGATCGCGTAGGTGGCGCCGACGGGGGCGGGGTCCGGCTTGGTCTCCCCGGTGACCTTGGGGAAGACGTCGGCGGTACGGGTGGAGTCGGGGTCCAGCGTGGTGAATGCGGTGGCGGCGCCGGGTTCGGTGGAGCCGACCGAGATGAGGTCGTGCCCGGGGATGTCGATGGTCCCCACTCGGAAGGCGGCGGTGTCGCGGACGGCGGTCACCTTGAAGGTGGTGGTCCGGCCGGAGACGGAGAGCGAGGCGTCGATCTCGACCCCGGGCAAGTCGGTGAAGGCGAGGGTGTAGCGGGCGGAGGAGCCGTTCACCTTCGGCGCGGCCTTGAGCTTCACCGGGTGGGCGGTGCCGTTGAGGGTGACGGCGGTGACCGGCCGCGTACTGCCGAGGAGGCTCTTGCCACCGGCCCGGTCGGTGTACGAGAGGACGCGCGGGAAGTCGTCGGCGACGGCGACGGTGAGCTGGGGGGAGCCGATGGTGGCGGGCGACGCGCCGGGCTTCACCGCTCCGGCCGGTGGCGCGGGGGACGGATCGGCGGCGGCTGCGGCGGGGAGGGCGGCGGTCCCCACGAGCGCCAGGACGGCGGCTGAGGCGACGGCGACCAGGCCGGCGGAGGGGAATCTTGGCGACATGGCCCCTGAGTAGTCCCCGTGTCGGGACACCGTCAACGCATGTCGGTCCCGGGGGCCTTCTCCGTCCAACAACCCTGGTCCGTTAGTCCAAGTGGGGTGCACGCGGGCCGTCGCGGCGGCTCGTTCACCTCTTGGCCGCGGCCACCTCCGTACGGTCACGGTTCGCGCCCGCTCGGCTCCACCAAGTACCCGTTCCCGTCGTCGAGTTGTGAAGACCCGGAATTTTTGAGAGCGCTCTCAGCCATAAGTCTTGACGCCCGCTGCCCCCCTCGTAAGAGTGGTGCGCACCCCCGCAGACACCCCCACTGTCCGGTCCCTCCCCACGCACCCCCACGACCCGTCTGCGGCCCCCACACACTCGGGAGTTCCCTCGTGATTTCACGCCGAATGTTCCTGACCGGCGCCGCCGCATCGGCCGCGGCGCTGACGTACCCCGCCTGGGGCACCGCCCTCTCCCCGCGCGCCTCGGCGGCCCCCGCGACCTGCGAACTGGCCCTGGAGAACAAGTCGTTGCCGGGCACGGTGCACGCGTACGTCACCGGCCACGAGCTGGGCACCGACCGCTGGGTGCTGCTCCGGCCGAACGGCGAGGTCTACCGCCCCGACTCCCCCGGCGCCCCGCAGACCCCGCTCCCGGTGGACTGCGCGATCCCGCTCAACGCGGCGGGCGCGGCCCCGGTGGTGCTGACCCTGCCGCAGATGTACGGGGCGCGGGTCTACTTCGTCCGCGACGACAAGCTGGACTTCTTCCTCAATCCGGGCCCCTCCCTGGTGGAGCCCGCCTTCGCGACGCCGACGGACCCGAACTACGGGCGTACCTGGGCGTTCGCCGAGTTCACCTTCAACACCGAGCAGCTGTACTCCAACATCAGCTACGTGGACCTGATCACCGCCCTCCCGATCGGCATCACGCTGGAGGGCGACGGCACCCACGTCGTGGCCCCGCACCCCGAGGGCGCGGCGGAGCGGATCGCCGACGATCTCACCGCCCAGGCCGCCGCCGACGGGCAGCCGTGGGACCAGCTGGTCACCCGGGGCGACGACGGCAAAGTCCTGCGGGTCGTCTCGCCGCAGAACATCATGGCGCCGTACTTCGACCGGCCCGACGAGATGCCGTTCCGGGGCCTGTTCGAGGCGCAGATCGACGAGGTCTGGGAGAAGTACCGCTCCGAGGACCTGCGGATCGACCTCCAGGGCGGCCGGGGCACGCTGGCGGGCCGGGTCAGCGGGGACACGCTGACGTTCGAGGGCGGCCACACCTTCACCAAGCCGGAGACGAAGGACATCTTCACCTGCAACCACGGCCCGTTCACCAACAACCCGGGCGACTCCGACGACAAGAAGGCGATCCTGGCGCGGCTGGCGGCGGGCTTCAACCGGTCGATCATGCTGAGCCACCCGAGCCAGCCGAACGGCACCTCGGTGTCGGACTACTACAAGACGCCGGTGACCAACCACTGGTCCCGGGTGGTCCACGCCAACAGCCCGATCGGCTACGCGTTCCCGTACGACGACGTCCGCCCGGACGGCGAGCCCGACGTCTCGGGCGCGGCGCACGACGGGAACCCGCGCCGCTTCACGGTGAGCGTGGGGTCCTGACGGCCGTCGCGGCCACCAGGTGAGTCCGCCCCTGCCGGGCCCGGCCGGCAGGGGCACTCGCACGTCAGGGCCCCGGACGCGACACACCATCAATTCATACTATTCACCGCATCCTTGACTTTCTTTCCGGCGTCCCGGAACCGTTCCGTATGCGAATCCGTATGCGCAAGAACAGGCTCCCCCGCCGCACGCTCGCGGCGCTCACCGCCGTATTCCTGCTGGCGGCCCCCACCACCGCCGCCCACGCCACCGCACCCCCGCCGCCCGCCTCCGCCCAGGGCCTGCGCACCTTCCAGCAGAGTTACGGGCTGGCGCCCACCGGCCTGGTGGACACGGCGACGGCCCACCTCCTCAGGACGGCCCCGGACAGCGAACTGCGCGCGGCCTTCGCCGACCCGTCCGACCTCGGCCCGGAACAGCTCGCCCACGCGCGTACGGTCATCGGCGTCGGGAAGGGGGCGGACCTCCCCGAGCAGGGGCAGGTGATCGCCCTGATGACGGCCATGCAGGAGTCGAAGTTCGTCAACTACACGACTCCGGTGGACCACGACTCGCTCGGGATCTTCCAGCAGCGCCCGAGCATGGGCTGGGGCACCCCGAAGCAGATCACCCACGTCCCGACCGCGTCGAAGTCCTTCTACGGGCTGCCGTCGCCGACCGACAACCCGGGGCTGCTCCAGATCAAGGGCTGGGAGTCGATGGAGCCGGGCAAGGCGTGCCAGGCGGTGCAGCGGTCCGCGCACCCCGACCGGTACGCGCAGTGGGAGGGGTTCGCCCGGGATCTGCTGGAGCGGGAGGGGCCGACGGTGGACCCGATCGACTGAGCGGGCACGGCGGGCCGCCCCTCGGGAGGGGCGGCCCATGCGCGGGGGGTCAGCAGCCTCCGCAGTTGTAGTAGGTCACGTCCCAGTGGTTGCCCTCGTCGGCGTAGATGTTGCCGGAGCCGGACTGGTACTGCCGGGCGCCGTCGCCGCGTACCCCGATGTAGGTGAAGACGCCGGTGACGTAGTTGTTCAGGCAGGTGCTCTTGGCGAAGTCCAGCTTGTAGCCGTTCCAGTGGGAGTACGTGCCGCCGGCGTGCCCGGTCTCCGTGCCGCCGGTGATCCTGAGCGCGCAGCCGGTGGCGCTCTTGAGGGTCTGGGCGCCCTGGGCGGTCGGCAGGTTGAGCTGGTCGAAGGAGGTGCAGGTGGAGACGTTGCGGTTGGAGCAGTTGCCCGAGGACGACCAGGTGATCCCGGAGGAGCTGAACCGGGAGGTCGCCTGCGCGTGGGTCAGCTTGGTGACGGCGTGCGCCTCGGTGGCCCCGCTGCCGAGGGCGCCGACGCCGGGGACGAAGAGGGCGCCGAGGACGAGGGCCAGGGCGGTGAGGGCGGAGCGGAGTCGTGGGCGGTTCACCATGGGGGATTTTCCTCCTGCTCATGACAAAACAGTGGGCGCACGGGCGCGGGGCCGCGCACGCCGGGCAGGGAGATAGTGCCCGAGTTCTACGCGCGTCCGCCAGAGGGCGACACCTGACGGCCGCCCCCGACGCGACACCCCGGGCGAGGCAAAGGTTGAAACTTGAACAAGATGGCGCTAGGGTCAATCTCGTTGAAGGTTAAACAACACCGACGACACCGCTGACGAAGACACCCCTGCACCTGTGCCACCCCCGCACAGCACCGCTCGCACACGTCCCCCGAGGAGGAGCCATGGCTCTGTTCACCCGCAAGTCGACCGCCGCCGCCCCGACCGCCACCGCCGAGGCCCCCGCGGTGGACCCGGCACTGGCCGCCCTGACCGGCACCTACACCATCGACCCGGCCCACAGCAGCATCGGCTTCACCGTGCGCCACGCGATGGTCACCAACGTGCGCGGCTCCTTCGGCGAGCACGAGGGCACCTTGACCCTGGACGGCACCGACCCCGCGAACTCCTCCGCCGCCATCGACGTGAAGATCGCGAGCGTCGACACCGGCATCGCCGACCGCGACGGCCACCTGGCCAGCGGCGACTTCTTCGACGCCGAGAAGTTCCCCCTGATGACGTTCCGGTCCACGCGCGCCGAGCAGCTGGGCGGCGAGGCGTACCGGATCACCGGCGACCTGACCATCAAGGACGTCACGCGCCCGCTCTCCATCGACCTGGAGTTCAACGGCTCCGCCACCGACGTCTACGGCAACGAGCGCGTCGGCTTCGAGGGCAGCGCGGACATCCTGCGCTCCGACTGGGGCCTGACCTGGAACGCGGCGCTGGAGACGGGCGGGGTCATGGTCAGCGACAAGGTGAAGCTGAACTTCGACATCTCCGCGATCAAGGCGGCGGCACCGCAGGCGTGACCCGCGCCTGACGCGGCAGCACGGACGGCCCTAGGGCCGTCCGTACGGGGTTTCGGCACCCGGTGGATCATGGAGGGGCTGTCCGCGCATCCCCGGGGGAATCGGACTTCCTGCGCCCGCTCGCCGCGTCGGCGGCGGCCGGGAAGGTCACGGCGAAGGTGGCCGGGGCCGAGGACGCGCGGCCGCTGTCCCAGCGGGTGAAGGCGCCCGGCGGGGGCACCTCGCAGGCCGATCCGACCCTGGCCGACGGCAAGCGCCTCCGCGTCCAGCTGGCCCGCGAGCACGGAGTGTGGTGGGGGTACGCGCAGGCTCCCGTCGGCTGATTCAGGGCCGTATGCGAAAAGCCGTACGCCAGAGCCGTAGCCGAAAGGCCGTACGCGAAAAGCCGTGCGCAGAAAGCAGCGCGCCCCGCACCCGGATGTCACGGGTGCGGGGCGCGCTGTCGTACGTACACGCAACGGCTGTACGGGGGTTACTTCTTGACCTTCTCCGCGAAGAGCGGGACGACCTTCTCCAGTGCGTACGAGACGGAGAGCACCGAGTCCGTGGCGAACGCCTGCGAGATCAGCTGGTCGTCGAAGATCAGCGCGTTGCCGGCCTTGACCGACGGGACCGCCTTGTACAGCGGGTCGTTGCTGATGTCCGTGGCGGGGACGCCGATCGGGGTCATCACCGTGAGGTCGGCGTCCAGGAGTTCCAGGTTCTCCTTGGAGATGGAGACCGAGAAGCCCTCACCGCCCTTGGCCTCGACGGCCGGGCTGTTCTTGAAGCCGAGGCGCTCCACGAAGTCGACCCGGCCGGTGCCGCCGACGTACGCGCCGTACCCCTCGGAGGTGCGCGAGCCGAGCACGATCGTGGCGTCCTTGAACTCGGGGTGCGCCTTCGCCGCCGCCTCGAACTTCTTCCCGGTCTCCGCGATCAGCTCCTTGCCCTTCTCGGGCACGCCCATCGCGGCGGCGATCATCGTGGTCTGCTGCTCCCACGAGATCTTGTACTGGTCGCCGCCCTTGGGCACGCCGACGGTCGGGGCGATCTTCTTCAGCGTGTCGTACCGGGTCTGGTCACCGCTGGACTTGGTGTCCAGGATGAGGTCCGGCTGGAGGGAGGCGATCTTCTCGAACTCCGGCTCCATCGTGCCGATCAGCTCGGGGGCCTTGTCGTACATGCCCTTCGCCCAGGGGCCGACGCCCTCGCCGCCGAACGGCAGCCAGTCGCTCGCCCCGACCGGCTGGCCGCCGAGCGCGAGCACGGTCTCGGCGTCGCCCCAGCCGAGCGCGACGATGCGCTTGGGCTGCTTGTCGACAGTGACCTCGCCGAACTTCGTCGCGACCTTGGCGGGGAAGGCGCCTTCGGAGGCGGCGGGGGACGCGGAGCCGGAGGTGTCGGAGGAGTCGTCCGACGTACCGCAGGCGGAGACGCCGACGAGCAGGGCGGCGACGGCACCGGCCATCAGGACGGGGGTGCGGCGCGGGCGCCGGGAAGCGGAAGCGTTCATGTCCTTTAGGTTAGCCTCACCTAATGACAACGGTGCCATCGGGCTGGCTCTTCCGCGTCCGTACGCAGGTCAGGCCGCCGATCCCGTACGTGGTTCAGGCCGCCGGGTCCTTCGCGTCAGCCCCCTTCACATGGTGGCGGCCCAGCGGCACCACCATCGGGGTCGCCGACGCCGGGTCCTCGATCACCGAGCAGCGCATCCCGAAGACCTCGCCGACCAGCTCCTCCGTCACGATGTCGGCCGGCCGCCCCTCCGCCAGGATCCGCCCGTCCTTCATGGCGATCATGTGGTCCGCGTACCGGCAGGCCAGGTTCAGGTCGTGCAGGACGGCCACCATCGTGACGCCGCGCTCGCGGTTGAGGTCGGTCAGCAGGTCCAGGACGTCGAGTTGGTGGCTGGCGTCCAGGAACGTCGTCGGCTCGTCCAGCAGCAGGATGTCCGTACGCTGCGCCAGCGCCATGGCGATCCACACCCGCTGGCGCTGACCGCCCGAGAGCTCGTCCACCGGCCGGTCGGCCAGTTCCAGGACGTCGGTGGAGAGCAGCGCCTGCGCGACCGCCTCGTCGTCCTCCGCGCTCCAGCGGCGGAACCAGCCCTGGTGCGGGTAGCGGCCCCGGCCGACCAGGTCGGAGACCGTGATGCCCTCGGGTGCCGTGGGGCTCTGCGGCAGGATGCCGAGGACCGCGGCGACCTCCTTGGTCGGCATCTCCTGGATGGACCGGCCGTTCAGGAGCACCGCCCCGGCGGAGGGCGCGAGCAGCCGGGCCATCGCCCGCAGCAGGGTCGACTTGCCGCAGGCGTTGGGGCCGACGATGACGGTGATCTTCCCGGGCGGGACGGTGACGCTCAGACCGGGGACGATCTCCCGGTCGCCGTAGCCGAGCCGGACGTCCCGGGCTTGAAGAGTGTGCTCAGCCACGACCGGGCCATGCCTTTCGTCGTCTTTCCGGACTGTCTGCTTCGCCATCTCAGCCGCCACTCCCCACGCGGTTGGCGCGGGCCAGGAGCAGGAGCAGGTACGGGGCCCCGATGATGCTGGTGACCACGCCCACCGGCAGCTGCACCGAGGGCAGCATGTGCTGGGCGGCGAAGTCGGCGACGAGGACCAGCAGGGCGCCGGTCAGGGCCGCGTGGGGCAGGGCGGCGCCCCGGCCCGGGACCAGGCGGCGGGCGATCGGTGCGGCGACGAAGGCCACGAACCCGACGGGCCCGGCCGCCGCCGTGGCGACCCCCGCCAGGGCCGTGGCGCACCCGAGCAGGGCGAGGCGGCTCGGCTCCACCTTCGTACCCAGTCCGGCGGCCGCGTCGTCCCCCAGCTGGAGGGGCCGCAGCGCGTGCGCGGCGACGGCGGTGAGCGGGACGAGGAGGGCGAGCGCGCCGAGGATCGGCCAGAACTGGTTCCAGGAGCGGCCGTTGAGGCTGCCGGCCAGCCAGCGGAAGGCCTCCTGCGCGTCGGTGACGTCGGAGCGGGCCATCACGTACCAGACGACGCTGGAGAGCCCCATGCCGACGCCGATCCCGACGAGGACGAGCCGCTGCCCGGCGACGCCCTGCCGCCAGGCGAGTACGTAGATGGCGGCCCCGGCACCGACCGCCCCGGCCAGGGCACTCCCGGAGAGGGCGAGCCCGCTGACCTGGAAGAGGAGGGCCGCGGTGACGGCGACGGCGCTGGCCCCGGCGCTGATGCCGATGAGGTCCGGGCTGGCGAGCGGGTTACGCAGCACGGTCTGGAAGACGCCGCCGGAGAGCCCGAACGCGGCGCCGACGAGGACCGCGAGAAGGGCGCGGGGCAGCCGGAGTTCCAGGACGACGAACTGCGAGCCGCCGTCGCCGCCACCGAGGAGCGTCTCGACGACCTTGCCGATGGGCATGACCATGTCGCCGACGCTGAGCGAGAGGCCGAACATGGCGACCGCGGCGACGAACAGGGCCGCCGCGACGGTCACGGACCGCCGCCGCCCCCGTCCGCGTACGGCGTTGACCTGCCGTACGGCATCGGCGAGCCGGTCCCCTGCGGCTTCCTTGGCGATCGGAGGGGCGCTCACAGTTCCACCAGCTTCCTGCGCCGGACCAGCCAGATGAAGGGGATGCAGCCGATGGCGGCGGTGATCACGCCGACCTGCACCTCGCCGGGCGGGGCGATCACACGGCCGATGATGTCCGCGACGAGGAGCATGATCGGGGCGAGGACCATGCTGTACGGGAGCACCCAGCGGTAGTCGGGCCCGGTGATGAGGCGGGCGGCGTGCGGTACGGCGAGGCCGACGAAGCCGATGGGCCCGGCGACGACGGTGGCGGCGCCGCAGAGCACGACCACGGCGAGGGCGGAGACCATCCGGGCGGCCCCGACCCGCTGGCCGAGGCCGCGCGCGAGGTCGTCGCCGAGGGAGAGGGCGTTGAGCTGCGGCCCGAGCGAGAGGGCGAGTACGGCCCCGACGAGGATGAACGGGGAGACCTGCCAAAGCACCTCGGAGGAGCGGGCGGTCAGCGCCCCGAGCTGCCAGAACCGGAACTGGTCGTAGCTCCCACGGTCCTGGAGCAGGATCGCGCTGGTGATCGAGGTGAGTACGGCACTGGTCGCGGCGCCCGCGAGGGCCAGCTTGACCGGGGTCGCGCCCTCGCGGCCGAGCGAGCCGACCCCGTAGACGAGGAGGGCGGCGAGCAGCGCGCCGAGGAAGCCGAACCAGATGAACTGGGTGGCGACGGTGAAGCCGAGCAGCGTGATGGAGCAGACGACGGCGACGGAGGCGCCCGCGTTGATGCCGAGGAGCTGGGGGTCGGCGAGGGGGTTACGGGCGACGCCCTGCATGACGGTCCCCGCGAGGCCGAGCGCCGCACCGGCGAGCAGCCCGGCGACGGTGCGCGGGATGCGGACCTCCTGGATGACCAGCTGGCCCTTGACGGTGAGGTCGGGGTCGAAGACGCCGGGCAGCACATCGCGGAACGGCACGTCCCCGGAGCCGATGGCGAGGCTCGCCACGACGGCGAGCACCAGCACACCGAGGGCGGCCAGCAGCCCGAGGGCGAGGACGGGCCGGCTGCGCCTGGCCCGCGCCTCCTTGCCACCGCCGCCCGTCGCCTCCCCTTTCCGCAGGAGGACGGACCCGCTCACGGCCGGGCCACCGGGACGGCGGCGACCGGAATACGGTTGTGCACGGTGTCTCACCCTTGCTCATCGGCGCGTTCGGGCAGGGGGCGCCCCGGCGCGCGGCCGTCCGCACCCGGGCACCCCGGAGAAGGCAGGACAGGGGGCCCAAAGTAAGGTCACCCTAACAGCGCCGGTCCGCCCCCACACCGCCGCACCCCACAAGCCCGGAGCGCTTCCTTGCCGTACGCCGCCGACGCCGCCGACTCCCCCGCCGCCCCCACCTCCGGCCCGCTGGCCGGGGCCGTCCCCCTGGGCTCGGCGGAGGAGCTGCGCGAGATCCTGGGCACGCCGCACCCCATCGTGATCGACAAGGTCCACGACCGGCTCACCGAGGACGACCTGGACCTGCTGGCCCGCTCCCCGTTCTGCGCGGTCTCCACCTCCGACGCGGCCGGCAACTGCGACGTCACCCCGCGCGGCGACGCCCCCGGCTTCACCCACGTCCTGGACCCCGCCACCCTCGCCCTCCCCGACCGCCTGGGCAACCGCAGGGCGGACAGCTTCCACAACATCCTGTCCAACCCGCACGTGGGCCTGCTCTACCTGATCCCCGGCGCGATGGACGTCCTCCGCATCAACGGCCGCGCCCGCATCCTCACGGACGCCCCGTTCTTCGACGCGATGACCCTGAAGGGCCGTCGCCCGAAGCTCGCCCTGGTCGTGGAGATAGACGAGATCTTCCGCCACTGCTCGAACGCGCTGCAACGGTCGGGGGTGTGGGCGCCTCAGACGTGGGAGGGGGCGGGGGGCTGACCGGCCGGCCCACCGCACACGACAGGCCCCCTTCCCCGCCGGCAGCGGGGAAGGGGGCCTGTGCCGTGGTCCTGGGAAGTGCGCTCTCGTCTCAGGCCTTGTGCTGCATCGACGAGCGGGCCGGGTTGGCCTGCTTCGCCGCCTTCGGGTCCTTCTCGCCCGCCTTCGCGCGTACGCCCTGCTCCACGCGCTTGCCGAGCGTGCTGTCGACGTTCGACCAGTACGTGAACGCCCGCTGGAGCACCGGCTCGGTCACTCCGTTGAGCAGGTGGCCGACGATGTTGTCCACCAGCCGGTCCCGTGCCGCGTCGTCCAGGACCTCGCGGACCATCGTGCCCGCCTGGCCCCAGTCGTCGTCCTCGGCGTGGTCGACGTAGGCCGCGCGGGTGATCTCGCCGTCGGCGTACCAGCTCGGCGGGGTGCCGTAGCGCTCCGTGTCGGCCGCCGGGCCGCCCTTGGAGTTCGGGGCGTAGACCGGGTCGCTGGTCTTCCGGTACGCCATCGCCCCATCCTTGGAGTACGTGTGCACCGGGGCGATGGGAGCGTTGACGGGCAGCTGCTGGTAGTTGCCGCCGATGCGGTAGCGGTGCGCGTCGGCGTAGGAGAACAGCCGCGCCAGGAGCATGCGGTCCGGGCTCGGGCCGATGCCGGGGACGAAGTTGTTCGGCTGGAACGCCGCCTGTTCGATCTCGGCGTGGTTGTCCGTGGGGTTGCGGTCCAGCGTCATCCGGCCGACCTCGATCAGCGGGTAGTCGCTGTGCGGCCACACCTTGGTCAGGTCGAACGGGTTGAACCGGTAGTCCTTCGCCTCCTCGTACGGCATGATCTGGACCTTCAGCGTCCAGCTCGGGTACTCGCCGTCGCGGATGTGCTCGAACAGATCACGCGTGTGGTAGTCCGTGTCCGCGGAGGCCATCTGGTCGGCCTCGTCCTGCGTGAACGTCTCGACGCCCTGGTCGGTCTTGAAGTGGTACTTCACCCAGAACCGCTGGCCCGCCTCGTTGATCCACATGTACGTGTGCGAGGTGTAGCCGTTCATGTGGCGCCAGGAGCGCGGGATGCCCCGGTCGCCCATCAGCCAGGTGACCTGGTGCGCCGACTCCGGCGAGAGCGTCCAGAAGTCCCACTGCATGTCGTGGTCGCGGAGGTTGTTGTCCGCCCGGCGTTTCTGGGACCGGATGAAGTGCTGGAACTTCATCGGGTCCTTCACGAAGAACACGGGGGTGTTGTTGCCCACCATGTCGTAGTTGCCTTCGCTGGTGTAGAACTTCACCGCGAAGCCGCGCGGGTCCCGCCAGGTGTCCGGGCTGCCCCGCTCCCCGGCGACGGTGGAGAACCTGGCGACCAGCTCGGTCGTGGTGCCGGGCTGGAAGAGCGCGGCCTTCGTGTACGCGGAGACGTCCGCGGTCACCTCGAACTTCCCGAACGCGCCGCTGCCCTTGGCGTGCGGCTGCCGCTCGGGGATGCGTTCGCGGTTGAACTGCGCCATCTGCTCGATCAGGTACGAGTCCTGGAGCAGGATCGGTCCGCCCGGGCCGACGGTGAGCGAATGCTCGTCGCTCTCCACCGGGGCGCCGGAGTCGGACGTGGTCGGCTTGCGCGAGGTGTCGGTCATGTCGTCGTTTCCTCTTGTTTGTCTTCCGCAGACGTGTCGGCGATGGCTCCTACTACGGCTGCCCTACTGACCCTCTGCCAATGTAGGCAAACGCGGACGAAACGACCCGTCGAGGACGTCGAGGAAGTGGACATCGAGGAAGTCGAGGACCGGGTCGTTCCGAGGCGCGGGGCCCCGTCAGCGGGACCGCTGCCCCGTGACCACGCGGTAGAGCAGCAGGACGATCACCGAACCGACGATGGCGGCGATCCACGTCGACAGGCTGAAGAATCCGTCGATCGAGTCCACGCCGAAGATCACCTTGCCCAGCCAGCCGCCGAGCAGCCCGCCCACGATGCCGATCACGATCGTGATGAGACAGCCCCCGGGGTCCTTGCCCGGCGTCAGCGCCTTGGCGATGAGTCCCGCGAACAGGCCGATGAGGATCCAGGCGATGATGCCCACGAAATTCTCCCTTTACGTTGCCGACGTACCGGCACCCCTGTGGCGCCCGGCACCCTCCGCGTATCCCCGTAACGCAAGCTCACACATGGACCGGGCAGGGTCCTCACCCCGGGTTCCGTCATCGACCGGGACGCGTTACGCCAAAAGAGCCCGGCGCCCCTCGGCCCGCTGCACCGAAAGGGGCCCGGCACCCCTCGTCCCGGTACGCCGAAGGGAGCCCGGCACCCCTCGGCCCGTCACGCCGGGCGGGAGGATCCGGGGCCCAGAAGCGCCGAGGCGAGCAGGCCGGCCGGCCAGTCCTCGTAGGCGTCGGCGTGCCAGCCGCGGCCGGCGGTCAGCCGGGTGAACAGGTGCGGCCCGGTCAGGGCCCAGCAGGAGTCCGCCAGGCGGGCGGTGTCGGCGCCCGGGGGCAGGGCGCCCGTCTCCTGGTCGAGGAGTCCGACGGCCCTGGTCCTCATCGACGCGGGACTCCCGTCCCACCCCGGCCGACTGCGCGAACACCTGGCAGGCTCCGACCGCTCCCTGGCCGACATCCGCGCCGTACTGCTGACCCACGGCCACCCCGACCACACCGGCCTGACCCGCGCCCTCCAGCGGGCCGGTGCCGACATCCGGGTCCATGAGCAGGACGCCGCCATCCTTCGCGACGGCCCACGCAGCGCCCTGCGCCACGCCAAGCCGGAACGTTCCATGCTGGCCTACCTGCTGCACCGGTCCGCAGCGATCACCACCCCGCTGCACCTCGCCCGCAAGGGGGCCTTCACGGCCCCCGCCACTCCCGGCGTGCGGGTCTTCGCCACCGACCGGCGGCTGGACGAGGTCCCCGGCAGCCCCCGGGCCGTCGCCCTGCCCGGCCACACCCAGGGCAGCACCGGCTACCTGTTCCCCGAGCGCGGCCTGTTCTTCACCGGCGACGCGCTGGTCACCCATGACGGCCTGACCGGACACACCGGCCCCTCCCTGGTCTGCCGGGGCTTCACCCATGACAGCCACGCGGCCCTGGCGTCCCCCGACCGGATCGACGGGCTGCCCGCAGAGACCGTGCTCCTGCCCGGCCACGGCGAGCCGGTCACCGGCGCCCCCCGGACCGCCACGGACCAGGCACGCCGGTCCGGTCTGCGCTGAGGGCCGGTGGCTCGGGGGACCTGCTCAGTCCAGGACCGCCGTCGCCTCGATCTCGACCAGATGCTCCGGTACGTCGAGGGCCGCGACGCCCACCAGCGTGCCCGGCGGCACCGGGGTGGTGCCCAGCTTCTCCGCCGCCCGGGCCGCGCCCTCCAGGAACTGCGGCATCTTGTCGGGCGTCCAGTCGACGACGTACACCGTCAGCTTCACCACGTCCTCGAAGGACCCCCCGGCCCCGGCCAGGGCGGTCGCGATGTTGAGGTAGCACCGCTCCACCTGGGCGGCGAGGTCGCCCTCACCGACCGTCGTGCCGTCCGCGTCCCAGGCGACCTGTCCGGCGACGAAGACGAGCTTCGAGCCCGTCGCGATCGCGACCTGCCGGTAGACACCGACCTTCGGCAGTCCCTCGGGGTCCAGCAGAGTGATGGCCATGTCCGACGCCTCCTCGTGAAGACCTCTCGGTCTCTTGTGGTTACCCAGGAACCGTAGGAGAGTCAGCCCTGACGTGGAAGAACGCACTTTTCGGTGACGGAGGAACCTCATGGTGACCCAGCAGTTCAGCGGCTCGCCCGACGAGGCGGACCTGCGGCGCGCGGACTCCCTGGCGCGGGAGATCTTCTCGGACGTCGCCAACAAGTGGGCGCTCCTGATCATCGAGGCCCTCGGCGACCGCACCCTGCGCTTCAGCGAGGTCCTGAAGGAGGTCGACGGCATCAGCCACAAGATGCTCACCCAGAACCTCCGCATGCTGGAGCGCAACGGCCTGGTCGAGAGGACCGTGTACCCCACCGTGCCACCGAAGGTCGAGTACACCCTCACCGAGCCGGGCCAGGGCCTGCGGGGCACCGTCCACCTCATGTGCGACTGGACCCAGAAGCACCTCGGCCATATCGAGGAGGCCCGCGGCCGGTTCACGGGCCCGTCCGACGGAACGCCCGGCCCCCTTCGTGCGTCTGTACGGACGTGATGGATTTCCTGGACCCGTCCGATCAGGGCGGCGCCGCAGACGACGAAGTGACCGTGCGCCCGGGCCCGTTGTGGCGCCACGCCCTCTGGGTGGTGGGCGTCGCCGCCTTCGGGGTGGGCCTGGGCTGGGCCGGCTCGCTGTTCCGCCTCGGCCCCGATGACTACGGGCTGCTCACCGCCGCCCCGGGGTCGCCCTGGACGTACGTCGGCACCTGGGCCGCCACAGGCCTGGCGGCGGCGGCCGTTCTGCGGGCCGCGGCGGCGCGGGTGCCGGTCCCCTCCCCCGGCACGATCGCCGTCATCCTCCTTTTCATCGGCACGCGCCTCTCCCTGGGCTGGCGCCCGGAGACACCGGAGCTCGCCGCGATGGCGGGGGCCGCGGTGGTACTGGCGGCCGTCTGGGCGGGCATCGCCCTGCGGAACGGGAGCAGGGCCGAAGTCCGGCCGTGACCGCAGGCGCTGCCGCGCTCGGACACGGAAGGCTCGGGCACGAAGACCTCGGGCGGGGGCAGAGAGCGCCGGCGGTCAGGGCAGGATCAATTCGGGCCGGATGTCGGCCAGAACGTCCAGGTGGTCGAGGCGAACGGCCAGCGCGGAGAGCCGGTCGTACTCTTCCCGCTTCAGCGTCAGCCCGTACGAGTTCACCGTGTTGACGAGGTGGTCGATGGCGATCTCCGGCTCGTCGTTGGCCGCAAGTTCACGCATCGACCGGAGCGCCGGAACGGCGATCCGACGCTCGCCGGTCTGCCGCTGGAGCGAGCCGACGAGCGTCACGATGATGAACTCCGCGTGGTGATCCATGACTTGCCTCAACGACCTGACTCATTACTCATTCCCGTCGGCTTCCCCTGGACTGTGACTGTACGGCCCCGGGAACCTCGGAAGGGACCCCGGGGCAGTCACCAAGATCATCGCGTGCAGAATGGCCTTTATGCCGATATCGAACCTTCCGCTGTCGAACCTGCCGCGCACGGCCACGGCCGACGACGCCCCGGACATCAGCCGCATCCTGGCCCTCGCCTTCGACGACGACCCGATGATGCGCTGGTTCTTCCCCGAAGGCGCCTCGCGCGAGGCGGAGTTGGCCCGCTACTTCACCACGATCTTCACCCGGCAGTACGTCCGCCACGGCGTGTGCGAGCGCACCGGCGCGGCGGCCGCGTTCTGGGTGGCACCGGAGGCGCAGGCCAAGGCCGTTCCCGACGCGGAGACCATCCAGGAGCTCCAGAACCTCCTGGGCGACCGGGCCGTCCTGTTCCGGGACGCCGTGGAGACGGCCGCCCGCCACACGCCCCAAGAACCGCACTGGTCCCTGGCGTTGATCGGCGCCGACCCCGCCGCCCAGGGCCAGGGCCACGGCGCCCGCCTCCTCCGCTCGGGCCTGGCGAAGGCCGACGCGGCGGGGCAGCCCGTCTACCTGGAGTCCTCCAAGGCCTCCAACCTCCCCGTCTACGAACACTTCGGCTTCACCGTGCGCGAGGAGCTCCAACTCCCGGGCGACGGCGGCCCGAAGCTCTGGGGCATGTGGCGCGAGCCGCGCACCTGAGCGACCGGGGGCGCGGGAGCCGGCCCAGGCGTCAGTCCAGCGTCCGGGTCAGCTCGCTGCGGGTCCCGGTATGCACGACCCGGCCGCGCGCCCCGTTGACGATCGGCGGGTACGGCGGAACGTGCCCGCACTCCACATCGGCGATGATGGGCACATCCAGGGAGCCGAGCGCGTCGAGTACCGCTTCGTGCTGGGTGAGCGAATCGGTGCCGGGTGCCGAGGTCCGGCCGACGAGGATCGCGTTCGCCGCGTCGAAGAAGCCGGCCGGCCGCATCCCGTGCAGGTTCCGGCAGATGGCGAAGGCGTCGTCGCCACCCGCTTCGACATGGACGAGGAGCCCCTGCGGGACTCGGCCCGCGCAAAGGCGGAGACGTCGGGAAAGGCCGTTCCCGTGAGGTTGCAGAGCGTCTCGATACAGCCCCCGATCAGGCGCCCCTCGGCCTCCACGTCCCCCTCTCCGTCCAGCCGGGTCCATCCGCCGGGTGTGTCCGGCGTGTACGTGCGTACGTCGGGTCGGGCGCGGTAGTCGTCCTGCCCCGCGGCCCGGTGGCGGCCGGGAGATACCTGCGTGAAGCGGTGCCCCACGGGTGCGGCGACGATGTCAAGCCGCGACGACAGCCCCTCGGGCACCCGGTAGGGCGTGTCCATGAGGTTGTTTCCGTGCACGGTGGCCGTTCCCGCGAGGAGGGTGAACGGCGTCATGACGGTCGACAGGTCGGAGAACCCGACCAACCAGGTCGGCTCGGCCTCACGCAGGCGGTCCCAGCCGAGCAGGGGCAGCAGGTCGATCGCCGTCTCCCCGCCCCAGGGCGGCACCACGGCCCTGATGCCGGGGTCCGTCAGCATTGCCGTCAGCTCGGCGGAGCGGTCGGCGGCCGGGGCACCGACATGGCCGTCGCCGCTCATGCAGCGCCCGACCACGGCCTCGTACCCCCCGTTCCTCCACCTCACGGATCGCCACATCGAGGCGCCCCTGAAGCTCTTTCGGGACTCCACTCGACAAGGTCGATCGGCTCGCGACCAGGGGGATCAGGGATCAGGGATCATGGTCAGCCCAGGACCGTGGAAGCGGCGAGCGGGCGCCTCCGGGCCATCGCCGACATGGCGGCCCGCACCCGGGGCGAGCTGGCCGCGCTCGTGAAGAAGGGCCTGCGGTACGAGGGCATAGGCATCGGCTACGCAAAGGCGCGGGTCGACGTCGAGGTCACCTCCATGGACGTCACCGACCAGGCGGCCACGCTGCGACTCACCGACCACACCCGCCTCTGCTTCGTCCTCACTCCGCAGGAGATCGAGGACGGTTCGCCCGAGTGCGAGGAGGCGTCGCTCCCCCGCACCATGACCTTCGCCCGGGAAGCCGACGGCACGTGGCTGCTCTCCTCCGACACGGTCGACGAGGCAGGCGGGCCGCTCCCGACGACCGAGGTGGACGAGGCCCGGTTCGACGCCGCCGCCTGAGCGCCCCGCCGCCGCATGAGTACCTTCCACCACCGCCCTGAGTACGACACCCCCTCCACCACCGGCCCCCGCCCGTGCGAGAGTTCAGCCCACGGAGCCGGGGGGCTCCGGCTGACGGGTCTGTGCGCGATGGGGTGGGACGAACCGTGGATCTGTTCGACGCGGAGCTGGGCGGGCGGGACGAGCCCGAGGCGGGCGAAGGAGGCGGCGGCTGCTCCTGGGTCACCGTCGTCATCCTCGGGATCTTCCTGCTGCTGGCGGTGCTGATCCATACGTTCTTCGGGTGGGCGGGCGACCTCCTCTCCGCCGTGTTCTCGTAACGCCACCCGCCGGGCCCCGACCCAGGCGCGCTCGTCCTCAGCCGCGCCGCCGGGCCTCCACCGCGTTACGGGTGTCCTCGGCGATCAGGTCCCCGTTGATCGCGCTCCCCGCCATCAGCCCGGCCGCGGCGGCGCCGATGACCTGTTCCATGAGGCGGGTGACGTTGCCCGCCGCCCAGACACCGGGGACCTCCGTCGCGCCGACCGGGTCGGTGGGGATGTACGTACCGATCACCTCGCCGCCCACCTCCTGCGCCACCGGGACCAGGCCCAGCGATTCGAGTACGGCCGAGCGCGCGGTGAACCGGGCCTGGATCACGAGCGCCTCGCGCGCGATGACCCGGCCGCCCGCCAGTCGTACGCCGGTGAAGCGGTCGTCCGCGACCTCCAGGCCCACCACCTCGCCGTCCACCACGGCCACGCCCCGCGCGGCCAGCTGCTCGTACTCCTCGTCCGTCGGCTCCGGGCCCGTGTGACGGAAGAGCGTGACGTCATCGGTCCACTGCCGCCACATCAGCGCCTGATGTACGGCGAGGGGCCCGGTGGACAGCACCCCGACCGGGCGGTCCGCCACCTCGCGCCCGTGGCAGTACGGGCAGTGCAGCACATCACGCCCCCAGCGCTCCGCCAGCCCCGGTACGGGCGGCAGCTCGTCCACGAGCCCCGTCGTCACCAGGAGCCTGCGCGCCCCGACCATCGCGCCGCCCTCCAACACCACCCGGAATCCGTCGCCCTCCGGCAACCGCTCGGCCGACGCCACCCGGCCCTCGACGACCTCCCCGCCGTACCCGGCCACCTCGCCCCGCCCGATCGCCAGCAGCTCCCCGGGCGGCGTCGACTCACGGCCCAGGTAGTTGTGCACATGGGACGCCGGAGCGTTACGGGGCTCCCCCGCGTCGATCACCAGCACCGAGCGCCGGGCCCGCGCCAGGGTCAGCGCCCCGCTCAGCCCGGCCGCCCCGCCACCCACGACCACCACGTCGTACCGCTGCTGCTCCATGTCGCTCCCGTCCGTCCTGCTCGTCATGCGGACCACCTCCAGTTGGTGGAGATGGTGCGCGCAGGGCGGACGGAACGACAAATACACTTGCCGGAACAGCAAGGTCACCCGAGGTTGAACTCGCACCACACGATCTTGCCGGGGTTCCGCTCCGCCACTCCCCACTTGTCCGCCAGCGCCGAGACGAGCAGCAGCCCGCGGCCGCCCTCGTCGTCCACGTCCGGCCAGCCGTCGGCCGCCCGGACCTCGCCGTCGCCGCTGTCGTGCAGCTCGATCCGGAGCGCCCGCTCCGTCCGCTCCAGGTAGATCAGCACACGGAAGCCACGCCCCGGCGGGACGCCATGGCGGAGGGCGTTGGTCGCCAGTTCGGTTACGCAGAGCAGCACGTCGTACGCGCGCTCATCGCACTCCCACTCGATGAGCGCCTTGCGGGTGAACCTGCGTACGACCGGGATCGAACTGCGGTCGCGACAGTAGAAGGCCGTGCGGAAGTAGGGGAGTTGAATCGTCTTGTTCATGCTTCCACGCTCACACACCGTCACTACGCTGAAGCAGGGCGGAAGGCCGTACAAATGAATCTGTACGACCTCTGACGGGTAGACAGCGGCACGAAACGGGGGAGAGCCATCTCATGCAACCGGGAAAGCAGAGCGGCATCAGGCGGGTCACTTCGTGGCAGCTGGTCGGGGCGCAGTTGCGCCACTTCCGCAAATTGGCCGGCCTGACACAGGGAGGCCTGGCCGAGCGGGTGGGGGTCGGCGAGGACACCATCGCCTCCATCGAACAGGGGCGACGGGCGCTTCAGTTGGACTTGGCCGTCAAGCTGGATGAACTACTGGAGACCAAGGGCGCGTTGCGAGTCGCCGTCGAGAAGATCCCCAGGAAGGAGCGCTACCAGGCGCTGGTCAGGGACTTCGTTCAGTACGAGCAGGGCGCGGTGAGCCTCATCTCGTACGAGTCCCAGCTCATTCCGGGGCTGCTCCAGACCGAGGCGTACGCACGCTTCATCTTCGGCTGCAACTACCCGCCGCTCGAAGAGGAGGAGATCGAGAAGCGGGTGATGGATCGTCTCGACCGCCAAAAGATTCTGGATCGCAAGCCCCGGCCGATCCTCCACTTCATCCTGGAGGAGAGCATCCTGCACACCGAGTTGGGCGATCCCGAAGTGATGCGAGAACAGCTCCTGTATCTGCGGCGTTGCATGGATCTGCCGTTCGTCACCATTCAGATCATGCCCCGGAATACCCCTCGGCACGCCGGACTAGGAGGGCCGTTCGTCCTGCTGGAGACTCCCGACCACGAACAGCTCGCCTACGTCAGCGGCCAGCTGCGTGCAGAGCTGTACGACGATCCGGCCGACGTCAGCGCTCTTATGCAGAGGTATGGGATGCTGCGTTCACAGGCGCTCACCGTCGAGGAAAGCGCCCGGCTACTGGACGCACTGCTTGGAGAAACATGTCCCGCGCAGCACACCCGGCCCCCGGCCACACCGCCCTCCACTGGTTCAAGTCCAGCTACAGCGACGGCGACGGCGGCAACTGCATCGAGGTCGCCTACCACTGGACCAAGTCCAGCTACAGCAACGGTGACGGCGGAGACTGCGTAGAAGTCGCCGCCCACCCCACCGCCATCCACATCCGCGACTCCAAGGTCACCGACGGCCCCGTCCTCACCGTGGAGCCCGCAGCCTGGGGCGCCTTCGTCCGGAGCGGTACCGCTCTCTGAGCCGTACCGCGCCCGGCACCTCGACCGCCACGGACCCGCCACGCCCCGCCCCCGGCATCTCGGCCGGAAGCGGGGCGGTTCTCATGGGTGCGGGGGCGGCCTAGTAGCGCACCCACAGCTCGTACACGCCGGGCTTGCCCGCGTACGGGTTGCAGATGAAGACGCGGCTCCAGAGGGCCGCGTCAGCACCGGCGTTGCCGACGGACTGACACTCCGCCAGGCTGGAGTGGTGGCTGCGGAGCCAGAAGCCGGGGCCGGTCGCGGAGGCGGTGGAGGCCGCGCCCAGGACCATCGTGGCCGCCGCTACAGCGGTGACCGCGAGCGTGGTGATACGTCTACGCATGTCGGTAACTCCGTTTTCAGTCAATGCACATGACGGTGCATCAGTGAATGAGTAGAGCCGAACCGATCAGCGCGCGCCGCCAGGAGAAAGCTAGCGAGCGGCGAGCCCCCGCACAATAGGTCTGGACCAATAAGGCATCGCATATGCCCCCTGGCCGTAAACCTGCGCCCTGCCCCTTATTCGCCCGGCCGCCCGTCCGACCGCTCCACCGGGATCCATAGCTCCGCCTCCGCCCGCTTGCCCTCCTCGTACAGCCGCACCCGCAGGATCTCCGGGCCGGGCCGGGAGGCGTACGGGTTCGACGGGAACCACTGGGTGAACACGTCCCGCCAGAGGTACTGGAGGGCCTGCGGAAACGCGCCCTCGCTCTCGAAGACCGCCCAGGAACCGGCGGGTACGGCGAGGGAGTCCAAGTCCTCCGGAGGTTGCTGCCGCCCCGTCACCACGCCGTGGTAGTAGTCGAGTTCGGTGCCCTCGGCCCGGCTCGGGTCCAGCTGGTCGCTCACGCCGACCAGCCCGGCCGGCTCCTGGTCGGAGAGGGCCGCGATACGGTCCAGCTCCTCCCGGCCGATCCCCCGGATGAACTCCGCGATGGCCTGATTCGGACCCTCGTGGACGAGGGGGACGCGTGCCCGCCTCCCCACCACCCGGAACGCGTCCTTCTCCACCAGCCTGTAGCGCATGGCACTGCTCCCTTCGACGACGAGTCGGAAGGTCAGGCGTTGCTGGGACCGCAGAACCGCACCGGTACGTCGCGCCTCGCCGGGCCCGATGCCGTGGACGGCCCGGAAGGCACGGGCGAAGCCCTCCCCGGTGTCGTATCCGTACCGCACCGCCACCTCCAGCAGCGTGCGGTCCGGGGCGCCGAGCACCTCGGCGCCCGCGACGGTCATGCGGCGACGGCGGATGTACTCCCCGAGCGGCACGCCCGCCAGCGCGGAGAACATCCGGCGGAAGTGGTACTCCGAGGTCATCGCGGTGCGCGCCAGCTCTGCGGCCTCGATGCGCTCACCGAGATGCGTCTCGATGTACTCCATGGCCTCGTTCAGCCGGTCCAGCAATCTTGTCCCGCCTTCCTTTCCCGTTCACCGTAGGAAGGGACCACCCTGCCGGACCCGACCGATCCACGCCCGGATCGGTCGGGGAGCCGCGCACACGAAAGGCGGCCCACCGGTTCTTCCCGGTGGGCCGCCTGTGTTCCGTGACTGCGTCCGTGTCTGTGGTCTCTGTGCGTCGGCTCAGCTGAAGCGGGCGTCGGAGAGGGTCGTGGTCACCGTGCCGGCGGTGGAGGAGGTCGTCTCCGCCGCTCCGTCGACCAGCGCGCCGAGCTCGCTGACGTTGTCCAGCGCGCCGAGGCTGATGGGCGGCTCGGCCGCATGGGCGGTGTCCCCGCCTCCGGGGTGCGGGGCGATGGCGGCGATGACCGCTCCGGTGGCGAGGGTGACGGCGGCGAGAACGCTTCGCTTCTTCATGACGGGTTCAACGGCTCAGCCCCCGGAAAGGGCACGCCCTGAATTTCCGAGGTGCCGACGGTGGGGGTCACCGGGCCGCGACGCCTCGGTCCGCCCGGCGCACCTCCCCCGCGGCCAGCACCATGCAGGAGGCGCCGACAAGCAGCACGCCAGGGATCAGTGCGGCCAGCGTCAGCAACACGGCGCCCAACCCGGCCGCCACGCCCCCGTGCAGTTTGAATGTCCACCCCATGCGCCGCAGCCTGACACAGCGACCGTTTCCGGCCACCACCGGGCCCCACCTCGCCGTCAACCGCCCGGACCCCGCCGCCTACTGTGGGCTCATGCTGGTCTACGCCCCCGCGGCGCTCCTCCTCCTCTTCTTCTGTGTGAGCGTCCTGCACGATCGCAGGAAGTTCAGCAACGCCATCGTCCTGGGGCTTGCCGTGCTCTGCGCCCTGGCCGCCTGGCTGTACGAGCTCATCCGGTCCGAGTCCACCTCGGGCGCGGTCGCGGCCTGGGCGCTGTTGACGCTCGGGGCGGTGGCCGTCCTCCTGCTGACGTACTTCCTCTTCGTCAACGGCGTACGGATGCTGCGGAAAGAGGGGCGGAGTCCGACCAATCTGCTCTCGCTGGGCGCCGCCCTCGCCATCGTCGGGGTCGTCGCGCTGCTGGCCGCCGCCGTGAGCGTACGGAATCCGGTGCTGATCGGGGTGGCGGCCGCGACCGGTGGGCTGGCGCTGTACTTCTCGTTCCTGTTCCTGTGCTTCGTCTGTTACGCGTTCCTCTACGGGCGGCTGCGCGTGCGCCGCAAGGCCGACTTCGTGGTGGTGCTCGGCTCCGGGCTCATCGGCGGGTCCACCGTGCCGCCGCTCCTCGCGAGCCGCCTCAAGCGGGGGCAGGCCGTACACGCGCAGCTCGCCAAGCGCGGGGGCTCGCCCCTGCTCATCACCTCGGGCGGGCAGGGGCCCGACGAGGAGGTGCCGGAGTCCCACGCGATGGCCGACCACCTGGTGGCCGAGGGGTTCCCGGCCCACCTGATCAGGCGCGAGGACCGGTCGACGAACACCGAGGAGAACCTGCGGTTCAGCAAGGCGATCATGGAGGAGGCGAAGCCCGACTACCGGTGCGTCGTCGTCACGAACAACTACCACGCCTTCCGGGCCGCCCTCACCGCCCGCCGGGTCCACATCCGGGGGCAGGTCGTGGGCTCGCCCACCGCCGCGTACTTCTGGCCCAACGCGACCCTCCGCGAGTTCGCCGCCGTCCTCGTCGACTACAAGCGGATCAATGTGGTGCTGTGTTCGCTGATCGTCCTGGGCGGCGTGCTCGTCTGGTGGGCCGTGCGGTAGACCGGTGGCAGGGGGTTCTAGAAGCCTCCGCCGAAGTCGCCGCCGCCGAACCCTCCGCCGTCGCCGAAACCGCCTCCGTCCCCGAAGCCGCCGAAGCCCGACGAGTCGAAGTCGGAGCCGGAGAAGTCGCCGCCGCCCCATTCGCCGCCCGCGCCGCCGCCGAAGTCACCGCCGCCGTACTCGGAGGCGTACGCCGGGGTGGCGAGCATGGAGCCGAGCATCGTGCCCATCAGCAGGCCGGGGAGCAGGCCGCCGCCGAAGTAGCCGCCGGCCCAGGGGCCGTAGGCCGGGCCCGCCTCCCAGTACGGGCGGCGGTTGCCGTCGCCGACGTCGACCGTACGGCTCATGGGGTCCTCGCCCCGGGTCAGCCGGATCTCGTCGGCGCCGCAGACCGGTACCTCGCGGGACGCGCCGCCGGAGGGGGTCCAGAGCACGTCGGTGACCGAGGGGCCGTGGCGCGGGTCGAAGAAGCAGGGCGGGCGGCGGGCCGGTATCTCCGCCCCCGTGCGGCGGGCCTCCAGGACCGCCAGCGAGTAGCGGCCGTCCTCCAGGGACTGGGTGACCCCGCGCACGTCCGAGGGGTGCTCGGCCTTCTCCATCCTCGTCTTGGCGCTCTCGTAGGAGTCCAGGGCGCGTTCGTAGTCGCCGCGCATGGTGTCGTCGGCGCCCGCTTCGGCGGGGTGGAAGTCCAGGCGTTCCAGCGTCTCGCCGTACGCGGTGATGTCCTCGTCCACGACGACCCGCAGCTTGTCGAGGGCCGCCCGCTCCTCCTCCGCCCTCCTCCGCTTGTTCCGGCGCGAGATCGCGTACGCACCCGCGCCGCCCGCCGCGACCAGGGCGCCGAGCGTGATCAGGCCGGAGACCGGGGCGCCGGGGTCGTCTGCCGCGCCGCCTCCGCCGGACCAGGAGGCGGGGGCGGTGCCCCGGGCCTGTTCGACGGCCCGGTCGACGAAGGCGTTGAGCTGGGCCGATGCGTCGGCGGCGGTGGCCGGGTTCTTGACGGATGCGGTCAGGTTCTCGACCGCCCTCGTGGGCATGACCTGCGGGTCCGCGCCCGCGTTGAAGCCGTCACCGAGGCGGACCGCGTAGACCCCGGTGATGCCGGTGTCGTTGCGCAGCGTACGGAGGAGGCCTTCCTCGGGGAAGGCCTCGGTGTCGGGCAGTACGGCGACGAAGACCGGCTTGTCCGCGTTCTGGATGGTGGCTTCCAGGGCCTTCTCGTCAGCGACGGAGAGCTGATCGCGGGCGGCCGGGTCCACATGGACCGGGTCCTCGCGCAGGGCCTGGGCGGCGTCGGTGATCGTCGCCGCGGGGGCGGCCGACGCAGGGGAGGTCAGGGCGAGTGCAGCCGCTGCGATGATGAGCAGCAGGCCCGCCAACAGCGTGGGGAAGAGCCTTTTCCTCATACTTAACGCTACTCCAGGCGGGCGACGAACGCCGTCGCCCGCCTGGAGCACCGCACTGCTAGGCCGCGCGGTACGCCGTACGCAGCTTGGCCACCGCTCCGGTCAGATCACCGGTGAGCAGCAGGTGGTCCGCCTCCGCGAACGGCTTGGAGACCGCCTGCGTGAACTTCCCGTTGATCTTCTGCTGGACCAGCAGCCGGGCCTGGTCCACGATCGCCTTGCCCGCCGGGGTCTTCCCCAGCTTCGCCTTCTCGGCGACCTGGGCGGCGACGGCGAGGGCCGCGAGGGTCAGCTCGCCGCCGGCCGGGGGCTTGTTCAGGGTGGTCAGGCCCCAGCCGTAGGGGAACTGCGGGTCGTACGCCGTGTCCCCGACGTTGATCGGAAGCTGCGCCTCCGACTTCGGCCAGGTCACCGGCAGCTGTCCGGTGAAGGCGCGCTTGCCGTAGAGGACGTCGGCCACGCCGTCGCCCTCGGAGCCCGGCAGCCAGGAGGCCACCAGCGCGTTGATCCTGCCGAGCTGGTCGCCGATGAGCTGGGGGCGGCCCGAGACGATGAGGACCGCGCACTTCATGGCCGCGCAGACCTTGTCGACGGCGGCCTTGTCGGCGGCCGTCAGCTCCAGGTCGTGGCCGTTGCCGACATCCCCGATGCCTTCGGCGTACGGGGTCTCGCCGACGACCACCACACCGACGTCGTAACCGTCCGTGGCGGCGGAGGCATCCTTGGAGTAGGTGACGGAGTCGGGGTTCTTCGCCGCCTTCTTCATGCCCTCCAGGATCGTCGTGCCCGGGGTGATCTTGCCGGACGAGCCCTGCCAGCTGATCGTCCAGCCGCCGGCCTGGTTGCCGATGTCGTCGGCGTTGGACCCGGCGACGTACACCTTCTGGTCGGGCTTGAGCGGCAGGACGGCGCCGTAGTTCTTCAGGAGCACCTGCGACTTGGCGGCCGCCTCGCGGGCCACCGCGCGGTGCTCGGCCGAGCCGACCCTGCCCAGGTGCGTGGTGTCCGCGTACGGCTTCTCGAAGAGGCCGAGGCGGAACTTCTGGGTCAGGATGCGGGAGACCGCGTCATCGATCCGGGCCTGGCTGATCCGGCCCGCCGCGACCTCGTCCTTGAGCGTCTTGGTGAACTCCTGGTACGCCGTCGGGACCATGATCATGTCGAGTCCGGCGTTGATCGACGTACGGACGTCGCTCGGGTAGTCGCCGGGGATCTGGTCGATGGCCTGCCAGTCGCTGATGACGAAGCCCTCGAAGCCCATGCGGTCCTTGAGGGCCCCGTTGATCATCTCGGCGTTGGCGTGCATCTTCACCGGGCCCTGGCCGTCGCCCAGGATGTCGAGGGAGGAGTACGAGGGCATGACCGTGCCCACGCCCCGCTTGACCGACTCCGCGAACGGCGACAGGTGGACGGCCTCCAGCTCCTGGCGGGTGACCTTGGTGATGCCCTGGTCGATCGTGTACGAGCCGGTGGTGGCGGAGCCGTACTCGGTGCCGCCGTCGCCGACGAAGTGCTTCGCGCTGCCGAGGACCTTGTCGTTGCGGTGCAGGTCCTTGCCGGAGGGGGCGCCCTGCATGCCCTGGATGACCGTCTCCATGGCCTCGACCAGCGCCGGGTCCTCACCGAACGCCTCGTAGGAGCGGCCCCAGCGCTCGTCGCGCGTCACGCAGACGCAGGGGGCGAAGTCCCACGGGATGCCGGTGGCGCGGACTTCCCTGGCGGTGACGGCGCCCGTCTTCTCGGCGCTCTTCGGGTCGCGGCCCGCGCCGATGCCGATGTTGTGCGGCATGATCGTCGCGCCGATGACGTTGTTGTGGCCGTGCACCGCGTCCACGCCGTAGATCAGCGGGATCTGGAAGCGGGTGGCCTGGGCGCGCAGCTGGTAGGCGTCGACCATCTTGGCCCAGGCGGCGGCCGTGTTGGGGGTGGGGACCGAGCCGCCGCCGGAGAGCAGCGAGCCGAGGTCGTAGGCGGCGATGTCGCCGGGGGTGCGCAGCGCGTTGCGCTCGGCCTGGGTCATCTGGCCGGCCTTCTCGGCGGGCGACATGCGGGCCAGCAGGTCCGCGACGCGCTGCTTCACCGGCAACTTGGCGTTCTGGTACGGGAGTCCGTGGGCGTCGATGACGACCTGCGGGTTCTCCGCGGGGGCCTTGGCGCCGGTGACGGTCAGCTCCAGCGGGATCGTCTTCGCCTCGGAGGGCGCGGCCGCCTTCGCTGTGCGCACGGTGACCTTGTGCGTGGTCCCGGACGCGGTGCCCGCGGGGAAGGTGTGGCTGCCGGTGACCGGGGTGTAGTCCTTGCCCGCGACCGCCGTGCCGCCCTTGGTGGCGTACTCGACGGTGATGGGCTCCTCGGTGGGGACGGAGCCGGTGGTGGCGACGGAGAGGGTGATGCCCGCGCTGGTGCCGTTCTTCACGGGGTGGACGGCCGCGTCGGCGACCACGCTCGCGGTGAGCGCCGGGTCCGCCTTGCCGTACAGCTCCACGGCGTCCAGGGCGAAGGTGCCGGGGGCGCCGGTCGGGAAGGTGAAGGCGTAGCCCCACATCTCGTTGAGGCCGAGGATCTGGTCGATGCCGCCGACGGGCTGGTAGTCGGCCCGGTAGACGAAGTCCGCGAAGGGGATCTCGACCAGCTGCCAGCCTTCCCAGTCGTCGGTGAAGGAGGTGGTCCACAGCTCGGACGCGCCGCCGTTCGCGCCGCCGTCCTTGATCTCGAAGTGGATGCGCTTGCCCGAACCGGGCGGCAGGGGCGCGGTGTTCTGGCCGTACCACCAGAAGCGGACGCCCTTGTGCGCGGTCCAGTCCTGCGGCGGGGTGTCGACGGCGAACTCGTGGCTGAACCCGCCGTACGCGCTGATGTCGTAGGAGCCTTCGAGGACCTTCTCGCCCTCGGGGGCGTCCGCGCGCTCGGCGAGCTTCAGCTGCGGGTGGTCGGTGGCGTTGCCGCCCCAGGTGAAGATGGCGTCGGCGGGCGGGTTGTTGCCGAGCGGCACCTCGCCCTCGAAGCGGTCGATGAGCACGGGGGCCGGGTCGTCGGCGGCGGCCTGGCTGGGCGCGGCTCCGGCGAGCAGGGTGGCCAGGATCGCGGCGGCGGCCAGGAAGGCGGTCGCCGGTCTGCTTCTGCCCTTGCGGGGGCGGCGGTACGGGGTGTCAGCCATGGTGAGAGCGCTCTCATTTTGGGGCCGGGTGGATTGACGGTGTTACGGATCAGGGGCGTTGAGGCATCACGCGGTGGAGTCCCGGGGTGCGCACGGATGTTACCGCTGTTCGTCCCGGATGGGCCGGGGATGTTACCGCTGTTCGTCCCGGGTGAGCCGGATCGTGTCGCGGTACCACTTGGCGCTGTCCTTGAGGGTGCGGGTCTGGGTGGCGTAGTCGACGCGGACGATGCCGAACCGCTTGTCGTAGCCGTAGGCCCACTCGAAGTTGTCCATCAGCGACCAGGCGAAGTAGCCCCGTACGTCGGCCCCTTGGGCGCGGGCGGCGACGACGGCGTCGATGTGGTCGGCGAGGTAGGCGGTGCGGTCGGCGTCGGGGACCGAGCCGTCGTCGGCGACGGTGTCGTCGAAGGCGGCGCCGTTCTCGGTGATGACGGTCGGGATTCCGTAGTCGTTCTCCAACCGCACGAGGAGGTCGGTGAGTTCGGTGGGGGTGATCTCCCAGTCCATGGCCGTACGCGGCAGATCCCGTTCCACCACCCGGACCACGGGCAGCCCGTCGGTGTCGGCCGTCGATCCGTCCTCGGTGGTGCCGGAGAACTGCATGCCCCGGTAGAAGTTGACGCCGAGGATGTCCAGGGGCGTGGAGATGGCGGCCAAGTCGCCGTCCTGTACGGGGAGTTCGATGTTCCGGTCGGCCAGGTCCGCGACGACGTCCTGCGGGTAGCGGCCGTGGACGAGCGGGTCCAGATAGAGGCGGGTGCCCATGCCGTCGGCCCGGCGGCAGGCCTCCCGGTCGGCCTCGCTGGGCGTCTCCGGGGTGGCGGTGCCCAGGTTGAGGGTGATGCCGAGCTCCAGCGGGTTGCTTCCCGCCGCCTCCCGCATCGCCCGCGCGGCCAGGCCGTGGCCCAGGAGCAGATGGTGGACGGCGTGCAGGGAGGCGCCGAAGTCCTTGCGGCCGGGGGCGTGGACGCCCTCCGCGTACCCGAGCACCGCCGAGCACCAGGGCTCGTTCAGCGTGGTCCAGTGCTCCACCCGGTCGCCGAGCGCCTCGTACGCGAGAGCGGCGTACTCCGCGAACCGCAGGGCCGTGTCCCGCGCGGGCCAGCCGCCCGCGTCCTCCAGCTCCTGCGGCAGGTCCCAGTGGTAGAGGGTGATCCAGGGGGTGACGCCCCGCCCCTGGAGCTCGTCGACCAGCCGCTTGTAGAAGTCCAGCCCCTTGTCGTTGGCCGGGCCCCGGCCGCCCGGCTGGATGCGCGGCCAGGCGAGCGAGAAGCGGTACGTGTCGACGCCGAGGCCCGCGATCAGCTCCACGTCCTGCGGCATCCGGTGGTAGTGGTCGCAGGCCACGTCCCCGTTCTCGCCGCCCTCGACGGCGCCGGGGACCCGGCAGAAGGTGTCCCAGATGGAGGGGGTGCGGCCGTCCTCGGCGGCGGCTCCCTCGATCTGGTACGAGGAGGTGGCGACGCCCCAGCGGAAGCCGGCCGGGAGTCCCCGTACCGCGGTGGGACGGAGGATTCGCTGCGGGGTGGTGGCGAGGTTCATCCGGTCTCCGTACGTAGGGGCCTGGTCGGGTGGGGCAGCCTGGTCAGGAGTGCAGGTGGCAGGCGACCGTGCGGCGGTCTTCGGCGGGTGACAGGGCCGGGGCCGCCAGCAGCGGGACCCGTACGTCGCACGGCTCGAACGCCTTGCCGCAGCGCGGGTGGAACGCGCAGCCGGTCGGCATCGCGGACAGGTGCGGGGGCGAGCCGGGGATGCCGGTCAGCTCGCGGCGCGGGCCGTGGAGCGCGGGGAAGGAGTGGAGCAGCCCGTCGCTGTAGGGGTGTCGGGGGTCGCGGTAGATCTCCGCCGCGCCCGCCTCCTCCACGATGCGGCCCCCGTACATGATCGCGATCCGGTCCGAGAATTCGATCAGGAGCGAGATGTCATGGGTGATGAACACGACGGAGAAGTTGAGCTGTTCCCTCAACTGGACCAGCCGCCGCAGAATCTGACGCTGCATCACGACGTCCAGCGCGGTCGTCGGCTCGTCCATGATGACGATCTCGGGCTCCAGGGCGAGCGCCATCGCGATCATCACGCGCTGCCGCATCCCGCCGGAGAGCTGGTGCGGGTAGGCGGCGAGCCGGTCGGCGGAGATCCCGACGAGGCTCAGCAACTCCTTGGCCCGGTCCGTGCGTTGGGCCTTCTTCAGTTCGGGGCGGTGGGCTTTGAGGACGTCGGTGAGCTGGCTGTGGACCGTGTGCACCGGGTTGAGGGAGTTCATCGCCCCCTGGAACACGATGGACAGCTCCTGCCAGCGGAAGGCGCGCAGCTGCTCCGGGGAGAGCGAGAGGATGTCGAGGCGGTCGCCGCCCGGCCGGTGGTAGTGGACGTCTCCCCCGGTGATCACCCCGGGCGGCTGGAGCAGCCGGGTCACGGCGTACGCCAGGGTCGACTTGCCCGACCCCGACTCCCCTGCCAGGCCGAGGACTTCGCCCCGGTGGAGGGTGAGGTCGATGTCCCGCAGGGCGTGCACCGCCCGCTCGTCGGTGCCGTAGTCGACGTTCAGTCCGCTGATGGTGAGGACCGGCTCGGCGCTCATGGGCGCGGCTCCTTGCTGCTGTGCTTGCGGTGGTCGGCACCCGGGGGCCGGTGGCCGCCGTTCAGGGGCTTGCGGGCGACGGGGGTGAAGCCGACGCGCATCTTGACCTTCCGGGAGGAGCCGGTGGCGGTGCGCAGGCGCGGGTTGACGAACTCGTCGATGCCGAAGTTGATCAGGGCGAGCGCGGTGCCCAGCAGGGCGATGCAGAGGCCGGCCGGGACGAACCACCACCAGGCGCCCTGGGCGAGGGCCTGGTTGGACTGGGCCCAGAAGAGGACGGTGCCCCAGTTCCAGTGCGAGATGTCCGCGACGCCGATGAAGGCGAGGGTGATCTCGGTGAGGACGGCGAAGATGACCGTGCCGACGAAGCCGGAGGCGATCACGGCGGTCAGGTTCGGCATGATCTCGAAGAGGATGATCCGCCAGGTCGACTCGCCGGTGGCGCGGGCGGCCTCCACGTAGTCGCGGCGGCGCAGCGACAGGGTCTGGGCGCGCAGGATGCGCGAGCCCCAGGCCCAGGAGGTCAGGGCGATGGCGAACGCGATGAGCAGATCGCCGGTGTCGGGGACGAAGCTCGCGACGATGATGATCAGCGGGAGGCCCGGCAGCACCAGGAAGATGTTGGCGAGCGCGGAGAGGATCTCGTCGACCGCCCCGCCGAGGAACCCGGCGCTGACCCCGATGAGGACGGAGAGCACGGTGGCGATGACCGCCGCGACGAACCCCACGATCAGGACGCCCCGGGTGCCCACGAGGATCTGGGAGAGGACGTCCTGCCCGGTGTGGGTGGTGCCGAACCAGTGGGCGCCGGACGGCGGTTGGAGGAGCTGGTCGCTCATCGCGTCGGGGTCGTACGGGGCGATCCACGGGCCGATCACGGCGAGCAGGACGAAGAACGCGAGCATGAGCAGCCCGGTACGGGTCTTGCCCCCGCGCAGGAACCGGAGCCGGGCCCGGCGGGTGGGCGCCTCGGGTGCGGGCGCGCCGTCCAGGACGGCGACATCGGTGGCGGTGATGGACATGGCGGGCTACGCCTCCTTCCGGGTGCGGGGGTCGAGGGCGGCGTAGACGAGGTCGGCGAGCAGGTTGGCGGCCAGGACCGAGAGCGTGATGATCAGGAAGACGCCCTGCATCAGCGGGTAGTCCTTGGCGCCGACCGCCTGGAGCAGCTGGAAGCCGATCCCCGGATAGGTGAAGACCATCTCGACCAGCAGCGTGCCGCCGACGATGAAGCCGAGCGAGAGGGCGAAGCCGGAGATGTTGGGGAGGACGGCGTTGCGGGCGGCGTAGCCGAACATCACGCGCCGCTCGGAGAGTCCCTTGGCCTGCGCCACCATCACGTAGTCCTCGGAGGAGACGGTGACCATCATGTTCCGCATGCCGAGGATCCAGCCGGCCACCGCGCTGAGCACGATCGTCACACCGGGCAGGAAGGCGTGGTAGAGCGCGCTGGAGATGAACGGCCAGTCGAAGGCCGGGACGAGGCTGTTGTCGTAACCGCCGGAGTTCGGGAAGAGGGACCACTTCTCGGCGAACAGGGCGATGGCGATGAGGCCGAGCCAGAAGTAGGGGATGGAGGAGATGAAGGTGGTGACGGGCAGCAGTCCGTCCAGCCACGAGCCGCGCTTCCAGCCGCTGTAGACGCCGATGCCGGTGCCGAGGACGAAGCTGAGGAGGGTGGTGACGCCGACCAGGGCGAGCGTCCACGGCAGGGACTGCGTGATCACCTCACTGACCGGGGTCGGGAAGAAGGTGAAGGAGAGGCCGAGGTCGCCGTCGAGGAGGTGGGCCCAGTAGTCGGTGTACTGCTGCCAGAGCGACTGCTGCTTGTCGAGGCCGAACAGGGCCTTGAGGGAGTCGATGGCCTTGGTGTCCAGCTGGCCCTGGTAGCGGCTGAGCAGGGCTTGCACGGGGTCGCCGGGCATCAGGCGCGGGATGAGGAAGTTGATGGTGATGGCGGCCCAGGCGGTGACGGCGTAGAAGGCGAGCCGTTGGAGGAGGTACTTCACCGGGAGGCCTCCTTGCCGGCCACGGTCGCACCGGCACCCGTGCCGTCGTACAGCCAGCACGCCGCCCACTGCCCGTCCGCCAGGTCGAAGCGGGGCGGGAGTTCGGTGCGGCAGCGCTCCATCGCCTTGGGGCAGCGGGGGTGGAAGCGGCAGCCGGCCGGCGGGGCGATGAGGGAGGGCGGTTCGCCGGTGCCGGTCTCCTCCTGCTCCTCCTCGGCGACGATCCGGTCCGGGTCGGGCGCGGAGGCGATGAGGAGCTGGGTGTAGGGGTGGGCCGGGCGCTGGGTGACGGTCTCGCTGTCGCCGCCCTCGACGATCCGCCCCGCGTACATGACGAGGGTGGTGTCGGCGAAGTAGCGGGCGGAGGCGATGTCGTGGGTGATGTAGAGGATCGCCAGGTGCAGGCGCTCCTTGAGGTCCCGGAGCAGGTTGAGGACGCCGAGCCGGATCGACACGTCCAGCATGGAGACCGGCTCGTCGGCGAGGAGGACCTGCGGGTCGGCGCCGAGGGCGCGGGCGATGGCGACGCGCTGGCGCTGCCCGCCGGACAGCTCGTGCGGGAACTTGTCCAGGTACTGGTGGGGCGGGGTGAGCTGGACCCGGTTCAGCAGGTCGGTGAGGGCCTGCTCCAGCTCCTTGTCGCCGCTGCCCGCCCGGCCGTGGATCTTCAGGGCGCGGGTGAGGTGGTAGCGCACGGTGTGCACCGGGTTCAGCGAGGCGAACGGGTCCTGGAAGATCAGCTGGACCCGGCGGACGTAACGGCGGAAGGACCGGCCACGACCGGCCACGACCGGCTTGCCGCCCAGCCGTATCTCACCCGAGGTGAGCGGATAGAGCTGGGCGAGCAGGCGGGCGACGGTGGACTTGCCCGAGCCGGACTCCCCCACCAGGGCCGTGACGGTGCCGCGCCGGAGCCGGAGCGAGACGTCGTCGACGGCGTGGACGCTGCGGCGCTCACGGGCGAACAGGTCGCGCGCGGTGCGGCGCAGGGGAAAGTGCTTGGTGACCCCGCGCGCTTCCAGCACCACATCGGTGCCGGTGCGCACGGGCTCGGACTGATCGGTGGTCATGGCCGGTTCTTCCCCGTACTACTTGGCGGGCGTGAGGTTCAGCACGATCTCCAGCGCGCTGGGCTGGGTGTGCTGCGGCGGGGCGTACGGGTTGGCCTCGGTGGGCCAGCCGATCCAGTTCTTGGTGGAGTATTCGGCGCCGATCGGGGCGGCGGCCGTCGGGATCACGGGCGCCTGCTCCACGAAGATCTTCTGGAGGGTGTGCAGCGCCTTGGTACGGGTCCCCTCGTCCTTGGCGTTGGCGTACTCCTTGAGGGCGGCGGTGGCCTCGTCGTTCTTGAAGCGGCCGAAGTTGCCCAGCTGGGAGCTCTTGCCGATGGGCTGGAGCAGGGCGCCGTCCATGATGTTCTGGTACATGTCGTAGGGCGTGGCGCCGCTGTTGGTCCAGTGCAGGGTGGCGTCGAAGTTGCCGTTGGCCACGTCCACGCCCCAGGCCTCGGCGGTCTGGGTCTTGACCTTGGCCTCGATGCCGAGCTGCTTGATGTTGTCCTTGATGATCGCGAGACCGGTGATGTAGTCGTTCCAGCCGGCCGGGTCGGTGAAGGTGAGTGTCACCGGCTTGCCGGACGGGTCCTTGAGCACCCCGCCTTGAAGTGTGAACCCGGCGTCGGCCAGCAGCTTCTTCGCCCCGGCGACATCGGGCTTGGTGTTGGCGCTCTGGTACTCGGGGGCGAGGAAGGGCTCACCGGCCGGGAGCGGGATGCCGGTGGGGTTGGTGATCTCCGGGTAGAGCGTGGCCTGGGCCTGGATGTGGATGGCCTTGCGGTCCACCACCATCGCCATCGCCTTGCGGAGCGCCGGGTTGTCGAAGGGTTTGCGGGCGGTGTTGAACCAGAGGCCGTGGATGCCGAGGCCGGAGGGGAACCACAGCTTGTGGTTCTTGGGGTCCTTGTCGATGAAGAGCTGCTTGTGGTTCGGCATGAAGACGAAGGACCACTCGACCTTGCCGGTGGCCAGCGCGGTGGTGGCGGCGCTGTTGTCGTTGTACGCCGTGTAGCGCAGCTCCTTCACCTTGGTCTTGCCGTTCCAGTAGGTCGGCGTGGCGATCAGGGTGGTGGTCTGCGGGGTGAACGTCTTCAGCTTGTACGGGCCGGAGCCGACGGGCGTGCGGTTGGGCCACGTCTCCGGGTTGTCGACCTTCTCCCAGATGTGCTTGGGCACGATGAAGGTCTGGATGATCTTGTTCTGGTTGACGAACTGGGACTCCTTGAAGGTCAGGACGACCTTCCCGTCCTCGACCGCGATCCCGTCGAAGGGGATTCCGTTGCCGTTGAGCGCCGGGTGCTTCTTCAAGAGGTTGAACGTGTACTCCACGTCGGCCGCCGTCAGGGGCTTGCCGTCGGCCCACTTCGCCCGGGCGTCCAGGGTGAAGGTGACCTTGGTGAAGTTGGCCTCCCACTCCCAGTCGGTGGCGAGCCAGGGGTCCGCCTTGTCGGTGGGCTTGATCATGTTCGTCATGGCCAGCGGCTCGTAGATCATGTACCGGTAGCCGAGCGTGGCGCCCGCCGAGGTGTTGAGGAACGGGTTGCTGTTGTTGGTCTGCGGCCCGTCCGGCTTGCCGAGGGTCAGTACGCCGGTGGCGGAGGCGCCACCGCCCTTGTTGGCACCGGAGTTGGCGTTCGAGCAGCCTGCGGCGAGGGCGATCACGACGGTGGCAGCGGCGACCGCTCTGAGCGTGGTGCGACGGCGTACGGGCATGGCGACTCCAGGGAAGGGCTGCCGGGTCGGGTCGATCCGGCGGAGGGTGGAAGGGGTGAGGCGGGGCGCGGCCGGGGGCCGGGTCCGTCACGGCGCCGAGTGGCGCACGACCAGTTCGGTGGGCAGCACGGCCGGGCCGTCGGGTACGGGCGTGCCGCCGAGGTGGGAGAGCAGCATCCGGGCGGCCGTCTCACCCATGCGGCGGGTGGGCTGGCGCACGGTGGTGAGGGGCGGTTCGGTGTGTTCGGCCATCGGGATGTCGTCGAAGCCGACGACCGCGACATCGTCCGGGACCCGGCGTCCGGCGGCGCGCAGGGCCCGCAGCACACCGGCCGCGCTGATGTCGTTGTGCGCGAAGACGGAGTCGAACCCGACGCCCCGGGCGAGGAGTTCCTCCATGGCCAGGCGGCCGCCGACTTCGGTGAAGTCCCCTTCGACGACGCGGACTTCGGGCAGGACCGAGCGGAACCCGCCGAGCCGGTCCCGTACGCAGCCGAAGTGCTGGGGTCCGGTGAGGACGACGGGCCTGGAGCGTCCGGCGGCGAGCAGGTGGCGGGCCGCCGACGCTCCTCCCTCGTGGTTGGTGGTCACGACGGAGGGGAACGCGGGGTGGTGGCCGCGGTCGTCGATGAGGACGATCGGCAGGCCGTCGCGGTGCAGGGCGGTGAGGTGGCCGAGGGTGTTCTCCGGCTCCACGACGACGAGCCCGTCGAAGGCGCGCGCGGTCACCTGGGTGGTGAAGCGCTGGACGGACTCGGCACCCCGGTTGCAGGTGAACAGCAGCAGCCCGTGGTCGGCGGCCTCGACGGTGTCGACGACCCCCTGGAGCAGCTCCCCCATCCACGGCCAGGTCAGCGAGGGGACCAGCATCCCGACGGTACGGCTGGAGCCACGGGCCAGGCCCACCGCTCCGGAGCTGGGCACATAGCCGAGCTGTGCGATCACTTCACGAACACGGGCGGCGGTGGCACCGTCCACCTCGCCCTTGGTGTTGATGACCCGCGACACGGTCGTCTTGCTGACGCCGGCCTCACGGGCGACATCGGCGATGGTGACACGCATCTGGGCCTCCGTTGGACCAGGCAAGGGGCAGGCTGAGCAGAGCAGGGACAGGGCTGGGGCAGGGCTGCGGAGCACGTACGGGAGACGCGTTCCGGTACCGGTTCCGGAACCGGTACCGGCGTTGCGGCAGGAGTTAACCCCGCCGACACAGGGCCGTCAATACTTCACACCGAGATTGGTCCGGACCCATCTGCTGACCAGGCAGGGCGCGTTGTGCGTTCACCTCTTGAACGTACGAAAGCCGCCGTCCCCGGGTCGGGACGGCGGCTTCGGCGGGTCTGTCGCGGGTCTCTCGCGGGCGGGACGGGGCGCGTTACTCGGTGGGCTCCACACCCGCGCGGAGCAGCCCGTAGGTGTACGCGTCCTCCAGCGCCTGCCAGGACGCGGCGATGACGTTCTCCGCGACGCCCACGGTGGCCCAGTCGGCGTCGCCGTCGCCCGTGGTGATCAGGACCCGGGTGGTGGACTCGGTGCCCGTACGGCCTTCCAGGATACGGACCTTGTAGTCGACCAGCTCCAACTTGGCGAGCTGGGGGTAGATCCGCTCCAGGGCGACGCGCAGGGCCCGGTCCAGGGCGTTGACCGGGCCGTTGCCCTCGGCGGTGGCGACGATGCGCTCGCCCTTGGCCCAGAGCTTCACCGTGGCCTCGTTGGCGTGGGTGCCGTCGGGGCGGTCCTCGACGATCGCCCGCCAGGACTCCGTACGGAAGTAGCGCCGGGCCCTGCCCTCCACCTCGCCGCGCAGCAGGAGTTCGAAGGAGGCGTCGGCGGCCTCGTAGGTGTAGCCCTGGAGTTCGCGCTCCTTGACCCGCTCCACGACCCGGCCGACCAGGGCGCGGTCGTCGCCGAGGTCGACGCCCAGCTCCTTGCCCTTCAACTCGATGGAGGCGCGGCCCGCCATGTCGGAGACCAGCATCCGCATGGTGTTGCCGACCAGCTCCGGGTCGATGTGCTGGTACAGGTCGGGGTCGACCTTGATCGCGGAGGCGTGCAGCCCGGCCTTGTGGGCGAAGGCCGAGACACCCACGTACGGCTGGTGGGTGGAGGGGGTGAGGTTGACGACCTCCGCGATGGCGTGCGAGATCCGGGTCATCTCGGCGAGCGCGCCCTCGGGCAGCACCTTCATGCCGTACTTCAGCTCCAGGGCCGCGACCACGGGGAAGAGGTTGGCGTTGCCGACGCGCTCGCCGTAGCCGTTGGCCGTGCACTGGACGTGGGTGGCGCCCGCGTCCACGGCCGCCAGGGTGTTGGCGACCGCACAGCCCGTGTCGTCCTGGGCGTGGATGCCGAGCCGGGCCCCGGTGTCCGCGATGACCGTGGAGACGACCGCCTGGACCTGGGCGGGGAGCATGCCGCCGTTGGTGTCGCAGAGGATGACGACCTCGGCGCCCGCCTCGTACGCCACACGGACCACGGACTTGGCGTACTCGGCGTTGGCCCGGTAGCCGTCGAAGAAGTGCTCGCAGTCCACGAAGACCCGGCGGCCCTGTTCACGCAGGTGGGAGACGGTGTCGCGGACCATCTCCAGGTTCTCGTCCAGGGTGGTGCGCAGGGCCAGCTCCACATGGCGGTCGTGCGCCTTGGCGACCAGCGTGACCACCGGGGCACCGGAGTTCAGGAGCGCCTGCACCTGGGGGTCCGTCGCCGCGCTGCCACCGGCTCTGCGGGTCGCGCCGAACGCCACCAGCTGGGCGTTCTCGAATGCGATCTCCTGCTGGGCCCGGGCGAAGAACTCGGTGTCGCGCGGGTTGGCACCCGGCCAGCCGCCCTCGATGTACCCGACGCCGAAGGTGTCCAGGTGCCGGGCGATGGTCAGCTTGTCGGCGACCGTCAGGTTGATGCCCTCACGCTGAGCACCGTCGCGCAGTGTGGTGTCGAAGACATGGAAACTGTCGTCGGTGGCGTTGGCCTTGGTGGTCATGCTGATCTGACTCCTGTCGGATGAGTGGATCCGGACGGTCTGGGGCTGTACCGGGGAACCCGGAACAGCCCCCAGCTCCACTTGCCCCCATCATCCCGCGCGCTCCGCCCGGCCCGGGTGGGGGCCGGAAAACGAAAAAACCCCTCGCGGGTGCGAGAGGTCTGCGCGCGGGTCTGGGGCACGGTGGCCGTGCCGCACATGGTGGTACGGGACGGTCACTGCGGACCGGCGCGCCTGCTGCCAATAATCATGACGAACGAGGACACGGCAGAAGTCTCGCACAGTGACGCGTCCGTGACGGTGGTGTCTCAGGATGCGGTCGTGACGCTGGTCGCATCGCGCTTCAGGACCCCGGTCGTGGCACCGGTCGCGTCCGTCACGGGGCGGCCGGCGTCAGTGTCTCGTCCAGGAACTCCGCCGCCTGGCTCAGCACCTGCTCCCGGCCCGTCCCCGGGATCCCGACCGTCACATGCACGCTGAACCCGTCCAGCAGCGCCCGCAGCCGGGTCGCGAACCGGTCCGCGTCCACCGCCCGGAACTCCCCCCGCGAGACCCCCTCGGCGACCAGCGCCACCAGGTCCCGGTGCCAGGCCCCCTCGATGGCGGCCTGCCGGGCCCGGGCGTCGTCGTCCGCGTTCTGCGAGCGGCCCCAGACCTCCAGCCAGAGCGTCCAGTGCGGGTCGCGGTGGCCGGCGGGGAGGTAGAGGTCGATGTACGCGTCCAGCCGCTCGCGGGCGGTGCCCGGTTCGGCGAGGAGGGCGCGGCGCTCGGCCCCGAGGCGGTTCTCGCTCCACTCCAGGGTCCGGAGCAGCAGCTCGTCCTTGGTGCGGAAGTAGTAGAGGAGGTGCCCGCTGCTCATCCCGACCTCGCGCCCGAGCCCCGCCATGGTCAGCCCGTCCAGACCGCGTGCGGCGATGGTGGCCATGGCGGCGGCCAGGACGTCCTCGCGGGGCGGGGCGGCGTGGTGGGTGCGGCGGGGGGCGGGGGGCATGGGACGGGACCGGGCTTTCGGGGTGGGGCGGCCTTGGGCTGCCGGGTGTCAGACCTTCGGCTGCTGCTGGGTGATGCAGTGGATGCCTCCACCGCCGGCAAAGATCGTACGGGCATCGACGAGGGTCACTGTACGGTCCGGGAACAGGTCCCGGAAGATCGCGGCGGCCTCCTCGTCGCGCGGGTCGTCGAAGGCGCAGAGGACCACGCCGCCGTTGCAGAGGTAGTGGTTGATGTAGGAGTAGTCGGCCCACTCGCCGTCCTCGTCGCGGAGCACGGTGGGCGCGGGCACCTCGATGACCTCCAGCGGGCGCCCCTTTGCGTCCGTGGCGGCCCGCAGCACCGCCAGCAGCTCCCGGGTGACCTCGTGGTCGGGGTGGGCCGGGTCCGGCTGGACGTGGGCGACGACCGTGCCCGGGCGGACGAAGGCGGCGACGATGTCGACATGGCCGAGCGTGCCGTACGTCCCGTAGTCGCCGGTCAGCCCGCGCGGCAGCCAGATGGCCTTCTCGGTGCCCAGGCGGGCGTGGATCTCCGCCTCGACCCGCTCCTTGCTCCAGCCGGGGTTGCGCTCCTTGCCGAGCTGGACGGTCTCGGTGAGCAGGACGGTCCCCTCGCCGTCGACGTGGATCGCGCCGCCCTCGTTGACGAGCGGGGAGCTGTGGGCGGGGGTGCCGGTCAGCTCGGCGACGGCCCGGGCGATGTGCTGGTCGCTCTCCCAGCGGGCCCAGCCCTGGGCGCCCCAGCCGTTGAACGTCCAGTCGACGGCGGCGAGGGTGCGGCCGTCGGTGACGAAGGTGGGGCCGATGTCCCGCATCCAGGCGTCGTCCAGCGGCCGGACGGCCAGCTCCACATCGGGGCCGAGCAGGGCGGCGGCCCCCTCCTCCTGCCCGGGCCCGACGACCATCGTGACCGGCTCGAACCGGCGTACGGCCCGGGCGACGGCGGCCCAGGCGCGGCGGGCCTCCTCCAGCTCGGCGTCGGAGGCGAAGGTGGGGTTGGGCCCGGGCCAGGCCATCCAGGTGCGCTCGTGGGGCGCCCACTCGGGGGGCATGCGGAAGGGGGCGGGGGTGGCGGACATGGGGGCTCCTGGTCGTAGCACTTTAGAGCGCCACTCTAACCACTTTTGGAAGCCGTACGGAAGTTTTCTCCGGTCACTTTCGAGCGGTGCTCTATTCCTCGGGCGGGAAAAAGGCCGCACCGGCTGGGCGCCGGGTGCGGCCTGTTCCTGGGCGCGAAGCCCTAGCCGAGCGGGTGCATCCAGCCGTGGGTGTCCTCGGCGATGCCGCGCTGGATGTCCAGCAGGCGGTCACGCAGCTTCATGGTGACCTCGCCGGGGGTGCCGTCGCCCTGGTTCCACTCGTCGCTCGCGGTCTTCACGAGGCCGACGGGGGTGATGACGGCGGCGGTGCCGCAGGCGAAGACCTCCGTGAGGGTGCCCTTCGCGGTGTCGTCGCGCCACTGGTCGATGGAGATACGGCCCTCCTCGGAGCCGTAACCGAGGTCGCGGGCGACCTTGAGGAGGGAGTCGCGGGTGACACCTGCGAGGAGGGAGCCGGTGAGGGCGGGCGTGATGATCTTCTTGGAGCCGTCCTCCTGCTCGTACACGAAGTACAGGTTCATCCCGCCGAGCTCCTCGACCCACTTGTGCTCGACGGCGTCGAGGTAGGCGACCTGGGCGCAGCCGTGCTCGGCGGCCTCGGCCTGGGCCAGCAGGGAGGCCGCGTAGTTGCCGCCGGTCTTGGCGTCGCCCATGCCACCGGGGACGGCGCGGACGCGGTTCTCGGAGAGCCAGATGGAGACGGGCTTCACACCACCGGGGAAGTAGGCGCCGGCGGGCGAGGCGATGACCAGGAAGAGGTACTCGTTGGCCGGCTTCACGCCGAGGCCGACCTCGGTCGCGATCATGAACGGGCGCAGGTACAGCGACTCCTCGCCGCCGTGCGCCGGGACCCACGCCTTGTCCTGCTGGACCAGCGCGTCGCACGCCGCGATGAACGTCTCGACGGGCAGCTCGGGCATGGCGAGGCGGGCGGCCGAGCGCTGGAAGCGGCGGGCGTTGGCGTCGGGGCGGAACGAGGCGACCGAGCCGTCGGGCTGGCGGTAGGCCTTCAGCCCCTCGAAGATCTCCTGCGCGTAGTGCAGGGTCATGTTGGCCGGGTCCAGCGACAGCGGACCGTAGGGGACCAGCTCGGCGTCGTGCCAGCCGCGGCCCTCGGTCCAGCGGATCGTCACCATGTGGTCGGTGAAGTGCCGGCCGAATCCGGGGCTGGCCAGGATCGCCTCGCGCTCCGCGTCGGACAGCGGGTTCGAGGAGGGCTTGAGCTCGATCGTGGGCGTCGTCATGAGTGCGTGTCCTTCACCGGTCTTGTGTGTGATGGACCGCGCCCACGCCCGTCTCGGCCCGGCACTTTCCGGCCAGGTCCTAGGACGTCCGAGCTTCACCGCGAGCCGCGGCCCCGCGTTCGATTATCTCCCGCGGGGGGCCAGGCACGAAATGGTGGGTTTGCGGTCCAGGGGTCGATGGTGGCACCCGGGGGCCGCACAGGAGAAGCCGCCGGGCGCTGATGCGACCCGGCGGCTTCGAAGTGGAGTCGTCGGGTCAGCTCGCTACGCGTACCGCGAGCGCGTCGCCGATCTCGTCGGTCGTACGCGTGGCAGCGGCACCGTCGCGCTCCGCGAGGTCGGCGGAGACGGCGTCCTCGATGCGCACGGCCTCGGCCTCGTAACCGAGGTGGCGCAGCAGGAGGGCGACGGAGAGGACCGTGGCGGTCGGGTCGGCCTTGCCCTGCCCCGCGATGTCGGGGGCGGAGCCGTGGACCGGCTCGAACATCGACGGGAACGCGCCCGTCGGGTTGATGTTGCCGGAGGCGGCCAGGCCGATTCCGCCGGTGACGGCGGCGGCGAGGTCGGTGAGGATGTCGCCGAAGAGGTTGTCGGTGACGATGACGTCGAAGCGCTCCGGCTGGGTGACGAAGAAGATCGTCGCGGCGTCGACGTGCAGGTAGTCGGTGGAGACCTGCGGGTATTCGGCGGCGACCTTGTCGAAGGTGTTCTTCCACAGGTGGCCGGCGTAGACGAGGACGTTGTTCTTGTGGACCAGCGTCAGCTTCTTGCGCGGGCGCGCGGCCGCCCGCTCGAAGGCGTCCCGGACCACGCGCTCCACGCCGTACGCCGTGTTGACGCTGACCTCGGTGGCGACCTCGGCGGGGGTGCCGGTGCGCAGCGAGCCGCCGTTGCCGGTGTACGGGCCCTCGGTGCCCTCGCGGACGACGACGAAGTCGATGTCGGGGCGGCCGGCGAGCGGGGTCGCGGTGTTCGGGAAGAGCTTGGAGGGGCGCAGGTTGATGAAGTGGTCGAAGGCGAAACGCAGCTTCAGCAGCAGCCCGCGCTCCAGGACGCCGGAGGGCACGGACGGGTCGCCGATCGCGCCGAGGAGGATGGCGTCGTGGTTCTTGAGCGCCTCCAGCTCCGCGTCCGGGAGGGTGTCGCCGGTGCGGTGCCAGCGCTGGGCGCCAAGGTCGTACTCCTTGGTCTCCAGCTTCACATCCTGCGGGAGGACAGCGTTGAGGACTTTGAGGCCCTGGGCCACAACTTCCTGGCCGATTCCGTCACCGGGGATCACTGCGAGATCGATGCTGCGAGACATGCGGGAAGCCTAACGGTGCGTCCCACCCCATGACATCCGACGTCCACCATGCGGACGAGCGCAAAGGCGTTCGGGGCGGTGTACGGGCGTTACGGGGTGGGGGCGAGCGGCGAGTGGTGCGCGCGGGGCGGGCACTGCGGCCCGCGCGGCCGGGCGCGGCGGCTCAGTGGCCGGTCGCGCCGCCGTTGTCCCGGCGGTCGAGGGCGCGCTGGAGGGCGGCGGCGGCGTTCTTGCGCTCGGCCTCGGCCTGGCGGGAGGAGTGGCGGACGCGGCGGGTGGTGGTGTTGGCCATGGTGGATCGACTCCTTGAGATCGCGTGGATGCCGGGGGCAGGCCGCACATCGCGGTGCGGCGCCGAGGCCGGGCCGGGATCGGATTTCGAGGTGCCGGAAGGAGCGGGGAGCGTACGCCACAGGGGTCACCTGCTCAGGGGCGTGCGCCCGCGACCGCCACAGTCACTCGATCGAGCGATTCGTTCGGCTTCTACAAAGCTAGGACAGTCCGGCCGATCTGTCCCCACAGTTAGTCGGACTTCCTACTATCTGAGACGGCACCTCTCCGACCAGCCGTCTTCCGCCCGCCCTACAGCAGGTCGCCCTCGCGCCAGTCGAAGACCAGGGGGTACGTGGCCGGGGGCAGCGCGTGGCCGGCGGCCGGGCGGACGTAGGTGGAGCCCTCCTCCCCCGGCAGCGCCACGGTTCCGTGCGGGCCGAGGGCGGCGAGGCCGCCCGGCCACACCTGCCAGCCGCGCGCCGCGTAGAGCGCCGCGCCCGCGTCGGACGCGGAGAGCGCGCCGAACTCGTACGCCCCGTCGACGACCCGCTCCAGCGCGCCCATCACCCGGTGGCCGAGCCCCTGGCGGCGGCGGCCCGCGCGGACGGCGACGGCTTCGACGTATCCGGCGCGCAGCGAGCGGCCGTCGTGGAGCACCCGGCGCTGGACGATGGAGCCGTGGGCGATGAGGAGCCCGCCGGTGTCGCGCACCAGGGCGTGGACGCCGCCGAGGGAGTGCTCCCAGTCGTCGTCGCTGAAGTCGCCCTCGAAGGCGGAGTCCAGCAGGGTGCGGATCTCGTCCCGTACAGCCGCGGTCAGCTCATAGGTGTGGGCGGCGCGCACCGCGGGGAGCTCGGTCATGATCCCAGTTTCCCAGGCACCCGCTCCGACCAGGCACGCAGGGGCGATCCGGGGTACGGAGCCGGTCGTGGCGGCTCCGTACCCCGGGGCTCACGGCTCGGTGCGCCGCGAGGTCGGTGCACCGGCTCAGTACACCGAGACGCCGTACGCCTGGAGCGCCTCCACCACCGGCTGGTGGATGGCCGAGCCCGCGGTGCCGGAGCAGCCGGAGCTGCCGGAGTGGATGCCGAGGGCGACGGTTCCGGCGAAGTGGGCGCCGCCGCTGTCGCCTCCGGCGGAGCAGGCGGTGGTGCGGACCATGCCGTAGACGGGCCCGTCACCGTAGTTGACGGTGACGTTGACGGCGGTGACCGTGCCGGAGGTCACCTTGGTGGTGGAGCCGCTCTTGCGGATCGCCTGGCCGACGACGGCGTTGGCGGCGGAGGTGATGTCCTGGGTGGAGCCGTTGTAGAGGTCGACGGTTCCGGCGGGCGAGGAGCCGTCGGTGTAGCGGACGATGCCGTAGTCGTTGGTCGGGAAGCTGGTGCCCTCGCGGACACCGATGACCGAACCGCCGGAGCTGGCCGACCAGTTGGCGGAGATGTTGGTGCAGTGTCCGGCGGTCACGAAGTAACGGGCGCCGCCCTTGGTGACGTTGAAGGCGGCCGAGCAGCGGCTGCCGCCGCCGTAGATGGCTCCACCGCCCAGCACCTCGCGGTGGAAGACGCCGGGTACGCGGCTGATGCTGACGGCCCCGCCGAGCCGCTTCGCGACGGCTTCGAGGCGGGCCATGTCCCGTGCGGAGACGGAGGAGTCGGCCTCGACGGCGACCTGGTTGGTGCGCGGGTCGACGCCCCAGGATGTGCCGGTGATCTTCGCCTCGGCCTCCAGGGTCTCGATGGCGGCGTCGAGTTGGGCGGCGCTGCGGGCCACCCGGCGCACGGTGGCCCCGGTGGCGCGGGCCTGCTCCTCGGCCCGGTCGGTGGTGACGGTGACGACGAGTTCGCCGGTCGTGCGGTCCAGGTAGGTTCCGGCGGTGTCGGCGCCGAGCGTGCGTTCGACGGTGGCGTCGAGTGCGTACGCGGACGCGGAGGGGATCGCCGAGGGGGCAGCGGCGGAGTGGACTTCGGCGGCGGTGGCGGGGGTGGCGCCGAGGCCGAGGGCGCCGACGAGGAGCAGCAGGGAAAGGCTCAGGGGCGCGCGGGAGTCGCGTCTCATGGGGGAACTCCTTCTCGGGTGACGTGTGGGGACGTACCGAGAAGGAATTTGACATGTTCATTACCTTCACCACAAGACCGCGTGGCCCCGGGGGCGCGTGGCGGGAGCCCGCGTACATGGAAACCGCCCCCCGGCCGGTTGGGGGACCGGACGGGGGGCGGTGCTCGGGAAGGGGCTCGGCCCCTGGAGCCCGGGGCGTCGTGCTGCGGCGCCCCGGGGAGGGGGTCAGCCCTGGTGGGGGTAGGTGTACTCGGTCGGCGCGACCAGGGTCTCCTTGATGGCCCGGGTGAGGGTCCAGCGCTGGAGGTTCTGCGGGGCGCCCGCCTTGTCGTTGGTGCCGGAGGCGCGGCCGCCGCCGAAGGGCTGCTGGCCGACGACGGCGCCGGTCGACTTGTCGTTGATGTAGAAGTTGCCCGCGGCGTAGCGGAGCTTGTCCATCGTGTACGCGGCCGCCGCGCGGTCGCCCGCGATCACCGAGCCGGTCAGCGCGTAGTCGGAGACCGACTCCATCTGCTCCAGCATGGCGTCGTAGTGCGCGTCCTCGTAGACGTGGATCGCGAGGATCGGGCCGAAGTACTCGGTCGTGAAGACCTCGTTCTCGGGGTCCGAGCAGACGATGACGGTCGGGCGGACGAAGTAGCCCACCGAGTCGTCGTACGTACCGCCCGCGACGATCTCGCACGCCGGGTCGGACTTGGCGCGGTCGATCGCGGCCTTGTTCTTGGCGAACGAGCGCTCGTCGATGACGGCCCCGATGAAGTTGCTCAGGTCGGTGACGTCACCCATCTTGATGGAGTCGACCTCGGCCGCGAACTCCTCCTTGAAACCGGAGTTCCAGATGGAGGCGGGGACGTACGCACGGGAGGAAGCGGAGCACTTCTGGCCCTGGTACTCGAAGGAGCCGCGGGTCAGCGCGGTCTTCAGCACGGCGCGGTCGGCGCTGGGGTGCGCGACGACGAAGTCCTTGCCGCCGGTCTCGCCGACGAGCCGCGGGTAGGTGCGGTAGTTGGCGATGTTGTTGCCGACCGTCTTCCACAGGTGCTGGAAGGTGGGGGTGGAGCCGGTGAAGTGGATGCCGGCCAGGTCGCGGTGGTTCAGCGCCACCTCGGAGACGGCCTTGCCGTCGCCGGTGACCAGGTTGATGACGCCCTTGGGCAGACCGGCCTCCTCCAGCAGCTGCATCAGCAGCACGGCGGCGTGGGTCTGGGTCGGGGACGGCTTCCACACCACGACGTTGCCCATGAGGGCGGGGGCGGTGGGGAGGTTGCCCGCGATGGCCGTGAAGTTGAACGGCGTGATCGCGTAGACGAAGCCCTCCAGCGGGCGGTGGTCCATGCGGTTCCACACGCCCGGGGAGTTGGCCGGGGGCTGCTCGGCGAGGATCTGGCGCGCGTAGTGCACGTTGAAGCGCCAGAAGTCGACGAGCTCGCAGGGGGTGTCGATCTCGGCCTGCTGGGCGGTCTTGGACTGGCCGAGCATGGTGGAGGCGGCCAGCGTCTCGCGCCAGGGGCCCGACAGCAGCTCGGCGGCGCGCAGGATGATCGCGGCGCGGTCGTCGAAGGACATCGCGCGCCAGGCCGGAGCGGCGGCGAGGGCCGCGTCGATGGCGTCCTGGGCGTCCTGCTGGGTGGCCCCGGCGAAGGTGCCGATGACGGCCTGGTGGTTGTGCGGCTGTACGACGTTCACACGCTCGCCGCCGCCCATCCGCTTCTCGCCGCCGATGGTCATCGGCAGGTCGATCGGGTTGTCGGCGAGCTCCTTGAGCTTCACCTCCAGACGGGCGCGCTCCGGGGAGCCCGGGGCGTAGGAGTGGACCGGCTCGTTGACCGGCGCGGGGACCTGGGTGACGGCGTCCATGGTTGCCTTGTCTCCTTGGTGTCGGCGGGGGTGGGTGGGTCGGCCGTGGCCGGTTCGGCCCCGGGTCGGGGCCGGAGTGCTCAGCCCTTGGTGAGGACCGAGCGGCCGAAGAACAGCAGGTTGGCCGGCTTCTCCGCGAGGCGGCGCATGAAGTATCCGTACCAGTCGGTGCCGTACGCCGTGTAGACGCGCATCCGGTGGCCCTCGGCCGCGAGCCGGATGTGCTCGTCGCTGCGGATGCCGTACAGCATCTGGAACTCGTACTCATCCAGTTTGCGCCCGTACTGGCGGCCCAGCTCCTGGGCGATGGCGATGAGACGGGGGTCGTGGGACCCGATCATCGGGTAGCCCTCGCCCGCCATCAGGATCTTGGTGATGCGGACGTACGCCTTGTCGATCTCGGCCTTGTCCTGGTACGCGACGGAGGCGGGCTCCTTGTAGGCGCCCTTCACGATGCGGACGCGGCTGCCGGCGGCGGCCAGGCGGCGGGCGTCGTCCTCGGTGCGGAACAGGTAGGACTGGATGACACAGCCGGTCTGCGGGAAGTCCTTCCGCAGCTCCTCGTGGATGGCGAACATCGAGTCGAGGGTGGTGTGGTCCTCGGCGTCCAGGGTGACCGTGGTGCCGATGGCGGCCGCCGCCTCGACGACGGGACGCACATTGGCGAGGGCCAGCTCATGGCCGCCCGGGAATGTGGGGGCGAGCCCGGAGGGCTCTCCGTTGAGGGTGGCGGCGGGCGACGGGAGGGACTGGCCGAACATCGACAGCTTCACGGACATCTCGGCGCGGGGGCCCAGGTCCAGGACCTTCAGGCGTTCGATGAGCTCCAGGTAGGCGTCGCGGGCGGCCTCGGCCTGCGCGGGGGTGGTGATGTCCTCGCCGACGACATCGAGGGTGACCTCCAGCCCCTTGTCCGCGGCGTCCTGGACGATCGGGACGACCTGGTCGACGCTCTCCCCGGCGATGAAGCGGTCGACGACCTGCTTGGTGCCGGGCGCGGCCGAGACGAACCGGCGCATCTTGTCGCTGCGGGACGCGGCGAGAATCACGGGACCCAGCACGGGGTACCTCCACGAATGTACGGACGAGAGGGGGCGTAACGGCAGATACATGAACGTAGATGAACGGGCATGAACAGACCGGTACGGCACGGATAACCACTGTGAAATCTAGGTACCCCTTCCGCCCTGTGCCATCGACACCTGTCACGCATCCGTGGCCGCCATCTCAGACATCTGTATGAAGAACGGCGGGGAGGGGTGCGAGAATGGCGGTGTGACAGGCGATTACCAGGAACTGGTCGACGAGATCTCCGCCCTCCTCGGCGCCCCCGCCACCCTGGAGAACCGCGATTTCGGCCTGGTCGCCTTCGGGGCCCATGACAGCGACGACGACACGGCGATGGACCCGGTCCGCACCCGGTCGATCCTGACCCGCCGCTCCACCCCGGCCGTCCGCGCCTGGTTCGAGGGGTTCGGCATCACCCGGGCGACCGGCCCGGTCCGCATCCCCGCCGCCCCGGAGGCCGGGGTCTTCCGGGACAGGATCTGCCTTCCGGTACGCCATCGGGGTGTCGTCCTCGGTTACGTCTGGCTCCTCGACACCGACCCCGGGCCGACCGAGGACCGGCTGGCCGCCGCGATGGAGGTCGCCGCCCGGATCGGGGCGCTGCTCGCCGACGAGGCCCGGGCGGGCGCGGACCTCTCCCGGGAGTTCGGCGCGGTCCTCACGGCCGGGCCCGGGCGGCAGCACGACACGGCGGTCGCGGCGCTGCGGGAGGCGCTGGGGCAGGACGCGGAGGGGCTGCACACGGTGGTGTGCGTGACGCCGTGGGGGGCGGACGACACCCCGTCGGTACGGGGCGTGGCCTCGGCGGCCGCCCTGGCGGCGGTCTCCCCGCCCGGGGGCGCCGGAGCCGTCTCGCTGGCCGCGCTCATCCGGCTGCGCTCGGCGGACCGGCTGGACCCGGCGGTGAGCGCCGCCGAACGTCTGCGTACGGGGGCGGGGCCGGGGGCCACCGGGGGGATCGCGGCGCCCCGGCGGGGCCTGGACGCGCTGCCGGCCTCTTGGCGCGAGGCGGTGGCGTCCGCCCGCGCGGCCCGGGCCGAGACCCGGTTCGGCCCGGTCGCCCGCTGGTCGGCCATCGGCCCGTACCGCCTGCTCACCGCCCTCCCCGGCACCGGCACCGACCCCGCCGACCCGGCGGTCGCCTCGCTGCTCACCCCGCTGCACAAGGAGCTGGCGCACACGGCGGAAGCGTTCCTGGACTGCGCGGGCCAGGCGAGCCGGACGGCGGCCGAGCTGGGCATCCACCGCCAGACGCTCTACTACCGCCTCTCCCGCATCGAACAGATCACCGGCCTCGACCTGGCCGACGGCGAGGACCGGCTGCTGCTGCACATGGCGGTGAAGCGGGCGCGGCTGTAGAGGGCTGCTGTGGGGGCGGCTCCGCGGGCCCCGTCACTTGCCGAAACGGCGTTCCCGGTTGGCGTACGAGCGCAGGGCGCGCAGGAAGTCCACATGGCGGAAGGCCGGCCAGTAGCAGTCCACCCAGTGCATCTCGGCGTAGGCGGACTGCCAGAGCAGGAAGCCGGAGAGCCGCTGCTCGCCGGAGGTGCGGATGATGAAGTCGGTGTGGTCGGCGATCGGCGAGTAGAGGTGGCGGGAGATGTCGTCGATCCCGAACCGGGCGACCAGCTCGGCCGGGTCGCCCCCGGCCGCCATGTGCTCCTCGAAGGCCCGCTTCACCGCGTCGACGATCTCGCGCCGGCCGCCGTAGCCGACGGCCACGTCCACCTTGAGGCCGCCGCGCCCGGTCGTCGCGGCGGTGGCCTCCTTGAGCACCTGGGCGCTGGTGCCGGGCAGCATGTCGAGGGAGCCGATCACCTGGACCTCCCAGTCCCGGCCCTCGGCGGTGATGTCCCGGACGGTCTCCTCGATGACCTCGATCAGGGGGCCCAGCTCCTCGGCGGGGCGGCCCAGGTTGTCGTCGGAGAGCATGAAGAGGGTGACGTGTTCGATCCCGGCGGCCGTGCACCAGCCGAGGAACGTGGTCACCTTGGCGCCGCCCGCCCGGTACCCCTCGCGGACGTCCGTGTGCCCGGCCTTGCGGGCCCAGCGCCGGTTGCCGTCGACCATGATGCCGACGTGCTGGGGGCGCGGCAGCCCGACCAGGGTGGAGGCCAGCCGGCGCTCGTACACCGCTTCGATGGGCCGTCGGAGGAACAGGGGAAGCAGCTTCATGGACCCTCTCCAACACATGACGGCTGATGCCGCAGGACCTTATCAGCGGCCCGTGGCCCCTCCGCATCGGCGGCCGCGGCCCCCTCCGGCCGGACCGGGCAGGGCTCACAACGGCCAGTCGGCGTCCGCCGGTTCGGGGAGCGGGCGGTCGCCGACCAGGGCGGCCAGCACGAACGGCGCGTCCCCGTCGCTGTGGCCGCAGATCAGGGCGATCCACCGGCCGCCCGGTCCGACAGGGCCCCAGACCTCCAGGTCCCCGTACAGGTCCTCGGCGAACAGCGCCTCGAACAGCGGCTCCACCGGCGAGCCGGCCTGCCGCCGCATCAGCGGCCCGTCCAGCCGCACCGTGCGGTGCGGCCCCCAGCGGCCGTCCAACGCCCGGGCCAGCTCGGCGAGATGGGACGCGGCGGCCTCCTCGGCGTCGTTCCACTCGGGGGCGTACACGCCGGTGAGCGGGTCGCCCTCCCAGAGCGGCACGATCCGGAAGCCCTCCCCCACGGTGACCGTCCACTCGCCGGTGACCGGGTCGCCCGCGGCGGCGGTGGGGCCCTCGGACGGCACCGGAGCGGTCAGGAGCCCGGCCACCTCCGCCGTCGCACGCTCCACGTCGAAGGCCTCGCCCGCCCGGCAGGTCACAGGACGGCCCGGTCCATCGGGCGGGGCAGCGGAGCCAGCGCCCCCGCCTCGCGCAGCCGCTCGTACACCCGCACCACGGCAGCGCTGTCGCCCGGAGCCGCGATGCTCAGCAACTCCCCGCCGCCGGGCAGGGGTTCGCGTACGGTCCCCAGGTCGTCGGGGACGAGGGCGGCGCGGGCCGGGGAGAGGTAGCCGACGCGCCCGACGACGGGATCGCCGACGGAGTAGTCGGCGTCGTCCTCCAGCGCGTCCAGCACGTCGTCGTCGCTCACATCGCCGAAGTCCGGCTCCCACACCCGGGCGACCAGGGTGAGAAGCGCCTCCTCGGGGACCACGGCCTCGTCCGGGGCGTGCAGGATGACCGCGAGCGACTGGAGCAGGAACTCCGGCGCTCCCCCGGCCAGTCCGCTGACCTCGGCCTGCCAGCCGGGCGCCCCGGTGCCGACGAGCCGCAGCCCGGTGCCGGTGACGTCCGACCAGTCGGTGGCGCTCCGGGCGGTGGCGAGCGCGCCGAGCAGGGCGTCCCGGTCGGCGGTGAGGGCGGTGGCGGGACCGCTGCTGTGGACCTGGCTCCAGGCGTCGGCCGCCTGCGGGACCAGCTCGGCGAGTCCGTCGAGGGTCCGCAGCCACCGGTCGGCCACTGTCTCGACCGGCTCCGCCCGGGGGCCCCAGAAGCCCCGCACCACACGCTGCATGCTCGTCTCTCCTCCGTCGGCCGGCCCGCTCCACGCGGCCCCCGGCCGGGGGCCGGGGATCACCACGCGTCGCAGGCTACTCGGCTTGCGGCCTTCCGTGCGGGGCCTCGCGTACAGGCGCGGCCTACTCGTCGAAGGCCCCCGGCTTCCGCGTGCTGTCGTTGGGCTTCGCCGGGCTGTGGACCACCTTGATCGGCAGTCCCTCCTCACGGAACGCCTTGCGCGCGGCCCTGGCCACGTCCGGGTCGGAGAAGTGCCACTCCACGGTCCGCCCGCCGGACGCCTGCACCTGGGCGCGGGCCTCGGTGACGAACTTGTTCTTGCCGGACTCGTTGAGGGCGCCCCTGTCGGACTTGGACAGATAGCTGTCGTAGCCGTTCTTGGCCTCCAGATACGTCTGCCGGGAGGAGTCCCAGCCGTCGAACTCCACGGCCGGCTTGCCCTCGTGCGGGTGGGGGACGACGTACTCGTGGCCCCGGTTCGTGCCGGTGATCTGCTCCTGGTAGCGCAGCCAGGACTCGTTCTTCCAGTTGGGCGCGGGGTTGCGGTCCCGGCTCGCCCAGTAGCCGTCGCCCGCGTCCGCGTCACCGAGGGTGCGGGACTTGAGGTCGTCCGCCCAGGACGGCGGGTTGTAGTTGCGCGGGTCGGAGGTGTCGTTGCGCTTCGGCTCCGGGTGCTGCTTCTTCTCCAGCTGCGCCTTGCGCGCCCGCTCCGGCTCCTCAAGACGCTTCTGCTCCAGGTGAGCGGCCCGCTCCGCCGCCCGCGCCTCGGCCGCCGCCTTCTTGGCCGCCTCGTCGCAGCCGCCGTTGGCCAGGATCACCCGGCCCGGTGAACCGCCCGCCAGGACCCCCGTACCGGAGCCGGGGACTCCGCCCGGCGACCCGCCCCCGTACGGCACCAGGGGCGACGGCCCGGAGGCGATGACACAACCGGTCCGGCGCGCGGCGGCCTCGGCGCTGTCGGCCGCCTCGTCCGCCTCCTTCGCCGCCTTGCGTACGCCGTCGAGGTCTCCCGCCTCCGCCGCCTTGCGGGCCCGCCGCGCGGCCGCGCCCGCGTCGCCCGCCGCGTCCGCCAGCTCGGAGGCCACCTTGCCGACCTTGCCGAGCTTCCCGGCCTTGCCGACCACCTTGGCCACGTTGTAGCCGGGGATGAAGAGCGAACCGACGTTCCAGATCACATCGGTGACGGCCCGGGTCTTCTCCCCGTTGTTCCAGCGCTCGCGGACCTCGTCGCCGACGAAGACGTCGTCCCCGACCGTGACCACGGTGTTGACGGAGGCCTTGCCCCAGTCCCAGAGGGCGCCCAGGTAGTCGCCGTCGCTCCACTTGTCGCCCGCGCCCTGGGAGTCCTTCAGCCACTGGTCGCCGAGCTGCCGTCCGTACTCCGCGAGCCCGGCCCAGGTCTCGGGCTTGAACAGGTCGATGATCCCGGAGATGTCGCCCCAGATGCCGTCCACCACAAGGCCCTTGAAGACCTGCGTCGTACGGTCCCAGGCGCAGCCGAAGAAGCCCCAGCCGCTACAGTCCTCCTGCTCGTCGGCCTTCTCGCCGCCGCTCTCGCCGTCCCCGTCGGCGGAGGCGGGGATGTCGTAGGCGGCCTCGGGCTCCTCGTGGTCCTCGGGGAAGGTGTCCTCACCGGTGCCGGGGCGGCCGTCGTCGTCGGGGCCGCCGGTGCCGCCGCCTGCTGTAGTGCCGGAGGTGGTGCCGGTGGAGCCTGATGATCCCGTGGAGCCTTCGGTGCCGGAGGTCTCGCCGCCGGTCGTGTCACCGCCGGTCCCACCAGTCCCGCCCGTGGCACCCGTACCGCCGGTCGCGTCGCCGCCGGAGGCTCCCGTACCGCCCGTGACGGTCGAACCCGCGTCCGTACCACCGGAGGCATCACCCGACGAACCGCCGTCCGCACCCCCGTCAGCACCCTGGGAGGAACCCCCGTCAGCGCCTTGCGACGAACCCCCGTCCGCCCCCGTCCCGCCCGACGTGTCCCCCGCCTCCACCGAGCCGCTGCCGCCCGAGACCGGGCACGAGCTGCCGGTGAGCGAGCAGATCGCCGACTGGAGCCCCTCCGTGATCCGGCCGCCGAGGCCCCCCACCGTCAGCGCCGCGATCAGCGCGACGACGATCAGGACCAGGCCCAGGTACTCCAGCGCGGACTGACCCCGGTCCCGCTTCCAGGTGATCATGTGCGGGAGCGAGAACTTCGGCGGCTCCCCGCGCTCCCGGGGCGGCAGCAGGAACCACGCCCGGCTCTGCGCCCGGCTCAGCAGCACCAGGATCAGGACGGGCAGCACCAGTTGGGTGAGGCCGTCCGGTGAACCGTCCGCCAGGTTGCCGAGGCCCCCGGCGATCAGCCAGACCTGGGCGGCGACGATCCCCCACCGGACGAGCCTGCCGCCCGTCCGCAGGTGCCAGGCCAGCAGGGCGCAGAGCACCCCGGGGGCGGAGGCGTACAGCAGGATGCCGAGCACCTGCGCGCCCATGGCGTCGGCGGCGATCGCGGAGCCGGAGAGGCCGATCGCGCCGAGTGCCGTCGCGCCGACCAGGACGAGGAGCAGCACCCGCACGGCGGCGAGCGGGCCCGGGAGGTCACGCCGCGGGGCCGGGGCCGGAGCCGGGCCTCCCGCTACGGGTATGCCACCGACAGCAGACATACGTGATCCGACCCCCGGTGCCCATGAGTGACATGACAACCGGTCACCCTAGGGTCGGGGCGCCTCACCCGTCGTGGGCCCCAGGACCCAACCCGGGGCCCATAGGGGCGGGTTGGTGCTTCTTACGCAAACGGCTGCCGGGCACCCCGGTGAAGGGGCGCCCGGCAGCCGGGGTCGTACGGGTGCTGGGTGCGTCAGTCGGTGAGGTTCACCGAGCGGGCCGAGGAGGCGCCGATCTCGTCGGCGATCTCAGTCAGCACCGTCTGCGGGACGGTCTCGTCGACGGTGAGGACCACCAGGGCCTCGCCGCCCTCCGCCGCCCGCGACACCTGCATGCCCGCGATGTTCAGCCCGGCCTCGCCGAGGATCTTGCCGACCGCGCCGACCACGCCGGGGCGGTCCTGGTAGCGCAGGACGACCATGTGGTCGGCGAGGGCCAGGTCCACGTCGTGCTCGCCGATGGCCACGATCTTCTGGAGGTGCTTGGGGCCCGCCAGCGTGCCGGAGACCGCGACCTCCTCGCCGCTGCCGAGCGTGCCGCGCACCGTGACCACGTTGCGGTGGTCGGGCGACTCGGAGCTGGTGGTGAGGCGGACCTCGACCCCGCGCTCCTGGGCGAAGAGCGGGGCGTTGACGTACGAGACGGTCTCGTCGACGACGTCCTCGAAGACGCCCTTGAGCGCGGAGAGCTCCAGCACCTTCACGTCGTGCTGGGTGATCTCGCCGTACACCTCGACATCGAGGCGGGCCGCTACCTCGCCCGCGAGGGCGGTGAAGATCCGGCCGAGCTTCTCGGCGAGCGGCAGGCCGGGGCGTACGTCCTCGGCGATGACGCCGCCCTGGACGTTGACCGCGTCCGGGACCAGCTCACCGGCGAGTGCGAGGCGCACCGACTTGGCGACCGCGATGCCCGCCTTCTCCTGGGCCTCGTCGGTGGAGGCGCCGAGGTGCGGGGTGCAGACGACCTGGTCGAACTGGAAGAGCGGGGAGTCCGTGCAGGGCTCCTTCGCGTACACATCCAGGCCGGCGCCGGCGACGCGGCCCTCCTTGAGTGCGGAGTACAGCGCCTCCTCGTCGACGATCCCGCCACGGGCGGCGTTGACGATGCGGACCGAGGGCTTCACCTTGTGCAGCGCCTCGTCCCCGATGAGACCGAGGGTCTCGGGGGTCTTGGGCAGGTGCACGGTGATGAAGTCGGCGACCTCAAGGAGCTCGTCCAGGCTGAGGAGCTTGACGCCCATCTGCGCGGCGCGGGCCGGCTGGACGTAGGGGTCGTAGGCGACGATCTTCATGCCGAAGGCCGACATGCGCTGCGCGACCAGGACGCCGATGCGGCCGAGGCCGACGACGCCGAGGACCTTCTCGCTGAGCTCCACCCCGGTGTACTTGGAGCGCTTCCACTCGCCGTTCTTCAGGGCGGTGTTGGCCTGCGGGATGTTGCGCGCGGTGGCGACCAGCAGACCGCAGGCCAGCTCGGCGGCGGTCACGATGTTGGAGGTCGGGGCGTTGACGACCATCACGCCGGCCTTGGTGGCCGAGGAGACGTCGACGTTGTCCAGACCGACGCCCGCGCGGGCCACCACGCGGAGCTTCTTCGCGGCGGCGATGGCCTCGGCGTCGACCTTCGTGGCGGAACGCACCAGGATGGCGTCGACGTCGGCGATCGCGGGGAGGAGTTCGGCGCGGTCAGCGCCGTTGCAGTGCCGGATCTCGAAATCCGGACCCAGGGCGTCGACCGTGGCGGGCGACAGCTCTTCAGCGATGAGTACGACAGGTTTCGAGCTCACGTGAGTCCTCACAAGTCCAGTGCGGACGGCCGTCCCGACGGCCGCAGGCGGTGGAGGGGCTAGCCGCGTGGTAGACGCACGACACTGTGGGCCCTGACGCGTGTATGTGTTGAGAAGTGTAGTGGTGCGGAGGGCTCTCCACTGCGCCCTGGTGGAAGGATCACCCGCACGAGGGTGGACGTGGTGTACACCCGTACGGAACCACCGCATCCGCGACCGCCTCGCACCCGGTCTCCGCAGTGACACGGGGGTGCGAGGCGGGGTGCGGAGCGGGGCGGGTCCAGCAGGACCCGCCCCGCTCCCCCGAGGCCTAGGCCTCTTCGTCGTTCACCCAGCTCATGAGCTTGCGCAGCTCACGGCCCGTGGTCTCCAGCAGGTGGTCGCTGTCGGCCTTCTTGTACTCGTTGTACTTGGGCAGGCCGTTGTGGTACTCGGCCATCCAGGCGTTGGCGAAGGTGCCGTCCTGGATCTCGGTGAGGACCTTCTTCATCTCGGCCTTGGTCGCGTCGGTGATGATCCGCGGGCCGGTGACGTAGTCGCCCCACTCGGCGGTCTCCGAGATGGACCAGCGCATCTTCTCCAGGCCGCCCTCGTACATGAGGTCGACGATGAGCTTCAGCTCGTGGAGGCACTCGAAGTACGCGATCTCCGGCTGGTAGCCGGCCTCGGTCAGCGTCTCGAAACCGGCCTTCACCAGGGCGGCGGTGCCACCGCAGAGGACGGCCTGCTCACCGAAGAGGTCGGTCTCGGTCTCCTCGGTGAAGGTGGTCTTGATGACGCCGGCCCGCGTGCCGCCGATGCCCTTGGCGTACGACAGGGCCAGCTCCAGGCCCTTGCCCGAGGCGTCCTGCTCCACGGCCACGATGCACGGGACGCCGCGGCCCTCCTCGTACTGGCGGCGGACCAGGTGGCCGGGGCCCTTCGGGGCGACCATGCAGACGTCCACGTTGGCCGGCGGCTTGATGAAGCCGAACCGGATGTTCAGGCCGTGGCCGAAGAACAGCGCGTCGCCGTCCTTGAGGTTGTCCTTGACGGACTCCTCGTAGACCTTGGCCTGGATCGGGTCCGGGACGAGGATCATGATGACGTCGGCCTCGGCGGCGGCCTCGGACGGGGTCACCACGCGCAGGCCCTGCTCCTCGGCCTTGGCCTTGGACTTCGAGCCCTCGTGCAGACCGACGCGGACGTCGACGCCGGAGTCACGGAGCGACAGCGCGTGGGCGTGGCCCTGGCTGCCGTAACCGAGAACCGCGACCTTGCGGCCCTGGATGATGGACAGGTCGGCATCGTCGTCGTAGAACAGCTCGGCCACTGGGTCTTCTCCTTGGTGTGCAGGTGTTGCGTCCCACCGTACGGCGGGGGCGTCGTGTACGTGATCGGGTCTCGCCATGCGAGCGGCGCGGGCGCCGTCCTTCCGCCGGTCAGGCGGAGCGGTCAAGGGCGCGCAGGGAGCGGTCGGTGATGGACCGCGCGCCACGCCCTATGGCGATGGTGCCGGACTGGACGAGCTCCTTGATGCCGTACTGCTCCAGCATCTTGAGCATCGCCTCCAGCTTGTCGGCCCCGCCGGTCGCCTCGATCGTGACGGCCTCCGGGGAGACGTCGACGGTCTTGGCGCGGAACAGCTGGACGATCTCGACGATCTGGGAGCGGGTCTCGCTGTCGGCACGGACCTTCACCAGGACGAGCTCCCGCTGGATCGCGGCGGAGGGCTCGAGTTCGACGATCTTCAGGACGTTGACCAGCTTGTTGAGCTGCTTGGTCACCTGCTCCAGGGGCAGGCCCTCGACATTCACGACGATGGTGATGCGGGAGATGTCGGGGTGCTCGGTGGTACCGACCGCGAGCGAGTCGATGTTGAAGCCGCGTCGGGAGAACAGGGCGGTGATCCGGGCGAGGACACCGGGCTTGTTCTCGACCAGGACGGAGAGCGTGTGCTTTTCGGACATGGGAGTCGTTCTCTCTCTGTCTCTCAGTCGTCTTCGTTGTCGCCGAAGTCGGGGCGGACGCCGCGTGCGGCCTGGACCTCGTCGTTGGAGGTGCCGGCGGCGACCATCGGCCAGACCATGGCGTCCTCGTGGACGATGAAGTCGATCACGACGGGGCGGTCGTTGACGGAGTTGGCCTCTTCGATGACCTTGTCCAGGTCGGCCGGGTCCTCGCAGCGGATGGCGTAGCAGCCCATGGCCTCGGACAGCTTGACGAAGTCCGGGACGCGGGTGCCCTTGGCGGGCTGGCCGTCGATGTCCGCGCCGGAGTGCAGCACGGTGTTGGAGTAGCGCTGGTTGTAGAAGAGGGTCTGCCACTGGCGGACCATCCCGAGGGCGCCGTTGTTGATGACGGCGACCTTGATCGGGATGTTGTTGAGCGCGCAGGTGGTCAGTTCCTGGTTGGTCATCTGGAAGCAGCCGTCGCCGTCGATCGCCCAGACGGTGCGGTCGGGTGCGCCGGCCTTGGCGCCCATCGCGGCCGGGACCGCGTACCCCATCGTCCCGGCGCCGCCGCTGTTGAGCCAGGTGGCGGGCTGCTCGTAGTCGATGAAGTGGGCGGCCCACATCTGGTGCTGGCCGACGCCCGCCGTGAAGATCGTGCCCTCGGGGGCGAGCTTGCCGATGCGCTGGATGACCTGCTGCGGGGAGAGGCTGCCGTCCTCGGGCAGGTCGTAGCCCAGGGGGTAGGTGTCGCGCCACCGGTTGAGGTCCTTCCACCAGGCGCTGTAGTCGCCGGTGTTGCCCTCGGTGTGCTCGGCCTGGACGGCCTGGACCAGGTCGGCCAGGACCTCGCGGGCGTCGCCCACGATCGGGACGTCGGCCGTGCGGTTCTTGCCGATCTCGGCCGGGTCGATGTCGGCGTGGACGATCTTGGCGTACGGGGCGAAGCTGTCCAGTTTGCCGGTGACGCGGTCGTCGAAGCGGGCGCCGAGGGCGACGATCAGGTCGGCCTTCTGCAACGCGGTGACGGCGGTGACCGAACCGTGCATGCCCGGCATTCCCACGTGCAGCGGGTGGCTGTCGGGGAAGGCGCCGAGCGCCATCAGGGTGGTGGTGACGGGCGCTCCGGTCAGCTCCGCGAGGACCTTCAGCTCGGCGGTGGCCCCGGCCTTGAGGACACCGCCGCCGACGTAGAGCACGGGGCGCTTGGACTGGGTGATCAGCTTGGCCGCTTCGCGGATCTGCTTGGCGTGCGGCTTGGTGACGGGCCGGTAGCCGGGCAGGTCCTGGGTGGGCGGCCAGCTGAAGGTGGTCTGCGCCTGGAGGGCGTCCTTGGCGATGTCGACGAGGACGGGGCCGGGGCGGCCGGTGGAGGCGATGTGGAAGGCCTCGGCGATGGTGTGCGCGATGTCCTCGGCCTTGGTGACCAGGAAGTTGTGCTTGGTGATCGGCATCGTGATGCCGCAGATGTCGGCTTCCTGGAAGGCGTCGGTGCCGATGGCCTTGGAGGCGACCTGGCCGGTGATCGCGACGAGCGGGACGGAGTCCATGTGCGCGTCGGCGATCGGGGTGACCAGGTTGGTGGCGCCGGGGCCCGAGGTGACCATGCAGACGCCGACCTTGCCGGTGGCCTGTGCGTAGCCGGTGGCCGCGTGGCCCGCGCCCTGCTCGTGGCGGACCAGGACGTGGCGGACCTTGGTGGAGTCCATCAGCGGGTCGTAGGCGGGGAGGATGCAGCCGCCGGGGAGGCCGAATACCGTTTCGGCGCCGACTTCCTCGAGAGAACGGATGAGGGACTGCGCGCCCGTGACGTGCTCAACGGTGACGGACGGCTGTCCGCCGGTACGGGCGCGCGGCTGCGGGTGGTGGGCCCCGGTGGCCTGCTCGGTCATCGGCATTCTCTTCTCGAAGCTGAGGGTTTTCGCGGGTGGTTTTTCGCGGGTGGTTTGCAGCGTTTTGAGAGGTGTCAGTGCAACAAAAAACCCCTCGTGCCGTGAGGCAAGCGAGGGGAGCGCGCCGGGTGCGGTCCGCAGAGTGTCGTGGAGTGACTCTGCTTCAGCCGACGCGCTTTCCAAGTACGAGAATTCGGGTGCGCATGGCATTGACCCTCTCTCCGGCACGCATGACGTGTCAAGTGGGTGGGACGGGCGTCTCAGCATGTGATCCGGTGAGCAGTGGAACGGAGCCGCCCGCCATCACCGTACGGGGGCCGGGGACGCCGGGCACGGGGAACTGGCCACGCACCAGGGCGCGTCGCAGCCGGTACTCGTCCAGCGGGCCGGAGAAGGCCATCCCCTGGCCGTGGGTGCACCCCATGGCGCGGAGCGCGAGGACCTGCTCGGGGACGTCGACCCCGTCGGCGACGGACTGGAGGCCGAGGTCGCAGGCGATCCGGAGCAGCCCGCTGGTGATCTTGTGCAGTCTGGCCGATTCCACCACCCCTTCGACCAGGTTCCGGTCGAGTTTCAGTACGTCGATGGGGAGGCGGCGCAGCGCGTTGATCGCGGCGAAACCGCTGCCGAAGCCGTCGAGGGCGATCCGGACGCCGAGGCGGCGCAGGGCCACGAGGCGCCGCTCCAGCTCGTCGAAGGAGATCCGGGGGTCGCTGTCGGCGACCTCGATCATCAGGGCCCCCGAGGGCAGCCCGTGGCGGGTCAGCAGCGCCTCGATGGAGCCGAAGGGCAGCGCCTTGTCCAGCAGCCGGGTGGCGGAGAGGCGTACGGAGACGGCGACGGGGTGTCCGGCCCTGGCCCGGTCGGCGGCCTGCTTCACGGCCTCCTCCAGGAGCCAGCGGCCGAGCTCGGCGGTGCGGTCGTCGTCGCCGGTGACCCGGAGGAACTCGGCGGGGGTGAAGAGGATGCCCTGGGCGGAGCGCCAGCGGGCCTGGGCGGCGACGGCGGCGACGGAGCCGCTGGCGAGGTGGACGACCGGCTGGTGCAGCAGGGCGAACTCGCCCTCGCTCAGGGCGGTGCGCAGCCGGGTGGCCAGCTCGGAGCGGCGTACGACGTCGGCCTGCATCTGGGGGGCGTACAACTCGACCCGGTCCTTGCCGCCCGCCTTGGCGCGGTACATCGCGAGGTCCGCGTTGCGCATGAGGTCGGTGGGGGTGATGCCGGGCTCGGCGAAGGCGACGCCGATGGAGGCGGCCACCCGGACCTCGCTGGGGCCGATCCGGTAGGGCTGGGAGAGCGTGAGGCGGAGCCGGTCGGCGATCTCGTGGACCTGGTACTCCCGGGCGCCCTGGTCGCGGGTGCCGTCGCCCATGATGAGCGCGGCGAACTCGTCGCCGCCGAGGCGGGCCGCGGTGTCCCCGGCCCTGACGGACTCCTGGAGGCGGCGGGCGGCCTGGATGAGCAGCTCGTCGCCCGCCTGGTGGCCGATGGTGTCGTTGACGGCCTTGAAGCCGTCGAGGTCGATGAAGAGCACGGCGGTGCCGGAGTCCCCGGCGCGGCGGCCGGTGAGCGCCTGGCGGACCCGGGAGGTGAACAGGGCCCGGTTGGGCAGGTCGGTGAGCGGGTCGTGCTCGGCGTTGTGCTGCAACTGGGCCTGGAGCCTGACGCGTTCGGTGACGTCCCGGCTGTTGAGCAGCAGCCCGCCCTGGTGGCGGTTGACGGTGGACTCGGCGTGCAGCCAGTCGCCGGTGCCGGAGCGGAAGCGGCACTCGATGCGGGTGGTGGGCTCCTCGTGGGGCGGGGCGGCGAGGAAGCGCCGCACCTCGTGGACGACCCGGCCGAGGTCGTCGGGGTGGATGATCGAGGAGAGCTCGGCGCCGACGAGGTCCTCCGCGTCGCGCCCGTAGACCCCGGCGGCGGCGGGGCTGACGTAGCGCAGGGTGCCGCTGGGGGCGGCGATCATGATGACGTCGCTGGAGCCCTGCACCAGGGAGCGGAAGTGGTTCTCCTTCTGGGCCAGCTCCTGGGTGAGGGAGATGTTGTCCAGCAGCATGATCCCCTGCCGGACGACCAGCGCGAGGACGACCGTGCAGCCGGTGAAGATGACCACCCGGTCCACCCGCCGGCCCTCGACCACGTTGTACAGGATGCCCAGCGTGCAGACGGCGGCGGCGAGATACGGGGTGAGCGCGGCCAGTGACCCGGCGATCGGGCGGCTCATGGCGCGCGGGGGCCCGGGGCGGTCGGTGCCGGCCGCCCGGCTCCGTACCCCCCAGGGGGCGTAGGCGAGGAGCAGGGAGCCGGCGAACCAGCCGGCGTCCAGCAACTGGCCCGAGTGGTAGGTGGAGCGCAGCAGCGGCGAGGTGAACACCGCGTCGCACAGGACGGTCAGCGCCAGGGCGGCGATCGCGGTGTTGACCGCGGAGCGGTTGGCCCCCGAGCGGCGGAAGTGCAGCGCGAGCACCATGGAGACGAGCACGATGTCCAGCAGCGGGTAGGCCAGCGAGAGCGCCGCAGGGCCGACGCTGGTGTCCTGGACGCCCGCCATGTGCGCGGCGTGCGCGAGGGCGAGGCTCCAGGCGAGGGTCAGCAGGGAGCCGCCGATCAGCCAGGCGTCCAGCGCCAGGCAGACCCAGCCGGCCCGGGTGACGGGGCGCTTGGCGAGCACGAGGAGCCCGACGATGGCGGGTGGCGCGAAGCAGAGGAAGAAGGCGTCGGCCGCCGACGGGGTGGGCACGGGGACGCCGAGCACCACCTCGTACCACCCCCAGACGGCGTTGCCGCAGGCCGCCATCAGCGAGGAGAGCGAGAACAGCAGCCAGGCGGGCCGCAGCCGCCCGGCGCTCACCCGGGCGTAGAGGAAGCAGGAGACGGCGGCGACCAGCGCCGCCGCGGCGAGGCCGAAATCGCCCATGAAGCGGGCCAGTTGCGGCGATCCCCAGCCGACGGCCGCCCCGACGCTGTATCCGGCGCAGACGGTGCCGAGCAGGATCCGGGCCCGCAGCCCCGAGGAGCCCGCGGCGGAGTGCGGCGAGAGCCAGGCCCCCAGGGCGCTCACCGGAGGGCTCCCCGGCCCGGTCCCGGCCGCCGCCCCGGGGGGAATTCCGGCCACCCGTGAGCACCGCGCGCGGGCAGCGCCGATGGCCGCCGCGCCCCGCCCCGCGGCCTCGGATCGTCTCTCCATGGCCAGCACATCGCCCGTCGCCCCCTCGCGTTCCGATGCTCCCCCCGCGCCGCCCCTGCCACGGCGCAGCCCTCCGGTGCGGACGATACACCAGGTTCGTCACTCAGGGCCATAGATTCTCTACGCTCCGTGACGAAACACGAGGTGGGCGGCACTGTGCGCATGCGGATCACGCCTCGGCGTGACCGCTCCGGGGCGTCAGCCGGTGGTGCTGACGACGTTCACGAGCGGCTCCCCGGCGGCGAACCGGGTGAGCTGTGCGGCCAGCAGCCGCTTGGCGCGCGGTTCGAACGCCGAGGTGCTGCCGCCCACATGAGGCGTGATCAAGACATTCGGAGCATGCCAGAGAGGATGGCCGGCCGGCAGCGGTTCCGGGTCGGTCACGTCGAGTGCGGCCCGCAGCCGTCCGGATTCCAGTTCGGCCAACAGGGCCTTGGTGTCCACGACTCCGCCCCGGGCGACGTTGACGAGGAGGGCCCCGTCCGGCATCGCCGCGAGGAAGTCGGCGTCCACCAGCCCTTGTGTGGAGGGGTTCAGCGGGGTGGAGAGGACGACGACGTCGGCGGCGGGCAGCAGGGCCGGGAGGTCGTCGAGTGTGTGTACGGGGCCGCGCCCGGTGGTCCGGGTGGAGCGCGCGACGCGTGCGACCCGCGCGCACTCGAAGGGCGCGAGCCGGTCCTCGATGGCCGCGCCGATGGAGCCGTACCCCACGATGAGGACGGACTTGTCGGCGAGCGCCGGGTAGAACCCGGACCGCCACTCCTCGTTGTCCTGGCCGTGGACGAAGCCGGGGATGTCGCGCAGGGAGGCCAGGATCAGGGCGAGCGTCAGCTCCGCCGTGGAGGCCTCGTGGACCCCCTTGGCGTTGCAGAGGCGTACGCCGGCGGGCAGCAGGCCGAGTCCCGGCTCCACATGGTCGATGCCCGCCGAGAGCGTCTGTACGACCTGGACGGAGCTCATGGCGTCCATCGGCCGGACGGCGATCTCGGAACCCTTCATATAGGGGACGACGTAGTACACACAGTTCGCGGGGTCGCCGGGATACTCCGCACCCCCGTCCCAGAAGAGGTGGTTGAGGCCTTCGGGGAGCCCGTCGATCTCCTCGGCCGGAAAAGGCAGCCATACATCGGCACGCGTCGCGCCGGCAGTCGTCGCAGTCATGGTCAGGAGGCTATGCGACGGGTGTGCGAGTGCTCCAGGACGGCTGCACGACGGCTGATCGAAGTCACGGCCGGGCCAGAGGCCAGGGTCTCTCGTCCGGATCATGCCGGACCCCGCGAGTCCGGCATGATCCGGACGAGAGACCCTGGTTCGGGGTGCGGTACGGCCCCGTGACCGCGGGAACGAGGGAGGGTTCGGGGAGTTGGAGCGCAGGACTATCGGGGCGTCGGGGCTCGCCGTGGGCGCGGTCGGTCTGGGCTGTATGCCGATGAGCTGGGGCTACAGCGCGTCGCAGCAGCGCGGTGACCGGTCGGTGCGCACGGTGCACGCGGCACTCGACGCCGGTGTCCGGCTTCTCGACACCGCGGACATGTACGGGCCGTTCACCAACGAGCTCCTGGTGGGCCGGGCGCTGAAGGGGCGCCGCTCCGAGGCGTTCCTCTCCACCAAGTGCGGGCTCCTGGTGGGCGATCAGCACATCGTGGCCAACGGCCGCCCCGGTTACGTACGCCGCGCCTGCGACGCCTCGCTGCGGCGCCTCCAGACCGATGTGATCGACCTCTACCAGCTGCACCGGGCCGACCCCGAGGTGCCGGTCGAGGAGACCTGGGGCGCGATGGCGGAGCTGGTGACGGCGGGCAAGGTGCGCTCCCTGGGGCTGTGCGCGGTGGGAGCGCGCGCCCCGCGCAGATCCGGGGCCGGGACGCATGGGGGAACGGTCCGGCAGCTGGAGCGGATCCAGCAGGTCTTCCCGGTCAGCGCGGTCGAGGCGGAGCTGTCGGTGTGGTCCCCCGAGGCGCTGGCGGAGCTGCTGCCCTGGTGTGCGGCGCGCGGGGTCGGGGTACTCGCCGCGATGCCGCTCGGCAGCGGCTATCTGACCGGGACGCTGAAGCCGGGGCAGGGGTTCGAGCCCGAGGACCTGCGGGCCCGGCACCCCCGGTTCACGGCCGAGATGATGGCGGCGAACCAGCCGGTGGTGGCCGGTCTGCGGCGGATCGCGGAGCGGCGCGGGGCGAGCGTGGCCCAGGTGGCGCTGGCGTGGGTGCTGCGGCAGGGGCCGCACGTGGTGGCGGTGCCGGGGACGAAGCGGGAGAAGTGGGCCGTGGAGAACGCACTGGCGGCGGAGGTGGAGCTGGACGAGGCGGACCTGGCGGAGATCGCCGGGCTGCCCCGGGCGCGCGGATCCTGGGACTGAGGCCGCGCGCCCGGCGGAGGGTGGCGGGAGAATGGGCCGCACCGGGAACTTTGAGCGGGGCCGCGAGGTAGGAACAGGTAGTGCGAAAGAGCAGTCGGGCAGCCGTCGAAAGGATCGGTCCAGTGCGCGGTGCTGTGTTCGGGTCAGTTCAGTCCCCCGCGGTGCGCAGGGGGGTGGTGGCCGCGCTGGCGACGGCCTCGCTGGTCCTATCCGCCGCGTGCTCCACGGGCGGACAGGAGGGCACGTCCGGTACGGGCGCCGCCTCGCCGACCGCCTCGCGGAGCTCCGGCTCCCCGTCGCCGGGCGCCTCGGCCGAGCTGCCGCCCGCCAAGGGCTCGGCGAAGGTCGTCTCGACGCTGACCGAGGGGCTGAAGTCGCCCTGGGGGCTGACCGCGCTGCCGGGCGGTGATCTGCTGGTCGCCTCGCGTGACGAGGGGACGATCCACCGCATCGACGGCGAGAGCGGGAAGCAGACGCTGCTCGGCTCGGTGCCCGGGGTCTCCCCGGCGGGCGAGGGCGGTCTGCTGGGGCTCGCGGTCCCCTCGACGTTCGCGGCGGACGGGTGGGTGTACGCCTACTTCACCACCACGTCCGACAACCGGATCGTCCGCATGAGCTACGACGAGAAGCGCCCGGCCGGGCAGCAGCTGGGCGCCCCGGACACCATCCTGCGCGGCATCCCCAAGGGGAACATCCACAACGGCGGCCGGATCGCCTTCGGACCGGACAAGATGCTGTACGCGGGCACCGGCGAGACCGGGGACACCGGGCTCGCCCAGGACAAGGAGTCGCTGGCGGGCAAGATCCTGCGGATGACCCCGGACGGGGAGCCGGTCCACGGCAACCCGGAGGCGGACTCGGTGGTGTATTCGTACGGGCACCGCAATGTGCAGGGGCTCGCCTGGGACGCGCGGAAGCGGCTGTGGGCGGCCGAGTTCGGCCAGAACACCTGGGACGAGCTGAACCTGATCGAGCCCGGCGGCAACTACGGGTGGCCCGAGGTGGAGGGCGAGGAGGGCAAGGACGGGTTCATCGACCCGGTGGCCCAGTGGAGGACCTCCGAGGCCTCGCCCAGCGGTATCGCGTACGCGCAGGGCTCCATCTGGATGGCCGGGCTGCGCGGCGAGCGGCTCTGGCGCATCCCGCTCTCCGGCGACTCGGCGAAGGAACCATTGGCCGACCCCCAGTCGTTCCTCGACGAGAAGCACGGCCGGCTGCGCACCGTGGTGGGCGCGGGCGGCGACCGGCTCTGGCTGGTCACCAGCAACACGGACGGCCGGGGCGAGCCGAAGCCCGGCGACGACCGGATCCTGCTGGTCGAAGTGGAGTAGACGCCCCGTCGCACCACCCGCGCACCACGCCGGAGGGAGCACGACCGTGTTCAATTTCTTCGAGGAGCTCTTCGCCCCGGGGCGCAAGCACGGCGCCGACGAGCAGAAGCGGCTGGAGCTGAGCCGGGTGGACGTCGCCGCCGGTGATCCGGGCCGTGGCCCGATAGACCTCACCTCCGGCAAGGTGACCGTCCGGGCGCCCGAGGCGGAGCCCGACGGCGACGGCGAGCGGCACATGCGGCAGGCGCCCTTGGAGCAGGACGCCGTGCTCGCCCCGCGCACCCGCCTGGTCACAGAGCCGGTGGGCGGCCGCGAGGCCCGGGGCGGCGGGGACGACGGCCGCGACGGGCCGCCCGAGCGCTGATGAGCCGAGGCGGACCCGGACCGCAGCGCGTGTGCCACTTCTCAGGCGGCGCGGACGAAGTCGGCCAGGCGGCTCCGGCCCGCGCTCACCCGCCCTCCGGGGTCGCCGCGCCCGGTACGGCGGGCGGCCCGGCGGGCGAGGCGGGCCCGGCGGACCTCGCGCTCGGCGTCGGCCCGGCGGATGAGCTCGGCGGAGGTGGTGCGGTACAGCTCGTACGCGTACATGAGGTGCTCCCTGGTGCCGGTCGCAGCGGGGGCGGGGAAGCCGGTCGGCCGGTCGGCCGGGGCTCTGCCCGCGCTGTGCCTCCACTGTCGTGGGCCAGGGGGTACGGCCACATCGGGCGAGTGCCGCATCTTCGCCGGGCGGGGGGCCTTAGGCGCGGGGGCCGGGTGCCTCAGCGCCTGTTGTCCGGGGCTCAGCCCGCCGGTGTGCCCGCGACCGGCAGGGAGAGGAACAGGTCGAAGTACATGCCGACGGAGATCAGTACGCCGAGGGTGCCGAGCGCGACCCCGGCCAGCGCGACCGCCCGGATCCAGGCGGGCTGCGGCCGCGTGGCAGGTGCGCCGAAGGCGGGGCGGACCAGGACGAAGACGCCGACGAGCAGGGCCAGCACCGCGAAGAGACCGTTGACCAGGGCGGTGGTGTGCCAGGCGTCCCCGTAGATCTCGGAGATCTGCTGGGCCGCGCTGGAGCCGCCGGCGGTCTGGATCTGGCCCATCAGGGTCTCGCGCTCGGCGGCGACCCGGCCGGACCAGGCACCGGTGAGGGCGACGATGCCGAGGGCGGCGGAGACGACGGCCGTGGCGCCCGCGCCGACGCCGTGGCGGGCCTCGGTGAAGGGGTCGGGCTCCAGGTCGTCGTCTTCGGCCTCGTCGAAGGCCTCGGCGTCGTCGGCGGCCTCGGTCTCCGTGGCGGCGGTGGACTCCGACGGCGTGGCGGTCGCGATGGTGTCCTCCGTGACGGCGGTCTCGGCGGTGCTCTTCGCGGGGTCGTCGGCGGGCGTGTCCGTCTTGGAGAGGTCGGTCGTCTTGGAGGGGGTGGTGTTCATGTGCCGCACGCTAGGGGTCCCGGATGAGAACCCTCTTAACGCCGGGGACGGGAACCTTCTCGGCGCCGGGGCTCAGCGCCCCGTACGGGCCCGCCATTCCGGGGCCAGCACGGACCAGATCTCCGAGTCGTGGCGTACGCCCTTGTAGAGGTAGTTCTGCCGCAGCACCCCGTCGCGGGTCATGCCGAGCCGCTTGGCCACCGCGATGGAGCGGGTGTTGGCGGCGGAGGCGTCCCACTCGACGCGGTGCATGCCGCGCTCGTACACCGCCCAGTCGATCAGGTGCTCGGCGGCCCGGGTGATCAGGCCCCGGCCCTGGGCCGCGGGCTCCAGCCAGACACCGATCTCGCAGTTGCCGGACGCCGCGTCGAAGATCCGGAACAGGACCCCGCCGACGAGCGTGCCCTCCAGCCAGATGCCGTAGAGCCGTCCGGTGTCGGCCGCCTGCTTGTCCGCGTACCGCTGGAGCAGGGCGCGCGCCGAGTCCAGGTCGGTGGCGGCGGAGGCGAACGGGATCCACGGGTCGACCAGCTCCCGGGCCCGGTCCATATGGGCGAGGAACTCCTCGGCCCGCCAGACCTCCAGCGGGCGCAGCTCCGCCCGGCCCCCGCCCAAGTCGTCACCCAGGGATATGGCGAACATCGTGCTCCTCCTCTGCCGACGCGGCGCCCTCCTCCGTGACGCGCGCACCCGGGATCTTCGCATGATCCACCGCACCGTCGGGCGGTTCGATGCTGATCCGGGGCAGCCGGCGCTCCAGCCAGCCCGGCAGCCACCAGTTGGCGCCGCCGAGCATGTGCATCAGGGCGGGCACCAGCAGGGTGCGCAGGACGAAGGCGTCCAGGGCTACGGCGGTGGCGAGCGCGATGCCGAACATGGCGATCACCCGGTCGCCGCTGAGCACGAAGGCGAGGAAGACGGAGATCATGATCACGGCGGCGGAGTTGATCACGCGGCTGGTCTCGGCGAGGCCGACCCGGACCGAGCGCCGGTTGTCGCCGGTCTCCAGCCACTCCTCGTACATCCGGCCGACCAGGAAGACCTGGTAGTCCATGGAGAGGCCGAAGAGGACCGAGACCATGATCACGGGGAGGAAGGGTTCGATGGGCCCGGCGCTGCCGAGGCCGAGCAGCTCGCTCCCCCAGCCCCACTGGAAGACGGCGACGACGACGCCGAAGGAGGAGGCGACGGCGGCCACGTTCATGACGGCGGCCTTGAGCGGGATGCCGATGGAGCGGAAGGCGAGCAGGAGGAGCAGGCAGCCGAGGCCGATGACCACCCCGACGAAGAGGGGCAGCTTGCCGACGATGATCTCGGCGAAGTCGTCGTAGCTCGCGGTCACCCCGCCGACGTACGTCTCCAGCGAGCTGGTGTCCTTCACCGGCGGCAGCACGCCGTCCCGGATGCGGTCGACCAGCTCGCTGGTCTGCTGCGACTGGGGCGAGGAGTCGGGGACGACGGTGAGGAAGGCGGTGTCGCCGCTGCTGTTGTACGTGACCGGGCCGACCGAGGCGACGCCTTCGGTGGTACGCAGCTTCTCCGGCAGCGAGTCCAGCGCGAGCCGGTCGTCGGCGCCGTCCAGCTGGGCGGCGATGGTGAGGGGGCCGTTGACCCCGGGGCCGAAGCCGTCCGAGAGCAGGTCGTAGGCCTGCCGGGTGGTGGCGGAGGCCGGGTTGTTGCCCTGGTCGGAGGTGCCGAGGTGGAGGCCGAGGGCGGGCAGGGCGAGGACGGCCATGACGACGGCCGCGATGCCGCCGAGCAGCTTGGGGTGGCGCTCCACGAAGGCGGACCAGCGGGCGGCGAAGCCGGTGGGCAGTTCGGGGCGCGGTCCGTGTTCGGCGAGCTGCCGGCGTTCGCGGCGGCTGAGGGCCCGCATCCCGATCCGGGAGAGCAGGGCGGGCAGCAGGGTGACGGAGGCGGCCACGGTGAGGACGACGGTGAGCGAGGCGGCGATGGCGACGCCGTTGAGGAAGCTGAGCCGCAGGATCAGCATGCCGAGCAGCGCGATACAGACGGTGGCCCCGGCGAAGACGACCGCGCGGCCGGTGGTGGTGACCGCGTTCTGGGCCGCTTCGTCGACCGGCATCCCGCGCCGGAGCCCTCTGCGGTGCCGGGTGACGATGAAGAGGGCGTAGTCGATGCCGACGCCGAGCCCGATGAGCATGCCGAGCATCGGGGCGAAGTCCGCCACGGTCATCACATGGCCGAGCAGGACGATGCCCGCGTAGGCGGTGCCCACGGAGACCAGGGCGGTGGCGATGGGCAGCAGGCTGGCGGCGAGCGAGCCGAAGGCGAGGAAGAGGACCACGGCCGCGACGACCACGCCGATCGCCTCGGCGACATGGGCGGAGGGCGCTTCGGTGAGGGCGACGGCGGTGCCGCCCAGTTCGACCTGGAGCCCGTCGGCCTCGGCTCCCTTCGCGGTATCCACGAGGGCCTGGGCCTGGGAGACGGGGATCTCGTCGGCGGGGCGGTCGAAGGTGACCGTGGCGTAGGCGGTGCGGCCGTCCTCGCTGATCTGGCCGGTGCCCTCGGCGCCGTACGGGCCGGTGACCGCGCCGACGCCGGGCAGGGCGTCGATCGCGTGGAGGGTGCGGGTCATCGTCTGTTCGACGTCGGCGGCCCGGACCGTGGAGCCGGTGGTGTGCCAGACGACGGTGTCGGTGTCGCCGCCGAGGTGGGTGAAGCCGCGCGAGAGGAGCTCGGTGGCCCGGCCGGACTCCGTACCGGGCACCTCGTAGTCGTTGGAGTACGCGGAACCCGCGAACCCCGCCGCAGCGGCTGTACCGCCGAGGGCGGCGAGCCAGAAGAGGACGGCGAGCAGACGGTGCTTGATGCACCAGCGGGCGATGGCGGCCAACGGACGGGCTCCCTGCGGGTTCGTGGACCTTTACCCGCAGATGGCTGGATCTGCCCGTAAACGTCACATGACCTGAGACCGCCACTCTCTCAGCAGAAACTGATCCTTTGTCCGTTTCGTGGCCATGGTCACAGGGGTTGATCTCCTCCCTACATGGGGCAGACCGGCCCCGGACCGATGGGCGGGGCCTCAGCCGGAGACGCTCGCCCGGCCGTTCTCGATGTGTCCCATGAGCCGCCGCCGGAAGCCGTCCTCCCCGTCGGCCGTGACGGCGAGGTCGTACCAGCCGTGGGCGTCGGCCGCCGAGTGCACGACCGTACGGCTGCGGCCCGGCTTGACCGTGACGCGGCGAGTCCAGTCCCGCAGGTCGTCCTCGTCGACGTAGCCGAGCGGCCGGACCAGGAAGGTCAGCGGGCGGCGGCCGGTGTTGCGCAGGGTGAGGTGGAGGTCGCGGTCGCGGGTGTCGATACGGGTGGCGACCTCGGCACCGCCCTGGACCGGCCCGGCGAACTCGCGCCGGAAGCCGTTCGGGCCGGTGACCGTGAAGCGGTAGGTGTCCCCCGCCGTCGGCACGGTCCAGTGGGCCGCGCCCCGGACGTCCTGGTGGAGCGGGGCCGCGAACTCACCGGCGTACGGATAGAGCGTGAAGTGCGCCGAGGACCGGCCGCTGTTGGTCAGCTCCACCCGCAGCGCGCCGCTGGCTGCCCGCCTGGCCTGCGCGTCCGGCTGGTACGGGAGCGGGCGCGCCGGGCGTACGCCGGGCTCCTGCTCGGGGAGGTGCTGGATGGACGGGGGCCTCGGCTGCCAGCGGCCGCTGAGCGGCGGGATGGCCCCGGGCACCTGGACGGCGGGCTGCCGCCGGGCCCGGGTGAAGTCGAAGGCGGAGGTGAGGTCGCCGGTGACGCGGCGCCGCCAGTCGCTGATGTTGGGCTCTTTCACCCCGGTCCAGCGCTCCAGGAAGCGGATGACCGAGGTGTGGTCGAAGACCTCGGAGCAGACGTATCCGCCGACGGTCCACGGCGAGACGACGAGCATCGGCACCCGGATGCCGAGGCCGGTCGGGCGGCCGTCCCACTGCTCGTCGGTCACCTCGGGGGGTGCGACGGGCGGCGGGACATGGTCGAAGAAGCCGTCGTTCTCGTCGTAGTTGATCAGTACGGCGGTGTGGCGCCAGACGTCCGGGTGCTTGCCGAGCGCGTCCAGGACCTTGTAGACGATGGTGGCGCTGTGCACCGGCGAGGAGACGCTCGGGTGCTCGGAGTCGATCGCGGAGGGCACCAGGTAGGAGACCTCCGGCAGCGTCCCTGCCGCCACGTCCTTGGCGAACTCGTCGGCCAGCGTCCCGGTCGGCACCCGGCGCAGCCCCCGCTCGAACAGGCTCCGCTCCTGCTTGGTGAGCGTGGCGACGCCCTCGTCCAGCAGCCCGAGGAGCCGGGTGCGCTCGGCCTCGGAGGCGCCGCGGACCTTGGCGTAGAACGCTTCCATGTACGTGGGGCCGCCGGTCTTGGCCAGGGCCTTGCGGGCAATCGCCTTGAAGGTGGCGTAGAACTCGATCTGGTTGTCGGTGAAGTTCTCCCACTCCGTGTACGTCCGCCAGCTGCGGCCCGCCTTCTCCAGCCGCTCGGCGTAGGTCGACCAGTCGTAGCCGGGGTGGCTGCCCTCGCTGTACGCGTCGTTGCCGACGGCCCGCTTCCCGTTCGGCTCGAAGCCGGTCTTGCCGCTCCACAGGTGGTTGCGGTTGGGGCTGGTGGAGGTGTGGATCGAGGAGTGGTAGGCGTCGCAGACGGTGAAGGTGTCGGCCAGCTCGTAGTGGAGCGGGATGTCACGGCGGTCGTAGTACGCCATGGTCGCCGCGGTCTTCGCGCTGATCCAGCCGTTCATCCAGCCGCCGCCCCAGGCCTGCGCGCCGCCGTTCCAGGAGTGGTCGAGGGCGCCGATGTACTGGAGGTCCTTCTGCTGCTCCTCGGCCGCGCCGCGCACCGGGAACGGCAGCACGGTGGTGCCGGAGGGGCCGGGCTGCTCGAAGACGGTCCCGCCGGTGGGCAGGTCGATGGCGTTGCGGTCGCCGAAGCCGCGTACGCCGCGCAGGGAGCCGAAGTAGTGGTCGAAGGAACGGTTCTCCTGCATGAGGATCACCACATGCTTGATGGCTCCGAGCCCTCCGCCCCCGGACCCCGCGTGGGCGGGCTGCGCGGCGATGGCTGCCTGGAGCGACGGCGGCAGGAACGATCCGGCCGCAGCGGCGCCGAGCGCGCCCCCGCCGAGGGCGAAGAGCCGCCGCCGTGACATGTCCGTGGTCAAAGGAGCCTCCCGTTTCGGTGGTTACAGCCGGGAAGCTAGTCAGGTCAGGTGGCGGCGGGAAGGACTGCGTACGGCCCGGTGGTGAACGTCCAAGAGGCCGTACGAGAAGTCCAACCGGCGGCCTACACCCCGATGAGGTGCAGCGACCCCCAGAGCGCGAGGGTGGAGGCGAGGAGCGTCGCCGGTACGGTCGCGAGTCCCAGCCGGGTGAAGTGGCCCAGCTCCGGCGCGTCCCCGTGGGCGTGCAGGATGCGGCGCCACAGGAGGGTGGCGAGGGAGCCGACGTACGTGAGGTTGGGGCCGATGTTGACCCCGATCAGGGCGGCGAGCAGCGGTCCGGGGCCGGCCGCCGCGACGATCGGGAGCAGGGCGAGGATCGCGGGCAGGTTGTTGATCAGGTTGGCCAGGAGCGCGGCGACCACGGCGACGCCGAGCAGGACGGGGAGCGTGTCGCCGTCGGGCAGGAGCGCGGCGATCCCGTCACCGAGGCCGTTGTCGACGACGGCCTTGACGACGACGCCGAGCGCGAGGACGAAGAGGCAGAAGAGCGGGTTGGCCGAGCGGACGAGCCCGACGGGCGTGGTCTCGCGCTTGACGAGGGCCCGTACGGCGAGCACGGCCGCGCCCGCGAGCGCGGCCCACAACGGCTCGGCGCCCGCGAACGAGGTCACGACGAACCCGGCCAGCGTCAGCGCCAGCACGACGAGCGTGAAGACGGGCACGGGCGTGCGCTCGGCCTCGGGATCCGGCGCGTGCGCCCCGGCGGCCAGGTCGTCCCTGAACGCGCGGCGGAACACCACGTACTCCACGGCGATCGCGGCCAGCCACGGCAGCGCCATCAGCGCGGCGAACCGGGTGAAGGAGAGGCCGCTCGCGGTGAACGCCAAGAGGTTGGTGAGGTTGGAGACGGGGAGCAGGAGCGAGGCGGAGTTGGCGAGGTGCGCGCAGGCGTAGACGTACGGGCGCGGCCGCGCACCGACCCGGGCGGCGGTGGCGAGGACGACCGGGGTGAGCAGGACCACGGTGGCGTCGAGGCTCAGGACGGCGGTGATGAGCGAGGCGACGACGAAGACCCCGCCGAGGAGGGGCCGGGTCCGCCCCCGGCAGGCGCGGGCCACCAGGTCCCCGGCGGCCCGGAACAGCCCTTCGTCGGCGCAGAGCTGGGCCAGCACCAGGATCGCGGCGAGGAACCCGACGACGGGGAGCAGCTCGCCGACCTGTTCCCGCGCCTCGGGCCAGGACACCGCGCCGACGGCCACCACGAGCACGGCGGCGGGCACGGCGACGGCCGCCTCCGGCAGGCCCTTCGGGCGTACGACGGCGAAGGCGAGGACGCCCAAAAGGAGGGCGAAGGAGACCAGCTCGGCGGTGACGGTGTTCAGGGGGCTCTCTCAGGACGGGTGAAGGGGCGGTGCGCCCGTCGATACGGGTGCACCGCCCCTCCGGGGACGATCAGGTGGTCAGCCCTCGACGCCGAGCTTCTCCAGGATCAGCTCGCGCACGCGCGCCGCGTCCGCCTGGCCTCGGGTGGCCTTCATGACCGCGCCGACGAGCGCGCCCGCCGCCGCGACCTTGCCGCCGCGGATCTTGTCCGCGATGGCCGCGTTGCCCGCGATGGCCTCGTCCACGGCCGTGGAGAGCGCGCCCTCGTCCGAGACGACCTTCAGGCCGCGCTTCTCGACGACGGTGTCCGGGTCGCCCTCGCCCGCGAGGACGCCCTCGATGACCTGGCGGGCCAGCTTGTCGTTGAGGTCGCCCGCCGCGACGAGCGCGGCGACCCGGGCGACCTGCGCCGGGGTGATCGGCAGCTCGTCCAGACCGCGGCCGGTCTCGTTGGCGTTACGGGCCAGCTCGCCCATCCACCACTTGCGGGCCTGGTCCGACGGGGCGCCCGCCTCGGTCGTGGCGACGATCAGGTCGACCGCGCCCGCGTTGAGGATGGACTGCATGTCGTGCTCGGAGACGCCCCACTCCTCCTTGAGCCGGGCGCGCCGCAGCCGGGGCAGCTCGGGGAGGCCCTTGCGGAGCTCCTCGACCCAGTCGCGGGCGGGTGCCACGGGCACCAGGTCCGGCTCGGGGAAGTAGCGGTAGTCCTCGGCGTTGTCCTTGATGCGGCCGGCCGTGGTGGAGCCGTCCTCCTCGTGGAAGTGCCGGGTCTCCTGCACGATCGTGCCGCCCGAGGACAGCACGGCGGCGTGCCGCTGGATCTCGAAGCGCGCGGCCCTCTCGACGGAACGCAGCGAGTTCACGTTCTTCGTCTCGGAGCGCGTACCGAACGTCTCGGTGCCGTTGGGGCGCAGCGACAGGTTGACGTCGCAGCGCATCTGGCCCATCTCCATGCGGGCCTCGGAGACCCCGAGGGCCTTGATCAGCTCGCGGAGCTCGGCGACGTACGCCTTGGCGACCTCGGGGGCACGGGCGCCCGCTCCCTCGATCGGCTTGGTGACGATCTCGATGAGCGGGATGCCGGCCCGGTTGTAGTCCAGCAGCGAGTGGGACGCGCCGTGGATACGGCCGGTGGCGCCGCCGACGTGCGTCGACTTGCCGGTGTCCTCCTCCATGTGGGCGCGTTCGATCTGCACCCGGAAGATCTCGCCGTCCTCCAGCTGGACGTCCAGATAGCCGTCGAAGGCGATCGGCTCGTCGTACTGGGAGGTCTGGAAGTTCTTCGGCATGTCCGGATAGAAGTAGTTCTTCCGGGCGAAGCGGCACCACTCGGCGATCTCGCAGTTGAGCGCGAGGCCGATCTTGATGGCCGACTCCACGCCGATCTCGTTGACGACCGGCAGCGCGCCGGGCAGTCCGAGACAGACCGGACAGGTCTGGGAGTTGGCGTCCTGCTTCAGCTCCGTGGAGCAGCCGCAGAACATCTTGGTCTTGGTGCCGAGTTCGACATGGACTTCGAGGCCCATGACGGGGTCGTAGGACGCGAGCGCGTCCTCGTACGACACCAGGTCGGTGACAGTCACGGTGAAACTTTCCCTCTCAGCCCAGCAGGACGTCGTCGTCGCCGAGACGCTTCAGTTCGCGATAGAGGATCGCGAGTCCGGTGACGATGGCGGCCGCGGAGACCGCCGCGTCGATGAGGCGCAGCACGTCGTTGTCCTGGCGGGCGAGCTTCGCCTGCTTGGCGATGCTGATCGCGCCGAACGCGGTACTGCCGAGCGAGACGTACAGCCCGGTCTTGGACTTCTTGAAGTTACTGGCCTTCTTTGCCATGGCACTCACAGCGACGGAGCCTCCTCAAGCAGCGGGTGCCCCCACTTTTCCACGAAGGCGGCCTCGACGGCCGCTCCGACCTTGTACAGCCGGTCGTCCTTCATGGCGGGGGCGATGATCTGCAGTCCGACCGGCAGCCCGTCCTCCGGGGCCAGGCCGCAGGGGAGCGACATGGCGGAGTTGCCTGCCAGGTTGGTGGGGATGGTGCACAGGTCCGCGAGGTACATCGCCATCGGGTCGTCGGCGCGCTCGCCGATCGGGAAGGCGGTGGTCGGGGTCGTCGGGGAGACGATCACATCGACCTGCTCGAAGGCCTTCTCGAAGTCCTGGGTGATGAGGGTGCGGACCTTCTGGGCCGAGCCGTAGTACGCGTCGTAGTAGCCGGAGCTGAGCGCGTACGTACCCAGGATGATGCGGCGCTTGACCTCGTCGCCGAAACCGGCCTCGCGGGTGAGCGCGGTGACCTCCTCGGCCGACTTCGTGCCGTCGTCGCCGACCCGCAGGCCGTAGCGCATGGCGTCGAAGCGGGCCAGGTTGGAGGAGCACTCGGAGGGCGCGATCAGGTAGTACGCCGAGAGCGCCAGGTCGAAGGACGGGCAGTCCAACTCGACGATGTCCGCGCCGAGCGACTTCAGCAGTTCGACCGACTCGTCGAAGCGCTGGAGGACGCCGGCCTGGTAGCCCTCGCCGCGGAACTGCTTGACGACGCCGACGCGCATGCCCTGGACCGAGCCGTTGCGCGCGGCCTCGACGACCGGCGGGACCGGGGCGTCGATGGAGGTCGAGTCCAGCGGGTCGTGCCCGGCGATGGCCTCGTGGAGCAGCGCCGCGTCCAGGACCGTACGGGCGCAGGGCCCGCCCTGGTCGAGGGAGGACGAGAAGGCGACCATGCCGTAGCGGGAGACGCCGCCGTAGGTGGGCTTGACGCCGACCGTGCCGGTGACGGCGGCGGGCTGGCGGATGGAGCCGCCGGTGTCCGTGCCGATGGCGAGGGGGGCCTCGTAGGAGGCGAGGGCGGCGGAGGAGCCGCCGCCGGAGCCGCCGGGGATGCGGGTGAGGTCCCACGGGTTGCCGGTGGGGCCGTAGGCGCTGTTCTCGGTGGAGGACCCCATGGCGAACTCGTCCATGTTGGTCTTGCCGAGGATGACGACGTCGGCTGCGCGCAGCTTCTGCGTCAGCGTGGCGTCGTACGGCGGCACCCAGCCCTCAAGGATCTTGGAACCGACGGTGGTCGGCATGTCCTTGGTGGTGAAGATGTCCTTCAGCGCGAGCGGGACGCCGGCCAGCGGGCCCAGCTTCTCGCCCGCCTCGCGCTTGGCGTCCACGGCACGGGCCTGGGCGAGCGCGCCCTCGCGGTCGATGTGCAGGAAGGCGTGGACCTTCTCGTCGACGGCGTCGATCCGGGCCAGGTGGGCCTCGGTGACCTCGACGGCGGTGAGCTCGCCGGAGGCGATCTTCGCGGCGATCTCGGCCGCGGTGAGCTTGATGATGGTGCTGATGTCCGTCATGGCGGTTAGTCCTCCCCCAGGATCTGCGGCACCTTGAAACGCTGCTGCTCCTGGGCCGGGGCGCCGGAGAGCGCCTGCGCGGGGGTGAGCGACGGACGGACCTCGTCCGCGCGCATGACGTTGGTCAGCGGCAGCGGGTGGGAGGTCGGCGGTACGTCTTGGTCGGCGACCTCGGAGACGCGGGCGACCGCGCCGATGATGTCGTCGAGTTGACCGGCGAAGTGGTCGAGCTCTTCGCCCTTCAGCTCCAGACGCGCCAGCCGGGCGAGGTGGGCGACCTCCTCGCGCGTGATGCCAGGCATGCAGCGATCCTCAGGGGTTGGTGTGTGGTTTTGGCTGGGGGTCGGTGGCACATTTCCACCGTCCGTCCGGACGGACGGTGGAAATGTGCCACCGACCCCCAATCCTATGGGGTCTGATCGGGCCGGGTACCCCGCCCCGATCGGCCCGCCCCTTTCGGACGTTTTCGGTACGGGCCCGGGGCCGCGCCTCAGGCCGTCGCCGGGCCTGAGACCGTACGCCCCTGGGGCTGGTGCTGCTCGGTGTCCGGCTTGCCGTTCGCCGCCGCGGCCGCCGCCTGGGCCTCCAGCTCGGCGGGGCGCCGCCAGCCGTGCTCGCCGCGCGCCCGGAGCCAGGCCGTCGTCTCCTGGGGCGGCATCGCGGCCGCCACCAGCCAGCCCTGCACCGCGTCGCACCGCAGGTCCCGCAGCCGCTCCCAGGTCTCGTCGTCCTCGACGCCCTCGGCGACGACGACCAGGCCGAGCGAGTGGGCCAGGTCGATCGTGCAGCGGACGATCTCCGCGTCCTCGTGGTCGACGGCGAGCCGGGCCACGAACGACCGGTCGATCTTCAGCTCGCTCACCGGCAGCCTGCGCAGATGTACGAGGGAGGAGTACCCCGTACCGAAGTCGTCCAGGGACATCTTCACGCCGTGCGCGGTCAGCCCGGCCAGGGTGTCGGCGGCCCGCTGCGGGTCCTCCAGCAGGACGTGCTCGGTGATCTCCAGCTGGAGCGCCGAGGCCGGGACGCCGTGCCGGGCGAGCCGGGCGGCGACCCCGCCCGCGAAGCCGGGGGTGTGCACATCGCGGGGCGAGACGTTGACCGCGACCGGCACGAACAGGCCCTGCGCCCGCCACCGGGCGACCTGCGCGAGCGCCGTCTCCAGGACGTACTCCGTGAGGTGCGGCATCAGGCCGGAGGACTCCGCGATGGCGATGAACTCGTCCGGGGGGACCCGGCCGCGCTCCGGGTGCACCCAGCGCACCAGCGCCTCCAGACCGGCGACCTGCCCGTCGAAGCGGACCTTGGGCTGGTAGTGCAGCTCCACGTCGCCCGCGTCCAGCGCCCGGCGCAGATCGCCCAGCAGCCCGAGCCGGTCGGGGGTGTTGCTGTCCCGCTTCGACTCGTAGACCTCCACGCCCGTACGGTCGCGCTTGGCCTGGTACATCGCGACGTCCGCGCGGCGCAGCAGCCCCTCGGCGTCCAGCGCGTGGTCCGGGTAGACGGCGACCCCGGCGCTGGCCTCCAGCACGAGGACCAGCCCGTCCAGGTCGAGGGGCGAGGAGAGCTCGGCGACCAGGTGGCGGGCGACCCGCTGGGCGCTGGTGGTCGAGTCGGCCTGGGGCAGCAGTACGGCGAACTCGTCGCCGCCGAGCCGGGCCGCCTCCGCGCCGGGCGGCAGGGCCAGGCGCAGGCGTTCCGCTATCTGGAGGAGCAGCCGGTCCCCGGCGAGGTGGCCGAGGGTGTCGTTGACGGCGCGGAAGCGGTCCAGGTCGATCAGGACGAGGCCCGACCTGGTGCCCACGCTCTCGGCGTCCTCCAGCGCCGACCAGGTCCGCTCCAGCAGCCACTGGCGGTTGGGCAGGCCGGTCAGGGGGTCCCGCAGCTGCTCCTCGGCGCGGGCGCGGGCGATCCACAGCGTGGAGTCCAGGGCGATCAGCGGGACCGCGAAGAGCGGCAGCACGACGGGCATGGACATCGCCACGACGCAGATCAGCGGGGCGAGGCCGAGCAGGGCGACGGCGACGAGCCCTTGGCGCAGCAGGGCGGTGCGGGCGATGGTCGGCAGCCCGCCGTTCTGCGGGGCTCCCGCGTACCACAGCAGGACCCGGGTGACGAGGAGGTACGTGGACGCCGTCAGGAGCAGTTCCGGTACGGCGGCGATGGACCAGTCGAGTGGCAGCCAGGGCTGCTCCACCGTCGGGACCACGCCGAACGCGGCCAGCACGAGCGCCGCCGCCCCGATGCCGAGGATGTCCACCGCACCGTGCAGGAGCCCCTGCCACCAGCGGTGTCTGCGGGCGCTCCCGACGAGCACGACGACGACCAGGCTGACCAGCCCGGCGGGCAGCCAGCCGTAGAGGAGCAGCACGGCGAGGGTGAGGGCGGCACCGGAGCCGGTGCCGCCCCACCAGCGGTCGCGGCCGAGCGCGACCAGGTGGCCGACGATGATCCCGGTGAGCACGGCGAGCGACCAGCCCACGGCACCGTCCGGGAAGAGGGCCTGGCCGTCCTGCACCGTGCGGTAGAAGCCGGCCGCCAGCAGTAACGCCGCGATCCCTATGACGGCGGCGCCCACGGGGGAGGTGAGGCCGACGAAACCTTGCAGCCGCGACACCGGGGCGGCGCTCTCGGTCGGTTTCATTCCGTCCCTCTCACAGCCGGCGGTGCCGAAGTCCCTCGGTGGCCCCCGCTCCCTTGCTCGCACGGCCCCGGACGGGCGGCCGGTGCCACGGCAGGCGCTACCCCTCAACAGTAGGCCGCGAAGAGCTTCCAGGGGCAGCGCTCTACAGCTCTTGCCGAAGGCGAACCGACGACCCGTCACCATCTGCTATGCGCCGAACGGGTGATGCCGGTGGGCCGTTCGGGGTCCGGCCGACCCTTCTTCGCCCCTCTGTCCCGTTTCTTCCCCACCGGGGGCGCGCCACGCCGGGGCCGCGTCTCGAAGTCGTCTCGATCCGGCGAACAGAGGGTGTCCGGGAGTGGCGCGCGGGTCGCGGGAGGCGGCGGCCCGCTCCGAAGCCGCGTCCGGCGTGGGCTCCGAGAACGGGACGGGCGGTCTACTCCGGCGCGGCTTCCGGCTCGGGTGCGGCCTCCGGCACCGGCAGGGCGGCCTCCAGGGCGGCGTCGGGGCCCTGTTCGAGAAGGACGGCGAACCCGGCCTCGTCCAGCACGGGGACCTTCAGCTGCATGGCCTTGTCGTACTTGGAGCCGGGGTTGTCGCCGACCACCACGAACGCGGTCTTCTTCGACACCGAGCCGGTGACCTTCGCCCCGAGGCTCTGGAGCGCCTCCTTGGCGCCGTCGCGGGTGTAGGCGGTGAGGGTGCCGGTGACGACGACGGTGAGCCCTTCGAGGGGGCGGGGGCCCTGCTCCTCGTCCGAGCCCTCGTCGGCCATCCGGACTCCGGCCTCGCGCCATTTGCGCAGGATCTCGCGGTGCCAGTCCTCGGCGAACCACTGCTTGACGGAGGCGGCGATGATGGGGCCGACCCCGTCGGCGTCGGCCAGCTCCTGCTCGGTGGCCTCGTCGATCCGGTCGATGGAACGGAACTGGCGGGCCAGCTCCTGCGCGGCGACCGGCCCGACATGGCGGATGGAGAGCCCGGTGAGGATCCGGGCCAGCGGCGCCTCCTTCGCGGCGGCGATGCCCTCCAGCATGGCCACGGCGTTCTTCTTCGCCTCGCCCTGCTTGTTGGCGAAGACCGTCGCGATCTTCTCCTCGCCCGTCTTCGGGTCGCGCTTGGGCAGCCCGCTGTCCTGGTCCAGGACGTACGCCCGGATCGGCAGCAACTGGTCGATGGTGAGGTCGAACAGGCCGCCCTCGTCCTTCAGAACCGGCTCGGCGGGCTCCAGGGGCCGGGTCAGGGCGGCGGCGGCCACATAGCCGAAGTGGTCGATGTCCAGGCTCTTGCGCCCGGCGAGATAGAAGACCCGCTCGCGCAACTGGGCGGGGCAGGTGCGGGCGTTGGGGCAGCGGAGGTCGATGTCGGCCTCCTTCATCGGGCGCAGCTCCGTACCGCACTCGGGGCAGTGCGTCGGCATCTCGAACGCCTTCTCGGTGCCGTCGCGCAGGTCGACGACCGGGCCGAGGATCTCCGGGATGACGTCGCCCGCCTTGCGGATGACCACGGTGTCGCCGATGAGGACGCCCTTGGCCTTGACCACCTCCTGGTTGTGGAGGGTGGCGAACTCGACCTCGGAACCGGCCACTTCGACCGGCTCCACCTGGGCGTACGGCGTGACGCGGCCGGTGCGGCCGACGCCGACGCGGATGTTGACCAGCTTGGTGTTGACCTCTTCCGGAGCGTACTTCCAGGCGATGGCCCAGCGCGGGGCGCGCGAGGTGGAGCCCAGGCGGCCCTGGAGCGGGATCTCGTCGAGTTTGACGACGACCCCGTCGATCTCGTGCTCCACGGAGTGCCGGTGCTCGCCGAAGTAGGCGATGAACTCCCGTACACCTGCGAGGGAGTCGACGACCTTGTTGTGCTTGGCCGTGGGCAGGCCCCAGGAGTGGAGGAGCTCGTAGGCCTGGGAGAGGCGGTCGATGGTGAGGCCCTCGTGGGCGCCGATGCCGTGCACCACCATGTGCAGCGGGCGGGTGGCGGTGACTTTGGGGTCCTTCTGGCGCAGCGAACCGGCCGCCGCGTTGCGCGGGTTGGCGAAGGGCTTGTCGTCGGCGGCCACCAGCCGGGCGTTCAGCTCCTCGAAGGCCTCCATCGGGAAGAAGACCTCGCCCCGGATCTCGACCAGGGCGGGGATGTCCTCGCCCTTGAGGCGGTGCGGGATCTCGGCGATGGTGCGGACGTTGGGCGTGATGTCCTCGCCGGTGCGGCCGTCCCCCCGGGTCGCCGCCCGGGTCAGCCGGCCGTGCTCGTAGGTGAGGTTGACCGCGAGCCCGTCCACCTTCAGCTCGCACAGGAAGTGGTGGTCGGGCGTGCCGACGTCCTTGGCGACGCGCTCGGCCCAGGCGGCCAGCTCCTCGTCGTCGAAGGCGTTGTCCAGGGAGAGCATCCGCTCGCGGTGGACCACGGAGGTGAACTCCGTGCGGTAGGGCCCGGCCACCTTCTGGGTCGGGGAGTCCGGGGTGCGCAGCGCCGGGTACTCCTCCTCCAGCGCCTCCAGCGCACGCATCTGCCGGTCGAACTCGGCGTCGCTGACGACCGGCTGGTCCTTCACGTAATACCGGAAGCGGTTCTCCTCGACCTTCTCGGCCAGCAGCGCGTGCTCCTCCCGCACGTCCGCCGGAACCGAGCTCTCCTGCTCCACCCGCTGTTCGCCGGCCATCGTCCCGTCCTCCTGTTTACCCGTCGTCCCCGTCACTCAGGGTTGTCTGCGAGCGACCTCGCCGCCCGGGCACTGTGGGCGAGCGCGGTACGGGCGTACGCGGGCGACGCACCCGCGAGACCGCACGACGGGGTGATCGCGACGGACTCGGCGAGAGTCCCCGGATTCAGCCCCAGCCTGCTCCACAGCGTCCTGACCCCCATGACGCTACCGCCCGGGTCTGACAATGCCGTCGTTGCCGCGTCGGTGGACGGCACCACGCCCAGGAACAACTGGGTGCCGCTTTCGACCGCTTCCCCGATCGTCTCCTCCTCACGCTCCGTGAGGAGGGAGAAGTCGAACGAGATTCCGTCCGCCCCGGCCCGGCGCAGCAGCGCGAACGGCACTTCGGGGGCGCAGGAGTGGACGATCGTCGTGCCGTCCTCGCCCGCGGCGGCGAGGACGTCGCGCAGGGCCGACTCGACGGCCTGGCGGTCGACGGCCCGGTAGGTGCGGTAGCCGCTGGCGGAGCGGACCCGGCCCAGCAGGACGGCGGTCAGGGAGGGCTCGTCCAGCTGGAGGACCACCTCGGCCCCGGGCATCCGGCGCCGCACCTCGGCGAGGTGGGCGCTAAGCCCCTCGGCCAGCGACCCGGCCAGGTCGCGGCAGGCCCCGGGGTCGCCCAGCATGGCCTCGCCGCCGCGCAGTTCCAGTCCGGCGGCCAGCGTCCACGGGCCGACGGCCTGGACCTTGAGCAGGCCCTCGTACCCCTGGGTGAACTCCTCCAGGGCGTCCAGGTCCTCCCCCAGCCAGGAGCGGGCGCGGCGGGTGTCGCGGCCTGGCCGGTCGCTGATCCGCCAGCCGCTCGGCTCCACGTGCCCGTACATCTCGACGAGCATGCCGATGGTCCGGCCGATCATGTCCGCGCCCGGTCCGCGCGCCGGCAGCTCCGCCAGGTACGGCATGCCCTGGCCGTCGGCGAAGGAGCCGGTGACGGTCTTCGCCGCCTCCCTCGCGTCTCCCCCGGGCATCGACCCGATCCCGGTCGCCGGGCACCCGCTCAACTTGCTCTTCTCGCTCACGCCGGAAGCCTACGGTCCCCCGCGTGCGCTCGGCGTACGCGGGGCGCCGGGGTCAGCGGCCGGGCTTCGGCGACCGGGACGGCTTCCGGGTTCAGCGGCCCGGGCGGACCGTGAGCTTCAGCGCCCCGGGCGGACCGTGAGGTCGTTGACCTCGGCGTCGCGCGGCAGGTCGATCGCCATCAGGATCGTGGTGGCCACCGACTCGGGGTCGATCCAGCGGGCGGCGTCGTACTCCTTGCCCTCCTGCTGGTGCACCTTGGCCTGCATGGGGCTGGCGGTGCGCCCGGGGTAGACGCTGGTGACGCGCACCCCGTTGCCGTGCTCCTCGTGGCGCAGCGAGTCGGCGAGCGCCTTCAGGCCGTGCTTGCTCGCGGCGTACGCGCTCCACCCGGCGTGGGCGTTGAGCCCGGCACCGGAGTTCACGAACAGGACGTGGCCCTGGGCGGCGCGGAGCTGCGGGATGAGGAGGCGGGTGATCTCGGCGGGGGCGATGAGGTTGGCGTTGAGCTGGGAGTGCCACGCCTTGGGGGTGAGCTCGCCGACCGTGCCGAGTTCGACGACGCCCGCGATGTGCAGCAGGGTGTCGACCCGCTCGGGCATGGGCTGCTGGCCGAACGCCCAGGAGAGCCGGTCGGGGTTGGAGAGGTCGCCGACAAGGGTCCGCGCGCCCGGGTAGCGGTCGGCGAACTCCTTGGCGCGGCCGGCGTCGCGGGCGAGCAGGACGAGGTCGTCGCCGCGCTCCAGGAGACGGCGGGCGACAGCGGCCCCGATGCCGGAACCGGCGCCGGTGATGAGGTGGGTAGGCATGGGGCGATCCTAGGCGGAGGCGTGATCACCGGAGTCCGGGCCCGGCTCAGGCGACCCTGGGCGGAGGCGGGATCGCTGAAGCCCGGGCCCGGCTCCTCGGCGCGGACCGGCGGACTCGTCCGGTGGCCCGGGTGTCACTGCACCCCGGCGGACTCCTCCAGATATGCCAGCGCCCCCACCCCGTCCTTGGCGAAGAAGACCAGGTCCGTCAGGGGCAGCGGCAGGAACCCCTCGTCCTCCATCCGCTGGAACTGCTCGCGCAGCCCGTCGTAGAAGCCCGCCGTGTTGAGCAGAACGACCGGCTTGGTGTGCTTGCCGTGCTTCTTCAGCTCCAGGATCTCGGTGGCCTCGTCCAGCGTCCCGGTCCCGCCGACCATGATCACGATCGCGTCGGACTTCGCCAGGAGGAGGGCCTTGCGCTCGGCGAGGTCGCGGGCGATCACCATCTCGTCGGCGTTCTCCCGGGCCTTCGCGGCGAGGAAGTCGACCGAGACCCCGACCAGCCGCCCGCCCGCCTCCTGCACCCCGTCCGCGACGACCTTCATCAGGCCACTCTCCGAACCGCCCCAGACCAGGGTGTGCCCGCCTCTGCCGAGCAGCTCGGCGAACTCGCGGGCGGGGACGGTGTAGCGGTCGTCGAGGTCGGCGGCGGAGAGGAAGACGCAGATGTTCATGCAGCCACCGTACGACCCGCCTCGGACACTCCCCCGTTCCGGTGAGGATTCCGGTCAACGACGGTGGGCGGGGAAGTTTCCCGGCCCGTACGCCGCTGAGAGAAGCATGACTTCCACCCGAGGACACCACATCACCGTCGAACCGGGCACCGTGCACGTCAGGGCGGTCCACGAGGGCCAGGTGCTGGCCGAGAGCCGCCGCCCCCTCGTCCTGCGCGAGACGGGCTGTCCGGACCGCTACTACCTGCCGCCCGAGGACGTCCGTACCGACCTGCTCACCCCGTCGGACACCACCACCCACTGCCCGTTCAAGGGCGACGCCTCCTACTGGTCGCTCCCCGGCGCCGCCGATCTCGTCTGGGCCTACCCGGACCCGAAGCCCGAAGTCGCCGCGATCCGGGACCACTTCTGCTTCTACGAGACGGAGCCGGTGGCCGACTGACCCGCGGCCCGCACCGTCCCGGGAGGTTTTTCCCGCCGGAGCGATGAGTTTGCCGGGCCGCCCCGGTCTCCCCTCCCATGGACAGGATTCTCTCCGCCGACTCCACGCCGATCGCCTGCCGCCGCCAGGGCGAGGGGCCACCGCTGGTGCTGGTCGGCGGGGCACTGAGCACCGCGGCCACCGACGCGCCCCTGGCCGCCCTGCTGGCGCCGCGCTTCACCGTGGTCACCTACGACCGCCGGGGGCGCGGCGCCAGCGGTGAAGCCGGGGGCGGTGGGGCGGAGGGCGTGCGCCGGGAGATCGAGGACCTGAGCGCGGTCGTGCGGGCGGCGGGGCCGGGCGCCTCGGTCTTCGGGATGTCCTCCGGCGGGGCGCTGGCCCTGGAAGCGGCCGCCGCCGGGCTCCCCGTCGATCTGCTCGCCGTCTACGAACCGCCGTACACCCCCGGCGCCTCCGGCCTCCGCTTCAAGGCCCGCTGCACCGAGCGGCTGCACCGGCTGCTGGCGGCCGGGGACCGGGCCGGGGCGGTGGAGCTGTTCCTCACGGCGACGGGCGTCGACGCGGCGACGGTGGACCGGATGCGGCGCGCGCCCCTGTGGCCGGGCCTGGAGGCGCTGGCGCACACGCTGGCGTACGACGACGCGGTGCTGGGCGACGGGGCGGTCCCGGCCGAGCGGTTCGCCGCCGTCTCCGCCCGCACGCTGGTGGTCTGCGGCGGCTTCAGCTCGGCCCGGGCCCGGGCCGCCACCCGGACTCTCGCCGACGCCCTGCCGCGCGCCCGGCACCGTACGCTGACGGGCCAGATGCGCGAGGTGGCGCCCCAGGTGCTGGCCCCGGTGCTGGCGGACTTCTTCGCCCGGGACGTATACGTACGCCAGGCGTCGTGAACCGGGGCGTCAGGCCCCCGTCGGCACCCGCTCGCGCCGCACCGTCGTCGCGATGGTGGCCGAGCCGACCACGCGCGTGCCGTCGTACAGGACGACCGCCTGGCCGGGGGCCACGCCCCGTACCGGCTCGGTGAACGTGACGTTCAGCTCGCCGTCCACCAGCTCGGCCGTCACCTCGGTCTCGCCGCCGTGGGCGCGGAGCTGCGCGGTGTACGTCCCCGGGCCGGACGGGGGCGTTCCGCACCAGCGCGGCTTGATGGCGGTCAGCGAGGTCACGTCGAGGGCCTCGACCGGGCCGACGGTGACCGTGTTGTTCACCGGGGAGATGTCCAGCACGTAGCGCGGCTTGCCGTCGGGGGCGGGGTGGCCGATCTTCAGGCCCTTGCGCTGGCCGATGGTGAAGCCGAACGCACCGTCGTGGGTGCCCAGCTTCGTACCGGACTCGTCGAGGATGTCGCCCTCGGCCGGGCCGCCGAGGCGGTTCGCCAGGAAGCCCTGGGTGTCGCCGTCGGCGATGAAGCAGATGTCGTGGCTGTCGGGCTTCTTGGCGACGGCCAGGCCCCGGCGCTCGGCCTCGGCGCGGATCTCGTCCTTGGTGGTGAGGGTGTCGCCGAGCGGGAACATGGCGTGGGCGAGCTGCTTCTCGTCCAGGACGCCCAGCACATAGCTCTGGTCCTTGGCCATGTCGGAGGCGCGGTGCAGCTCGCGGCTCCCGTCCTCGGCGAGCACGACCGTGGCGTAGTGGCCGGTGCAGACGGCGTCGAAGCCGAGGGCGAGGGCCTTGTCCAGCAGGGCGGCGAACTTGATCTTCTCGTTGCAGCGCAGGCAGGGGTTGGGCGTGCGCCCGGCCTCGTACTCCGCGACGAAGTCGTCCACGACGTCCTCGCGGAAACGTTCCGCGAGGTCCCAGACGTAGAACGGGATACCGATGACGTCGGCCGCGCGGCGGGCGTCCCGGGAGTCCTCGATGGTGCAACAGCCGCGCGCCCCGGTCCGGAAGGACTGGGGGTTCGCGGAGAGGGCGAGGTGGACACCGGTCACGTCGTGGCCCGCCTCGGCGGCACGGGCCGCGGCGACGGCGGAGTCCACGCCGCCCGACATCGCGGCGAGGACACGCAGGGGGCGCTGGGAAGTCTGAGTCATAGCCCCTCCAGGGTACGGGTCGCCGGGAACCGAACGCTCGCGGATATGCGTTGACGATCACATGGGGAACAACGGGAGTACCCGGGCGTCGGAGAAGCCCTCGGGCGGGTCGTCGCGGAAGAAGGCCGCGGGCGGCGTCAGCCGGCGTGCGCTGCTGGTCGGCGGCGGTGCGGTGGTGGCGGCCGGCACCGCCGCCGTGCTCGCGCGCGACGATGTGCGGCGGGCGTGGTGGCGGGTGCCCGGCGTGGAGAAGCCCCGCAAGGCCGGTGAGCTGGACTACGCGGCCGCCACCTGGGTCGCCGCGTCCGAGGCGAACTGGCGGCGGGCGGACCGCCCGGACGACTTCCGGATCGACCGCGTGATCATCCATGTCACCCAGGGCAGCTTCGACAGCGCCGTGCGGGTCTTCCAGGACCCCGCCCACCGGGCCGCGACGCACTACATCGTGGGCCAGGACGGGCGGGTGGTGCAGATGATCCGCGAGCTGGACGTGGCGTACCAGGCGGGCAACCGCTCCTTCAACGAGCGCGCCGTCGGCATCGAGCACGAGGGGTTCGTCGACCGGCCCAAGGACCTCACGAAGGCGATGTACGAGTCGTCGGCGCGGCTCACGGCGTCTATCTGCGCACGGTACGACATACCCATCGACCGGGAGCACATCATCGGGCATGTGGAGGTCCCGGGCACCGACCACACCGACCCGGGGCCGCACTGGGACTGGGACCGCTATCTGAAGCTGGTGCAGCGGGCGGCTACGGCACCGCCCACCCCGGCCCCCTCGCCTTCCGTCACGCGCGCGGAGTAGCGGCCCCTCTCAGCTGAGCCCGGCCGTCCGCGCCCGCTCCACCGCCGGGCCGATCGCCTGGGCCAGCGCCTTGACGTCCTCCTCGGTGGAGGTGTGGCCGAGCGAGAAGCGCAGGGTGCCCCGGGCCAGGTCCGGGTCGGTGCCGGTGGCCAGGAGTACGTGGCTGGGCTGGGCGATCCCGGCGGTGCAGGCGGAGCCGGTGGAGCACTCGATGCCCTGGGCGTCCAGCAGGAGGAGGAGCGAGTCACCCTCGCAGCCGGGGAAGCTGAAGTGGGCGTTGGCCGGGAGCCGCCCGGCCGGGTCCGGGTCGCCGCCGAGGACGGCGTCCGGGACGGCGTGGCGCACGGCGGCGATCAGGTCGTCGCGCAGTCCGCCGACGCGCCGGGCGAAGTGCTCGCGCCGCTCGGCGGCCAGCCGTCCCGCGACCGCGAAGGAGGCGACGGCGGGCACGTCCAGGGTGCCGGAGCGCACATGCCGCTCCTGGCCGCCGCCGTGCAGCACGGGTACGGGGGTGTGGTCGCGGCCCAGCAGCAGCGCGCCGATGCCGAACGGGCCGCCGATCTTGTGGCCGCTGACCGTCATCGCGGCCAGCCCGGAGGCGGCGAAGCCGACCTCCAGCTGGCCGAAGGCCTGGACCGCGTCGGCGTGCATCGGGATCCCGAACTCGGCAGCGACCGCGGCCAGTTCCCGTACCGGCATGATCGTGCCGATCTCGTTGTTGGCCCACATCACGGTGATCATCGCGACGTCGTCGGGGTTGCGGAGGACCGCCTCGCGCAGGTCCTCGGGGTGGACCCGGCCGTAGCGGTCGACCGGGAGGTGGTCGACGGTCGCGCCCTCGTGCTCGGCGAGCCAGTCGACGGCGTCCAGGACGGCGTGGTGCTCCACGGGGCCGGTGAGGACCCGGGTGCGGCGGGGATCGGCGTCGCGGCGGGACCAGTACAGGCCCTTGACGGCGAGGTTGTCGGCCTCCGTGCCGCCGGAGGTGAGGACCACCTCGCTGGGGCGTGCGCCGAGGGCGTCGGCGAGGGTTTCTCTGGACTCCTCGACGGTGCGGCGGGCCCTGCGCCCGGCCGCGTGCAGGGAGGACGCGTTGCCGGTGACGGAGAGCTGGGCGGTCATCGCCTCGATCGCTTCGGGAAGCATCGGCGTGGTCGCGGCGTGGTCGAGGTAGGCCATGGTGGGGCCGATTCTACGAGTCCGGGGCGGGGCGCATGGCGGGCGCGTCACGGTGCGGTGGCCGCGCACGCTCGCACGGGGGTGCGCGGACCCGCCCGGAACCCGGTCCGGAGCCCGATCCGGAGCGGGGTGAGCGGCTCGGCTGTGCCCGTGTCAGGCGCCGAAGTTCCAGGCGACCGTGCCGTTGACGGTGACCAGGACGGCCAGCACGACGAGGTCGGCGACACCGAGTGCGAGGCCGAGGTAGGCGCGGCCGGGGCGGCGGGTGCGACGGGCCAGGGAGAGCAGCGCCATCACGATCGCGGTGGGGCCCAGCAGCAGGTTGAACGCCAGCAGGCCGACGAGGCTGAGGACGAAGGAGGCGACGGCGAGCCCGTCCGCCTCCCGGCCGGCGGCCCGGCGCGGAGCGGCTTCGGGGGCCTGGGCGGGGGCCGGCTCAGGGGCCGCCGCCTCGGGGGCCGCGCCCCGGTCGGTGGCGTCGTCCGTACGGCGGGTTCGGTCGATGAGGGTGAGGGTCATGGTGCGAGCTCCTTCGGATCGGTCCGGGTGCGGCAGGCTCGGCGGGTGCGGGTGCGCGGGTGGACGCTGCTGCTGGTGCGCGTACGGCGGGGTGGACGCGGGTCAGCGGGTGCGGCGTGCGCGGCGCTCACGGGCGGCGAAGATCAGCAGCCAGCAGCCGATCACGGTCGCGGCGGCCAGGGAGACCGGGAGCGGGAGCTGGGCCACCGCCCCGAGGGCGATTCCCAGCAGCAGCAGCGCGGCGACGAGGACGAGCACGGCGGAACCTCTCTGTGCGACGACAAGGACGAAAGCCGTTCAGAGTACGAGTGTTCACTGACTTGCCAGCCTAAACCCCCGACCCCTTCCTTGACTCGGAGAACGGTTGTTTACTGAATGGCATGAGTCACACCGTCGGAATCCGCCAGACCCAGAAGCTGAAGACCCGCCAGGCCCTGCTGGACGCCGCGCTCCTGCTGCTGGAGCACCAGAGCCTGAGCAGCCTGGGGCTACGCGAGGTGACGCGGGCGGCCGGGGTCACCCCCACCGCCTTCTACCGGCACTTCGAGGACACCGCCGCGCTCGGGGTGGCCCTGGTGGAGGAGACGCTGGGCAGCCTGCACGGGCTGATCGCGGCGGTGCTCGCGGAGACGGGCGACAGCGAGGAGCGGCTGGACCGCAGCGTGGAGGTGATAGCGCGGCACGTCGGCGCGCAGCCCGCGCACTTCCGGTTCATCGCCCGGGAGCAGCACGGCGGGGTGGGCCCGGTGCGCGAGGCCATCGCGGCGCAGCTGTTCCGCTTCGCGGAGGAGGTGGCGTACGCGCTCGGCCGGGAGCCGGGGTCGGCCGGGTGGAGCGAGGAGGACCTGCTGATGCTGGGCGGGTTCTACGTGGACCACATGGTCATGACCGCGTCGGCGCTGCTGGACGCGGGCCCCGGGAACGAGCGGGCCGTGGTCCGGCAGGCCCGGCGGCGGCTGCGGCTGGTGTCCATCGGCCGCGCCCACTGGCTGGACGAGGCACCAGCCCGGGAATGAGCCGTTCCCGTACGCGCACCGGACGGGCAGGAGCCGTTCCCGTACGCGCACGGGAACGGCTCGGCGCGCTCGCACGCCTCACCGGGCGTGCACGCGGCCCTACTTGGTGCGCGGGGCCTTCGCCAGCTGGCGGGACTGGGCGACGAGGCGGTCGGCGCTGTCCCAGACCTCGGCGTCCTCCTCCAGGAAGCCGCCCGCGAGGTTGCGGGTGGTGATGGAGACGCGCAGCGGGCCCGGCGCGGGGCGGCAGCGGATGTGGGTGGTGAGCTCCACGGTGGGGGTCCAGCCGGTGAGGCCCAGCTCGAAGGAGGTCGGCGGCAGGGCGTCCACGGTGAGCAGCAGGGAGAGCGGGTCGGGGTCGCGGCCGTCCGCGAGGCCGAACCAGCCGCGCATCTCGCCCTTGCCGGACGGGGCGCCGACGGCCCAGCCGACGGTCGCCGGGTCCAGCTTGACGTCGAGGCGCTCGGTGATGGCGGAGCTGCCGGGGATCCTGGGCGCGCCGTCGCTCGGGCCGAGGCAGTGGTCCCGGTCGGGCATGGCGGGCGGCAGGGCGGTGGTGCGTACGTCGTCGGGGAGCGCGTCCAGGTCGCCGTAGGTGGCGAGGACCCGGATGCGTTCGATCTCGCTGCCGTCGTCGGCGTACTGGAAGAGCGACGCCTGGCCGGTGGAGAGGGTGCGGCCGGTGCGGACGGTCTGGGTCCGGATCACCGCGGGGCCGGGGACCGAGGCGGTGAGGTAGTGCGCGGAGACCGAGAACGGGTCGGAGTGCGGCAGCGCCTCGCCGAGCGCGCGGCCGAGGAGGGCCAGCAGGTAGCCGCCGTTGACGGCGTGGATGATGGTCCAACCCGCGGAGAGTTCGGCGTCGTAGACGCCTTCCTCGCGCAGGGTGACCGCGGTGTCGCGGTCGAACTCGCTGTCGCCGATGGTTGCGCGGGCGGTCTGCGCCGCCGCCTCTGTCGCTGCCTGTGCCATGGCATGCACGGTACATGGACTGCATTACTGAGCGGTAGCTTTTTGGATTCCCTTCTGCGGTCCTAGGCCTCCTCGGCCCGCGCCGAGGAACGGTTGTACGCGCGCGGCGCCCGCCAGTGGAAGCGCAGCGCCAGCAGCCGCAGGGTGAACGCGGCGATGACCGCCATCCCGCTGGTGAAGGCGTTGAGGGTGTCGAAGCGGATGCACAGGACGACCATGGTGGCGCCCACGATCGCGGGCACCGCGTACAGGTCCCGGTCCCAGCGCAGCAGCGAGGGCACCTCGTTGGCCAGTACGTCCCGCAGCACACCGCCGCCGACCGCGGTGGCCAGCCCGAGCGCCGCCGAGGCGGTCAGCCCGAGGCCGTACTCGTACGCCTTGACCGTGCCGGTCACACAGAACAGGCCGAGCCCCGCCGCGTCGAAGACGTTGACGCCGACCTGGATGCGCTCCACGTGCGGATGGAGGAAGAAGACGAGCCCGGCGGCGAAGAGCGGGGTGATGAAGTAGCCGAGGTCGGTGAAGGCGGCGGGCGGGATCGCGCCGATCATCACGTCACGGAACAGCCCTCCGCCCAGCGCTGTCACCTCGGCGAGGACCGCGATGCCGAAGACATCGAAGTTCTTGCGTACGGCGAGCAGGGCACCCGAGATCGCGAAGACGAAGATCCCGACGAGGTCGAGTGCATGCTGGACGGAGGGCGTGAACAGTTCGAGGAGCACCGGGCAATTGTGCCGGTCCTACTCCTTGGCTCCGCCCTCCGCCGGTACGGAGTCGGATGCGTCGGCCTGGCCCGGCACGCTCGCGGGCAGCTCGGCGGCGGTCTTCACGGCCGCGTCGGCCCGTGAAGTCCCGACGGTCTCGGGAGTCCCCGCGGTCTCGGGAGTCCCCGCGGCCTCGGGCTCCTCGGCGGGCTCCCCCTCCGACACCTCCACCGCCTCGGTCGCCACCGCCTCCGTGGAGATGACGGCCTCGATCCCGGTGGCCAGGGTCTGCTTCACCGTCCCGGCCTCGATCTCGGCCGTGAAGTGGCAGGCCACCTTGTGCCCGTCGCCGGTGTCCAGCAGCGGCGGGCGCTCCGTGGCGCACTTGGTCTCCTGCACCCACGGGCAGCGGGTGTGGAAGCGGCAGCCGGCCGGCGGGTTGGCCGGGGAGGGCAGGTCGCCGTGGAGCAGGATGCGCTCGCGGCGGTCCTCGACCTCCGGGTCCGGCACGGGGACGGCCGACATCAGCGCCTTGGTGTACGGGTGCCGGGGCCCCGCGTACAGCGCGTCGCTCGGCGCCTCCTCGACCAGGCCGCCCAGGTACATCACCCCGATGACGTCCGAGATGTGCCGGACCACGGCGAGGTCGTGGGCGATGACCAGGTAGGTCAGGCCGAGGGACTCCTGGAGCTCCTCCAGCAGGTTGATGACCTGCGCCTGCACCGAGACGTCCAGCGCGGAGACCGGCTCGTCGCAGATGATCACGTCCGGCTCCAGGACCAGCGCGCGGGCGATGCCGATGCGCTGGCGCTGGCCGCCGGAGAACTCGTGCGGGTAGCGGGACATCGCGTTGGACGGCAGGCCGACCTTGGCGAGGATCGCCTTGATCTTCTCGCGGCGCTCGGCCTGGTCCTTGCCGATGTTGTGGGCGGCCATGCCCTCGGCGAGGATCGACTCGATGTTCTGCCGGGGGTTGAGGCTGCCCAGCGGGTCCTGGAAGACCATCTGGAGGCGGCGGCGGAAGGACCGCATCTCCTCCGAGGGCAGCTTGGCGAGGTCGGTGCCGTCGAAGACGACCGCCCCGTCGGTGATGTCGTTCAGCCGCAGCACCGCGCGGCCGAGCGTCGTCTTGCCGCACCCGGACTCGCCGACCAGGCCGTACGTCTGGCCCGCCTCCACGCTGAGCGAGACGCCGTCGACGGCGTAGACATGGCCCACCGTACGGTCGAAGAAGAGGCCCTTCTTGACCGGGAAGTGAACTTTGACGCCGTCCAGTTCGAGCAGGCTCATGCCGGGACCTCCGCCTTGGGCAGGACCGGGTTGACGCAGCGCACCTGGTGTCCGGCGGCGCGTGGTTCGGTCAGTTCGGGGGTGCCGGTGAGGCACTCCATCGTGTAGTGGTCGCAACGGGGTGCGAAGGCGCAGCCGTCGGCCCAGGCGATCTTGTCGTTGATGGAGCCGCGGATCGGGTTGAGCGGCTCGCCGCGCGGGGCGTCCAGGCGCGGGATGGAGCCGAGCAGCCCGTGCGCGTACGGGTGGGTGGGGTGGGCGAACAGCTCGCGGCGGCCCGCCGATTCCACCGCCCGGCCCGCGTAGAGGACGTTGACCTCGTCGCAGAGCCCGGCCACCACACCGAGGTCGTGGGTGATCATCAGCAGGGCGGTGCCCTCCTGGTCGACCAGCTCCTTGAGCAGCTCCAGGATCTGCGCCTGGATGGTGACGTCCAGTGCCGTGGTCGGCTCGTCGGCGATCAGCAGGCGGGGCGCGCAGGCCACCGCCATGGCGATCAGCGCACGCTGGCGCATACCGCCGGAGAGCTGGTGCGGGTACTCCTTGAGCCGCCGGTCCGGGTCGGGGATGCCGACCCGGTCCAGGAGCGACGCCGCTTCCTTGCGGGCCTTCTCGCCCTTGAGGCCGCGGTGGCGCTGGAGGATCTCGGTGACCTGGATGCCGATGGGGACGACCGGGTTCAGCGAGGAGAGCGGGTCCTGGAAGATCATCGCCAGCTGACTGCCGCGCATGTCGCGCAGCTTGCGCTCGCTGATGCCCAGCAGGTTCTGGCCGTCGAACTCGGCCCGTCCGCCGATCCGTACACCCTTGCGGGGCAGCAGCCCCATCAGGGCGAGCGAGGTGACGGACTTGCCGCACCCCGACTCGCCCACCAGGCCGACGACCTGGCCCTGGTCGACGTCGAAGGAGACGCCGTCCACGGCCGTGGCGTCCTTGCGGCCGCGCGCGGTGAAGGTGACGCTGAGTTCTTCAACTGAGAGCAGTGGCATAGGACTTCAGCCTCGCAGCTTCGGGTCGAGGGCTTCACGCATGGACTCGCCGAGCAGGGTGAAGCCGAGCGCCGTGATGATGATCCCGATGGCCGGATAGGCGGCCATCATCGGCTCGTTGTCGAAGAAGCGCTGTGCCTGCGAGAGCATCACGCCCCACTCGGGAACGGCCGGGTCGGGGTTGCCGAGCCCCAGGTAGGACAGGGCCGCCGCCTCGATGATCGCGGTGGCCAGGCTCAGCGTCGCCTGGACGATCACCGGGCTCAGCGAGTTCGGCAGGATCTGCGTCAGCACGATCCGCTTGCGCCGGATGCCGACCGCCTTCGCGGCGAGCACATAGTCCGCGCCGCCCTGGACCAGCATCGAACCGCGCAGCAGGCGGGCGAAGATGGGGATCTGGACGACACCGACGGCGATCATCACGGTGGTCAGCGACTGGCCGAGCACCGCGGCGATGGAGACGGCCAGCAGCAGGGACGGCAGCGACAGCATGATGTCGGTGAACCGCATGACGACGGTGTCGATGCGCTGGCCGATCTTCCCGCCGAGGGTGGCGGCGGCGCCGGAGAGGATGCCGACCGCGGCGCCGATGATCAGGCCGATGAGCATGGAGACCACACCGACGAGGAGGGTCTGCCGGGCCCCGACGAGCCAGCGGGAGAACATGTCGCGGCCCAGGTGGTCCAGGCCGAACCAGTTCTCGCCGCGCATGCCGACGAACTTGCCCTGGTTGGGGAAGACCTCGCTGCGCCAGTTCTGCGCGGTGGGGCCGTGCGGGGCGAGCATCGGCCCGACGATGGCGACGAGGATGAACGCCGCGATGATCGCCGCTCCGATGATCGCCATCTTGCTGGAGCGCATCCGGCGGAACGCCTCGCGCCACAGGCTGGTGCCCGCGACGGACTCGGAGCTCTGGGTCAGCTCGGCGAGACGGTCGATCTTGTCTGCCTTGTTGGTCATGATCGTCACGTCAGTGCACCCGCACTCTCGGGTCGATGATGCTGTACGCGAGGTCGACCAGGAGGTTGATGAGCACGTACACCATCGCGATGAAGAGAATGAACCCGACGAGGACCGGGTAGTCGCGGCCGTCGATCGCGGTACGGATGAACGAGCCGATGCCGCCGAAGTCGAAGACGGACTCGGTGAGCACCGCACCGGAGAGCAGGCTGCCGGTCAGCAGGCCGACCGCGGTGATCACCGGCAGCAGCGCGTTGCGCAGCACATGGCGTCCGCGGACGACGCGCTTGTCCAGGCCCTTGGACTCGGCGGTGCGGATGTAGTCCTCGCCGAGCACCTCCAGGACGCTGGCGCGGGTCATCCGGACGATGACGGCGAGCGGGATCGAGGCCAGTGCGACGGCGGGCAGGATCAGGTGCATGACCGCGTCCCAGCTCGCGTCGAACTCACCGGTCAACAACCCGTCCAGGACGGAGAATCCGGTGATGTCGGTGGCGTTGAGCCCGGTGGTGAGCCTGCCCTGGCTCGGGAACCAGCCCAGCTGGACGGAGAAGATCCCGCGCAGCAGCATGGCCAGGAAGAAGACCGGGATGCAGATGCCGAGCAGCGATCCGGAGACGGACGCGACGTCCAGCCAGCCGCCGCGGTGCTTGGCCGCCAGATAGCCCATCGGGATGCCCACGACCACGGCGATCAGGATCGCGGCGACGCTGAGCTCCACGGTGGCCGGGAAGCGCAGGGCGAATTCGTCCCACACCGGCTGCCCGGTCTGGGTGGAGGTTCCGAGGTCCAGCTCGAAGATGCGCTTGAGGAAGCGCCAGTATTGGACGTGCACCGGCTCATCCAGCCCGAGTGCACGGTTGATTCTCGCCACTTCGGCTTCGGTGGCCCGCTCGCCCAGGATCGCTGAGGCGGGTCCGCCGGGCAGTCGGTTCAGCCAGAGGAACAGCAGGACCGACAGGCCGAGCAGGGTGGGAATGAGCTGGAGAAGTCTTCTTACGACGAGTCGCAGCACCCCGCATGCCCCTTTCTCACGTGCGTCGATGCGGGTCCGCCCGGCCACCTGGTTGCTGTGGCCGGGCGGACCCGCTGGTGTGCGATTACTTGAAGGAGACCTCGGCGAAGTTCTCCTGCGTCAGCGGGGAGACCTTCGGCGGGTTGACGTTCTTGGCGAACGCGATCGCCGGCGGCGACGACGAGATCGGCACGCCCGGGACGTACTCCATGATCGCCTCGTTGGCCTTCTTGTACGCCTCGGTGCGACCGGCGGTGTCGGTGACCTTGGAGGCCGCGTTCACGGCGTCGAAGACCTTCTGGTCCTTGAAGCCCCACTGCTTGTCGGGCCCGGCGAACCAGGTGCCGATGAAGTTGTAGCCGTCGTTGAAGTCACCGGTCCAGCCGAGCAGGTGCAGGGCGCAGGAGCCGGCCTCGGTGGCGTCCAGGTAGTCCGGGGCCCACTTCATGGCCTTCGGCTTGACGGTGATGCCGGCCTTCTCCAGGTCGGCCTTCATCAGCTCGAACATGTCCTGCGGGGCAGGCATGTACGGGCGGGTGACCTCGGTCGGGTAGCAGAAGTCGATGGACAGCTTCTCCTCGCCGGCCTGCTTGAGGAGGTCCTTGGCCTTGGCGGTGTCGAACGGGTACGTCTTCACCTTGTCCGAGAAGCCGGCGACCGTGTCGGGCATGAACTGGGTCGCGGCCTTGCCGCCCTCGGGCAGCTGGGTGTTGACGAGGTTCTCGCGGTCGATGGCGTGCGTGATCGCCTGACGGACCTCGAGCTTCTTCAGCGCGGGGTTGGCCGCCTGGCTCATGCCCACGTAGAAGATGTTGAAGACGTCACGGGTCGGGACCTCGTAACCCTGCTTCTCCAGCGTCGTCACATCGGCGGGGGCGACCAGGTCGTAGCCGTCGATGTCACCCGCCTGGAGCGCCTGGCGGCGGGTCTCCTCGGTGGAGATGGTGCGGAAGACCAGGTTCTTCACCTTGGCCTTGTCGCCCCAGTAGTCGTCGAAGCGCTCCAGGGAGACTTCCTTGTTCCCCTTGTTCCACTTCACGATCTTGTACGGGCCGGTGCCGGCGACCGTGCCGGCCTCCTGGCTGTACTTGGGGTACGTGATCGCGTCGCCCTTGGCGGTCGCGTCCTGCTTCTCGTACTCCTTGATGGCCTTCGGCGAGTGGATCGCGAGCGCCTGGAGGGAGAATCCGCCCGGCAGGTTCGCCGAGGGCTCGTTCACCTCGATGACGGCCGTGTTCTCGTCCTTGGCGGTGCAGGACTTGTAGTTCGGCTTGGGCGCCTCGGCGTCCTCGTTCTTCGCGAACCCGCCCATGATGGTCTGCCAGTAGTAGGAGACCGCGCTGGACTGGTACGTGCCCTTCCAGTTGAACCAGTGGTCGTAGTTCGCGCAGACCGCGGCGGCGTTGAACGCCTCGCCGTCGTGGAACTTCACACCCTGGCGCAGGTTGAACGTCCAGACCTTGCCGGCCGCGTCGCCTTCCCAACTCTCGGCGAGGCCGCCGACCAGCTTGCTGCCGCCGGGCTCGTGCTCCAGCAGCGCCTCGAAGGCCTGACGGGTGACGCGGAACGTCTCGCCGTCGCTCGCGAGGGCCGGGTCGAGGGAGCCGGGGTCACCGGATCCGGCGAAGACGAAGGTGTCCTTGTCGCCCCCCTTGGAGCCGCCCTCGTCCCGCTCGCTGGAACAGCCCGTGGCGATCAGACCGACAGCGACCGCTGTCGTGATCGCCCGGACGGCCCGGGACTTGAATATGCGCATGGGTCCACCCCTGGTTCGCCATGTGGTGAGGTTTGATGGCCGCACACTACAGACGGGGTGCACCGCAAGAGAACAGTCCGGATAGCGGTGAGACCTAGTCGAGACCCGGACAGTTAACAAACCGTCCAGTTCCGGGACATCCCTCCGGGCCCGCTTAACAAGCCGGACATCTGGGGGTGTTCGGCGGGACCTGTCCCGTCGCACAAACCGGCGGCGGCGGGACGAGCCGCAGTTCAGGGGCGGCGGGCGGCCGGTTCGGCGGTGCCGCCGGGGCGGGTCAGCGGTGCTGCTGGGGCGGGTAGCCGTAGCCGGGAGCGGCGGCGGGCGGGGGGCCTGCCGGGGCGTGCGCCTCGCGGTCGTAGAACGGGCGGGTGTTGGCGCGCAGCCACATCGCGACCGGGTCGTACTCGTCGGACATGGCGACGGTGGAGACGGGCAGCCCGTCGGGGACCGCGCCGATCGACTGCCCCATCATGGCGCGCACCGCGTCGACGGAGGCCCGCCCGGTGTCGTACAGGTCGAGGCCGATCGCGAGGTACGGGACGCCGACGGCGGGGTGCACCCAGGCGCGGCGCAGCGAGCGGACAGCGGGGGTGCGGTGGGCGTTCTGGGTGAGCTGGGCGTAGAACTGCGGGAGCTCCACGGCGGGCTCGGTCAGCCGGAGCGGGCCCGCGGGCAGCCGGTCCAGGCCGGTGGAGATCCGGCGCAGGTCCAGCCAGGGGATGCCGACGCCGCCGCCGGGGGCGTGCGGGTTGAGCCAGATGCCCCAGCGGTCGGGGAAGAGGGCGCGGGCGATGTCCCGGCCGGAGACCAGCTCGTGGGCGCGGCTCCAGCCGCTGGCGGAGAGCTCCTGGGCGGAGGTGACGCACGGGGCGTATCCGAGGCCGTCGACCTCCATGGAGCCGTACTGCGCGTCCGGTGAGCCGGCCGTGCCGTGCCAGAGCAGCATCCAGACCCGGCCGTCGGCGAGGGCCGCGAGCAGCGCCTCGTAGGCGTCGTAACGCCCGGGGCTGACCTGGCGCAGCATGTGCTCGACCTGACCGGCCGCCGCAGTGCCTGACGCACTCACCCTGGGTCCCGCCCCTCATCGTTCCGTCGACGCTCCCGGGCACACGGGAGCGGCCTCGCCATCAAACCAGCTTATGCGCCACTTCTGACACCGACTTGACGCCACGGTCGGCCGGCGCCCCGATCCCTGGCGGGACAGCGGCCTTCGCGCCGTACGTCCGCCGGCCCCCGCGCGGGTACGTCCGGTGGCTTGCGCGCCGTACGTTCAGTGGCCCTCGCGCCGGTAGAACGGCCGTACTTTCTCCCTCATCCAGTCGCCGACCAGGTCCTGGGCCACGTCCAGCAGGACCAGGTTCACCGGCCAGGGCACCTCGACCCGGCCGAGCGCCCGGCCCAGGGCGTCCATGGGCGCGCTCTGGCCCGCGCCGTCCCAGGTGGCGAACTCGACGCCGACGAAGAGGACGGGGTCGCCGCCCTCGATGCTGGCGAGGGCGCGGCGGGCGGTGGAGACAACGCCGGTGGCCTCGAACTCGGCGGAGACGGCGGTGAGGAAGTCGACCGGGTCGTGCTGCCAGTCCGGCTCGTACAGCTTCACCCGGCCGCCGCTGGCGGGCCCGTCCAGGGCGGTGCGCCCGGCCCGGCAGAGCTCGGCGACGGCGGGCGGCGGCAGCGGTATGCCGACCGCGCCGCCCGGGTTCACCGCGATGCCGACCTGCGGGGGCAGCCCCCGGGCGAAGTCGCGGGCGGGCGCCACGGCGAAGGACATGTGGCTGCCGACGCAGCTGAGGAACTGGCCCTCGGAGCTGAAGACGGGGACGTACGCGGCGCCGTCGATGTCCATCATCGGCAGGTCGAGGTCGGCGCTGGCGGGCGAGCCGCCGTTGGGCAGCGGCACCCAGACCGAGCTGCGGCCGAGCACCTCGACCAGGCGGCCGCCCGCGTCGGCGACGCCGAGGGAGGCGGTCAGCACCTCTTCGAGCTCGTTGGCGGGCCACCCGTGCTGGGGTTGTGCCTGGACCGGTGCCGGAATGTCCACTGCCTCTGTGCCTCTCTCAGCCGTCTCGTCGCTCGGCCAGAACCCTAACCGGCGCACGCGGCCGGGGCCTCCCCGTCGGTGAAGGAGATCCGGCTGAGCGCGCTCGCGGCCTCCCGGTCCAGCAGCACCGCCGAGGCACAGCCGACGGGCAGCGCGCCGCGTTCGGTGTCGCGGATCAGCCGGGCCACCGCGTGCCGGTGGCGGGCGAAGGCGTACCCGGAGACGCCCCGGCCGCGCTCGCGCTGCCCCCGGCGGGCGGTCGCGGGGTCCACGTCGAGGAGGAGCAGGTGCAGGGTGCGGCCCCGGCGGGCGGCGTGCAGGGCGAGCCAGCGGCGTACCCAGGTCTGCGTACCGCAGTCGTGGACGACCACGGAGTCGCCGGAGCGCAGGACGGCCCAGAGCCCGAGGTAGTGGGCGGCGCGGACCAGGGGGCGGTAGAGGGCGTAGGGAAGTAACCGGGGCAGGGCGGCGGCCCAGCGGTCGCGGGTGTTCTGCGAGTCGATGGCGCGGCCGCTCACGGCCCGCCGGATCAGGGTGGACTTGCCCCCGCCGGGGAGCCCGGAGACGACCACGATGTCGCCGGGGGCGAAGTCGAGGCCGTACGGGGCGTGGCCCATGCGCCCGCGCAGGTCGCGTACCACCGGCGCAGGCTCGGCGATCAGCTCCTGTACAGGTGCGCCGGGCTGTGCGGGCATCGCGCCGTGCGCGATCCCCGCGGCCGGTACCGACCGCTGCAACGCCATCGCCCATCCCCCTGCTGTCGGCCGCCCACGCCTGCTTCTGAAGTGTAAAGAAATGGCAAGGCTCCACAACCGCACTCGCTGTTCGCACAAGCGTTGCCGACCGGCCGCCCCACTCTGCCGCAAGGCGTGCGATGATGACCCCGCCAACTGCATACCGGCCGTTCGAATCCGCGCGGGAGAGTTCCGGCCACAGTGTGAGCCGGGCGCCGAAGGAGCAAGACCCTCCCTTGAATCTCTCAGGCCCCGTACCGCGTGGATGAGGCAGATCTGAAAAGCGAGCCGTCCCGCGGCTCCACCCAAGGTGCAAGCCGAGCCCTGTGAACAGGGGCATCCCCCTCAGGGGGCTATCGGCGAACCTCTCAGGTTCCGATGACAGATGGGGAGGATTTCCGTCCTGACGTCGTCATGCCCTGGAGCCATGCCCATGAGCACTGCCCCCCGTCTCACCGCCCTCGACGCGTTGCACCGCTCGCTCGGCGCCACCATGACCGACTTCGCGGGCTGGGACATGCCCCTGCGGTACGCGAGTGAGCGCGACGAGCACAACGCCGTACGCACCCGGGCCGGTCTCTTCGACCTGTCGCACATGGGCGAGATCACCGTCACCGGCCCCGAGGCCGCGGCCTTCCTGAGCTACGCGCTGGTGGGCAACATCGCCACCGTCGGCAACGGCCGGGCCCGCTACACGATGATCGTCCAGGAGGACGGCGGGATCGTGGACGACCTGATCGTCTACCGGCTGGGCGAGACCGAATATATGGTCGTCGCCAACGCGGGCAACGCCCAGATCGTGCTGGACGCGCTGACCGAGCGCGTGGCGGGCTTCGACGCCGAGGTGCGCGACGACCGGGACGCGTACGCGCTGCTCGCGGTCCAGGGCCCCGAGTCCCCCGCCATCATGAAGGCCGTCACCGACGCCGACCTGGACGGGCTGAAGTACTACGCGGGCCTGCCGGGCACGGTCGCCGGGGTCCCCGCGCTCATCGCCCGTACCGGCTACACCGGCGAGGACGGCTTCGAACTCTTCGTCGCACCCGAGCACGCCGAGGCCCTGTGGCGGGCGCTGACGGAGGCCGGTGAGGCCCACGGGCTGATCCCCTGCGGCCTCTCCTGCCGGGACACGCTGCGCCTGGAGGCGGGCATGCCGCTGTACGGGCACGAGCTGACGACGGCGCTCACCCCGTTCGACGCGGGCCTCGGCCGGGTCGTGAAGTTCGAGAAGGAGGGCGACTTCGTGGGCCGCGAGGCGCTGAAGGCAGCCGCCGAGCGCGCCGAGACCGCCCCGCCGCGCAAGCTGGTCGGCCTGATCGCCGAGGGCCGCCGGGTCCCGCGCGCGGGCTTCTCCGTGGTCGCCGACGGCAAGGTGATCGGCGAGGTCACCTCGGGCGCACCCTCCCCCACCCTGGGCAAGCCGATCGCCATGGCGTACGTGGACGCGGCCTTCGCCGCCCCGGGCACCGAGGGCGTGGGCGTGGACATCCGGGGCACGCACGAGCCGTACGAGGTCGTCGCGCTGCCGTTCTACAAGCGCCAGAAGTGATATCCCGGAGGGACCGGCGCATTCCGGACCCTCCGGCATCGGCACGCAGGCGCCACGGAAGTGACGTACCTCCGTCTCACACCGTAAGACCACCGTTCATCAGCACTCCCCCGCGTACAGGAGAATTCAGGTCATGAGCAACCCCCAGCAGCTGCGGTACAGCAAGGAGCACGAGTGGCTGTCGGCCGTCGAGGACGGCGTGGCCACGATCGGCATCACGGAGTACGCGGCCAACGCGCTCGGTGACGTCGTCTACGCCCAGCTTCCGGAGGTCGGTGACACGGTGACCGCGGGCGAGACCTGCGGTGAGCTGGAGTCGACCAAGTCCGTCAGCGATCTGTACTCGCCGGTGACCGGTGAGGTGACGGCGGCCAACCAGGACGTCGTGGACGACCCCTCGCTGGTGAACTCCGCTCCCTTCGAGGGCGGCTGGCTGTTCAAGGTGCGCGTCACGGAGGAGCCGGCCGACCTGCTCTCCGCCGACGAGTACACCGCGTTCTCCGGCAACTGAGACCTTAAGGGACCCCCTGATGTCGCTTCTGAACTCCTCCCTCCACGAGCTGGACCCGGACGTCGCCGCCGCCGTCGACGCCGAGCTCCACCGTCAGCAGTCCACCCTCGAAATGATCGCCTCGGAGAACTTCGCTCCGGTCGCGGTCATGGAGGCGCAGGGCTCCGTCCTCACCAACAAGTACGCCGAGGGCTACCCCGGCCGCCGCTACTACGGCGGCTGTGAGCACGTCGACGTGGTCGAGCAGATCGCGATCGACCGGATCAAGGCCCTGTTCGGCGCCGAGGCCGCGAACGTCCAGCCGCACTCCGGTGCGCAGGCGAACGCCGCCGCGATGTTCGCGCTGCTGAAGCCGGGCGACACGATCATGGGCCTGAACCTGGCCCACGGCGGTCACCTGACCCACGGCATGAAGATCAACTTCTCCGGCAAGCTCTACAACGTGGTCCCCTACCACGTCGACGAGAGCGGCCTGGTGGACATGGAGGAGGTCGAGCGCCTCGCCAAGGAGTCCCAGCCGAAGCTGATCGTGGCCGGCTGGTCCGCCTACCCGCGCCAGCTGGACTTCGCCGCCTTCCGCCGCATCGCGGACGAGGTCGGCGCGTACCTGATGGTCGACATGGCGCACTTCGCGGGCCTGGTCGCGGCCGGGCTGCACCCCAACCCGGTGCCGCACGCCCACGTCGTCACCACCACCACGCACAAGACCCTCGGCGGTCCGCGCGGTGGCGTGATCCTCTCCACCCAGGAGCTGGCCAAGAAGATCAACTCGGCGGTCTTCCCGGGCCAGCAGGGCGGCCCGCTGGAGCACGTGATCGCGGCCAAGGCGGTCTCGTTCAAGATCGCGGCGGGCGAGGAGTTCAAGGAGCGCCAGCAGCGCACCCTGGACGGCGCCCGCATCCTGGCCGAGCGCCTGGTCCAGCCGGACGTCACCGAGGTGGGCGTTTCCGTCCTCTCCGGCGGCACCGACGTGCACCTGGTCCTGGTCGACCTGCGCAACTCCGAGCTGGACGGCCAGCAGGCCGAGGACCGGCTGCACGAGCTGGGCATCACGGTCAACCGCAACGCCGTCCCGAACGACCCGCGCCCCCCGATGGTCACCTCGGGCCTGCGGATCGGCACCCCGGCCCTGGCCACCCGCGGCTTCGGCACCGAGGACTTCACCGAGGTCGCGGAGATCATCGCCTCCGCCCTCAAGCCGTCCTACGACGCGGACGACCTCAAGGCCCGCGTGGTGGCGCTGGCCGAGAAGTTCCCGCTGTACCCCGGCCTGAAGTAGCACCTGGCCTGCGGTTCCGCGCATCCGGACGGGGCACCGCGCACACTGGACGAAAGTGAGCGCGGTGCCCCGTTCCTTGCCCCTGGTGATCCGTATCGTCCCCGCTCATCCCGCTTGTCCCCGCACCGCCCAGGCAGACAACGGCGTCTTCCAACCCCCCAAGGAGTCCTCCCGTGGCCATCTCGGTCTTCGACCTCTTCTCGGTCGGCATCGGCCCGTCCAGCTCCCACACGGTGGGCCCGATGCGGGCCGCCCGGATGTTCGCGCGCCGCCTGAAGAACGAGGGCCTGCTCGCGCACACGACCTCGATACGGGCCGAGCTGTACGGCTCCCTCGGCGCGACCGGCCACGGCCACGGCACCCCGAAAGCGGTCCTGCTCGGCCTGGAGGGCGAGTCCCCCCAGACGGTCGACGTGGAGAGCGCCGACGCCCGGGTCGACGAGATCCGCTCCTCGGGCCGGATCAACCTGCTCGGCATGCACGAGATCGCGTTCGCCTTCGACGACGACCTGGTCCTGCACCGCCGCAAGGCGCTCCCGTACCACGCCAACGGCATGACGATCTTCGCGTACGACACCGAGGGCGCCCCGGTCCTGGAGAAGACGTACTACTCGGTCGGCGGCGGCTTCGTCGTGGACGAGGACGCGGTGGCGGGCGAGAACCCGATCGTCCCCGACGACACGGCCCTGCGGCACCCCTTCCGCACCGGCGACGAGCTGCTGCGCCTGGCCCGCGAGACCGGCCTCTCCATCTCCCAGATGATGCTGGAGAACGAGCTGGCCTGGCGCACCGAAGCGGAGATCCGCTCCGGCCTCCTGGACATCTGGCGGGTCATGCAGGCCTGCGTCTCACGCGGCATGTCCCGCGAGGGCATCCTCCCCGGCGGCCTCAAGGTCCGCCGCCGCGCCGCCAACTCGGCCCGCCAGCTGCGCGCCGAGGGCGACCCGCAGGCCCACGCGATGGAGTGGATCACGCTCTACGCGATGGCGGTCAACGAGGAGAACGCGGCGGGCGGCCGCGTGGTCACCGCCCCCACCAACGGCGCGGCGGGCATCATCCCGGCCGTCCTGCACTACTACATGAACTTCGCGTCCGGCGGCTGCACCGAGACGGAGAAGGAGGACAGCGTCGTCCGCTTCCTCCTCGCCGCCGGCGCCATCGGCCTCCTCTTCAAGGAGAACGCCTCCATCTCCGGCGCCGAGGTCGGCTGCCAGGGCGAGGTCGGCTCCGCCTGCTCCATGGCGGCCGGCGCCCTCGCCGAGGTCTTGGGCGGCTCCCCCGAGCAGGTGGAGAACGCCGCCGAGATCGGCATGGAACACAACCTGGGCCTCACCTGCGACCCGGTCGGCGGCCTCGTCCAGATCCCCTGCATCGAGCGCAACGGCATGGCGGCGGTGAAGGCGGTCACGGCGGCGAAGATGGCGCTGCGGGGGGACGGCAGCCACAAGGTCTCCCTGGACAAGGTCATCAAGACCATGAAGGAGACGGGGGCCGACATGAGCGTCAAGTACAAGGAGACGGCTCGGGGCGGGCTTGCGGTGAACATCATCGAGTGCTGAGGGGGGGCAGGGGCCCTGTCAGCCGCCCCCGCGTCCCGTCAGGCTCGCGTAGACCACCACGTTGTCCGCGTAGCGGCTGTCCTCCCGGGAGTAGTCGCCGCCGCAGGTGATCAGGCGGAGGCCGGCGTGGTCGAGGTTGCGGTAGACCTCGACCGTGGGGAAGTCGTCCTTGGGGTACGAGGCGGTCCGGTCGACCGTGAAGATCGCCGTCGTGCCGTCCGCTCGGCTGACGTCTATGCGGTCACCCGGTTTCAGTTCGGTGAGCTTGAAGAAGACGGCCGGCACTCCGTCCCACGTGACGTGTCCGGCGATCACGGAGGGGCCGATCGCGCCGGGGGTGGCTCCGGGGCGGTACCAGCCGGCCTTCGCCGGGTCCTTCGGTGTGTCCATCGCACGGTTCTTGCCCAGCCCGAGCTGTTCGAGGTCCGAGGTGACCTTGAGGGACGGGATCGTGATGCTGACCGGGCGGGAGGGCGGGAGGGCTGTCGTCCGCGGCTCGGCGGAAGGGGTGGGTGAGCGTGGGGCGGTGGCGGGTGGGGCGCCCTGGTCGGCCGCGGGGGGCGGGGCGGGCTGTTGCCGGGTGGTTCCCAGCGCCAGCAGCAGCCCGCCCGTCAGGAGCAGGGCGACGATGGCGGCGAGAGGGGCCCGACGCCGCCAGGGCGAACTGCGGGGCGGGTCCTCGTCGGGTGCCCTGTCCATCGCTTCACCTTTCCCTGTTCCCTGTGCTCGGCCGTGACGGGTCGTCGATCAGGTGCGGAGCCTGGGGTCAGGCGTTGTGACCGGTGTCCGAGGTCCGGGTCCGGCGGCGTACGGCGAACAGTCCGCCTGCCGCGAGGACGGCCGCGCCTCCGGCGGCGAGCAGGCCCGAGGACTCCACGCCCTGGGTGGTCCCGCCGCCGGTCTCGACGCCGCCCGCAGGTACGGAGCCGACCGCGGCGCCCTTGACCATGCCGCAGTTGGCGGGGGCGGTGGCCTCCTGGGGCAGCTTCGGGTCGAGTTCGCTCTTGCCCGCGCCGAAGTCGTACTTGCCGTCGCCGTTCCGGTCGATGCCGTGCTGCACGACGTGGAGGTCCTTGATGTGGTCCGCCACGTCCTTGGAGACGGTGATCGTGCGGGAGTAGGTCAGCTTGCCGTCCTTGTCCGCGACGGGCATCCGGTCCACCGCGAGGCCGCTGTCCTTGGACGTGTCACCCTTGGTGGTCAGGGAGATGTTGATGTCCCCGTACATGGGCAGGCCCTCGGCGGTGGTGACGATGCCGTCGCCGTCCTTGTCGGCGCTCTTGTCCGGGCAGCGGAAGTCGTGGCCGTCGGTGGAGCCGTGTATGTGCTGGGCGTGCGGCTGGCCGGGGACCAGGCCCTGCGCGTCGATCTTCACGGTCAGCTGGTCGCCCTCCAGGCTGACCAGGGCGGCGCCGCTGGCACCGGAGTCGTTCAGCTGCTCCAGGTCGATCTGGTACGTGTCGCCGTCGACCGCCTTGGTGGTGCCGGCGGGGTGCCCCTCGTGGGCCAGGGCCGGCACGGCCACCCCGAGGGTGAGGGCGGCGGGCAGGACGAGCAGTGCGGCGAGGCGGGTTGTACGGCGGGCTATCACGAAGACGCATCCCCTTCCGGAAGTTCCGGCGCGGAGCCGGAACTTCATTCGGTTGCTGATGTCGTCTATTCGGAGCCGGTCGCGGGATTGATTGGTCGTGGCACGACAAAGTTCGTCGACCGTGCGTTCCCGCGAGGCCCGCCGTCCCCGCCTTCGTGCCGTACGAGGGGGACTCAGCCGGTGGTCAGCGAGACCTCCGTGGACTTGACCAGCGCGGTTACGGGCGTGCCCGCCGCGAGGCCCAGGTCGTCCACCGCGTCCTTCGTGATCGCGGCCGTCAGCTGTCCGCACTCCACCGCGACCTTGACCGAGGCCATCGCCCCGCCCGTCGCGATGTCCGTGACCGTGCCGGGCAGGCGGTTGCGGATGGACAGGCCCTCCACCGGACCGGTCGCCAGCGACACCTCGGTCGACTTCACCAGGATCCCCACCTCGCTGCCCTCCCCGAGCCCGAGGTCCTTCACCGCCTCCAGGGTGATCGCGGCGGTGATGTCCTGGCCGCCCGCGAGGCGGACCTGGACGGTGGCCATGGCCTCCCCCGGGGTGACGGAAGTGACGCTGCCGGAGAGCTGGTTGCGGATGCTCAGAGCCATGGAGGTGCCTCACAGGTGTACGGAAGGTGCGGATGGACCGGACCGCCGTCGCGGCGGTCGCCCCGAGGCTAATACGTCATGAAACACACCGTTGTGACCGCATCGCGTCTGCCAGGGCGATCACCGGTACGGCATCGCAGAAGCGGAGCCGCCCTCTCCCTCACAGGCCCCGCGTCAGCCGGTGCAGGCGCAGCGCCAACTGGATCTCCGGCGTGCGCGGCGGTTCGTTCCAGTCCGGGCCGAGGAGGCGGCCGATGCGTTCCAGGCGCTGCACCACCGTGTTCACGTGGACGTGGAGCAGGGTCTTGGTGCGGGTGAGGCTCGCGCCCTGGGCGAAGTACGTGTCCAGGGTGGTGATCAGGTCCATGGAGCGCGCCGTGTCGTAGTCCAGGACCGGGCCGAGTGTCCTGCGTACGTAACCGCCCAGGTCGGCCTGGTCGCCCAGGAGTACGCCGATGAACCCCAGGCGGAGGTACGGGGTGGGGCGGTGGTACGGGGATGGTGCGGTCGTACGGGGGTCGTGCGGTGGTACGGGGGTGGTGCGGGTCGTGCGCCCGGTTTCGGTGGGGCCGGAGACGGGTGGGTGGGGGCATGGGGTCAGCGGGCGCCCCAGCCTCCGTCGACCGGGAGGGAGGCCCCGGTGATGTACGAGGTGTGGGGGCCGCGGAGCCAGACGCAGACGGCGGCCACCTCCTCGGGTTCGATCAGCCGCTTGATCGCGGACCGGTTCAGCAGGACATCGGCGACAACCTCGTCGGACGGGATGCCGTGCGCGGCGGCCTGGGCGGCGATCTGGCCCTCGACGAGCGGTGTCCGTACGTAACCGGGGCTGACGCAGTTGCTGGTCACCCCGTGCGGGGCGCCCTCCAGGGCGGCCACCTTGCTCAGTTGAGGTCCACGGCTCCGGCACCCTGCGCCGCCGAGGGGCCGGGCGCTGCGTGAAATTGGCTCGTCATGGCCGGAAACGCCAGAGACACCCGGTCGGACATCCCATGGGACGGATCGCCGCAGTGGGGGCGGCCGGTGTGGTGGCCGCCACCACTGTCTAACCGTTCGGCGGGCAGTACGTGAGCAGCTTCGCCGGGTCCGCCCCGCCCGCCACGTCCGCGACCGCGTCCGCCGGGTCGGCGGCCACCTTGTCCCCACTCATCCGTCAGCCCTCCCGCCGCATCGACCGCGCACGAGACCAGGAACGGAGGACGGTGCACGGCGATGGCGTCCGCCCCCACATCGCCGCCGGTCCGGGTGGTTGCGGGCCATGCGAGGCCGCGGCCTACCTGCCCCGCTCCTTCGCCAGCCAGGGCCCGAACTCGCTCTCCAGCACCAGCCGCCCCAGTTTGCGGTACTCCTGGAGCACCGCCGTGACGAGCTGGTCCATGGTCAGCGGCGCTTCCGACTCCGCCGCGAGGTAGGCGGCGGTCACCGCGCAGGCCCGGATCGATCCGCCCGCCAGCTCGAAGCGGGCCGCGCAGAACTCCAGGTCCAGCGCCGGATCGCGCGGGATCGAGGTGCCCAGGCAGCGGTCCCAGAGGGCGAGGCGCTGCTCGGCGTCCGGCATCGGGAACTCCGCGATCACGTCCAGGCGGCGGGTGAACGCCTCGTCCAGGTTGGCCCGGAGGTTGGTGGTGAGCACGGCGATCCCGTCGAAGGACTCCATGCGCTGGAGGAGGTACGCGGACTCCACGTTGGCGTGCTTGTCGTGGGCGTCCTTGACCTGCGAGCGCTTGCCGAAGATCGCGTCGGCCTCGTCGAAGAGCAGGATGCCGTTGACGTCGGAGGCCTCGACGAAGATCCGCTCCAGGTTCTTCTCGGTCTCGCCGATGTACTTGTCGACCACGGTGGAGAGGTCCACCACGTAGAGCTCCATGCCCAGTTCGCGGGCGATCACCTCGGCCGACATGGTCTTCCCGGTGCCGGACTCGCCCGCGAACATGGCGATGACCCCACGGCCCCGGCCGCCGCCCGGCCGCATCCCCCACTCCCCCAGCACCTGTTCGCGGTGGCGGGCGCGGAGGGCGAGTTCGGTGAGCTGGGTGCGGGTGGCCGGGGGCAGCACCAGGTCGTCCCAGCCGACGGCGGGTTCGATGCGGCGGGCGAGCCGCTCCAGCCCGGCGCCGTTCTGGGCGCGGACCGCCGCGCGCAGGTCGTCCGGGTGGACCGGGCGCTGCTCCAGGAGGGCGAGGCGGGAGGCGACGGTGGCGGCCTTCCGCAGCTGGTCGGAGTCGAGGCGGTAGGAGGCGGTGGCCTCGATCAGCCGGTCGTCGGCCGGTGCCTGTGCGTCCGGCAGCCCGACCGAACCGGCCGCCTCGGCGAGCGCCTGCCGCCACCGGCGCGCCGCGCCCGTCGGGCCCGGGGGCGGAACGGCGACCGGCACCGGGCTGTCCCGGGTCCACAGCGGGTCCCAGTTCTTCTTCCCGTACGCGATCAGGGGCGTGCCGCTCACCGCCGCACAGAGGGAGGCCAGCAGGCGGGCCCCCTCCGGGCGTTCGGGTGCGAGCACTTCGAGCGGGCCGAGCACGACACCGCCGTGGGAGAGGCGGGCCTCGGCCGCCAGGGTCCGTACCAGCTCGGCCGTCCGGTCACCGGCGGCGGCGGCGAGGGCCGCGATGTCCACCACGAGGGGGCGGCGACCTGCGGCGGTGAGCGCGTCGACGGCCAGCCCGGCGGGGTCGCCGCCTCGGTCCAGCAGGTGCACCAGGCCGCTGCCGGTGGCGAGGGCGGCGGCGATCCGGTGGGCCTCCAGGTGGTCGTCGGGCTCAGCGCCCGGGGCGGGCACGTGCACGAAGCCGCGCAGCCGCCCGTCCGGCGCGTCGTCACCGAGGAGGTGGGCGGTGACCCGGTCCGGGACTCTCAAGGCCCGGGAGAGCAGCGGGCGTTCGGGGTCGCCGATCTCCAGGAGGCCGCCCGCGACGAGCGGGGCGGACGGCTGGAAGCGGAAGCGGCCGGAGCCTGCGGCGGGGAGTCCGCAGAGTTCCAGCGCCAGGCCGATGGCGGGGCGGCGGCGGGTGAGGTCGTCGTTGAGGTAGCCGTAGAGGCGCTCGAACCGGGCGTCGATGTCCGGCGCCATCGCGACCAGGAGGAGTTCCACGTCGAGAGGGACGAGGCCGAAGCTGTCGGCCAGTCGGTGCAGTCTGCTGCCCGGGGGCGCGTACTCCGCACCGTACGAAGGACCGTACGCGGGTGCGGGGGCGAACGCGTCCCGCGTCTCCAGGATTCGTTCCACCGCCTCGGGGGTGAGGTACTGCCCCCGGTACGGGTCGTCCGGCTCCGGGTCGGTGGCGCGGCGGGCCGCCACCGCGTGCCGGACCCGCTCCTCCACGCGGGCCAGCCGCTCCCACAGCACCTCGACGTCCACCACCGCCGGGAGGCCGGGTGCGCTCTCCGTCACCGTCATCGTGCCGCACTCCCCCGTCGGCGCCGGCCGGGCGGCAGCCGCCGTTCCCGTTCGGCGGCGAAGCCCTCCGCGTCCAGGTCGGCCGCGCCCTCGTACCGCAGGCGGCGGCCCGGGTCGTCGGCGGCCGTGCCGTCCACGGCGGGGGCGGCCTTCATCACGAGTCCTTCGGTGACCGGAGGCCCGGCCGGGGCCCGTTCACCGGCGAGCGGGGCGAGGACGCGCAGGTCGATCGCGGCCTTCAGCTCGCCGCCGAGCGCGGACCACACGTCGGAGGCGGACGGGCCCTCGGTGCGCGGGCCCGCCGCCTCCAGCTCCACGGTGAGGCCGAGTTCGGCGAGGCTGCCGGTGAGCATCGGTGCGGGCAGCGTGTCGTGGCGCATCAGGCAGCGCAACACCTCGGAGAGCAGGCGGTGTTCGTCCTGCGGGCGGTTGGTCCAAGCGGTGACCAGATAGGTCAGCTCGAACCAGCGCGGCGGGGTCCGCCAGCCCACGATCACGCCGTTCTCGTCGTGCTCCTCGGCCGTGCCGGTGCGCCGCCTGCCCGCGTCCTCGCGGATGCCGTGCAGGAAGACGCTGATGGTGGGCGCGTTGCGCCGGGCCGACCAGTCCTTCGTCGGGGCGTCGAAGACCAGGTCGACCCCGCTCTCCTGGAGTCCGGCGTCGACCAGCAACAGCCGGAGTCCTTCGTCGACTTCGTGGATCATCGGCGGATCACCTCGTCCGGCGGGGTGATGGTGCCGAGCACCACGAGGAAGTCCGTCGTGACCGGGGAGAAGCCGGGGCCCTTCGCCGTGATGGTGCGCGGCCCGGTCCGGTCCTTCGCCAGGATGAGCAGCTGGGCGATGAACGTGCCGTCCGGGTTGGGCAGGGTCGGCGCGGCAGCCGCCGTGATCCCCGGGTCCCAGCTGAGCTTCACGGGCGCGCCGGGCGGGAAGTCCTTGCCGCGCACCGAGGTGACGAAGCCGGGCTTGCCGACGGCGGGCACCGCGACGATCTTGGGCTGGAGGATGCGCAGCGGGATGCGGGAGCGGTTGTCGTTCCGGTTCGCGTCCGTGCCGGTCGTGGTGAGCGTCGCGGTGATGCTCGTACGCAGCGCGCGGTCCGGGGAGAGGACGACGCGTACGACGGTGGAGGCACCCGGTCCCAGGTCGGGCAGCGTGCACAGGCCGGCCGTGCAGCCTGCCGGGAGCGGGCCGGACGGGATGTTCCCGGGCAGGCCGAGCTGGAGCCGCAGTCCGGTGGCGGAGGCGTTGCGGCCGTTGCGCACGGTGTACGTGACGACCACCTTGCCGCCGACGTAGCCGGGGCTGGGCTGGGCCCGTACGACGACGCCTGGGCCGGCCAGGGGTGCGGGCGGCAGCGGGGCCGGGGGGCGGGCGGCAGGCGGGCGCGGGGCCGGGGGTGCGGGGCGCGGCGGGGTGGGTGCGGTGGTCGTGGGCGTCGGGGTGGGAGGCGTAGGCGTGGGAGGCGTCGGGGTCGGGGTGGGAGGCGTGGGGGTGGGGGTCGGCGGTGTGGGCGTCGGGGTCGGCGGGGGCACGTCCTGGACGGGTACGAGGGTGCCCGTGGCGTTGTCCGTCGGGTTCGGGTCCAGCACGGCGCCGGTGACGGACCAGCCGACCGGCTGGTCGCCCCGGGTGACGCCGGTCAGCCGGGCGGTGACCTCCACGCTCGTGCCGGGCGGGACCACGCCGAGGTCGCACTGCGGCGAGCCGGCTCCGCAGCTACCCGCGTCGGTGGTCAGCTCCTCCAGCCGTACGCCGGGCGGGGGGTCGGCCGTGAACGTGGTGCCGGGCGAGGGCGAGGGGCCGCGGTTGACCACGGTGACCTTCACCTCGGCCGAGGAGCCGACCTCCACGGCGGGCCCGGTGGGCGGGGCCGTCACGGCGAGGTCGACCGACTGCTGGTAGCTGGGCTCCTTCTGGCGTCCGGCGTGGTCGTTGTCCAGGGGCGTCAGCTCACCGGAGGCGAGGTCGAGGACGGAGAGCTGCTCCATCGAGTTGGGGGCCACCTCGCGGCGGGAGGTCAGCACGATCCGGCTGCCGTCCGGCGACCAGGCCGCGTCGCGGGGCTGGAAGGGGCCGGTGCCGGCGGTGTCGGGGATCTCCTGGTCGCAGCCGTCGGGGTTGTCCCGCTCGGAGGAGGGGAGCACGACCCGGCAGCCGCCGCCGCTGAGCGGCTTGACGATGATGCCGTTGCGCTCGTTGATCCGGCCGCCGCCGTCCTTGCGGTTGAAGGCCACCCTCGTACCGTCGGGGGAGAACGCCGGGCTGTCGTCGATGACTTCGCAGTCGCCGGGGCAGATGGTGGCGCTGAGGTCCCGCTGCTGGTCGAGGCTGCTGACCGGGACGGTCCAGATGTGCTTGTTGCCGCCGTGGCCGTTGATCGTGTGGTTGCGGGTGAAGGCGAGGTTGATGCCGTCGGAGGACCAGGTCGGCTGGGCGTCGCCGCCCTGCTGCTGGCCCTCGGGCGGGCGGATCTCGTCGAGGATGGCGCCGGTGGCCACGTCGGCGATGAGGATGCGGCCCGGCCCCGCCGCCTCGCCGACGCCGCCGGGCGAGGTCCGGGTGAAGGCCAGCTTGGTGCCGTCGGGCGAGAAGGTGGGGTCGGTGTCCCAGTCGCGGTCGCCGCGTCCGGCGAGCGGCAGGGCGGCGCCGTTGGTGCCGTCGGCGTCGACCATCCAGATGCGCTGGATGCGGGCGTCGGCGGGGCCCTCGAAGCGGGTCACGACGATGCGCCGCCCGTCGGGGGTGTAGTTCTGCCGCTCGGTCCACGGGTCGTACCCGGCCGCCGGGTTGAACAGCGGGTCGATCGCCGGGTCGGTGTTGGTGCGGGCCGCCGGGTCCTCGTCGAGGATGGTGAACCCGAGGTCGCGGGGGTCGGAGCCGTCCTGCCGTACGTCCTGGAGCGTCACGACGTTCGCCGCCGAGGAGCTGATCCGGGAGACGATGACGTCCCCGGAGCCGCTGTCGGTGCCGGTCCAGGTGGGCGAGGCGACGCCGCGGTTCTCGGTGAGCAGCTGCTGCGGGGACTCCTCGCTGAACGCGGGCCCCCGGTAGACGTGGTCGAAGTCGTCGCAGCCGCAGACGTGGAAGGGGCTGAGGAAGAGGACGTCGTCGCCGTCGGGCAGCCAGGAGACCGAGTGGCTGCCCCACTCGGCGTGGGCCCCGGCCAGCAGCGGCCGGTCGGTGCCGATGCCCTCGGTGACCCGCAGCCGGTAGCCCGTCTCGGGGTCGGGGTCGGTGATGTGGGTGTACGCGACCCGGCTGCGGTGGGTGTCGTCGTCGACCGGGTTCCAGGACGGGTCCTTGGCGTCGCCGGGCGGGCCGTCGCTGATCCGGGTCCGCTCGCCGCCCGCGAAGGCCTGCTCGTATATCTGCCAGCCCAGCGAGGTGTCGCCGTCGCAGGCGTACGCGATGCGGGTGCCGTCCGGGGAGAAGGTCGGGGACTCCTCGTTGTCGGGGGTGTCCGACAGCCGCCGCAGACCGGAGCCGTCGACGCCGACCGCCCACAGGTCGCGCTGGACGGTGCCGCCGGGGCCGGGTTCGGCGGAGTCGAAGACGACGGTCCGCCCGTCCGGGGAGAGTTCGGGGTTGGCCGCGTCCCGGTCTGTGGTGAGCCTGCGTACGGTCCCGTCCGCGTCGCGCACGTACACCTGGGGGCGCACGCTGTCGCGGAGGCTGGTGAAGACGAGGACGCCGCGGCGGGCCGAGGGGTCCTGGTCGTAGTGGGCGGGGCCGTCCCCGAAGAGGGGTGCGGTGTTCTGCGGGTCCGCGACGCGGCCGAGGCTGCGGTGCTCCGTACCGGCGAAGGCGATCCGCCCGGCCTCCGCCGGGTCCGCCTTCGCCGCTGCGGCGACCGCGTCGCTCGCCCCGTGCGGGGTGGCGGCCGATCCGACCACCAGCAGCGGCGCCAGGAGCACCACGGCGCCCATCAGTCGGCTCCACCGGGAATGCTTCGCCGGGCCAGCAGTGCCGGTCACGGCCCACCTCACAGTCTGTTGATGACGCTCCACGGTCGAGCATCGCTCGCGCGCGGGGCAGGAAGACAGGCCCCGAGTACCCGGACCGGGGGAAGGAGCCGCTGCCCTTTGCGGCGCACTCCTCCACGCCCCCGGTCCAGGATCGCCCAGGAACTCCCGTACGGCGATGGCACGTACGGGTCGGTGTGATGAACGGTCAGATCAGCCCGTGCCGCATCGCGTAGCCCACCGCATGGGCGCGGTTGCGCAGTTCGAGCCGGGTCGCGACCTCGTGCAGCACGTTCTTGACGGTGCGTTCGGAGTACGAGGTCTTCTGCGCGATCTCCGAGGTGTCGAAGCCCTCGGAGACCAGCCGGATCATCTCCGCCTCCCGCGCCGTGAGGGTGGAGAGGGTGAGCCCGCGGGGGTCCAGGACCGTCCGCTGGAGGCTGCTGACATGGTCCAGGAGCTTGCCGAGGAGGTCGCCCGGGAGGACGCCCTCGCCGTTGGCCATCGCCTTGACCAGGTGGATCAGCCGGTCCTGGTCGGCCTCACCGCGCCGCAGCACGGCGGCGACCCCGCACTCGATCATCGTCTGGAGCGCACCCGACTCGAAGAAGCCGACGACCAGTCCGGTGCGGGTGGAGGTGTTGCGCTGGAGGCGGTGCAGCAGCTGGACGGTGGGCTCGTCCACCATGTCCACCACCACCAGGGAGACCTGGGCCCGGTCGGCCTCGGCGTCCGGTATCAGCTCTATCTCCGGCCGCATCCGCAGCTGGTGGATCATGCCGGTCTGGAGGATCAGGTCCTCCGCGTACACCGCCACGGTGACCCTGCCGCCGCTCCCCGCGCCGGGGGCGGCCGGGGCGGTCCGCCGGGCCGCCTCGGGCCTGCGGTACCGGCCGCGCTCCGTCGTTCTGCTCGTCATGTCTGCCGTCGTCATCGCTTCCGCCGTTGTCATCGCTCCGCGCCGTCTTCCTCAGCTGCTTCCACCCGATATGCCTGTCCCCGCTCCCCACAGCACCGGTCTTCGGCAGGGGGCGCGGGCCCGGGGCGGGGGCGTGGGGCCACCGGGGCGGTGTGCCCTCGGGGCACCGGGCGTGCCCGCTCGTTGCCCTCGTGACCCTGCTGCGCGGCCGCGGGTGCGGCTTACCGTCGCAGGGTGACCACATCTGCCGAACTCGAAATGCCCACGGTGACGGTGTCGCCCGGCGGTACCGCGACGACGACCCTGACCGTGCGCAACGACGGTGACATCGTCGAGGCCTACACCCTCGAAGTCGTCGGCGACTGCGCCGCGTGGAGCACCGTCGAGCCGGCCCGCGTGTCGCTCTACCCGGGCACCTCCGAGACGGTGACCCTCACCTTCGCCCCGCCCCGCTCCCACGAGGTCAAGGCGGGCGAGACCCCGCTGGCCGTCCGCGTACTGCCCGCGGAGCACCCGGAGTCGGTGGTGGTGCCGGAGGGCACGGTCACCGTGGAGCCCTTCCACGAGCTGCGCACCGAGCTGGAGCCGCGCCGCCGCCGGGGCTGGCTGGGCGCCCGCTTCCGTACCGCCGTGCAGAACAAGGGGAACACCCCGGTCGACGTCGCCTTCACCGGCAAGCAGGCCGGTGAGGAGCTGCGGTTGGGGTTCACTCCCGCCCAACGGCGGCTGGAGCCGGGCGAGTCGGCCGAGGTGCGGCTCAAGGTCCGTGCGGCCAAGCTGATCTGGTTCGGCGAGCCGGTCACCTGGCCGTTCGAGGTGGAGGCCGCCGAGGTCGAGGCGCCCGTCGAGGCGGTCAAGGTGGAGGCCGGGGGCAGGGAGCCCGTCCGGCCGGAGCCCGCGCAGCCGGAGACCGTACGTCCGGAGCCGATCCCCGGTGAGTTCCTCCAGCTGCCCGTGCTGCCCAAGTGGCTGCTGATCGTGCTGGCCGCGCTGCTGGCGCTGCTGCTGGCCTGGTTCGCGCTGGTCCGGCCGGCGGTGAAGAGCACCGCGAAGCAGGCGGTGACCGAGGCCGCGCAGGAGGAGGCGGCCCGCGAGCAGCAGCAGGGGGCGGCCACACCTGGCGGCCCGGACAGCCCGGGCGGGAGCCAGGGTCAGGGCACGGGCCCGGACGCGCCGGGCGCGCCCGGTGGCACCGGCGGTTCCGGTACGGGACCGGGGACGGGAACAGGCTCCGGCCCGGGCGGTACGGGCGTCGGGGGCAGCGGCCAGAGCTCCGCGACGATCGACGTGGAGACCAGGGCCGGGGCCGAGGAGCAGGGGACCTACCAGGTTCCGGCGGGCAAGGTCTTCGGCATCACGGACCTCGTGGTGGCGAACTTCCAGGGCGACGAGGGGGTGCTGACGATCTCCTTCGGAGAGCGGAAGATCACCACCATCGCGCTGGAAACCTTCCGCAACCAGGACTATCACTGGGTCACCCCCATTCAGATTCCGGAGAACGCCACGGTCACCGCCGCCGTCACCTGCTCCAAGCCCGGCACTCCGGCGACCGGAACGCAGGCTTCGGGGTGCCATCAGGTGATTAACGTCAGTGGTGTACTCAGCGATCTCGCACGGTAGAGCACAGCCGAAACAGCGACGCCGAGCGCCGCGCTCCACCTATCGGTGACGACAACAGCAGAAACCTGGCCCCGGAGGAAACCCGGCGTGCCGGGCGATGGCGGATTCATCCTCCCGAATCCGCCAGAGGTCTATACCAATTCGGTCATGCGCGGCGCCGACGACCTGAGCAGAATATCCGGTTGCGGCGGGTCGGAGCACGAACGAGCCTGATCAGAGCCGTTGCTGACGGTTCGGGGGGAGACGCCGGGCGCCCGATCGGAACGGTCGGGCGCCCGTTTCCCTGGGCGGAACCGGGCCGGACGACCACACCTTCTGGGCGCATTCTGGCCGAATCCCGTCATGCCGCCCCGATTCCCGCGGGACCCCGTACGGTTTTTCGCCATGCGGCGTTCATCGAGAAAAAGAGATACCGAACACATCGCCACGGAGAACCGGAATCTGTAATTCCGGCGAATCCCCGGAACGGCGGCCGGAGCAGGAACAGTTCCGTGACCCGCTGTTCTCCTCCGCTTCATCTCGGGCCACCGGAATATGCCCCGCCCCCACGAATGCGCAAGCGGCACGGCCGGTCCGCCGAGGGCAGCATTCACCGCCGCACGGGTGCCCGGGAAGGCAGCTTCACTGCCCCGTGCCCAGGACTTTGAGACCTACTCCCCGCCACCTCCGCCGGGCAAGACTGACCGGTGAACGAGTGACCACCCCGAAGGAGCGAGCATGCCGTCGTACCTCACCCCCGGTGTATACGTGGAGGAGGTGCAGTCCGGAGCACGGCCCATCGAGGGAGTCGGCACCGCGGTCGCAGCCTTCGTCGGCTTCGCCGAGACGGGCCCCTTCCACCAGCCCACGCTGGTGACCAACTGGGACCAGTACGTCCAGACGTTCGGCACCTTCACCGCCGACACCTACCTCACCCACGCCGTCTACGGCTTCTTCGCCAACGGCGGCGGCGCGGCCTACATCGTGCGCATCGGCGGCCCCGCCCAGGGCGCCTCCGGCTCCACCGGCCCCGGCGCCGTCTCCCAGGAACCCGCCCCCGTCGCCCTCGGCGGCTTCCTGGTCGCCGCCAAGTCCGGCACCAGCGCCGACCTCTCCGTCGAGATCGCCGACCCCGAGGGCGAGAACCCCCCGGAGGACCGCTTCAAGCTGCTGGTCCGCCAGGCCGGCAAGGTCGTGGAGACGTACGACGTCTCCACCCGCAAGAACGTCAAGGGCTACCTGGTCACCCAGGCCCGCGACTCCAAGCTGATCCAGGTCACCGAGCAGCCCGGCACGGCCCAGAGCCGCCCCGAGAAGCAGACCGTCGCCCTCGCCCCCGCCCCGGCCTCCAGCGCCCCCGGTTCCGGCGTGGCCCGCCTGGACGCCTCGGAGTACGTCGGCGACGCCGCCGCCCGCACCGGCTTCGGCGGCCTGGAGTCGATCGACGAGATCACCATGGTCGCCGTCCCGGACCTGATGAGCGCCTTCCAGCGCGGCGAGATCGACGCCGAGGGCGTCAAGACCGTGCAGCTCGCGGTCATCTCGCACTGCGAGCAGATGGGCGACCGGGTCGCCGTCCTGGACACCCCGCCCGGCATGAACGCCCAGCAGGTCCGCACCTGGCGCAACGACGACGCCGGTTACGACTCCCGCTACGCCACCCTGTACTACCCCTGGGTCAAGGTCTTCGACCCGGCGAGCGGCCGCAACTCCCTGGTCCCGCCGAGCGGTCACGTGGCCGGTGTCTGGGCGCGCAGCGACGGTGAGCGCGGAGTCCACAAGGCCCCCGCCAACGAGGTCATCCGCGGTGCGGTGGACCTGGAGATCCGGCTCAGCAAGGGCGAGCAGGACCTGCTGAACCCGATCGGCGTCAACTGCGTCCGCGCCTTCCCCGGCCGCGGCATCCGCATCTGGGGCGCCCGGACCCTCTCCTCCGACCCGGCCTGGCGCTACCTGAACGTGCGCCGCCTCTTCAACTACCTGGAGGAGTCCATCCTCCTGGGCACCCAATGGGTGGTGTTCGAGCCGAACGACGACCGCCTCTGGTCCAGCATCCGGCGCAACGTCACCGCCTTCCTCACCGAGGAGTGGCGCCGCGGGGCGCTGTTCGGCCGCACGGCCGAGGAGGCGTTCTACGTCCGCTGCGACCGGAGCAACAACCCGCAGGAGTCCATCGACCTCGGCCAGGTCGTCTGCGAGATCGGCGTCGCCCCGGTGAAGCCCGCGGAGTTCGTGGTCTTCCGCCTCGCCCAGTTCTCCGACAGCACCAGCCTCATCGACGAGTGACCCGCGCGGTCCTCCTCACCCCTTCATCTCTCATCTTCACTAGCGGAACAGGTGGCACACAGTCATGGCAGAGGGCGACGCTCTTTCCACCCACGTATTCGGCGTGCAGCTCGGCGGCTATCTCGTGGAGTCCATCCAGGAGATCAGCGGCATGACCGTCGAGGAAGAAGTCGTCGAGGTCCGCCAGGTGACCGCCGAGGGCAAGCAGATCATCCGCAAGCAGCCGGGCGCGCGCCAGGCGGGCGAGGTGACGATCACCCGCGGACTCGACAAGAGCAGCGAGTTCACCACCTGGATCAAGGAGACGCTCAACAACGGGGCCGTCGACACCGCGCGCCAGAACCTCACGATCGAGATCAAGGACTCGACCGGTGAGACCGTCCGGCGCATCCAGCTGATGCAGGGCTGGGCCTCCAAGTGGGAGGGCCCCTCGCTCAAGGCCGGCGAGTCCAGCGCGGCGACCGAGACGGTGACCATCACCTTCGAGGAGATCGTGGTCGAATGAGGCGCCGGACCGTCTCGCCGGGCAGCGGCCTCGAAGAGACCCTCGACAACCTGGCCGCCACGACCGCCGCACGCCAGGAGGCGCCGGCGCCCGCACCGGCGCCCGCGCCTGCCCGCCCCCGTGAACGGGACTCGTTGCAGACGGAGTTCGCCTTCGAGCTGCCGCGCGGGTACGTCGACGACGAGGGCCAGCTGCACCGGCACGGCACCATGCGGCTCGCGACGGCCCGGGACGAGCTGCGCCCGCAGATCGACCTGCGGGTGAAGGAGAACCCGGCGTACCTGTCCGTGGTGCTGCTGAGCCAGGTCATCACCCAGCTCGGCACGGTCACCGATGTGCACGCGGGGATCGTGGAGCGGATGTACGCCACCGATGTGGCGTTCCTCCAGGACTTCTACCGCCGGATCAACAGCGAGGGCCACACGCACGCGGCGGTGACCTGCCCGCTCTGCCACGGCTCGTTCGAGGTGGACCTCTCGGGTGGGCGCCTGGGGGAATCGTGACGTACGCGCTTCCCCGGTTGCGGGAGGAGATCGCGTACGTCGCCTACCACTTCCATTGGCAGCGTGAGGACATTCTCGACCTCACCCACGCGGAACGTCAGCAGTGGGTGCGGGAGATAGCGCGGATCAACACCCGCGTCAACGAAGGCGGGTGATCGTGTGGGGTTCGGGGACTGGCTGCGCCGAACGGACCGCCCACGGGCGGGCACGGGCTCGGAGGCCGGGGCTGGTGTGAGCTCTGGTGCCGGTGCTGATGGTGGTACGGGCGTGGGTACGGGTGCCGGGGTTGGTGGCGGTCCTGAGGGGGCGGGTCCGGGGGCTCCCGGTTCCGGCTCCGGCTCTGGTTCCGCTTCCGGTTCCGGTTCCGGTTCGGGCTGGGACGGGGGCTGGCGTCAGGTCGCACCGCCCACGGTGACCGTCGCCCGGTCCTCGATCGGGGTGAGCGACGGGCTGCGGTTCCGGTCCCAGCTCGCTTCCTGGCAGAACCCCACCCTCGGCGGCGAACTCGGCCACGCCGTACTGCCGTCCGCCCCGGTGGGCCTCATCCACGGTGTCGCCCGCCCGGGCGTCGCACGTTCCGCTTCCCCCGGGGGGCCGCTGCTGCTGCGGGCGGCCCGGCCGGAGGGTGCTGAGGACGAGGCGGCGGCCGGGGCGGCTGGGGTGACCGGCTCGGCCGGGCCTGCTGCGGCGGGGCGCGCGGGTGGCCGGAAGGCGGGGCGGAGTGCGCCGGCAGTGCGAAAGGCAGGGTCTGCGCGCTCTGTTACGGGCGCTACGGCCACGCCGAACGTGCAGCGTGCAGCGACGGCGGAAGGGGCTGCGGCTTCTGCGGAAGCGCCTGCGTCGCAGGCGGCTGTGCCTTCGGTGTCGGCTGCGGCTCCTTCGTCGACCTCTTCGACTTCTTCGTCGGCTTCGGCTTCGGTGCAGCGTGCGCGGCCCGCCGCTGTACGTCCTCGGCGGACCGCGCCGCCCCTGACCGTCGCCCGGCGCCCTGCGATGCGGCTGCGGCAGATCACCGGGCTGCCGCCTGTTGCCCCTGCCACGCCTGCCACCCCCTCCGCACCGGCCGTACCATCCGCGCCGACGGCTTCCGACGCCGTGCAGCGGAGCGCCCCCGCTCAGCAGCCGACCGCCCCCGTACGGCAGGAGGGCCCCGGCCGGGCGTCGGCTCCTGCCCCCGAGGCCGTACGTCCCGCCCTGGGCAAGCCCCTGCGGGAACTGCCCTCCGGGGCCATCCCTTCCGGCCCGGCAGGGCAAGGGCAGGTGGCGCCGACTGCCCCGGCAGGGCACGAAGCGGCGGCCATGCCGGTGCTTCAGCGCCAGACGGCCGAGGCAGCACCGGCAGCCTCACCAGCGGCGACACCTTCGCCGAAGCAGGCACCGCCCACGGCCCAGGGACCGAAGCCCGCACCGGCCCCGGCAGCAGCACCAGCGTCGGCGTCGACTTCGACATCGGCACCGACATCCATCCAGAAGGCCCCGGCCACGGGCCCGGCGCAGGCATCGCCCACCGCGTCCCGCCCGGCTCCACGCCCCAACGCCCCTGGCACCACCACCCCGCCTGCCGACGCGTCCGGCGCCCCCCGTGCCCGTACGCGAGGCGGGATCGGCACGCCCCTCACCTCGCTCCCGTCGACCGCCCGGGTCCAGCGCGACGCACCGCTCCTCGGTGACCGTCGCCGTACGCGGCCGGGCCCCTCGGGTACGCCGACTCCGCAGAGCGCACCCGCGCGGGCCACCACACCGCCGCCCGCCCCGAGCGCCCCGGCCGAGATGCCGGTCCGCTCTGCCCCGGCGCCCGCCCAGCCCGCTCCCGTACAGCGCGCGGTGGACGCGGGCACCGCCGCGCCCGGCAACGCCGCTCCCCCGGCCCCGGTCCGCATCCGGAACATCGGCCCGAGGCAGCTGGGCGAACGAGGTCCCGCGACGCCGCCCACGGCCACGCCTTCCCTCGGTACCGAGGCGCTCCCGCCCACCGTCCAGCGGTCGCGCACCCTGCTCTCGGGCAGGGCTCTGAAGGTCAGCACCGGTTCGGCCGAAGGGTTTTCGGCGGCCCCGACGACAGCGGCGGCAGGCGGCTCCACGGCACGCCCGGTCGTGGCAGCCACCTGGCGCCGCGACGTACAGCAACCACAACCAGGCCCCGCGAACACGCCGAACGCCCGGAGCAGCAGCCCTCGGACCGGCAACGCACCGGCCGGCGACACCCGGACCGGGGAGCGCCGGACGTCACCGGGTGCGACGCCCCGGCGCAACGCACCCCGCACCCGGCCCACCGAGTCCGCGCCGTCCGGTTCGCCGCAGCAGCTCCGTACCTCCGGCCCGGCTCCGATGTCTGCCGCCCCGACGCCCGGCGCCACCGTCCAACGCGCCGCGCACGCCACATCCGCCCCCGCACCCGCACCCCGGCACACCACCAGCAACGCCCGCAGCCCGCAAGGCACCGCTGCCGCCCCCAAGGCCGCCCCCGGGCAGAACGCGCCCAAGGCCCAGCGCACCACCAGGAGCGCCACCGCCCCGGCCAAGAACCGGCCGTCCGCCATCGGGGGCGTGCTCCAGCGGCTCGTACAGCGCCGTCCGGTACGGGACGCGGCGGCCACCACCCCGCCGTCGCCCGGCCCCGACGTCCGAACGCCAGGGCAGACAGTGCAGCGGGCCTCATCGGCACCGGCCCCCAGCACCGCCCCCGCCGACCACCACAGCGGGCACACCACGCACGGCGGGCACACCACCCACACGCCCCAGCGGCCCACCACCCGCCCGGCATCCCCCGCACACACCTCACCGCCCACCATGCCGCCCACGGCCTCCGCAGCGCCCACGGCACCCCCGCAGGCGACCCCGGACCCCCGCCCCGTCCCGGTCGTCCGCCCCCACCCGCCCGTGGCGACCCCGCCCGGCGCCACCGTCGTACCCGTCCAGCGGATGCCCCTGCCGGTCGTGCCCGACCCCGCAGGCCCCCCGCCCGCAGGCCCGGCGCCCGGCGGCGACGCGCCCCCGGTCGGCCCGCCGGCCCTCTCCGTACGGGTTCCACCACGCCCGCACCCGTCGCCCTCCGCACCGAGCGGCACCACCACCCCAGGGCAGCCCCCGACACAGGCCCAAGTGCTGCAACGCGCCGCCGCCCAGGCCGGCATCACCGGCGTCCCCGTGAAGGCGGTCCCGCCGAAGGGCACGCAAAGCGGCACGCAGAGCGGCACGCCCAGGCCCGTTCAGCGTGCGGGCGGCGACCCGTCCGGCTTCGCGCCCACCGCCGAAACGTCGACGGAGAACGCGGCGAGCACCGCGAGCCGCATCTCCGGAGCCGAGATCGAGGAGCTGGCCCGCCGCCTCATCGACCCCGTGAGCCGGCTCATCCGCGCCGACATGCGCCGAGGGCGTGAGCGCGCCGGACGGCTCCACGACGGCCGCCGCTGACAGCGGCTCCCCCAGCACCTCCCGTAGGAATCAGCAGAGAAGAAGAGACACGGCATGACGGACAACATCTTCGCGACGAGCGTGTTCTTCAAGCTCGTGATCGGCGGCAGCGACCTGGGTGCGTTCCACACCTGCTCGGGTCTGGGCGCCGAGGTCGAGATGGAGACGTACGCCGAGGGCGGCAACAACGGCTTCACCTGGCAGCTGCCGGGCCGCATCACCTGGACCAACATCACGCTGACCCGCCCGGTCACCGCCGACACGATGAAGATCGCGCGCTGGCTGAACGAGACCATCCAGCGGGTGGAGCCCAAGGACGGCGAGATCGTCGCGCTACGGCCGGATCTGAGCCGGATCATCAGCTGGCAGGTGCAGGGCATCGTCCCCGTGCGCTGGCAGGGCCCGTCGTTCGACCCCGCCAACTCCCAGGCGGCGATCGAGACGCTGGAGATCGCGCACGAGGGCCTGGAAGCGTCCTGATGACCCATCACATCACCGGCCGGGAACAGGAACACCGGGAACGCCAGGCACACCAGAAAGGAGGAACGCCATGTCACCCGCTCTCCGTGCGAGCCGTGCGCGCGCCCAACTGACCATCATGGAACCGCCGTCGACCGTCGGCGCCAAGCCGGGCGGCCGACTCGCCCAGCTCACCCTCCAGTTCAACCCCTCGAAGCTGTCACTGAGCAAGAGCACCGAGTGGCGGCGTACTCCGTCCCGGATGGCCGGGCAGTCCGCGCTCCCCGAATTCGTCGGGAGCGGGCCCCGCTCGCTCTCCCTGGAGGTCTTCCTCGACGCGACGGCCACCCACGACAACTCCGTGGAGAAGGCGGTGGAGCAGCTGATGATCGCCTGTGTGCCCACGCCGACCAGCCTCGCCCGGAAGACGCCCGCCAGCCCGTGGGTGCGGTTCGACTGGGGGACGTCGAGGACGACCTCGTTCGACGGCGTGCTCTCCAACCTCTCCGTCTCGTACACCCTGTTCGACGTGGACGGGAAACCGCTGCGCGCCACCTGCTCCCTCTCCATCGAGGAGGCGAGCGTTGACCCCGCCGGCCAGAACCCCACCTCGGGTTCGAAGGAGGCCCGGCGTACGCACCGGGTCGTGGCCGGGGACAGCCTGCCGCTGCTCGCCTGGCGTGAGTACGGCGATGCCACCGCCTGGCGGACGATCGCGCACGCCAACGACATCGACGACCCGATGCGGTTGATCCCCGGCAGTGAACTCCTGGTGCCCGGACTGGAAGACCACCTCGCGGAGGGCGGCCGATGAGCCCCGCCTCCCCGGGGCGTTCGTTCGCCGCCGATCCGATCGTGGAGATACCCGCCGAGCTGCCGCCGGGCTGGGCCGCCCAGCTGGTGAGCTGTGTGGTCGACGAGAACGTCGGGCTGCCGGACACGGCGGTGCTGATGTACCGGGACCCGGACCACGATCTGCTGAGCGACAGCGGGATCACCCTCGGCACCCCGCTGAAGATCTCCGTCGTCACCGTGCAGGACCGGGTCCGTGAGCGGCTGTTCACCGGTGAGGTCACGGCGATCGAGCTGGACCACGACACCACCGGCACGTTCACCGTCGTCCGCGCCCTCTCCAAGGCGCACCGGCTCCAGCGCGGCCGGAAGGTGGTGGCGTACCGCAACATGAAGACGGCGGACATCGTGCGCAAGGTCGCGGCGGGCGCCGGGCTGAGCTGCGGCAAGGTCGAGGCGGCGCCGATCACGTACAAGCAGCTGACGCAGCCCAACGTCTCCGACTGGGAGTTCCTCCAGCACCTGGCGGCCGAGAGCGGTGCGCAGGTGCGGGTGGACGACCAGGGCGTGCTCCAGTTCACCAAGCCGAAGCCCGCCTCCTCGGCCCCCTCGCCCGACACCCGGGCCGCGAAGAACCCGATGGTCCTGGAGTACGGGGACAACCTGCTCTCGCTGCGGGCCGTGGTGACCGGCGCGGACGGGGCGGGCGATGTGGAGGTGCGCGGCTGGAACGTCGACACCAAGACGCGGCTCGTGGCGCGGGAGCAGTCCGTGCGCAGCGACACCGTGACGCCCGGGATGAGCCCGTCGGTGGCGTCCGGGGCGTTCGGCGCGAGCGCCCGGGTGACCGTCGCCGACACCCCGTACCGCACCCAGGCCGAGACCACGGCCGTCGCCGGGGCGGTGGCGGCCCAGGTCAGCTCGGGGTTCGGCGAGATCGAGGCCGTGGCCTTCGGCAATCCCCAGCTGCGCGCGGGGGCTCCCGTGGCCCTCGGCAACGTCGGCCCGACCTTCTCCGGCCGCTACACCGCCACCGCCGCCCACCACGTCCTGGAACCGGACGGCGGCTACCGCACCACCGTGATCGTCAGCGCCTCGCCCGACCGCTCCCTGGCCGGGCTGACCGGCGGCGGGGCCCCCTCGCGCGGTCCGCGTATGCCGGGGCTCGCGATCGGCGTGGTCACCGACATCCGCGAGGGCAAGGGCCAACGGGGCTGGGTGCGGCTGAAGTTCCCCTGGCTGGACGACACCTACGTCACCGACTGGGTCCGTACGGTGCAGTGGGGCGGCAACGGCGGCGGCGGGGTCTTCAGCCCCGAGGTCAACGACGAGGTGCTGGTCGGCTTCGAGCAGGGGCTCCTGGACAGCCCGTATGTGCTGGGCGGCCTGTACAACGGGATCGACCGGCCCTCGGAGCATGACGTGCCACTCGTCGACAAGACCAGCGGCAAGGTCAACCGCCGTTCCCTGGTGTCCCGTTCGGGCAACCGGCTGGAACTCCTCGACACTCCGCGCGGCCCGTCCGGGGTCCGGCTGGCCAGCGGCAACAAGCGGCTCGAAGTCACTCTGGACGAGCGGAAGAACGAGATCGCCCTCACTGTCTTCGCCCCCGGCTCCAAGCGGCCGCAGAGCTCCGTGACGCTCTCCTCGTCGGGCATCACCCTCGATGCCGGTACGGGGAACGTCGAGGTCAAGGGAAGGTCGGTGACCATCAACGGCAAGACGGGCGTCACCGTGGACGGCGGACTGCTCGCCGTGCTGAAGGCCAAGCTGATCCGCATCAACTGACCCCGTAAACACATCCCCTGACGATTCCTCAATCACCTTTCACAGCAAGGAGAACCCCGGCCATGCCCCCCGCAGCCCGCTCGGGCGACAGCACCGCCCACGGCGGCGTCATCGGCACCCCGCCCCCGGGCGCGGTGACCGTGGCCACCGTGCTGATCGGCGGCCGGCCCGCGGCCGTCACCGGGAGCCTGCACGTGTGCGTGGTCCCCCCGCACGCGGCGCTCGGGCCGGGCAACGTGATCATGCCCAACCCGGCCGTGGCCGTCGGCGGCCCGGTGCTGATCGGCGGACTGCCCGCCGCCCGCATGGGAGACAAGACCACCTGCGGCGCGCCGATCATCAGCGGCGCGCCGAACGTCCTGATCGGGGGCCCGATGTGAGCGGCGACGGATACACCGGAAACGGCGGTGGATACACCGGGACCGGAAACGGCGGCGGATACATCGCGCGCGGCAGCGGCTTCATCGGGCGCGGCTGGGGCTTCCCGCTGCGGACCGGTGCGACGGGCGGGATCGCCCTGGTGGAGCGGGACAAGGAGATCGAGGAGGCCATCGGGCTGATCCTCGGTACGGCACCGGGTGAGCGGCCGATGCGGCCCGAGTTCGGCTGCGGCATCCACGACTACGTCTTCGCGCCCGGTGACGGCGCGACGGCCGGGCGGATCGCCCAGGAGGTCCGTACGTCCCTGGAGCGCTGGGAGCCGCGCATCGAGGTGACGGACGTGGTGATCGCGTTCGACGCGATCGAGGAGGGCACGCTCTACATCGACGTGCGCTACACCGTGCGGGCCACCAACGACCTGCGCAACCTGGTCTTCCCGTTCTACACGATCCCGTCCGAAGAGGGCTCCTCGGAAGCAGGTGTGCGCTGATGGTCCTGCCCTCCCCCAACCTGGACGACCGGCGCTTCCAGCAGCTCGTCGACGAGGCCAAGCGGTACGTCCAGCAGCGCTCCCCCGAGTGGACCGACCACAATGTGTCGGACCCCGGGGTCACGCTGATCGAGACGTTCGCGTACATGGTCGACCAGCTGCTGTACCGGCTGAACCGGGTGCCCGACAAGAACTACGCGGCCTTCCTCGACCTGCTCGGCGTGACCCTGTTCCCGCCGACCGTGGCCCGCGCCGAGGTCGACTTCTGGCTCTCCGCGCCGCAGCCGGAGACCGTGCACCTGTCCGCCGGTACGGAGGTGGCGACCGCGCGGGGCGAGGCCGAGGAGCCGGTGGTGTTCACCACCTCCGAGGACCTGCCGATCGTGCCGAGCGAGCTGGTCCGGCTGGTGACCGCGCCGAAGACCGGCGACCAGACCGACCGCACCGGGCCGCTGGGCGCGGGCAAGGACATCCCGTGCTTCTCGCCGCGCCCGGAGCCGGGGGACGCGATGCTGTTCGGGCTGCCCACCGCCGTACCGCGCTGCATCGTCGCCGTACGCCTGGACAGCCGGGTGGAGGGCGTGGGTGTCGACCCGCGTCAGCCTCCGCTCGTCTGGGAGGCGTGGGACGGGGCGCGCTGGGTGGAGTGCGCGACGGGTGACGACACCACCGGCGGGCTCAACCGGCCCGGCGAGGTCATCGTGTTCGTCCCGGCCGGGCACACCGCGTCCGTCGTCGCCGGTACGCGGGCGGGGTGGCTGCGCTGCCGGGTGACGCCGCCCGAGCCGGGCCAGCCGTTCTACTCCGAGTCGCCGACGATCCGGGAGGCCGAGGTCTTCACGGTGGGCGGCACGGCCGCCGTCGAACACGCGGAGACCGTCGTCGACGTGCCCCTCGGGGAGTCGGAGGGCGTCGCCGGGCAGCGGTTCTCGGTGAGCCGGGTGCCGCTGCTGATGGACGGGGAGCCGCCGGTGGTCCAGGTGTCGACCGCCGAGGGCTGGCAGGTCTGGACGCCCGTGGAGCACTTCGGCGCCTCCTCGCCCGGTGACCGGCACGTCCGGATCGACGCGGTCTCCGGGGAGTTCGCGTTCCCGCCGGAGGTGCGGGAGCCGGACGGCACGATGCGCGCGTACGGCGCGGTCCCGGAGAAGGGCGCCCAGCTCCGCGTCCCCCGCTACCGCACGGGCGGCGGGTCGGCCGGGAACGTGGCGCGGGGTGCGATCTCCGTACTGCGCAGCTCGGTCCCGTACGTCGCGGGCGTCGACAACCGGGAGGCGGCGGCCGGCGGCGTGGACGGGGAGACCGTCGAGAACGCCAAGGTGCGCGCGCCCAACATCCTGCGCGTGCAGGAACGGGCCGTCACCGCACGGGACTACGAGGTCATCGCCCACGAGGCGGCCCCCTCCCTGCGCCGGGTCCGGTGTCTGCCGGCCGTCCCGGGCGAGGCCGGTGCGGTACGGGTCCTGGTGGTGCCGGACGCGGTCCCCGACGAGGGCGGCCACCTGCGGTTCGAGCAGCTGATCCCCTCCGACCAGGTGTTGGCGGCGGTGGCGGAACGCCTGGACGAACGCCGTCTGGTGGGCACCCGGCTCGTCGTGGAGCCGCCCGCCTACCAGGGCGTCACCGTGGTCGCCCGGCTGGTCGCGGCACCGGCCGACGTGGACCGGGTGCGCGCGGAGGCGCTGGAGGCCCTGTTCCGCCACATCGACCCGCTGCGGGGCGGTGCGGACGGTGCGGGGTGGCCGTTCGGGCGACCGGTGCAGTACGGGGAGGTGTTCGCCGTGCTCCAAGGGGTGCGGGGCGCCGGGCTGGTCGAGGACGTCCGGCTCTTCCCGGCCGACCCGATCTCCGGGCGGCGCGGCGGCGCGGTGGACCGGATCGACGTGGCTCCGGGCGCGCTGGTCTTCTCCCACCAGCACCAGGTGATCGTCACGGCGAGCGGGCCGGGTGAGGGCGTATGAGCCGGGCCGCCGTCCCCGGGCTGCCCAGCCGCTACCCGATCGGCGAGCTGCTGCCCGCCCTGTACGCCGACGACGACCTGGCCCAGCGCTTCACGGCGGGCCTCGACACGGTCCTGGCGCCGGTCCTGTCCACCCTGGACAACCTGCCCGCCTATTTCGACCCGGCCCTGGCCCCGGCCGACTTCCTGCCGTGGCTGGCGACCTGGGTGGGCGCGGGCATCGACCCGGCCTGGCCGCCGGAGCTGCAACGGGCCGTGGTGGCCCGCGCGGTGGAGCTGCACCGGTGGCGCTCCACCCGGCGCGGCCTGGTCGAACACCTCCGCCTCTGCTTCGGCGTGCACGCCGATGTACGGGACGGCGGAGGCGTGGCATGGTCGTCCGAGTCCGGTACGGAGCTGCCTCCGGCCCCGACCGGTGAACTGCTCGTACGGGTCTGGCCGGTGGCCCCCGGGGTCACGGTGGACGAGAACCGGGTCCTGGACGTCGTCACGGCCTCGTGCCCCGTCCACCTCACCTGCCGGGTGGAGATCCTGCCGGGCCCGCCCGAGCAGGCGCCCGGGACGACCGTAGAAACGGAAGGCTGACGCGATGCGCTCGTGTCCGGCGTGCGGTACGGCGAACCGCGAGGACGACGACTTCTGCGGCAACTGCGGGTCGTACCTGGGGTGGTCGACGGAGCCTCGACGCGCTTCGGCGACGCGGGAGCCGGAGCCCTTTCCGGAACCGGAACCGGCGCCCGAACGTGCGCGGGAGCCGGAGCGTACGCCCGCGCCCGAACCGGGACCGGAGCCGGAGCCGGAACGGCGGTCGGCCCCGGAGCCCGAGCCTGCGCCGGAGCCCGTACGCGAGCGCCGTGCGGCACCGGACCCCGTACCCGCTCCGTCCACGGAACCGGCACCACCGACGGCTTCAGCAGAACCGACGGCACCCACGGCTTCAACAGCCCCGGAGGCACCGGCACCCCCGACCACCGCGCCCGCCACCCCCTCCGCACCGGCCGCACCCCCCACCCCGCCCATCACGCCCCCGCGCCCGGCGGCGGACCCGGCGCCCCCCGCGACACCCCCACGCCCGCCCCGGCCGCGCACCGCGCCGACGGCTGCCCGGCCCACCCCCGTAGCACCGCAACAGCCACCGCGACCCACCCCCGCTCCGGCTCCCGCTCCCCCGCCCGTACGCCCCCAACTCCCCCCGCAGCCCGCCCCCGTACGCCCCGCTCCGCCCGCCACGCCGTCCCGGGCGGAGCCCCCGGCCGAGGCGCCCGTCGGGGCAGTCCAGCCCGCGAAGCCCGTGGCGCGGCGGCCCGTCGTGCGGCCGGTGGAGGAGGACGAGGCGCCGGACGGGCCGCCGTGCCCGTCCTGCGGTACCCCGAACCTCCCCGGGCGCCGGTTCTGCCGCCGCTGCGCGACGCCTCTACAGGCCAGGGAGGGGTCCGCGCCCCTGCCGTGGTGGCGCACGGTGTGGCCGTTCCGCCGCCGGGTGCGGGTCCGGTCGGGCCGGGCGCTGCGGCGCGTCCTGCTGATCCTGGCGGTCGTCGGGCTGCTCTTCGTGGGCTTCCTGTTCCTGCCGGCCGGGCGCGTGCTCTTCGAGGACGTACGGGACAAGCTCGGCGACACGGCGGAGATCAGCCCCTCCGGGGTGAGTGCGAGCGGTGCCGCCCCCGGTCATCCGGCAGGCGCGGCCGTCGACGGCCTGACCAACAAATACTGGGGCGCACCCGCCCTGGGCGCCTCGCTGACGTGCACCTTCGGTACGCCGTTCCGGCTGGTCGGGGTGGTCCTGCACACCGGGGCGTCCACGGAGCCCGAGGAGTTCCGGCAGGAGCCGCGGCCGGTCCGGGCGGATCTGATCGTCACCACGGAGGACGGCACGGTCCACAAGAAGGAGCTGACGCTCAACGACAAGCCGGGCGAGCAGACGGTACGGACCGGCATCAGCGATGTCGTCTCCGTCCAGCTCGTCCTGCGGGAGGCGGCGGGCCAGCGCCGGGGCCGCCCGATCGCACTCGGGGAGATCGAGTTCTTCAAGCGCACCTGAACGCCGGACGCCTGACACCGGACACCTGTCTTTCGTCCGGGTCGTCCGGGTGGTCCCGTTCAGAACCCGCAACCCGTCCAGTCCCGGAAGTGCACTCCACCCCCATAAGCGATCCCAAGATTTGCAGGGGTCACCCACTTTCGGTCACGGCCGACTTCCCTCAACGCTCAACTAGCGGTTGACTGGGCCTCACGCATGGTGACGCGTTCACCCTCGTCGGCCCGCCGACCCTGCTGCCACGACCTGGCCCCCGGTGGAGGAGAGAGGACACCGATGACCGCCTCACCTCGCACGTTCCCTCCGGGGCCCGGACGGGCGAATGCCCGGCGGCCGGTTCCGACCGGGCCGGCGCCCATGCGCGATCACCGGGAATGCGCGGTGCGCATCGCCCGTCCGTACTCATTCGACGAGGGGCAGCAATGAGCCAGATAACGTTACCGGCGTTTCACATGCCGTTCGCCAGCGCAGGGTGCAATCCGGGTCTGGAGAAAACCAGGGAAGCCGCCTGGGAATGGGCGGAAACGGAGGGACTGATTCTCTCCGTTCCGGCCCGCAGGAAGATGATCCGCACACGGCCGGAACTCTGGATCTCCCTCATCTTCCCGAAAGCGTCGCAGGACCATCTGGACCTCTTCTGCCAATGGCTGTTCTGGGCCTTCCTGGTGGACGACGAGTTCGACGACGGCCCGGCCGGGCGCGACCCCCTGATGTGCGAGGCCGCGATCACCCGCCTGGTCGACGTGTTCGACGGGGCGGCGCCGCGCGGGCCGATGGAGCAGGCGCTCGCCGGGCTGCGCGACCGGACCTGCCACGACCGGTCCCCGCAGTGGAACCGCCAGTTCCGGCGGGACACGGCGGCCTGGCTCTGGACCTACTACGCCGAGGCGGTGGAGCGGGCGGCCGGGCAGGTGCCGAGCCGGGCGGACTTCGCCAAGCACCGCCGGGACTCGGTGGCCATGCAGCCGTTCCTGGATCTGCATGAGATCATCGCCGGAATCGATCTGCCGGATTCCGCCCGCAGCCTGCCCGCGTACATCGCCCTGCGGAACGCGGTGACCGATCATTCCGGTCTCTGCAACGACATCTGCTCGTTCGAGAAAGAGGCCGCTCTCGGCTATGAGCACAATGCGGTACGGCTCATTCAGCGCGACCGCGGCTCCACGCTCCAGGAGGCCGTCGACGAGGCCGGAATTCAACTGGCACGTATTGCCGAGCGCGTGATGCGGGCCGAAAAGGAGCTGATCGAGGAAATCGAGGCGGCGGGCATCAGCGCCTCGACCAAGGCCGCTCTCGAACGCTGCGTACAGGACTACCGGGGGCTCGTGCGGGGCGACTTCGACTATCACGCACGCGCCGAGCGGTACACGCGGCCGGATCTGGTGGAGCTGGACGCCCGCAATTCGATGTCCCGGTATTTCGCCGCCTGAGAGCGGCCTGCGGCACCCGCAGCACCCCACGGCACCCGCAACAGAGGCCAGGGGCCTGGAGGGCGGAAGCGTTCCAGGCCCTGGGGCCGATCCCTCATCCCCCGAGAAGGACGATCCCCCGAAGGCCGATCCTCCGACAAGGACGATCGGATCACATCGCGACCGATCCGGAAAGAAACAGGCCCGGTCGTGAGCGATCGCATGGAAGACTGTCCCGCGCAAGCATGTCCCGGGTCGCCCCACCGGCCGGGCCGACCGCATCGTCGTGCCCCCGGTCAGCGCCTGACCGGTCGGAATGCCATGTCTTCCACCAGAGCCCCCGGGGAAATCACACGTGAGATCACAGCGAAGAATATGGACCACGGCTGCCGTCGCGACCGCGGCCGTGACGGGCGTCCTGGTGTTCCAGGGCGTCACGGGCAGCTCCACCCCCGCCGGTGACGCGGACGCCAAGTCCGCTCCCGCGGAGGCGGATGTGTACCGGACCCCGCTCAAGACCTCCGAGGACGGCACCGCCGCCTCCCTCACGCAGCGCTCCACCGAGCGGTTCAGTCTGCTCGGCGTCACCTGGACCGACCCCGCCGCCCAGGTGACCGGCCGGGTCGAGGCCCGCACCCGCTCGGCCGCCACCGGCAGGTGGACCGGCTGGCTGCCCCTGGACACCGAGATCGACGGGCGCACCGAGGCCGGCCGGCCCGGCGTCCGGGGCACCACCGAACCGCGCTGGGTCGGCCCGTCGAACGGCGTCGAGGTCCGGGTCAGCACCGCGGACGGTGCCAAGGCCGGGCTGCCCGCGGGGCTGCGGCTGGACACCGTCGACCCGGGCGGCAGCACCACCCCGCTCTCCGCCGAACCGGCCGCGTTCGCCGCGGAACCCGCCGCGTTCGCCGCCGAGGACCCGTCCGACGAGCCGACGCCGTCCGCCGAGCCGTCCTCCCCGGAGCCCCCGGCGGAGCCGTCCCCCGAGCCACCGGCCCCCACCCCGACCACCCAGTCGCCCACCCCGGCGCCCCCGATCCCCACGCCGAGCCCGACCACCGCGCCCCCGCAGCCGTCCACCTCGCCGAAACCGACCCCGACGCCGACACCGAGCGCCTCCTCGACCCCGCCGCTGCCGCCCGCACCGCCGTCCACGGCCCCGCAGCCGACGATCGTCTCGCGGGCCGCCTGGAAGGCCGACGAGTCGCTCAACAGCGAGGCGCCGGACTACCTGCCCTCGGTCAAGGCGGTCTTCGTCCACCACACCACGCAGACCAACGACTACGCGTGCGCCGACTCCCCGGCCATGGTGCGCGCGCTGCACACGTACCACGTGCAGTCGAACAAGTGGAAGGACATCGGCTACAACTTCGTGGTCGACAAGTGCGGCACGATCTTCGAGGGCCGCAAGGGCGGGGTGGACCGGGCCGTCCTGGGCGCGCACACCTACGGCTTCAACCGGGACACCGCCGGGATCGCCGTGATGGGCATGCACACGCAGACCCCGGCCTCCGGCGCCGCGACCGACGCGGTCGCCCGCCTCGCCGCCTGGAAGCTCGGCCAGTACCAGGGCAACCCCACGGGCACGGTCCAGCTGACCGCCGGGGCGGACGGCAGCAGCCTGGACCGCAAGCAGTTCACCGCCGGGAAGCAGTACCCCTTCCAGCAGATCTCCGGCCACCGGGACGGGTTCGCCACCGAGTGCCCCGGTACCAGCCTCTACAACCAGCTCCCCGCGATCCGCTCGCTGGCCGGCGCCCTGGTCACCGACACCGTCACCGGCCTCGCCATCACCTCGGTGACCGGAGCCAACGCCTCCGGCGCCACGTACCACACCAAGTCGGCGATCACCGTCAGCTGGAAGTCGGCCACCCCCGCCGCCTTCGTCAAGCAGTACGAGCTCCTCGTCGGCGGCAAGCCGGTGGCCACCGTCGCCGGCAACGTCACCTCGGCCCCGGCCACCCTCGCGGCCGGCAAGCACTCCGTGCAGGTGCGGGCCACCCACCAGTCGGGCAAGGTCACCACCTCGGCGGCGGCCACGGTCATCGCCGACCGGACGGCCCCCGCCTTCACCACCAAGCCGGCCCTCACCTTGCGCCCCGGCACGGTGGACACGGCCGCCGTCCCGCTCACCCTGACCTGGAAGGCCACCGACGCCACCGCCCTCAAGGAGGTCCGGCTCACCGCGCCCCTCGCCAGGACGTACGGCCCGACGGTCGGCACCGCCCCGCACACCGCGAAGTCCGGCGCGGCGACGGCCTGGAAGATGACGGCGTACGACCACGCGGGCAACACGGCCGCCGCCTCGGTCTCCGGCACCCCGGTCATCCTCCAGGAGACCGCCGCCAAGAAGACCGGGAAGTGGACGTCGAAGTCCTCCTCCAGCTACCTGGGCGGCAAGTCGCTCACCAGCAGCACCAAGGACGCCGGCCTGACCTGGACGTTCACCGGCCGGTCAGCCGCCTGGGTGGTGTCGCGGGCGGCCACTTCGGGGCAGGCATACGTCTATGTCGACGGCAAGAAGGTGGCCACGGTGGACCTGAAGTCGGCCTCCACCAAGTACCGGGACGCGATCTGGACGCGGTCCTGGGCGACCAGCGCCAAGCACACGGTCAAGATCGTGGTGGTCGGTACGAAGGGCCGCCCGGCCCTCACCACGGACGGGCTGGTCTATCTGAAGTAGCCGGGCCCACCTGAAGTGGGCCGCTGGACCACCGCACCGCGAGAGGGGTTGGCACGCACCATGTCCGACATCGTGGAGGCCACGGCCAGGACCGTGCAGGGCACCGTGCGCGGTGCGGTGGAGCGGGGCGTCGCGGTCTTCCGCGGCATTCCGTACGCGGCTGCGCCGGTGGGCGCGCGGAGGTTCCGCGCGCCCGGGCCGCCGGAGCCGTGGGAGGGCGTGCGCGACGCGCTCGCGTTCGGGCCGACGGCACCCAAGCGGCCCTACGCCCCACCGCTGGACCGGCTGCTGCCGGACCCTTCGGTGCCGGGCGAGGAGTGGCTCAACCTCAATGTGTGGACGCCCGCGCTTCCGCCGGAGGCGTCCGGGCTCCCCGTACTCGTCTGGATCCACGGCGGTTCGCTGCTGCACGGCTCCTCGGCGGTGCCGGTGTACGACGGGTCCGCGTTCGCCCGGGACGGGGTGGTGCTCGTCTCCGTCAACTACCGCCTGGGCGTCGAGGGCTTCGGGCTCTTCCCGGACGCGCCCGCCAACCGGGGGCTGCTGGACCAGCTGGCCGCGCTGGAGTGGGTGCGGGACAACATCGCGGGGTTCGGCGGCGACCCGGACCGGGTGACGGTGGCCGGGGAGTCGGCGGGGGCGGTGAGCATCGGCGCCCTGCTGGCCACGGACCGGGCGGCGGGGCTGTTCCGGCGGGCGGTGCTCCAGAGCGGGGCGCCCGCCGCCCTGACCCCGGAGGCGGCGCGCGGGACGACCGAGCTGATCGCCGGACGGCTCGGCGTCCCCGCCACGGCCGCCGCGCTGGCCGCCGTGGACACCGAGGCGCTGCTGACCGCGCAGACCGAGGTGACGAGCGGCGGCAACCCGCTGACCGGCCGCAACTCCTTCCAGCTCGTGGTGGACGGCGAGCTGCTGACCCGGGACCCGGCCGAGGCGCTGCACGCGGGCGCGGCGGCCGGGATCGACCTGCTGATGGGGACGAACACCGAGGAGTACCGGCTCTGGTTCGTCCCCGGCGGCCTGACGGAACGGATCAGCCGGCTGAAGCTGCGCCTGGCCCTGCTGAAGTTCAAGGTCCCGAACGCGACGGCCCGCACCTACCGGGCCAACCGCCCCGACGCCACCCCCGGCGAACTCCTCGGCGCCCTCGCGACGGACCTGCTGCTGCGGGTCCCGCTCAACCGGCTGGCCGACGCGCGGGCCGGTGCCCCGGGGTCCACGTACGTCTACGAGTTCGGCTGGCCCTCCCCCGTACAGCGGCTCGGTGCCTGTCACGCGCTGGAGCTGGGCTTCGTCTTCGACACCCTCGCCCACCCCGACACGGTGGCCCTGACCGGCCCGGACGCCCCGCAGGAGCTGGCGGACGCGATGCACCGGGCGTGGGTGGAGTTCGCGACGACGGGGGACCCGGGGTGGCCGTCCTGGGACGCGTCCCGGCCGGTGCGGTTCTTCGGGCCCGGCGCCCCGGCCCTCGTGCTCGCCCCGCGCGACGACGAGTTGCGGGGCTGGGAGCCGTACCGGAAGCAGCCCTAAGGCCGCATCGAGATCCAGTGCGGGTCGGGGACCACGGTGAGGATCGCCGAGACGACCACGACCGCGCCCAGCACGGCCTGTTCGCGGCGGGCGAGGCGGTGGGCGACGGCCGGGTCGGTGTCCCGGAGCATCCGCCGCCGGGCCGCCACCGCCAGCGCGCTGACCACCGCCATCAGCGCCAGCTTGACCAGCAGGGTGCGCCCGTAGGCGGAGGTGAACACCACGTCCAGCGGCAGCCTGCGCAGGGTCGAGGCGGTCCCGGTGGCGGCGAGGGCCACGTACAGCCAGATCGCCAGGCGCGCGTACCGGCCGAGCAGCGCACGGGCGGCGACGGGCGACCCCCGCCAGAGCCACATGGTCCGCAGGACGTACAGCAGCCCCCCGGTCCACAGCGAGGCTGCGGTCAGGTGGACGACGGTGAGCGCGGCGCCGATCTCCGGGCTGTACGCCTCCGGGTGGGCGCGGATGGCCTCCGCGCCGATGACGACGGCGAGCGGGGCGAGGGCGAGGGCGGGCCGCTTGCTCGCGGCGCACCCGGCGGCGATGACGAGCCCGTTGGCGATGAGGAGGAGGAGCCCGCCGTCCCGGGTGGCGTACGTCTCGGTGATCCCGAGCCCGCTGACGACGGCGAGCTGGACGATCTGCCCGGCAGCGGCGGCGGCCCCGGCGAGCGCGGCGTACCCGGACCAGCTCCGCACGGCGGTACGGGGGCGGCCTCGGACGGGCCGTATGAGCTGCGGGGCGAGCAGCTCGCCGAGGTGGACGGCGAGCGCGGTGAAGAGGACGGTACGGAGCAGGGTGGTGAGCCCCGCGCCGGGTATCCGCAGCTCCCCGGTGCCGCGCGCGGCGAGCCCGGGGCCGAACACGGCTATGAGGAGCGCCAGGAGCCCGGCGGCGGCCAGGGCGGCCGTGACGGGGAACCGGAACGGCCTGCCTGAACCGTCGGCGCCGGGCCGCTCGTCGGAGGGCCGCTCGTCGCCGGGCCGCTCCTCGGAGGGCACCGCGTCGGCCGTCACCACCTCGGCCGTCACCGCGACGGCCGGTACGCCGATGGACAGCGCGAGGGTCGGCGCGTCGTCAGGCGCACCGGCCGACGGCGTACCGGGGCCGGCCGGTGGCTTCGGGGCGGCCGGATCGGCGGGAGGTCCGGAGAACATCACGTCCCGATCCTCTCCGGTGGACAAACACCCGGCAAACGGCACAGGTCCCCCGGCCGGCCCAGGGCGGCCTTGTCCCGCGAGGCCCAGGACGCACCTCCGTGGCGCCGAATGCCGGGGTCAGATTATCGGCCCGTACGGGTGACGGGCCGGGCGGCCGGGGCGCGAGGGCCCCGTGACATCAGCTCAGCAGCTCCGTGGCCGTCACCGCGCGCAGGCCGCGCCGGTCGATCTCGGTGAGGAGCAGGGGCAGCGCGGCCACGGTGACCGGCCGGGCGAGGCTCAGCCCCACCACGGAACCGGGCCGCAGCTCGCCCGTCACCTTGCGCAGAACGGCCGGCACCCCGGTGGCGGCGTGGTCCAGGGACTCGACGTCGTACGAGAGGACGTGCGGGTACCCGGCCCGCCGGGCCAGGTGCTGGACGAGCGGGGTGGCGTCGGGGCCGGGCGAGGGGCGGAACCAGGTGCCGATGGAGCCGGTGAGCCGGCGCAGCCGCCGGGCGCAGGCGGTGATCTCCTCGTACGCCGTGCGCTCGTCGAGGGCGGCGAGGTCGCGGTGGTTCTGGGTGTGGTTGCCGATCTCGTGGCCGCCGTCGAGGATGCGGCGGGCCATGGACGGGTGCGCGTCCAGCCAGCTGCCGACGGCGAGGACGGTGACCCGGGCGCCGGCCCGTTCGATCCGGGCGAGCGCGGCGGTTGCGAGGCCCGGGTCGCCCCGGCCCTCGAAGGTGAGGGCGACGCGGGGCCGGTCGCGGGGGCCGTGGGTGATCCGGACGGGCTGCCCGGGGAAGCGGCGCGGGACTCGCACGGCGGTGGGGGCGTACGACGGTGAGGGCGCGGGCGCCCCGCCGGCCACGGCCGCTCCCCCCGCCGGGCCCCTCCCGCACCCCGCCGTCAGGGCGGCGGCGAAGATCCCGGCCCCGGCGCCCAGCGCATCGCGGCGGCGCATCGGCGCCCTGCGTCCCTCCATGCCCGTCCACCTCGCGTTCCACGGATTCCCCGGATTCCCCGGGACACAGTAGAGGCGGAACGGGCGAAATATGACGATTGACCGATTGGCGGAATGATCTATGAATCATTCAGGTGGCGCCATAAGAATGCATGGAAAGCCAGGCGAGTGACCGAGCCCACCTGTGATTCAGCCGCGAAATGCCCGTTACACCCGAGAATCACCCGGAATGCATCTTTGGCACCGGGGTCGCCCGTCTGCCATAGTCGGAGCCACGACCCCCATTGACCCGGGCGAGGTCGCCATCAGCGGCCGTGAACACACCCCACATTTCACGGCCTCCCACAGAAGCCCCCGCAGCGCCGCACCACGGCCGACCGGGGGCTTCTGTGCGTCCGGCACGTGTCAGCGGTCGGAGATCCGCATCTCGAACCAGGTGGTCTTGCCGCGCGGCAGCAGATCCACCCCCCACCGGTCGGAGAGCTTGTCAACGAGGAAGAGGCCCCGCCCGCTGATGTCCATCTCGCGCACCGGCATCAGACACGGCAGCCCGCGCGAGGGGTCGCGCACCTCGATCCGGATCCAGCCCCGGCGGCGCACCATCCGTAACCCGAAGACGCGGGCGCCGGTGTGGCGCACCGCGTTGCCGACGAGCTCGGAGACGAGGAGCACCGCGTACTCGGCGGTCTGCGGCGAGAGCGCCCACTGCCGGAGCACCACACAGGAGGTGAGCCGGCGGGCGGTCGCCGCGGACTCCGGCCGCGACGGCAGCAGGACTTCCTTCTCGGTCGGATTTCCGAACAACTCAAGCGCTTTGAACGCCTGTTCGTCATCCATACCCGACGTCCAGCGTGCCGCGGTCGCGCTGCTGCGCGGTCGCGGCTGATCCACACCCTCCAGGCCCGCCATGCCCACCATCATGGACGCAGAATTCGCCCTCCGGGGCCGTTCCGAGGGAATCCGCCCCCCGGAACACCCCATTCCGTAGAGGGCGGTTGGCATATGCCGGAGGCAGAACGAGGCCTTTCGGAGCCTCGTTGAGCTGCGGCGATGCACCACCCGGGCGGGATTGCCCCGAGGGGCGGACCACCGGGCCTTAAGGTTGCCTTAAGGCCCGGATAATCCGCTCGGAGGGATGAACCCGCGTCAGAAGTGCATCCGGAAGAAGCGCTCGGAGAAACTCAGAGGAACTTCGCCTTCCCCGGGCCCTCCTCCACGAAGCTGCGCATTCCGCGCTCGCGGTCCTCGGTGGCGAACAGCCCGGCGAACCAGTTCCGCTCCACGGTGAGCCCGGTGTCGATGTCCGTCTCCAGACCGGCGTCGACCGACTCCTTGGCCGCGCGCAGGGCCAGCGCGGGTCCCTTCGCCAGCTGGGCGGCCCAGGCGTGCGCCTGCTCGTAGACCTCGGCGGCCGGGACCACCCGGTCCACCAGACCGAGCGTCAGGGCCTCCTCCGCCTTGACCATCCGGCCGGTGAAGATGAGGTCCTTGGCGCGGGACGGGCCGATCAGCCGGGCCAGCCGCTGGGTGCCGCCGGCGCCCGGGATCAGCCCGAGCAGGATCTCCGGCTGGCCGAGCTTGGCGTTGTCCGCCGCGATGCGGAAGTCGGCGCAGAGGGCCAGTTCGCAGCCGCCGCCGAGCGCGTAGCCGGTGACGGCGGCGACGACGGGCTTGGGGATGCGGGCGACGGCGGTGAAGGAGTCCTGGAGCGCCTTGGAGCGCACGACCATCGCCGTGTGGTCCATCGTCTGCATCTCCTTGATGTCCGCGCCGGCCGCGAACACCTTCTCGCCGCCGTAGAGGATCACCGCGCGCACGTCCTCGCGCCGGGTGGCCTCCTCGGCGAGCTCCCGCAGCCGGTCCTGGACCGCCACGTCCAGGGCGTTCATCGGCGGCCGGTCCAGCCGGATGGTTCCGACGTTGTCGCTTACTTCGAGGGTCACAGTCATGCAGGCAGGTTAACCACTGCTAACGCGGGCGGGCCCGGTGCCGTAGGTCACAGCACCGGGCCCGCCGGGTCCGTACGGAAGAAGCGGTGGCCGGGGCCTACTTCTTCCACTCCTCCCAGTCCATGTTCCAGCCGTTGAGGCCGTTGTCCGGCTGGATCTGCTTGTCCTTGGAGTTCTTCACGATGACCACGTCACCGATGAGCGACTTGTTGTAGAACCAGGCCGCCGGGGTCTGGCTGTCGTAGCCGCCGCGCACATCGCGCAGACCGACACAGCCGTGGCTGGTGTTGGTGTTGCCGAAGATCGAGGACGCGCCCCAGTAGTTGCCGTGCAGGAAGGTGCCCGAGGTGGAGAGCCGCAGGGCGTGCGGCACGTCCTTGATGTCGTACTCGCCGCCGAAGCCGACGGTGTCCCCGTTCATCCGGGTCACCTTGAGCTTCTCGCTGATGACCATCTGACCGTTGTACGTGGTCGTCGCCGGGGCGCCCGCCGAGATCGGGATGTCCTTGATCTGCTTGCCGTCGCGGACGACCTTCATCCGCTTGGTGCTCGCGTCGACGGTGGAGACCTGGCTGCGGCCGATGGTGAACGTCACCGTCTTGGCCTGCTGTCCGTAGACCCCGGGCCGCCCCTCCACACCGTCCAGGTGCAGTTCGACGGTCACCTTGGTGCCGGGCTTCCAGTAGTGCTCCGGGCGGAAGTCGAGGCGGTCGTTGCCGAACCAGTGGCTCTCGATCTCGACCGGCGGCTCGGCGGTGACCTTGATGGCCTTCTCCACCGCGGCCGGCTCGGTGATGCCACGGGTGAAGTTGATCGAGACCGGCATGCCGACCCCGACGGTGGAGCCGTCCTCCGGCGTGTAGTGGCCGATGAAGGTGTTCTCCGGCACCAGCGTGGTGAAGGTGGTGTCCTTGGCCGACTCCCGGCCCTTCGCGTCCTTGGCGACCGCGTGCACCGCGTACTTGGTGGCGGCGGCCAGGTGCCGCTCCGGCACCCAGCTCGCGCCGTCGGCCGCGATCTCGCCCGCGACCTCGTTGCCCTTGGGGTCGGCGACCTTGACCGTGGTCAGCTTGCCCTGCGCGGCGGTGATCTTCAGCGCACCGCTGGTCGCCACCGACTCCGCGCCGTCCTCCGGCGCGATGGTCACCACCGCCTGCGAGGCCGTGGTGTCCTCCGCCTTCGGGCCGCTCCTGCCGCCGCCCTTGCTTCCCGCTTCCGCGTCCCCGCCGCACGCCGTCACCAGCAACAGCATGGCGCCCAGAACCAGGGCCATGGGCCCCGATCCGCCGCGCCGCTTCCTGCCCGCCCCGGCCGATGCCCCCGATATCGGCTGCACGTTCACTGTGTCCGTCTCCCCTCGCCGGGCCCGGCACTCCAGCCAGGGCCCGCATCCCCCGCGCGCTGCACCTACGCGCTCCACCGCAAGACAATCACACCGATGGCGCGATGAATCCCCTCCGGAATGTCACCGTTCCGTCCCAAGTGGCGGGGAGAGCCGTGCAGGTGGGGCGGGGTGCGGGGCGCCCCCGGAAGCAGGGGCGCCGCACCCGGGGGTCAGCGCAGGGCGGAGCCCGCCTTCCACTTCTTCCAGCCCATGTTCCAGCCGCTGAGCCCGTTGTCCGGTGCGACCTTCTTGTCCTTCGAGTTGACGACCTCCACCACGTCCCCGATCAGGGTCCGGTCGAAGAACCAGCCGCCCGGCGTGGTGGCGCTGCCGCCCTTCGCGTCGCGCAGCCCGATGCACCCGTGGCTGACGTTCTCCTCGCCGAAGACCTCCTCGTCGGCCCAGTAGTTGCCGTGCAGGAAGGTGCCGGAGGTGGTGAGCCGGATGGCGTGGGGGACGTCCTTGATGTCGTACTCGCCCTTGCCCTTCTTGTCCGTGAAGCCGACCGTGGCGCCGTTCATCCGGGTCACCTCGTGCATCTCGGAGACAACCATCTTCCCGTTGTACGTGGTCGTCTTCGGGGCCCCCGCGGTGATCGGGACCGTGCTGACCAGCTCCCCGTCGCGGCGCACCTCCATCGTCTTGGCCTCCGCGTCGACGAGGGAGACCTGGGAGCGGCCGACGGTGAAGGTGACCGTCTTGTCCTGGCTGCCGTAGACCTCGGGGGCGCCCTCCACGTCCCGCAGCCCGATGTCGACGGTGACCTCGGTGCCCGGCTTCCAGTACGTCCGGGGCCGGAAGTCGAGGCGGTCCTTGCCGAACCAGTGGCCCACCACCTCCACCTCCGGTTTCGCGGTCACCCGGATGGCCTTCTGCACGGCCGCGCGGTCGGCGATGGGCCGGTTGAAGGAGAAGGAGACGATCATGCCCGTGCCCACGGTCGACCGGTTCTCCGGCTTGAAGTAGCCGATGAAGCGGTGTTCGGGGACGAGCGTGGTGAACGTGGCGTGGCGGGCCGAGCGCTGTCCGGACGCGTCCACCGCCACCGCGTCGACGCTGTACTTCGCGGCCAGGGCGAGCCGGGCCGCGCCGGGCTCCGGGTTCCAGGAGAGCCCGTCCCCGGCGATGCGGCCGGCCACCGTCTGCTGCTGGGCGTCCTCGATCCGCATCACCTTGACGCTCTCCAGCCGGCCGTCGGGGATCTTGACCCGGATCGGGGTCTCCGCGTCGACCTCCTTCGCCCCGTCCTCCGGAAAGATGCTGATCACATCGTTGGGAGAGCCCGGCTTGCCGTTGGGCAGGGCCTCTCGCGTATCGGTGCATCCGGTCAGCAGGACCAGCACGGCGAGCAGTCCTGCCCATGTCAGCACGGCGGCCGAGCCCGCCCGTGCGCTCTTCGCTACGTGGTTCACGCTCCCCCAACGACCAGGGCCGGTCGGGGGAAACGTGAGTGCGGGCCCCGCGGTGGGCAGAACAGAGGGAAGGACCACCAGGAGAGGGCCGCGGCCGGGACGTCGCGCGCCCCCTTTCCGGTGCCCGTCCTCATGAGCCGCGGGAGGCGACACGGTGTCGAGCGCAGCCGAGCAGGAGGCAGTACAGGAACCGGCCGGAGGGGCGGTGCGGCCCGGGGAACCACCGGGCGGCCCCGCACCCGGCACCCGTACGGACGTCACGGAGGCCCTACGCACACAGGACCCGAACGGCCTACGCATCGAGGTGACGCGGACCGTACGGGCCGAGCCCCGCACCCCCGTCGTGTGGCCCGGGGCGCCCATGCCGCTCGGTGCCCGCTTCCGGGTCGGCCCGGACGGGGTGGCGGGCACCAACTTCGCGCTCTGGGCAGGCGGGGCCGAGGCGGTGGACCTGTGCCTCTTCGACGAGGACGGGGCCGAGACCCGCTGCCCGCTGACGGAGCTGACCCACGAGATCTGGCACGGCTTCCTGCCGGGCGTCCAGCCCGGCCAGCGGTACGGCTACCGGGTGCACGGCCGCTGGGACCCGTGGACGGGCGCCCGCTGGAACGCGGCCAAGCTGCTCCTGGACCCGTACGCCCGTGCCGTCGACGGCACCTTCACCCTCCCGCCCGAGGTCTACGGGCACGTCCGCGACTGGCCGGACCAGCATGTCGCCGACACCGTACGGGACAACCGGGACTCGGCCCCGTACGTCCCCAAGGGCGTGGTCGTCCACGATGACGACGACTGGGTGGAGGACCGCCGCCCCAAGACCCCGTGGGCCGACTCGGTCATCTACGAACTCCACGTACGCGGCTTCACCAAGCTCCACCCGGACATCCCGCCCGAGCTGCGCGGCACCTACGCCGGTCTCGCCCACCCGGCCGCGATCGACCACCTGACGCGGCTCGGGGTGACGGCCGTCGAACTGCTCCCGGTCCACCAGTTCGCCCACGAGGACCACCTTCTGCGGCGCGGGCTGCACAACTACTGGGGCTACAACTCCATCGGCTACTTCGCCCCGCACGCCGACTACTCCGCCTCCGGCTCGGCGGGCGGGCAGGTCGGCGAGTTCAAGCGGATGGTGCACGCGCTGCACGGAGCGGGGATCGAGGTCATCCTCGACGTCGTCTACAACCACACCGCCGAGGCCGGTGAGCTGGGCCCGATGCTCTCGCTGCGCGGCATCGACAACCGCGGCTACTACCGCCTCCAGAACGACCCCCGCCGCTACGCCGACTACACCGGCTGCGGCAACACCCTGCACGTGGTGCAGCCCCAGGTGCTGCGGCTCATCACCGACTCGCTGCGCTACTGGGTCACCGAGATGGGCGTCGACGGCTTCCGCTTCGACCTGGCGGCGGCGCTCGCCCGCTCCATGCACGACGTCGACATGCTCTCCCCGTTCCTCGCGGTGATCGCCCAGGACCCGGTGCTGCGCCGGGTCAAGCTGATCGCCGAGCCGTGGGACGTCGGCAACGGCGGCTACCAGGTCGGAGCCTTCCCGCCCCTGTGGACCGAGTGGAACGACCGCTACCGCGACGCCGTACGGGACTACTGGCGCGGCGCCCTGCCCGACGTACGGGATCTCGGCTACCGGCTGACCGGCTCCAGCGACCTGTACGCCTGGGGCGGCCGCCGCCCGTACGCCTCGGTCAACTTCGTCACCGCGCACGACGGCTTCACCCTGCGCGACCTGGTCTCCTACGAGCACAAGCACAACGAGGCCAACGGGGAGGGCAACCGGGACGGGACGGGCGACAACCGGGCGTGGAACTGCGGGGCCGAGGGCGAGAGCGAGGACCCGGAGGTCAACGCGCTGCGCCGCCGCCAGCTCCGCAACCTGCTCACCACGCTGCTGCTCTCCACCGGGGTGCCGATGCTGGTGGCGGGCGACGAGATGGGCCGTACACAGGGCGGCAACAACAACGCCTACTGCCAGGACAACGAGGTCAGCTGGCTGGACTGGTCGCTCCTGGAGCAGCCCGAGTGGCGGGAGCTGACCGAGCTGACGGCCCGGGTGCTGAAGCTGCGCCAGACCCATCCGGTGCTGCGCCGCCGCGCGTTCTTCTCCGGCCGTGCCCAGGCGCCGGACGGGCTGCGGGACCTCGCCTGGTTCACCCGGGACGGGCGGGAGATGACGGAGGGCGACTGGTACGCGCCCGCCGCCACGCTCGGGCTCTACCTCTCCGGCCGGGACATCCCGGGGCGGGACGCACGGGGCGAGCCGGTCACCGACGACAGCTTCCTGGCGATCCTGCACGCGGGCGCGGAGCCGGTCGCCTTCGAGCTGCCGGGAGCGCCGTGGGCAGCGGCGTACGAACTGGTCCTGGACACCTCCCGGGAGGACCAGGCCGAACCGCCCGGCACGGTCCTCGAAGGCGGTACGGAGCTGACGGTCCCGGCCCGCTCGGTGCTGCTGCTGCGCGTGACGGCGTGACAGGGAAGGGGAATCAGCCGAGGATGCCCCGGTCGTAGCCCACGGCGACGGCCGCGGCCCGGTCCTTGGTGCCGAGCTTGGCGAAGATGTGGGTGAGGTGGGTCTTCACGGTCGCCTCGCTGATGAAGAGTTCGGCGGCGATCTCCCGGTTCGTCGTGCCCTTCGCCACCAGCACCAGCACCTCGCGCTCGCGGGCGGAGAGGGCCGTGTCGGCGGGGGCGGCGGGCGTACGGACCCGGGTCATCAGCCGGGAGGCGACGGCGGGCGACAGGACGCTGCGCCCGTCGGCTGCGGCCCGCACGGCGGCGAACAGCTCCTCGCGCGGGGCGTCCTTGAGCAGATAGCCGGTGGCGCCCGCCTCGATCGCGGGGAGTGTGTCGGAGTCGGTGTCGTACGTCGTCAGCACCAGGACCCGGCAGCGGGCGCCGCGCCGGGTCAGCTCGGCGATGGCGGCCACTCCCCCGCCGCCGGGCATCCGCAGGTCCATCAGGACGACGTCCGGGTCGAGGCGTTCGACGACGGCGAGGGCGTCGGTGCCGTTCGCCGCCTCGCCGAGGACGTCGAAGCCGGGTTCGGCGGTGAACATGCCGCGCAGCCCGTCGCGGACGACGGGGTGGTCGTCGACGAGGACGAGGGTGATGGTGCGTTCGGGGTTCTCGGTCATGGCAGGGATCACCGTACGGCGGGCCGTCGCCGCGTGACCAGGGGGACCCGGGCCGAGACCGCCGTACCGCCGCCCGGTTCCGACTCCACCTCCACCGTGCCCGCGATGCGCTCCGCGCGGGCCCGCATGCCGCCGAGGCCGAATCCGCCGGTGCGGCTCGCGGGGGCGACGGCCGAGGGGTCGAAGCCGCGGCCGTCGTCCCGTACGTCCAGGGTCAGTTCACCGTCCATGAAGGAGAGCGTCACGCCGACCCGGGAGGCCTCGGCGTGGCGGCCGGTGTTGGCCAGGGCCTCGCCCGCGATGCGCAGGAGGGTGGCGGCGACCTCGTCGTGGACCGGTTCGGCGGTGCCGGTGACGGTGAAGTCGGCCCGTACGCGGTGCTGTTCGGCCCAGGTGGCGACCGTCTTCTCCAGGGCGCCGGTCAGCTCGTCGTGCTCCAGGGCGACGGGGGCCAGGTTGTGGACGGAGCGGCGGGCCTCGCCGAGGCTGTGGCGGGCCAGGGCGGCGGCCCGCTCCAGATGGACGCGGGCGGTCTCCGGATCGCGGTCCGTGACGGAGGTGACGACCTGGAGCTGGGCGATGATCCCGGTCAGACCCTGGGCGAGGGTGTCGTGGATCTCGGCGGCGAGCCGGCGCCGCTCGTCGTCGACCCCGGCCTCACGGGCCTGGACGAGCAGCTGGGCGTGGAGGGCGGCGTTCTCCGCCATGGCCTCCTCCAGCCGGAGGTTGGTGCGCTCCAGCTCGGCGATGGTCTCGGCCTGGACGCGGGCCTTCTCCTCCTCCCGCAGGCCGATGTGCCGGAAGAAGAGGGCGAGGGTGGCGTTGACGACGTACAGCACACCGAAGGCGACCCAGTTCATCAGGGAGGCGGGCGGCAGGCCTCCGCTCTGCGAACCGGCCAGGGTGGCGGCGGTGACGAGCAGCCCGATCCGGACGAAGCGCTTGGGGAGCAGGGGTTCGACGTCGAAGTAGCTGAGTGCCGCGTAGATCGCGAAGAACGGGTTGAGCCAGGACAGGGCGAAGGCGAGGGCGGTCCGCACGGTGTAGTAGGCCACCCCGGCCGGGGCGCCCGGTGCGGTACGCGGGCGGACCCGGCCCCACCAGATCTGGAGCCCGTACGCCACGGCGACCAGGGCCCCGGCCGCGTACATCTCGGTACGGGTCATGATCAGGTCGGCGGCGACGGCGCCGACCAGGATCGAGAGGGTGAGGACGGCGTAGGGCCCGTACCGGTGGAACTGCTCCCAGCGCTGCTCGGCCGAGACGGGGACCGCCGGTCCCGGCGCGTAAGAGGTGCGGCGGAGCGAGGGCGTCATGCGGGCAGTCTCCCCCGGCCGCACCGCGTCCGCCACGACCACCTCCGCCCCGCCCACGCCCAGGCTCACTGCCACCGGAACAGACGGCTCGCGGCGACGCCCAGCACGGCGGTCCACAGGGCGACGACCCCGAGGTGGATCCAGCCCGGCCAGCTCCCGGACGCGGCCTGCTCCAGCGCCTGGGAGGCGGCCCCGAACGGGGTGATCTCCACGACGCGGCGCAGGATGTCGGGCATCGCCTGGACCGGCAGCCAGACCCCGGCGGTGAACATCATCACCAGGTAGGCCGCCGAGCCGACCGCGATGGCCGCCTTCGCCGTCCGGGCCAGGGCACAGATCGCGGCCCCCAGGCTCAGCGCGGCGGCGACGGCGAGCAGCAGCGCCAGCAGATAGCCGGGGAGCTGTCCGGGCAGCGGGACCCCGTAGGCGGTGCGGCCGACGACGGTGACGAGGAGCGCGGAGCCGAGGCAGGCCGCGGCGTGCAGCACGATCTGGGCGGCGAGCAGGGCGGAGGGCCGCACCGGGGTGGCGGACATCCGGCGCAGGATGCCGCGCTCGCGGTAGGCGGTGAGGACCGGCGGCATCGCCTGGATCGCCGCCGTGATCATGGCGAGCAGGATCGAGATGGGGACGTACAGGTCGATGACGCGCCGTCCGCCGAGGTCGTCCCGCACCTCCTTGAAGGCGGGCACGAAGCCGAGGATCACCAGGAGGAGGGAAGGGAAGACGAAGACCCAGAAGAGGCTGCCCGGTTCGCGGAGGAAGAGGCGGGTCTCGGCGATCAGGACGGCGGTCGCGGGGCCGCGTCGCCGGGCGGTGCGGGGCGCCGGGGCGGTGTCCGGTGCGGTGGTGGTCGCGGTCCGCATGTCAGGCGTCCTGTCCGGTGAGGTCGAGGAAGGCTTCGTCGAGGCTGGTCTCGGTGATGCGCAGCTGCCGGGCGGTGACGCCGAGTTCGGCGAGCAGGGCGACGAACGGGGTGACCGTGTCGTCGGTGCCGTGGACCGTGAGCGTCCCCTCGCGGTCGGGCGGGGTCACGGACGCGACGCCGGGGAGCGCGGTGAGCCGGGAGAGGTCGGGGCCGGTGAGGGCCCGGGAGGGCACGAAGGAGAGCACGGTGGAGCCGGTGGCCTGCCGGATCAGCCCGGCCGGGGTGTCCAGGGCGACGACCTTGCCCCGGTCGATGACGGCGATCCGGTCGCAGAGGCGCTGGGCCTCCTCCATGAAGTGGGTGACGAGCAGGACGGTCACCCCGCTGTCGCGGACCTCCTCGATGAGCTTCCAGGTGTCGCGGCGGGCGCGCGGGTCCAGGCCGGTGGTCAGCTCGTCGAGGACGACGACCTTCGGGTCGCCGATCAGGGCGAGCGCGATGAACAGCCGCTGCTTCTGGCCGCCGGAGAGCTTGGCGAAGCGGGTGGTGAGCTTCTCGTCGAGGCCGAGCCGGGCGGCGAGCGGCCACCAGTCGACGGGGGCCGGGTAGAAGGCGCTGTAGAGCTCCAGCGCCTCCCGTACGGTCAGTTTGGCCTGGAGCTCGCTCTCCTGGAGCTGGGCGCCGAGCAGCCGCGTCACCCGGTCGTGGTCGGCGACAGGGTCGAGTCCGGCGACCTTGACCGTGCCCGCGTCGGGGATGCGCAGGCCCTCCACGCATTCGACGGTGGTGGTCTTGCCCGCCCCGTTGGGCCCGAGGATGCCGAAGATCTCGCCCTCCTCGACGGAGAAGGAGACGCCGTCGACCACGTGGCGGCCCGCGTAGGTCTTGCGTACCCCGTTGACTTCGATGATTGCCATGCCCCCAGGGTTCCGGCGGGCGGGGGCCGGCGGTATCCGTCATCACGCTCGGCGTCGCATCGACCGATCGGTTGATCCGGGCGTACGACCCCGGGGACGCGGCGGGCTCCGGCCGAAATTGGGAGGCCCGATGTCAGTGGTGAAACGTACAGTCGGTTCTGATGCCCGAAAAGCCTGCAGAGCGCACGGACCGGTCCGCCGTGCGCTCCCTCCTGCGTCTGTGGCCCTATGTCCGCCCGGTACGGGTCCGCCTGTTCACCGCCGCCTTCGTGGCGATCGTGGCGTCCTGTCTGTCGCTGGTGATCCCGCTCATCCTGAAGTGGATGGTGGACGGGCCGGTGGCCGACCGGGACCCGGGCGGGGTCTGGCTGGGCGCGCTGTACCTGCTGCTGCTCGGCATCGCGGAGGCGGCGCTGTTCGGGTTCCGGCGGTGGCTGGTGGCGCGTCCGCTGGCCGGGGTCGAGGCGTCGATGCGGGCGGACCTCTACCGCCATCTCCAGCGGCTGCCGGTGGCCTTCCACGACCGGTGGCCCTCGGGCCAGCTGCTGTCGCGCGGGACGACGGACCTGATGCTGCTGCGGATGTTCCTGGCGTTCCCGCTGACGTTCCTGGTCGTCAACGCGGCGACGATCCTGGTCGGTTTCCTCATCCTGTTCGCCCAGGACTGGTCGCTCGGTCTGGTGCTGCTGGCACCGGCGGTGCCGCTGATCATCCTGTGCTCGGTGTTCGAGACGAAGTATTCGCTGGTGGCGCGGAAGGCGCAGGACCAGGTCGGCGATCTGACCACGGTCGTCGAGGAGAGCGTGCTCGGCATCCGGATCGTCAAGGGCTTCGGCCGCCACCGCAGCCAGGCGAAGGCCTTCAAGGCGCTGTCGCAGCGGCTGCGCACCACGGAGCTGGGCAAGGCGCGGCTGCTCGCCGGGATCTGGGCGCTCATCACCACCATTCCGGAGCTGGCGATCGGGACGGCGCTGGTGCTCGGCACGGTCCAGGTGGCGGACGGTTCGCTGTCGGCGGGCACGCTGGTCGCGTTCCTGTCGACGGCGCTCGCGCTGCGGTGGCCGGTGGAGTCGATCGGGTTCCTGCTGGCGATGAGCCAGGAGGCGGCGACCGCGACCGACCGGTACTTCGAGGTGATGGACGCGGCGGAGGAGGAAGGCGCGGCGGCCGCCCGCGCGGGTGCTCCGGACGCGCCCGCCGGGCTGGTGTTCGAGGGCGTGGAGTTCCGCTACCCGGACGCGGAGCCGGGCTCGCCGCCGGTCCTGGCCCGGGTCGACCTCCAGGTGCGGCCCGGCGAGACGATGGCCCTCGTGGGCGGTACGGGCTCCGGAAAGACGACGCTCACCGCGCTGGTCCCCCGGCTCCACGAGGTGACCGGCGGGCGGATCACGCTGGACGGTGAGGACATCGCCACGATGGAGCGCTCGCGGCTGCGGGAGCTGGTGTCGGTGGCGTTCGAGGAGCCGACGCTGTTCTCCGCGACGGTCGGCGAGAACGTGCTGATGGGCGCCGAGGACGCGGACGAGGACCAGGTGCGGCGAGCACTCGCGGTGGCCCAGGCCGACTTCGTGCACGACCTGCCGGCGGGCCTGGACACGGAGGTCGGCGAGCAGGGCCTGAGCCTCTCCGGCGGCCAGCGCCAACGCCTCGCCCTGGCCCGTGCGGTGGTGGGCGAACCGCGCTTCCTGGTGCTGGACGACCCGCTCTCGGCCCTCGACGTGCACACGGAGACGCTGGTGGAGGCGGCGCTGCGGCAGGTGCTGGAGGAGACCACGGCGGTGGTGGTGGCGCACCGCCCCTCGACGGTGATGCTGGCGGACCGGGTGGCGCTGCTGTCGGAGGGCCGGATCGCGGCGGTGGGCACGCACCAGGAGCTGCTGCGGTCGAACACGGAGTACGCGTGGCTGATGTCGGGGGCGGAGCGGGGCGGGGGTGCCGGGGGCGCTGATACGGGCGGTGGCGTGGCGGACCCGGGCGACGGCTCCCCTGCGCCCGGAGGCGGGGCTGCCGGGGGCGGACCTGAGGCGGGATCGGGCGTGAGCGGACCTGAGGTCACGTCACCCGGCGTGCGGCCCGTCGCCGTGGGCTCAGAACCGGCCACGGGCTCCGGCCCCGAAACCGGTCCCGCCCGGGCCGGTGTGCGGCCCGTCGCCGTGGACCCCGGCCCCGTGACCACCGATTCCCCTGCCCAGCAGGTCCCCGCCGAGGAGGGCAGTTGCCGATGACCACGACCACCGACGGCGCCGCGCGCATCACCCCCGATGACGACGAGCGCCCGGAGCCGGGCAAGGCCCTGCCCGTTCCCGAGGGCGCGGGCGACCCCTTCGACCAGGACGACCTGCCCGCCCCGCCCGGCGCGACCAAGTCGCTGCTGTTCTCCCTGCTCTCCCCCATGCGCGGCCGGGTGGCACTGGCGGCGCTGCTGCTGATCCTCCAGCAGGCGGCGGTCCAGGCGGGCCCGCTGCTGGTGGCGTACGCGATCGACAGCGGGGTCCCGGCGTTCCGGGACCACGACTACGGGCCCCTCATCGCGGTGGCCGTGGGCTACCTGCTCTGCTCGGTGGGCGCGGGCGTGCTCCAGTACGCGTTCATCCGGGGCTCGGCCCGCATCAACCAGGACGCGCTGCTTGACCTGCGCGGCCGGATCTTCCGCCACGCGCAGGCCCTGAGCGTGGACTTCCACGAGCGCTACACCTCGGGACGGCTGATCTCCCGCTCCACCACGGATGTCGAGTCGCTCCAGGAGCTGCTGAGCGAGGGGCTCCAGGAGCTGATCACCGTCGTCCTCTCCTTCGTGTCGATCGGGCTGGTCCTGCTCTGGCTGGACCTCGGCATAGGAGGGATCGCGGTGCTCTCCTTCGTACCGCTGTATCTGCTGGTACGGCTCTACCGGCGGCGGGCGGGCGTGGTGTACGGGGCGCGGTCGACGGCGATCGCCTCGGTGATCGTGAAGTTCGCGGAGACCATGAACGGCATCCGCCCGGTCCAGGCGTTCCGCCGGGAGCGGACCAACGACGCCGCGTTCGCCTCGCTCAACCGGGTGCACGAGCGGCGCAACGGGGACGCGCTGCTGGAGATGGCGCGTTACGTCGTCGGCTCCCGGCTGGTCGCCAACACGGCGGTCGCCGGGATGGTGCTGTGGGGCGCCTACCGGGTGGCCGACGGGACGCTGGCGCTCGGGGTGCTGGCGGCGGCGGTGCTGTATCTGCGGCGGCTCTACGACCCGATCGACCGGCTGGGGATGTTCCTCAACTCCTACCAGTCGGCGGCCGCCTCGCTGGAGAAGATCGCGGGCCTGCTGGCCCAGACCCCGACGGTCCCGGTGGCGGCGGACCCGAAGGAGCTGCCCGCCCGCTCGGACGGCCACCCGGGCCGGGAGGTCGTCTTCGACGGGGTGCGGTTCGCCTACCGTACGGGCGGCGAGGTGCTGCCCACGTTCGACCTGCGCATCCCGGCGGGCGCCACCGTGGCGGTCGTCGGCTCCACGGGCGCGGGCAAGTCGACGCTGGCCAAGCTGCTGGCCCGGTTCTACGACCCGACCGACGGCCGGGTCCTGCTGGACGGGGTGGACCTGCGCGACCTGTCCACGGCCGAGCTGCGCAAGGGCGTGGTGATGGTGACGCAGGAGGCGTTCCTGTTCTCCGGTACGGTCGCGGACAACATCGCGATCGGCCGCCCGGACGCCACCCGCGACGAGATCGAACGGGCGGCGAAGGCGATCGGCGCGCACGACTTCATCGCCGCGCTGCCCGAGGGGTACGACACGGATGTACGGAAGCGGGGCGGCCGGATCTCGGCGGGCCAGCGCCAGTTGGTCGCCTTCGCCCGCGCCCTGCTGGCGGACCCGGCGGTGCTGATCCTGGACGAGGCGACCAGCTCGCTGGACATCCCCGGCGAGCGGGCGGTGCAGCGCGCCATGGACACGGTGCTGCACGGCCGCACGGCGGTGGTGATCGCCCACCGCCTGTCCACCGTGGAGATCGCGGACCGGGTGCTGGTGATGGAGGGCGGCCGCATCGTGGAGGACGGCGCACCGGCCGAACTCATCGGCGGTACGGGGCGGTTCGCGGGGCTGCACCGGACGTGGAAGGACAGCCTGGTCTGAGGGGACGGGTCGGGCCCGAGGGAACGCCACGGCCCGTGGACCAGACCGTGGCGGCCTTCGGCCTGCCGTTCAGATCCCCATGCCGAGCAGGACCAGCAGGACGGCGATCAGCAGGGTGACGTAGGCGACGGAGTGCACCCGGTCCGGGACGCGGGCCGCGGCGCGGCGGGCCAGGGCGATGGTGGGCAGCGAACCGCCGAGCAGCGCGGCGCAGGCGGGCAGGTCGATGTATCCGAGCTGCCCGGCCCGGGCGTGCAGGGCGGGGGCGGCGAGGGCGTAGACGGCGGTGCCGACGACGGCGACGGGCACGCTGAGCGGGTTGGCCATCGCTGTCGCCTCGGCCATCGGCAGGCCCCGGCGGCGCAGCAGCGGCACGGTCATGACACTGCCGCCCACGCCCAGGCAGGCGGCGACCGATCCGATCGCGACTCCGCCCAGCGTCCTGGCCGGGCGGCTCAGCGGGCGCGGCTTTCGGGTGCGCGGCACGGAGAGGAAGCCCTTGCGCAGCAGGCTGTCGGCGATCGTCACCAGCAGATAGGCGGCGAACAGTACGCGCAGCGCGCTGTCTCCGATCCGGGTCGCCGCCGACGCCCCGGCCACCGCGCCGACCAGGACGAAGGCGGCCATCGGCCAGATGTACTCGCGGCGGATCCGGCCCTGGCGCCACTGCGCCAGGGTGGCGAGGGCCGAGTTGACGACCATGACCGCGGTCGACGTCGCCACCGCGACGTGCATCGCCTCGGCGTCGGGCCCCGTGACGGTCCAGAAGCCGTAGACGACGGGGACGGTGACGAAGCCGCCGCCGAACCCGAAGAGCACGGTCGTCATCCCGGTCAGACAGCCGAAGAGAAGAAGAAGGAGGTAGGAGGTCAGCACGGCTGCGACGCTACGGAGCCGACCTCATGGCGGACAATCGAATGAACGCCGACTTCCTTCGAGTATCCGACAGGACGGTGCGGCCCTAGTCTGTCGGCGTGCGCAACGTCCCCATCGACGAGGTCGACGCCTTCGACCGCGACGTCCTGGCCATCGGCACCGACTACCCGCCCGGCCACCTGCTGCCGTACCACCGGCACCGCCGGGTACAGGTGTTGCACGCCGAGACCGGCGTGATGGAAGTGGCGACGGCGGAGGGCACCTGGACGGTGCCCCCGGACCGTGCGGTGCTGATCCCGGCCGGAACCCGGCACCAGGTCGCCATGCCCGGGGTCAGCACCCGCAGCCTCTACATCGAACCGGCCGCCGTGCCGTGGTTCCCCGCCCGCTGCCGGGTCGTCGAGGTCTCCGCGCTGCTGCGCCAACTCCTCCTGGCGGCCGTCGACATGGAGCCGCGCTATCCGGAGCACGGCCGCGACGCGGCCCTGGTCGCCCTGCTGCTGCACGAACTGGCGGGCCTGGCGCCACTGCCCCTGGACATCCCGCTGCCCGCCGACCCGGCACTCCGTCAGCTGTGCGACGCGTTCCTGCGCCACCCCGACGTCCACGATCCGCCCGCCCGCTGGGCCGCCGCCCTGGGCGTCAGCGAACGTACTCTCGGCCGGAAGTTCCGCGGCGCCACCGGGCTGAACTTCGCGCAGTGGCGGCAGCGGGCCTGCATCGTGCACTCCCTGCGCCACCTGGCCGCGGGTGCGCCGGTCACCCGGATCGCGACGGACCTCGGCTACGACAGCCCGGCGGCGTTCACCACCGCTTTCCGCACCCTGCTGGGGAGCCCGCCGAGCGCCTACGGGCCCGCCCGGCCGGCCGGGCACCCGGCTTCCGGGGCGGGCTGAACGACGCGGACGGAGGCAGGCCGGTCCGCCACGACCGCCGACACCTGGTCGACGAGCATCGGCAAAGGGGGTGCCGCGACCCGTCCGGGCCGCGGCACCCCCCTCACTCACGTACGTCAGGCGGTGGCGTCGCCCTTGCGGCGGCGGCCCAGCGCGAAGACGACACCGGCGCCCGCGAGGACCGCCACGCCGCCGATGGTCGCGATGACCGGCAGGTTGGAGTCCGAACCGGTCTGGGCGAGGGTGCCCTCGGGCTTGACCTGGCTGTTGCCGACGGGCTTGGCCGGCAGGGGCTTCTTGCCGCCCTCCTGGGGCTCGGCCTCGTTCGGCTTGCCGGGGGCGGTGCCGGCGGCCAGCACGTCGAACTCGTAGAACTGCTCGCTGTCGGCGAAGACGCAGTTGCCCTTGTCGTCGGCGTAGAGGCCGATGGTGATGGCGAAGCCGAGGCCCGCGGGCGCCTTCTTGTCGATGCTCAGCCGCAGGTCGATCGAGAAGGACTCCTTGGCCTTGATGTCGGTGTAGCCGAGGTAGCCGGAGGACTCGTCGTCCTCGTCGAGGGATATGCCGGTCCAGGTTCCCGTCTCCGGGTCCTTGAACTGGAGCGTGAGGTGACCGGTGGTCTCCTCCCACGTCTCCGTGTCCACCTGGGCGGCGAAGACACCGAGGTCGACGCGCTTGTAGGAGTTGTCGCCCTTGTTGACCACGTTCAGCTTGAACCCGTGGAAGCCGCTGCCCGCGACGACCTTGGAGGGGAGGCCGGAGAGCCTGGTGCGGAGGTTCTTGTCGAACTTCGGCTCCTCCGTGCCCTCGCAGATGTCGGAGGGCGAGGTGGCTGACGGCTTCGGCGCGGGAGTGGTGGCGCTCTCCGACGGCGTCGCGGTGGGCTCCTCGGTGGCGGGGCTCGTCTCGCTCTCCTCGGGGGCGGGAGAGGTCTCCGACTCCTCGGGGGCGGGGCTCGTCTCGGACTCGTCGGGCGCCGGGCTCGTCTCGGACTCCTCCGGTGCCGGGGAGCTCTCGGTGGTCTCGGGGGTCGGCGAGGACGTCGCGAAAGCGGCGGAGGACGTCAGGAGGGTGACCGGGGTGAGTACGGCGGTCGCTGCTGCGACGGCCAGTGCGCGGCGGATCTTCATGCGATGAGGTCCTCTGGAGAGTCTGGGTGCCGCCGGGGCGGCACGAAGGCTGGGAGGGCCGTCCGAGTTCGAGGTGGAGGAGACACGGGTGAGGCCAATGTGTCTGACCGCCGCGAGGGGTACGGGGTTGTACCCGCGAGGCGGCCGAACTGTGTGAGGCAGCACACAGCGTATTCACAGAAGGCACACACACCGCGTCCGGGCCGGCCTCACCCCGGCAGCAGCCGCACCGCCGCGTCCCGCAGCCGGGTCCGTTCCGTGGACATGAAGCGGTGCAGGGTCCGGGAGGCGAAGGCGGTCCGCTGGGCGCTGCGGCGGCGCTCGCGGTCGTAGGCGCGCAGGGCGGCGGGGAGGGGCGCGGCCGTGACCGCCCGGGTGAGCGCGTCCGCGTCCAGGATCGCGGTGCAGGCGCCCTGGCCCAGGTTGGGCGTCATGGCGTGCGCCGCGTCGCCGACCAGCGCGACGTGGCCCGCCGAGGCGTCGGCGGAGACGAACGAGGGCAGCGCCGGGTGCAGATGGCGCATCTCGTAGCGGATCCAGGCGGCCGGGTCGGTGGTCTCCAGGATGCGCGGGATCGGGTCGTGCCAGCCGGCGAAGGCGGCGCGCAGTGCGTCGGCGGTGGTCGCGGCGGGGACGGTGGCGTACCAGTTGGTGCGGCCCGGCTCCACCGGGGTCAGGCCGAAGAACCGCCCGCTGCCCCAGGTCTCGCCGTGGAGCGGGCTCTCGAAGTCGGCGATGCCGATCCAGGCGACGGTGGCGACCGGGCGCGGGCCGCTGCGGTCGCCGAAGCGGGCGGTGCGTACGGCACTGCGGATGCCGTCGGCGCCGACCACCAGGTCCTGTCCGGCGGTCAGGGCGCTCACATCGGTGACGGTCGCGCCGAGCTTCACCGGTACGTCGCCGAAGGCGTCCAGGCCCGCGAGCAGGGCGTCGATCAAGTAGGGGCGGGAGATGAGGAGTTCGGGGCGGCCCGCCTTCCTCTCGATGCGCTCCAGCGGGAGGCGGGCCAGGGTCCTGCCGTCGGGGGTGCGGATGTGCGCGTCGCGGTAGGGGACCGCGTGGTCGCGCAGGGCCTTTCCGACGCCGAGGCGGTCGAGGGCGGTCTGCGCGGTGGGGTGGATGCCGAACGCGGCGCCGTACCGCTCCAGTTCGGTGCGGCGCTCCAGCACGGTCACGCTCCAGCCCGCCCGCCGCAGACCGATCGCGGTGGCCAGGCCCCCGATGCCCGCCCCGACGACGGTCGCCGCCTTGGCCCGTACCCCTGTTCCCGTACGCCCTGTCATGCCGTACTCCCGAAGCTCGTCCGGCCGGTGCGCAACGACCACCACATCCGTGGTACCACGCCTGGGGTAGCATCGGCAAGCAGAGAGCAGGGGCCGCAGCGGTACGGGAGTGAGGGAGCGCGCGTGAATCCTGACCGGCGCGACCGGCTGCGCGACGCGGCCATCGCCGTCCTGGCGGCCGAGGGCGGACGCGGCCTCACCCACCGGGCCGTGGACCGGGCGGCCGAGGTCCCGGACGGGACCACGAAGAACTACTTCCCCAGCCGGGACGCGGTGCTGCGCGCGGTGGCCGAACGCTGCCTGGAGCAGTACCTCGCGCTCACCGCCCAGCTCGCCGCCGCCCCCGGCCCCGCCGACCGCGAGGGGCTGACCGCCCTGTTCCGCTCCCTCCTGGAGAACGTCGCCGGGCCCGGCCGCCCCCGCCTCCTCGCCTGTCTGGAGCTCCAGGCGGAGGCGGCCCGGCGCCCCTGGCTCTCCGCCCTCCTGGACCCGATGACGAGCGGCGACTTCGCGGGGTTCGAGGCGGCCCAGCGCTCCGCCGGACTGCCCGTCACCCCGCAGCGGGCGGCCACCGTCACGCTCGCGCTGCACGCGGCGGTCCCGCATCTGCTGGGCGGCGGCCCGGGCACGCTGGCGGCGGCGGGGCTGGACGACCTGGACCGGTTCGTACGGGGGCTCCTCGACGCGGTCTACCCGGCCGACGCCACCCCGGCCTGAGCGCACCGACAGCACCGGCGCACGGACCGCCCCCTTCCGCTGGCGGGATCTGGCCAGAACCCGACCCTGTCTCACCAGCTGGGCGGTAACCGCTTCCGCGCATGCCGTTCGAATGTGCCCCCCGCGCACCGAACCTGTGCCCACCCTGTGAATACGGGCCTTCACACACCCCGGCAACATTCCGGTAATGATCGGCGAAACGTCCGCTCAACGAACATGACCTTTCCGGCAACGAACGAATTCCGGCCAACTTGTTGACGCGCCCCTGACAGGCGCACGGATCTACTGCCACTCTTCACCCCGTTCTGCGCACCGCCTGCACCGAACCGGACGGCTCATCCAGCGCCGCCGGTAACCCCCCTCGCAGAAGGAGTCCGCGTGAGATCCACGCCCAGCCGTCGCGCCACCGCGACCGGCGCTCTGATAGCCGCAGCAGCCATGATCGCCGTCGGACTGCAGTCCGGCCCGGCCACCGCCACCCCGGCCTCGGCCGCCCCCGCCGGCGGGATCACCGCCGGCACCAAGGCCGACCCGGGTTCCCTCCCCGCCAAGCTCTCCGCCGCCCAGCGCGCCGAACTCCTCCGCGAGGCCGACGCCACCAAGGCGGCCACCGCCAAGCAGCTCGGGCTCGGCGCCACGGAGAAGCTCGTCGTCCGCGATGTCGTCCAGGACCAGGACGGCACGACGCACACCCGCTACGAGCGCACCCTCGACGGGCTCCCCGTCCTCGGCGGCGACCTGGTGGTCCAGGAGACCACGGCCGGCAAGACCCTGAGCGTCGTCAAGGCGTCGAAGGCGACCACCGCGCAGCTGAAGGCCGTCGGCCTCACCGCCGACGTGGCCCCGGCCGCCGCCGAGAAGCAGGCGCTCGGCGCGGCGAAGGCAGAGGGCTCGAAGGCCACGGAGGCCGACAAGGCGCCGCGCAAGGTCGTCTGGCTGGGCGGCGGCTCCCCGCAGCTCGCCTACGAGACGGTGGTCGGCGGACTCCAGCACGACGGCACCCCCAACGAGCTGCACGTCATCACCGACGCCACCTCGGGCGAGAAGCTGTACGAGTGGCAGGCCGTCCACAACGGGACCGGCAACACCCAGTACAGCGGCCAGGTGACGCTGGGCACCGCGCCCTCGTACACGCTGACCGACACCACGCGCGGCAACCACAAGACGTACAACCTGAACCGGGGCACCTCCGGCACCGGCACGCTGTTCTCCAAGTCGACCGACGTCTGGGGCAACGGCACCCCGCAGAACGCCGAGACGGCCGGCGCCGACGCCCACTACGGCGCCGCGCTCACCTGGGACTACTACAAGAACGTGCACGGCCGCAACGGCATCCGCGGTGACGGAGTCGGCGCGTACTCCCGCGTCCACTACGGCAACAACTACGTCAACGCGTTCTGGCAGGACAGCTGCTTCTGCATGACGTACGGCGACGGCGACGGCAACGTCAAGCCGCTCACCTCCATCGACGTGGCCGCCCACGAGATGACCCACGGCCTGACCTCGGTCACGGCCAAGCTGGTCTACAGCGGTGAGTCCGGCGGCCTCAACGAGGCGACCTCGGACATCTTCGCCGCCGCCGTGGAGTTCTACGCCAACAACGCCCAGGACCAGGGCGACTACCTGGTCGGCGAGAAGATCGACATCCGTGGCAACGGCACCCCGCTGCGCTACATGGACAAGCCCAGCCGGGACGGCAGCTCCAAGGACTACTGGTACTCCGGCATCGGCAGCGTCGACGTCCACTACTCCTCGGGCCCGGCCAACCACTGGTACTACCTGCTCTCCGAGGGCAGCGGCGCCAAGACCATCAACGGTGTCAGCTACGACTCCCCGACCTCCGACGGGCTGCCGGTCACCGGCATCGGCCGGGACAAGGCGTCGCTGATCTGGTTCAAGGCGCTCACCACCAAGTTCACCTCGACGACCAACTACGCCGCCGCCCGCACCGGCACGCTCGCGGTCGCCAGTGAGCTGTACGGCGCCACCAGCCCCGAGTACGCGGCCGTGGCCCACGCCTGGGCCGCCATCAACGTCGGCGCCCGCCCCGGTGGCGGCAACCCCGACCCGGGCGGCAAGGTCTTCGAGAACAACACGGTCGTGAACATCCCGGACGCGGGCGCGGCCGTCACCAGCGCGGTCAACGTCACCGGCGTCACCGGCAACGCCCCCAGCGCCCTCAAGGTCGACGTCAACATCAGCCACACCTACCGCGGCGACCTGGTCATCGACCTGGTGGCCCCGGACGGCGGCACCTTCCGGCTGAAGAACTCCTCCTCCTCGGACTCCGCGGACAACGTGGTGGCGACCTACACGGTCAACGCCTCGTCCAAGGTGGCCAACGGCGAGTGGAAGCTGAGGGTCCAGGACGTGTACCGCTCGGACACGGGCCGGATCAACAGTTTCAAGCTCACCTTCTGACCCCACGGGATCACCGCACCACCACATGACCGAACGGCCCGGCAGGGGTTCTGCTCCCCTGCCGGGCCGTTCGCCGTGCTCAACCCGCCTGGGATCAGGCCGGGTTGTTGGCGTGGGTCAGCGTCTCCCAGGCCACGAACAGGTTGTTGGACCCGGCCGGCCGCTGCCGCTCGGTCAGCGTCTGCGTGTTGGTCATCGCGTAACCGAGCCGGTTGGACAGGGCGTTGAACCCGACCTCGGTGATGGGACCGAGGCTGTCCTTGAGCGAGCCGCCGCAGAGCGAGGACGGGACGGGCGTGCCCAGCTGGTGCTTGGCGTGCAGCCCCATCGCGTGCCGCAGCCGGTCGGCGACCTCCGGGTAGAGGTCCTGGCCCTGGATGCGGCTGGTCTCCGCGATGTGCGCGATGGCCGAGATGCCGTAACCGGTGTGGGTCAGGTCGCGGCAGGTCTCCTGGGAGAGCCCGTCCATGAAGGTGGACTGGCCCTGCCAGTAGTTGATGATTTTGGCCCGGGTGTCGAGTCCGCTGCCCGGTGCGACCTTCGGCAGCGCGCCGTCGGCGGTCACATAGATGTACGCGGGGACCCGCCCGCGGAACTTGGAGACGGCCTTGTCGTAGGCGGCGCGGTCCTCCAGGAAGACCGAGATCCCGATCGCCGCCTCGGTCATCGACAGCTCCCAGTTGCCGTTGGAGTGGGAGCCGTTGGTGACCTTCGGCAGGTAGACGTCGCGCAGCATGGTGGAGAAGCGGCCGGAGTTGGGCCAGCTGCTGTAGGTGTACTTGATGATCTCGGCGGCCCGCGGCCAGGACGAGCCGGCCCAGCCGGTCTGGAGCGGCGCGTTGCTGTTGGTGTGGTCCCGGATCACGGCCGACCAGGCGTCCATGATCTCGATGGCCTTCTGCGCGTACCGGCTGTCCTGGGTGATGTACCAGGCCAGCGAGAGCGTGTACGCGGCGATGGCGTCCTCGCGCTCGTCGGTGCAGCCGTTGTTGGGGTTGGAGTACGAGCCGCACTCGACGATCGCGCGGGGCTTGGCGGTCCGGGTCAGGGAGGCGTACTTGCTCCCCATCATCTGGTCGTACGCGCCCTTCCAGGGCTGGGCGCCCGCCTGCACCCGGCCCCGGACGAAGTCCAGTTGGGGGCGGCTGACGAGGACGCCGGGGTGGGTGAAGGCGGCGGGGGCGGCGGCCGCGGCGGGGGCGGCGGCCGGGGCCTTCTCCGCCAGGGCGGGGGCGGCGAGGGCGGTGGTGAGCAGCGCGGCCAGGCCGGCGGCGGTGCCGAGTACGCGGGGGATGGTGCCGGTACGCATGTGGGGGTGCCTTCCGGTGCGGTGGTGGTTCAACGGCCCTGCCCGACAAGGGAGTTCATGTATGCGAACATGGGGCCGCATGATGAACCGGGTGATGTGTGAGGAACGTAAAGCCATCCCATGAACACGTCAAGGCTCCGTGTTCACTGCACGAACACGGAGCCCTCCCGCAGCCGAAGGGCCCGGTACCGCGCAGCGCGGTACCGGGCCCCGCCCCGGCGCGCTCAGCGCATCAGTACGCCCGCGCCCTCCCCGGTCGCCTCGTTCGGCACCGCGACCAGGCCCAACTCGGCGCCGGAGGCCAGCAGTTCGTGCGAGGGCAGGACGCGCACGGTGTAGCCGTACGGTCCCGTCCGGTCCAGGGCGAGCGGGCCCTCGTAGAGCCAGCGGTCCTCCAGGTCATGGCCGCCCGCCGGTTTCAGCGGGAAGACCTGGGCGTCCGCGATGGCGTCGGCCGAGTCCACCCGGCCCGCGACGACCTGGACCTCCACATCGTCCGGGTCGAGTCCGCCGAGGGCGATCCGCACCCGGAGCGACAGGGTGGCCCCCAGCTCCGCCGAGCCGCCCGCCACCGTGTCGGTGACCGACTCCACATGGTCCACGGAGACTTTCGGCCAGGCCGCCCGGACCTTCGCCTTCCACTGGGCCAGGTCCCGCGCCACCGCCGGGCCAAGCGCCCGCCGGGCCTGCGCGGCGGGGGCGTAGAGCCGCTCCACGTACTCGCGCACCATCCGCCCCGCCAGCACCTTCGGGCCCAGGTTGACCAGGGTGGAGCGGACCATCTCGATCCACCGGTCCGGCAGGTCCGTGGCGCCCCGGTCGTAGAAGCGCGGGGCGACCCGGTCCTCGATCAGGGCGTACAGGGCGTTGGACTCCAGCTCGTCGCGCCGGTCCTCGTCGACCGCCGAGCCGTCGGCGGTGGGGATCTCCCAGCCGAAGTCCGGCTCGAACCACTCGTCCCACCAGCCGTCGCGCACGGAGAGGTTGAGGCAGCCGTTGAGCGCCGCCTTCATCCCGCTCGTGCCGCACGCCTCCAGCGGGCGCAGCGGGTTGTTGAGCCAGACGTCGCAGCCCGGGTAGAGCTTCTGCGCCATGCCCATGCCGTAGTCCGGCAGGAAGACGATGCGGTGGCGCACCCGCGGGTCGTCCGCGAACCGCACCAGCTCCTGGACCAGCCGCTTGCCGCCGTCGTCGGCGGGGTGGGCCTTGCCCGCCACCACGATCTGGATCGGGCGCGTCGGGTGCAGGAGGAGCTCCCGCAGCCGGTCGCGGTCGCGCAGCATCAGCGTCAGACGCTTGTACGAGGGGACGCGGCGGGCGAAGCCGATGGTCAGGACGTCCGGGTCGAGGACACCGTCGATCCAGCCCAGCTCGGCCGTGCCCGCGCCGCGCCTGCGCCAGGAGGCGTAGAGGCGGCGGCGCACCTCGGTCACCAGCTGGCCGCGCAGCTCGCGGCGCAGCTCCCAGATCTCCTGGTCGCCGATCCCGCCCACCGCGTCCCAGCGGCGCGGGGTGCCGGCCTGCGGCGAGGAGGAGGCCTCGCCGTCCACCGGTCCGCCCGCCAGCACCTGGTGGGCGCGGCCGGTGCCGACCTGTCCGGCGCCGAGCCGGAACACCTCGGGGGCCACCCAGGTCGGGGCGTGCACCCCGTTGGTGACGGAGGTGATCGGCACATCGGCCGGGTCGAAGCCCGGCCAGAGCCCGGAGAACATCTCCCGGCTGACGGCCCCGTGCAGGGTGGAGACGCCGTTGGCGCGCTGGGCGAGCCTCAGCCCCATCACCGCCATGTTGAACAGCTCGGGCTCGCCGCCGGGGTAGGTCTCCCGGCCCAGCGGCAGGATCTTCTCCACGGGTACGCCGCTCAGCTCGCCGTCGTCGCCGAAGTGGCGGGCGATCAGCTGCCGGTCGAAACGGTCTATCCCGGCGGGGACCGGGGTGTGGGTGGTGAAGACGGTCCCGGCCCGGACCACTTCGAGGGCGGCGTCGAAGTCGAGTCCTCCGGCGGCCAGTTCGCGGATGCGCTCCAGGCCGAGGAAGCCGGCGTGGCCCTCGTTGGTGTGGAACACCTCCGGCTCCGGGGTCCGGGTGAGCCGGCACCAGGTGCGCACGGCGCGCACCCCGCCGATGCCGAGCAGCATCTCCTGGAGGAGGCGGTGGTCGCTGCCGCCGCCGTAGAGCCGGTCGGTGACATCGCGCTCGCCCGGCGCGTTCTCCTCGACGTCGGAGTCGAGGAGGAGGAGCGGGACGCGGCCGACCCGGGCCAGCCAGATGCAGGCGTACAGCGAGCGCCCGCCGGGCAGGGCGAGCACCACCCGGGCGGGGGTGCCGTCGGCCTCGCGGACCAGGTCGAGGGGGAGTTCGTTGGGGTCGAGAACCGGATAGTGCTCCTGCTGCCAGCCCTCGCGGGAGAGGCTCTGGCGGAAGTAGCCGTGCCGGTAGAGCAGGCCGACGCCGATGAGCGGGACGCCCAGGTCGCTGGCGGCCTTGAGGTGGTCGCCGGCGAGGATGCCGAGGCCGCCGCTGTACTGCGGGAGTGCGGCGGTGACGCCGAACTCGGGTGAGAAGTAGGCGACGGCAGCCGGGAGTTCGGCGCCCGCGGCCTGCTGTTCCTGGTACCAGCGGGAGCCGTCCAGATACTCCTTCAGGTCGGCCGAGGCCTCGGCCAGGCGGCCCAGGTACTCCTCGTCCCGGCCCAGTTCGGCCAGGCGTCCGGCGGTGAGGGAGCCGAGCAGGCGTACGGGGTCGGCGTCCGCGGGCCGCCACCCCTCGGGGTCGGCGGACCGGAAGAGCTCGCGGGTCTCGGTGTGCCACGACCAGCGCAGGTTGCGCGCGAGGTCGTGGAGGGGTCGGAGGGGTTCGGGGAGGACAGGACGCACGGTGAATCGACGAATGGCCTTCACGTACTCCACCTTTACAGGGGACTTGCGCATCCGAGCGGACGCACCACGGTGTGCGTCCCTTCCGTCACCCCTGACGGTAGCGGCCGTCCGTGGCCCGCGACCACGGCGCGTGGACGGCTCACGGAGTCCGGGGCCGGGCGCCGCGCGCCTCCCCACAGGAGCACCACGGGTACCACCGGCCCTCACCCACCCCACCCTTCACCTGCGGGTTTGGCCGATTTCCTTCCCGTACGCAGCCTTGTGGACCTTCCTGTCACAGGGAAGGCTGCCGTGTGGCGCCGCAGAGCGGGTATCCGGAACCTGTGAGGGCGCTTCGGTCTCCGTACGCCACGGGGGCGCACGCCGGGCGCCATCGGACCCTGACCCGTCCTGACCGACCGGCTACGACCGAGTAGTTAACACAGCGCCGGATTTCCCGGGAACGAACGTGGGGAAGGCTTTCCCGGTACTTCCCGGTACGCGGCACCACCCGGCCCGCACACCCTCCCGGTGCATCCGAAACATGCACGAAACACCCGCGACCCACCCATTCGAGTGCCATTCGAGTGAACGCGGACAGGAGCGGCCATGCCCACAGCCCGTCAGCAGACAGCTGAGCAGCTACAAAGGACAGATCCCCATCATCGCGGCACGCGCGGTCGGTCCTCCGCATCCGTGCCGTCGCCCGTGCACACCGAGCTCCTCCAGCCCCCAGGTGATTCCATGATCGGTCGTATTCCCGTCCTGGACGTCCGTCCCCTCGTCGACTGCGGCAGACGTCCGGCGAAGGCCGTCGTCGGTGAGACCTTCCAGGTCACCGCCACCGTCTTCCGCGAAGGCCATGACGCGGTGGCGGCCAATGTCGTCCTGCGCGATCCGAGCGGACGGGTGGGACCGTGGACCCCGATGCGCGAGCTGGCCCCGGGCACGGACCGGTGGGGGGCCGAGATCACGCCGACCTCCGAGGGCCGCTGGACGTACACGGTGGAGGCGTGGAGCGATCCGGTCGCCACCTGGCGCCACCACGCCGCGATCAAGATCCCGGCGGGCATCGACACCGATCTGGTCCTGGCGGAGGGCGCGGCCCTGCTGGAGCGGGCCGCCGCCGGCGTACCGAAGAAGAACGGGCGTGAGGCGGTGCTCGCCGCGGTGGACGCGCTGCGCGACACCGGCCACTCCCCCGCCGCCCGGCTGGCCGCCGCCCTGACCCCGGCCGCCGAGGCGGTCCTCGCCCGGCACCCGCTGCGTGAACTGGTCACCCGGTCCAAGCCGCTGGCGGTGCGCGTGGAGCGCGAGCGGGCGCTGTACGGCTCCTGGTACGAGCTGTTCCCGCGCTCGGAGGGGGCGAAGCGGGTGCCGGTGGACCCGGCCGACACCTCGCCGGACGCGCCGACCCGGCTGGTCAGCGGCACGTTCCGGACGGCGGCCGAGCGGCTGCCCGCGGTCGCCGCGATGGGGTTCGATGTCGTGTACCTGCCTCCGATCCACCCGATCGGGACGACCCACCGCAAGGGCCCGAACAACACCCTGACGCCCGGTGAGCACGATCCGGGCGTGCCGTGGGCGATCGGTTCGCCGGACGGCGGGCACGACGCCGTCCACCCGGAGCTGGGCACGCTGGAGGACTTCGACCACTTCGTGGAGGCGGCCCGCAACCTCCGGATGGAGATCGCGCTGGACTTCGCGCTCCAGTGCTCGCCGGACCACCCGTGGGTCAAGGACCACCCGGACTGGTTCCACCACCGCCCCGACGGGTCGATCGCGTACGCCGAGAACCCGCCGAAGAAGTACCAGGACATCTACCCGATCGCCTTCGACAAGGACATGCGCGGCCTGGTGGCGGAGACCGTGCGCATCCTGCGGTTCTGGATGGACCACGGCGTCCGCATCTTCCGCGTCGACAACCCGCACACCAAGCCGGTGGTCTTCTGGGAGAAGGTCATCGCCGAGATCAACGGCACCGACCCGGACGTGGTCTTCCTGGCGGAGGCGTTCACCCGCCCGGCGATGATGCACACCCTGGGCGCGGTCGGGTTCCAGCAGTCGTACACGTACTTCACCTGGCGGAACACCAAGCAGGAGCTGACCGAGTACGTCACGGAGCTGTCGGGCGAGGCCGCCTCGTACATGCGGCCCAACTTCTTCGTGAACACCCCGGACATCCTGCCGGGCTACCTCCAGCACGGCGGCCGCCCGGCCTTCGAGGCCCGGGCCGTGCTCGCCGCCACCCTCTCCCCGTCCTGGGGCGTCTACGCGGGATTCGAGCTGTGCGAGAACACCCCGGCCAAGCCGGGGAGCGAGGAGTACCTGCACTCGGAGAAGTACGAACTGCGCCCGAGGGACTGGGAGTCGGCGGAGCGCGAGGGCCGCACGCTGACGCCCCTGATCACCTCGCTGAACCGGATCCGACGACGTAACCCCGCGCTCCAGCAGCTGCGCGAGGTCCACTTCCACCACGCCGACAACGAGTCGCTGATCGTCTACAGCAAGCGTTCCGGTTCGAACACCGTTCTGGTGGTCGTGAACCTCGACCCTCACCACACCCAGGAGGCCACGGTCTCGTTGGACATGGAGCGGCTCGGCCTCCAAGGGCACGAGCGCGTACCGGTGCGCGACGAGCTCACCGGCGACACCTATCACTGGGGCAGGGCCTTCTATGTGCGCCTAGAGCCGGGCATCACGCCCGCGCACATCGCCGTCCTGCGACCGTCCCCGCCGACCGGAGGGTCACCCACACCATGATCGTCAATGAGCCTGTCCACGACACGTTCGAGGACACACCCGCCAAGGACCGTGATCCCGACTGGTTCAAGCGCGCCGTCTTCTACGAGGTGCTCGTCCGGTCCTTCCAGGACTCCAACGGCGACGGAATCGGCGACCTCAAGGGCATCACCGCCAAACTGGACTACCTCCAGTGGCTCGGTGTCGACTGCCTCTGGCTGCCGCCGTTCTTCAAGTCCCCGCTGCGCGACGGTGGTTACGACGTCTCCGACTACACCGCCGTGCTGCCGGAGTTCGGCGATCTCGCCGACTTCGTGGAGTTCGTGGACGCCTCGCACCAGCGGGGCATGCGCGTCATCATCGACTTCGTCATGAACCACACGAGCGACCAGCACGAGTGGTTCCAGCAGTCCCGCACCGACCCCGAGGGGCCGTACGGCGACTACTACGTCTGGGCCGACGACGACAAGCAGTTCCAGGACGCCCGGATCATCTTCGTCGACACCGAGACGTCCAACTGGACCTTCGACCCGGTCCGCAAGCAGTACTACTGGCACCGCTTCTTCTCCCACCAGCCGGACCTCAACTACGAGAACCCGGCGGTCCAGGAGGAGATCCTCGCGGCCCTGCGGTTCTGGCTGGACCTGGGCATCGACGGCTTCCGGGTCGACGCGGTGCCCTACCTCTACCAGCGCGAGGGCACCAACTGCGAGAACCTCCCCGAGACCCACCACTTCCTCAAGCGGGTCCGCAAGGAGATCGACGCCAACTACCCCGACACCGTGCTCCTCGCCGAGGCCAACCAGTGGCCCGAGGACGTCGTCGACTACTTCGGCGACTACGAGGCGGGCGGCGACGAGTGCCACATGGCGTTCCACTTCCCCGTCATGCCGCGCATCTTCATGGCGGTGCGCCGCGAGAGCCGCTACCCGGTCTCCGAAATCCTCGCCAAGACCCCGGCGATCCCGAAGAACTGCCAGTGGGGCATCTTCCTGCGCAACCACGACGAGCTGACCCTCGAAATGGTCACGGACGAAGAGCGCGACTACATGTACGCGGAGTACGCCAAGGACCCGCGGATGCGCGCCAACATCGGCATCCGCCGCCGCCTGGCCCCGCTGCTGGACAACGACCGCAACCAGATCGAGCTGTTCACCGCTCTGCTGCTGTCGCTGCCCGGCTCCCCGATCCTCTACTACGGGGACGAGATCGGGATGGGCGACAACATCTGGCTGGGCGACCGGGACGCCGTGCGCACCCCGATGCAGTGGACGCCCGACCGCAACGCCGGCTTCTCCTCCAGCGATCCGGGGCGGCTCTACCTCCCCACGATCATGGACCCGGTCTACGGCTACCAGGTCACCAACGTGGAAGCGTCGATGGCCTCGCCGTCCTCGCTGCTGCACTGGACCCGGCGGATGATCGAGATCCGCAAGCAGAATCCGGCCTTCGGGCTCGGCGAGTACACCGAGCTGCCGTCCTCCAACCCGGCGGTGCTGGCGTTCACCCGTGAGTACAAGGACGACCTCGTCCTGTGCGTGCACAACTTCTCGCGGTTCGCCCAGCCCACGGAACTGGACCTGCGATCGTTCAACGGACGTCATCCGGTGGAATTGATCGGCGGGGTACGCTTCCCGGCCATCGGCCAGTGGCCCTACCTGCTGACACTGGCCGGACACGGCTTCTACTGGTTCCGGCTGCGCAAGGACGCGCCGCCGGCCTGAGTCGGCGTCAAGCCGTGCGGGGCGGTTTCCACCGTCCCGCACGGGGCACTCTGACCGAAACGAAAGGCCTGGGGCCCTCACGGTTCCGTCGCCTCGGGCCTTCTCGGTTCCGCCGTTCGAGTCCGTACGGACCTTCCTCTCCCGACACGTCCCGCACAGCCGGACAGCCATTGCCGCAATCCGGGACACTCTTCGCATCCTGTGGTGTGCCCGGGGAAAGGACGCGATGCCATGTCGGAGGCTGCATCCACTCACGTCGCCCTGGCGAAGAGCACGAGGAACAGCGCAACCCCAAGCAGTACGGTGGACGGTGCCCTGCTGCCGTCCCTCGCCCCCCTGCTCCACGAATGGCTGCCCCGGCAGCGTTGGTTCGCCGGCAAGGGCCGGCCGGTCACCGGCTTCGCCCTGGTCTCGGCCACCGAGATGCTGCCGCTGGAGGGCACCGCGGGCCCCGGCCTGCTCCATCTGCTGGTCCGGGTCCAGCAGCCGTCGACGTCGGCCCGCCCGGCGGACGACTGCTACCAGATCCTGATCGGCGTACGGAGCTCCCTGCCGACCACGCTCGCCTCGGCCCTGATCGGGCGGGTGGAGCGCGGCCCGCTGGCCGGGCGGACCGTCTACGACGCGCTGCACGATCCGCGCCTGGCCGATCTCCTGCTGGAACGGTTCCGCCGTCCCGGCGCCCTCGGCTCCCTCCGCTTCGAGCGGACCGCCGCGATCCCGGCCGGGCTGCCGCCCCGGGTCCTGGACGCCGAACAGTCCAACTCCTCGCTCGTCTACGGCGATGCGTACATCCTCAAGATCTTCCGCCGGGTCTTCCCGGGCACCAACCCCGATCTGGAGCTGCCGCTCGCCTTGGCCCGCGAAGGGTGCGAACGGGTCCCGGCCCCGGTCGCCTGGTTCGAGGCCCCCGGCACCGAACCGCTCACCCTCGGTGTCCTCCAGCCCTTCCTGCACGGCGCCCGGGACGGCTGGCAGCTCGCCCTGACCGCGCTCACGGCGGGCCGCGACTTCGTCCCCGAGGCGCGGGCGCTGGGCCGGGCCACCGCCGAGGTGCACACCGCGCTCGCCGCGGCCCTGCCCACCCCGGCGCTGCACGGGACGCAGACCCGGCAGCTGATCGCCCAGATGACGCAGCGTCTGGAGGCCGCCGCCCAGGCTGTGCCCGCGCTCGTCCCGTACGTCCCGGCCCTGCGCACCGCGTTCGACGCCGTCACGGCGCTCGGCCACCGGGGCGGCGGGTGGGCACAGCAGCGGGTGCACGGCGACCTCCACCTCGGCCAGGCGCTCCGCTCCCCCGACGGGTTCTGGTCGCTGATCGACTTCGAGGGCGAACCGGCCCGCCCGCTGGACGAGCGACGCCGCCCGGCACCCCCGGTCCGCGATGTGGCGGGCATGCTGCGCTCCTTCGACTACGCGGCCCGCTCGCACCGCCCGTGGAACCCCGAGTGGGCGGCCCGCTGCCGTGCCGCCTACTGCGAGGGGTACGCGCTCGCCTCGGGCACCGATCCGCGCGGCGAGCCGGAGCTGCTGCGCGCCCATGAGACCGACAAGGCGGTGTACGAGGTGGTGTACGAGGCCCGGCACCGCCCCGACTGGCTGCCGGTCCCGATGGCCGCCATCCAGCGACTGGCCCAGTCAGCAGCGGCCTGAGCCCCACTCCCCTCCTTCTCCCCCCTCTTCTCCCCTCCGCCCTCCGAACCCTCCGAGGAGGCAGTCCCTGTGACCGCCCGCAAGCCGTCCCGCAAGGGATCACGCAAGACCGCAGCCGCCGAAGCCAACGCACCTGTCGAAGCCGCGCGTGGGGAGACGGCACCTGAGCCCGCACCGGCTCCGGCACCCGCCTCCGTGGAGACCGTCGAAGCCGAAGCCGCCACGACGGCCACCGCCACCAAGGCCGCCGCCCCCGCCAAGCGCACCCGGCCCAAGCGCGCCGACGCCGTCCCGCCGCGCCCCCGGCAGGGCGGCGACGGCGGGGGCGCCCGCCCGGCGCCCGCCCTGGACGGCGCGGACCGCGGTCGGCTGCTGGCCGGTGACCACCACGCCCCGCACGACGTACTCGGCGCCCGTCCCATCCCGGGCGGGGTGCTGGTACGGGCGCTGCGCCCGTTCGCCCGCTCGGTCACGGTGCTGGCCGAGGGGGTGCGGGCCGAACTGCACGACGACGGGGACGGGTTCTTCTCCGGCGTGCTGCCGGTGAAGGAGGTCCCCGTCTACCGGCTCCAGGTGGCGTACGACGACAACACCATCGAGGTGGACGACCCGTACCGCTTCTGGCCCGCGCTCGGGGACCTCGACCTGCACCTGATCGCGGAGGGCCGCCACGAGGAGCTGTGGCGGGCGCTCGGCGCTCAGCCGATGGTCCACCAGGGCGTGGCCGGGACCCGGTTCACCGTGTGGGCGCCGAACGCGCGCGGTGTGCGGGTGACCGGTGACTTCACCTACTGGGACGGCACGGGTACGCCGATGCGCTCGCTCGGGTCGACCGGGGTGTGGGAGCTGTTCCTGCCCGGGGTCGGCGAGGGCGCGCTCTACAAGTACGACATCTGCCGCCCGGACGGTTCGCACACGGTCCGGGCCGACCCGATGGCCCGCCGCACCGAGGTCCCGCCCGCGACCGCCTCCATCGTCACGGCCTCGCACCACGAGTGGCGGGACCAGGACTGGATGGCGCACCGGGGCGACCGCCCGGTCCACGAGGCCCCGTTCTCGGTGTACGAGGTCCATCTCGCGTCCTGGCGGCCGGGCCTGACGTACCGTCAACTCGCCGACCAGCTCCCCGCGTACGTCAAGGACCTGGGCTTCACGCATGTGGAGCTGATGCCGGTCTCCGAGCACCCCTTCGGCGGCTCCTGGGGCTACCAGGTCACCGGCTTCTACGCGCCGACCTCCCGAATGGGCACCCCGGACGACTTCCGGTACCTGGTGGACGCCCTGCACCGGGCGGGCATCGGCGTGATCATGGACTGGGTTCCGGCACACTTCCCGCGCGACGACTGGGCGTTGGCCGAGTTCGACGGGCGGCCCCTGTACGAGCACTCCGACCCGCAGCGGGCGGCGCACCCGGACTGGGGGACGCTGGAGTTCGACTACGGCCGCACGGAGGTCCGCAACTTCCTGGTCGCCAACGCGACGTACTGGTGCGAGGAGTTCCACATCGACGGGCTGCGGGTCGACGCCGTCGCCTCGATGCTCTACCTCGACTACTCCCGCGAGGACGGCCAGTGGTCGCCCAACGACCAGGGCGGGCGCGAGAACTGGGACGCGGTCGGCTTCCTCCAGGAGATGAACGCGACCGTCTACCGGCGCAACCCCGGCGTCGTCACCATCGCCGAGGAATCCACCGCCTGGGACGGCGTCACCCGCCCCACCGACAGCGGCGGCCTGGGCTTCGGGCTGAAGTGGAACATGGGCTGGATGCACGACTCGCTGCTGTACGTGGCGAAGGAGCCGGTGCACCGCAAGTACCACCACAACGAGATGACGTTCTCGATGGTGTACGCCTACAGCGAGAACTACGTGCTGCCGATCTCGCACGACGAGGTGGTCCACGGCAAGCAGGCGCTGGTGGCGAAGATGCCCGGCGACTGGTGGCAGCAGCGCGCCAACCACCGCGCCTACCTGGGCTTCATGTGGGCCCACCCCGGCAAGCAACTCCTCTTCATGGGCCAGGAGTTCGCCCAGGGCGCGGAGTGGTCCGAGGGCCACGGCCCGGACTGGTGGCTGCTGGACCCCACGTACGAGGCCTCCGACGACCACCGCGGGGTGCGCAACCTGGTGGGCGACCTGAACGCGGTGTACGGAGCGGTGCCCGCGCTCTGGCAGCGCGACACCGTGCCGGAGGGGTTCAGCTGGGTGGACGGCGGAGCGGCCGAGGACAACGTCTTCGCGTTCCTGCGCTACGACGCGGACGGCTCACCGCTCCTCGCGGTCTCCCACTTCTCCCCGGTGGTCCGCCACGACTACCGCCTCGGGGTACCGGAGACCGGGACCGAGGGCTGGGTGGAGGTCCTGAACACGGACGCGGACCGGTACGGCGGCAGCGACGTACGGAACGAGGAGCCGCTGAAGGCGGAGGCGGTCCCCGCACACGGCCGCCCGTCCAGCATCTCGCTGACCCTGCCGCCACTGGCGACGGTGTGGTTCCGGCCTGCGTGAGGGGCTGAGCACGAAGAACTGCCACTCCGTTGCCGGTGGGCGGTTCGGTAAAGGCGGCGCCACCGGACGGACCGGTGGCGCCGCCTTGTCTGCGGGTCCGGCCGCTTGACGGCATTGACGGAACCGGAGCCCCGGGCAAGGCCACGGCAGAGGTCCGCTTGATCATCGGGCTGCTGCGCTTGATGATGGAGAGAAACGACGGCAACCCCGAGGCCGGCCAGGGCCCGAGGCCGCCGTCGATGTCATCGGATGACGCCGGTGGCACTGGGGAAGTGGTTTGCTTGCAACGGGGGCATCGTGTCGAAGTGGGATATCAAGCCGGATGGCGTTCGTAGCGTCCTGAGCAGGACAGCTAAGGTCGGCGGCAAGTTCGAGGACGAATTCGTATCGTACGGCGAGAGCTTGGCTGGTGCCGCGAAGTGGGCGGGCACGATGGTTCTGGGTGGGACCGAGATCCCCAAGGGGGGAGCTTTCGGTCCTGTGGCCCAGGCATTGAAGGAGTTTCAGGAGCGGACGAAGAACGACCTGAGGTTCCTTCCCGTCCGGACGGGGAAGTCGATCACCGGGGCGCGCCTGGCCACTGAAGAGTATCTCAAGGGCGATCTGGAGATGGCGAAGAACAAGCAGGAGCAGTACGCGAAGGCTCCGACTCCGGAGGAGCTGAAGGGCCCCAAGAAGTGATCGATCCGGAGAAGATACCGACCTTCACGGGGAATCTGGAGACGCTGGAGACACATGCGGCTTCTCTGAAGACGACCGCTTCCGGCATTCGTGGTACGGGCAGAGACGTTCACACCGCCTTTCAGGCACTGGATCCGGTCTATGACGCTCCCGAACAGGAGGAGTTGCTCGATTCGACGATTCCTGTGCGGGACAAGTCGGACGAGTTCGCGAAGAAGCTGGAGTCCGTCAGTGGTGCGTTGACCGGTTTCGCGTCGACCGCCCGTCCGCTGGTGACCAGGATGAACCAGCTCCGCGAGGACGCGGAGAAGTTCGTCGCGGACAACAAGGACGATGACGACTGGCAGGAGGATCAGGGCAAGATCGACGAGAACGCGCGTCTTGTCCGTGAAGTCGGTACGACATGGGTGGCGTTCCAGGGCGTCGAGCGCGATGCGGCCAACAAGATCACTTCATTGGTGGGCGGTACACGCTTCGTCGCCGATGACGGTTCGCACAAGGCCGGTATGTACGGCTTCAGGGAAAGCGACGTCAAGGACGCGGAGGAAACCCCTTGGGGGACGGCTGACGAGCGCGAGTACTCGGGGCTGCGGGCTGCGTGGGAGTGGACGAAGGACAACGTCGGCGGGGGCCTGAAGGGATTCTTCGTCGACGGGGTCTGGGGCACGGTCAAGGGCCTGGCCAACATGGTCAACGTGTTCGACTGGGACACCTTCAAGGAGACCTGGTCAGGCATCGGTGACATCTTCGGCGGCATCAGCGGCTACATCATCACGCCGTACGACTGGGCGATGGACAAGATGTTCGGCCCGGCCGACCACACCGACCGCGATAGGCGAAAGGCGGCCCTGCGCGACTTCGGCAAGGCACTGGTCGCCTGGGACGAGTGGGGCAAGGAGCCCTCGCGGGCGTTCGGGGTGGTGGTGTTCAACGGCCTGACTCTCGGTGCGGGATCGCTGCTCAAGCTCGGCAGGTCCGGCAAGCTGGGTGTGGGCGCGGAGGCCGCGACCGCGGTGGGCAAGGCGGGCGCGCTCGTCGACCCGATGAGCTACCTCGGCAAGGCGGTGGGTCTCACCAAGCTGAAGGCCGGCGACTTCATGGAGAGCCTGAAGGCCGGCCAGGCGGGCGTCGACGACATGGCCCGCAACACCCCCACCACGGCCTCACCACGCACGGGTGAGGTGACCACGCCTCCTGGATTCGAGTACGTCGACCACGCGGGCAACAAGAGGGTGGTCGGCAGCGACGGGTACATCAGGGACGAGCACGGCAACGTCGTGCCCGACACCGAACCCGTTGTGGAACCGCACAAGAACGATCTGCCCGACGTCCAGGAGCGCGAGTCCACGCCGGCCGAGGAGAGGGTCCTCGAAGGCGCGGGCGGGCCCGGTCGCGTGGAGAACGGAACCGGGTACCCGAACGGGGCGGCACACCCCGCCGGCGGATCGCACCCGACGGGGAGCGGCGATGCGCAGAGCACGCCGTCCACGGGCGGCCATGCCGCGGACCACTCAACCGGCAGAGGCGTGGACACGCACCCGCCATCCGGCGGGAGCGGTGGGGTGCACACCCCGAGCGGTGAAGGCGGCGGTCACGGGACCCGAGGACATTCCGGTCACGACGCGGGCGGCCACGGCGACGGCCCGGATACACCAAGCGGCACCGGAGGTGCCGACGGCCCGTCCTCGGGCGACGGCAGCGGCCCCGGCGACCTTCCGGGCAGCGGCTCCGGAATGCCGGAGCGGCAGCCCGGGGTCACATGGGAGCGCGACCGGACAGGCCAGCAGCCCAGTGGCCCCATGGCCCCTGCGCAGGAGGCCGCCGTTGCGACGGCTCTCAAGGACTTGAAAGTTCCGCCCGTGGATCAGGGGCGAATGCTGGCCCAGCTGAAGAAGTCGGAATACGGTGCGGCCGTTGCAGAATATATTTCCAGCGGCAGATTTGCGGATGTCCCGGGCTTCAAGAAAGCTGAAGGTCTCCTTTTTCAGGTCAAACAGAAGGGCATGATCCCGGCTGTGCACCAGGCGATGGAACATGCTGCGGAACTCCAGGCCAAGGGGGTGAAGGGAATTGAGTTCGAGGTGAAGATTCCCGGCGAGAACCTCGACCTCGACGTACTGGTCCGCAATGGCGGGCGCATCGATTACGGTGCCCAGCTCAAGGATGTCGACAGCGTCACGGGCATTGGTTCGGCAGTGAAGAAGATCGCGAACAAACAGCTTCTGGGCGCCCTGGACGCAACGGGCCTACCGAGCACCCCGATCGACATCAAGGCCGGAATTCTGGATATCCGGGGCCTGAGGAGCGAGCTCACGGAACGCAATATCCAGGCCGTCCAACGGGCCGCCGACCGCTGCAATGCTTCTTTCGAGCTAAGATTCGATGACGGCTCCGTCACCATCTATCCGACCAATGCCACCAAGCCTTGAGGAGTTTGCCGACCATGCTGATGCGCGCGCCCAAAGAGACCGGCTCGTGGTCCTGGAATTTGGAGGACGTCGAGGAGCCCGGTCTGGAGTTCGCGCTCATGACTGCGGCGCGTATGGGGGTGGTGCTGGAGAAGCACGACCTGCTGGTGCCGTCATCACTTGAGTGGGCCTGGTTCCAGACCGGCAGGGGCGGCCTCGGTGTCCACAGCAGGCTGAACCTCGTCACGCGTCCACTCGACGATCCTGCGCTCCCCGATGCGCTCCGCGCCTGTCGGCCGACCGGTCATCCACAGGCAGAGATCGGCGGAATCCTCGTGCTGGGCTCAGGCACCTGGTTCGACGCGGACGGCGAACGGCACCGGGAACACCGTCTGGTGGAACTCATGGTGGCGCCGGACGAGACGGACCTCTGGATCGAACTGTCCGTGCATCACGATGTCTGGGGCCAGTGCGACTTCCGGGGCGAGCCGCAGCCGTCCATCCACGCCAACAACGCGCCGCGGCTCGCCTCGGCCCTGGAGGAGCTCGTCCAGGTACTCGGAGTCGAGGCGGAGCCCGGCGAGCCGACGTACTACGGTCGCGCGAAGGGATACGGGCTCGAGGCACCCGACCTCGTCGACGGGCGGGGGCCGGACCTCACCGATGCGGTGTTCGGCTAGGGAGTTTCTTTCCGATCCGGTCCACATCGCTCCGGGGAGCACAGCATGACCAAGGACGTGATCGCGCTCACCGAGCGTATGCCGGACGCACGGAGCATCCTGGCGGGGCTGCTCGCGGGCGGCCCGGACCTTCGGGTCGAGACCACCGGCGAGGGCGCCGTGGTCCAGCTGTGCGACGCCGAAGGCCGGCCGCTCGTCTCGATCGAGGTGCCGCTGCTCCTCCAGGTGCCGGGCGAGGCGGCCCGGCTGCTGGGGCCCGGGGCCGAGCTTTCGGATGACGGACCGGTGTGGTGGGTCGAGGCCCGCGCCGCTGCGGGCGTTCCGCAGGCCGAGCAGCTCGCGGGTGCCTTCGCGGCCCGCCTGGCCATGCTTCTGGGCGGCCGCGTCTGGCCACCGGACGCCCCGGGCACGGCCGGTGCGGCCCGCCCGGTCGATGTCTCGGGCATCACCGCCGTACCGGCCCCCGCCGCCGCGCAGCCGGCCGTAGACATGCTCACCGACAAGGCCGCCGTCGTCCTCCAGGACCGGCCGGTCATCCCCATGACGAGCTGGCTCGCCGAGGCACTGCGAGCCACCGTGGAGAGTGACCGGTCCCTGCAGATCGTCACCCCTCCGCACTGCCGCCTCTCCCTGCCCACCCGCACGCTGCTGCAATCCACACCCTCGCGCTGGGTGGTGCAGGACGAACGGTGCGGCTACTACGACGGACTGACCGGCGCGGTACTGCGCTGGAAGGACGACTCCTTCTCCCCGGCCCGGGACGAGAGCGGCCGGACGCCGGTGGCGGACGCCTTCACCCAGGACCCGCCCACCGGCGAACGCCAGCTCATCGTCTCCTTCCGCACCCTGCACCGCCCCGCGGCGGACCTCGTTCTCGGCGGCGCGCTCGAAGCCGCCTGGCAGATGCTGACCGGAGGCCCTCCGGTCAGCTGGGGGACATCGGAGCCGGCCGGTCTGGCCTGGTCACGGCGGCAGCTGACCGAGCTGGCATACGAGCGCGCCCCACGTCCCACCTGGACGGTGGCCGTCGGCACCCCGGAACGCCCCGCCATCGCCACCCTGCGTGTGCTCCGCACGCCGGAAGGCGTGGAGGAGGACATCACCCTCACCGTGGGCTACGGCCCCGGCGAGAAGCCGGCCCTGGAGCCCCTCCCCGCACTGGCCGACGAGCTGGTGGCCCGGCACGGGCTGAAGACCATGATGTGCCGGCTGCGCGAAGCCCGCCGGGACCTGAGCACCCCACCGCGCTTCGAACACCCGCCGCTTCCGTACGCCTTCGTGCTCGGCCCCGCGGAGGTCCAGGAGGCAGGACGCGACACCGCGAGCATGACCCCGCTGAAGGAACGCCCGGTGCAACTGGGCGGGAGCACCCGGCCGGGCTTCTACTACCAACTCGGCAACGGAGATACCGCCGAGAGCTGGGCCGCCCTGGAACAGCTCATGCGCCATCTGCGCGGAGCACCGCCCGACTAGACGGTCGAGCCCGGCGCGGACGGCCGCATGGCGGCGGCGGATACCGGCACCCCGGATCCGCGCCGTCCGCCTGTCCGCTCACCTCACCCCTGTGCAAGGGCGAGGACGTCCTCCAACTCCTGGAGCAGCTTGCGCTTCGGCCGGGCACCGACCATCGACCTCACCGGTTCTCCCGCCCGGAAGACCATGAGGGTCTGGGTCGCCATGACGCCGAAGCGGACGGTGACACCGGGGTTGTGGTCGACATCGAGCTGGACGACCCTGATCCGACCGGCCTCCTCCCGGGCGATCTCCCCCAGCAACGGGGCGAGTTGGCGGCAGGGGCCGCACCGGTCGGCGGTGAACTGGACCAGCACCGGCAGACCGGATTCCAGCACTTCCGCCTCGAAGGTCTCCTCGTTCACATCGGCCACACCTTCGGTATGGATCACGGTTCCCCTCCCAGTTCACAACGTGGCGGCGGCCCACCGAGCAGGTCGACCGAAGGCTCCAGTTCGGCTCGGGCGAGCTGGGCACCGACCTCGGCGCGCACCGCATGCAGCCGGCCGATCAGCGCGTCCAGCTCGTCGAGCTTGCGCCGGTAGACGGCGAGCGAGGCGGCGGGGCAGGAGTCCCCGGCCGGGTGACCGGCCCGCAGGCAGTCGACGAAGGGCCGCGTCTCCTCCAGGTCGAACCCGAAGTCCTAGGGTCCGGATCTGCTGGAGGAGACGCAGGTCGCCCTCGTCGTAGCTGCGGTAGCCGTTCTCCGCGCGCCGTGCGGACAGCAGCCCGCGCGACTCGTAGTAGCGGAGGGTCCGCGTTGTCGTCCCGGCCCGTTCGGCCAGCTCCCCGATTCGCATGGGCCGACCGTAATCCTTGACGCCGACGTCAGGGCAAGGCCGCCACCGCAACCACGAACGTCAGCCGTTGCGGGCCGCCGTGCGGCGGCGCATCGCGTGGAACAGGCCGCCGCCCGCGAGGACCGACGCGCCCGCGAGGCCCGCCAGCGGGAGGGTGGAGTCGGAGCCGGTGGCCGCCAGGCTGCCGTCCGTCTGGGGGGTGGTGCCGCCGGTCGTGGAGCCGCCGGCCGAGGTGGTGGCGGAGCCGGTGGTGGCCGGGTCTCCGCCGGTCGTGGAGCCGGAGGAGCCGGAGGTGGTGCCGCCTGTGGCAGCCGTACCGCCGTCGGAGTCCGAGCCGCCGTTGCCGGAACCGCCGGTGGATGCCGTGCCGCCGGTGGAGCTCGCCTCGCCGGTCTCGACCACGATCTCGGCGGTGTCGTTGGCCGCGTTCCTGTCGAACGGGCGGGCCTGGCCGCTGAAGGAGACCTTGCCCGTGGTGCGGCCGACGGCCTTGTCGATACGGAGCACGAAGGGGTAGGTCTCGCCGTCCGCCGGGTGGACCCAGGACTGGCTGGTGCCGCACGTGTAGTGCGTCGCGGTGACCTTCGAGCAGAAGCCGTTGGCCTTGACCACCGACGTACCGGCCGGGATGCGGACGTCGACGGTGGTGACGCTGGTGTCCAGCTCGCCCTGGACCCAGGCGGGGCCCTTGTTGGCGAACTTCACCTGGGCGGTGACCTTGTCGCCCGCCTTGCCCTTGAGCTCGGCGCCGGTCAGGGCGAAGTCGGCGGTGCTGTCCGCCGTGACGTCCGTGCGTACGGAGGGCTGCGCGTGGGCGGCCCGGTCCGTCTCCGTGGCCTCTCCCCTCTCGACCAGCTTCAGGGGCGCGCCCGTGCCCGGTACGTGGTCGCTCTCGCCGCCGTCGTCGGGCGCCGGCTCGTCCACCGAGACCCCGTACCCCGCGTTGTCGTACAGCGCGCTCGCCCCCGCCTTGAGGCCGAGCGGCTTCTCCGTCCCGTACAGCACACCGGGCTTGAGTGGCTGGTCCACCGTGCAGACGGCGCGGTTCCGCTCCGGCCGCTCGTCGTAGGAGTTGACCCGGAAGTACACGCAGTTGGAGTACGTCTCGGCACTCTCCACGCCGGGCGAGAAGCTGTAGGTCAGATAGACCTTGGGCACGGTGTCCGTCCCCTTGTTCAGCACGCTCACCGGCAGCCCGAACCCGTCGCCCGGAGCGATACCGGTGACGGGGGCGAGGCCGCCGACCCCCAGATCGGGCTCTGTCTCGTCGGCCAGGGCCGGTGCGGCGCCCAGCGCGATCAGGGTGACGGCCGCCAGCGCTGCGGTTCCGCTCAGCAGCGTACGGCGGCCGGAAACGGCGTTCCCCATGAAAATCCCTCGGTCGAATGACGGTCGACTGCCCATGGGGGCAGTGCAGTTGTTCACCCGGAAGACATGTTCCGGCGGCGAATGGTTGTGCGGGGCACGCGAATGTCCTCGTACGCGAACGGCACAAGGACACCCGTACCGGGGGCTACGGGTGTCCTTGCGTCTGGGGGTGTCGCAGTGGCTGGAAAGGGGCGGTCAGACCTTGGCGGGCTCGGCCGCCGTCTCACGCGGCTCGGGTACGTCACCGGAGTCGGCGGAGTTGCCCGCGGGGGCGTGGTCGTCGACCAGCGTCCGCTCGTCGAACGGGATCTGTCCGGCGAGGACCTGGCCCACGCGCTCCTTGTCGATCTCCTTGGTCCAGTGGCCGACCAGGACCGTGGCGACCGCGTTGCCCGCGAAGTTGGTCAGGGCGCGGGCCTCGCTCATGAAGCGGTCGATGCCGACGATCAGGCCGACGCCGTCGACGAGTTCGGGGCGGTGCGACTGGAGGCCGCCCGCGAGGGTCGCGAGCCCGGCACCGGTCACGCCCGCCGCGCCCTTCGAGGCGATGATCATGAAGATCAGCAGCGAGATCTGCTCGCTGGCGCTCAGCGGGTCGCCCATCGCGTTGGCGATGAACAGCGAGGACATCGTGAGGTAGATCGCGGTGCCGTCGAGGTTGAAGGAGTAGCCGGTCGGCACGGTGATGCCGACGACGGGCTTGCTGACACCCAGGTGCTCCATCTTCGCGATGAGCCGCGGCAGGGCCGACTCGGAGGAGGAGGTCGAGAGGATGAGCAGGAACTCGCGGCCCAGGTACTTCAGCAGCGAGAGCAGGTTGACCCCGGCGACCAGGCGCAGGATCGCGCCGAGCACCACGAAGACGAAGAGACCGCAGGTGACGTAGAAGCCGATCATGATGATGGCCAGCGACTTCAGGGCGTCGAGGCCGGTCTCGCCGACCACCGCCGCGATCGCGCCGAACGCGCCGACCGGGGCGGCCCACATGATCATGGCGAGGATGCGGAAGACGAGCCGCTGGATGTGGGTGATGCCGCGGATGATCGGCTCGCCCGCCGAGCCCATCGCCTGGAGCGCGAAGCCCGCGAGCAGCGCGACCAGCAGGGTCTGGAGCACCTCGCCCGCCGTGAAGGCGGAGACGATGGTGGTCGGGATGATGCCGAGGAGGAAGTCCACGGTGGACTCGCTGGCGCCGGACGCCTGCTTCTCACCGGCGGCGCGGGCCGCCTCGGTGATGTGGAGGGTGGAGCCGGGCTCCAGGAAGTTGCCGACCAGCAGGCCGATGGCGAGGGCGACGGTCGACATGACCAGGAAGTAGCCGAGCGCCAGGCCGCCGACGGCGCCCACCTTGGCCGCCTTGCGGACCGAGCCGACGCCCAGCACGATCGTGCAGAAGATGATCGGCGAGATCATCATCTTGATCAGGTTCACGAAGCCGGCGCCGATGGGCTTGAGCTCGACGGCCACCCCGGGGGCCGTGAAGCCCACCAGGATGCCGAGCGCCACGGCGGCGATCACGGCGATGTAGAGGTAGTGGGTACGGTCCCGCTGTTTGGCTGCCACGGCCATGGTGGGGCTCCTCGGCTCGGTCACGGCTTGCGCCCCGTCCCTGGGGCTCCCCCGGTCCCTGGGGGCTCCGGTGACTATCCACCGGCCTGTGACCCCGGTCACCCTTGCGTTCATATCGTTCACGGGCGCTTTCGAGCCACTGGGAGAGCGCGCTCCGGCGAGGCAGACTGTTGGCCATGCGCCTCCCCCGTACCCGCCCCCGCAGCCTGGCCGGGCAGCTCTTCGCCATGCAGGTCGTGCTGATCGCCGCGGTGGTGGCCGGGTGCGCGGTCTTCGCGTACGTCTCCGGCTCCTCCCAGGCCGAGCAGACGGCGACCCGGCAGGTGCGGGCGGCGGCCGTGGCGGTGGCCGATTCCCCGTCCGTACGGGAGGCCATCCGTACCCCGGACCCCTCCGCCGTACTCCAGCCCTACGCGGAGCAGGTGCGCCGGGACACCGGGATCGCCTTCGTCACGATCATGGACACCGAGCGGCGGCGGTGGACGCACCCCGACGCGTCGCTGATCGGCGAGACCTTCCTCGGCCACACCGAGGAGGCGCTGCGCGGAGAGACCTTCACCGAGACGTACACCGGAACCCTGGGCCCCTCGATACGGGTGGTGACCCCGGTACGGGACGGAGACCGGATCATCGGGCTCGTCAGCGCGGGCATCACGGTGGACCGGGTCTCCTCGCAGGTACGCGAGCAGCTCGGCGCCCTCGCGCTGGCGGCGGGCGGAGCACTGGCGCTGGGCGGGATCGGCACGTACGTGATCAACGCCCGGCTGCGGCGCCACACCCACGGGATGAACGCGGCCGAGCTGAGCCGGCTGCACGACTACCACCAGGCCACGTTGCACGCGGTACGCGAGGGGCTGCTGATGCTGGACGGACAGCGCCGGATCGCGCTGATCAACGACGCGGGCCGTGAGCTGCTGGGCATCGCCCCGGAGACGGAGGCGCTGGGGCGGACCGTGGACGAGCTGAACCTGCCCGCGCCGCTGACCGGGGCGCTGCTGGCGTCGGAGGCGCGCGTCGACGAGCTGCATCTGACGGCGGACCGGGTGGTCGTGGTCAACACCCGTCCGGTGGTGGGCGGTGAGCGGCGCGGCACGGTGGTGACCCTGCGCGACCACACCGAGCTCCAGGCGCTCACCGGTGAGCTGGACTCCGAGCGCGGCTTCACGCAGGCGCTGCGCTCGCAGGCCCACGAGGCGGCGAACCGGCTGCACACGGTGGTGTCGCTGATCGAGTTGGGCCGGGTGGAGGAGGCGGTGGAGTTCGCGACGGCGGAGCTGGAGCTGGCCCAGGTGCTGACCGACCGGGTGGTGGGCGCGGTGGAGGAGCCGGTGCTGGCCGCGCTGCTGCTGGGCAAGGCGGCCCAGGCGAACGAACGCGGGGTGGAGCTGGAGCTGGCGGAGGACAGCCTGATCGACGACGGGGCGCTGCCCGCCTCGCTGGCCCAGCGGGATCTGGTGACGATCCTCGGCAATCTGATCGACAACGCGGTGGACGCGGCCTCGGAGGGTGACGGCCTCGACTCGGCGGGGGCGGTGCCCGCGCAGCGTACGGGTTCACAGGGTGCCGGACGGGCCCGGGTCACCGTGACCGCGCTCGCCGACGAGCGGGAGCTGCTGCTGCGGGTCTCGGACACCGGACCGGGCATCGGGCCCGAGGAGGCGGACGAGGTGTTCCGGCGCGGCTGGTCGACACATGGGGCGGGGCGCGGGCTCGGCCTCGCGCTGGTGCGGCAGGCGGCCCACCGCAACGGCGGGTCGGTGGAGCTGGACCGGGCGCCGGAGGGCGGGGCGCGGTTCACGGTACGGCTGCCGCTCGGGGAGCGTACGGCTTCCGGGGACTGTACGGCTGCCGCCCGCACAAAGGAGGTCGGCGCGTGATCCGGGTCCTGGTGGTGGAGGACGATCCGGTGGCCGCCGACGCGCACCAGATGTACGTGGAGCGGGTCGCCGGCTTCACCGTGGCCGCCGTGGCCCACACCCGGGCGGAGGCCGTACGGGTGCTGGAGCGCACCCCGGTCGACCTGCTCCTGCTGGACCTGTACCTGCCCGACGGCCACGGGCTCGGGCTGCTGCGGTCGCTGCGGGCCGCCGGGCACGGGGCGGACGTGATCGCGGTGACCTCGGCGCGGGACCTCGCGGTGGTGCGGGAGGGGGTGTCGCTGGGGGTCGTCCAGTACGTCCTGAAGCCGTTCACGTACCCGACGCTGCGGGACCGGCTGGTGCGGTACGCGGAGTTCCGGGGTGCCGCGGGTGAGGCGAGCGGCCAGGAGGAGGTGGACCGGGCGCTGGGCGCGCTGCGGGTCACCGAGCCGGCCGCACTGCCGAAGGGGCTCAGCGGGCCGACCCTGGAGGCGGTGACCCGGGTCCTGCGGGAGTCGGCGGAGGGGGTCACGGCGGCGGCCGCCGGGGAGCGGCTCGGGATCTCCCGGATCACCGCGCGCCGCTATCTGGAACACCTGGTCACCGTGGGGAGCGCCGCCCGGCGTCCACATTATGGGCAGGTCGGCCGACCGGAACTCCACTACCGCTGGCTGGCCGGAGGCCGCTGACCCCCGGTCGGCCCCGCATACGGCAAGCGCTTGCCGCAAGGGCGTACGGAGGTGACGGGGTGGTGATACCGGCGGTAAGGAAAGCGCTGGTGGGACGCTTGATTGCGTACCGCCCGCCCGGTTCGCGCTAGGAGGTTCCTACGAAGCGTGTTCTGTGCGGGACGGACCGTAGCCAGCGGCGAAATGGACTCCTACGGTGGGGCCGTGCACCCCACCCCGCCCTTCAACGCCCCCGCCGCGCGCCGACTCCGCGAGGCACTGGGGATGGCTCCCGGACATGTCGCCTACGGCCTCGCCGCGCAGTACGGGCTCCGGATACCCGCCGAGACCGTCGTCGCCTGGGAACGCGGTCTCGCGACCCCCGGCGAACGCGAACTGACCGCCCTCGCCGGAGTCCTCTGGTGCGCCCCCGGCGAACTGCTGGCCGCCGCCTCCACCCTGCGCGAGCACCGGATGAGCCGGGAGCTCTCGGTGGACGACCTGGCGCGGCAGCTCGGGATGACCGGGGCCTCGTACCTGCGGATGGAGGAAACAGGGCGCTGGAAGGGCAACGAGCGGCAGTCCGCCGCGCTGTGCCGGGCGCTCGGCCTGTCACCGGCCCAGTTCCTCACGGCGACCGGCCGCGACGAGGAACTGGCGGAGCTGCTGACCAGTGCGGTCACCACACGCTGGCAGGCGTACGTCCGCCCGGTGGCGAAGATCGTCCCGCTGGAGCGGGGGCAGATCCAGGACGTCCTGGAACAGCTGCACGCGGACTACCAGGCCCTGATGGTCTCCACCCTGAGCTGGAGCAGCACAAGCCAGGAACGGTCCGCGACGACGGGTGACGCGGGACGGGCGTTCCTGGCCCGGGTGGTGGACCAGTTCTGGCGGATGGCGGGGGTGTGAGCCCCGTAGACGCTCAGCGGGATGTGAACCCCGCAGACGGCTAGAACACCGACTCCGCCTCGTACATCCGCTCCACCGGGACCGTCTTCAGCTGCGTGACGGCGTCCGCGAGCGGCACCATGGCGATGTCGTTGCCGCGCAGGGCGGTCATCCGGCCGAAGTCGCCTCGGTGCACGGCCTCCACGGCGTTCCAGCCGAAGCGGGTGGCCAGGACGCGGTCGTACGCGGTGGGCGTGCCGCCGCGCTGGACATGGCCGAGAATGACCGGCCGGGCCTCCTTGCCGAGCCGGGTCTCCAACTCGACGGCCAGGCGGTTGCCGATGCCCTGGAAGCGCTCGTGGCCGTACTGGTCGATGGCGCCCTTGGCGTACGGCATGGAGCCCTCGGCCGGGTGCGCGCCCTCGGCCACGCAGATGACGGCGAACTTCTTGCCGCGCGCGAACCGCTCCTCGACCATCTTGACCAGGTCGTCGACCTGGAAGGGGCGCTCGGGCAGGCAGATGCCGTGGGCGCCGCCGGCCATCCCGGACTCCAGCGCGATCCAGCCCGCGTGGCGGCCCATGACCTCGACGACCATCACCCGCTGGTGGGACTCGGCGGTCGTCTTGAGACGGTCTATGGCCTCGGTCGCGACGCCGACTGCCGTGTCGAAGCCGAAGGTCCGGTCGGTGGCGGAGATGTCGTTGTCGATGGTCTTCGGGACGCCGACGACCGGCATGCCCGCGTCGGAGAGCATCCGGGCCGCCGTCAGCGTGCCCTCGCCGCCGATCGGGATGAGCGCGTCGATGTCGTAACGGCGGGCCAGCTCCTCGCAGTTCTCGGCGGCCTCGCGCAGCCGGTCGCGCTCCAGGCGGGCCGAGCCGAGGATGGTGCCGCCGCGGGCGAGGATGCCGCTGACCGCGTTGAGGTCGAGGGGGCGGTAATGGCCGTCCAGCAGCCCCTTGAAGCCGTCCTCGAAGCCGATGACCTCGTCGCCGTGGCCCACGACGGCCCGGTGGACGACCGACCGGATCACTGCGTTCAGGCCGGGGCAGTCGCCGCCCGCGGTGAGAATTCCGATGCGCATCGAGGTGTGTCTCCTGCTCGTTAGTACCGCGCTTTCCGGGGGACCGGCTGAGGCGGACCCCGTGCCCTGAACCACGTCGATTGTCCCACGCCGGGCGCGCGACCCGCGCTTTCGGCCGGGCGGACCGCGGAAGCGGGTAGGAGGGATCCGGAGGGCGGAACCTCCGGCGGGCGGTATAGCGGCCCGCGCAGGTATCGTCAAGAGGCAATGCAGGCCAATGGCCGCACCCCTCGGAGCGCCGGGGACAGCGCGGGGAGACCCCCCACGTCCTGGACGGACCGCGGGGAGCGGCACCGCACAACGACGGGAGAGCACGCGTGGCGCGCAGCGTGTACGTGACCGGGATCGACCGGGGGGACGGCCGGCAGGTCGTCGAGCTGGGAGTCATGGAGCTACTGACGCGTCAGGTGGACCGGGTCGGGGTCTTCCGTCCGCTGGTCCACGACGGGCCCGACCGGCTCTACGAGCTGCTGCGGGCGCGTTACCGGCTCTCCCAGAGCCCCGCCTCCGTCTACGGCCTGGACTACCACGAGGCCTCCACCGTGCAGGCGGAGAAGGGGACCGACGAGCTGGTCTCGCTCCTGGTGGACCGCTTCCACCAGGTGGCCCGGGAGTACGAGGTGGTCCTCGTCCTCGGCAGCGACTTCGCCGACACCCAGCTCCCCGACGAGCTGGCACTGAACGCGCGCCTGGCCAACGAGTTCGGCGCCTCGGTGATCGCGGTCGTCGGCGGCAAGGGCCAGACCGCGGAGTCCGTCCGCGCCGAGACCCGTAACGCGTATCGCGCCTACGCCGGGCTCGGCTGCGACGTACTGGCGATGGTGGTGAACCGGGTCGCCCCCGAGGACCGGGCGGTGATAGCGGAGCGGCTGGCGGCCCGGCTGCCGGTGCCCGTCTCCGTGCTGCCGGACGACCCGGCGCTCTCCGCCCCGACGGTCGCCCAGATCACCGCCGCCCTGGACGGCACGGTGCTGCTCGGCGACGACGCGGGGCTCGCGCGGGACGCGCTGGACTTCGTCTTCGGCGGGGCGATGCTGCCGAACCTGCTGAACGCCCTGACGCCCGGCTGCATGGTGGTGACGCCCGGGGACCGGTCCGACCTGGTGGTGGGTTCGCTGGCCGCGCACAGCGCCGGGACCCCGCCCATCGCGGGCATCCTGCTGACCCTGAACGAGCGCCCCGGCGAGGAGATACTCACGCTGGCCGCCCGGCTCGCACCGGGGACCCCGGTCGTCTCGGTGGCCGGCGGCTCCTTCCCCACGGCGGCCGAACTCTTCACCCTGGAAGGGAAGTTGAACGCGGCGACGCCCCGTAAGGCGGAGACCGCGCTCGGCCTCTTCGAGCGCCATGTCGACACCGGCGCCCTCCTGGAGCGGATCTCGGTGGCCCGCAGCGGCCGGGTCACGCCGATGATGTTCGAGCACGAACTGCTGGAGCAGGCCCGCTCCGACCGCAAGCGCGTGGTGCTGCCCGAGGGCACCGAGGAGCGGGTGCTGCGCGCGGCGGACGTCCTGCTGCGCCGCGACGTCTGCGACCTCACCCTCCTCGGCGATGTGGACACGATCCGCAAGAAGGCCGCCGACCTGGGCATCGACCTCGCCGAGACCCAGATCGTCGACCCGCAGACCTCCGAGCTGCGCCAGGCCTTCGCCGAGCGGTACGCCCAGCTGCGCGCGCACCGCGGGGTGACGGTGGAGCTGGCGTACGACGTGGTGGCGGACGTCAACTACTTCGGCACGCTGATGGTGCAGGAGGGCCTGGCCGACGGGATGGTGTCGGGGTCGGTGCACTCCACGGCGGCGACGATCCGCCCCGCCTTCGAGATCATCAAGACCAAGCCGGACGCCTCGATCGTCTCCTCGGTCTTCTTCATGTGCCTGGCCGACAAGGTCCTCGTCTACGGCGACTGCGCGGTCAACCCGGACCCGAACGCCGAACAGCTCGCGGACATCGCGGTGCAGTCGGCGGTGACGGCGGCCCGCTTCGGCGTGGAGCCCCGGATCGCGATGCTGTCGTACTCCACCGGCACCTCCGGCTCCGGCGCGGACGTCGACAAGGTACGGGAGGCGACCGAGCGGGTGCGGGCCGAGCGGCCCGAGCTGCGGGTGGAGGGGCCGATCCAGTACGACGCGGCGGTGGAGCCGTCCGTCGCGGCGACGAAGCTGCCGGGGTCGGAGGTGGCCGGGCAGGCCACCGTGCTGATCTTCCCGGACCTCAACACCGGCAACAACACCTACAAGGCCGTGCAGCGTTCGGCGGGCGCGGTGGCGGTCGGCCCGGTGCTCCAGGGGCTGCGCAAGCCCGTCAACGACCTCTCCCGGGGCGCCCTCGTCCAGGACATCGTCAACACGGTGGCGATCACGGCGATCCAGGCGCAGGGCGAGGAGCGCCCCGCATGACGACCACCACTCCCTTCGGAAACGAAAGCACGGCAGCCCCTGTGGAACCGCACCGCGTCCTCGTCCTCAACTCCGGCTCCTCCTCGGTGAAGTACCAGCTCCTCGACATGCGCGACCGCTCGCGGCTCGCCTCCGGTCTGGTGGAGCGGATCGGTGAGGAGACCTCGCGCCTGGTGCACACCCCGCTGGCCGGCGGCGGCGCCGAGCCCCGGGAGCGTACGGGCCGGATAGCCGACCACGAAGCGGCGCTCAAGGCGGCGGCCGAGGAGCTGACGGCGGACGGGCTGGGCCTCGACTCCCCCGAACTCGCCGCGATCGGCCACCGGGTGGTGCACGGCGGGCTGAAGTTCTCCGCGCCGACCGTGATCACCGACGAGGTGCTCAAGGAGATCGAACGCCTCGTCCCGGTCGCCCCGCTGCACAACCCGGCCAACATCACGGGCATCCGGACGGCGCAGGCGCTGCGCCCGGACCTGGCGCAGGTCGCGGTCTTCGACACGGCGTTCCACACGACGATCCCCGAGGCGGCCGCCCGGTACGCGATCGATGTGGAGACCGCCGACGCGCACCGCATCCGCCGCTACGGCTTCCACGGCACCTCGCACGCGTACGTGTCGCGGAAGACGGCCGAGCTGCTGGGCAAGGCGCCCGAGGACGTCAACGTCATCGTGCTGCACCTGGGCAACGGGGCCTCCGCATCGGCGGTCGCGGGCGGGCGGTGCGTGGAGACGTCCATGGGGCTGACCCCCTTGGAGGGGCTCGTGATGGGTACGCGCTCCGGGGACATCGATCCGGCGGTCACCTTCCACCTGAAGCGGGTGGCGGGCATGTCGACGGACGAGATCGATGTCCTGCTCAACAAGAAGAGCGGGCTGGTCGGCCTCTGCGGCGACAACGACATGCGGGAGATCCGACGCCGGATCGAGGAGGGCGACGAGCAGGCCGCGCTCGCCTTCGACATCTACATCCACCGGCTGAAGAAGTACATCGGCGCGTACGCGGCGGTGCTCGGCCGGGTGGACGCGGTGGCGTTCACGGCGGGGGTCGGGGAGAACTCGGCCCCGGTGCGGGAGGCTGCCATCGCGGGTCTGGAGGAGTTCGGTCTCGCGGTGGACGCCGGCCTCAACGCCGTACGGTCCGGTGAGCCGCGGCTGATCTCTCCGGAGTACGCACGGGTGGCGGTCGCCGTGGTGCCGACGGACGAGGAGCTGGAGATCGCCGACCAGACGTTCGCGCTCGTCGCCCCGGACGCCGTACAGGTCGACAACTGAGCACCCCCGCGCCCCTTTGTATCTTCCACCAGACGGAATATTCCGCAGCGAAACAAACCGATAGGATCCGCCCTATGCGCCGTTCCAAAATCGTCTGCACCCTCGGTCCCGCCGTCGACTCCCATGAGCAGCTCGTCGCTCTGATCGAGGCCGGCATGAGCGTGGCCCGTTTCAACTTCAGTCACGGCTCCCACGAGGAACACCAGGGCCGGTACGACCGTGTCCGCAAGGCGGCCGCCGAGACCGGCCGCGCGGTGGGCGTGCTCGCCGACCTCCAGGGCCCGAAGATCCGGCTGGCCAAGTTCGCCGAAGGCCCGGTGGAGCTGGTCCGCGGGGACGAGTTCACCATCACCTCCGAGGACGTCCCCGGCGACAAGTCGATCTGCGGCACGACCTACAAGGGTCTGCCCGGCGATGTCACCAAGGGCGACCCGATCCTGATCAACGACGGCAACGTCGAGTTGAAGGTCATCGAGGTCGTCGGCCCCCGGGTCAAGACCATCGTCATCGAGGGCGGTGTCATCTCCGACCACAAGGGCATCAACCTGCCCGGCGCGGCGGTGAACGTTCCCGCTCTCTCCGAGAAGGACGTCGAGGACCTGCGCTTCGCCCTGCGGATGGGCTGCGACCTGGTCGCCCTCTCCTTCGTCCGGGACGCCGACGACGTCAAGGACGTCCACAAGGTGATGGACGAGGAGGGCCGCCGGGTCCCCGTCATCGCCAAGGTGGAGAAGCCGCAGGCGGTGGAGCACATGGAGGGCGTCGTCATGGCGTTCGACGGTGTGATGGTGGCCCGTGGCGACCTGGCGGTGGAGTACCCGCTGGAGAAGGTCCCGATGGTGCAGAAGCGCCTCATCGAACTGTGCCGCCGCAACGCCAAGCCGGTGATCGTGGCGACCCAGATGATGGAGTCGATGATCACCAACTCGCGGCCGACCCGCGCCGAGGCGTCCGACGTCGCCAACGCGATCCTGGACGGCGCGGACGCGGTCATGCTGTCGGCCGAGTCGTCGGTGGGCGCGTACCCGATCGAGACGGTCAAGACGATGTCGAAGATCGTCGTCGCCGCCGAGGAGGAGCTGCTCTCCAAGGGCCTCCAGCCGCTGGTCCCCGGCAAGAAGCCCCGTACGCAGGGCGGCTCGGTGGCCCGTGCGGCCTGCGAGATCGCGGACTTCCTGGACGGCAAGGCCCTGGTCGCCTTCACCCAGTCCGGCGACACCGCCCGCCGCCTCTCCCGCTACCGCGCGGCCCAGCCGATCCTGGCCTTCACCACGGACGAGGGCACCCGCAACCAGCTGGCCCTGAGCTGGGGCGTCGAGTCGCACGTGGTCCCGCACGCGGACAACACCGACGCGATGGTCGACCTGGTCGACGCGGAGCTGCTGAAGCTCAACCGCTACAACCACGGCGACACGATGGTCATCACGGCCGGTTCGCCCCCCGGCATCCCCGGCACCACCAACATGGTCCGGGTCCACCACCTGGGCGGCGAGCAGGGCTAGTCCCGCAAGCCGAACGACCCCGAGGGGCGGTGTTCCGGAGCGATCCGGAGCACCGCCCCTCGGCGTTCGGTCACTTCGTCAGGTCGTACGGGCGAAGTCGCCGCCGACCTCGTACACGGCGCCGTCGGCGGTCCTGGCCGTGGCCCGGTACGTGTCCGGCGCGGCGTCCCGGCCGCCCGGGGCGTGGTCGTACTGCCCGGCGAAGACATGCGTCCCGGCCGGCACCGTGCGGCCGGCCTTGAGCGTCCAGCGGTGGACGAGGACGCCGTCCCGCTCGCGTACGGAGAGGTCGAAGTCCCCGTCCGGCCGGGTCTGCCAGGTGCCGGTGGGGCGGACCTGGCCGTTCTGCGCCACGAGCAGCTCCACCGTGAGCGCGGTGAGCGGCTCCTGGGACTTGAGCGTGACCTCGCTCTGCGCCCAGTCGGGGTTGTCCTCGGGGGCGATGGAGCCGTCGGCCCAGAGCGGGCCGTCGGTGGTGGAGAGGGCCCTGCGGTTCTCGTCGGTCCCGGGCGAGGGCCCGCCGGCCGACGGGGAGGGCGGCCGGGCGGGCGGCTCCGGAGTCCTGGAAGGCGTGGGGGCCGTCGCCTCGGGGCTGACGGTCGGGGCCGGGGGTGACGGGGTGGGGGCGGAGGGCCGGGGCGCGGGTGTGGCCCGCTCCTCGGGAGGTTCCTCCTGTACGACGGACGATCCCGGTACGTCGTCGGGCCCCTGCACCACCGAGGCCACGGCGAAGCCGCCGACCACGCACGCCCCGGCCGCGGCGAACCCGGCGAGGGCGACCCCCGGCCAGGCGAACCGGGTCCGGCGGGCGGGGGCGCCCCGGGTCTCCGGACGGGCGCTCCCGATACGGGCGAGCATCCGCTCCCGGTCCGGCTCATGCGAGCGGGCCGCCTCCCGCAGCTCCCTGGGCAGGTCGCTCATCGTTCTCCCCTTCCCGCGAGTTCGAGCGAGGTCCGGCCGTCCAGCAGCCGTTCGAGCTCCGCCATCCCCTTGGAGGTCTGGCTCTTGACCGTGCCGACGGATATCCCGAGGGCCAGGGCGGTGTCCTTCTCCGACAGGTCGAACGCGTGCCGCAGCACGACGCACGCCCGCTTCCGGAACGGCAGCCGCCCCAGCGCCTGCCGCACATCGAGGACCGCCGCCACGTCCGGGCCCTCCGCCGGGTCGCCGCGCCGGGACCAGAAGAGCGCGACGCGGTGGCGTTCGCGTACGGCCGCGCGGATGCGGCTGCGGGCCATGTTGGCGACGACCCCACGGGCGTACGCGACGGGGTGCTCGGCCGCACGGACCCGGTCCCAGCGGTCCCAGAGCGCCACCAGGGCGTCCGCCGCCAGGTCGTCGGCGTCGGCGGCCCCGCCCGTCAGCAGGTGGGCGAGGCGGGCCAGTTCGGCGTGGTGGCGGTCGAAGAAGTCATGGAACTCCGCGGACGCGTCGTCGGCCATGCCCGGAACCCCTCCCTCGTACGTACGGATCGCCGCCTACTTCATCCCCGCGCCGATGTCCGGGGTGCCGGTGACCAGGAAGCTGGTCGCCGGGAGGGAGCCGTCGGCCCGGCGGGGCCCGTACGCGGTGGTGGGATCGGTACGCAGGCCCGCGGGCCGCGCCTGCCCGGTGTCCCAGGTGTTGGCGGCGGAGACGACGCGCCGGGAGAGCTTGGCCGCACCGTTCGCGTTGTCCACCGCGAGGTTACGGGAGAGGCGGGCGGGAGAGGCGGCGAAGTAGTAGCCGGAGGCCTCGTTGGCGTAGGCGGTGTTGCGGTGCAGGCGCAGGGCGCCCGGGTTGCTGTTCTCCGTGAAGCCGTGCTTGCTGTTGTTCCAGGCGGCGTTGTCCGTGACCACGTGCGCGGCGCCGGCCCCGCCGCCGCCGAGCTTGAAGCCGTTGCCGTTGCCCTCGAAGGCGGAGTCGTTCCAGCGGTTGACCCCGTTCCCGTACGCCCAACTGCGTTCGATCCGCACGGGGCTGGCCCACTGCCACAGGTCGATGCCGTCGTCGGCGTTGTTGTAGAGGCGCGCGCCGACGACCCTGTTTCCGGTGCCGGAGCCGAACTTGATGGCGAGGCCGTCGGCGTTCTGGCCGTGGTTCTTGGCGTCGTAGTTGCCGTACGAGTCCAGGTTCTCGATCAGGTTGTCGCTCGTCCCCTCCCCGCGCAGAGTGAAGCCGGAGTCGCCGTTGCCGTGGGTGGTGAGGTTGCGGAAGATCCCGCCGATCGACGAGGTCACGACGACGCCGTGCGCGCGGGAGTTGCGGAAGGTCAGGTTCGACAGGGTCCAGTGGTCGCCGCCTATCGCGACCAACCACTCCCCCTCGGGCAGCTCGGACCCGTCGACGACCGCCTTCTCCGTCCCGTGGGCGGTGACGGTGATCCGGCGCTGCGCGGTCCCGTTCGCCTGGCTCTTGAGGCTCTCGGCCGGGGTGTACGTACCGCCGCGCAGCTGGATGGTGGTGCCGGGGGCCGCGGCCGCGAAGGCCTTCTCCAGCTGGTCCGTGGTCGAGACGACGACGGTCTCGGCGGCGCTCGCGTCGTCGGGGGCCGCGGCCGCCCAGACGCCCACGCCCCCGGCGGCCACGGCGACGGCCACGGCGGCCGAAAGCGTACGGGTCCTGCGGTGGCGTCCTCTGCTGGTGCTCACGTGGGTGGTTCCTTCGCTCGGTCGGTCGGCAGGGCTGGGGGCAGGTGGGTGCCTGCCCGTGTCCCCTGGTTGCCGCCGCTCGCGGAAAGGTTGCCGTGGGCGTGCGCGAAATGCGGGGTGGCTGATGACGGACTGCCGAGCGGCGCGTGCAGGGCGGCCACGCATGCCGCAGCACCCGGTGGCACGCTGCGGCATGCCTGGGTAGCGGGGTCGGAGGGCTGGACGGACTGCTCACCGTGGTACCGGTGACGCGACCCGCCGTTCTCCACGGCAGATGACCGTGGGCCGTGCCCCTCGTAAGGGGCACGGCCCACGGCTCTGTGCGGCTCCCGGACGGGATCGGGTGGTGGCGGCTAGTTCTTGCCGCCCTCCAGGTAGTTCTGTAGGCCGGGAACCTTGAGCGAGCCGCCGAACTGGCCGGCCTGGACGACCTTCACCTTGGTGAAGAAGGCGAAGGGCACGTTCAGGGGCGGCGGGGTCTGCGGGCTGAAGGTGATCGGGATGAGGCCGAAGAGGTTGCCCTTCAGCTCCTCCGTGTACATCGTCACCGTGCCGTTGCGGATGGTCGACGTGGAGCCCGGACGCGACTTCACGTGGCCGGTCGTGCCCGCCGGGCCGACGGTCAGCTGGTGCAGGTCCTTGATGTCGATGGAGCTGGCGGTGAACTTCAGGACCTTCTTGATGGAGCCGTCCGCCTTCTTCACCTCGACGATGCCCTTGTAGTCCAGGCCGTTGAGCGTGAGCAGCGAGGACTCCAGGACCCACGGGTCGGCCGGGAGCAGCGGGATGCCGGGCTCCAGGGACGCCGCGGCGAGGGCCTCCGGGTCGGGTTCGGGGCAGGGGAAGCGCGGCTTGGCGCCGTCGGGGATGTCCTCGTCCTTCTTGGGGTCGAGTCCCTTGACGTCGTCGTCGAGTTCCTCGACGTCCTTGCCCGCCTTCGCGGCGGCCTCGCGGATGGCGTCGGCCGTCTTGTCGGAGGCGTCCTTGGCCGGATCCTTCGAGGGGGCCTTCGGCGCCTCCTTCTCCGGGGCCTTCGGCTTGTCCGCCGGCTTCGGGGACCCGGCCGTGGGGCTCGGGGACGGGCTCGCCGTCTCCTCGGGCTTCTCCTCGGCCTTGTCCTTGCCCTTGTCCGGGTCGAAGAGGTCCTTCAGGGCGTCGCCCAGGCCCAGCGGGTCGAGAGGGTTCTTCGACTTGGTGGGCGTCGGGGTGGGGCTCGGCTCCTCGGCGGGCTTCTTCGCCGCGTCGGGCTGCTTGGCCGCATCCGGCTTCTCGTCGGCCGCCGGGTCCTCGGTGGCCGCGCCGCTCTCCGTGGGCTTCGGGGTCGCGCCGTCGCCCTCGCCGGGCTTCTCGCCCTGGTCCGGCTCGTCCGTGGGCGTCGCGGACGGGGTCGGGGTGGCCTTCGGGGACTCGGACTCCGACCCGCTCGGCTCGTCGGACCGGGTGACGCAGGGGCCCGGGGCGAAGGGGATGTCGGGGTTGCCGTCGGCCATGGCGAGCTTCGGCGTGAGGCCCATGCCGACGAAGACGGCGGTCGGCATCGCGGCGAGCGCGAAGGCCTTCTTGCCGCTCGGCATGTGCAACTTGGTCAGCAGCGACTTCTTGGGGGCCGCGTGACGGGGGCCCTTGCGCTCGCGGAGGTCGTCGCCGGGGTACGCGTTCGGCTGCTGTTTCTCGTCACCCCGCACGGTGTGTCCCCCCGTCGTAGCCGGAGGCCGCGTCATGGTCGCCCGCCGGCTGCTGCGGTACGGCCGCGCCGTGCAGGGCGCCCTCGGGGTATCCGCTCTCCTGCTGCTGCTTGTCCAGGGACAAGGTCTCGCCGCGCGGGTCCTGTTCGTCGACCGGGGCCACCGCGTCGTCCGTCTGCGGCTCGCCCGGCGCCCAGGAAATGGACAGGGCTCCGCCGATGAGCGCGAGCAGGAATCCGACCACGAAGCCGCCGATGTTGGCGACCGGTATGGAGATCAGCGCGAGAAGGATGGCCGCGACCCCGGCGAAGACCCGGACGATGGAGTGGAACCACATCGTCAGGCCCAGCGTGATCAGCAGGACCCCGATGATGAGGGATCCGGCGCCGGCGGTGGTGGACATCGCCAGCGTCATATTGCCGAGGTGGAGATCGGCGTACGGGAAGTAGGCGATGGGCGCACCGCCCAGGATGGTGAACAGACCCGCCCAGAACGGCCGGTTACCCCGCCAGGTACGGAATCCCCGCCGGTAGACGGTGAGGTTGTGCTCGTTCTGCCCTGTGGACTCGGGGCTCATGGAAAACAGCTCCCTGGAACCGGTACTGCTGTGAGAAGAGAAAGGGTGGGTGGCCGGAGAGCCCGGCCGGGGCGTCCCGGCCACCCGGGCGAGTGCTTAGAAGCACTCCTTGACGCCCTTGTGCAGCTTCAGGCTCAGGTTGCTGAGCTTGAAGGTGCCGGCGGTGGTCGCCCACGCCGTCTGCTTCACGTCGGTCAGGGTGGCCTTCTTGGCCCGCTGCGCGAAGCCGTTGGGGTTGACACCCTTCTCGGTTCCGGGCTGGATGCCGGGCGCACCGACGGAACCGGCCGCGACACCGATGTCGATGTTCTCGAAGTAGGCGTCGGCGTCCAGCTGCGCGACGTCCAGGTACAGGTTGGTGGCCCGGACCGGGTTGGCCGGGTTGGTACCGGCCTTCAGCTGCAAGCTGACGTTGCCGATACCGAAAGGCACCTTGGGCGTGACCACCGACTGGCACATGTTGGTGATCGTGGCATCGCTGAAGCCCGACACCGCGACCGGGTGCGCGGCGTCGTTGCCCTCAAGGTCCTTGCCGGCGGCGACGCTGCCGTACTGGACGAAGTTCTCGCCCACCAGCTTGTCGGTGCTGACCTTGAAGCTCTGGCCGGACACGGCGAAGGACGCGGCCAGCGCACCCTGTGCGAGACCGACACCCACCGCCGCGGTCGCGACGACGCTCGGCACCATGACCAGAGCGAACCGCTTCCATCTCGTCCCACCGCGAACTTGGGAACTCATAACTTGCTCCTTCTTCTCGGACGTACATCTCCGACCGGGCATGAGCCCCGGCCTGGGATGGGAGAAGTGCTACGTCCTCGGGAAGGAGAGCGCCCGCAGACGGAGGCATGTACCGCACCCGCTGCACCGGCGTTCACCCCCGAGCGACAAACCACTGGCTGCACGGTGTGTACAGCCGGTCGGACAGGCCCCGCCTCCTGGCGGGAACCCCCCTGTCCACGGCCGGCACCACTGCCGCCGGCCCACTCGGTGGGGACCCAACAGGCCCTCCCGCACCGGCTGGAGACCGGGCTGAAGGTATGGGACCGAGCGTGGCCGATCGTGGTGCATTCGGAGCCGCCGCACAAGGGGGTTCGTTACTTGCCAGTAACGACCTGATAACCGTGGCGCGACCGGGCGACATCACGCGGCCACACAGGGTGGCACGAAAGGGACATCGAGATGGCATGAAACGAACCGGAAACGGGACAGAGCGGCCTTGCCGACTTACTGCCAGTAACAGCACGTCTCATTGTCAAGTTTTGGTAAAGCGAGGGTGTCTCTTAGCGTTCGGACGGCAAAACGGCCGTGATCCCCGAGGGGGATCACGGCCGCCTTGTCACATCGGAACAATCAGCTCGCGGGCGGGACGATCGGCCCGCGCGTCAGAACAGCACACGCGCCAGCGCGGTGCGGGCGGCGGTGACCCGGGGGTCGTCCGGGCCGATCACCTCGAAGAGTTCCAGCAGGCGCAGCCGGGCGGTGTTCCGGTCGTCGCCGGTGTTGCGGCGGACCGCCTCGACGAGCCGACCGAAGGCGTCCTCGACATGGCCGCCGACCAGATCCAGGTCGGCCGCGGCGACCTGGGCGGCCACATCGCCCGGGTTGTCCGCCGCGTCCTTGCGGACCGCGTTCGGGTCCATCGTCTGGACGCGGGCCAGCAGCTCCGCCTGGGCCAGGCCGAGCTTGGCCTCCGGGTTGGCCGGGTCGTCGGTGAGCACATTCTTGTACGCCTGTACGGCGCCGCCGAAGTCGTTGGCGTCCAGAGCGGAGGCGGCGGCCTCCAGCAGGTGGTCGTACGGGCCGGCCGGCACCTCGGCCGGAGCGGCGTCCGGCGAGGCGTTCGGGTCGACGGCGATCCCGGTGAGGCCGAACCGCTCCTCGCCGACCTGGATCAGCTGGTCCAGCGTCTCGCGGATCTGGGCCTCGGGGGCCGCGCCCTGGAAGAGCGGGAGGGCCTGCCCGGCGACGACGGCGAAGACCGCCGGGATGCCCTGGATGCCGAACTGCTGCATCAGCATCTGGTTGGCGTCGACATCGACCTTGGCCAGCAGGAAGCGGCCGTTGTACTCGACGGCCAGGCGCTCCAGCAGGGGGCCCAGCTGCTTGCACGGCTCGCACCACTCGGCCCAGAAGTCGATGACGACCGGGACCTCGGCGGAGCGCTGGAGGACATCGCGCTCGAAGCCTGCTTCATCGACGTCGATCACCAGGGCGGCGGGCGACACGGCGCCGGTGCCCCCTGTGCGGGCGGCCTGTGCGCGGGCCTGCTCCGCCTTGGCCTTGGCCTCGCCGGCCGCCTTGACAGCGGCGAGGTCGACGACGCCGCTCATGGACATGTTCCTAGGCTGCATACGTACATCCTCCCCCCTGAGCACGCCGTTCCGGAAAGCGATACGGGAACCGGGCCGGTCCGCGGCGCCGGCCGGTGTGCCGGGCGGGCGGATCGAGACGGTCCCCGGGGCCCTGAAGAACCCCGGTGGGGCTCCGAAAAGACCCCGGTGGAACAGAGACGGGCCCCGATAGGACCCGGTGGACCTTCCGGATCCCCATCCGGCCGGTCCGTGCGGCCCCGGGTCCCCACCCGGCGCCTAGTGGCTGTCGCTCGTTCGTTCCGTGGCGTACGGGGGCGGGCCTGCCGCCTTCCTTACGCTACGACCCGTAGCGTAACTGCCGATCGGCCCGCCGGAACAGGCCACCCCGGTGATCTGTCTCACGGAACCCGGGGCGGAGCGGACCTCCCTACCGGCCGGTATGGTCGCCGCATCATGAGCGACACCGACCCCAGAACCGTCCGAACGGGACGTCCGCGGTCCACCACGGCCGATGCCGCGATCCTGGAGGCGACCCGCGCCTCCCTCGTCGATCTCGGCTGGTCGAAGCTGACCATGGGCGATGTGGCGACCCGGGCCGGAGTCGCCAAGACGACCCTCTACCGGCGCTGGGCGGGCAAGAACGAGCTGGTCGTGGACGCGGTGGCGGTCCTCTTCGACGAGCTGGAGCTGCCCGACCGGGGCAGCCTGGCCGCCGATGTGCAGGGCGTGGTGCTCCAGTTCGCCGCCCTGCTGGACCGGCCGGAGACCCGGACGGCGCTGATGGCGGTGGTCGCCGAGTCCACCCGGGACGACTCGCTGCGCCGCCGCATCCGCTCGGCCATCGTGGACCGGCAGAAGCGGCTGGTGCTCCTGGGCCGGGAACGCGCGCAGGCCCGCGGCGAGCTGCGGTACGAGGACGACGCCTCGACCGCCGCCCGCAACGCGGACCTGATCTTCGACGTGATCGCCGGAGCGGTGGTGCACCGCACGCTGGTGAGCGCGGAGCCGGTGGACGCCGAGTGGGCGAGCGGGTTCACGACCCTGTTGCTGCTGGGGCTGTCCGGCGCCCAGACGGGGTAGCGCCCCTTACACCTGGTAGCGGTCCGGTGCGAAGAGGTGGAGGTTCTCCGCCACCCACGCCGATGTGCGCTCCAGCCCTTCTTCCAGGGTGACTTCGGGCTCCCAGCCCGCCCACTCACGGGCCCGGGTGTTGTCCGAGAGCAGGCGGTGCACCTCACTGCCGGAGGGCCGCAGCCGCGCCGGGTCCACGACGATCCCGGCGTCGCGGCCGGAGGCGGTGATGAGCGCCTTGGCGAGGTCCCCGACCGAGATCTCCCGGCCGGTACCGAGGTTGACGCTCTCGCCCAGGGCCCGGTCGCAGTCGGCCAGCGCCAGGAAGCCTGCGGCGGTGTCGGTGACGTATGTGAAGTCGCGGGTCGGGGTCAGCGAGCCGAGCCGGATCTCCCGTGCCCCGGAGTGCAGTTGGGCCAGGATCGTGGGGATGACGGCGCGGGCGGACTGGCGGGGCCCGTAGGTGTTGAACGGCCGCACCACCGTCACCGGCAGCTCGAAGGCGTGCCAGTGGGACAGCGCCATCATGTCCGCGCCGATCTTCGACGCGGAGTACGGCGACTGCGGCTGGAGCGGGTGGTCCTCGCCGATCGGGGCGGTGCGGGCGGTGCCGTAGACCTCGCTGGTGGAGGTGTGCAGGAGGCGGCGTACGGAGTGGCGGCGGCAGGCCTCGGCGATGTTCTCGGTGCCGACGACGTTGGTACGGACGTACGCGCCCGGGGAGTCGTAGCTGTACGGGATGCCGATGAGCGCGGCGAGGTGGAAGACCGTGTCGCAGCCTGCGACGGCGTCCATGACGCGGCCCGCCTCGCCGACGTCCCCGGCGATCATCTCGACCGGGCTGTGCGGGTCCTGGAGGTAGCGGGCGAGGTGGCCCTTGTCGGCGTACGGCTTGTAGTGGACGAACGCCCTGACGCGCGCGCCCCGTTGGACGAGGAGGTCCACGAGGGTGGAGCCGATGAAGCCTTCGGCTCCGGTGACGAGGACGGTGCGGCCGGTCCAGTCGGCGGTGCTGCCGGTCGTGTCGGTCATGCGGTGAACTCCCTTGCGGTGGTGGGCTGTCCGGCGAGGCGGATGACGGTTTCCGCGAGCAGGTCGGCGGCGCGGGCGTGGTGGCCCGGGTCGGCCGCGCGGCCCATCACGGCGAGCCGCGCCGGGTCCGCGAGCAGCGGGTCGATCAGTTCGGCCAGCCGGTCGGCGGTGGTCTCGGCGTCGGGGACGAGGTGGGCGGCACCGGCGTCGGAGAGGACCCGGGCGTTGTGGGTCTGGTGGTCGCCCGGGGCGTGCGGGTACGGGACGAGGACGGCGGGCACGCCGGTGGTCGCCAGCTCCGCGATCGTGGCGGAGCCGGCCCGGCAGACCACCAGGTCGGCCACGGCGTAGGCGAGGTCCATGCGGTCGAGGTAGGGGACGGCCCGGGCGACGGGGCCGGCCGGGGTGCCGGGCGCCGCTCGGCCGACGGCCCCCGAGTCGCCCGGCTGCCGGCGGGCCTCCCCCGCGGCGGCCGGTCCCGCACCGGCGTCGGTGAGCCTCCGGTGGGCCTCCTCCGTGCCGCCCGACTCTCGGAGGGCCTCCCCCGGCGCCCCCACCCCCGCCTCCGCCAGCTTCCGCCGGGTCTCCGTCAGCGCGGCCGGGCCCGTCTTGATGAGCAGGTGGACGTCCGTCCGGTCCCGCCAGCGGGCGGCGAGCCCCACCGCGGCCGCCGTCAGCCGGGCCGCGCCGAGGCTTCCGCCGTTGAAGAGGACCACCCGCGCGCCATCCGGTATCCCGAACGCGCGCCGGGCCTCCGCACGCAGCGCGGGCCGGTCCAGCGCGGCCAGCGACGCGGCGATCGGCATGCCGACCGTCAGGGCCCGCTCGCCGCCCGACAGATGGGCGCGGCTGCCGTCGAAGGCGACGGTGAGGTGCTCGGTGAGGCGGGCGGCGAACTGGTTGGCCCGGCCCGGGACCGCGTTGGACTCGTGGATCACGCTGGGCAGCCCGGCCAGCTTCGCGCCGACGATCGCCGGGGCACTCGGGTAGCCGCCCATCCCGACGACGACCTGCGCCTTCTGCGTACGCAGGACCGAGCGGGCCTGGGCGCCGGAGCGCAGCAGCGCGGCCGGGAGCAGGAAGCGCTTCGCGCCGAGCGCGGGGTCGAAGGGGATCATGCCGACGGTGTGCAGCCGGTAGCCGGCGGCCGGGATCAGGGTCGTCTCCAGACCGCGTTCGGTGCCGATGAAGGAGATGACCGCGTCCGGGTCGGCGCGGCGCAGGGCCTCGGCGAGGGCGAGGCCGGGGTAGATGTGGCCGCCGGTGCCGCCCGCACCGATCACGACGGAGAGTGGTGTGCGCATGGCCGCCACTCTCGGGAGGCGGCCTAAGAAGGTTCTAAGAGTCCGGTTTGGCAGGCTTCGGACCATGAACAGGATTCTGGTGGCCGAGGACGAGCCGGAAGTGCGGGCCGCCGTCGAGGACGGGCTGAGCGTCGAGGGGTACGAGGTCCGGGGCGTCGGTGACGGTCTGGCCGCGCTGTCGGCGGTGGCCGCCTGGGAGCCGGACGCGCTGGTCCTGGACGTGATGATGCCCGTCCTCGACGGGCTCGCGGTCTGCCGGAGGCTGCGGGCGATGGAGGACCGGACGCCGGTGCTGGTCCTGACCGCGCTGTCGTCGGTGGCCGAGCGGGTGGACGGGCTGGAGGCGGGGGCCGACGACTATCTGGTGAAGCCGTTCGCGCTGGACGAACTGGTGGCACGCGTACGGGCGTTGCTGCGGCGGGCCGCGCCACCCGCCCCGGACGGGGAGCTGTCCTTCGCCGATCTCACCCTGGATCCGGTGACGCGGACCGGGCGGCGGGCGGGGCGGCCCGTGGAGTTCAGCCGCACGGAGGCCGCCCTGCTGGAGCTGCTGCTGCGCCACCCCGGGCAGGTGCTCCCGCGCGAGGTGATCCTGGAGCGGGTCTGGGGGCAGGACTTCGGGCCCGACTCCAACTCGCTCGCGGTGTACGTCGGTTACCTGCGGCGCAAGCTGGAGGCGGGCGGTGAGCCGCGCCTCGTCCACACCGTGCACGGGCTCGGCTACCGGCTGGACGTGGCGTGAGCGGGGTCCGGCGGCTGGGCGCCCGGTGGCGGCGCAGGCGACCGCTGCGTACGCGGCTGGCGCTGGCGGCCTCGGCGGCGGTGGCGCTGGTCGCGGTCGGGGTGTGCGCGGCGGCGTTCTTCGTCATCCGCTACGAGCTGCTGCACCAGCTGGACCTGTCCCTGACCCAGTCCGCGACCCGGGTGATCCAGGAGAACCGGGGCGAGGGGCCGCAGACCATCGCCGGTGAGTGCCGCTTCCTCTCCGCGCCCGCCTGCGCCCAGGTCGTCCCGGCCGACCCGGCGGCGGACCCGGAGGCCTCCTATCCGCTGCCCGTCTCCGCCCCCGTACGGGAAGTGGCGGCGGGGGCGAGGGCCCCGTACTTCAGCAACGTCACCCGGTTCGGGCAGTCCCTGCGGATGCTGACCACCCCGTTCGGGGAGGGGCGGGCGCTCCAGGTGGCGCTGCGCGCGGACCCGGTGGAGAAGGGCGTACGGCAGGCGGCGGTGCTGCTGGCGGCGGTCGGCGGGGCGGGGGTGCTGCTGGCGGGGGCGCTCGGGTACGCGGTGTCGCGTACCGGTCTCGCGCCCGTGGCCCGGCTGACCTCGACCGCCGAGCGGATCGCGGCGACCCGGGACCCGCGCCACCGCATCGAACTGCCGCCCGGGCCGCCGGGGCGGCAGGACGAGGTGACCCGGCTCGCCGCCAGCTTCAACACGATGCTCGGGGAGCTGGAGCAGTCGGTGAGCGCCCAGCGGCGGCTGGTCGCGGACGCCTCGCACGAGCTGCGGACCCCGTTGACCGCTCTGCGCACCAACGCGGAGCTGCTGGCCCGCGCGGACCGGCTCACGCCCGCGCAGCGCGAGCGGGCCTCGGGGGCGCTGGGGCGGCAGATCCGGGAGGTGACGGGGCTGGTGAACGACCTGATCGAGCTGGCCCGGGACGAGGAGCCGCTGCCGCTGCTGGAAGAGGTGCGGATCGCGGAGCTGGCACAGCAGACGGTGGCCATGGCCCGGACGCACTGGCCGCGCGTCCCGTTCGAGCTGGAGATCGGGCCGGGAGCGGCGGAGGCGGCCCGCCCGGGCGTTCCGGCCCGGCTGGCCCGGCTGCTGACCAACCTGCTGGACAACGCGGCCAAGTTCAGCCCGCCGGACGCGCCGGTGGAGGTGGGGCTGACCGCGTACGGGAACGGGCTGGAGCTGACCGTCCGGGACCACGGGCCGGGGATCGCGGCCGAGGACCTCCCGTACGTCTTCGACCGCTTCTACCGGGCCGAGGCCGCCCGCGCCCTCCCCGGATCGGGGCTGGGGCTGGCGATGGCCCGGCAGATCGCCCGCGCGCACGGGGCGGAGCTGACGGCGAGCGCGGCGCCGGGCGGCGGGGCGCTGTTCACGGTGGTGTTCGGCGGGGAGGGCCCGTAGGTCCTGTCGTCAAACTGCCGTCTGCCGTGCGACGCCTGGCACGCACGCTCGCGGCGTTGCCGCCCTTCGGGCGACGACGGCAGTTTGACGACAGGCCCTGGAACGCGAGCCCTCCCCCGTAGAACATCGGAAGCCCGGCGGCTCCGGGGCACAGCGCCTCGGAAGCCCCGCGCCACCGTGCCCCGCAGAACCTCGGAACCCCGGCGCGTCCGGGCCCCGCCTCCGGCCCCGTGACGCTCAGAACCCCGGCGGCTCCGTGTACGTCCCCCACTCCTCGCGCAGCGCCTCGCAGATCTCGCCGAGCGTGGCCTCGGCCCGAACCGCGTCCAGCATCGGCGCGATCATGTTCGAGCCGTCGCGGGCGGCGGCCAGCATCGCGTCCAGCCCGGCGCTCACCTTCGCACCGTCCCGGGCGGCCTTGCGGGCGGTGAGCTGGCTGACCTGGTCGCGCTCCACCTCGTGGCTGACCCGGAGGATCTCCAGATCGCCGGTGACCGAGCCGTGGTGGACGTTGACGCCGACGACCCGCTTGTCGCCCTTCTCCAGCGCCTGCTGGTAGCGGAAGGCGGACTCGGCGATCTCGCCGGTGAACCAGCCGTCCTCGATGCCGCGCAGGATGCCGGAGGTCATCGGGCCGATGGGGTGCTGCCCGTCGGGGTGGGCCCGGGTGCCGCGCTCCTTGATCTGGTCGAAGATCTTCTCGGCCTCGGCCTCGATCCGGTCGGTGAGCTGCTCCACGTACCAGGAGCCGCCCAGCGGGTCGGCCACGTTGGCGACGCCGGTCTCCTCCATCAGCACCTGCTGGGTGCGCAGCGCGATCTCGGCGGCCTGCTCGGAGGGGAGCGCCAGGGTCTCGTCGAGGGCGTTGGTGTGCAGCGAGTTGGTGCCGCCGAGGACGGCGGAGAGCGCCTCGACAGCCGTGCGGACGACGTTGTTGTACGGCTGCTGCGCGGTGAGGGAGACCCCGGCGGTCTGGGTGTGGAAGCGGAGCCACTGCGCCTTGTCGGTCTTGGCGCCGTACGTCTCCTTCATCCAGCGGGCCCAGATGCGGCGGGCGGCGCGGAACTTGGCGATCTCCTCGAAGAAGTCCAGGTGCGCGTCGAAGAAGAAGGAGAGCCCTGGGGCGAAGGTGTCGACGTCCAGGCCGCGGGAGAGGCCCAGCTCCACATAGCCGAAGCCGTCCGCGAGGGTGTACGCCAGCTCCTGCGCGGCCGTCGCCCCGGCCTCGCGGATGTGGTAGCCGGAGACGGAGAGCGGCTTGTAGGCGGGGATGTCCCGGGCGCAGTGCTCCATCAGGTCGCCGATGAGGCGCAGGTGGGGCTCGGGCTGGAAGAGCCACTCCTTCTGCGCGATGTACTCCTTGAAGATGTCGGTCTGGAGCGTGCCGTTGAGCACGCCCGGGTCGACGCCCTGGCGCTCGGCGGCGACCAGGTACATGCAGAAGACCGGGACGGCCGGGCCGCTGATCGTCATCGAGGTGGTGACATCGCCGAGGGGGATGTCCTTGAACAGGGTCTCCATGTCGGCGGCGGAGTCGATGGCGACCCCGCAGTGGCCGACCTCGCCGAGCGAGCGGGACTCGTCGGAGTCGCGGCCCATCAGGGTCGGCATGTCGAAGGCGACGCTGAGTCCGCCGCCGCCCGCCGCGAGGATCATCTTGTAGCGCTCGTTGGTCTGCTCGGCGTTGCCGAAGCCGGCGAACTGGCGGATGGTCCAGGTGCGGCCCCGGTAGCCGGTGGGGTGCAGGCCTCGGGTGAAGGGGTACTCCCCCGGCCAGCCGATCCGCTCGAACCCCTCGTACGTGTCGCCGGGGCGGGGCCCGTACGCGGGCTCCACCGGGTCCCCGGAGAGCGTGGTGAAGTCCGCGTCACGCTTGCGGGCCTTGTCGTAACGGGCCTGCCAGCGGAGGCGGCCTTCCTCGATCGCGTCAGCGTCCATACCTTCGAATTTACTAGGACGTCCTAGTAAATGTCGATGGCAAACCGCCCGGCGCTTTTGCGCGGGGCGGTGGGGGTGCCGTGCCGGTCAGGCTTGCGCGGGCTCCGCGGCGGGCTTGGTGACCAGCGCCTGGGCCTCGCGGCTGACCTTCGGCTCCACGAAGAAGGAGGCGAAGGGGATGCAGCCGGCCGCCAGCACCCACAGGAGTTTGCCGAACGGCCACTTCGCCTTGGAGCCGAGGTCGAAGGCGAAGATGACGTAGACGATGAACAGCACACCGTGGATCTGGGAGATCACCATGGTGTCGCCGGTGTCGAAGGCGTACTTCGCGATGATCGCCACCGTGAAGACGAGCAGCCAGACGGCGGTGACGTAAGCCATCACCCGGTAGCGGGTGAGCACGTTCTGTTTCATGCACACGAGCGTAACCGGGCGTCCGGGGCGATCTTCGCCCACCCCCCGGCCGTCCGGAGCGGTCTTCGCGCGGTCCTGCCGCCGGAAGGACGGCCCCGCTCACCCCACCCCCGGCCCCCGCTCACCCCTCGTCGAAGTCCTGCGCCGCCACCCGCAGCGGCCGGAGCATCGCGAAGATCTCAGCGCACTCCTCGGCGTCGTACACCCCGAGCCCGAAGTCCATCGCCATCAGCTCCTCGGTGGCCGACTCGACGACCTCGCGCCCCTTGTCCGTGATGGAGGCGAGCGTGCCGCGCCCGTCGTTGGGGTTGGGGCGCTTGCTGACCAGGCCGGACTTGACCAGCCGGTCCACCGTGTTGGTGACCGAGGTGGGGTGCACCATCAGCCGCTCGCCGATCTTGGACATCGGCAGCTCGCCCGCCTTGGAGAAGGTGAGCAGCACCAAGGCCTCGTACCGGGCAAAGGTCAGACCATAAGGCTTGACGACCGCGTCCACCTCCGCGAGCAGGATCTGCTGGGCCCGCATGATCGAGGTGATCGCCCCCATGGAGGGCACGGGCCCCCAGCGCTGATGCCAGAGTTCCTCGGCACGGGCGATGGGATCGAAAGGAAGGCTGAGCGGCTTCGGCACGGCCACGACCTTACCGACTGGTCATATGCCGGTCAGCCCCGTCTCGCCTTTCGGTATCGGACATCTGTCCGGGGGCCGTACGGCGGACCTCGGCGACGACGAGGAGCGAGACGGCGGTACCGATGATTCCGGCTCCGGCGACCACCTGGTGCACCGGGAAGAACTCGGCCGCGAGCCCCGCCAGCGCCATCCCCGCGCCCTGGATCGTCATCAGCCCGGCGGTGAGCAGCGTCATGGCCCGGCCGCGCAGCTCCGGCGGTACGGCGTCCACGAACCACTGGTCGAGGCCGATGACGTACGCCGCCCCCATCCCGGCCAGCGCGAGGGCGGCCAGGGCGAGCGGCAGCCCGGGCCGGACCGCGTACACGACCAGCGGCAGCAGCCCCACGGCGGCGAGCGGCAGCACGATCCGGGAGCGGGTACGGGGCCGGAGCGCGGACCCCACGAAGAGTTCGGCCCCCACGTGCCCGACGGCCATCGCGCAGAGCAGCAGCCCGAGCGCGGCCGGACCTGCGCCGGTCTCGGCCACGTACGGGGCGGCGAGCGCCTCCGGGGCGACCACGAACATCGCGGGCAGCCAGAACAGGAGGAGCAGCGCGCGGATGCGCCGGTCGCCCAGCACCAGGCGGGCCCCGGAAAGCGACTCCCGGAGCAGGGTGGTGGAGCCGCTCCGGGCGCGGGCGGGGCGGTTGCGGGTGCCGAAGCGGAGGAGGGCCGCCGAGCAGAGGAAGGTGACGACGGTGACGGCGATCGCCCCGCGCGGGGACACCACGGTGAGCAGCACGCCGCCCGCACCGAACCCGATGAGCATCGCGCTCTGCGAGACGATCCGCAGGAGGGACCGGCCGAGGACATAGAGGTCGCCGTCGCCCAGGATGTCGGTGAGCGCGGCCATCCGGGTCCCGGTGAAGACCGGCGCGATCGCGGCGACCAGGCAGCGCAGGGCGAGGAGTCCGGCGACCGGGGTCGCGGGCACCAGCATCACGGCGACGCAGGCCGCGCAGACGAGGTCGCAGACGACGAGGACGCGGCGGGCCGGGTAGCGGTCGGCGACCCCGGCGAACAGCGTCCCGCCGATGACGTACGGGAGCAGCCCCAGCGCGAACGTCAGGGCGCTGAGCAGCGGGGAGCCGGTGAGGTCGTAGACGAGGACGGTGAGGGCGAGTTCGCTGACGACGACACCGAGGAGCGAGAGCAGATGGGCGGCGAAGACGGCCCGGAACTCGGTGACGGCGAAGACGGCGCGGTAGCCGGCGGCCGGGGCGGAGGAGGGCACCTGGGACATGACAGGAGCCTGGGGCGGGAGAGCCGTGCGCCCTAGACTTTCGGCCGGGGGCGAATCTTCGACGCCTGGATGGGGGCCGGTATGCCGTTCCAGCTGCACTTCGACGAGAGCGACCTGCTGCGCTGCCGGTTCGCGCTCTCGCCGCTGGTCGAGACCCAGGAGGCCGTGCGCACCCTGGCCCGCCCCTACCGGCACGGCTACCACCTCCCCTGGCTCCGGCAGATCCGCGAGGCGGCCGCCACCCTCGATCTGGAGCCCCTGTGGCTGCTGATGCCGGACGGCGGCCACAATCCGGACTTCATCTGCCCGCCCCCGATCGGCCCGCTGGCCACCTTCGAGGAGGAGATCGCGGCGGTCCGGGCGGTCGATCCGGAGGTCGCCCGGGCGGACATGGCGCTGGCCCTGGCGGAGCGGCCCGCCGCACTGGAGTCGGCGGCGGGCCGGCGCCTGCTGGCCGACCCGGCGCGGGCCGTGGGCGAGATCGCCGATCTGCTGGAGCGGGCCTGGCAGACCCTGATCGAACCGTACTGGCCCCGGCTGCGGGCGGTCCTGGAGGCGGACATCGCCCACCACTCCCGCCGGCTCGCGGACAGCGGACTCGCCGGGCTGCTCGGCGAGGTGAGCACGCAGCTGAGCTGGAACGGCGCGACGCTCACCGTGAAGGGGACGCGGGGCGACCACCAGCAGGTGCTGGGCGGGCAGGGGCTGGTGCTGATGCCGAGCGTCTTCGTCTGGCCCGAGGTGGTGGGCGGCCACCAGGAGCCGTGGCAGCCGGGGCTGATCTACCCGGCGCGCGGGATCGGCGGACTGTGGAGCGCGGCCGGTGAGCGGACCCCGGACGCCCTGGCCCGGCTGCTGGGCCGGGGCCGGGCGGATGTGCTGTGCGCGCTGGACGAACCGGCCGGGACGAGCACCCTGGCCCACCGGCTCGGGCTCGCCCCCTCCTCCGTATCGGCGCATCTGTCGGTGCTGCGCGGGGCGGGGCTGCTGACGTCGCGGCGGTACGGACACCAGGTGCTGTACGAGCGGACGGCGCTGGGGATCGCGCTGGCCGCGTCCACCTGAGCCGCGCCCGGTCACGGATGGTGTCGCGGCACCACTCCCGGTGACCGCTATGTCACGATTGCTGGCGTTTCCCTGTGCGCACTCCGGCGCGCGTCCACACGCCGCCTCGCGCACGTGTCCCGTATCCCGTATCCGTGAGCCACCGCCGTCCGAGGGGGCTGGATGTCCGGCCGCAGCACCGTCCACCGAGTCTTCAGGGTCCTCAGGGTTCCCCCCGGCCTGGCCGCCGCCGCTCTCGCGGCCGCCCTCACGGCGGGCTGCTCCGCACCCGGCGGCGCGAGCCCCACGGCCGCCGAGGCCGACCCCGTACGCGGCGAACCCGCGCCGAGCGCGGCGTCCCCGTACTGGGTGGACCCGGACAGCGATGCCGCCCGCCAGGTGCGCGCCTGGGACCGGCAGGGCCGGGAGGACGACGCGAAGGCACTGCGGCGGATCGCCGACCGGCCGGTGGCGCTCTGGCCCGCCTGGGACGCCCCCGGGCCCGAGATCGTGGCCGCCGTCAAGGCCGCGGCCGAGACGAAGAAGAGCGTCCTGCTCGTCGCGTACAACATCCCCCACCGCGACTGCGGGCTCTACTCCGCGGGCGGGGCCAAGGACGCGGACGCCTACCGGTCCTGGCTCGGGGAGTTCGCCGAGGCCATCGGCGACGCCCCCGCCACCGTGATCCTGGAGCCCGACGCCCTCCCCCACATCGCGGACGGCTGCACCCCGCCCGAGCACCACGCCGAGCGCTACCAGCTGCTCTCCGAGGCCGTGGAAACGCTCAAGGCCAGGCCCCGGACCAAGGTCTACCTGGACGCGGGCAACCCGGACTGGATCAAGGAGCCGTCCAAGATCGCCGAACCGCTGCGGCAGGCCGGGATCGACCGGGCCGACGGCTTCTCGCTGAACGTCTCCAACTTCCAGTCGAACGCGAGCGTGAAGGAGTACGGGGCCCTCCTCTCCGACGCCGTCGGCGGCGCGCACTACGTGATCGACACCAGCCGCAACGGCGGCGGCCCCCTCACCGGCGACCGCGCCGAGGCCTGGTGCAACCCGCCGGGCCGGGCGCTCGGCACGCCCCCGACCACCGACACCCGCGACGACCGCCTCGACGCCTATCTGTGGATCAAGCGGCCCGGCGAGTCGGACGGCACCTGCCGGGGCGGACCGGAGGCGGGCACCTGGTGGCCGGAGTACGCGCTGGGCCTGGCCCACCGTGCGAAGTCCTGACGTCCGGGACACTCATAGTTCAAAGATTGCGCAACCTTTAAAGTGTTGCCATGGGATACGAAGCCAGGGCACACACCACACCCCAGGACCGGCGGCGGACGCAAGGACCGTCCGCCGCGACGGAATCGACGTACGAGACCGCCGTGCTCGTCGGCGGCCCCGCGGACGGCACACGGATACGGGTCGCCGGCCGGCCCTCCGTCGTCCAGGTCACCTACCCCTGCGAGCTGGACGGACCGGCCGGCGGCGCACGGGCGGACGCGCTCTTCGTCTACCGCCGCGATCCGCGCGTGGAGAACGAGCCGCTGCGTTACGGGGCCGACCCGGCCAGCCCCTGACCCGCGGCCGTGAACTCCCCCGGGCTCAGGACGCCTTGACCCACTTCGCCTCCGACGGGATCCCGTCGGTGTCCGTGACGAAGAGCATGTACCAGCCGGGCGGCACCAGCGTGGCGTCGTCCGGCACGCTCACGCTCACCTCGCCGTTCCCCTTCTTCAGGTCCAGCGCGATGGAGCGCTGCTCCACGTCCGTGGTGTGCGTGACCGCGCTCGGGCGCATCAGCCGGGCCGTCGCGACCCGGTCCGCGTCGCCGGTCTTGAAGGTGACCGTCTTCCCGCGCTCCACCGCCTCCGGGCCGTCCCCGATGACCGGGCGCTTGTCCTTGCCCCGGTGCAGGGCGGGCGGGGTGTAGACCTCCATGCGCTGCTCGAACTTGCCGAGCTTGGTGTTGTCCTTGTCGCCGTAGAGCGAGTCGGAGCCGAAGGTGGCGACCCGGCCGTCGGGCAGCAGCAGCGCCTCGGAGTGGTAGTTGCGGCCGACCGTCGGCTCCGCCGCCTCCTTGAAGGTGTTGGACTTGGGGTCGTAGGACTGCGCCTTGAGGATGTTGCTGTTGCCCCGGCCCCGGTAGTCCTTCGAGCCGCCGCTGGTGAAGACGGTGTCGTCCGGCATGATCACGCTGTTCAGGTAGCGCGTCCCCTGCGGCAGGTCGGGGCCGGCCGTGAAGGCGGGGCTGGCCTGCTTGAGGTCGATGACGGCCGTGCGGGCGGTGGACTTCTTGGACTCGCCGACCCCTCCCCCGCCGAGCACCATCACCTTCTGGTCCTGCACGGGCGGCAGCAGCAGCGAGGCCGCCGTCTCCAGCTCGTCGGTGTCGGTCAGCCCGGGCACCTTGGTGAAGGTGTTCTTCTTGATGTCCCAGATCCCCGGCTCACGGCCCTTGTCGGCCGGGCCGTAACCGGCGTTGGCGCCCGGGTAGAAGAGCTTGCCGCCCTTGGTGAGGAAGAGCGCCGGGTAGGTCGGGAAGTAGTGGAAGGGGCCCTTGGCCCACTTCTTGGTCTTCGGGTCGTAGATCTCGTTGTCGCCCGGCAGGATCGCGCCGACGTCGTCGAGGCCGGAGACGGCGAGCACCCTGCCGTCCTCCAGGCCGACGAGCGTCGGGTACCAGCGGGCCTCCTGCATCGGGTCGACCTTGATGTACTTCTCCGCCGTCGGGTCGAACTCGTAGGCCGCCCTGATCCCCTGGAAGTCCTGCTTGTCCATGGTGATCTTCTCGGCGAGCCCGTAGGAGTTGTCGGCCTCCTTGCCCTTCAGCCCGACGATCTCGTACTGGGCGGCGTCGGTCGCCACCGCCTCCACGCCGTCGTCCACCGCCTCCACGAAGACCCGCTGCTCGGCCGCCGTCACCTTCGTCTTCCACGGCTTCATCTGGCCGCTCTTGAAGTACGTGACCTCGAACTCGCGCTTCGCCTTGGGGACGGTGACGTCGAACTTGGCGACGTACTCGACACCCGAGGGCGAGCGGAAGACCGTGCCCTTCTTCAGCTTGAGCGGCTTGTCCGGGTTCTCGTTCTTGACCCGCATCCCGCCGCCGGCCCGCTTCACCTTGTCGTCGAGGACCTCGTAGCGGGCGGTGCCGCCGGCGATCAGCAGCCGCCCGTCGGGGAGTTGGGCGTGGCCGCCGCAGAAGAAGTCCTCGGGGGTGGGGATCTTCTGGAAGGTGTTCTCGGCCGGGTCCCACAGCACGGTGTCGAAGGTGCCCGCGTCGAAGTTCTTCTCGTCGTTGCCGGAGCCCGCGACGATCAGCACCTTCCCGGTGTGCAGGAGCGCCGCGTGGATCGCGTTGGTGCGGTACTCCTTCGGGATGTCGACCCGCTCCCAGGAGCCGTACTCCGCCTTGTACTTGGGCTGGGCGATCTTGTACGCGTGGTACTGGTCCTCCGCGAAGGAGAGCGCCGCCGGGGCGTTGAGCCCCGCGAGCACGACCACGGCGCCGCCGCCCAGGAGCGTCTTCCGCATCTTCTTCGAAGGCCGGTAGGCCATGGGTCAGTTCCCTCCTGCGGTGGTGGTGGCGGTGGTACCGGCACTCGCGCTGCTGGTCGCCGGGGCGCTGGTGGTCGTCGTGGTGGTGGTCAGGTACGTCGGCTCGGGCAGCGCCTGCTGTACGGGGGCGGGTGCGGGAGCAGGCGCGGGAGCGGGGACGGCGTTGCGTGCCTTCTCGCGCCGGTCCTGCCACTGGGTCCAGGCCCACACCGCGACCGGGGACAGGGATATCGCCAGGCCCAGCGTCGCCCAGGTCCGCATCGCGACATGGGTGTGGTCCAGGTAGACCGAGGCGGCGAGCGAGGAGAACAGGACCGCGGCCCAGGCCAGATGGATACGGAAGGTGAGCAGCCGGTCCGGGGAGACCTGGCCGCCCTTGGGCGTGACGACGAACCGGCCGTCCGTGCGCAGGACCGCCGAGCCGAGCGACTTGAGGTAGATCGGCGCGGAGAGCGCGGACATGGCCATCCCGGCGAGGCCGCCGGAGCCCTCGGGCTCGTGCGGGGAGACGTTGTGGCGCCGGTTCCAGAGGTAGAGCCCGATCTGGAGGGCCGCCGCGTCGCTGTAGAGCATCAGCCAGATGGAGGCGGCGACCTGGGTGCCGGAGGCCCCGAACCAGAGGAAGAGCACACAGCTCAGCACGCCGAGCAGCCAGTTGACGGCCGTCATCGGGTAGTAGACGAGCATCAGGGTGTAGCTGAGGAGCCGGCCGGGCGGCACCCGGAACAGCGCCTTGCCGTACTGCTTGAACAGCGTCTCGTACGTCCCCCGCGACCAGCGCAGCTGCTGGGTGAAGAAGTCCGTCCAGGAGGCGGGCCCCTCACCGACGGCCAGCACGTCGGGCGTGTAGACGGAGCGCCAGAAGCGCCCGGTGAGGGGGTTGCGGCGGCGGTGGATCTCGAAGCCGGTCGCCATGTCCTCGGTGATGGAGTCGTAGAGGCCGCCGACCTGGCGTACGGCGGCGACGCGGACCACGTTGTTGGTGCCGACGAACATCGGGGCGCCGTAGCGGTTGCCCGCTCGCTGGATCAGCGCGTGGAAGAGGAACTGCTGCGACTCGGCGGCCTTGGTGACGGCCGAGTCGTAGTTCCCGTAGACCTGCGGTCCGACGACGAAGGCGACGTCCGGGTCCCGGAAGTAGCCCAGCATCCGCTCCAGGAAGTTGGGCATCGGGACGTGGTCGGTGTCGACGGAGGCGAAGAAGTCGTAGTCGTCGCCGTGCAGGGCGATCCACGCGTTGTAGTTGCCGTGCTTCGTCTTCGCCTTGTGGACGCCCTTCCTACGGTTCCACTCGGGCACCCCGCGCCGGGTGAAGTGGTGCACCCCCAGCTCCGCGCAGAGCATCCGGGCGGCCGGGTCGTCGCCCTCGTCGAGGAGCCAGATGTCCAGCGGACCGGGATGCGTCATGCGTACGGCGCCCTTGAGGGTGGCGCGCACCATGGAGAGCGGTTCCTTGCCGGGGACGTACGTGGTGAGGAAGGCGACCCGGGTGCCCGGCTCGGGCGTCACGGGTACGGGGTCCCGGGCGACCATCGTCGCGTGCGCGATGGAGACGACGTTGACCAGCATGAAGAGCCCGATCAGGCCGATCGAGACCAGCATCACGGTGTCGGCGACGACGAGCCACCGCTCCCCGTTCTCCCGCTCGGTCCAGTGCGAGGGCCAGACCAGGTAGAGCATCAGGATGGCGGTCAGCACCGGGGCGAGCGTCATCAGGAGGACGGCCCTTATTCGGTGCTTCTCGCTCGAGAGCAGGGATCGGTACCTGACTCGGTATCCCTCGGGGTCCGGCTCGGTGAGCGGACCCGCGAGCCGGCTGTAGGTGTCGTAGTCGTAGCCCTCCGACCGCACCGTGCCTCCCACTGTCGAACGGGTTGATATCCCCACAGAAGGGGACAGGCAACGGCGTGTCGACTTGGCAGGTCCGAGTGAGGGGTTTTCGATCCGGGACCGGAAAAGCCCCCGGCCGTGTGGCGCCGGGGGCTCATCGGGTGAACGCGGGGCGGCCGGAGGGCCGACGGGACGTCAGGGGGCGAGGTAGCGCTCCACCGTCTCGACCTTGGAGGTCAGACCGTCGGTGACCCCGGGCCGGATGTCGGCCTTCAGTACCAGGGAGACGCGTCCCGCGCGGGCCTCGACGGCGGCGACGGCGCGCTTGACGACGTCCATGACCTCGTCCCACTCCCCCTCGACGGAGGTGAACATGGCGTCGGTCCGGTTGGGCAGCCCGGACTCGCGGACGACCCGGACGGCGTCGGCGACGTACTCGCCGACGTCCTCACCGACACCGAGCGGGGACACGGAGAAGGCGACGATCATGCGCTGACCGTGCCCTCGCGGCGGGCGCGGGCGGCGATGATGCCGTCGGCCTCGTACTGCTTGAGCCGCTTGTCGCCGTAGAGCCCGCCGAAGGGGATGAGCGACAGGACGAAGAAGAGGGCGACGCGCTTGAGCGGCCACTTCGCCTTCATCCAGACGTCGAGGAGGAACACGGCGTAGATCACGAAGAGGATGCCGTGGATCATGCCGAGCGGCATCATCAGGAAGTCGATGTCCGAGATCCGGCTGAGGACCGAGCCGAAGAGGATCAGGGCCGGGAAGGACAGCGCCTCGGGAATCGAGATGAGGCGCAGCCGGTGCAGGGCGGAAGCGGTCTTGATGTCCACAGGGGCACCTTCGGTGGGAGGGTCGCGTGGGCTTGTGAACGCGGGCACAAGCCGCCCCCATTGTGGCATCGCGACGCCCCGCTCCCGGCGCCGGGGGCCACCCTCGCCGCGGGCGCGCGTATCGCCGCATATCAGGGCCGGTCCGGGTACGCATCAGGGGAGCATCAGGGGCGTAACGGTTCCGTAGGACCTGGCCGGAGCGCGGGGCGGGCGGCTACCTTCATCGCGTGGCGATGTTCCGACTCCAAGGCAGCAAGACGCTCGCCGTCGATCTGACGGGCGATGCCGTCAAGGCGAAGAACGGCTCGATGGTCGCGTACGACGGCCGGATGACCTTCAAGAAGATGACCGGCGGCGGTGAGGGGATCCGCGGGATGGTGACCCGCCGGCTGACCGGCGAACAGATGGCCGTGATGGAGGTCTCCGGGCAGGGAACCTGCTACTTCGCCGACCGGGCGAGCGAGATCAACCTGGTCACGCTCCACGGCGACAAGCTGTACGTGGAGGCGAGCAATCTGCTGGCCACCGGCACCGGGCTGCGCACGGGGACGACGTTCACCGGGCTGCGCGGCGGGGCGAGCGGCAACGGGCTGTTCACCACCACGGTGGAGGGCACCGGGCAGGCGGCGATCATGTCGGACGGCGAGGCGGTCGTGCTGCGGGTGACCCCGCAGTATCCGCTGATGGTCGACCCCGGCGCGTACATCGCCCACCAGGGAAATCTGCGCCAGCAGCTCCAGAGCGGGGTCAACTTCCGGACCCTGATCGGTGAGGGCTCGGGCGAGGCGTTCCAGATGCGGTTCGAGGGCGACGGCCTGGTCTACGTACAGCCGAGCGAGCGCAACACCCTCGGAGGCGATGTCTGATGCCGTTCCGCGAGATCAACTCCAAGATGATCGAGGCCGCGGTGGTCCCGGGCCAGAAGCTGTTCAGCCAGCGCGGCGCGATGCTCGCCTACCGGGGTGAGGTCTCCTTCACCCCGAACATCCAGGGCGGCCAGGGCGGTTTCGCCTCGATGATCGGCCGCCGGGTGACGGGCGAGGCGACGCCGCTGATGACGGTCGAGGGCTCGGGCACGGTGATGTTCGGCCACGGCGGCCACCACATCCAGGTGATCAACCTGGCCGGCGACACCCTGTACGTGGAGGCCGACCGCCTCCTCGCCTTCGACGGCTCCCTCCAGCAGGGCACGATGTTCATGGGCTCGCAGGGCGGGGTGATGGGCATGGTGCGCGGCCAGGTGACCGGCCAGGGCCTGTTCACCACCACGCTCAAGGGGCACGGCGCGGTCGCGGTGATGGCGCACGGCGGGGTGATCGAACTGCCGATCACCCCGGGCCGGGACATCCATGTCGACCCGCAGGCGTATGTCGCCCACCACGGCGAGGTCCGCAACAAGCTCTCCACCGCCGTCGGCTGGCGGGACATGGTGGGACGCGGCTCCGGCGAGGCGTTCCAGCTGGAGCTGAGCGGGAGCGGCGCGGTGTACGTCCAGGCCTCGGAGGAGAAGCTGTGAGCACGCCCGTGATCTTCGATCCGATGACGCTGCCGTCGGACGACAACGTCAACTCCTACACCTTCTGCGTGGAGCTCAAGGGGAGCCGGTGGTTCCTCCAGAAGGGGAAGATGATCGCCTACTACGGGCAGATCGACTTCGACGGCATCGGGCACGGCCGGTTCGACCGGCTGGTGCGCTCCAGCTTCCACTCGCCGCTGCACGCCAGCGACTGGGTGGTGGCCGAGGGCAGCGGGAAGATGCTGCTGGCGGACCGGGCCTTCGACGTCAACTCCTTCGACCTGGACGACGGCAATCTGACGATCCGCTCGGGGAACCTGCTGGCGTTCGACCCGTCGCTCGCACTGAAGCAGTCGATCGTGCCCGGGTTCGTGACGCTGATCGGTACGGGGAAGTTCGTCGCCGCCTCGAACGGGCCCGTGGTCTTCATGGAGCCGCCGCTGCGGGTCGACCCGCAGGCGCTGGTGGGCTGGGCCGACTGCCCCTCGCCGTGCCACCACTACGACCACGGGTACATGACGGGCGTGATGGGCGGAATCCGGTCACTGACGGGCATCGGCGGCACGTCGGGCGAGGAGCACCAGTTCGAGTTCGTGGGGGCAGGCACGGTGCTGCTCCAGTCCAGCGAGGCACTGATGGCGGAGCAGTCGACGGGCGCGGTTCCGGGTGAACCGGGCGTTCCGGGCGGCGGTTCCGCACCGCGCATGCCCGGCCAGCTGGGGGACCTCCAGCGTCGCTTCGGCTTGTGAGCGGTAGGCTGCGGAGTGTGACGTCGAACGTCTGCGCCCAGCCGCCGGTCCTTGCATGCCGCCCCGCCAGCACTCCGGCGGCTCCGGGGTGCCTGCCGTCACACCCCTTAATTTCGTCCGGCTTTCAACATCTTAGGTAGAATCGATATATGGAGACCGAGACGGCCACCCGCTGGCTGAGCGACACGGAGCAGTGCGCCTGGCGCACCCACCTGGACGTCAGCAGGCTGCTGATGCACCAGCTGGAGAAGGACCTCCAGCCGTTCGGCCTGACCATGAACGACTACGAGATCCTGGTCAACCTCTCCGAGTCGGACGAGCAGCGGATGCGGATGAGCGACCTCGCCGCCGCGACCCTGCAGTCCAAGAGCCGGCTCTCGCACCAGATCACCCGGATGGAGACGGCGGGCCTGGTCCGCCGCACCCACTGCGAGTCGGACCGGCGAGGGCTGTACGCGGTCCTCACCGAGCAGGGCGCCGAGACCATGCGCAAGGTCGCCCCGCACCATGTGGAGTCGGTGCGCAACCACTTCATGGACCTGCTGTCGCCGGAGGCGCTGGCGCAGCTGCACGCGGCGCTGACGCCGATCGCGGAGCATCTGCGGGGGCGGCGGGGGAAGCCGTAGGGGTGGTTACGTCTCCGAAGGGGCGCCGGGTCTTCCCGGCGCCCCTTCGGGCATCGACGGCTTGTTCCCGGGCGGCGCGGAGGCGGCGTTCAGGCGGCCCGGGCTCAGCCCGCGCGGGGCCTTTCGTGCCCGGCCCCTTTCACGCCGCGCGGGGCAGCCGGAGGGTCGTTCAAGCGACTCCCGTTCCGCCCGCGCGGGGCAGCCGGAGCCGGAATGCCGCGCCGCCCTCCGGGGCCTGGTGGACCGTGAGGGTTCCGCCGTGGCGCGCGGCCACGTCGCGGGCGATGGCGAGGCCCAGACCCGCGCCGCCGTCGTCGCGGCTGCGGGCGTCGTCCAGCCGGACGAACCGCTCGAAGATCCGCTCCCGCTCCCCCTCAGGCACCCCCGCCCCGTCGTCACGGACCTCGACGCGCACGCCACCACCGGCGTCGGCCGCCACCGACACCGCCACGAACCCCTCGGCGTGCCGCTGCGCGTTGTCCAGCAGGTTGCCGACCACCCGGACCAGCTGCCCGCGCGACCCGTTCACCTCGTACGCCGCACCCTCGGCCACCTCCACCGTCACCGGGATCCGGTCCCCGGCCCGCTGGGACACCTCCTCGCGCACGAGCGCCCCCACCTCAAGGCGGGCGGCCCCGGGCTTCTCCCCCGCGTCCAGCCGGGCCAGCAGCAGCAGATCCGCCGCCAGCACCTGGAGGCGTACGGTGTCGGCGACCGCGCCCGGGAGGTCCAGCAGCTCCGGGTGGGCCTCGGCCACCTCCAGCTGGGTGCGGAGCGAGGCGATCGGGGAGCGCAGCTCGTGCGAGGCGTCCGCGACGAACCTCCGCTGCCGCTCCACGGACGCCTCCAGGACGGTGAGCGTCTCGTTGGTCGTGCGGGCGAGGCGGGCGATCTCGTCGCGTGAGTCGGGCTCCGGGACGCGGCGGGCCAGGTCCTCGGAGGCGGTGATCGCGGCCATCTCGCGGCGGATGCCCTCGACGGGCCGCAGCGCACGCCGGGTCACCAGCCAGGTCACGGCGGCGACGACGGCCAGCAGCAGCGGCAGCCCGGTCAGCATGGCCCCGCGTACGGTGCCCACCGCCTCCTGCTCGGCGGCGAGCGGGGCGCCCGCGTACACGGTCAGGGTGAGCCCGGCGGGGGTGGTCGCCTCGACGGCGGCGAAGCGGTAGTCGGCCGCCCTGCCGTCCACGGTGGCGGTGCCGTCGGAGAAGTCCGGGTCGTCGGAGGAGACCTCGCCGCGCCCGGGCCGCCCGCTGTCGTCGCCCCCGTCATCGTCGTCATCGCCGTCGTCGTCGTCACCGGGGGACGGGGTGGCGCCGACGGAGGCCGAGGGTACGGGCCTGACGCCCGCCGAACCGGTCCCCGAGATGGCGCGCAGCCCCTTGGAGACGAACACCACCCGCCCCTCCTCGTCGGTCACCTGGACCGGGTGGTCCTCCTCGTCGTCCAGGTCGAGGTCCGCGTACGGCGTGTCCAGGGCCAGCTGCCCGGCCACCTCGCGGGCGGCCACCTCCGCCTGGAGGTCCGCCTGGTCGATCAGGTTGGCCCGCAGGACGAGGAGCACGGCGAGCCCGGCGGCGACCAGGGCGACGGCGACGACCAGGGTGGCGCCGATGGCGGCCCTGGCCCGGACGGACCTCATCCCGCCTCCAGCCGGTAGCCGGCGCCGCGCACCGTACGGATGGTGGCGGCGCCCAACTTGCGGCGCAGGGTGGAGATGTAGACCTCGACGATGTTCGGGTCGCCGTCGTAGGCGAAGTCCCAGACGTGCTCCAGGATCTCGGCCTTGCTGACCACCTGCCCGGCGCGCAGGGCGAGCTGTTCGAGGACCGCGAACTCCTTGGCGGTGAGGGCGTATTCGTCCTCGCCCCGGTGGACGCGGCGGGCGGCGGTGTCGATACGGAGGGTGCCGACGGTCAGGACGGGCGCGGCGGTGCCGCCGCCGCGCCGACGCAGCAGGGCGCGCACCCGGGCGACGAGGACGACGTAGCTGAAGGGCTTGGTCAGGTAGTCGTCGGCGCCGGTGTCCAGCCCCTCGGCCTCGTCGTACTCGCCGTCCTTGGCGGTCAGCATGAGGATCGGCACCTCGTGCCCGGCGGCGCGCAGGGCACCGCAGACCCGGTAGCCGTTCATGCCGGGCAGCATGATGTCGAGGACGACCAGGTCGTAGCCGCCCTCGCTCGCGCGGTGGAGCCCCTCCAGCCCGTCGTGCGCGACATCCACGGCGAAGCCCTCGGCGGTGAGTCCCCGGGCGAGGGACACCGCGAGACGCTTCTCGTCCTCCACGATCAACAGGCGCATGCGCACAGCCTCGCAAACCCCACCTGAAGACGCCTTCAGGTGGCTTCAGGCTGCGTTCAGCAACAGGTCGGCAGTGTGGAACCCGTCGAACAGCACAGCAGCACTCATCGACCTTCGGGGAGGAACCTCATGAAGCGCAACGCCACCATCGCGGCGATCACCGCGGCCGTTCTCATCGGCGGCACCGCCGCGGCCACCGTCGCCTTCGCGGACGACGACGGCGACCGCCGGACCGGCACGTCGGTGCAGCAGCCGACGGCGGGCACGGAGCGCTCGGACGACCGCGACGACGTCCGTACGGACACCGCCAAGGCCACCGGCATCACCCTGGACCAGGCCGTCGCGGCGGCCCTGAAGAGCGCCCCGGGCACGGTGACGGAGGCCGAGCTGGACGACGACAGGGTCTGGGAGCTGGACGTCTACGGCTCCGACAAGACCTGGCACGACGTGAAGGTGGACGCGGCGACCGGCAAGGTCCTGAAGTCCCGCACCGACGACGACAACGACGACCGCGACCGCCACGCGCCCCGCTCGTCCACGGTCACCCTGAAGCAGGCGGCGGACGCGGCCCTGAGGACCGCACCGGGCAGCATCACCTCGATCGACCTGGACGACGACGATGACGACGACGACAACGGCCGCCGGGGCAACGTCCTGCGCTGGGACGTCGACATCACCGGCAAGGACGGCAAGCACCACGAACTGAAGGTCGACGCGAAGACCGGCAAGGTCACGGTGGACCGGGACGACGACGGTGACGACGACCGCGACGACCGTGGGGACGACCGGGACGACGACTGACATACCGCGCGACCCCGGGGACGGCCCCGTACCGCAGCTGCGGTACGGGGCCGTTCGGCGTCGACGTATGTTCAGGAGCCCCCCGTCACCCCCGCCACCAGCTCGTCCGCCGCCGCGTACGGGTCCAGGTCGCCCGCCACGATGCGTTCCGCCAGGGCGTGCAGGCGGCGGTCGCCTCGTAGGTCCGCGATGCGTTCGCGCAGGGCGGTGACCGCGATCGTCTCGACCTCGTGGGAGGCGCGGGCCGTGCGGCGTTCGGCCAGGACTCCGTGCTCCTCCATCCAGGCCCGGTGCTTCTCCAGGGCCTCCACGACCTCGTCGATGCCCTCGTTCCGGGCCGCGACCGTCTTCACGATCGGGGGGCGCCAGGCGCCGGGGGCACGGGATTCGCCCAGGCCCAGCATGTGGTTCAGCTCGCGGGCCGTGGCGTCGGCGCCGTCGCGGTCGGCCTTGTTGACCACGTAGACGTCGCCGATCTCCAGGATTCCGGCCTTGGCCGCCTGGATGCCGTCGCCCATGCCGGGGGCGAGCAGGACCACGGAGGTGTCGGCCTGGGAGGCGATCTCCACCTCGGACTGGCCGACGCCGACCGTCTCGACCAGGACCACGTCGCAGCCCGCCGCGTCCAGGACGCGGATCGCCTGCGGGGCCGACCAGGCGAGGCCGCCCAGGTGGCCCCGGGTGGCCATGGAGCGGATGTAGACGCCGGGGTCGGAGGCGTGGTCCGACATCCGGACCCGGTCGCCCAGCAGGGCGCCGCCGGAGAACGGGGAGGACGGGTCGACGGCCAGGACGCCGACCCGCTTTCCCGCCCGGCGGTAGGCGGAGACCAGGGCCGAGGTGGAGGTGGACTTGCCGACGCCCGGCGAGCCCGTCAGCCCGACGACGTACGCATGACCCGCCAGCGGGGCCAGTGCCGCCATCACCTCGCGCAGCTGCGGGGACGCCCCCTCCACCAGCGAGATCAGCCGGGCCACCGCACGCGGCCTGCCTGCTCGCGCCTGCTCGACCAGCGTGGGGACGTCCACGTCCACGTTCACCGCTCCGTTCGCCTTGCCTCGTCTACGTACGGTGTTACTTGCCCGGGACGCGGATGATCAACGCGTCGCCCTGGCCGCCGCCGCCGCACAGCGCCGCGGCGCCCGTGCCGCCGCCGCGCCGCTTCAGCTCCAGGGCCAGGTGCAGGACGACCCGGGCGCCGGACATGCCGATGGGGTGGCCCAGCGCGATGGCGCCGCCGTTGACGTTGACCTTGTCCGAGCTGACGCCGAGGTCCTTCATGGACTGGACGGCGACGGCGGCGAACGCCTCGTTGATCTCGATCAGGTCGAGGTCATCGACGGTCAGGCCGTCCTTCTTCAGGGCGTGCCGGATCGCGTTCGAGGGCTGCGACTGGAGGGAGTTGTCGGGGCCCGCGACGTTTCCGTGGGCGCCGATCTCGGCGATCCAGTCCAGGCCCAGCTCCTGCGCCTTGGCCTTGCTCATGACGACCACCGCGGCGGCCCCGTCGGAGATCTGCGAGGAGGTGCCCGCGGTGATCGTGCCGTCCTTGGCGAAGGCGGGGCGCAGCTTGCCGAGCGACTCGACCGTGGTCTCGGGGCGGATGCCCTCGTCCTTGGCGAAGATCACCGGCTCGCCCTTGCGCTGCGGGATCTCGACCGGGGTGATCTCGGCCTCGAAGACACCGTTCTTCTGGGCGGCGGCGGCCCGCTGGTGGGAGAGGGCGCCGATCTCGTCCTGGGCGGTGCGGTCGAGGCCGAGGCGGCTGTTGTGCTTCTCGGTGGACTCGCCCATGGGGATGTTCTCGTACGCGTCGGTGAGACCGTCGTACGCCATCGAGTCCAGCATCTCGATCGCGCCGTACTTGTAACCCTCGCGGGACTTGGGGAGCAGGTGCGGGGCGTTGGTCATGGACTCCTGGCCGCCCGCGACCACCACGTCGAACTCACCGGCGCGGATGAGCTGGTCGGCCAGGGCGATGGCGTCCAGTCCGGAGAGGCACACCTTGTTGATCGTGAGGGCAGGCACGTTCATCGGGATGCCGGCCTTGACGGCGGCCTGGCGGGCGGGGATCTGGCCCGCGCCGGCCTGGAGCACCTGGCCCATGATCACGTACTGGACCTGGTCGCCGCCGATGCCGGCCCGGTCCAGGGCCGCCTTGATCGCGACGCCGCCGAGGTCGGCCGCGGAGAAGCTCTTCAGGGAGCCGAGGAGACGGCCCATGGGCGTCCGGGCGCCCGCGACGATCACTGAGGTGGTGGTACCGGTCGTTGCTGGCATGGGCACGGCCCCTTGGGATCGGATGTGAACGAGGGTTTACCTGAATGTACTGAGCGGTACCGCGCCCGTCATCCGGCAGCCGGTGTGACGGCGCGCACGTTGCGTAACCGTGGCGGGAGCGGTGGAGCGAAGCCATGCTGAATCCATGCTGACGCGCATCGACCACATCGGGATCGCCTGTTTCGACCTGGACAAGACGGTGGAGTTCTACCGTGCCACGTACGGATTCGAGGTGTTCCACAGCGAGATCAACGAGGAGCAGGGCGTCCGGGAGGCCATGCTCAAGATCAACGAGGCCTCGGACGGCGGGGCTTCGTACCTCCAGCTGCTGGAGCCGACCCGGGAGGACTCGGCCGTCGGCAAGTGGCTGGCGAAGAACGGGGAGGGCGTCCACCACATCGCCTTCGGTACGGCGGATGTGGACGGGGACGCCGCGGACATCCGCGAAAAGGGCGTCCGGGTGCTGTACGACGAGCCCAGGACGGGTTCGATGGGGTCCCGGATCACCTTCCTGCACCCCAAGGACTGCCACGGCGTCCTCACCGAACTGGTCACGAGCGACCCGGAGCACTGACCCGGCGCATACCCGGCCCGGTAGAGTGGGTGGTTCCGGGCCGGGGCCGGGTCGGGGCCGTACCGCGTCCTCGTCGTTTGTCTGTCACCATTCCCCGAGGACAGCTCGTCGGCGAGCCGTCCTCGTGTGCAGAGTTACGACCAGGGTTGGGGTCTCCCCTGCTCGAAGAGTTGAGAGCTCGGGGAAGGATGGGACCGCGCAGTGCGGGGCTACGAAAGCCAGGAGAGCCACCGAGCTGAAGACGACCATCTCTCGCGGTTCGAAGCCGAGATGGACCGGCTGAAGACCGACCGGGAGAAGGCCGTCCAGCACGCCGAGGACCTCGGTTACCAGGTCGAGGTCTTGCGCGCCAAGCTGCACGAGGCGCGGCGCAGTCTGGCGACCCGTCCCGCCTACGACAGCGCGGACATGGGCTACCAGGCCGAACAGCTGCTGCGGAACGCGCAGATCCAGGCCGAGCAGCTGCGCAGCGACGCCGAGCGCGAGCTGCGTGAGGCCCGGGCCCAGACGCAGCGCATCCTCCAGGAGCACGCCGAGCACCAGGCGCGCCTCCAGGCGGAGTTGCACAACGAGGCCGTCCAGCGCAGGCAGCAACTCGACCAGGAGCTGGCCGAGCGCCGGCAGACCGTCGAGTCGCACGTCAACGAGAACGTCGCCTGGGCCGAACAGCTGCGGGCCCGCACCGAGTCGCAGGCCCGCCGGCTGCTGGACGAGTCCCGCGCCGAGGCCGAGCAGGCGCTCGCCGCCGCCCGGGCCGAGACCGAGCGGCTGGCGCAGGAGACCCGCCAGCGCGTCGGCGCCGAGGCCGAGGCGGCCCGGGCCGAGGCCGAGGCGATCCTGCTGCGCGCCCGCAAGGACGCCGAGCGCATGCTGGGCGCCGCCTCCGCGCAGGCCCAGGAGGCCACCAGCCACGCCGAGCAGCTGCGCTCCAGCACCACCGCGGAGACCTCGCAGGCCCGCCAGCAGACGGCCGAGCTGAACCGGGCCGCCGAGCAGCGGCTCCAGGAGGCCGAGACCCGGCTGCGCGAATCCCGTCTTGAGGCCGAGAAGGTCCTCGCCGAGGCGAAGGACGCGGCCGCCAAGAAGCTGGCCGCCTCCGAGTCGCAGAACGAGCAGCGCACCCGTACGGCCAAGTCGGAGATCGCCCGGCTGGTCGGCGAGGCCACCAAGAGCGCCGAGGCGCTCAAGGAGGAGGCCGAGCAGGCGCTCGCCGACGCCCGTGCCGAGGCCGAGCGGCTGGTCGCGGAGGCCGCCGAGAAGGCCCGTACGGCAGCCGCCGAGGACGCCGCCGCCCAGCTCGCCAAGGCCGCCCGCTCCGCCGAGGAGGTCCTCACCAAGGCATCCGAGGACGCGCAGTCGACGCGGAAGGCCGCGAGCGAGGAGGCCGAGCGGATCCGCCGCGAGGCGGAGGCCGAGGCGGACCGGCTGCGCGGCGAGGCCGCCGAGCAGGCCGATGAGCTCAAGGGCGCGGCCAAGGACGACACCAAGGAGTACCGGGCCAAGACGGTCGAGCTCCAGGAGGAGGCCCGCCGGCTCCGCGGCGAGGCCGAGCAGCTGCGCTCCGAGGCGGTCGCCGAGGGCGAGCGCATCCGGAGCGAGGCCCGCCGCGAGGCGGTCCAGCAGCTGGAGGAGGGCGCGCGTACGGCGGAGGAGCTGCTGACCAAGGCGCGCTCCGACGCCGACGAGCTGCGCACCAAGGCGAGCGGCGAGAGCGAGCGCATCCGCGCCGAGGCCGCCGAGCGCGCGGCCGCCCTGCGCAAGCAGGCCGAGGAGACGCTGGAGCGCACCCGCGCCGAGGCCGAGAAGCTGCGGTCCGAGGCCGAGGAGCAGGCCGAGGCCACCACCGCCGAGGCCGAGCGGGCGGCCGCCGAGCTGCGCGAGGAGACCGAGCGCGCGGTCGCCGCCCGGCAGGCCGAGGCCGCCGACGAGCTGAACCGGCTGCACACCGAGGCCGAGACCCGGCTCGCCGCCGCCGAGGAGGCGCTGGGCGAGGCGCGTACGGAGGCGGAGCGGATCCGCCGCGAGACGAACGAGGAGGCCGAGCGGCAGCGCGCCGAGGCCGCCGAGCGCGTCCGTACGCTGACCGAGCAGGCCGAGGCGGAGGCCGAGCGGCTCCGTGACGAGGCCGCGGCGGACGCCTCGCAGTCGCGTGCCGAGGGCGAGAACATCGCCGTACGGCTGCGGAGCGAGGCCGCCGCCGAGGCCGAGCGGCTGAAGACCGAGGCGCAGGAGACCGCCGACCGGGTGCGGGCCGAGGCCGCGGCCGCCGCCGAGCGGGTCGGGGCCGAGGCCGCCGAGGCGCTGGAGGCCGCCCAGGAGGAGGCCTCACGCCGTCGCCGGGAGGCCGAGGAGATCCTTGGTGCCGCCCGTACGGAAGCGGGCCAGGAGCGCGAGCGGGCCCGGGAGCAGAGCGAGGAGCTGCTGGCCTCCGCCCGCAAGCGGGTGGAGGAGGCGCAGGCCGAGGCGCAGCGGCTGGTCGAGGAGGCGGACGCCCGGGCGACCGAGCTGGTCTCGGCGGCCGAGCAGACCGCCCAGCAGGTGCGGGACTCCGTCTCCGGCTTGCAGGAGCAGGCCGAGGAGGAGATCGCCGGGCTGCGGTCGACGGCGGAGCATGTCGCGGAGCGCACCCGTACCGAGGCGCAGGAGGAGGCGGACCGGGTCCGCGCCGACGCGCACGCCGAGCGTGAGCGTGCTTCCGAGGACGCCGTACGCCTGCGCCAGGAGGCCAACGAGGAGGCGGCCCGGCTCCGGCAGGAGGCCCACGACGAGACCGAGGCCGCCAAGGCGCTGGCCGAGCGGACGGTCTCCGAGGCGATCACCGAGTCGGAGCGGCTGCGCGCGGACACCTCGGAGTACAGCCAGCGGGTGCGTACGGAGGCGTCGAACGCCCTCGCCTCGGCCGAGCAGGACGCGTCGAAGGCCCGTGCCGAGGCCCGGCAGGACGCCAACCGGATCCGTTCGGAGGCGGCGGCCCAGTCGGACCGGCTCATCGGCGAGTCGACGACCGAGAGCGAGCGCATCCGCACCGAGGCCGCCCAGGCGTCCGAGCAGCTCGTCGTGGAGGCCACGACGGAGGCCAACCGGCGCCGCAAGGAGGCGAACGAGCAGGCCGACCGGCTGCTGGCCGAGGCTGGCGAGGAGGCCGAGCGGCTGCGTACGGAGGCGGCCGAGCGGCTCGGCTCCGCGCAGGAGCACGCCGCCCGCACCCGCGAGGAGGCCGAACGGCTGCGCGCCGAGGCGGAGTCGGCGGCCGAGGAGCTGCGGTCCGAGGCCCGCCGGGAGGCGGACCGGGTGCTGGACGAGGCGCGCGAGGCCGCGGCCAAGCGGCGGGCGGACGCGGCGGAGCAGGCGGACCAGCTCATCAACAAGGCCCGCGAGGAGGCGCTGCGTACGGCCACCGAGGCGGAGACGCAGGCCGACACGATGGTCGGCGCGGCCCGCAAGGAGGCCGAGCGGATCACCTCGGAGGCCACGGTCGAGGGCAACACCCTGGTGGAGCGCGCCCGCACCGACGCCGACGAGCTGCTGGTCGGCGCCCGGCGCGACGCGACCCAGATCCGCGAGCGGGCCGAGGAGTTGCGGGCCCGGCTGGAGAGCGAGATCGAGGAGCTCCACGAGCGGGCCCGCCGGGAGACGTCCGAGCAGATGAAGACCGCGGGCGAGCGCGTCGACAACCTGATCAAGGCGGCGACCGAGCAGCGCGACGAGGCCGAGGCGAAGGCCAAGGAGCTGCTGGCGGAGGCCAATTCGGAGGCGAGCAAGGTCCGGATCGCCGCGGTGAAACGGGCCGAGTCGCTGCTGAAGGAGGCCGAGACCAAGAAGGCCGGGCTGATCCGCGAGGCGGAGAAGCTGCGGGCCGACGCGGCGGCCGAGGCGGAGAAGACGGTCGCCGAGGGCAAGCGCGAGCTGGATGTCCTGGTGCGCAGGCGCGAGGACATCAATACGGAGATCTCCCGTGTCCAGGACGTGCTGGAGGCGTTGGAGTCTTTCGAGACTCCCGGCGGCGGGAAACCGGCGGACGGAACGGCGGGCGGCGGCAAGGCCCCCGCGGCGGCGGGCACCCGCTCGGGGGGCAAGTCGTCGGGGAGGTGACGGCCGCCCACGGGGGCAGCGCACGGGGGCAACTGGAGGCTTACGGGGGAGAGCGCGGGGGACGTACGGGGGCGCGAGCAGCAGACGTACGGGGGAGAAAACCGAAGACGTCCGGAGGCGGCAGGCGTACGGGGGCGCGTGCTTCGTCATGGACATTCAACCCTTCGAGTGGCAAGCACTCCGGGGGTCAGCCACTCAAAAGGGGTGTCATTCTCCAGATCAAACCGACATCTGCACGCTGACACGCCGCTATGGCCCCTAGGATTCCCCTATCACCTCACCGGTCTCATTCGACAGGAACCCCATGAGTGACCCTTCCTCCCCCTTCGGCTTCGAGCTCGTGCGACGTGGTTACGACCGCGGTCAGGTGGACGACCGCATTACCAAGCTCGTCGCCGACCGTGACAGTGCCCTGGCGCGCATCACGTCTCTGGAAAAGCGCATCGAGGAGTTGCACCTCGAAACGCAGAACGCCCAGGCCCAGGTGAACGACGCCGAGCCGTCGTACGCCGGGCTCGGTGCACGTGTCGAGAAGATTCTCCGCCTCGCCGAGGAGGAGGCCAAGGACCTGCGCGAGGAGGCCCGTCGGGCCGCCGAGCAGCACCGCGAGCTGGCCGAGTCGGCCGCCCAGCAGGTGCGCAACGACGCGGAGGCCTTCGCCGCCGAGCGCAAGTCGAAGGCCGAGGACGAGGGCGTCCGCATCGTCGAGAAGGCCCAGGGCGAGGCGAACACCCTCCGCTCCGACGCCCAGAAGGACGCCCAGCAGAAGCGCGAGGAGGCCGACGCCCTCTTCGAGGAGACCCGCGCCAAGGCCGCGCAGGCCGCCGCCGACTTCGAGACGAACCTCGCCAAGCGGCGTGAGCAGTCCGAGCGCGACCTCGCGTCCCGTCAGGCCAAGGCCGAGAAGCGCCTCGCCGAGATCGAGCACCGCGCCGAGCAGCTCCGCCTGGAGGCCGAGAAGCTCCGCACGGACGCCGAGCGCCGGGCCCGCCAGACGGTGGAGACCGCGCAGCGCCAGGCCGAGGACATCGTGGCCGACGCCAACGCCAAGGCCGACCGGATCCGCAGCGAGTCCGAGCGCGAGCTGGCGGCGCTCACCAACCGCCGCGACTCCATCAACGCGCAGCTGACCAACGTCCGCGAGATGCTGGCCACGCTGACCGGTGCCGCGGTGGCCGCCGCCGGCTCCCCGGTGGACGACGAGCCCGCCCAGCGCGGTGTCCCGGCCCAGCAGACCCGCTGACCCCCGGAGCGGTTCCTTCCGCGCGCCCGGTTCCCCCTTTGTGGTGGCGCCGGGCGCGCGGCCGTTCTAGCGTGTCGGCATGATCGAGCTCGAGGGACTGACCAAACGCTTCGGCAGCAAAGTTGCCGTCGACCATCTGACATGCCAGGTCAGACCGGGCATGGTCACCGGTTTCCTGGGCCCCAACGGGGCAGGCAAATCCACCACCATGCGCATGATGCTCGATCTGGACAACCCCACCAGCGGTACGGTGCGCATCGACGGCAAGCACTACCACGAGCTCCAGGAACCGCTGAAGTACATCGGGGCGCTGCTGGACGCCAAGTCGATGAACGGCGGCCGCAGCGCGTACAACAACCTGCTCTGTCTGGCGCAGAGCAACCGCATCCCGCGCAGCCGGGTCGACGAGGTGCTGGACACCGTCGGGCTGAGCGCGGTCGCGAAGAAGAAGTCCAAGGGCTTCTCGCTCGGCATGGGCCAGCGCCTCGGTATCGCTTCCGCGCTGCTGGGCGACCCCGAGATCCTGATGTTCGACGAACCGGTCAACGGCCTGGACCCCGAGGGCATCCACTGGATCCGCAACCTGATGAAGGCGCTCGCCGCCGAGGGCCGGACCATCTTCGTCTCCTCACACCTGATGAGCGAAATGGCGCTGACCGCCGACCACTTGATCGTGATCGGCCAGGGCAAGCTGCTCGCCGACACCTCGATGGCCGACTTCATCCATGAGAACTCCCGCAGTTACGTACGGCTGCGCTCGCCGCAGCAGGAGCGGCTGCGGGACGCGCTGCACGAAGGCGGCTTCACCGCCGTCGAGGCGGACGGCGGCACCCTGGAGATCGACGGCGCCACCACCGAGGAGCTGGGTGAGCTGGCGGCCCGTCACCAGATCGTGCTGCACGAGCTGAGCTCCCAGCGGGCCTCGCTGGAGGAGGCGTTCATGCAGATGACCGCCGGCTCCGTGGAGTACCACGCCCACTCCGGGCCGGGCGGGGCCGAACCCCCGCCGCCGGTGGCCGGGTCGGTCGGGGCGGGCTGGGGCGAGGGCTGGAACCAGCCGGGCGCCACCGCCCCGCAGCCCACCGAAGGCACCGACGGCACCGAGAACAAGGGGGCCTGACGACGATGGCTTCGGTACCCGCAGTCCTCAACTCCGAGTGGACCAAGATCCGCACGGTCTCCTCCACCACCTGGACGCTCATCTGCGCGTTCGCCGTCACGGTCGCCATGGGCGTCGGCGTGAGCGCCTTGGTGAACGCCACGTTCGACGACCTCTCCGAGACCGAGCAGCTCACCTTCGACCCGACGCTCGTCAGCTTCTCCGGTACGGTCCTGGGCCAGCTCGCCATGATCGTGTTCGGGGTGCTCGTGGTCGGTACGGAGTACAGCTCCGGCATGATCCGCACCTCGCTGGCGGCCGTGCCGCAGCGCGGAACGCTCCTCTTCAGCAAGATCGCGGTGGCCGGGGTGCTGGCCGTCCTGGTCGGCCTGCTCACCAGCTTCGTCTCGTTCTTCCTCGGCCAGGCCCTGCTGGGCGACCGGGGCACCGGCCTCGGCGAGGAGAACGTGCTGCGCGCGGTGGTCGGCGCGGGCCTCTACATGGGGCTGATCGCCATCTTCTCCATGGGCGTCACGGCGATGCTGCGCAGCTCCATGCTGTCGATGGGCATCCTGATCCCGTTCTTCCTGCTGATCTCCAACATCCTGGCCGCGGTGCCGTACGCCAAGGACGTCATCCGGTACTTCCCCGACCAGGCCGGGTCGAAGATCATGCAGGTCGTCCCCGACGCGATGGGCAGCGATCCGTCGCCGTACGGGCCGTGGGCCGGGATGGGGATCATGGTCGCGTGGGTGGCGGCGGCGGTGCTCGGCGGCTATCTGGTCCTGAAGAACCGGGACGCCTAGGGCGTGGCCGGTGGATCAGGGCCTGTCCGGTCCCGGTCCACCGGAGACGCCCCGGAGCCCGTGACGGTCCGCTCGCGCCCTGTGCCGAACTTGGCCGGAACCGTCAAGGCCTGGTTATCCTCCTAACTCTTACGGGGGGTGTGCGGCCAGGCGGCCCGAGCCCCGAACGACAGAGTGAGTCGATGGGGCTGGAGAATGATCGAGGCAATCGGCCTGACCAAGCGCTACGGCGCGAAGACGGCCGTGGACGACCTTTCCTTCCAGGTGCGGCCGGGGGCCGTCACCGGCTTCCTCGGTCCCAACGGGTCGGGCAAGTCCACGACCATGCGCATGATCCTCGGTCTGGACCGGCCGACGGCGGGCCACGTCACGATCGGCGGTCACCCCTACCGGAGCCTGCCTAACGCGCCGCGCCAGGTGGGTGCGCTGCTGGACGCCAAGGCCGTGCACGGCGGGCGGACCGCCCGCGCCCACCTGCTCTCGCTGGCCCAGCTCGCCGGGATCCCGGCCCGGCGGGTGGACGAGGTGCTGGGCGTCGTCGGCCTCCAGGACGTCGCCAAGCGCCGCTCCAGCGGCTTCTCCCTCGGCATGGGGCAGCGGCTCGGGATCGCCGCGGCGCTGCTCGGCGACCCGCAGGTGCTGCTCTTCGACGAGCCGGTCAACGGCCTGGACCCCGAGGGCATCCACTGGGTCCGCAATCTGATGAAGACGCTGGCGGCCGAGGGGCGCACCGTCTTCGTCTCGTCCCACCTCATGAGCGAGATGGCCCTCACCGCCGACCACCTCATCGTGATCGGACGCGGCCGGCTGCTCTCCGACATGAGCGTCACCGACTTCATCTCGGCGAACTCCGCCGACTTCGCCCGGGTCCGGGTCCCCGAGAACGCCCCCGAGGAGCGGGAGAAGCTGACGTCCTCGCTCATCGAGGCGGGCGGCAGCGTGATGTCCGAGCCGGACGGCGCCCTGCGCGTCACCGGCCTCCCGCTGCCGAGGATCAGCGACCTGGCCCACGGTGCCGACGTACGGCTCTGGGAGCTGTCGCCGCACCGGGCCTCGCTGGAGGAGGCGTACATGCGGATGACGCAGGGCGTCGTGGACTACCGGTCGACGGAGGACGCCAAGGCCGGACTCCTGGAGCCGCCGGAGGGGCTGTACGGGCCCTACGGGGACGCTCAGGGCGGTTACGGGGCCGGGCCCGGCCCCGGGCAGCCCCAGCCGGCGCACGCCCCGCAGCAGAGCTGGTACGCCCCGCCGCCGCCCGGACAGAACCCGTACGCCGCCCCCGGCCCGGCCACCGCGCCCGCCGCACCGGCCCCCTCCCCCGCGCCCGCCCCCGAGCCCTCCCCCGCCGACGCGGCCGGGACGAAGACCAGCGAGGACCCCCGATGACGACCCCGGCCGCCCCGCAGGCCTACCAGCAGCCGCAGCCCGAGCCGCCGCACGGCCTGCTGGGGTACTACGAGTCGCCCATCCCGATCCGCCGCGCCACGCTCGGCGACGCCATCGCCTCGGAGTGGACGAAGATCCGTTCCGTCCGCTCCACGCTGTGGACGCTGGGCGTGATGATCGTGCTGATGGTGGCGATCGGGCTGATGTCCGCGCTGCTGATCGCCGCCGCCGACACCGATCTGGGCGGCGAACCGGTGGTGGCCCTCGGCTTCTTCGGCGTACTGCTGGGGTCGATCTGTGTGATCACCCTCGGCGTGCTGACCATCGGCTCCGAGTACAGCACCGGCATGATCCGTACGACGCTGACGGCCTGCCCGAGCCGGGCGCGGGTGCTCACGGCCAAGGCGATCGTCTTCTTCCTGCTCGCGTTCACCATCACCACGGTGACGGCCACGGTCGTCGCCGTGGCGCAGACCGCGATCCTGGACGGCGGCGTGGACGACGGCTCGGTGTGGCTGCGCGCCACGGTGGGCGTCGGGCTCTACATCGCGTCCCTGGGGCTGCTGTCGCTGGCGGTCGGTGCGATCATCCGGCACTCGGCGGGCGCCATCACGGTCATGATCGCCGTGGTGCTGCTGCCGCTGGTCCTCGCGATGTTCATGTTCTCCGACAGCCTGCGCGGCCTACAGCGCTTCCTCTTCGAATACTCGATCCCCAACCAGCTGGGCGCGCTCTACGGCACGGTGGTCACCGACTCCGGCCCGTCCGGCTGGGAGCCGCTGCTGCTGATGCTGGGCATCGCGGCCGTGGCCATGGGCGGCGCCTATCTGGCGCTGGACCGGCGGGACGTCTGAACGGACCCCTACGGCCTCTCAGTAGCGCGGCGCGTTACGGGACCGCTGCACCCGCGTGGTGCGGCGGTCCTTCGCGTTCCAGCAGGCCTTGTGCCAGTGCCTGCGGTCCTCGATGCCGCCGAACTCGGGCCAGGCGACGAGGTGCGGGACGCCGGAGGGGATCTCCTGGTCGCAGCCGGGGCAGCGGTACCGCTTGCCCTGGGCGCTCGCGCCGCTCACCGGGCGCACCGACCACTCCTCGCCCTGCCAGCTCTCGGTGGCCCCTCCCCCGCCGTACCGCCCCAGCGCCGTACCGGGGTGTTCGTCGGGACGGTCGCCGCCACGGGGGCGGTTGCGGCGCGGGGACACAGGACACCTCACGGGGGCGGCACGGGCACGGTGGGAACCAAGCCTAGAGCCTGGTGCCGGGGGCAGGTGCCGGGTGGGGCGGGGCGACGCGGTCCGGCCCGACCGGGCAGCGGAGTGAGTTAGCGGAAAATCGCAACAACTTCGCGCCGGACCGTGCCTTTGGCACGTGTCAGACGTTGTTGCCAGTGGGGGAGACACGCGTCGGCCGCAAGGAGGCAACACGCGATGCGCATCGGAACGTTCGTTCTGGCAGCTCAGTTCCCGGGTCAGGGGCCGGGCGAGGCCCTGCACCGGGCCGTCCGGTCCGCCGAGGCGGCGGAGGAGTCCGGACTCGACTCGGTGTGGCTGGCCGAGCACCACTTCGTGCCGTACGGGGTCTGCCCGTCCGCCACCACGCTGGCCGCGCTGCTGCTCGGCCGGACCCGGCGGATCCGCGTCGGCACCGCCGTCAGCGTGCTGCCCAACCACCACCCGGTCGCCCTCGCCGAGCAGGCCGCGCTGCTCCATCTGACCAGCGGCGGACGGTTCTCGCTCGGGGTGGGCCGGGGCGGGCCCTGGGTTGACCTGGAGGTCTTCGGCGGCGGACTCGACGCGTACGAGAACGGGTTCCCCGAGGCGCTGGAGCTGCTCCTCGACTGGCTGCGGGAGCCGCGCGTCGCGGGGCGCGGGGAGCGGTTCGGCTTCCGCGAGGTGGCGGTGGTGCCGCGCGCGGACGAGCTGCTGCCGGACGGCTCGGCGCAGGGGCCCGAGGTGATCGTGGCGTGCACCTCGCCGAAGACGGTGCGGCTGGCGGCGGGCCGGGGGCTGCCGATGCTGCTGGGCATGCACTGCGGGGACGAGGAGAAGGCCGAGATGGTCGCCCTGTGGCGTACGGCGGCCCGGGAGGCCGGTCATGCGCCGGAGGTGGTCGAGGGGGCCGCACATGTGTCCGCAGGGGTGGCCCAGATCGCGGACGGGCCGGGGGACGCCACGGAGACGCTGGTGAAGGCGATGCCCGGCTGGCTGCGCCAGGGGCTGGACGCCCATGTCACGGTGGACGACCGGCACCGCGTGATGCGGGACCCGGTGGCGTACACGGAGCTGCTGTGCGGGCTGCACCCGGTGGGCCCGCCGCAGCTGGCCGCCGACCGGCTCGCGGCCACGGCCGAGCGGACCGGCATCACCCGCTTCGCGCTCCTGGTGGAGGGGTCGGGCGACCTCGCGGCGACCGAGGAGAACGTGCGGCGCCTGGGCGCGGACGTGCTGCCGCTGCTGACCTGACCTGCGCCTGTGCATGCGGAACGACCTCGCGGTGAAGCCTGATGCGTGATGCGGTGGAACGTGGTGCGTGGTGCGGTGGAGCGTGGTGCGGTGGTACGGGAGCTGCCGCCCCGGAGCCAGTTGCACCTCCCGCGGCCCGAAGCGGCAGCAGAAGCGTTCAGCAGTCCCGTAGTTCGGGCGACTGGTTGAGCAACTGGCCCCTCACCGAAGTGAACTTGGCCAGCCGGTCGTCGACCGAGGCGTCCAGCGGGAACACCGCGACGCGGTGGCAGTTCTGGAAAGCGATACGCACTCCGAAGTGCCGCTGGAGCGCGCCGCGTATCGCATCACTCGCGAGCGCACGCAGCAGCTGACCACGTGCCTGCTCGTCCGGCGGCGGAGTCTGGTTGTCGGCGAACTGGCCGCCGTCGACCTTCAGCTGAGCCACCAGAGAGCTGATCATCTCCCACGCGAAAGGCAGGGAGGTCCGGACGCAGTCGACGAAGTCGGCTTCGTCGACCTCGCCTCGCTCGGCCTGTTCCAACAGCGCCGGTGAGACGTCGAGCGACATGGGTTCTCCTCTCGCGACCCCGGACGGTGACCGGGGCCTTACGGGCAGGGAAGAAGGGCGACGACGCAGCGTGCACGGGCGGCGACCTCCTGCATCCACGTTAAGCGCGCGGTGGGGGCCGCACCAGGAGATTGGGAACACAACCGGCCACGATCGAAGGGGCGCAAAGAGGGGCAAGCCCGCTTCGCCGCCCGGCGGTGAGAAGCGAGTGACAGGGGTCTACGGATGGGGAAATCGCGCCGGGCCCCCGTCGTCGAGTAGCGTTGCCGACCATGCGTCTCGTCATCGCCCGTTGCTCCGTCGACTACGCGGGCCGGCTCACAGCCCACCTGCCCTCCGCCCCCCGTCTGATCCTGGTGAAGGCGGACGGCAGCGTCTCGATCCACGCCGACGACCGGGCGTACAAACCGCTCAACTGGATGTCCCCGCCGTGCACCCTGAAGGAGGGCGCCGGCGATGAGGCGGGCGTCTGGACCGTGGTGAACAAGGCGGGCGAAAAACTGATCATCACGATGGAGGAAATCCTCCACGACTCCTCGTACGAGCTGGGCGTCGACCCCGGGCTCATCAAGGACGGTGTGGAGGCCCACCTCCAGGAGCTGCTCGCCGACCGGATCGAGATCCTCGGCGAGGGCCACACCCTGATCCGCCGTGAGTACCCCACCGCCATCGGCCCGGTGGACATCCTCTGCCGCGACGCCGACGGCCGGACGGTGGCCGTGGAGCTGAAGCGGCGCGGCGACATCGACGGCGTGGAGCAGCTGACCCGCTATCTGGAGCTGCTCAACCGCGACCCGCACCTCGCGCCGGTGAAGGGCATCTTCGCCGCCCAGGAGATCAAGCCCCAGGCGCGCGTGCTGGCGACCGACCGGGGCATCGGCTGTGTGGTCCTCGACTACGACGCGATGCGCGGCATCGAGGACGACAAGCTGCGCCTGTTCTGACCGACCGTCCAGAGCCGGGTGTCCCTCCGCGGGGCACCCGGCTTCCGTGTGTCAGGCCGCGGTCTCGGTGGGGTCGCCGCTCGCCGGGGCGTCGGCGGTGGCACTGGCCGACTCGGCGGGGCCGCTGGCGGAGGAGGAGGTGTCCGGCGGTTCCGGGGGCGTCTCGGTCGGGGTCTCCGTCGGCGGGGTCGTCGGCGTCTCGGTGGGCGGAGTCGTCGGCGGGGTGGTGGGCGGGGTCGTCGGCGGCCTGGTCGGCGTGGTCGGCCCGCCGCTCGGGGACGGCCCGTCGGAGGTGCTGCCGCTCGGCGTGCCCGACGGCTCCCCCGTACCCGGTGAACTGCCGTCCGGCGACGAGGCGGACGGGGAGGGCGAGCCGGAGGTGCTGGGGGTGGCGGTTTCGGAGGTGCCCGGGGTGGCGGGCGCCTCGTTGCCGGGGGCGCCGTCGTCGGGTGCGGGGCCGTCGTCCGGCTCGTCGGCGGGGGTCCCGTCGTCGGGGGTGCCCTCGGGGGACGACTGCTCGGTGGTGACGTTGCGGCTGCCCGGCTCGTCGGGGTCGCCCGCGGTGAGGCCGAGGGTGACGACGGTGCCGAGCACGGCGATGAGCAGCGCGCCCGCGCCCGCGGCGGCCAGGTTGCGCCGGGCGCCGCCCAGGACCGCCCGTCCGCCGCCCGGCTTCGCTGCGGTGGCCTCGTACGGCGCCACCACGGTCGGCGCCTCCTCGGCCGGCTGGCGGGCGAAGAGCGGCGGGGGCGGGGACCCGCCCGGCGGCGTACCGGGGAAGTCCTGGTGTACGGCGGGGATGTCGTCGCCCGCCTGGGGCCGGACCGGGGCCACGAGGCCGCCGGAGCGGTCCGTGACCAGGGCGAGGGCGCGGCGGCCGGCCACCGCCCCGGACTTGTCGGCCAGCGCGCCGCGCATGGAGATCGAGGTCTCCAGCTCCGTACGGGCCCGGTCGAGGTTGCCGGAGCAGAGCGCGAGGATGCCCAACTCATGGTGGAAGTAGGCCTCTTCGGCGACCTCCCCGGCGATCCTGGCGGCCTCCTGGCCGGCCCTGAGCGCCTTCTCCCAGGCTCCCCAGCTCATCCCCGCCGCCAGGGCGGGAGCGGCGCTGCGGGCCAGTAGGACGGCGGCGCTGGCCTGGCCCGCCTCGCCGTCGGGCACGAGGCGGCCCATGGCGGCGACGATCGCGTCGGACTCGGCGACGGCGCGCTGCGGGGTGACCGAGGGGTGGGAGACCCACCAGGCGTAGTGCTGGGCGGCCGTACGGGCGTGGGCGGCGGCGCTCTCCGCGTAGCCGCCGGCCTCCAGCTGGGCGAGGACACCGGCGGCGAGCCGGTAGCGGGGGCCGGCCGGGGAGAGCAGTCCGCAGCCCGCGAGTTCGCCGAGGGCGGCGTCCGCATGGGTGTCGCCCACGAGGGCCGACAGATGGGCCTGGTGGGGCACCTCGCCGCCGAGCGCGACGGTGAAGCGCAGGGTCTCGCGGGCCGCCTCGCTGAGCCGGGAGGCGAGCAGGACGGCGGGCGCGGCCCCTTCGCCGAGGCTCGGCAGCGGCACGTCCAGGGTCTCGGGGGTGGGCGCTTCGGGGACCGGCGGCGCGTCGTCCGGGCGTGGCTCGAAGTAGTCGTACTCGTCGAAGGCGGCGGGGTCCGTGTTGAGCAGGTCGCGCTGGCGCAGCAGCGATCCGGCCTGGACGAAGCGGAGCGGGAGGCCCTCGGACTCGAACCAGAGGTCGCCCGCCCAGTTCCGCTCGTCCTCGGTGAGGGGGCGCTCCACGACCTTCTCCAGCAGCTCCAGCGAGGCGGAGCGGCCGAGCCCGGCGAGGAGGACCTCCTCCAGGTGGGCGTCGACGCCGGGGGCGGCGAGGTCGGGCGCGGTGCCGAAGAGGAAGGCGCACTCGGGGGTGGCTTCCAGGAGCCCGTCGAGGGCGGCCCCGCCGATCTCCAGGTCGTCGATGACGACGACGGCGCCGATGGAGCGGACGAGGGCGAGCAGCTCCTCGGGTCCCGGGCGGTGCAGCGGGGCGTGGTGGATCGCGTCGAAGAGGCCGTACAGCAGGTCGGCGGCGGTGCGCCGGTGGCCGCTGAGGCGGACGACGCCGTCGGGGGCCAGGTCCGTGCAGTCGGCGGCGACGGCGTCCAGGAGGGCGGTGCGGCCGGAGCCGGGCTGGCCGGTGAGGCGGACGCTGCGGCCGCGGGCCAGCAGCCCGACCAGCCGCTCGCGCTCCTCCTGGCGCTCCAGCAGGGGGAGCTGCGGGGCGGGAGGCCCTGCCGGGACGGGGGGTGCGCCGGCGCGCTCGTGGTCGGCGCGTTCGGCGGGGGTGCGGCGGACGGGGGCGTCGGGCGCCGAGCCGGGCGGGCAGGTCTCGACCTCGCTGCCGTCGACGGGGTTGACCGTGAGCAGGAGGTCGCCGACCGTGAGCTGGACGATCCGGACCTGCTGCGGTGTCGGCTGGCCGAAATCGGCGGCGTTGGACTCGCGGGACGGCCGGCGGCGGCCGTCGGAGCCGTCGGGGTGCCGCCCGTACTCTTCCGGCCCCTGGTGTGTCGGGTCCATCAACAAGTCCCCCAGACGCGTCGCGCTCGGTTTGCCCCTCCGGCCTCACACGCCCCGCTGTCGCTTCCGGTCCGGTGTCTGCCACGGGTGGGTGTCATGGGGCAGACGGCCGAACCCTAGACCTTCGCACAGTATCCACGCACGGGCGGGGTGCCATGCCGTCCGGGACATCACATTCCGGTGAGGATTGCGCGTCTTCTGCCCCGGCGGTCGCTACGTGCTCAGACGCGCGGCAGCGATTCGGCGGCGATCCCGCCCTCGATCGCCAGGATGCGGTGCAGCCGGGTGGCCACCAGGAGGCGCTGCATCTGCGGCGGGACGCCGCGCAGCACGAGACGCCGTCCGGCCCGGCCCGCTCTGCGGTGGGCTCCCATGATGACGCCGAGTCCGGTGGCGTCCCAGGAGCTCAGCTCGGTCAGGTCCAGCACCAGATCGCCGGCTCCGTCGTCGACGGCCGAGTGGAGGACCGTACGGGCGTCCGCCGCGCTTCGGACGTCGAGGCGGCCCCCGACGACCAGCTCGGCGTGGTCGCCCCTGATATGCATATGCGCTCCCCTGCTGTTGCTCCGTGGCGAGGTCCGTCTGTCTGTTCTTCTCTTCCACAACTGACTGCCGCAGCGACAGGGAAGTTGCCGTCTGTAAGCGAACCGATACCGAATTCACTCGGTGGAGTGACGTCGGTTCGCCGGGGACCGGACACTGCCGGGTACACTCCCCGGCCCGACGGCGGTGGGCCGAGGGTGCAGGGGTGCGGCTGCGGTCAGTACGTGTAGAAGCCCTGCCCGCTCTTGCGCCCGATGTCACCTGCGTCGACCATCCGGCGCATCAGCTCGGGAGCGGCGAACTTCTCGTCCTGCGACTCGGTGTAGATGTTGCCGGTGGCGTGGAGCAGGATGTCGACGCCCGTCAGGTCGGCGGTGGCGAGCGGCCCCATGGCGTGGCCGAACCCCAGCTTGCAGGCGGTGTCGATGTCCTCGGCCGTGGCGACGCCCGACTCGTACAGCTTCGCGGCCTCGACGACGAGGGCCGAGATGAGCCGGGTGGTGACGAAGCCCGCCACATCGCGGTTGACGACGATGCAGGTCTTGCCGACCGACTCGGCGAACTCCCGTGCGGTGGCGAGGGTTTCGTCGCTGGTCTTGTAGCCGCGTACCAGCTCGCAGAGCTGCATCATCGGGACCGGTGAGAAGAAGTGGACGCCGACGACGCGCTCCGGACGCTCCGTCACGGCCGCGATCTTCGTGATCGGGATGGCGGAGGTGTTGGAGGCCAGCACGGTGTTCTCGCCGACGACCTTGTCGAGGGCGCGGAAGATCTCGTGCTTGACCTCCAGCTTCTCGAAGACGGCCTCCACGACGACGTCCACGTCCGCGACGGCGTCGAGGTCGGTGGTCGTGGTGATGCGGGCGAGGGCGGCCTCGGCGTCGGACGCCTCCAGCTTGCCCTTGGAGACGAACTTGTCGTACGAGGCCTTGATGCCGTCGAGGCCGCGGGTCAGCGCCGCGTCGGTGACATCACGCAGCACGACGTCCCAGCCCGCCTGGGCGGAGACCTGCGCGATCCCGGACCCCATGAGTCCGGCCCCGATGACGGCGAGCTTCCTGGCCACGTTCGCACCCCTTGTTCTCTGTCCGCCTCTGCGGCATCTGTTCACGGCGGTTCACATTGCTCTCCGGCGGAGATTAGTACCCGTCGGGGGCGCTGGGGCCGTGAAGAGATGCGCGTCACGTCTCGAATGACGGACATCACACCGCCCGGTGTCACCCGGCGGCGCGCCGCGCGTAGTTGAGGACCTTCTCGCCGAGGAGGTCCTCCATGTCGTCGATCAGGACGAGGGCGTCGCGCGAGACCTCGTCCGTGGCGCGGCCCGCCACCATCTCGCCGCCGATGTACGCCATCAGCGTGCTGTGCACCCAGGCGAGCTGACCGGCCACCAGAACCGGTGCATGGTCGCCGGGACCGGCCGCGGTCTCCTCCCGCAGGGTGCCCTCCAGGTGGAGCTGGGCCTCCTGCCCGATGTGCCAGAGCCGGGCCTTGAGCGTGTCGGCTCCCTCGATGACCCGCAGGAAGCTCGCATAGCCGTCGATGAGGCCGACCGCCGGCGAGACGCCCTCCACCTGGATCCGCAGTTCGCGCAGGACGGCCTCCGCGGCGGACTCCCCCGTGTCGCGGCCCCGGACCCAGCGCGAGAGCCGGTCGACGATGCCCTGGCCGCGGTCCAGGAAGAGGTCCTCCTTGGCCGGGAAGTAGTTGTAGACCGTGTTCACCGAGACGTCGGCGGCTTCGGCGATCTCCGCGATGGTGACCGCGTCGAAGCCCCTCTCGATGAAGAGCCCGGTGGCCACGTCCGAGAGGTGCTGCCTCGTCCGGCGCTTCTTCCGCTCCCTCAGTCCCTCAGCCATGGGCCCATCGTACGACCGTCGTGGTGCCGCTGAAATTTTGGAGGCATTGCAATTTTTAAGTCGCTCTGTTTTTGTGGTCACCATGCCTGTCATCAGCACGTCCGGCCTCGCCCGGACCTTCACGACCAAGGCGGGGCCGGTCCACGCCGTCCGTTCCGTCGACCTGTCCGTCATGCCCGGCGAGATCGTCGGCCTCCTCGGCCCCAACGGCGCGGGCAAGACCACCACCCTGCGGATGCTCACCACGCTGCTCGCCCCGACCGGCGGCGCGGCCACGGTGGCCGGCCACGACCTGCTCACCGACCCCGCGGCCGTCCGCGCGGTCTGCGGGTACGTCGCCCAGTCCGGCGGCGCCGACCCGTATCTGACCGTCCGGGAGGAGCTCGTCACCCAGGGCCGGCTCTACCGGCTGGGCCGGGCGGAGGCGGCCGCCCGCGCCGGGGAGCTGGCCGCCGCGCTCGGACTGGAAGACCTGCTGGACCGGAAGGCGGTGAGCCTCTCCGGGGGCCAGCGGCGGCGACTCGACATCGCCATGGGCCTCACCCACCGCCCGGCCGTCCTCTTCCTGGACGAGCCCACCACGGGCCTGGACCCCGGCAGCCGCGCCGACCTGTGGGACCTGGTGCGGAGCCTGCGCGACGGGACGGGCACCACCGTCGTCCTGACCACCCACTACCTGGACGAGGCCGACGCGCTGGCCGACCGGCTGGTCCTGATCGACGGCGGCACGGTGGTCGCCGAGGGGACGCCCGCACAGCTCAGGACCCGGTACGCCGACTCCCCCGACGCCTCCCTCCAAGAGGCGTTCCTGGCCGCCACCGGCCGCCCCGCCACCCCTGCCGACGCCGCCCCCGTAGCCGTATAGGACCCCTGACGTGCTCTTCCACGACACCGCGATCGTCTTCGGGCGCTACGCCCGGCAGACCCTGCGCTCCCGCTTCCAGGTCCTCTTCGGCCTGCTGATGCCGCTCCTCCACCTCTTCTTCTTCGGCCCGCTGCTCCAGGGCCTCCCGCTCGGCTCGTCCGCCGACTCCTGGCAGGTCCTCGTGCCCGGGCTGCTCCTCCAACTCAGCCTCTTCGGAGCCTCGTTCGCCGGATTCGCGATCATCATCGAGAAGTCGACGGGCGTGGTGGAGCGCATGCGGGTGACCCCGGTCAGCCGCCTCGCCCTGCTGCTGGGACGCGTCCTGCGCGACGCCCTGCTCTTCACGTTCCAGGCGGTCCTGCTGGTGCTCGCCGCACTGCTCATGGGGTTGCGCGCACCGCTGGCCGGCATCCTCATCGGCTTCGCGTTCACGGGTGTGCTGGCGCTCGCGCTGGCCTCGCTGTCGTACGCCCTGGCCATGCGGGTCGCCACCCCGCAGGAGTTCGGGCCGGTGATCAACGCGGTGACGATGCCCGCCATGCTGCTCTCCGGTCTGATGCTGCCCATCACCCTGGGCCCCGCCTGGCTGGACGTGGTCTCGCACTTCACCCCGTTCCGCTATCTGGTGGACGCGGTACGGGACGCCTACACGGGCTCGTACGCCACCGCGCACATGCTGTACGGGGTCCTGGTGGCCGTGGGCTTCGCCCTGGTGGCCGTGACAGTGGGCACACGGGTCTTCCGGCGGGCCGGAGCGTAACTAGGCTGGCCCCATGGTCAATCTGACGCGCATCTACACCCGGACCGGCGACCAGGGCACCACGGCCCTCGGCGACATGAGCCGCACCGCCAAGACCGATCTGCGGATCGCGGCGTACGCGGACGCCAACGAGGCCAACGCCGTGATCGGGACCGCCGTGGCGCTGGGGCAGCTGTCCGAGGACGTGGTGAAGGTCCTCGTACGGGTCCAGAACGACCTCTTCGACGTGGGGGCCGACCTGTCGACGCCGGTGGTCGAGAACCCGGAGTACCCGCCGCTGCGGGTGGAGCAGTCCTACATCGACAAGCTGGAGGCGGACTGCGACCGCTTCCTGGAGGAGCTGGAGAAGCTCCGCAGCTTCATCCTTCCCGGGGGTACGCCGGGGGCCGCCCTGCTCCACCAGGCGTGCACCGTGGTCCGGCGCGCGGAGCGGTCCACCTGGGCGGCGCTGGAGGTGCACGGCGAGGTGATGAACGCCCTGACCGCCACCTACCTCAACCGCCTCTCCGACCTCCTGTTCATCCTGGCGCGGAGTGCCAACAAGGAGGTCGGGGACGTGCTGTGGGTGCCGGGCGGCGAGCGCTAGGTCCTGTCGGCGGGCTCCCGTTCCGCCACCGCGTCCTTGGGGGCCTGCTTCGGGAACAGCGTGTAGCTTCCGGCGATGACCAGGTTGATGCCGATCACCAGGACCATCTTCTGCTGCCAGCTCTGGAGCGAGCTGACCCCGGCGCCCGGGCCGACGTACCAGATCGCCGCCTGGAGCAGGCCCAGCGCGACCGCCGCGGCGAGGGTCCAGCGGGCGGCGGTGCGCCACTCGTGGATCGCGCGGGCCATGCCGTACTTGGGCGGCTTCACCGGGGGCGGGCCGCCGAACCAGCGGTGGGCGACGCGGACGTCCACCCACTTGATGGTGGAGTGGCCGAGGGCCACGGTGAAGCCGATGTAGACGGCGGCCAGACCGTGCTTCCAGTCGGGTTCGGCGCCGTTCTTCAGGTCGATCGCCGTCACCACGAGCAGCACCACCTCCAGCAGCGGCTCGCACAGCAGCACGGCCGCGCCGAGCCTCGGCTTCCTCGCCACGTACCGCAGTGCGAGGCCGGCGGCCAGCAGCACCCAGAAAGCGACCTCGCAGGCCACGACCAGTAGAGCGATCACAGCTTCTCTCCTCCCGTTCCCCTCAAGCCTCCCGTGCGGCGGGCGGCCGGTCGTCGTCGGCAGTGACGAAACGGGACTGCATCCTTCGATGTAGTCGCGCATCGGCCTGCGAAGGGAGGCCCGGCGGCGGCGCGGCGTGTTGGATGGAGGGGTGTTCACCTCGCTCCGCCCCCACCGCGACGATGTGGCCCTCGCCGTCTCCGGGCTGCTCGGGGGGCTGCTCCTGTGGCTGCTCGGCCTCCACACCCAGGGCGGCCGCCCCTTCTCCGCACCCTGGATCACGCTCGTACCGCTCACCGTGATGGCGGCGACGGAGCTGCTGCGGCGCAGCGCCCCGCGGACGGCGCTGACCGCCGCCGTGCTCGCGCTGGTCGCGGACCAGCTCACCCGGGGCAGCCTCGCGACCGTCCTGATGTTCACGGACGTCATGTACGCGGCCGTGCTGTACGGGACCCCGGCCGCCGCCCGCCGTCTGCCGGTGGCCACGCTGCTGGTCACCGTCGCGTCCACGATCGGCTTCCTGGCCTGGTTCCGCAGGCCCGAGGCGCTGCTGATCGGTGTGGTCGTCGGGCTGGTCTCCTTCATCCCCGCGATCACCGGGGTCAGCGTGCGCAGCCACCGCACGGCCGCCGAGGCCGCCCGGCTGGCCGCCGCCCAGACCGCGCGGCTGGCCGAGATGGACCGGGTGCAGGCGGTGGTCGCCGAGCGGGCCCGGATGGCCAGGGAGCTGCACGACATGGTGGCCAACCACCTCTCGGCCGTGGCGATCCATTCCACGGCGGCCCTCTCCATCGACGACCCCGACACCTCGCGGAACGCGCTGAAGGTGATCCGGGAGAACAGCGTGGAGGGGCTCGCGGAGATGCGGCGGCTGATCGGGCTGCTGCGCGAGGGCGGTGCAGACCGGGCCCCTTCCGCCGCCCCGACGCTGGCCTCGCTGGAGGCGCTGGTGGAGCAGGCCAACACCAACGGCGCGCCGGGCGGGCTGGTCTGCGCACTTCAGGACACCAGGGAGGCGGGGGCCGCCGCGCTTCCGACACCGGTCGAGTTGGCCGCGTACCGGATCGTGCAGGAGTCCCTCACCAACGCGCTCAAGCACGCGGCACCGGGGCCGGTGGTGGTGCGGCTGGACCTTGCCGACGAGGTGCTGACGGTCGAGGTGACCAGTGTGTTCGGCAGCCGCCCCGGGCCCACCGCGCCGGGTTCGGGGGCCGGTCTGGTGGGGATGCGGGAGCGGGTGGCGCTGCTCGGCGGGACGCTGGAAGCCGGTTGGGACGGCGCGGAGTTGTGGCGGGTGCGGGCCGAACTGCCCGTCCGGGAAAGGGAGATGCGGGAATGATCATCCGGGTGCTGGTGGCCGAGGACCAGGCGGCCGTACGGGCGGGGCTGGTGCTGATCCTCTCCAGCGCGCCGGACGTCGAGGTCGTCGGGGAGGCCGGGGACGGCGAGGAGGCGGTGCGCCTGGCGCGTGAACTCCGGCCGGATCTCGTCCTGATGGATGTGCAGATGCCGCGGCTGGACGGGGTGTCGGCGACCCGGCAGGTGGTGGCGGAGGAGCTGGCGGACGTCCTGGTGCTGACCACGTTCGACCTGGACGAGTACGTCTTCGGGGCGCTGCGGGCGGGGGCCTCGGGCTTCCTGCTGAAGAACACCGACGCACACGATCTGCTGGCGGCGGTACGGACGGTGGCGCGCGGCGAGGGGCTGATCGCGCCGGCGGTGACGCGGCGGCTGATCGCGGAGTTCGCGGGGACGGCGAACGTACGGGCGGCGGGTGCGGCCGATCCGGCGGTGCTGGAGTCGCTGACCCGGCGTGAGCGGGAGGTGCTGGGGTGTCTCGGGGATGGGCTGTCGAACGCGGAGATCGCGGTGCGGCTCTCGATGGCGGAGGCGACGGCGAAGACGCACGTCAGCCGATTGCTGGCCAAGCTGGGGATGCGGAGCCGGGTCCAGGCGGCCGTGCTGGCACAGGAGTTGGGGGTCTGATCGGGGTCCGGTTCCGGTCCGGTACCGGCCGCCGATCTTTGGTCCAGACCTCTTGACGATTGGTCCAGACCTTCCTAGTGTCACCCATCACACACTGCGGTGAGTACGAGAGCACCCGTACTCAGGGCGGCGCAGGGTTTGCAGTCCACGAATTACCCCCGTTTGTTGGACCTCACCCGAGGAGCACCGTTGAGCACTGACACCCCCCGACGCCGTTCCAGATTCAGATGGATCCCCCTGCGGAGCAGCAGGTCCAAGGTCATCGCCGGGCTCACCGCCCTGGCCGTCCCGTTCGCCGCGATGGTGGGTCTCGCCACTCCGGCCGCGGCCGCCACCTCGGCCACCGCCACGTACACCAAGAAGTCGGACTGGGGCAGCGGCTTCGAGGGCCAGTGGACGGTGAAGAACACCGGCACCACCGCGCTCTCCTCCTGGACCATCGAGTGGGACTTCCCCTCGGGCACCTCGGTCGGCTCCGCCTGGGACGCCTCCGTCACCAGCTCCGGCACCCACTGGACCGCCAAGAACCTCAGCTGGAACGGGACGGTGGCCCCCGGCGCCAGCGTCAGCTTCGGCTTCAACGGCTCCGGCCCCGGCTCCCCCACCGGCTGCAAGCTGAACGGCGCCTCCTGTGACGGCTCCACCGTCCCCGGCGACAACCCGCCCTCAGCCCCCGGCACCCCCACGACCAGCGACGTCACCAACACCTCGGTGAAGCTCAGCTGGACCGCGGCCACCGACGACAAGGGCATCAAGAACTACGACGTCCTGCGCAACGGCGCCAAGATCGCCACGGTCACCGGCACCACGTACACCAACACCGGACTGACCGCCGGCACCGACTACACGTACGCCGTCCAGGCCCGGGACACGATCGACCAGCTCGGTCCGGTCTCCGCCTCGGTCTCGGTGCGCACCACCGGCGGTGGCGGCGGCGAGCCGCCCGCCGGCGACAAGATCAACCTGGGCTACTTCACCAACTGGGGCGTCTACGGGCGCAACTACCACGTCAAGAACCTGGTGACGTCCGGCTCCGCGGCGAAGATCACGCACATCAACTACGCCTTCGGCAACGTGCAGAACGGCAAGTGCACCATCGGTGACTCCTACGCCGACTACGACAAGGCGTACACCGCCGACCAGTCCGTCGACGGTGTCGCCGACACCTGGGACCAGCCCCTGCGCGGCAACTTCAACCAGCTGCGCAAGCTGAAGGCCAAGTACCCGCACATCAAGGTCCTCTGGTCGTTCGGCGGCTGGACCTGGTCCGGCGGCTTCCCCCAGGCCGCGCAGAACCCCGCCGCCTTCGCCCAGTCCTGCTACGACCTGGTCGAGGACCCCCGCTGGGCCGATGTCTTCGACGGCATCGACCTCGACTGGGAGTACCCCAACGCCTGCGGTCTGACCTGTGACACCAGCGGCCCGGCCGCGCTCAAGAACCTCGCCGCCGCCGTGAAGACGAAGTTCGGCGCGGGCAACCTGGTCACCGCCGCCATCACCGCGGACGGCTCCGACGGCGGCAAGATCGACGCCGCCGACTACGCGGGCGCCGCCCAGTCCTTCGACTGGTACAACGTGATGACGTACGACTTCTTCGGCGCCTGGGCGAACAAGGGCCCGACGGCCCCGCACTCCCCGCTGACCCCCTACACCGGCATCCCCCAGGAGGGCTTCACCTCCGCCGACGCCATCGCCAAGCTGAAGGCCAAGGGCGTCCCGGCCAAGAAGCTGCTCCTCGGCATCGGCTTCTACGGCCGCGGCTGGACCGGCGTCACCCAGTCCGCCCCCGGCGGCACGGCGACCGGCGCGGCCCCGGGCACGTACGAGGCGGGCATCGAGGACTACAAGGTCCTCAAGAGCACCTGCCCGGCCACCGGCACCATCGCCGGCACGGCCTACGCGCACTGCGGCACCAACTGGTAGAGCTACGACACCCCGGCCACCATCGGCTCCAAGATGACCTGGGCGAAGAGCCAGGGTCTGGGCGGCGCGTTCTTCTGGGAGTTCTCCGGTGACACCACCAACGGTGAACTGGTGAGCGCGATCAACAACGGCCTCAAGTAACCGTGACGGCCATCCCCACGCCGTAACGGCACGCACCACCCCGGAAAACGGCCGGGGAGACGGGTCCGCCCCCCGTCTCCCCGGCTCTTCGCTGTGTGTACGTACGCGGCTGTCACGCCACGTCGACCCTCCCCCAGACTTCGTCCGGGGGGACCCCCTTCCAGCGGGGCTGCTCCCTAAGCGACATTGACCCGCTGGCCGGGCGGTGCCGCCTCCAGCCAGGCGAGGAAGCCGGTCAGCGCGTCCTCGCTCATCGCCAGCTCCAGGCGCGTCCCCCGGTGGAGACAGCCGAGCACGACGGAGTCGGACAGGAGCGCCAGCTCCTCCTCGCCCTCCGGCAGCCGGCGGGCGATCACCTCGATCGCAGAACGCTCCAGGCCCCGGCGGGGGCGAGGAGCGTAGGAGAAGACACGGAACCAGTCGACGCGGTCACCGCTGTAGCGGGCGACCCCGTAGACCCAGCCTTTGCCGGAGGGGTCCGGCTCCTCGGAGACGTCCCAGCGGAGGGAACAGTCGAACGTGCCTCCGGACCGCTGGATCAGCCGCCGGCGCAGACCGAAGACGAACAGCCCCACCAGGACCAGCACGATGACGGATACGCCCACCCACAACGCGAGGACCATCTCCACCGACCTCCTCGCATCGCCGAGTAACGGATAACGAAACCGATTCGAACTGAATTGCACCTGCATCGCCTCAGCCGCGACACGGCTGGATTTCTCCAGCGCGGGCCGCGGCTGAGTAAAAACATCTGTCCGTGGGGTGCTAGAGCACCGCCACCGCGCGCAGACGGATCTCGGCGCGCCGCTCAGCAGCGGCGTCCGCGTCCGACTTCGCGCGCTCCAGCGCACGCTCGGCGCGCTGGACATCGATCTCGTCCGCCAGCTCGACGATCTCGGCCAGCAGCGACAGCTTGTTGTCCGCGAACGAGATGAAACCACCGTGCACAGCGGCGATGACGGTACCGCCCTCGCTCGTGCGGATCGTCACCGGGCCCGATTCCAGCACACCGAGAAGCGGCTGGTGACCGGGCATGATGCCGATGTCGCCGGACGTGGTACGCGCGACGACCAGGGTGGCCTCGCCGGACCAGACACTGCGGTCCGCGGCGACCAGCTCCACATGCAGCTCAGCAGCCAAGGAGACTCCTCGGGTCACCACCCGGCCGCCCGGCCGGGTGTCGGTTCAATTCTACGGGGCGTGGTGAGGGGGGTGGGACCAGGCCCACCCCCCTCGGTGAGCCGACGGCTCAGGAGACGCCGAGCTCCTTGGCCTTCGCCTTGAGGTCGTCCAGGCCACCGCACATGAAGAACGCCTGCTCGGGGAAGTGGTCGTACTCCCCGTCGCAGATCGCGTTGAACGCGGCGATCGACTCGTCGAGCGGAACGTCCGAACCGTCCAGGCCGGTGAACTGCTTGGCGGCGTGGGTGTTCTGCGACAGGAAGCGCTCGACGCGACGGGCACGGTGGACGACGAGCTTGTCCTCCTCGCCCAGCTCGTCGATACCGAGGATCGCGATGATGTCCTGGAGGTCCTTGTACTTCTGCAGGATCCCCTTGACGCGGCTGGCCGCGTTGTAGTGCTCCTGCGTGATGTAGCGCGGGTCCAGGATGCGGGACGTGGAGTCCAGCGGGTCCACGGCCGGGTAGATGCCCTTCTCGGAGATCGGACGGGAGAGAACCGTCGTCGCGTCGAGGTGGGCGAACGTGGTGGCCGGGGCCGGGTCGGTCAGGTCGTCCGCGGGGACGTAGATCGCCTGCATCGAGGTGATCGAGTGACCACGCGTCGAGGTGATGCGCTCCTGGAGCACACCCATCTCGTCGGCCAGGGTCGGCTGGTAACCCACCGCGGACGGCATACGGCCGAGCAGCGTGGAGACCTCGGAACCGGCCTGCGTGAAGCGGAAGATGTTGTCGATGAAGAGCAGCACGTCCTGCTTCTGCACATCGCGGAAGTACTCCGCCATGGTCAGGGCGGACAGGGCCACGCGCAGACGCGTCCCCGGCGGCTCGTCCATCTGGCCGAAGACGAGCGCGGTCTTGTCCAGAACGCCCGACTCGGTCATCTCGTCGATGAGGTCGTTGCCCTCACGGGTGCGCTCACCGACACCGGCGAACACCGACACACCGTCGTGCAGCTTCGCCACACGCATGATCATTTCCTGGATGAGGACCGTCTTGCCGACGCCCGCACCACCGAACAGACCGATCTTGCCGCCCTTGACGTACGGGGTCAGCAGGTCGACGACCTTCAGGCCGGTCTCGAACATCTCGGTCTTGGACTCGAGCTGGTCGAAGGCCGGGGCCTTGCGGTGGATCGGCCAGCGCTCGGTGATCTGCGCCTCGGCCTCCGGCTCGTTCAGGATCTGGCCGAGGGTGTTGAACACCTTGCCCTTGGTGATGTCACCGACGGGGACGGTGATGCCCGCGCCCGTGTCGGTCACCGGGGCCTGGCGGACCAGGCCGTCGGTGGGCTGCATCGAGATGGCGCGGACCACGCCGTCACCCAGGTGCTGGGCGACTTCGAGGGTCAGCGTCTTGCGGGCGCCGGCCTCGGCCGGGTCCGCCACGTCGACGTGGAGGGCGTTGTAGATCTCCGGCATCGCGTCGACGGGGAACTCCACGTCGACGACCGGGCCGATGACCCGGGCGACGCGGCCCGTGGCAGCGGCCGTCTCAACAGTGGTCGTCATTACTTGTCACTCCCCGCGGTCGCGTCGGCCAGAGCACTGGCACCGCCGACGATCTCGCTGATTTCCTGGGTGATTTCGGCCTGGCGGGCCGCGTTGGCAAGCCGGGACAGGCTCTTGATGAGATCCCCGGCGTTGTCGGTGGCCGACTTCATCGCGCGGCGGCGGGCGGCGTGCTCGGAAGCGGCGGCCTGGAGCAGTGCGTTGTAGATACGGCTCTCGACGTAGCGCGGCAGAAGGGCGTCGAGGACGTCCTCGGCCGACGGCTCGAACTCGAACAGCGGAAGGATCTCGCCCTTGCGGGTGCTCTCCTCCGCCACCTCGTCGAGGGAAAGCGGCAGCATCCGGTTGTCGACCGCGTTCTGCGTCATCATCGACACGAATTCCGTGAAGACGATGTGCAGCTCGTCGACCCCGCCCTCGGCCGTCTCCTTCTGGATGGCCTCGATCAACGGGGCGGCGACGCGCTTGGCATCGGAGTACGCCGGGTTGTCGGTGAAGCCGGTCCAGGATTCCTCGACCTTGCGCTCGCGGAAGCCGTAGTACGCGACACCCTTGCGGCCGACGATGTACGTGTCGACCTCCTTGCCCTCACCGGCAAGGCGCTCCCGCAGCCGCTCCGCCGCCTTGATGGCGTTGGAGGAGTAGCCGCCGGCCAGACCGCGGTCGCTCGTGACGAGCAGGACCGCGGCGCGGGTCGGCGCTTCGGCTTCGGTGGTGAGCGGGTGCTTGGCGTTGGAGCCGGTCGCCACCGCGGTCACCGCACGGGTGAGCTCGGTCGCGTACGGCATCGACGCCGCCACCTTGCGCTGCGCCTTGACGATGCGCGAGGCGGCGATCATCTCCATCGCCTTGGTGATCTTCTTGGTCGCGGTGACGGCTTGGATGCGGCGCTTGTAAACGCGAAGCTGAGCGCCCATCGATCAGCCCTCGCCCAGGAGCTTGCCGTCCGAGGTCTCGAACTGCTGCTTGAAGGCGGCGATCGCGTCGGCGATCGACTGCAGCGTGTCGTCGGACATCTTGCCGCCCTCGGCGATGCTGGTCAGGAGGTCCTTGCGCTCACGGCGCAGGTACTCCAGCAGCTCGCTCTCGAAGCGGCGGATGTCCTCGACCGGGACGTCGTCCATCTTGCCCGTGGTGCCGGCCCAGACCGAGACGACCTGCTCCTCCATCGGGAACGGGGCGTACTGCGGCTGCTTCAGCAACTCGACCATGCGCTTACCGCGCTCCAGCGAGGCCTTCGAGGCCGCGTCCAGGTCGGAACCGAAGGCGGCGAACGCCTCCAGCTCGCGGTACTGGGCGAGGTCCACGCGGAGCCGGCCGGAGACCTGCTTCATGGCCTTGTGCTGGGCGGAGCCACCGACTCGGGAGACCGAGATACCGACGTTGAGCGCCGGACGCTGACCCGCGTTGAACAGGTCGGACTCCAGGAAGCACTGGCCGTCGGTGATGGAGATGACGTTGGTCGGGATGAACGCCGACACGTCGTTCGCCTTGGTCTCGACGATCGGGAGGCCCGTCATCGAACCGGCACCCATCTCGTCGGAGAGCTTGGCGCAGCGCTCCAGCAGACGCGAGTGCAGGTAGAAGACGTCACCCGGGTAGGCCTCACGGCCCGGCGGGCGGCGCAGCAGCAGGGACACGGCGCGGTAGGCGTCGGCCTGCTTCGAGAGGTCGTCGAAGATGATCAGGACGTGCTTGCCCTGGTACATCCAGTGCTGGCCGATGGCCGAACCGGTGTACGGCGCCAGGTACTTGAAGCCGGCCGGGTCGGACGCCGGGGCGGCGACGATGGTCGTGTACTCCAGCGCGCCGGCCTCTTCGAGCGCACCACGCACGGAGGCGATGGTGGAGCCCTTCTGACCGATGGCGACGTAGATGCAGCGCACCTGCTTGTTCACGTCGCCCGAGCGCCAGTTGTCGCGCTGGTTGATGATCGTGTCGACGGCCAGAGCGGTCTTACCCGTCTGACGGTCGCCGATGATCAGCTGACGCTGGCCGCGGCCGATCGGCACCATGGCGTCGACGGCCTTGTAGCCGGTCTGCATCGGCTCGTGCACCGACTTGCGGACCATGACGCCAGGGGCCTGCAGCTCGAGGGCGCGGCGGCTGTCGGTCGCGATCTCGCCGAGACCGTCGATCGGGTTGCCGAGCGGGTCGACGACGCGGCCGAGGTAGCCCTCGCCTACGCCGACGGAGAGCACCTCACCGGTGCGCTGCACCGGCTGGCCCTCCTCGATACCGCTGAACTCGCCGAGAACGATCGCACCGATCTCGCGCTCCTCGAGGTTGAGGGCGAGACCGAGGGTTCCGTCCTCGAACTTCAGCAGCTCGTTCGCCATGGCGGAGGGCAGGCCCTCCACCTTCGCGATGCCGTCGCCGGCAACGCTGACCGTACCGACCTCCTCGCGCGAGGCCGCGTCCGGCTTGTACGACTGGACAAAGTTCTCCAGCGCGTCCCGGATCTCCTCCGGCCGGATCGTGAGCTCCGCCATCTGGGTTCCCTGCTCTCCTTGTTGGGCCCGAAGTTTCTTAAGGGGGTCTGGGGGCCGACCCCCAGGAATCTTCTGCAATTTCTGCACGGCCCAACCGGGCCGCTGGTCTTGCTTGTTCTTCTGCGCTGCGCTGTGTCAGCCGGCCATGCGGCGGGTCGCCTCTTCGAGGCGCTCCGCGACGGTGTCGTTGATGATCTCGTCACCGACGCGCACCGAGATCCCGCCGAGGACCGCGGGGTCCACGTCCAGGTTCAGGTGCATCTCACGGCCGTACAGCTTCGCCAGGGCGGCGCCGAGACGCTGCTTCTGCCGGTCGCTGAGCGGCACCGCCGAGGTGACGATCGCGACCGTGCGGTCGCGCCGGTCCGCGGCGAGCTTGGACAGGGATTCGATCCCTGCTTCCAGGCTACGTCCCCGCGGCTGGGTCACCAGACGGACGATGATCCGCTCGGTCACCGGCTGTGCCTTTCCGCCGAGCAGGCTGCGCAGCAGATCGCTCTTGGCGGCGGTGGTGGCCGTACGGCTGGTGAGCGCGGAACGCAGCTCCGTGTCGGAGCCGACGATGCGGCCGAACCGGAACAGCTCGTCCTCGACGTCGTCGAGGCCGCCCGCGCGCTGAGCCGCGGTGAGGTCTGCGGTGTTCGCCAGCTCCTCGACCGAGTCCACCAGGTCACGCGACTGCGACCAGCGGGAGCGGACCAGCCCGGAGACCAGGTCGACGGCTTCGCCGCTGACCTGACCGCTGAGCAGGCGCGCGACCAGCTCGGCCTTGCTCTCGCCGCTCTGGGCCGGGTCCGTGAGGACCCGGCGCAGGGAAACCTCGCGGTGGAGCAGCGCGGTGACCGATGCCAGATCGTCGGCGAGGGCCGCCGCGTCGACCGACGTGTTGTCGGTCAGCGCGTCCAGCCGCTCACGTCCGGCGGCCAGTGCCTCGCGGCTCGCGCCGTTCATCGGGCAGCCTCGGCCTTCGCCTCGAGCTCGTCGAGGAAACGGTCGACGGTGCCGCTCTGCCGGGCGTGGTCCTGGAGGGACTCACCGACGAGCTTGCCGGCCAGGTCGGTGGCGAGCTTGCCCACGTCCTGACGCAGCGCCGAGGCAGCGGCCTTGCGGTCGGCCTCGATCTGGGCGTGGCCGGCGGCGATGATCTCTTCGCGCTGCCGCTGACCTTCCGCCTTCATCTCCTGGATGATGACGGCACCCTGCTCCTGCGCCTCCTGGCGCAGACGCGCGGCCTCGTGACGGGCCTCGGCGAGCTGAGCCTTGTACTGCTCAAGAACGCTCTGGGCCTCGGTCTGAGCCGCTTCGGCCTTCTCGATGCCACCCTCGATCGCCTCACGACGCTCGTCCAGGGCCTTGTTGATGGCCGGGAGGAGCTTCTTGTAGAAGGCGAAGAAGACAATGCTGAAGCAGATCAGACCGATGACGATCTCGGGCCAGACCGGCAGCAGCGGTGACTGCGGCTCCTCGGCTGCCAGATGCAACATGGTGGACCTTTCGTCGAAAACGTATCGTCAGGTCGCCTGGACTACTTCGGGAAGATGAAGGGCGCGACGAAGCCGATCAGCGCCAGGGCCTCGATGACCGCGAAGCCGAGCAGCATGTTCTGGCGGATGATGCCGGCCGCCTCGGGCTGACGGGCGATGGCCTGCACGCCGTTACCGAAGATGATGCCGATGCCGACGCCGGGGCCGATCGCCGCGAGGCCGTAACCGATGGTGCCTACGTTGCCCACGACGGCTGCGAGAGTCTGAGACATTGACCTGTGTTCCTTCTCTTGAGTGGCCGGTGGAGATTGCATCCACCGGACGTCTAGGGGGTGTCCGGGTGGTGGCCCGGGTGTCCTCAGTGCGCTTCTTCGAGCGCCTGGGACAAGTACGTGGCGGTCAGCACGGTGAACACGTAGGCCTGGAGCGCCTGGATGAACATCTCGAAGACGGTCAGGGCCAGGGTCACGGCGAACGACGCGGTGGCGTACACGGTGCCGAGCACGGTGCCGAGCATGTACCAGGTCGCGATCGTGAAGACCAGGATGAGGATGTGGCCGGCGAACATGTTCGCGAAGAGCCGGACCGCCAGCGTGAAGGGGCGCACGAAGATGTTCGAGACGAACTCGATCGGCGTCAGGATCACGTAGATCGGCTTGGGCAGGCCGCTCGGCACGCACAGGTTGCGGATGCCGCCGACGAAACCGTTGTTCCGGAAGGTCACCGACATGTAGACGACCCAGACGAGCAGGGCCAGTCCGACCGGGTAGGCGATGAGCGAGGTCACCGGGAACTGCGCGAGCGGGATGATCGCCCAGAGGTTCATCACCCAGATGAAGAAGAACAGCGACACCAGCAGCGGGACGAAGGGCTCGCCCTTCTTGCCGATGATCTCCTTGGCGATGCCCCGGTGCACGAAGTCGTACAGCGCTTCGGCGACCATCTGCAGCTTGCCCGGAACGACCTTGGGCTTGGAGAAGCCGGCCCAGAACAGGCTCACGATGGCGATCGTGCCGATGATCGCGAGCAGCATCGGCTTGTTGAAGTCGACCGGACCGATACTGAAGATCGGGTCGAAGATGAACGACCACGCGCTCGGGGCTGGGAATCCGCACGAGCCCTGGAACAGGTGGCAGTCAACCTCGAAGGCGAGCGTCTGGGCGTCAGCAGTCACCAGGAGCTCCTTCTGCATGGCGCATGGATACGGCTACCTCGTTGTATCGGAGCGGCTGGCAGCCGCAGGTCGGCACCGGACTGGTTCTTACGGTGAGGAGGCGGCGGCCGGGCCCGAAGCCTCGCGATGAATCAGGCGACAGCCGTGTTGTCCGCGCCCGCAGTACCGCAACCGAGACCGGACGATAGCAGCATGTCGAACAGGGCTTTATCCCGGCCCTACTGGTCATGCTTCCCCTTGGTTCCGCCCGGGGTGGTCCGGCTCTCAGCCTCCGGATCGACGTACAGGGTCTTACTCCTGGCATGCAGCACGCTCTGCGTGATGATCCATGTGAGCACCGAGACGACCAGCGTGAGGGCGAAGACCTGGAGATCGAAGAGAGTGGTGTTCCTGATGGCCATGATGAGGCCGAGCAGGATCACCAACTGCACCGAGTAGACCAGCAGTCCCATGCCCTGGAAGAGCTGGGGCATCGACTTGGCGACCCACTGCAACGCCAGCTGTCCGAGAGCCATGAACAGGATGACCACCAAGCAGCCCGCGACAGCGCCGATCGCCCCCTTGCCACCGACGACGAGCCCGCCGACAAGCGTGGCGATGGCTCCCACTGCGGCGGTGGGGGTGGCGATGCGCAGTACTTCGCGCATGTCGGACTGCATGGCGGCAGCTCCACTGGTCTGAGGGGAGGAATGGGGCGTCGTCATGGACGAGCGTAGACCCGGTCCGCGAGGCGGATTACCAGGCCGATGGACCGTCTCACCAGGGTCCTTCGGCTCCGTCACCGGGTCTCGTGAACGGTATCACAAACTATTTGATGAGGTCTTTACCTGGAAAGTGTGCCAACTGTCACACGTGAGGGCTAGTCCGCGCGCCTGAGCGCGAAAGTGGCCGACTTGTCTGCTAATGGACTGCTTCCGGCGCGGCGAGAAGACCACCAGGACGAGTGAGCGACTGTAGAACACCGCCGACGCCGGACACGACGATCGGCGGCTGCCGAAGCAGCCGCCGATCACCTCATGCGTCCGGCCTCAGGCCGAGGTCAGGAGAACTTGACCTTGCCCTCGATCCCGGAGGCTCCCCCGGCCGTGCTGCGCCCCGCCTGCACCCGGAAGCACGTCCCCTTCTTCAAGGACTTGTCGAAGGTGTAGTACTCGCCCTTCTTCTTCTTGAAGTCCTTCCACCCCGTCAGCGACTTCCAGTCCTTTCCGCACGTGATGAGGCGAACGCCGATCGCGTGGTCGTACACCTTCTTCGTAATGGTGTACTGGACCTTGCCCGCCTTCCCCTTCTTGAATTTCTCCGGGGACTCCTTCTTTTCCAGCGGGCTGGTGGCGATGGTGAACTTCTTGGTCGCCTGAGCTTCGATCGGCTGCGCGGCAGGCGCCGCCGCGGCCTGGGCGACTCCCGCCCCCAGCAGACCGCTCACCATCACAGCCGACGCGGCTGTACCCGTGAATTTACGCACTGCTCCCCCTGGATCGCTTTTCCCTTGACAGTCGTGCCCTGGTCACGGGCACGACAGGAGGAGACGCTAGTTGGCACATTCGGGCAACCGCAAACAAGATTCTGGGCAGACGCTCCCGACACGCGTACAGGAATGTCTTATTCCTGGATTACGTGGAGCCGCCGACAGGGGACTTGAGCGGATGGGAACAACATATGTGCTGGTCAAAAAGGTGACCGCAACGATGTCAGGAGTTGCGGTGCCCGATTCAGCCAAACTTGCGGCCACCTCATGAGGCACACGCCCCCGGTGGGCGACCACCGGTCGTCACCCACCGCGGAATCCGAATCGTCAGCGCGACGAGTCGATGGAGCGGCGTTCAGGAAAACGCGAACGGGCGCCGATCGCGGTCGCCCCGTTGACGCCGGAGACCCCGACCGCCACAGGGGCCCGTTCGGGGCTCTCCTCGCCCATCTGAGCGTCTGCCGCGCCCTGTTGGGCCCCGGAGGTCGCGGGGGCCGGCTTCTCGTCGTACGAGGACGAGGGGGCGGGTGCCTGCGTGGAGGCGCGGTGGCGGTAGCGCGGGGGCACGAAGCGGTTGGCCCAGTGCGGGGTGCGGGGGGTGAAGCGCGGCATCAGCAGCAGGACCAGGCCCACCGCGCTCGCCGCGATGATCACGAAGACGATCCACATCGAGGCCGAGTGGACCGAGTAGCCGACGGCGCCGAAGGCGATCAGGGCCGACCAGAAGTACATGATCAGCACGGCCCGGCTGTGCGAGTGGCCGACCTCCAGCAGGCGGTGGTGCAGGTGGCCCCGGTCGGCGGCGAACGGCGACTGGCCGTTCCAGGTGCGCCGGACGATGGCCAGGATCAGGTCGGCGGCCGGGATCGCGATGATCGTCAGCGGCAGCACCAGCGGGATGAAGACCGGGAGCATCGCGTGGGTGGCCCCGCGCTCGCTGCCGAAGATCTGCATGTTGTCCGGGTCCACCTGGCCGGTGATCGAGATCGCGCCCGCCGCCAGCACCAGGCCGATCAGCATCGACCCCGAGTCGCCCATGAAGATCCGCGCCGGGTGCATGTTGTGCGGCAGGAAGCCCAGGCACATGCCCATCAGGATCGCGGCGAACAGCGTCGCGGGGGCGGCCGCCTCGATCCCGTACCCGTACCAGAGGCGGTAGGCGTACAGGAAGAACGCCGCCGAGGCGATGCACACCATGCCCGCCGCGAGCCCGTCCAGGCCGTCGACGAAGTTGACCGCGTTGATCGTGATGACGACCAGCGCCACCGTGAGCAGCGTGCCCTGCCACTGGGTGAGGGCGACCGTACCGACGCCGGGGATCGGCAGCCACAGGATCGTGAGCCCCTGGATGACCATGACCGCGGCGGCGATCATCTGGCCGCCGAGCTTGATCAGGGCGTCGATCTCGAACTTGTCGTCGAGGACGCCGATCAGCCAGATCAGGGCGGCACCGGAGAGCAACGCCCGTGGCTCGTTGGAGAGTTCGAAGACGCCCTTCAGATTGAAGAGGTGGTCGGCGACGATCAGGCCCGCACACAGTCCGCCGAACATGGCGATCCCACCGAGCCGGGGTGTCGGCTCACGGTGGACGTCGCGCGCACGGATCGCGGGCATCGCCCCGACCGCGATGGCGAACTTACGCACCGGTCCGGTCAGCAGATAGGTCACCGCAGCCGTGACACAGAGCGTCAGCAGGTAATCACGCACGGGCTGCCCCACAGAATTCGCCGGCCATCCAAAACCCACACCCTAGTCTCAGGAACAAGGACTCCACGGTACGGGTGATGGTTGCACAGGGTTCGTCTGCCCCGGATACGCCGGAGTCCACCACTCCGGAAACGGTCCGGCCGACTACTGCGGGTACGGCGGATTGCGCGCGGCCAGCTCCCGTACCTCCGCCGCGATCGGGCTCACATCGCCCGGCTCCCGTACCGCCGCCCCGAACAGGGCCGCGATCCTCGCCATGTCGCCCTCGTCCATGCCCTGCGTGGTGACGGCGGCGGTCCCCAGGCGGATGCCCCGGGCCTCCCCGTACGGCAGCGCACAGGTGTCCAGCACCATGCCGGCGGCCGACAGCCGTTCGCGGGCGGTGCGGGCGTCGACGCCGAGCGGGGCCGGGTCCGCCACGATGATGTGGGTGTCCGTGCCGCCCGTGGTGACCTCGAACCCCTCGGCCTCGAGACCTGCGGCCAGCACCCGCGCGTGCGCGACGACCTGGTGCGCGTACAGCGTGTACGCCGGTGTCTCCGCCTCCCCGAACGCGACCGCCTTCGCCGCCACCGTATGCATCTGCGCACCGCCCTGTGTGAACGGGAACACCGCCCGGTCGACCCGCTCCGCCAGCTCCGCGCCGCACAGGATCATGCCGCCGCGCGGTCCGCGCAGCACCTTGTGCGTGGTGGCGCAGACGACGTCGGCGTACGGGACCGGGCTCGGCGCCGCTCCCCCGGCGATCAGCCCCATCGGGTGGGCGGCGTCCGCGATCAGGTACGCGCCCACCTCGTCGGCGATCTCCCGGAACAGCTCGTAGTCGGGGTGGCGGGGGTAGGAGATGGAGCCGCAGACGATCGCCTTGGGGCGGCGGGCCCGGGCCAGGGCGCGGAGCCGGGTGTAGTCGATGAGGCCGGTCGTAGGGTCGACGCCGTAGCCGACGAAGTCGAACCAGCGGCCGGAGAAGTTGCCCGGCGCCCCGTGGGTGAGGTGTCCCCCGTACGGGAGCCCCATCGCGAGGACCGTGTCGCCCGGGCGCAGCAGCGCGGCGTAGGCGGCGAGGACGGCGGAGGAGCCGGAGTGCGGCTGGACGTTGGCGTGTTCGGCGCCGAAGAGGGCGGTGGCGCGGCGTACGGCGATGCGTTCGGCGGCGTCCGCGTGCTCGCAGCCGCCGTGGTGGCGGGCGCCCGGGTACCCCTCGGCGTACTTGTTGGCGAGCGGGGAGCCGAGGGCCGCCAGGACGGCGGGCGAGGTGAAGTTCTCGGCGGCGATCAGCTGGAGGGTGGCGGCCTGCCGGTCCCTCTCCCCCAGCAGGACCCCGGCGATCTCCGGGTCCTGGCGGAGCAGCGCGCCGAAGTCCTGGGGCAGGGCGTCGGGCGTGGTCGGCGCGGGTACGGGTGCGGCGGGAGAGGTGACCGGCATGGGACGGCTCCGGGCCTGGAGGTGGGTGCGCCGGCGAGGGGTGCCGGTGTCAGCTCCAATGTAGGCCGGGGCGGGGCGGTGTGCCCGCTGTCGGAACGTCCGGTACGCCGGTCGGCGCACCGGTGGCGGGGCGTACGCCAGGGTGCTCGTGTGTCCGCCGGTGCGGGGCATGTGCGCCGGTGCGGAGCGTGTACGCCGGTGCGGGAGCATGTGCGTCGGTCTGCCGCCGGCCCTCCGTACGGCGCGCGTACGCCGTCTCCGTACAGCGCGCGTACGCCGTCAGTGCGGCGCGCGTACGCCCGTGAGCGCCGTGACCACCGGGTCCAGCGCCTGGTTGATCTCGTCGCCGATGGAGCGGAAGAACGTGATGGGCGCCCCGTACGGGTCGTAGACCTCGTCCGCCTCGGCGGTCGGGGCCAGCAGCCAGCCGCGCAGTGCGGCGGCGGCGCGGACCAGGGCGCGGGCGCGCTCCACGACGCCCTCGTCGAGGGGGTCGGGCAGGGTGGCGGGGTCTATCGCCCGCACCAGCCGGGTGAACTCCTTGAGCGTGAAGGTCCGCAGGCCCGCGGAGTGGCCCATGGAGATGACCTGGGCGCGGTGGTCGCGGGTGGCGGTGAGGACGAGGTCGGCGCGGATCACGTGCTCGTCGAGGAGCTCGCGGCCGACGAAGCCGCTGGCGTCCGCGCCGAAGTCGGCGAGGACGACCTCGGCGTTGGCCTCCATGGGGGCGCCCTCATGGCCCCAGGTGCCCGCGCTCTCCACGATCAGGCCGCCGCTGAGCGGGTCGCCGAGGCGGTGCGTCAGGGCATGGCGGGTCAGCCGCTCGGTGATGGGCGAGCGGCAGACGTTGCCGGTGCTGACGTGGAGGATGCGGAAGGTGTCGGTCCGCCCCGCTATGCCACGCCCCTCGGGGGCGGTCAATTGGCCACCTCGAGGTCGGGGACCACCTTGCGCAGCTCCTCGACGGAGAGCGCACCGGCCCGCAGGAGGACCGGGACACTGCCGGTGACGTCGACGATCGAGGACGGCACGATGCCGGGCGTCGGGCCGCCGTCGAGGTAGACGGAGACGGAGTCGCCGAGCATGCCCTGGGCGGCGTCGCAGTCCTCGGGAGAGGGGTGTCCGGTGAGGTTGGCGCTGGAGACGGCCATCGGGCCGACCTCGGTCAGCAGCTCGATGGCGACGGGGTGCAGCGGCATCCGGATGGCGACGGTGCCGCGGGTGTCGCCCAGGTCCCACTGGAGCGAGGGCTGGTGCTTGGCGACCAGGGTGAGGGCGCCGGGCCAGAACGCGTCGACCAGCTCCCAGGCCTGCTCGGAGAAGTCGGTGACCAGGCCGTGCAGGGTGTTCGGGGAGCCGATGAGGACGGGGGTGGGCATGTTGCGGCCGCGCCCCTTGGCGTCCAGCAGGTCGGCGACGCCCTCGGAGCTGAAGGCGTCCGCACCGATCCCGTACACGGTGTCGGTGGGCAGCACGACCAGTTCGCCGCGGCGGACGGCGGACGCGGCCTCGCGCAGCCCGCTGGTCCGGTCGGTGGCGTCGTTGCAGTCGTATCGCCGTGCCATCAGCCGGCCTCCTCAAGCGTGTACGGGTACGGGGTGTGGCGCCGGGGGCCGGTCACGGCAGGGCCTTGCGGGCGGTGGCGAACCGGGGCCGCTTGTTGAGGTCGGGGTGGTCGGCGGCGTCGGCCCAGCCCCGCTCCTCGGTGAAGATCCACGGCACCTGGCCGCCCTGGGTGTCGGCGTGCTCGATGACGACGAGGCCGCCGGGGCGGAGCAGACGGTGGGCGGTGCGTTCGATGCCGCGGATGGTGTCGAGGCCGTCCTCGCCGGAGAAGAGAGCCATCTCCGGGTCGTGGTCGCGGGCCTCGGGGGCGACGTACTCCCACTCGGTGAGCGGGATGTACGGCGGGTTGGAGATCACCAGGTCGACCTGGCCGTCCAGCTCGGGAAGGGCGCTCAGGGCGTCTCCCTTGTGGACGGTGACCCTGGACCCCTCGGCGTTCTTCCGGGTCCACTTGAGGGCGTCCTCGGAGAGCTCCACGGCGTGGACGCGCGAGCGCGGGACCTCCTGCGCCATGGCGAGCGCGATGGCGCCCGAGCCGGTGCACAGGTCGACGACGACGGGCTCCACGACGTCCATCGCGCGGACGGCGTCTATGGCCCAGCCGACGACCGACTCGGTCTCCGGCCGGGGCACGAAGACGCCGGGTCCGACCTGGAGCTCCAGGTAGCGGAAGAAGGCGCGGCCGGTGATGTGCTGGAGCGGTTCGCGGGCCTCACGACGGGCGATGGTCTCCCAGTACCGGGCGTCGAAGTCGGTGTCGGGCACCTGGTGCAGCTCGCCCCGCTTCACGCCGTGGACGAAGGCCGCGAGTTCCTCGGCGTCGAATCGCGGTGAGGGGACACCGGCGTCGGCCAGCCGCTGGGTGGCCTGGGCCACCTCGGCGAGCAGCAGGTTCATCGCGGTTCTCCGTACGGTTCACGGGTGTGCGGGGCGGGCGGTGCGCTTACGCGTTGGCGAGCTTGGCGGCGGAGTCGGCGTCGACGCACGCCTGGATGACGGCGTCGAGTTCTCCGTCGAGTACCTGGTCCAAGTTGTACGCCTTGAAGCCGACGCGGTGGTCCGAGATGCGGTTTTCCGGGAAGTTGTACGTACGGATCTTCTCGGAGCGGTCGACCGTGCGGACCTGGCTGCGGCGCACGTCGGAGGCCTCCTGCTCGGCGGCCTCCTGGGCGGCGGCCAGCAGCCGGGAGCGCAGGATGCGCATGGCCTGCTCCTTGTTCTGGAGCTGGCTCTTCTCGTTCTGGCAGGAGGCGACGACGCCGGTCGGCAGGTGCGTGATGCGGACGGCGGAGTCGGTCGTGTTGACGGACTGGCCGCCGGGGCCCGAGGAGCGGTAGACGTCGATACGGAGGTCGTTGGCGTGGATCTCGACGTCGACCTCCTCGGCCTCGGGGGTGACGAGCACGCCCGCGGCGGAGGTGTGGATGCGGCCCTGGGACTCGGTGGAGGGCACGCGCTGCACGCGGTGCACGCCGCCCTCGTACTTCATCCGGGCCCAGACGCCCTGGCCGGGCTCGGTGGCGCCGTTGCCGCCCTTGGTCTTGACGGCGACCTGGACGTCCTTGTAGCCGCCGAGCTCGGACTCGGTGGAGTCGATGATCTCGGTCTTCCAGCCGATGCGCTCGGCGTACCGCAGATACATGCGCAGCAGGTCACCGGCGAACAGGGCGGACTCGTCACCGCCGGCGCCCGCCTTGATCTCCAGGAGGACATCCTTGTCGTCGCTGGGGTCGCGGGGTACGAGGAGGAGGCGGAGCTTCTCGGTGAGCTCTTCGCGCTCCTTCTCCAGGTCCTTGACCTCGGCGGCGAAGTCGGGGTCGTCCGCGGCGTACTCGCGGGCGGTCTCGATGTCCTCGCCGGTCTGCTTCCAGGCCCGGTACGTGGAGACGATCGGGGTCAGCTCCGCGTAGCGCTTGTTCAGCTTGCGCGCGTTGGCCTGGTCGGCGTGGACCGACGGGTCGGCGAGCTTCTTCTCAAGACCGGCGTGTTCGCCGATCAGTTCCTCGACCGCCTCGAACATTCGGGGGCTCCTGGTTGATGTAAGTCTGCGACCTGCTGGAGGGCGTACTGCCGGGTGGGGTGTGCCGGGGGCTCCCCCGCACACCCGACCGGAAAAAACGCCGGTTCCGACGCCCCCGGGAAGAGGGCGCCAGGAACCGGCGCAGTGGCTCGCTACTTGCTGGCGGAGCCGGCAGCCTTGCCGAAGCGGGCCTCGAAGCGGGCCACGCGGCCGCCGGTGTCGAGGATCTTCTGCTTGCCCGTGTAGAACGGGTGGCACTCGGAGCAGACGTCGGCGCGGATGTTGCCGCCGTCGATGGTGCTCCGGGTGGTGAACGACGCACCGCAGGTGCAGCTGACCTGCGTCTCGACGTACTCGGGGTGGATGTCGCGCTTCAAGGTGTCTCCTAGTTTCGGGAGGGCGCCGGGTCGTCCGCGCGGATTGCGCGGCCGTGAACCGGGGCCGACGTACCAGTCTGCCAGGACCAGCCGTATCTCCCAAAACCGGGGGCGGGCCGCAGGTATTCCCCGCGGGCCTCAGCGCACCACCTGTCCGGCCTCGCCCTTGTCCCCGGCGGACTTCTCGGTGGCGGAGGCGGGGATGGGCCGGTCCTGCTTCAGGGCGGCCCAGACCTGCTTGCCGGCCTGTTCCTGCGGGAGGACCCGGTTGGGGTCGGCGGGGTCGTACTCCACCGGCAGGGTCACCATGTGGACGTTGTCCGCGCCGAGCCCCTTGAGGCCGTTGGCGAAGCCGGTGAGCTTCTTGACCGAGCCGAGGCCGGAGTCGGTGGTGAGCGCCTTGGTGGCGGCGTCCGCGAGGCCGAACAGCTTCGTGGGGCTGGAGAACACCCCGACGTTCTTGGCCTGCTTCATCAGCGCCTTGATGAACGCCTGCTGGAGCTGGATACGGCCCAGGTCGCTGCCGTCGCCGACGCTCTTGCGGGTACGGACGAGGCCGAGGGACTCCTCGCCGTCCAGGGTGTGGGTGCCCGGCTCCAGGTCGAGGTGGCTCTTGGAGTCGTTGATCGCGGTCCTGGTGGTGATCTCGACGCCGCCGAGCTCGTCGATGAGCTTCTCGAAGCCGGTGAAGTCGACCTCGACGTAGTGGTCCATGCGGATACCGGACATCGATTCGACGGTCTTGACCGCGCAGGCCGGCCCGCCGACCTCGTAGGCGGTGTTGAACATGGCCCGGTGGGCGGCGGGGACCGTCTCGTCCGTGGTGTCGCTCGCGCAGGCGGGGCGTTCGATCAGGGTGTCGCGCGGTATCGAGACGACGCTCGCCGACTTGTGGCCCTTGTCGACGTGCATGACCATCGCCGTGTCGGAGCGGGCGGCGCCCTCGTCGGCGCCGTACTTGCCGTTGTCACCGGAGCGCGAGTCGGAGCCCAGCACCAGGATGTCCTGCGAGCCGTCGTCCACGTCGTCGGGGCGGTCGGTACCGAGCTTGGCGTCGATGTCGACGCTGGAGAGGTTGCCGTCGAGGGTGACGTAGGCGTATCCGAGCCCGGCCCCGCCGACGACCACCACGCCCGCCACCGTCCAGGCCGTGATGGCCTTCGCGCGGTGGCTCCGCGAGGGCTTCCTCCGGCGGGTGCCGGAGCCGCGTATCCGCCCCGGGGTCTTCTTCTGCTCGCTCACGCGTCTCCCTCGTTACGGCGCTCCGCCTGCTCCTGGCCCCCGGCCGTGATGCTTCCGGGAGGGTTTGTCATCTCTTGATCAGACGGCGAAGCAGCAAAAAGGGTTGCACAGGGCCCTGTGTGTCCCGTGTGAGCGGCGAAGGGCGCGAGAGGGTCGGCGGACGGGCCGCGCTTCCGCGTTCACCTGCGGTTTCCTGCCCCGTACACGCACCTGCGGGGGCGTGGTCCGGCGGGCCGGCGTGTGGCAAAGGTCTCGGGGCGGGGGCCGGGAACGCCGAGGGCCCCCGGCACCGTGGTGCTGGGGGCCCTCGGCGTCAACTGCCGTGGATACGTCAGTCGTTGCCGTTTCCGCTACCCGGCGTCGTCTTCTGGATCTGGAGCAGGAACTCCGCGTTGGACTGGGTCTTCTTCATCCGGTCCAGGAGGAGCTCGATCGCCTGCTGCTGGTCGAGTGCGTGCAGCACCCGGCGCAGCTTCCAGACGACCGCCAGCTCGTCGGTGCCCAGCAGGATCTCTTCCTTACGGGTGGAGGACGCGTCGACGTCCACCGCCGGGAAGATGCGCTTGTCCGAGAGCTTCCGGTCGAGTTTGAGCTCCATGTTGCCGGTGCCCTTGAACTCCTCGAAGATCACCTCGTCCATGCGCGAGCCGGTCTCGACGAGCGCGGTGGCCAGGATGGTCAGCGAGCCGCCGTCCTCGATGTTGCGCGCGGCACCGAAGAAGCGCTTCGGCGGGTAGAGCGCGGTCGAGTCGACACCACCGGAGAGGATGCGGCCGGAGGCGGGCGCCGCGAGGTTGTACGCACGGCCCAGACGGGTGATCGAGTCGAGGAGGACGACCACGTCGTGACCCAGCTCCACGAGGCGCTTGGCGCGCTCGATGGCCAGCTCGGCGACGGTGGTGTGGTCCTCGGCGGGGCGGTCGAAGGTCGAGGAGATGACCTCGCCCTTCACCGACCGCTGCATGTCGGTGACCTCTTCCGGACGCTCGTCGACCAGGACGACCATCAGGTGGCACTCGGGGCTGTTGACCGTGATGGCGTTGGCGATGGCCTGGAGGATCATCGTCTTGCCGGTCTTCGGCGGGGCCACGATGAGCCCGCGCTGGCCCTTGCCGATCGGGGCCACCAGGTCGATGATCCGCGTCGTCAGGATGTTGGAGTCGGTCTCCAGACGGAGCCGGTCCTGCGGGTAGAGCGGGGTCAGCTTCTGGAACTCGGGGCGGCCGCGGCCGGACTCGGGGGCCATGCCGTTGACCGAGTCGAGGCGGACCAGCGCGTTGAACTTCTCGCGCCGCTCGCCGTCCTTGGGCTGGCGCACCGCACCGGTGACGTGGTCGCCCTTGCGCAGGCCGTTCTTACGGACCTGGGCGAGCGAGACGTACACGTCGTTCGGGCCCGGCAGGTAGCCGGAGGTCCGGATGAACGCGTAGTTGTCGAGGATGTCCAGGATGCCCGCGACGGGGATCAGGACGTCGTCGTCGGCCACCTGCACATCGCTGGCGAAGTCGTCGCGGCCACGGCGGCCACGGCGGTCGCGGTAGCGGCCACGGCGGCCGCGGCGGCCGCCCGCCTCGTCGTCGAAGTCGTCCTGCGGACCGTTGTCACGGTTCTGCTGGCCCTGGCTCTGCCCCTGGCCCTGGCGCTGCGGGCGCTGCTGCTGCCCGCCGCCCTGCTGGCCCTGGTCGTCGCCCTTGCCCCGGCGGTCGCGCTGGCGCTCACGGCGCTCCCCGCGCTCGCCCCGGTCACCGCGCTCGCGGTCACCACGGCCCTGGCGGTCGCCACGGCGGCCCTCGGCGGTGTCGGCGGCGGCCTCGGCCTTGGCGTCGCCCTTGGGCTCGCCCCGGTCCTCGGTCTTCTGCTCTGCCTGCGGCTCCGCCTTGGCCTCGGTCTTCGCCTCGGCCTTGGTGTCGGGGCTGCCCGCCTGCGCGGTGGCGCGGCGGCGACGGCGCTCGCCCGTGGGCTGGTCGTCGCTGGCCGGCTGGCCGGGGATGTCGATCTGCTGCTGGGCCGCCTTCTCGGCAGCGGCGGCGTCGTCCCCGGTGCGCGCCTTGGAGGTGGCGCGCCGCTTGGGCTTGCTCTCCGCCGCCTCGGCGGCGGGGGCGCCGTCCCCGGTGCCAGCCTTGGAGGAGGCCTTGGGGGCGGCGGATCCGCCGCCCGCCTGCGCCTCCTTGATGACCTCGATCAGCTGGCTCTTGCGCATCCGCGCAGTACCCCTGATGCCGAGGCCGGACGCGACCTGCTGCAGCTCGGCCAGGACCATGCCCTCGAGGCCGGTGCCGGAGCGGCGGCGCCGTGCGGTGGTGCCAGTGGCAGCACCTTCGGCGGGCGCGGCGCTGTCGACGTTCTTGTCGGCAGTCACGCCCATCAGATCGGTGGTGTCGCTCACGAAGGGTCCTTCCCTGGAGCGGACGTCGGCCTTCTGGCTCGGCGACCGGTTGTGCTGTCCGACTGCGGTCTGTTGATCTTGCTGGATCGCGGACCTTGCCGGGGCGGTGGTCCGCCGGGTACGGCGGAGAGATGAACGTGCGGGGTCCGGCGCGAGATCCCCCTGCTCGGCCCACTCCTGGACGAGCGAGGGGTGTCGTGCCGGTTCCGGAGCGTGCTCGAAACTGCTCAGGCAGGCTGCTCAGGCAGTTGGGGAGGCTCCCGGAAGAATGGCGGTCCCGGAGGGGGACACGAAGCAACGCGCCTCAAAGACGTCGGTTGCAGACTTGAGGTTAACACTACCGGCTCCAACAAACATTCCCCCTCTCGGCCACCGGTAATCACATGCGGTTACGCGGCCAGCGGCAGCACGGTGGCGCCCGCGGCGTCGAGTGCCAGCCGGTTCGCGGCCCAGCCCTCGCCCGCCAGTCGGGCGACCTTGTCGGCGGAACCCTCCTCCGCCAGCGCGAGCACCGTGGGGCCCGCGCCGGAGATCACCGCGGGCACGCCGTCGGCGCGCAGCCGGTGCACCAACTCGACGCTCTCCGGCATCGCGGGGCCCCGGTACTCCTGGTGGATGCGGTCCTCGGTGGCGGCGAGCAGCAGCTCGGGGCGCCTGGTCAGCGCCTCGACGAGCAGGGCCGCCCGGCCCGCGTTGAGGGCCGCGTCGACGTGCGGGACGGAGCGCGGGAGCAGCCCGCGCGCCGTCTCGGTGAGCACGGGCCGGCCGGGCACGAAGACCACCGGAACGACGGACTCCGCGGGGTCCATCCGGATCGCGCGGGCCGCTCCGCCGTCCATCCACGCGAGGGTGAACCCGCCGAGCAGACAGGCCGCGACGTTGTCGGGGTGGCCCTCGATCTCGGTGGCCAGCTCCAGCAGGGCCTCGTCGTCGAGACGGGCGTCGCCGCCTGTCGTCACGGCGCGGGCGGCGACGATTCCGGCGCAGATGGCGGCGGAGGAGGAGCCGAGGCCGCGGCCGTGCGGGATGCGGTTGGCGCAGACGATCTCCAGGCCGCGGGGCTGTCCGCCGAGCAGGTCGAAGGCGGTGCGCAGGGAGCGTACGAGCAGGTGGCTCTCGTCGCGGGGAAGCGTCTCGCTGCCCTCACCTGCGATGTCGATGTGCAGCCCGGAGTCGGCGACCCGGACGACGACGTCGTCGTACAGCCCCAGCGAGAGGCCGAGGGCGTCGAAACCCGGGCCCAGATTGGCGCTGGTGGCGGGGACGCGCACCCTGACGGCGGCGGCTCGGAACGCGGGACCGGCCATCGGCTGGACGACTCCTTGTAAGGCGGCGGGGATTTGCGGTGCGGTGGCTCTGCGGCGGTGGGGGCCTGCGGGGATATGGGGATGGGGCCGGTGGCCCGGCCCGTACGCGCCGTCAGGACGGCGATCGCGCCGCGGCAGACCCGTCGGGCGCATGTCGGGCGGATGGGGTACAGCTTATCGAAGGAAGGTTCCCTCGCGACATAGGGCGCACAGGAGGCGCACGATGCGTGTCGCCCGCCTCCTATGCGCTCTCCGCCCCGATAAGAGGGCGGTTGAGCTGGGTTGTCTCGTGTTGACCGGACCGCCCGGTCCGGACTGCCGACGCCCGGCCCGGACTGCCGACGCCCGGCCCGGACTGCCGACGCCCGGCCCGGACTGCCGACGCCCGGCCCGGACTGCCGACGCCCGGCCCGGACTGCCGACGCCCGGCCCGGACTGCCGACGCCCGGCCCGGACTGCCGACGCCCGGCCCGGACTGCCGACGCCCGGCCCGGACGCGTCGCCGGACAGGTCGCCGGGACGCGTCGCCGGACAGGTCGCCGGGACGCGTCGCCGGACGGGTCAGACGAGCCCGAGCTTCTGGGCCGCGGTGGCCGCGTCGACCGGGACCGTGACCGGCTGCGGGGCGCCCGCGACGGCCCAGTCGGGGTCCTTGAGTCCGTTGCCGGTGACCGTGCAGACGATGCGCTGGCCGGGGTCGACCTTGCCCTCCTCGGCGGCCTTGAGCAGACCGGCGACCGAGGCGGCCGATGCGGGCTCCACGAAGACGCCCTCCTGGGAGGCCAACAGCCGGTAGGCGGACAGGATCTGCCGGTCCGTCACCTCGTCGATGAAACCGCCCGATTCGTCCCGGGCCGCCAGGGCGAAGTCCCAGGAGGCCGGGTTGCCGATGCGGATCGCGGTGGCGATGGTGGACGGGTCCTTGACGACCTCGCCGCGCACGATGGGCGCGGAGCCGGAGGCCTGGAAGCCCCACATGCGCGGGGCGTGGGTGGAGACGCCGTCACCGGCGTACTCGGTGTACCCCTTCCAGTACGCGGTGATGTTGCCCGCGTTGCCGACCGGGAGGACGTGGATGTCGGGGGCGTCGCCGAGCGCGTCGACGATCTCGAACGCGGCGGTCTTCTGGCCCTCGATACGGACCGGGTTGACCGAATTGACCAGCGCCACCGGGTAGTTGTCCGAGAGCGAGCGGGCCAGGGTGAGGCAGTCGTCGAAGTTGCCGTCGACCTGGAGGATCTTGGCGCCGTGCACGAGCGCCTGGCCCATCTTGCCGAGCGCGATCTTGCCCTGCGGTACGAGGACGGCGCAGACCATGCCCGCACGCACCGCGTACGCCGCGGCGGAGGCCGAGGTGTTGCCGGTGGAGGCGCAGATGACGGCCTTGGCCCCCTCCTCCTTGGCCCGGGTGATGGCCATGGTCATGCCGCGGTCCTTGAACGAACCGGTGGGGTTGGCGCCCTCGACCTTGAGGTGCACCTCGCAGCCCGTGCGCTCGGAGAGGACCTGCGCCGGAACGAGCGGCGTACCGCCCTCACGAAGGGTGACGACCGGCGTCGTGGCCGTGACCGGAAGCCGGTCCCGGTACTCCTCGATGATGCCGCGCCACTGGTGGGTGCCCTTGCTGGTCATGGGTCCTTTACTCCCCTTCAACACGCATGATGCTGGCGACACCGCGCACGGTGTCGAGCTTGCGCAGCGCTTCGACGGTCCCGGAGAGGGCGGCGTCGGGCGCGCGGTGGGTGACGACGACGAGGGAGGCCTCGCCGTCCTTTCCCTGCTGGCGGACGGTATCGATCGATACGCCCTGCTCGGCGAAGACCGTTGCCACCTGGGCGAGGACGCCCGGCTTGTCGGCCACGTCGAGGCTGATGTGGTAGCGCGTGACGACCTCGCCCATGGGGCTGACCGGCAGGCGCGTGTAGGCGGACTCACCGGGTCCGGTGGCCTCGCCCAGTTTGTTGCGGCAGACCGCGACGAGGTCGCCGAGGACGGCCGAGGCGGTCGGGGAGCCGCCGGCGCCGGGCCCGTAGAACATCAGCTGCCCGGCGGCCTCGGCCTCGACGAACACCGCGTTGTACGCCTCGCGGACCGAGGCCAGCGGGTGGCTGAGCGGGATCATCGCGGGGTGGACGCGGGCGGTGACGGACTGCCCGTCGGCGGCGCGCTCGCAGATGGCGAGGAGCTTGACCGTGCAGCCCATCCGGCGGGCGGAGGCGATGTCGGCGGCGGTGACCTCGGTGATGCCCTCGCGGTGGACGTCGCCGATCTTCACCCGGGTGTGGAAGGCGATCCCGGCGAGGATCGCGGCCTTGGCGGCGGCGTCGAAGCCCTCGACGTCGGCGGTCGGGTCGGCCTCGGCGTACCCGAGGGCGGTGGCCTCGTCGAGTGCCTCGGAGTAGCCGGCGCCGCTGGTGTCCATCTTGTCGAGGATGAAGTTGGTCGTGCCGTTGACGATGCCGAGCACCCGGTTGACCTTGTCGCCCGCGAGCGACTCGCGCAGCGGCCGTACCAGCGGGATGGCACCCGCGACGGCGGCCTCGTAGTAGAGATCGCGGCCGTATTTCTCGGCGGCGGCGTGCAGGGCGGCGCCGTCCTCGGCGAGGAGCGCCTTGTTGGCGGAGACGACGCTCGCGCCGTTCTCGAAGGCGGTGGTGATGAGCGTACGGGCGGGCTCGATGCCCCCGATGACCTCGATGACCACGTCGATGTCGCCGCGCTGCACGAGCGCGGTCGCGTCGGTGGTGATCAGTGCGGGGTCGATGCCCTCACGCACCTTCGAGGGGCGGCGGACGGCGACGCCGACGAGCTCCACGGGCGCACCGATGCGCGCCGCGAGGTCTTCGGCGTGCGTCGTCATGATGCGCGCCACCTCTGAGCCGACCACACCACAGCCCAGCAGCGCCACCTTCAGCGGACGCGTACGCATCATCCGACCTCGTTTCTCATACCTAGACCCTCCGGCGATTGGGGCGGCGTCGCGGTGCCGGGCACACATCTGCGGCGTTGTCGTCAATCACCATGGCTCCGCCATGCCTCATTCCTCCGCCTTGCAGCTGCACGCACCCAGTACCGCTCCTTCTCCCACCCCCCGATCGCCGGAGGGTCATGCTCATGTGTGGACCAGTCTCACTCACCGGACGGGCGTTTCTGACCCCCGTCCGGATCCTGAGATGACTATTTCATCAGCCGACATCGAGACGCAGGAGATCTTCCTCCGTCTCGCGCCGGACGATGACGCGCGCCTCGCCGTCCCGGACGGCGACGACCGGGGGGCGCAGGGCGTGGTTGTAGTTGCTCGCCATCGAGCGGCAGTACGCGCCGGTGGCGGGGACCGCGATCAGGTCCCCGGGCGCCAGGTCGGCGGGGAGGAACGCGTCCTTGACCACGATGTCCCCGCTCTCGCAGTGCTTGCCGACGACCCGGACGAGCATCGGCTCGGCATCCGAGGTGCGCGAGACGAGCGCCACGCTGTACTCGGCGTCGTACAGCGCGGTACGAATATTGTCCGACATTCCGCCGTCGACGCTGACATACGTCCGCAGCCCTTCGAGGGGCTTGATGGTGCCGACCTCGTACAGCGTGAACGCGGTGGGTCCGACGATGGCCCGCCCGGGCTCCACGGAGATGCGGGGCGTGCGCAGCTTGGCCGCCTCGCACTCGCGGGTGACGATGTCGCTGAGCGCCTTGGCGATCTCGTGCGGCTCGCGGGGGTCGTCCTCGGAGGTGTACGCGATGCCGAGCCCGCCGCCGAGGTCGATCTCGGGCAGCTCCACGCCGTGCTCGTCGCGGACCTCGGCGAGCAGCTGCACCACGCGCCGGGCGGAGACCTCGAAGCCGGCCATGTCGAAGATCTGCGAGCCGATGTGCGAGTGGATGCCGATGAGTTCGAGGCTGTCGAGGCCGAGGGCGCGGCGTACCGCCTCGGCGGCCTGCCCGTCGGCGAGGGCGATACCGAACTTCTGGTCCTCGTGCGCGGTGGCGATGAACTCGTGCGTGTGGGCCTCGACGCCGACGGTGACCCGGATCTGGACGCGCTGGCGGACGCCGTGGCCGCGGGCGATGTGGGCGACGCGGACGATCTCCTGGAAGGAGTCGAGGACGATCCGCCCGACACCGGCCTGGACGGCCCTCTCGATCTCGGCGACGGTCTTGTTGTTGCCGTGGAAGGCGATGCGCTCGGCGGGCATGCCGGCGTCGAGGGCGGTGGTCAGCTCACCGCCGGAGCAGACGTCGAGATTGAGCCCCTCCTCCGTGAGCCAGCGCACGACGGCACGGGAGAGGAAGGCCTTGCCCGCGTAGAAGACGTCGGCGTCCGGCCCGAAGGCGTCGGCCCAGGCGCGGCAGCGGGCGCGGAAGTCGCTCTCGTCGAGGAAGTAGGCGGGGGTGCCGAACTCCTCGGCTAGCCGGGCGACGGCGATCCCGCCGACGGTGAGGGCGCCGTCCGCGTCGCGCGTGACGGTACGGGCCCAGACCTTCTCGTCGAGGACGTTGAGGTCGGCGGCGGGGGCGGAGTAGTGCCCCTCGGTCAGGACGTCGGCGTGACGGGGACCGGCGGGGTGTGCGGAGCGGCTCATGGTGGGGTCTCTCGGATTCGTCAGATTCGTCAGAGGTGTGCGGGCGCACGGATACCGAGCAGGGACAGGCCGCCTGCCAGCACCGTCCCGGCGGCTTCGGCGAGGGCCAGCCGGGAGCGGTGGGCGGCCGAGGGTTTCTCGTCGCCGGAGGGCAGCGGCGGACAGGAGTCATGGAAGTCGAAGAAGGCGTGCGCGACGGCTTCCAGTTGCCGGGCCACCCGGTCGGGCGCACGGTGACGGGCTGCGGCGAGGAGGACGCCGGGGTGGTCGGCGAGGAGATCGAGGAGGGGGCGGGCGGGGCTGCCGTACGGGACCGCGCCAGTGGTGGAGGTGAACCCGAGGGCGGCGGCGTTCCGGGTGAGCGCGCGGGCCCTGGCGTGGGCGTACCGGACCCGGAAGAACAGGTTGGCCTCCCCCTGGACGAGCAGATCGTCGCCGAGCGGGGCACGGTCGTGCGAGGCGAGCCGCAGCAGCCCCCAGCGGGCGGCGTCCGAGCCGAGCCGCTCCAGCAACTCGGCGGCGGTGGCACCGGCGGGGACGGGGCGGAGGGGGGTGAGGGGGGCAGACGGGGCGAGGGGGGTGTGCGGGGCCGGAGCCGGGGGCGTGCCGTGCGCGTCGGCGGTGAGGGGGCCAGGCGAGGCGAGGGGCGTGTGCGGGGCCGCGGGCGTTCCCTGCGCGTCGGCGGTGAGGGGGCCAGACGAAGCGGAGGGCGTATGCGTAACCGGGGGCGTGCCGTGCGCGTCGGCGGTGGCGGCGGTGACAGGCGAGGCGAGGGGACTGTACGGGGCCGGAGCTGGGGGCGTTCCGTGCGCGTTGGCGGTGAGGGGGCCAGGCGAGGCGAGGGGCGTGTGCGGGGCCGCGGGCGTGCCGTGCGCGTCGGCGGTGGCGGTGACACCGAGGCGGCCCCACTCCGGATCGCCGACCCCTTCGCAGATGATCCGGACCCGGGCGCCCTGGGCCGCCAGGAGTCGGCGTACGGCATCGGCGGTGACGGCCGCACGTACTTCGGGCGCGTAGGGCAGCCGGATCTCCTCGTCCCGGAGCGCGTCCCCGTGTCCGTACGCGATCCCCTGTTCCCGTACGGCGTCGAGAACGGCCCGGTCGCCGGCGGCCGGGGCGTCCAGGGTGAAGCTCAGAAACCCGGGCCCGGTGATCTCGACCCGCCTGACGCCGGGCTCGGCGGCGACGCGCTCGCGCAGGATCCGCGCGACCTCCAGGGCCGGCAGCCCGGCCGGTCCGGCGAGCTGGAGCGCGACCGCGCAGGCGTAGTCGCCGCTCCCGCCGGGCCGGGTCCTCTCCACCCGCACGCGCGCGGGCACGGGCGCGCGCAGCGCGTTCTCGTCGACCGCGCGGCGCACGGCGTGCAGCACGGTCCGGGAGAGGTCGGCGGGGGTCACGGCACAAGCGTATGGGAGGAGGAGGGGCACTCCGCGACCCGGTTTCGCCATCCGGTCAGCCGGTGGTGCTCCTCGCGGGTCAGCCGGTGCCGCCGACGTGGGGCAACCAGTACGGCCGATGCGGGCCGGCCGTGGTGGTCCCGGCCGGTCAGCCGGCGGTGGTCCCCGCCCGCCCGGCACCGCTCCATCCGTCGACCGGTGGCCGCTCCTCCCCCGTCGCCAGCCGGTGCACCATCCGCACGAGCTCGCTCGGCTCGAAGGGCTTGGCCAGGAACGCGTCGACCCCGGCCGAGACGCCCGCGTCCACCTCGTAAGGCGTGCAGGCGCTGATGACGGCGATGGGCACCTGGCGGGTGCGGGGGTCGGAGCGCAGTGCGGACGCCGTCTCCAGGCCGCCGAGGCGGGGCATCACGACATCGAGGGTGATCACATCGGGGCGGATGCGGTGGACCAGGTCCAGGCACTCGGCGCCGTCGGCCGCGGTCACGACCTCGAAGCCCTCCAGCTCGAGATTGACCCTGATCAGCTGCCGGATGACCTTGTTGTCGTCGACAACAAGCACGCGGCCGTACGCCCCTGACACCCTTCGAGAGTAGGTCGGCCCCCACGACCGCGTCCGGCGTTTGGACACTTCCGCCCCGGACGGGGGACGGGCTGACGCGACGGAATACCTGTTCACGGGGACCCGTCGGGAGCTGGTAGTGTTTCACCCGTCGCAGAGCAACACCGCGATACGCCCCCGTAGCTCAGGGGATAGAGCATCGGCCTCCGGAGCCGGGTGCGCAGGTTCGAATCCTGCCGGGGGCACTTCCGGATTAAGACGCTGACCAGCAGAAATGCAGGTCAGCGTCTTTTTTGCGTCTCCGCCTCTCCTCGGTGAGGGGGCTCTGTCGATGGCGCGGAGATGAGCCGGAGAGGGTGACGCGACGGACGGGTCAGGTGCTGGGCAGCATGGTTGCCAGCGCCTGGAACCAGGCTCCGTGGGAAAAGGGTTCGGGCGGGTTCACTTCCATGCCGAGCTCCGCCGCGGCCAGTGCGTAGTCCGCCTCGTCCAGGGGGAGGGCGAGCAGCTCGTGGAGTTCGCCCACGAGGCGCGCGACCAGCTGGGGGTCGGTGGTGGCGGCGTAGTCGGCGACGGCGGCTTCGTGGTCGGGGAACTCGTCGACGATGTCCTGGGAGAACCAGCCGCCGAGCAGTTGCGCGGTCTCTGGGAAACGCATGTGCCATTCCCAGTGGGTCTGCGGGGAGGACGGCCTCGGGACGTCGCCTTCCTCGATGCTCTTCTTCAGGTGGTCGGCCAGCACCATCAGCCAGTCGCCGATCTTCGACTCGGGCATACCGGTGTCCGGGATCGCGTAGAACTCGCCGAGGCCGAGCCGGAGGCGGCCCGGGGGGTTGCGGCTGTACTCGCGCAGCTGGCGCTCCGCCTCCGCGATGGCCGAGGGGCGGGTGTGCCAGGTGTGACGGAGGTACGCGTCCAGCGCGCGGCTGCGCCGCTCCGGGGTGTCGTCGGCCGGCTGCCCCAGGTACGCGCGCATGACTTGGTCCAGCTCGCCGTAGCGACGGTCGTGTTCGAGGGGCTTCATGGACATGTGCGTGTGACCTCTACAGATAGAACGGGACAGTCGTGTGGACGACGAAGCCGTGCGGGCTCGACGGCTCGCGACGCAGCACCACGCGCGCCGCGCGGACATCGACGGGCCCGCGCCCGGCCAGTAGCTCGGCCTCCAGCTGGACCCGGCCCACGGGCGCCTCTCGGGACGGCCAGGCGGCCTCGACGGTGAGGCGGGACCGGGTGCTCTGGGCGAGCCAGCGGTGGATGGCCCGCTCGTTGGCGGTCACCACCTGCTGGGTGGCCCACTGGGCGGTCTCCCGGTCGGGGTACGTAGCGGAACGGGTCAGCATGGGGCACCCTCTCAAATATTCGGCTCAGGAGCTGCGCTCGAACGCGGACGAACAGGCGGGTCAGTAGTCGGAAAAATTCCAGAACATGCCGACCTCGTCGTCCGAGACGACGATCAAGCCGTAGTCCTCCGAGTGGACACTCAGGGGGCTGTACGCCCAGTCCGACGTCGTGAAGTCGAGTGTGCCGCGTACGTGGCCAGGCTTGTTGACGTTGGTGTGATAGCTGGCGCCCTCCCCGTAACGCGCGAGGATCGTGCGTGCCATCTCCCGCAGCTCCTCCTGACTCTCGGTGAAGCGGGCCAGATTGGACAGGGTGCACCCGTCGTCCGTGAGGGCCAGGAGCAGATTCTCGGCACTGCCCCCGTCGATCTCCTGGAGACGTCTCGCGACGTACTCCGGCGGGTGGGCGACGAAGGGGTACGTGGGCGATGCCTCGCGTTCCGGGTGCTGTGCCGTGTCATCGAGACCCGTCCAGCCGCGAGGGTCCGGGACCCTCGCCATCACTGCGAGGACGTCGAGGATCCAGTCCTCATGGCGACGCGCGCCTGTGGCGCTGTAGGGGCACGCATCCTCGTACAGGTGGCGTACCGCGGCTTCCCAGGACTTCTGATCGACGGACACAGGGGGGCGAAACCTTTCTCGGCGGGGTCGCTAAGGCTTGGACGGCATCGACGTCATGACGGTGAAGGGCGGGTTGCGGCTGCTGTCGTAACGGATGCGCGTGTCGATGCCGTGCACGTCGTAGGCCTTGGCGTTCACGCCGCCCAGCTTGTATCCGGACAGCGCGTCGTTCGGATCCACCGGCTGCTTGCTCACGCTGCGGCCACTGGACTCGCCGTTGGGCGCCGTCGAGTGGAACGGCTTGACGTCGCCATCAGAGGGCGGGGGCGGGCCCTTGATCCACGCCTCGATGGCCGCCTTGTTCTGGTTGAGGTTGTGCTCGGTCAGCTCCTGGGCGCGCCGGTAGTTCGGGAAGGCGGAGGAGCCGCTGGGCATGGGCTTGCCGTGAGGCCAAGCCTGCGTCGGACCGCTCGACTGCTGGTCACGCAGGCGCTGCGCGAGCTGTTCGTCCGTCTTGCCGACATGCTTGTCCAGGGTATGACCGTCTGCCATGTACTCGTTGGCGGCGAGGTTGAGGTTGTAGTTGCCGTTCGAGTCGGTCTTCAGCCAGACCTGTGAGCTTTTGAACTCTTCCAGGGCACGAGTGCCGAAGCCATGGGCACGAGCGACGCCGGCCTCGAACTTGGGGGCGCTGCGGTGGGCCTCGTCCAGCGGCTCCTTCAGAGCTTCCATGCGCGTGGTCAGGCGGCCCAGGATGCCGGTGTACTTGTCGACGATCCCGTTCAGCTTGGCCGTGTCGATGTTCAGTACCGTCTTGACGTCGAACGACAGGAGCAGTCCCGCACCACTGCCGATGAGCGACGTGGCGGCACCGAGCGCGCTCTTGACGTCCTTGGGCTTCGCCAGGTCCTCGATGACCTCCTTGGCCGCCTTCCACATGGCGCGGTCGAGTTCGTCCTTGACGTCGCGGTTCAGGTCGACGGCGGCTTCCGCGTACTCACGGAGGATGGTGGCTATGTCGTCGGCCGTGTCCTTCAGTACGGCCAGGACGGGCTGGCTGCCCGTGGGGACGCGGGGTGTGCCGCGGCCGGAGTTGGCGGTCTGCGCCCACTGGTAGCCGTGTTGTTGCTGCCCCCAGGCCGTACCTCCCCACAAGGCGCTGCAGAAGGTCCGCATGGCGGCTTCCCATTCGGCCTGCTGGTGGTTGGTGATGGCCCCGATGGCCTGGGTGAGTTGATCCGCACCCAGTGACGCGGTGATGGAGACGTTCATCCAGCTGTGGCAAAGGGAGTTGAGATAGTGCTGTTCCGGATACGGGTAGACGTCCGCCACTCTGCCGACCCGGAACACGTTCTTGCACAGGGGGTGGAGGAGGTCCCGGACGATTTCGGGTATGCCTTCCATCAAGCCGCGCAGGATGTCGTCGCCGCCGTCGTCGTCGCCCCACTTGATGTCGGGAATGGAGCCGAGATTGGGCTCTTTGTCGATGACTGCGGGGCGGGGGCGCTGCTCGGCCGTCCTCCCGGGCTTGGGATGCGCCGCGACGTCAGCTCTGGTGTAGGCGTTGGCCGTCTCGGTGAACCCGACTGCCACACCGCCGACGCTGACTACGGACCGGCCCCACACCTCCAGCCAGCGGTCGCCGATCCTCTTGTACGCCTGGGCGAACTTCTGGGCCTCGGCGCCTGCGCCTCCCGCGTCGGGGTACTTGCCCAGCTCCTCCAGAAGCTTCTTGGCACCGCGTACCAGGAAGTCCTGTTGCACGGCGACGCGACCGGAGACCGACCAGAGGTCGCTCGGCTTGACGTCGATGGTTCCGTTGCCACCCGGCGGCTGGGCGGGGGTGGGGGACCCAGCCATCAGGCGCCGCCGCCCCAGCCTTCGAGTACGGACCTGTTGGCTGTCGCGTAGTTGAGGTGTCCTTTCACCACGACCTCGTGGAGCCAGGCCTGAGTGGCCTTGAGGTCGTCGGCCGAGTGGCTCCACTTGTCCAGCTCGTCGATGAATACCTCGCGCGCCTCACCGTCCCAGCTCAGCACGGCATGGGTGGCCCGCTCGTACAACGTGTCCAGCTTCTTGTTGAGGGCACGGAGAATGGCCTCCAGATCACCCGAAAGACGATGCAGGGTGACGAAATCGACGGTGATCCGATCTTCGTCCGGCATGGCGCTGATCCCCCGTGGTTCAGATGTCCAGAATGCGGCCCATCGGCTGACCGACATCCGAAGTGGCCTGCGATCCATATGCCTTGACGGCATGGCAACCGGTCGACCACCTGGGTATCCGGAACGGCATTCGCATCCCGGGCCCAGCCATCGGTGATGGTTGTCCGCGTGCTTACGCTTGGATGCTCACTTTAACAACAGCCAGCACGATGGGCCGATCTGTCGGTGGGTGGGGCCGTAATCAACCTCGTACTGTTGGCCGCTATCACTGAACAAGCTCGGAAGAAGGAGGGCGGCATGAGCACGGAGCCAAAACTCGCTTACACATCATCGGAGTTGAAGAAGCTCGCCGACGATCTGGATGACATGCAGGAGTATCTCGGCGCACAGGTCAAGCGCATGGACGAGGTCGTCGACAGCATCGAGGCCGGTTGGCGTGGCCCCACCGCCAAGGCCTACCGGGCTCTGCATCGTGATGCCGCGCTTGACGCCGTTCGCATCCAGCAGTCCATGCAGCTGCTCGCCCTGGGTGTCCGGCTCAGCGAGGACGGCTTCACCAAGCAAGAACTCGAAACTCTCGAACAATTCCGCAGAATCCAAGTCGACGCCGACATCGAGGCAGCAGCCGACGCCCTCTCCACGCCGACGGCTGCCACCAACCCGCCGGCTCCCCGTAGTCGCCTGGAAGATCTCTGACTTCCGGCAGGTGAGCGGTGCCGGTGCGAGATAGCCGTAGGGCCACGATGCTCTCAGCCCACACGTCCAGACCTTGATCGGCGTACGGACGCGGACGCCGGACCCGGGCGGAGGGCATGCCACCTGGACCGACCGGCGGCCTCAGCCCCTTCGTGTCTCGCCTCCTCAAGCGCTCGGACTGTCACCCGTTGGGGTGACACATGCTCTTGGCATATGCCAATACGCGCTTCCCCGGTGGATTATTCAGGCCACCGGCCGCAGTCGGCCCCCGCAGGCCCGGGGTGATCGAGTGTCTGTACGGATCTGTACGGAAAGGATGTCTGCAGAAGCTGGTACTCGGCTGTCCGGAGGGGGACGCATGCGGGGGCACGAGCACAGCAACAACGAGCTGAGCGGTACGGTGCACGGTTTCGCGGTGCAGGCGGGGAACGTGTACGGGGGCATCCATGTGTCCGGGGGCGAGGGCTCGGCGCGGGAAGAGGTGCCGGCGCCCTGGCAGTTACCGCCCTCGGTGCGGATCACCGACCGTACGCGCGAGTTGCGCACGCTGGAGCTGCACCGGTGCCGGGCCACGGAGGACGGGCATCCCACGCTGGCGGCGGTGAGCGGGCTCGGTGGGGTGGGGAAGACCGCGGTGGCGGTGGCCTGGCTGCACACGTTGCGGGCGGAGTTTCCCGGTGGTCAGCTGTACGCCGATCTGGGCGCCCAGGCGCCGGACGGGCCCGTCGACCCCGGTGAGGTGGTGGGGCGGTTCCTGCGGGCGCTGGGGGTGCCGAGCGGTCAGGTGCCTCCGGCGCTGGGTGAACGGGTCGCGCTCTACCGGTCGTTGACCGCCGACCGGCGGCTGGTGGTGCTGCTGGACGACGCGGCGACCGCCGCCCAGGTGCGGCCCCTGTTGCCGGCCGGACGGTGTGTGACGGCCGTGACCAGCCGTCGGCGCATGCCGGGGCTGAGCCTCGACGGGGGCCATGTGCTCCATCTCGATCCCCTCTCCCCCGAGGCGGCGGTCGAGTTGCTGGATTCGACGCTCGCCGACGGCCGGGTCGCCGCCCAGCCCGAGGAGGCGCGGGCCCTGGTGCTGCTCTGTGCGGGGCTGCCGCTCGCGGTGCGGATCGCGGGGGCGCGGCTGGCGGCCCGGCCCCGGCAGGGCATCACCGCGATGGTGCGGGCCCTGTCCGAGGAGCACGAGCGGCTGGAGGCGCTGGCCATAGAGGGCGACCATGACGTACGGGCGGCGCTGGACCTCTCGTACCAGGGGCTGCCGCCCTCCGCCGCCCGCCTCTACCGGCTGCTGGGACTCCACCCGGGGCGGGAGTTCGGCGGGCCGGTGGCGCGGGCGCTCCTGGGTGAGGAGGCCGTCGACGCACTCGACGCGCTGTACGACGCCAATCTGCTCGTCGATGTCGCCGAGGCCTCGGGCGGTGAGCGCTACCGGTTCCACGATCTGGTGCGGCTGCACGCCGCCGCGCGGGCCGCGCAGGACGAGAGCGGCGAGGAGCGGGCCGCCGCACTGCTCCGCATCGGCCACCACTATCTCGCCAACGCCGGTCGGGCCGAGGAGGTCATCGAGCCCGGACGCCCTTCGCTGGAGCGGGAGTTCGAGTCGGAAGCCGTGGACATCGTGGAGGAGGACTTCGGTGACGGCGGCGGGCAGCGCGCGGCGGAGGCCGCGCTGGGCTGGCTGGAGCGGGAGCTGCCCAACCTGATGGCGGTGGTCCGCCTCGCCCGTCCCATGGGTGCCCCCGAGCTCGCCTGGCAGCTCACCGACGCGATGTGGCCGCTGTTCCCGCGCCGCAAGCTGTACCGGGAGTGGCACGAGGCGCACCAGGAGGGGCTGTCGGCCGCCGAGGAGGCGGGGAACGAGGAGGCCGTCTGCCGGATGCTGACCTCCGGGGCCCTGGGGAAGCTCGCCACGGGCGCCCACGCCGAGGCGCTGGCGATGTTCGAGCGGGCCGCGGCCTCCTTCCAGCGGCGCGGGGACGCTCTCGGGCATGCCCGGACGCTGAACTACCGGGGGCTGGCCCATCAGCGGCTCGGGCAGCCGGACCGCGCGGCGGAGCTGTTCGCCCGCGCGGCCGGTGAACTGCCCGCCTGCGGCGATCTCCGGGCCGGTGCGCTGGCCCGGTTCAATCTGGCCGATGTCGCCTTCTCCCAGGGGCGGTACGGGGACGCCGCCGTCGACGCCGAAGCCGCCCGCCTGACCTTGGAAGCGGCCGGCGACCCGTACAACGCGGCACGGGCCGCCGGGCTGGCCGGGCGGGCCTGCATGGGGCTCGGCAGACTCGACCGGGCGGAGGCGGAGCTGTCGGCGGCGCTGTCCGCGTTACGGGCCCAGGCCGCCGGGTTCGAGGCGGCCCGCGTACTCGGAGGTCTGGCCCAGCTCTCCGAGCGGCGCGGGCAGCCCCATCAGGCCCGGCAGCTCTACCGGGAGGCGCTGTCCCTGTACTCCTCCGTCGGCCGGTCACGCTCGGCCGACGCGGAGGAGGCGCGGGCCCGGCTCGGGGCCCTGGAACCGGCCGGGGCGGAGGCTCCTGCACCGGGTCCCGAGCCCTCGGGAACGGCCGCCTCCGAGGACGGCCGGGGCGAGGCCGGCGCGTAGCCTCGTACGGTCCTCACGATCCGTACGGGGGCCGGGTCCAGCGCGTCCGGGTCCAGTCCGGCCACCAGCCAGACATGGGCGACCGAGGCCCAGACCGCCCAGGGGTGCGTCGGCCACTCCGGCTCCCGGACCAGCGCCCGGGCCCGGCCGCCGAGCCGCAGCCAGCAACGCGGGCCCCGGTACACGGCCACCACCAGGGCACCGGGATGGCAGTCGGCGAGTTCGGCCGCGTACCGAACGGGGTCCTCGTGCGGCGGGAGCCCCACCGACGGGAACTCCGCCACCAGCACATCCGCCAGCAGCGGCATCGGGTGCGGTGCCGAGAGCCGTACGCGCAGGTGCTCGTCGATCACCCGCAGGCCCCGGTCCGGGTGGAGCAGGGTGGCCCCGGTGCGGCGGACGCCGCGCTGGGGGACGTCCTCGGTCAGCCGTACGGTCGGCGTGGTCATCGGGCGGGTCCCCGTTCGTCGTGGCGCACCGTCACCGGGAGCGGCGCGTGGTCCGTGCGCGGCCGCACGGCGGGGGCGCGCAGGTGGAGCTTGCGGTAGATCAGGGCGCGCATCCGGGTGGCGAACCGCCCCGGCTCCGAGGTGATCCGGGCCGCCACCTGCTCGTACCGCTCCGTGCGGTAGGCCGCGGCGGCGCGGGTGAGCTGGCGGTCCAGGGGGCGGTCGGGGTGCAGGCGCGGGGCGATGGAGGCCAGTTCGGCGGCGGGTGAGCCGGGGTCCAGGCCGGCCTCCGGGACGGTGCCCATGAGGACCGGGACGCCGGTCATCGCCCCGTAGAGCGAGACGGATCCGTGGTCCCCCACGATGTGGTCGGCGGCGACCAGCGCCCCGACCCAGTCGGCGTACTGACTGACCACCAGGAGGCCGGCGCGCCCGAGGTCGGCGAGCCAGCTGCGGATCTGCCATTCGCCGTGGGCGTTCCAGACGTGCGGGTGGAGCAGGAGCGCGACCCGGTACTCCTCCCGGGGCAGCTCGTCGACCAGCCGTTCCAGCAGCTCCCACCGCTGTCCGAGGAGGGAGCCCGGCCCCCAGGTGGAGCAGGCCAGCACCAGCCGCTGCCGGGCGCCGACCCCCAGGGCGGCGCGGTACAGGGCCCGTTGCGGCAGGCTCACCGAGATCCGGTCGAAGCAGGGGTCGCCGACCACCTCGGCGGCGGGCAGCGCCTCGGGGCATTCGCGGCCCAGGCGGGTCAGCTCCTCGTGGTGGGCGAGCACGATGGATTCGGGCACCACCCGGCCGTCCTGGATCAGCCACTGCCGGTTGAGGCCGTAGACCACGTGTCCGGCGACCCGGCGGCCGCGCTGCCCGGCGGGGACCAGTTTGTTGTGCCCGGCACCGTGCGGCAGCACGATCACCGGGGCGTGTAACTCCTGCAGTCCGCCGTGGGCCGCCGCCAGCGCCAGGTCGAAGGGCATCTGCACCGCCTGGTGCCAGGGCAGGACAAGACCGCCCAGCCGCTGGAGGAAGGGGTCGACCCCGTGGCTGAACACGTCGGGGGCCTGGGTGAAGAACACCTGGACGCGGGCGTCGCCCTCCAGCAGCCGTACGGCTTCGAGCAGCCGCTGCCCCGCGGTGACGGTGTGCACCACGGCCAGGACCTTCCTGCGGGTCCGCCGGGTGGCCCAGCGGTCGACGTCCAGTCTCACCGGTACAAGGGGCCGGTGTGTTTCCGGCACGGTCAGGCTCATCTGATCAGTCCCCGTTTCCGTCGCCGCGGACCGGCAGGCCCGCGGGGGCCGCGGCTCATCGCGGCCCGGGGCGCATCTGCCCACCGACGTGGACGGGCGGCTTGCAGGAATCCTGCGTTCCGACTGCGGCGGGAAACGCGCCGCTCCATGCGCCCCGCTCACGCCCCCGTGCGCTCTGGTCCGGGTGGATGGCTCAGGGAACAGTGGATTGTTCCGCACGCACGTGCGGACGCTGCCGCCGGCGGCAGGAAGTGGCGCACCCATCGGGGGGCGAGATGGACCTTCTTGCTCTGGGACCCCTGGAACTATGGCACGGGGACCAGCAGCACATGCTCGGTTCGGTGAAACAGCGCTGCGTGCTCGCGGTTCTGGTACACGCGCGCGGAGAGCCGGTCGCCGCGGACACGCTGATGGAGCGGGTCTGGGGCGACGAGCCTCCCCCCAAGGGCCTGGCCACGCTCCAGTCGTACGTCTCCAAGCTGCGCAGGTATCTGTTCGACGCCGTGGGCCCCCTTGTACGGGTGGACCTCCTCCAGCCCCGGCTGTACCGGCTCCGGATGAACGACCTCAACGACCTGGACCTGGTCCGCTTCCAGCGGTTCCGCTCCGAGGCCGCCGTGTCGGCGGAGCAGGGCCGGACGGACTGGGCGCTCGGGCTGCTGCGGACCGCCGAGAGCATGTGGCGGGGTGAGCCGCTGACGGAGAGCTCCGGTGAGTGGGCGGCCTCGGTACGGGCACGGCTGGTCGAGGAGTACCGCCATGTGCGGGAGGAACGCATCCGGCTGGAGCTGGAGCTCGGGCGCCATGCCGATCTCATCGGTGAGCTGCGCGAGTTGGCGGCGGAGAGCCCGCTGGCGGAAGGGGTGGTCGGCTCGCTGATGCTGGCGCTCCACCGCAGTGGGAGGCACAGCGAGGCGCTGGAGCTCTACCGCACGACGCACGCCCGGCTGCGCGAGGGGCTGGGCATGGAGCCGGGCCCCGATCTGCGGGCGCTGCACCAGCGGATCCTGGAACAGGACCGGGGCCTCACCCAGCCGCGGACGTCCGCCGTGACCGTCACTCCCCGTACCGCACCGAAGCCCCACGCCCCGGCGCCCACCGCCCCCGCTCCCCCGGCGCAGCCCCCGCGCGCCGGCTCCGGCCGCAACAACCTCCCCCGCGACACCAGGGACTTCACCGGCCGTACCCGCGAGCTGAGGCTGCTGCGCGACGGGCTCGCCGATGACGGGTACGCGCTGCCGCTCGCCGTGCTCCACGGGATGCCCGGCATCGGCAAGACCGCGCTGGCGGTGCATGCCGCGCACCGGCTGGCCGACGCGTACCCGGGCGGTCAGCTGTACGTCGATCTGCACGGGTTCAGCGGGCGGCGGCCCTTCGACCCGGCCGAGGCCCTGGCCCTCCTGCTGCACGCGGCCGGAGCCGGCGGGAGGTTGCCGGAGACCCTCGACGGGCGGGCCGCCAAGTGGCGGGAGTGGACCGCGCGCAACCGGGTGCTGGTGGTCCTCGACAACGCGCGGGACGCCGCCCAGGTCCGCCCGCTGCTGCCCGGCTCGGCCGGGTGCCTGGCCATCGTGACGAGCCGCAACCGGCTCTCCGGGCTGGACGGGGCCACCTCCCTGCTCGTGGACGCGCTGCCCGCCCAGGAGGCGGCGGCCCTGTTCACCCGGATCGCGGGGACCGCACGCACCTCCCGTGATCCGGACGCGCTGACGCTGCTGGTGGACGCCTGCGGCCGCCATCCGCTGGCCACGACGCTGCTGGCGGGCCGCTTCCGGCACCGGGAGATCTGGGACCTGCGCCACCTCCTGGAGCGCCTGGCGCAGTCGGGCGACCCATTGGGCGAACTCGACGAGGAGGTGTTCGTCTCGGCGTTCCGGTTCTCCTACGCCGAGCTGGCTCCCGGGACGCGCCGGCTGCTGCGCCTGCTCGCGCTGCACCCGGGGCCCGACGTCACGGCGGCGGCCGCGGCCGCCCTCTCGGGGAGAGGGACCGGCGGCGCGGAGGGCGTGCGGCGCAGCATCGAGGAGCTGCTGGACTGCCATCTGCTGGCGGAGCCGGCGCTCGGCCGCTACCAACTCCACGACCTCACACGGGCGTTCGCCCTGCGCATGTGCACCGCCGAGGAGCCGGAGAGCGCTCGCGCCGAGGCGGTCGGCAGGCTCCTCGGGTACTACGTCACCTCCGCGCACCGGGCCCACCGCCTCACCCATCCACGCCGCAGGGCCCTGGAGCCCGGACAGCTCTCGCCGTACGCAGCCGAGTTCGGCGATGAGCAGGAGGCGGCGGCCTGGCTGGAGGCCGAGCGGGCCAACCTGCTGGCCGCCGCCCGCACGGCCGCAGCGGAGGACCCGGACCACGCGGCACTCTTCCCGCACGCGCTTGCCCCTTCCCTCCGGATCTGGGGCAGTTGGGCGGTCACCAACGAGCTGTACGGCGCGGCCGTGGCGGCGCTGCGCTCGCGGGGCGACCCGGTACTGCTGGCACAGACCCTGGTGGAGGCGGCGGGCGCGCTGGCCCAGACGGGGCACGGGGAGGCGCTCAGCTGTGCGGGCGAGGCGCTGACCCTCTTCCAGGACCTGGACGACCCGGCCGGGTGCGCCGACGCCTCGTTGCAGGCGAGCCGCGCCCACCTGGCCGCCGGTCACACCGGCCCGTCGCTGCGCATGGTGGCGCGGGCGCTGGACCTCTACCGGCAGCGGGGCGATCTGCACGGCGAGGCGGAGTGCCTCAACGTGGAGGGGGCGGCGCTCCACCACGAGGGCCGTTACGACGAGGCGCTCGGCCGGGCGCGCCTCACGCTCCACATGTACGAGGGGACGGGGGATCTGCTGGGCCAGATCCGCGCGCTCAACAACATCGGCGAGATCCATCGCCTCCAGGGGCGCATAGAGCACGCCCACGACCACTTCGAGCGGTCGCGGGTGCTGGCCCAACTGCACAGCGGAGCCCAGGAGCTGGCGATTCTGGACATGAATTTGGGTGCGGTGTACCAGGCCATGGGCGACACCCCGCGTGCGCTGGCCGGTTTCCGGCGGGCGCTGGAGAGCCATCGCGGCCGGGGCGACGCGCTCGGTGAGGCGAACGCGCTGATCAGCATGGGGTCCGCGTACGCCGAGAGCGGTGACGGCGGTGAGGCGCTGCTCCACTTCACCCTGGCGGAGGAGGTCGCGCGGAGCATCGACAGCGCCTATGAGCGCACCCGGGCCCTGCTCGGCGTGGCCGACGTCCACGGTGCGGCGGACCGCCTGGAGGTGGCGTTCGAGGCCTACGGCCAGGCACTCGACCTGGCCGGACGCACCGGCTCCCGCCCCGCCGCCGCCCGGGCGCTGGCGGGGCTCACCCGTACGGCGCTGGGCCTGGGGCGGGAGGAAGTGGCCCAGGAGTACGGCAGGAGGGCGATGGATGTGTACCGGAGCCTGGGCTCCGAGGCCGAGGCGGAGAGCCTGCGGCGGCTGTTGCCGGGGGAGACGAGAAGGACCGGCTCCTGAGCCTTGCCCGGGTGCCGGTCCGCTCGGCCGCGGTGCGGATCAACCGCCGACGACGTGGCCCGGCGGGCCGGACGGTTTTACCACATCCACTGGAGGAGCTTGTAGAACATGTGCCTAACAACTTCCTTCACTCTGGGCCGAGTTGGCCGTGATCCGAGCGTCGATCATGGCACACGCCACGGCCGCACAAGAACCAAACAAGGGTCACCCGTTTGAGTGATCCAATTGCGGCCCGAGCAGAATGCCCGTGCGCCGACGCGTGAACCGAGGCGGCCCCGGGCAGAGTCCCGACGACTTGCAAGGCTCGGCGGTGGGGGACCGTTATGGAGTCGGATGACCGGTACGGGACAGCGGGGCAGGGCGCGGGCGGTCCTGGGTTCGGCGCGGGTGTGCCTCCGCCGCCCTCCCATGCGCCGACCGTCGGGCCGCCACCGTCCGGTGCGGGGCTTCGGGCCGTCGGGGCCGGGCTGCTCAATCTGACCGGGCTCGGGCTCGGTTACGCCCTGTTGGGGCGGTGGGGGCGGGCCGTCGGGTGCTGGGTGGCCACCGGGGTGCTGCTCTTCGTGGCGCTGCCCGCCGACCCGGACGGGGTGCCCGCGGGTGTGCTCGTCGGGTATCTCCTGGTGCTGGTGCTCGCCGCCGCCGACGGGGCGCGGATCGCCCTGCGTTCGGCGCTCGCGGGGTCGTGGCGGCCGGTGCTCGCGGCCGCGCTGGGGGTCGTGCTGCTGGCCGTTCCGGCCGGTGGGGTGGTGGCGTACGGGGCCGCGCGGGACGAGGCGCGGGAGGAGATGCTGCTCGAACGGCTGGCGGGCGGGGACCGGCGGGTGGCTGCCGCGTCCCAGCAGCCCTTCGGGACGGCGAAGGGTGAGTACGAGGGGGCCCTCGGCGTCTATCGCGCACTCGACCGCGACCACCCCGACTCCCGGGCGGCGAAGCTCGTCCCGGACCGGCTGAAGGCCTACTACGACGCCGTCTCCTCCCCGTACGCCGCGAAGCAGCACTGCGAGGCCGTGGAGCCGCTGGCCTATCTGCGGAGCCTGCCGGGTTCGGTCGGCGGGGAGTTGCTGGGCGAGCTCGCCTCCTGGCCCGACGAACCGCTCGCCGAGTCGCTGTACGGGTGCGGGGTCTCACGGCTGGGCGGGGCATCCGCCGGGGGCTCGGCGGAGTTCGGCGAGCTGTTGCGTACGTTCCCCGAGTCCGCGTCCGCGCGGCAGGTGGGGCCCGCGATCGGCGGGCGGATCGACGGACGCGTCGCGGAGGTGAAGGGCAGCGACCCGTGTGCGGCCACCGAGGCGTTGCGGGGCCTGCGTTCCACGGCCTCCGCCCTGCCCGCCGAGAGCGTCCCGGGGCTGAGCGCCAAGGCCGCCAAGGGGATCCAGGACGGGGTGTACGCCTGTGGGGTCGACCAGTTCAAGGAGAAGAAGTTCGGCGAGGCCCGCACGACACTGGCCGGATTCGCCCGTTCCTACAAGGGCGACGGGCGGGCGGCGCAGGCCCGGAAGATCGCCATCGCCGCGGAGATAGCCGACGACCGGCCCGCGGCGGGCAAGCGGCTGCCGCCGTCGGGGAGCCCCGGCGGACCCCGGATGGAGCTCGTCATCAGCAACGACGCGCCCAACGCCGTCGAGGTGCTCTACACCGGACCGGTCACCGGCACCGTCACGCTGAAGCCCTGCGGGGACTGCGAGCGCTACAGCGCGTCGGCCGGACCCCGGCTCGCCTGCAAGGCCGGTGGCCGGAGCTACCCGAAGGCCCGGCTCCAACTGCCCGCGGGCGACTACCACTTCCTCTACAAGCACGGTACGGGGGCGACGTCGCGGGTGGACAGTTACGCGGCCGGGTCGAAGGTCCAGCCCGGGTACACGTACACCAGCTGCACCTATGTCGTCGAACGCAGTCCGCTCGGCCTCGACCTGCCCACCCTGCCCGACTCCGTCAAGCCGGCCTCCGCCCCGCTCGTCAGCCCTTCTCGCGCGGGTTCTTCTCGATGACCTTGCCGTCCAGCTCGGCGGTGAGGTAGGCGCCGCCGTACTTGTCGGAGACGTAGACGCGCAGCACCGGGCGGTCGCCGTGGAAGGGCGACGACGGGTCCACGATCACGTAACTGCTCTCGGGCTCGGGGATGTTGAGGCTCGTCCTGGCCGTCCGCAGCAGGGCGGGCAGGGCGTCCCAGTCGACGGAGTTCAGGTCGACCGCCTTGTCCCCGGACATGAGGGTGCCGCCCATGTCGTCGTTCTTCGCCTGCCCGTTCCGGTAGCTGAACCGGTCGTAGAGGCGGGAGTTGGACTTCAGCGGGGCCTGGGCGGAGGCGTGTTCGTCGTAGAGCGTGAAGTCGGTGACCTTCGTCCCGCCCATCAGCGGCTTCAGCGCGGCGATAGCCTGCCGCGCCCCTTGCGGGGTGAGCAGGTCGGTGGGGGCCTCCGCCTCGTCGTCCGACCCGGACGCGTCGTCGTCGACGACCGGTTGGCCCCCGGCGGTGGACGGGGCGGCGCTCCGGTCGTTCGCCGGGGCGCTCGCGGTGGTGTCGGGGCGGTTGCCGCCCTTCGCACTGTCGTCGCCGTCTCCCCCGAAGAGCGGCGGGTCGACCTTCCACAGGATCACGCCCGCCACCACCGCCGCCGAGACGACGGAGGAGGCCGTGGTGATCGTCCAGGCCCGGCGCAGGATGCGGCGTCGGCGCTCGTCGTCGGCGGTGGAGACCGTCGGCGAGGCGGACGGCGAGGCGGACGGGGGCGTGGCCGGGCTCGCGTACGGGTCGGTCCCGTAGGGACTGTTCGCGTACGGGTTGCGCTGCTGGTCCACGGGGGTGGGGAAGGCCGGCGGGTAGCCGTAGCCGGTGGGGGTCCGGTCCGCCGGGGCCGGGGTCGGCGGGGTGGCCGGCGGTGTGGGTGACGGCCCGTGGAGGCCCGGGGTCGCCGAAGCCGATCCGTAGGCGCTCCGGGGGTCGGGGGCGGGCTGCGGGCGGTCGCCGGGCCGTGGCGTCGGCGTGGCCTGCGGGGTGCCGGTCGGCCGCGCCGCCTCCGCCAGCATCCGGTCCAGGGTCTCCGCTTCCGGGCGGGCCGGGATGTCCCGGGTCAGGAGCGCCGTCAGGACGGGGGTCAGCGCCCCGGCCCGTACCGGCGGGGGCACCTCCTCGTCGAGTACGGCGGCCAGGGTGGCGAGCGTGGTGGCCTTGCGCAGCGGGTGGTGGCCCTCGACGGCGACGTACAGCATCATGCCGAGCGACCAGAGGTCCGAGGACGGGTCGCCCTCGGTGCCCCGGATGCGCTCGGGGGCTATGTAGTCGGGCGAGCCGATGAGGGCGCCCGTCATCGTGAGGCTCGTCGACTCGCGGATCGCGGCGATGCCGAAGTCCGTGAGGACCGGGCGGCCGTCGGTGCGCAGCAGCACGTTGGCCGGTTTCACATCGCGGTGCTGGATGCCGGAGGCGTGGGCGGCGTTCAGGGCGGAGAGGATGCCGCGCCCCAGTTCGGCGGCCTCGGCGGGCTCCATGGGCCCTTCGGCCAGCCGGTCGTGGAGGGAGGAGCCGGCCACCAGCTCCATCACGATCCAGGGGTAGCCGTCCTCGCCCGGGTCGACGATGTGGTGGACGGTCACCACGTTGGGGTGGTCGAGGCGGGCCAGGGCGCGGGCCTCGCGCAGGACCCGGGCGCGCAGGGTGCGGGCGCCCTCCGGGTCGTACTCCGCGAGCGCCGGGTCCGGGGGCCGGACCTCCTTGAGGGCGACGTCACGGTGGAGCGCCTCGTCGTGGGCCCGCCACACCATGCCCATGCCGCCGCTGCCGAGCCGCTCCACCAGTGTGAAGCGGCCGTCGATCACCCGTCCCGAGGGGGCCTCTGCGCTCATGCGCCGTAGCGTACGGGTGCCGTACGACAGGGGGGAGCCAGGGCCGGGGATCGGGACGCGGCGGGGTCAGGCCGAGGCGCGTTTGCGGGGCGCGGCCGTCTTCTTCTTGGTGGTGCTCCGGGAGCCGGACGACGTCTGCTTCTTCGCCGAGGACGAGGAGTCCTTGGCGGCGGAGGCCGACTTGGACGCCGTCTTCTTCTGCGTCGTCCTCTTGGCCGCAGAGCCTGTGGAGGCCGTGGACTTCTTCCCGCCCGTGGATTTCGGGCTGGACTTCTGCGCCGTGGACTTCTGTTGTGCCGTCTTCTTCGCCGTACTCCTCGACGTCGTCTTCTTGATGGGGTGGACGTCCGCCATGTCCCCCTCCCCGTCCCCGGCCTCGGTCTCCCCTTCCTCCTCGCCCTCGCCCCGGGACTTCTTCGCCGCGCGGACGCTGTTCTCCAAGGCCGCGATCAGGTCGATGACCTTGCCCCCGCCGCTCTCCTTCGACTCCGCGGGCTCCACCGCCTCGCCGGACGCCTTCGCCGCGATGAGCTCCTCCACCGCCTCCCGGTAGTCGTCGTGGAGGCTCTCCATGTCGACCTCCCCGAGGGTGTCCATCAGGGCGTCCGCCAGGTCGAGTTCGGCGTCGCGGACCGTGACGTCGCTGTCCGGGGCGACGCCCTCGGGGGCGCGGATCTCGTCGGGCCAGAGCAGGCCGTGCATCGCGATCACGTCGTCGACGACGCGGAGCATGCCGAGCCGTTCGCGACCGCGCAGGGCGAACTTGGCGACGGCCACCTTGTTGCTGCGCTTGAGGGCCTCGCGCAGCAGGGTGTACGGCTTGGCGGCCGGGACCCCGTTGGCGGAGAGGTAGTACGCCGCGTCCATCTGGAGCGGGTCGATCTCGTCGGCGGGCACGAAGGCGACGATCTCGATGGTCTTGGCCGTGGGCAGCGGGAGCTGGGCGAGGTCCTCGTCGGTGATCGGGATCATCGTGCCGTCGGCGTCCTCGTAGGCCTTGCCGATCTCGCCGCCGGACACCTCCTCCTCGTCCAGCTCACAGACCTTGCGGTACCGGATCCGGCCGCCGTCGGCGAGGTGGATCTGCCGGAAGTGGATCGAGTGGTTCTCGGTGGCGTTGACGAGCTTGATCGGGATGCTGACCAGCCCGAAGGAGATCGCGCCGTTCCATATGGACCTCACCGTTCACCCCTTTTGACCGTTAAGGACGCTTAGGAGGGTTTTCGTGTGACTCTTATCGTATGACGCCGATCACCGAGGTGGAGGGGCGGCGCCTCTCGCTCAGCAACCTCGACAAGGTGCTGTATCCGGCCACCGGGACCACCAAGGGCGAGGTGCTGCACTACTACGCGGCCACGGCGGCGGCCGCGATCCTGCCCCATCTGCGCGACCGCCCGGTCTCCTTCCTGCGCTATCCGGACGGGCCCGGGGGGCAGCTGTTCTTCACCAAGAATCCGCCGCCCGGTACGCCCGACTGGGTGCGCACCACCCCCGTGCCGCGGAGCGAGGACCCGGGCGCCCGCCAGGTGGTGGTCCAGGACCTGGCCTCGCTGATGTGGGCGGCCAACCTGGTGGTGGAGTTCCACACCCCGCAGTGGCGGGCCGAGGCCCCGGAGATGGCCGACCGGATGGTCTTCGACCTGGACCCCGGCTCCCCGGCGACCGTCGTGCAGTGCTGCTCGGTGGCTCTCTGGCTGCGGGAGCGGCTCGCCGCCGACGGACTGTCCGCGTACGGGAAGACGTCCGGCTCCAAGGGGCTGCACCTGCTGGTCCCGGTGGAGCCGACCCCGTCCGCCGAGGTGTCCGCGTACGCGAAACGGCTCGCGATGGAGGCGGAGAGCGCCCTGCCGGAGCTGGCCCTGCACCGGATGAAGCGCGCCCTGCGGCCCGGCAAGGTCTTCGTCGACTTCAGCCAGAACTCCGCGTCGAAGACCACCGCCACGCCCTACACCCTGCGGGCCAGGACCGAGCCCACCGTCTCCGCGCCGGTCACCTGGGCGGAGATCGAGGGGTGCCGGTCGCCTGAGGCCCTGGTGTTCCGCGCGGAGAACATGGCCGGACGGCTGGAACGGTACGGGGAGCTGCTCGGCCCCCTCCTCGACCCGGAACAGGCCCGACCGCTTCCGCCGGATTCCCCCTGATTCCTTCCGGCTGGTCCCCCTTGATTCACAGCCAACTCACAGGTTCCCTTTCGGCCGCCCCGTCATGACAGGGTCATGACCTGGTCACGGCATGAGGAAAGGCCACAAGTGGCGGGTGGATTGTCGGAGCCGTGGTGCACACTCTGCGCAGGCGCTTTCTTTCGGGACGCGCCGCAGGCGTGTGGGGAACAGGCGTGCCGGAGACGGGTGGAGGTTCCGGGCGCCGCCGCGACGTGGGGAGGGGATGGCGTGTTCTCGGGGATCGATGAGGTCGACTGGGCTTCGATGGAGCATGCCTACGGGCCCGCCGACGACGTGCCGGTGCTCCTTCGGGGGCTCGCCTCCGCCGATCCGGCGGAGCGGGAGAGCGCACTCGACGGCATGTACGGAGCCGTGCACCACCAGGGGGACGTCTACGCCTGCACCCTGGCGTGCATCCCCTTCCTCTTCGAGCTGGCCGTGGACCCGGAGGTGCAGGACCGGGGCAGCGTGGTGGAGCTGCTCACCAGCATCGGCGGCTTCGATCTGGACGAGGACGACGAGGACGAGATAGACGAGGACGAGATCGAGGGCGCCGCGAACTACGCGATGGCGGCCGCCGCGGTCACGGCCGGGGCCGGGGTGTTCTTCGAGCTGATCGCCGACGAGGACCCCGGGGTGCGGCTGGCGGCCCCGCTGGCGCTCGCCACGCTCCACCGGCACCCCGTCCGGGTCCTGGAGCTGCTGCGGGAGCGGCTGCCGGTGGAGCCCGACGAGGAGGTGCGGCTCGCCCTCGTGGAGGCGGCCGGGCGGGTCGCCCTGCGCCACCGCCCGCTGGCGGGGCGGGTGGCCCGGTGGCTGGGCCTGCTGGTGGACCGGGAGCACGCACCGGGGCTGCGGCTCGCCGCCCTGGCCCAGCTGGCGCGCTGTTCGCCCGACGCGCTGCCCCGCGATGTGGTGCCGGTCGTGTCGGGGCTGCTGCGCGAGCTGCGGTCGGCGCCGGGCGGGGCAGCGGAGCACGACCCGGACGGGGAGCCGGAGGCCGACGCCGAGGCGGAGCCGGAGTGCGACCCGGTCGGCTGTACGGACGTCCCCCGGCCCGAGCAGGGCGCGGCACCGACCCTGGTGGGCCAGTTGCGCGCCCTCTCCGCCCAGGAGAGCGCCGGACGCGGCACCCCCTGGGCCGCCGATCTGCTGCGCACCCTGCACGTCGGCCTGGACGACCGCGTCGGCGACCGTACGGCCCTCCTCGTCGACCAGCTCCGCAGCCCCGACCCCTGGCAGCGCATCGACGCCGTACGGATGAGCGGCGGGCTGATACGGGCCTGGCGCGGCTCGTACGAGGAGCTGGTGGCGCTCGTCGGCGACCAGCTCGCCGACCCCGAGCCCCGGCTGGCCGAGGCCGCCTCGCACGTCCTGGAGGAGCTGTTCTCGCTGGCCGCGCCGACCGCCGACGCGCTGGCGGCCCGGCTGGCGGCCGATCCCGGGGGCTGGGTGAAGGAGTGGGCCAGCGGTCCGCCGGGGCTCGGCTCCACGGTGAAGGCGCTGGCCCGGCTCGGCGACGCCCGGGCGGTGCCCGCCCTGGCGGCGGCCCTGGAGCTGCCGGAGGTGCCGCACGACGTGGGGTTCGCGGTCACCCATCTCGGGCCGGCCGCCCGCCCGCTGGCCGGTGCGCTGCGGCGCAGGCTCGCCGGGGTGGCGCTGGACGAGGGGGCGTACGACCGGGCGAGCCCGCTGCTGGCCGGGCTGACCGGGCTGCGGGCGGGCGAGGCGACGCCGGAGGTGCTGCGGGTGCTGCGCGGCGCCCCGGAGTACCGGGGCGAGTGGCTGCGTACGGCGGCGCTGCGGGCGCTCGGCTCGTTCGGGCCCGCCGCCCGGGAGGCCGTGCCCGAGCTGCGGGCGATGCTGCGGCGGCCGGGGACGGCCACGGAGGCGGCCGAGGCGCTGTGGGCGGTGGCCGGGGACCGGGACGCGGTGCTGCCCGTGCTGGTCGAGGGGCTCGGCTCGGACCAGGTGCACGACCGGCGGGCGGCCGCGGCGGCGCTGGGGGCGCTCGGCCCGCAGGCGGCGGTGGTGGCGCCCCGGCTGCGCGGACTGCTGGCCCATGACGAGCTGTGGCTGCGGGTGGACGCGGCGATCGCGCTCCGGGAGGTGACCGGGCGGCCGGAGGAGAGCACCGAGGTGCTGCTCGCCGCCTGGGAGAAGAACCGCCATGTACGCGTCCGGGTGGCAGAATGCCTGGCGCGGACGGGACCGGTGGACCCGGCGTCGACGACGGCCCAGGTGCTGCGCGCCGAACTCTCCTCCGTACGCCGTCACAACGCGCTGGACGGCGGGTACGGCAGCCATGACACCTACGAGGACGAAAAGCTCCTGGCGCTGTGCCGACAGGCACTCCGGGGGACGGGGAAAGGGACCACGGCATGATCATTTTCGGTACCAAGGGCTATCTCCACCAGCTGGCCATCCTGACGATGGTGTGCGGCTGGTGCGGCAATCCGGCGGCGCACACCCTGCGCAAGCGGGTCACGAAGTTCACCCTCTTCTTCATCCCGCTCTTCCCGTTCTCGACGAAGTACGCCACGCAGTGCACGTTCTGCGGCGGGGAGCAGCAGATATCGAAGGAGCAGGCCGACCAGCTGCTCGCCCAGCACGGGGCGGGCCCGGACGGCGGCCACGGACAGGCCCCGCGGCAGCCGGGCTTCCAGCAGCCGGGACAGAGCCCGTTCCAGCGCTAAAGCCTGCCGTACGGGTACGAAGTGGGCATTGCGTACGGACACGCCCTAGGGTGTAGGCCCCCTGTCGTCCAAGAGGAGGGCCAGCCGTGCGCCCGGTCCGCGTCCGTGCCGTCGCGTCCGCCGTGGCCGTGCTCGCCCTGCTCTCCGGCTGCGGTGCGGCCGGCGGGCTCCGGAGCGCCGGCGAGGCCCCATCGGCGGTGGAGCCCGCCCGCCTCTGGCCCGACCTGCCGCCCGCATCGGCCGCCCCGTACGACTACGGGGAGGGCGAGACCGCCCGGATCCCCGGGATCACCGTGCCCGGCGGCGATGTGCACCGGCTGGACCCGGTCGCGGTGGTGCAGGCCGGGCTGAAGGCCAGGACGGACCGGGACAGCGGGCTGGACGAGCTGCCCGACGCGACGGTCCGGGCGATCCGCGCCTGCCGGACGGCACCGGACGACTGCCCGGTCCTGGCCCCGTACTACTTCGACCTGACCGGCGACGGCAGGGACGAACTGGTGCTCGGCATCCGCATGCCCGGCCGCCAGCTCACCGTGCGCGCGTACCGGGCCGACCGGGGCGACAAGGGCGGGCTGACCCGGATCATGTCCACCTCGGACGCCGTGATCAGCGTGGAGCTGGCGGGCCGGGACCTGATCCTGCGGGCGCCTTCGGCGATCTCCGGGTACGAGTACCGCACCGCGTGGTCCTGGGACGAGCGGCAGCAGGCGATGCTGGCCACCCGGGACGAGATCCTGCGGGCCCCGGAGCGGCGCAAGGACACGGACCGCAACCGGACCCCGAGCCCGACGGCCTCGCCGTCTGCCTCACCCTCGGCACCCTCGGCCCCGGCGGACGGCCGTCCGAGCGGGAGCCCTTCGGCGGCCGTCCGATGAAGCGGCGCCGGTTCCGTACGCCTGCCTGGACCGCGACCCTCACCTGGAAGTCCGCGGTCTTCCTGACCGTCATGTGCTGCACCCTCGCCGCCCTGCTCGGCGTCCTCGTGCACACCGCCGTCACCCGGCAGACCGTCTCCCACGCCCGCGAGAAGGCGCTGGACCGGCTGGAGGTCGTCACCGACGCGTACGAGGCCGGGGAGCCGCTGCCCAGGGGCTCCGGCATCGACCCGGCGGGATTGCCCGCCCCGCTGCGCGCCCTGGCGGCGGGCGGCGAGCGCGGCACGATGGTCGCGGACGGCCCGCACCGCCCGGGCGACCCGTACGGCCGCGGCGGCCCCGCGATGTGGGCGGCGGGCCCGGCGGACGGGCGGGCGCTGGCCACCTGGACGGACTACAGCCACAGCGCCAACACCATCGCGGGCCTGGACCGGGCGATCATCGGCTCCTCGCTGCTGGCCATCGCCGCCACTCTGGTGGTCGGCCTCTTCGCCGTCGGCCGGGTCACCCGCAGGCTGCACCAGACGGCCCAGGTGGCCCGCCGGATCAGCGCGGGCGACCTGGACGCCCGGGTCGGCGACCCCCGTACGGCACGTCCCGTGCGCGGCCAGGACGAGGTGGCGATCGTCTCGGGCGCCCTGGACACCATGGCCTCCAGCCTCCAGCGCAAGCTCCAGACGGAGCAGCGGTTCACCGCCGATGTGGCGCACGAGCTGCGCACCCCGCTCACCGGTCTCTCGGCCGCCGCCGAACTGCTGCCCCCGGGCCGTCCGGCGGAGCTGGTGCGGGACCGGGTGCGGGCGATGCGCGCGCTGACCGAGGACCTGCTGGAGATCTCGCGCCTGGACGCCCGTACGGAACAGGTCGACCTGGCCGTGCACGACCTCGCCCCGGTGGTGGAGCGGGTGGTGCGGGCCTCCGGCACGGAGACCGAGGTGCGGGTCGTGGATCCGGCGCCGGTGGAGACGGACCGGCGGCGGCTGGAGCGGGTGCTCGGCAATCTGGTGGCCAACGCGCACCGGCACGGCGCCGGGCCGGTGGTGCTGGAGGTGGCGGGTGCGGTGGTCTCCGTACGCGACCATGGCGCGGGCTTTCCGGCGTACCTCCTGGAGGGCGGTCCGCAGCGGTTCCGCACGGACGGCGCAGGCAAGGGCCACGGACTCGGGCTGACCATCGCGGTGGGCCAGGCGGCGGTGATCGGGGCGCGGCTGGAGTTCCTGAATCCCCCGGACGGCGGGGCGCTGGCCCGGCTGACGTTGCCGGAGTACGTACGCCTCGACGACGGGGAAGGCGCCGGGAACACGGGCGACGGGGGCGCGGGGACCACCCGACCGGCCTGATGTCACGCACAGTGCGCGTTGCGGACTCTCCGTGGCCAACTTAGCGTGACGAGGGCGAGATCATCTCGCGCCGCCCACGGTCCCCCTTCCTTTCCCATGGAGGCAGCATGTCCCCCCTGTCCCGCCCCTCGCGGTTCCGCCGGATCGGTCTCTGCGTCGCCATCGGCGCCCTCGCGGCGGTCACGGCCGCCGCTCCCGCTCTGGCGGCGGACCCCCACCCCGTCGACCACCGGGACCAGGCCGCCGCCACGGCCCCGGCCTCCGACGAGCTCTCCACCTCGGCCCCGGCCTCCGACGAGCTCTCCGCCTCGGCTCTCCAGCGCGAGCACGAGGCCCGCCAGGAGGCGCAGGCGCAGAACCAGGCCAACCCCCAGGCCCCCAAGCGGACCTACAAGGGACGGGTCATCGCCAAGCCGAACCTGCTGCTCCGCGACCGGCCGACCCGCAGCAGCCGGGTCGTGGGCTCGGTGAAGTACGGCACCGTGGTGAACATCTTCTGCAAGACCACGGGCGACAACGTCGACGGCAACAACCGCTGGTACCTGCTGACCGACGGCACGTGGGCGTGGGGTTCGGCCCGCTACATCGAGAACATCGGCGCGGCGCCGCACTTCTGCTGACGCCCCGTCCCGCATGCCCTCGTCCGCCCGGGGAGCCGGTGGCTCCCCGGGCGGACGCGCGCCACGGCAGGGGCGGGCGAGCACGGTGACATGGCGGCGGGCACTATGACATAAGGGAAATACGGCACACCTCTTGCTACGTTGCGGTCCATGACCGCAACGACGGCGGACGCTCCCCCGCCCGAGCTCCGCCTGCCCAGACGGCGTGGGGTCGAGCTCTCGCTCCTCATCGGGGCCGTCCTCATCTCCGTCTACGGTTACGCGGCCGTCGGCCTCGCCCACGACGGGGCCGTGCCCCCTGATGTCGCCGGTTACGGCGCCGGGCTCGGCATGCTCGCCCTGCTGGCCCATGTCGCGGTCCGCTTCCGGGCCCCGTACGCCGATCCGCTGCTGCTGCCGATCGCCGTCCTGCTCAACGGGCTCGGCCTGGTGCTCATCTACCGTCTCGACCTGGAGACCCCGCGCGACCAGGCCGCCCCCACTCAGCTGATCTGGTCCACGCTCGGCGTCGCGCTCTTCACCGTCGTCGTGGTGCTGCTGCGCGACCACCGGGTGCTCCAGCGGTACGCGTACCTCTCGGTCGCCACCGCGCTCGTCCTGATGATCGTGCCGATCTTCTTCCCGGCGGTGAACGGGGCGAAGATCTGGATCCGGGTCGGCGGACTCTCGTTCCAGCCGGGCGAGTTCGCCAAGATCCTGCTCGCGGTCTTCTTCGCCGCCTATCTCGCCGCCAACCGCAACGCGCTCGCGTACACCGGCCGCACGTTCTGGAAGCTGCAACTGCCAACCGGCCGGGTGCTCGGCCCCCTCGTGGCGATCTGGCTGCTCAGCGTGGGTGTGCTGGTGCTGGAACGGGACCTCGGCACCTCGCTGCTCTTCTTCGGCCTCTTCGTCATCATGCTGTACGTGGCGACCGGCCGGACCGGCTGGATCGCGGTCGGGCTGCTGCTGGCCGCCGTCGGGGCGTTCGTCGTCGGATCGTTCGAGCCGCATGTGCACGGCCGGGTGCAGGACTGGCTGGACCCGTTCGCCTCGATCGACGCCGGGCGGGGCCCTGGCCAACTCGCCCAGTCGCTGTTCGCGTTCGCGGCGGGCGGCATGCTCGGTACGGGGCTCGGGGCGGGCCACTCCATCCTCATCGGCTTCGCCGCCAAGTCCGACTTCATCCTGGCGACGGCGGGCGAGGAGCTGGGGCTGAGCGGCCTGACCGCCATCTTCCTGCTGTACGCGCTCCTCGTGGCGCGCGGCTACCGGGCCGGGCTCGCCCTGCGCGACCCGTTCGGGCGGCTCCTGGCGATCGGCCTCTCCTCGATCCTGGCGCTCCAGGTGTTCGTGATCGCGGGCGGGGTGATGGGGCTGATCCCGCTGACCGGGATGGCGATGCCGTTCCTCGCGCAGGGCGGCTCGTCCGTCGTCACCAACTGGATCATCGTGGCGCTGCTGATCCGGCTCAGCGATGTCTCGCGCAGGCCGGAGCCGGAGCATGTGGAGACGGGGGTCATCGCCAGCGCGGTGGGGCCTGGGGGGCGTGCGGGGTCTGTGGGGTCGGCGGGGCCTGCGGGATCCGTGGGCCCCATGGACCATGCGGGACCCGCCGGCTCTGGGGGCTCGGCGGGGCTTTCGGGACCCGTGGGCGATGCGGATCCCATGAAGCCCGCGGACCCCCCGGAGGAGGACCGGTGATCCGCTACATCCGGCGGGCCGCCGCCTTCTGTCTGCTGCTGCTCGTGGCGCTGCTCGTCAACGCGGCCCGCGTCCAGCTCTTCGAGGCCGAGGAGCTGGACGCCAACCCGGCCAACCGCCGTTCCACCATCGCCCGTTACGACCAGCCGCGCGGCAACATCCTGGTCGGCGACCGGGCCGTGACCGGCAGCAAGGAGACCGGCGAGCAGCTCAGCTTCGAACGCACCTATCTGCACGGCCCCCTGTACGCGCCGGTGACCGGGTACGCCTCGCAGACGTACGGCACCACCCTCCTGGAGAACGCCGAGGACGGCGTCCTGTCGGGAACGGACTCACTGCTGGCCCCCCTCCCCTTCTGGAACGAGTTCACCCGGGGCCGGCAGCCCGGCGGCAACGTCGTCACGACGGTCAAGGAGTCGATGCAGCGCGCCGCGTACGCCGGGCTGAGCGGGCGGCGGGGCGCGGTCGCCGCTCTGGAGCCGTCGACGGGCAAGATCCTGGCGCTGGTCTCGACCCCCTCGTACGACCCCGAACGGCTCTCCGGCACCGGTCCGGCGGTCACCGAGGCGTGGACCCGGCTGAACGCGGCCAAGAGCCTGCCGATGCTCAACCGGGCCATTCGGCAGACCTATCCGCCGGGCTCCACCTTCAAGATCGTGACGGCGGCGGCGGCCCTGGACGCCCGGGTGGTGAAGGACCCGGACGCGCCCACGGACACCCCGTCGCCGTACGTCCTGCCGAACACCAGGACGGTTCTGCCCAACGAGGCGCGCGGCTGCGAGAAGGCCTCGCTGGCGGATGCGATCCGGGCCTCCTGCAACACGGTGATGGCCCATCTGGGGGTACGGGTCGGGCTGGAGGGGATGGTCGAGACGGCCGGGCACTTCGGCTTCAACGAGACCGGGCTGCGCATCCCGTCCGGGGTGGCGCGGAGCAACTTCGACACCGACATGAGCGAGGACCAGCTCGCGCTCTCCTCGATCGGGCAGTTCAACACGACCGCGACCCCGCTCCAGATGGCGATGGTCGCCGCGGCGGTGGCCAACGGCGGCGACCTGCGGTACCCGTACCTGGTGGACCGGGTGACCGCCGCCGACGGGGACACGGTCCAGCAGCAGGGGCCGCGCTCCTACCAGCGGGCGATGAGCCCCTCCACGGCGGTGCAGCTCCAGCGGATGATGGTCGACGTGGTGGAGAACGGCACCGGGTCGAACGCGGCGATCGACGGGGTCACGGTCGGCGGCAAGACCGGCACCGCCCAGCACGGCGTGGACAACTCCGGCCTCCCGTACGCCTGGTTCATCTCCTGGGCGCAGGCTCCCGACTCCGGCCGCCCGGCCGTCGCGGTGGCCGTGGTGGTGGAGGACGCGGCGGCGGACCGGGCCGACATCAGCGGCGGCGGCAGCGCGGCCCCGATCGCCCGGGCGGTGATGGAGGCGGCGCTGGAGGGGTGAGGGGGCGAGGGGTGAGGGGCGAAGCACGTGGCGGTACGGGGCAGAGTGTGCCCATGACGAGCACACCGTCCGCCGTGGCGCGGGCCCTGGAGCGGATCGCCCGGCTGGACCCGGCGCTCAACGCGTTCACCGAGGTCTGGCCCGAGGAGGCCCTCGCCCGCGAGCAGGCGGCACTCGAACTCCCCCTGCGCGGGCTGCCGTTCGCCGTGAAGGGCCCCTCCGGCATCCGCTCGTACGCGGCCCGCCGGCTGATCGCGGCGGGCGGGGTCCCGGTGGGCGCGACCTCCGTACCCGGTCCCGGCACCTACTGGCAGACCTGGGGGCAGGGCGCCCACGGCCGTACGGTCAACCCGTGGCGGGCGGACCGTACGCCCGGCGGTTCGTCGGCGGGCTCGGCGGTCGCGGTGGCGGCGGGGATGGTGGAGCTGGCGACGGGCAGCGACGGGGCCGGATCGGTCCGCATCCCGGCCGCGTGGTGCGGGGTGTTCGGGCTGAGAACGACGAACGGGCTGCTTCCGTCCCCGGACCGGTCGGGGCTCGCGTCGGCGGGGGTGCTGGCCCGGTCGGCGGCGGCTGCGGAACGGTACGTACGCCATGTGCTGCCCGGCTACGAGGAGCCCGCCGCCCCTTCCCTGCCCCTGCCCCTGCCCGCCGTGTACAGCGAGGACCTGGGGTTCGCGGACGTGGACCCGGGGGTGGCGGCCGTCGTCCGGGGCGCGGTGGACCGGCTGGTCGCGGCGGGGACCGTACGCCTGCTGGACGCCGCGTGCGTGCTCCTGGATCCGGCACGGGCCTGGCAGGCGGTACGGGGCGGGGCGCCCGGGGACCCGGAGGCGGTGGCGGTCCGGCGGGCGAACGACGAGCGGCTGGATCACCTCTTCGCCGCCGCGCCCCTGCTGCTGACCCCGGTCACCCCGAACCGGCCGCACGGGCACGAGGGTCCGGGCGACCTCTACTCCACCGCCCTGACCTGGGCGTTCAACTTGAGCGGGCACCCGGCGGCGAGCCTGCCCGCCGGATTCACCGGGGACGGCTGCCCGGTGGGGCTCCACCTGGTCGCGGCGCGCGGGGCGGACGTCTCGCTGCTCGGAATGGCCCGCGCGGTGGAGAACTCCCTGCCTACCGTGCGGCCATGACCTCCATCGAGACGCAAACAGACGGCGCAAGACACGAGTTGGCGCAGGTGAACATCGCCCGGCTCAAATTCCCGCTGGATTCACCGGAGTTGAAGGACTTCGTCGACGGACTGGACCCGGTGAACGCGGTCGCCGACCAGGCCGAGGGGTTCGTGTGGCGGCTGCGCTCCGACTCCGGGAACGCCACGGACGTCCCGGTCTTCGGGGACGAGTGGCTGATCGTGAACATGTCGGTGTGGCGGGACGCCGACGCGCTCACGGCCTTCATGTACGCCGGGCAGCACCGGGAGCTGCTGAAGCGGCGCCGCGAGTGGTTCGAGCAGGTCCGGGAGGCGATGACCGCCCTGTGGTGGGTGCCCGAGGGGGTACGCCCGACGGTCGCGGACGCCGAGGAGCGCCTGCTGCACCTGCGCGAACACGGCCCGACGGACCGGGCGTTCACTCTGCGCACCCGCTTCCCGGAACCGGCCGGGGTGCGCTGACCCGGGGGGCGGGGGGCCGGGGGGCCGGGGGCCAGGTGGCCGGGGGGCCGGGGGGCCGGGCGGCCCGGGGGCCGGGTCCGGCGACGGTCCCGGGCGGTGGGCGGTGCTCGGGCCGGTGAGCGGTGCTCCGGCGGGTGAGCGGCGCTCGGGCCGGTGAGCGGTGCTCCGGCGGTGGGCGGTGCTCCAGCCGGTGAGCGACGCTCCGGCAGGTGAGCGACGCCCCGGCCGGTGAGCAGCGCTCCGGCCGGTGAGCGGTCCCGCGAGCAGTGAGCAGTGCTCCGACTGGTGAGCGGCGCTCAGGCCATGAGCAGTGCTCCGGCCGGTGAGCGGCGCTCCGGCCCGTGAGCGACGCTCCGGCCCGTGAGCGACGCTCCGGCCCGTGAGCGACGCTCGGGCCGGTGAGCGGCGCCACGGGCCGTAAGCGATGCTCCGGCCCGAGAGCAGTGCTCCAGCCCGTGAGCGGTGTGCCCCGGCCCGCCGCCCGTCAGCCGATCGGTTGGCGGATCTCCTCGCGGATCTTGGCGGTCTCGGCCGCGGCCGCCTCCAGGTCGATCGACGTGGCGTCCTTGAGGGCGGTCTCGGCGCGGATGATCCCCACGGACACCCCCGTGTTGTCGTCACCCCAGGCACACATCGGAATGTTGGCCTTGACGCCGCTCTTGTTCGACTGGAGCACCTGGCACTCCAGCGTGATGTCGTACCCGGCGGGAGTGAACTTCTTGGGCGGTACGACGACGGTCGCGCCGTCCCCGGCGGCCCCACCGTCCATCATCTTGCCGGTCATCACCTCCGGCCTGGTGAACTTCCCGTACATCCCGGAGATCACCAGCGCCCCACCCTTGGCCGAGCTGTACTGACCGACCACCGCCTTCGCGTCCCGGACGGTGGGGTCGTACATCTTCTCGATCTTCTTGCCCTCGGTCGACGAGAGGTCCTGGGCCAGGGTGAACTCCCCGTCCAGCAGCTTCTGTTCCAGGACGAGCTTGTACTTGGCCTCCGGGAACGCCGCGTCGGCGGTCTTCCCGACCAACTGGGAGACCCCGAAGGCGATTCCGCCCGCCAGCACCACCGCACCGGCCACGATCCCGACGATCAGCCCGGTCCGCTTCTTCCGCGGCGGCTGCGCGCCCGGCCCCTGCGGCGGCCAGCCGGCCCCGCCCGGACCGCCCCCGCCCGGTATGCCGGGCTGTTGCTGCCCCCACCCCGGCTGCTGCCCCCAGCCGCCCTGCTGGGGCGGGGCCGGAGGCTGCTGCGGGTAGCCGTAGGGCGGCTGCTGCGGCACCCCGGGAGAGGCGGCGGGCGGCGGGCCGTAAGGGTTCTGCTGCGGGTGCGGGGGCGGCCCGTAGGGGCCCTGCGGCGGCTGAGGCGGGGTGGTCATGCGCTCACGGTACGACACGTTTGCGAACGGAATTTCGACGCGGCGGATATCGGTACCGGGCCGGAACAATTCCCCCTCCGGCCGGGCGCCCCGGCGCCTCCTCACCCCAACGGCTCGCGCCTGCGCAGCCATTCCTCCGGCGCCCCGGCCGTACCGGTCGCCGTCCCGACCACCCCGCCGGTGATGGCACAGGTGGTGTCCACGTCGCCGAACCCCTCGGCCGTCGCCCAGAGCGCCGCCGCCACGGCCACCGCGACCGCCCCCGCGATGCCGTCCGGGTGGGCGTGGGTGACGGCGGCGGAGAGCACGGCCTGCTCGGCGACCCGGTCCAGGTCCTCGTGGAAGCGGGCGCCGAACGGGGCGAACCGCATCGCCGCACCGTTGCCGAGGCTGCCGCCGTCGAAGAGCCCGGGGGCGAGGGTGCGCCAGTCGGCGGGGGCGGCGAGGAGCTGGGGCAGCAGGAGGTGCATGCCGTGGCCGTAGCCGCGAGCCTGGTCGGCGTCGAAGGCGAGGGCGTAGCAGAGCGCCAGGTGGTCCTGGTCGACGAGGCCGCGCCCGTCGAGGGAGCGTTGCAGGGCGAGCGCCAGGGCCGTGTCGTCGGTCCAGTGCCAGAGCGGTTCCTGCGGGGTGTGCCGGGCCCGGATCTCGTTCACGGCCTGACGGCGTTCGCGGAAGAGCGGGAATTACCGCTCCCCGAACGCGTCGCCGAGCGCGAGCGCTTCGAGGCTGCGGCAGGCGGCCGTGAGCCCGGCGGCGGTGGCTGGGAGCGGGTTGGTCGTCATACCGGCATCGCGCCGCCGCACCCCGTCGGCGTACATCGAATATCGGCAGCGCGGGAATACGGCCTATCGTGATGTGCGGGCCTGCCGGAAATCCGCCACACTGCGCCTCGGCACTTTCCCGTATTTCCTTCGGCGCGCTCTCTGCCGGCATCGCCTGATCCTCGTCCCTGCGCCGGTTACGCCATATGGCGAACGCCTTCCACGAACACTTTTCCCTGGTAGGCGCCTGTCCTGTGCCTCGTCGGCGGTGAATGCCGGCCGCCTCGCCTCCATTCCCGCAGCTTCCCGGCGCTCGAATCGTTGCTTCCGCCCTACGGCGATACGGTGATTACGGGCTTCGCCCACGGAGCCCGGTTCTCAGCCTTTTACTCAGAGGAGGAATGATGGCCAACCCCGAGCAGGACCCGAACCAGCAGGAAGGCCCCGCGGACGGCGGAGCGGCGGGCACCCCCGGCGTCCATGACGGCGGAGCCGACGGCGGCGCGGACGGCGGGGCCGAAGGCCCCGCGGACGGCGGAGCTGCGGGCACCCCGGGCGTCCACGACGGCGGCGCCGACGGAGGGGCCGAAGGGCCGGCCGACGGCGGAGCGGCGGGTACCCCCGGCGTCCACGACGGCGGCGCGGACGGCGGAGCCGAAGGACCGGCCGACGGCGGAGCGGCCGGCACCCCGGGCGTCCACGACGGCGGCGCGGACGGCGGAGCCGAAGGACCGGCCGACGGCGGAGCGGCCGGCACCCCGGGCGTCCACGACGGCGGCGCCGACGGAGGTGCGGACGGCGGGGCGGACCAGTCCGGCAGCCGCTCTTGAGCACGTCCCGAACCGCGCTCCAGGACGTCGGCGCCGCACCGGGCGCCGGGGTCCTGGAGACACGTCTGACCGGGCTCGGCACGGAAGAGTTCGCCCGTGACGTCTGGGCCCGGAAGCCGCTGCTCACCCGTGGCGCGAGCGATTTCTCCGACCTGTTCTCCACGGCCGCCGTTGACGAGCTGATCTCGCGCCGCGGCCTGCGTACGCCCTTCCTCCGCGTCGCCAAGGACGGCTCCACCCTCCCCGAGTCGGGGTTCACCGCACCGGCCGGTGTCGGAGCCACCATCGCCGACCAACTCGACGACACCGCGCTGTGGCGTGCCTTCGCCGACGGCGCCACGCTCGTGCTCCAGGCGCTCCAGCGCACCTGGGAGCCGGTGGCGGACCTCACCTCCCGGCTGAGCGCGGAGCTGGGTCATCCGGTGCAGGCCAACGCCTATGTCACCCCGCCGCAGAACCGGGGGTTCGACGCCCACTACGACGTGCACGACGTGTTCGTCCTCCAGATCGAGGGGGCGAAGCGCTGGCTCGTCCACGAGCCCGTACACCCCGATCCGCTGCGCGACCAGCCCTGGACCGATCACCGGTCCGCCGTCGCCGAGGCCGCCCGGGGCGCGGCCCACCTCGACACCGTGCTGGAGCCCGGGGACGTCCTCTACCTGCCCCGGGGCTGGCTGCACGGAGCCGAGGCGCTGGGCGGGGTCTCCGTCCATGTGACGCTGGGGATCCACACCTGGACGCGGTACGCGCTGGCCGAACAGCTCGCACAGGCGGCCCTCGCCGCACTGCGCGACGACCCCCGGATGCGGAGCACCCTGCCCTTGGGGGTGGACGGACCGGACGGGGAGCTCGGCATCGTCCGCGAGCACCTCCTCGCCGCCATCGCCCAGGCCGACTCCGCCCCGCTCTTCCACCGGGCCCGGCGAGGACAGGCACGCCCCGCACCGCTGGGGCCGCTGGCCCAGTTCGCCGCCGTCGACGGCCTGGGTCCCGACACCCCCGTACGGCTCCGGGCGGCGCTGGAAGCACGGCTGGAGGGCTCGCGCCTGGCCACCCGCGTCGGCTGGCTGGACTTCCCCGATGCCGACCTGCCGTCCGTCTCCCGCCTGCTGGACGGCGGGACCCGCACCGCCGGTGAGCTGGGCGTCGCGCTCGTCGGGCGACTGCTGCGCGCGGGCGTGCTCGTGCCCGCCGGAGAGTGACCCGGCCGCGGTGACCACGACAGGACGGTTCTTCTGCGCGGACGCCGCCCGGACGCGCGGCGACTCGTTCGTGGGCACGGCACCGCACGGCACCGCCTGGGTCCTCATCGAGTACCGGGGCGGCTGGCCGGCCAACGGCTTCGACGGCCTCGGCCTGGAGCCCGGGACCAAGGCGCTCGTGTTCGCCGCCGCCCAGGCGGTGCGGGCCCGCGTACTGCTGATCCGGCGCCATGGCCGCCAAGGCCCCCAGGGCCCACCGCGCTGGGCCGTACTGCACTACGACGGCACCGGCGCCCACCGCCGGCACTGGGGCACGTGGGAACGCGACGAGGACCTGGCGCAGATCGCCCCGGCCCTCAGCGCCCCCACCTTCGCCGCTCCCGCCGTCGACGCCCCCGCCCTCGACGCCCCCGGGGAGCCCGGCGGTCGTCGGCCCGTCGTCCTCGTCTGCGCCCACGGCCTCCACGACGCCTGCTGTGCCGTACGCGGACGGCCCGTGGGGCGCGCCCTGAGCGAGCGCTGGCCGGAGCTGGTGTGGGAGTGCACGCATGTGGGCGGTGACAGGTTCGCCGCCAACGTCGTCGTCGTGCCCGACGGCGTCTACTACGGGAACCTCGATGCCGCCTCGTCCGTAGCGGTGGTCGAGGAGCACCTGAAGGGCCGTATCCACGCCGAGCACCTACGCGGGTACACCGACCTGTTCCCGCCGCAGCAGGCCGCCGTCGCCGCCGTACTCGACCGCTTCGGTCCGGCGGGCCGGCACGACTACGCGGTCGCGCGTACGTTCCGCGACGACGACGGCTGGCAGATCCGGGTCACCGGCCGCCCGCCCGGCCCGGCCGCCGTCGACGTCGTGGTGCGCGCCCGGCGTACGCCGCAGAACCAGCTGACCTGCCGGGGTCCGGCGACGAGTTCGGCCGTGGTCTACGACGCCGTATCGGTCCGCCCGGTCTGAAGGAGCCTCACGGACCCGGTCCGAAGGAGCGCCTTGCCGACCCGGCACTTGCGGGACCGCCTCAAGCCGCCTCCCGCCCCTCCCCGATCGCCTCCGCGACCTCCGCCACCCGGGCCTCCTCCTCGGCGGCGAAGCGCTCGCGGTCCAGCTCCTCGGCTATCTCCTCGTCCTGGGACATGAGCAGGTCCAGGTTGGAGTCGCCGAGTTCCAGGACGCCCATGTCGACGTACGCCTTCTGGAGCCGGGGCCCCCACAGGCCGATGTCCTTGACGCACGGGACGATCCGGCTGAACAGGAGCTTGCGGAAGAGCCGGAGGAAGTCGGAGTGTTCGGAGAGCTCCTTCGCCTCCTGCTTGCCGATGCCGAAGTTCTCCAGCACCTCGACGCCGCTGAGCCGGTCGCGCATCAGGTAGCAGCCGTCGATGACGAACTCCTCGCGCTCGCGGAGTTCGGCGTCGCTCAGCTGCTTGTAGTAGTCGCGCAGCGCCATCCGCCCGAAGGCGACGTGCCGGGCCTCGTCCTGCATGACGTACGCGAGGATCTGCTTGGGCAGCGGCTTGGTGGTCGTGTCGCGGATCATCCCGAAGGCGGCGAGCGCCAGGCCTTCTATGAGGACCTGCATCCCCAAGTACGGCATGTCCCAGCGGGAGTCGCGCAGGGTGTCGCCCAGCAGACCCTGGAGGTTGTCGTTGACCGGGTAGAGCATGCCGATCTTCTCGTGGAGGAAGCGGCCGTATATCTCCGCGTGCCGGGCCTCGTCCATGGTCTGGGTGGCGGAGTAGAACTTGGCGTCCAGGTCGGGCACGGACTCCACGATCCTGGCCGCGCAGACCATCGCGCCCTGCTCGCCGTGGAGGAACTGGCTGAACTGCCAGGAGGTGTAGTGCTTGCGCAGCTCGCCCCGGTCCTTCTCCGTCATCTTCGCCCAGTGCGGGGTGCCGTACAGCGTGAGCGCCTCGTCGGGGGTGCCGAGCGGGTCGGTGGGGTCGACCTCCTGCGACCAGTCGATGCGTTTGTTGCCGTCCCACTGCTTGTCCTTGCCCTTCTGGTAGAGGGCGAGGAGGCGTTCGCGGCCGTCGTCGTAGTCCCAGCTGAACCGGGCGGCCCCGGTGGCGGGGACCTGCCAGAGCGGTTCCGGCGGCGGGGTGGTGTAGAGGTCATGAGTGGACACGGACAGCTCCTTCGCCTCGACTGACTCGACTGGCCCGGTTGGCTCGGCTGACTCGAACGGCTTGGCAAGCCCTGACAAGTTCCGTGACACCGAAGGCAGTTGAGCGCGACCGCCCGCCGCCTCCCCTCGCAGGTTCACACGGTGGTGGACAGCGGGTCAACAAATCAGTCGTAGTCCTGCCCAGGGGATTGACGGCCTTGCTGACAAGCAGTCTCATAAGGGGTGACCGCCGGTAACTCCCGTGCCCGGCAACCCCTGTGCCTGTGAGGTGCTCCCGCCATGACGCCCGTGACGCCCGTGACGACGCCAGCGACAACGCCCGCGACCGATCGCGGCGCGACCGTGCTCCGCGACGCCCTCGGCCCGCTCCGCGACCGTGAGCAGATCGCCGCGCGCCTGCTCGAATCCTCGGCCAAGCACTCCTTCGACCCGGACACCGAACTCGACTGGGACGCGGCCGTCGAGGAGGGCAAGTGGTTCTGGCCGCCGGAGCTGCTCTCGCTCTACGACACCCCGATGTGGCACCGGATGTCCGAGGAGCAGCGGCTGGACCTCTCCCGGCACGAGGGTGCCGCGCTCGCCTCGCTCGGCATCTGGTTCGAGATCATCCTGATGCAGCTGCTGGTCCGGCACGTCTACGACAAGCCCGTCACCAGCAACCACGTCCGTTACGCCCTCACCGAGATAGCCGACGAGTGCCGCCACTCGATGATGTTCGGCCGCATGATCGACTGGGGCGGCGCCCCGGCGTACGAGGTGCCGCGCGTCTACCACAACCTGGCGCGGGTCCTGAAGACCGTCTCCACCACGCCCGGTTCGTTCGCCGCGACCCTGCTCGGCGAGGAGATCCTCGACTGGATGCAGCGGCTGACCTTCCCGGACGACCGGGTGCAGACCCTGGTGCGCGGCGTGACCCGTATCCATGTCATCGAGGAGGCCCGGCACGTCCGGTACGCCCGGGAGGAGCTGCGCCGCCAGATGGTGACCGCCCCGCGCTGGGAGCGCGAACTCACCAAGGTCAGCTGCGGCGAGGCGGCCCGGGTCTTCTCCATCTGCTTCGTGAACCCGCAGGTGTACGAGAACGCCGGCCTGGACCGCCGCGAGGCCGTCGCCCAGGTGAAGGCGAGCGGCCACCGCGCGGAGGTCATGCAGACCGGCTCCCGGCGGCTGACGGATTTCTTCGACGACATCGGGCTGCTGAACGGCGTCAGCCGCAGGCTGTGGCGGAGTTCAGGGCTGCTGGCCTGAGGGCGTGCGGACCGGAGGCTTTAGGCTCGGAGGCATGACGTCCACCGCCGCAGCCCCGCCGCCGCCCCGCGCGTACCGCAGGCTCAGTGTCGAGGAGCGCCGCGCCCAGCTCCTGGTCGCGGCGCTCGGCCTCTTCGCCCACCGGGCCCCCGACGACGTCTCGCTGGACGAGGTGGCGGTGGCGGCCGGGGTCTCCCGGCCGCTGGTCTACCGCTACTTCCCGGGCGGGCGCCAGCAGTTGTACGAGGCCGCGCTCGGCTCGGCCGCCGACGAGCTGAAGCTCTGCTTCACCGAGCCGCCGGCGGGCCCGCCCACCGAGCGGGTCGCCCGCGTCCTGGACCGCTACCTCCGCTTCGTCGACGAGCACGACACCGGCTTCAGCGCCCTGCTGCGCGGCGGCAGCGTGGTGGAGACCTCCCGTACGACGAGCATCGTGGACGGCGTACGGCGGGCGGCGGCCGAGGAGATCCTCAGCCACCTCGGCAGGATCGGCGGCAGCGGCCCGCGCAGCGCCGGGCCGAGGCTGCGGATGATGGTCCGCAGCTGGATCGCGGCCGTCGAGGCGGCCTCCCTGATCTGGCTGGACGAGGGCAAGCGGCCCCCGGCCGCCGAGCTGCGCGGCTGGCTGGTCGACCACCTGATCGCCCTCCTGGCGGCGACGGCCGCCACCGACGAGGAGACCGCATCGGTGGTACGCGACCTGCTCGCCCTGGAGACCTCCGAGGGCCCGGCCGGACGGCTGGCGGAGCTGGTCATCCCGGTCGTCGCCGAGGCGGCGCACCTGCTGCCGCACGCCCCTGCGGCAGACTGACCGGGTGAAGAGCGAGAACACCCCTTTCCGAGGCGGCCCCCTGGACGGCCGGGTGCTGCCGGTCCTGGTCGGCCCGACCGGCCACCCGCCGAAGTGGTACGAGGTCCCCGTGCCCTCCCCCGACGGCTCCCCGCCCACCGTGTACGCCTACGAGCGCGTCCCGGCCGGCTACACCAAGCGGCTCGGGCTCCAGCGCGGCTGGGTGTACGAGTACGTCCCCGGCGGCCGCAGGCGCACCGCCCTCAAGTGGCCCTGGTCCAAGCCCGCGAGCGACGACTGAGACCCGTGTGCGGGCGCAGGCCCTAAGATCGACGGTCAGGTGCCGAGGGACGGGTCACTCGGGTGCCGTAGAACGGTCACAAGGGGGGTGCGCCATGGAGGCGCTGCGTAGGGAAGATCCACGCCGTTTCGGCCGCTTCACCGTGCTGGCCCGCTTCCGACAAGCCGCGAGCGCCGTGCAGTTCGTGGCGCGGGACACCGCTACGGGCGAGCTCTCCGTGATCACCGCCGCGCGCCCCGCGCTCGCCGCCGTCCCCGCTTTCCGGCGCCGCTTCCAGTCCGAGGCCCGCACCGCCGAACGCCTCGCGGGCGGCTGGGTGACACCGCCCCTGGAGACCGGTGAGGACGGACTCCTCCATACCGCGACGGAGTACGTCCCCGCCCTCCCGCTGGCCGAGGCGATCGGCATCGCCGGTCCGCTGCCGGAGCGCGCGCTGCGGATACTGGGCGCGGGCATCGCCGAGATCCTCTCCCGGGTGCACGCGGGCGGCTCCGCGCTCCAGGGGCTCGCCCCGGGCACGGTGCTGCTGGCCGAGGACGGGCCCCGGCTCACCGCGTTCGGCCCGCTGGGCGCGGCCGCGTCGGCGGAGGCGAAGCCGGGCGGGCAGCTCTCGGTCCGGCTGGGCTACCTGACGCCGGAGCAGGTCGCGGGCAAGGAGGCCGGTGCGGCGTCCGACCTGTTCGTGCTGGGGCTGCTGCTGGCGTACGCGGCCACGGGGACGACCCCGTTCACGGAGGGCCCGCCCGAGGAGGCCGCCCGCCGGATCGCCGAGGCCGAACCCGAACTGGACACCGTACCGGCGGAGTTGCGCGGGCTGATCGCGGGCTGCCTGGCGAAGGACCCGGCCGAGCGCCCGACGGCCGGTACGGTCGCCGCCGAACTGGCCCTGGAGGGCGCGGCGGGCCTCGCCCGGGGCGGCTGGCTCCCCGAACGGCTCGCGGCAGCGGTCGCGGACCAGGAGGCGCGGGTGCGGGCGCTGGAGGTGCCGGAGGATTCCCCGGAGGAGGCGGAGGAGGCGCCCGCCGACGCCGCAGGCCCGGTGGGCGCGAGTGCCGCCGCTGCCGGGGGCGTTGCCGCTGCCGGGCCCGGGACCGGTGGGACGGCCGCACCCGAGGACGTACGGCCCGTCAAGGAGACCGAGGACGCGGTGCCTGGGGAGGAGCCCGTTGACGCGGTGCCCGAGGACGCGGTGCCCGGCGCGTCGGGTGGCGTCGCGGCGGCCGAGGCACCGGCGGACGCACCGGCCGAGGAGCCGACAGGGACACCCGCCGACACACCCCCGGGGGCACCGGCCGCACAGGCCCCGGCCGACCCAAGGGCCGCCGTAGCCACCACCAGCCATGCCCACGGCACCGGCACCGGCACCGGCACCGGCGACAACAGCGCAGGCAGCCACACCGGCACCGGAGACGTCGGCAAGACGGACCACACCGCCAACGGCAACAACAGGGACAACGGCACCAACGGCGACATCGGCGAGGACCCGGGCACCACCCGTTTCCTCAACACCGGCCCCAAGCCGCCCCAGTCCGACCGCGCCACCACCCAGCTCGCCCTCCCCCACGAACTCCCCCGGTCCCCGGGCCGGGCCCCCGTCCCGCCCCACACACCTGCCGCGCTCCCTCCCGGTCCGGCCCGGTCGGCGCCCCAGCTCCCCGCCTCCCCCGGACTCCCGGCACCGGGCCACCACCACACCCACGGCAGCCCCGCCCCCTACCCGGCAGCGGCGCTCCCGGGCTCCACGGGCCAGGGCAACAGCGGCAACCAGGGCAACGGCAGCAACGGCTCCCCCATGGTGACGCTGCCCCTGCCGCCCGCGCCCACCCCTCCGCCCGGCTCCGCCACCAGCCGCCGGACCCTGATCGCCATCGCGGCCGCGGCGGTCGGCGGGCTCGTCGTGGGCGGCGGGGCGGTCGCCGCGATCGGTGGCGGGGAGAGCGTGGCCGCCACGGACGACAAGCCCGCGCCGAAGCCGCGCCGTACGCTCCCGGGCCAGCCCCCCGAGCCGCGCTGGACCTACTCCCACCCGGCCTCCGAGTCCTCCCCGCTGACCACGGCGCTCTGGCAGGACCGGCTGCTGGTGGTGACCAGCGAGAGCCAGGCGAGCGCCGTCGACCTGCGGACCGGCAAGCGGGTCTGGCAGCGCGCGGACGCCGCCAAGGGCCAGGCGGCACTGGCCGCCGGCGACCTGTGCTTCGTGGCGAGCCCGACGGAGTTCCTCTGGCTCGCGCCGAAGGACGGGACGGTCGTGCACCGCGTGCGGTACGCGGACGGCTTCACCGACCTGCCGGACCTTCAGGTCGGACGGCTGGCCGGCCAGTCCGGGCCCGTCATCTGGTTCACCGGCTCGCACACGGTCACCGTGAAGGCGCCGAAGCCGAAGAAGGGCAAGAAGCAGGCGCCGGACAAGCAGGTCGTCCAGGCGTACTTCTTCGCGTACGACATCGTCCGGCGCACCGAGGTCTGGCGCACCCCGGTCCCGGCGGGCCGCGCCCCCGGCACACCCGGCTACCGGGTCGTCGCGGAGCGCTCGGCCGATCTCCTCGTACGGCAGGACGCGGTCACCCTGACGGCGGCCGAGGTCAAGGCGGCCAAGGGGAAGGGCACCATCCGCTCCTTCGACCAGCAGACCGGCAAGGTGCGGTGGGCCAAGCAGTACGGCACGGCCGCCCCCGACGCCGCCGTGACGGGCGGTGAGGACGGCACCCTGTACGCGGCGGTCGGCGCCGATCTCCAGTCGTTCGAGGCGGACACCGCCAAGCCGCTGTGGCGGGTCGCGGGCACGGCGGGCTCGGTCTTCGGCACCCCGCTCCTGGCCGGTCCCCTCCTCCACACCACCGAGCGCAGCCAGCAGGTCGGCGCCGTGGAACGGGAGAGCGGGCGCCTGCTCTGGCGGCGTTCGACGGAGGTGCCGGGCATCGGCAACGCCCCCTCCCTCGCGCTGAGCGGCAGCGGAAAGACGCTGCTCGCCTCCGACGCCACCCAGGTCACCGCGTTCTCGGCGGCCGACGGGGAGCGGCTGTGGAAGTTCCAGGACATCGGGGTGGCCGACCCGAAGGGGGCCACCGTGAGCGCCTCGTACCGGACCCTCGCCGCCGGCGGGAACGTCATCGTCCAGCGGGACAGGTCCTTCTACGCGTTCCCGGTGGCCTGAGCAGGGGGCGCCGCCGATACCGCCCGCCATCCCGCCATCGGCACAACCCGCCATCGGTACGGCCGTCCGGGGCATCCCCGGGCGGCACGCCGTGCGGTGCTTGCATCACCTGACACCGACTGACCGGATTAATCGGATTAGCTCGCCCACGTGCATGTGTGGACGGGCCCGGTCTCCGTCACGGAGGTGATGTCGTGTCAGCCAGACTCCTGCGCGCGGTCTGCGCAGCCGCACTCGCCACGGCCCTCGCGGTCTCCCCCGCCACCGCCGAACCCGCCACCGCCGAACCGGCCGAACCCACCCCCGTACCATCGCTGGAAATCGACGAGGACGCGGCAGAAGTCGACGCGGAAACCGCCCTCGCAGCCCCAGAAGCCCCCACGGCCCCCAAGAACGTGGCGACCCTCCTACGCGAGCTCCAGAAGCGCTACCAGGAGGCGGAAGAGGCGAGCGAGACCTACAACGCCACCGCCGAGAAGCTGAAGCAGCGGACCGCGCAGGCGAAGAAGGTCGAGGCGGAGCTGACGAAGGCCCGGGCGGCGCTGGAGCTCAGCCGGGGGGACGCCGGGCGGCTGGCCCGGGAGCAGTACCAGGGGCGTACCGAGTTCTCCGCCTACCTCCAGCTGCTGCTGGCCCGGGACCCCCTGCGCGCCCTGGACCAGAGCCATGTCATCGAACGGGTGGCGGCGGGCCGCGCGGCGACGGTGGAACGGCTGACCGCCGCCGCCCGCCGCGCCGACGCCCTCGCGGCCGCCTCCCTCAAGGCGGTCGACCAGCAGAGGAAGCTGGCCGCGCGGCAGAAGAAGCAGCGCGACACCGTACGCGGCAAGCTGAAGCAGGTGGAGACGCTGCTGGCCACGCTCTCGCCCGAGCAGATGGCCCAGCTGGCGGGCCTGGAGCAGCAGGGCGTGGAGGCGGCCCAGAACGAACTGGTGGCCTCCGGGGCGCTCAGCTCGGTCCGCCCGCCGACCCGGCAGGGCGGTGACGCCATCACGTACGCGATCGAACAGATCGGCAAGCCGTACGTGTGGGGCGCCGAGGGCCCCGGCTCCTTCGACTGCTCCGGCCTCACGTCCCAGGCCTGGGCGGCGGCGGGACGCCCGATCCCCCGGACCTCGCAGGAACAGTGGAAGCAGCTCCCGAGGGTGCCCATCTCCTCACTGCGCCCAGGCGACCTGGTGATCTACTTCCCGAAGGCGACCCATGTGGCGCTGTACATCGGCGACGGCCTGGTGGTGCAGGCGCCCCGCCCCGGGACGAAGGTGAAGGTCTCCCCGCTGGCGTCCAACCCGCTGCTGGGCGCCGTCCGCCCCGACCCCGACGGCGTACCGCTGTCCACGTACACCCGCCCCGACCTCCCCGAGAACGCCCGCGACGGCTCGGACACCGGCTACAGCGCGGAGGCGGCACCCGAATAGGCCCGGGGGCCGGACCGGCGGTGCGGGTCCGGCCGGATCGGTGGGGCGCTCAGGCTCCGGAGACCGAAGCCAGGTACGCGTTCGTCTTCTCCGGCTCGAAGAAGAAGTTCTCGAAGTCCGCCGGGTTGTCGAAGCCGTTGGCGAAGCGGTCCGCGACGGGCTGGAGCTGGCCGGCGGCGCCGATCAGGTTCAGGACGTGCTCCGGGGGGACGCCGAGCATCGCGTTGGTCCACTTCACGACGTGCTGGGCGGTGTCCCAGTAGCGGTCGAAGGTGGACTGCATCCAGGCGGCGTCGAACTCCTTGTCCCCGTGCTCCAGGATCGAGTCCAGGTAGGAGTTGGCGCACTTGGACGCCGAGTTGGAGCCCTGGCCGGTGATCGGGTCGTTGGCCACGACGACGTCCGCGACGCCGAGGACCAGGCCGCCGCCGGGGAGCCGGCCGATCGGCTTGCGGACCGTGGGGGCGTACCGGCCGGCGAGGGTGCCGTTGGCGTCGGTCAACTCGACCTTGGTGGCGCGGGCGTACTCCCACGGCGTGAACTTCTCCATGAGCTCCAGCGTCTTCGCCAGGTGCTCGGAGGGGTCCTTGATGCCCTGGAACGCGTCCAGCGGGCCGCCCGGGATGCCCTCCCAGAAGAGGATGTCGGCGCGGCCGGAAGTCGTCAGGGTCGGCATCACGAACAGCTCGCCGACGCCCGGCACCAGGTTGCAGCGGACCGCGTCGAACTCCGGGTGCTCCGGGCGCGGGCCCATCCCGTGGACGTAGGCGACGGCCAGTGCGCGCTGCGGGGCGTCGAACGGCGAACGGGCCGCGTCGCGGCCGAACATGGAGACCAGCTCGCCCTTGCCTGCGGAGACCATCACCAGGTCGTAGGTGCGGGAGAAGTAGTCCAGGTCGGAGACGGCCGCCCCGTGGATGACGAGCTGGCCGCCGCGCTGGGCGAAGGTCTCCATCCAGCCGGCCATCTTCACGCGCTGGTCGACGGACTGGGCGTACCCGTCCAGCTTGCCGACCCAGTCGATGGCGCGCGAGGAGTCGGGGGCGGCGACGGAGACGCCGAGGCCTTCGATCTTCGGGGCCTGGGACTCCCAGAAGTTCAGCTGGTAGTCCCGCTCGTGCTGGAGCGCGGTGTGGAACATGCACTGCGTCGACATGACCCGGCCGGTGCGGATCTCGTCGGCGGTGCGGTTGGACATCAGGGTGACTTCGTAGCCTCGGGACTGGAGCCCCAGGGCCAGCTGGAGTCCGGACTGCCCGGCTCCGACTATGAGTATCTTCCGCATCGCGGCTCTCCGTTGTCTCTGTTTCGAGGCGATCTGTGCGATCTGTGCGATCTACGCGGGGGTGACGTCGAGGGCGTGGCCGACCAGGGCCAGCAGCGACTCGACGACCGTGATCCTGTTACGTGCGTCCATGATCACTATCGGCACCCGCGGCGGTACGGTCAGGGCCTCCCTGACGTCCTCCGCCTCGTAACCGGGCGTCCCCTCGAAGTGGTTGACCGCCACGATGTACGGCAGCCCGCAGCTCTCGAAGTAGTCCAGCGCCGGGAAGCAGTCCTCCAGCCGGCGGGTGTCGGCGAGGACGACCGCACCGATCGCGCCGCGCACCAAGTCGTCCCACATGAACCAGAAGCGCTGCTGGCCGGGGGTGCCGAAGACGTACAGCACGAGGTCGTCGTCGAGGGTGAGCCGGCCGAAGTCCATGGCCACCGTCGTGGTGGTCTTCTCGGGCGTCGCGGAGAGGTCGTCGGTCTCCTCGCTGGCCTGGGTCATCAGCGCTTCGGTCTGGAGCGGCGTGATCTCCGAGACCGAGCCGACGAACGTCGTCTTGCCCACGCCGAATCCGCCCGCCACCACGATCTTGGTCGCGGTGGGCGCGCGGGTGTGGTCGAGTTGCCAGGCCTGGAGGGCTTCCTCCGGCTGGTCCTGGGGCCGTGACGGCTGGTCCTGCGGCCCCGGCTGACGCGGGGCGAAGAGCGGCGCCTCAGAGACGGCGGAGTCCATTGAGCACCCTTTCGAGCAGTGCGCGGTCGGGCTGACCGGTGCCGTGACCGGTTCCGTACACGCGGATCTTTCCCTGGTCGGCCAAGTCGCTGAGCAGCACCCGGACGACTCCGAGCGGCATCTTCAACAGGGCCGAGATCTCCGCGACCGTACGCATCCGGCGGCAGATTTCGACGATGGCCTGGAGCTCCGGCATGACCCGCGAGGCGAGGTTGCCGTTGGTCAGCTCGCGGCGCTCCTCGGGTGCTTCGAGGGCGGCGACGAACGTCTCGACGAGCAGGACGTGCCCGAACCGGGTGCGGCCTCCGGTGAGGGAGTACGGACGGACCCGGGCCGGGCGCTTGTCGGCGCCGCGGACGGGGAGGCGGGGGGAGGGCTCGGCTGCGGCGGTCGTCACTGGGCACTCTCCATCGATTTGCGCAGCTCACTGCGGAGTTCGGGGGTGAGGACGTGTCCGGCCCGGCCGACGAAGAGGGCCATGTGGTACGCGACGACGCTCATGTCGCAGTCAGGGGTGGCGTGGACGCCGAGGAGGGAGCCGTCGCTGATCGACATGACGAAGACGCTGCCCTCGTCCATGGCGACCATCGTCTGTTTGACGCCGCCGCCGTCCATCAGCTTCGCGGCTCCGACGGTCAGCGAGCCGATGCCGGAGACGATGGTGGCCAGGTCGGCGCTGGACCCCTTGGGGCCGTCCGACGGTCCTGCCGCCTTCGCCTCGTGGTGTCCGGGGTCGGAGGAGAGCAGCATCAGCCCGTCGGACGAGACGACGGTGACCGAGTGGACCCCTGGCACCTCCTCCACGAGATTGCTCAGCAACCAGTGAAGGTTCCGGGCCTCGGTACTCAGCCCGAACGTGCTGGGCGCAGTCAACTGCGTGCCTCCTCGACTGTGTCCCCCGTCTCTCCGTTCCGGCGGTCCGTGCGGCCGCCGGTCTGCTCGGTCCCTGTGTCGTGTGCGCGGCCCGTCGCGGGCGCGGTGGTGGTCTCGTGCCCGGCGGTGCCGGTGGCTACGCCCTCGTGGTCGGCGAGGGCGATGGAGCCGGTCGACTCGGCGATCTCGGCCTCGACATCGCGCCGGCCCTCCTTCGCCGCCTGATGGAAGCTGCCCAGCCTGCGGCGCAGGTCGTCCTTGTCCAGGCTGCCGGTGCGCCCGGTGGTGGGTGTGCCCTCGGGCCGGACCACCTTGGGGGTGCGCTTGGGCAGCCCCTTGTCGGTGACCCGCCCGGCCTGCGGCTTCCGGGGTCCGGGCACGGTGTCGGCGGCGGCCTCGGCCCGGGGCGCGGGACGGAACTCGGGCCCGTCCGGGTCCTGGCCGCCCGGACCGCTCTCGGCCGGACGCTCGTGGCGGTCGGGGCCGATGGCGTACGGGTCGGAGGGCTGCGGGTCCGCGGCGGCGGCCGGGGCCGCCGGGGGCCTCGGCAGCCGGACCTGCATCGTGATCTCGGACTCCGACTCGGCGGCAGCGTCCGCCTCCGCGCCTTCCGGTGAGGCTGCGTCGGCATCGGCATCGGCGTCTGCATCTGCGGCTGCGTGGGCTTCTGCCCGCGCGTCCGCGTCGGGGCTCTGCTGCGGTACGTCGGTGGCTTCGGGCGCCCCGGGCGCCTCCGCGTCCTCGGCGGCGGGCGCGGGGCCCCGCGTACCGGCCTCGCGGATCGCCCGCTCGGCGGCGGCGATCATCGGGTCCACGGCTGGCCGGGCGGTGGCCTCCGGCGTCGTCTCGGCCGCCTGCTCGAACTCCACCGCGGGCGCCGCCTCGGGCACGGGCTCAGGCGTCGTCTCGGACCGGGCCTCAGGCGCCGACGGCTCAGGCGTCGTCTCCGGCTCAACCGCAGCACCGGGCGCCACCTCAGCACCGGCCCCCGCCCCCGTCTCCGCCTCCGGCGCTGCCGGTTCGGCGGTCGGCGGCAGCACCGGCGTACGGCTCGGCAGGGCGTTGGAGTTGGCCTCGGCCACCGAGCCCGGCAGGTTGAGCGTCGGCGCCTCGCCGGGCAGCTGCACGGCGGGCGGCGAGGAGGCCGGGAGGGAGTTGGGCAGCAGGGTCTGCGGCAGGACGACGACGGCCGTCACTCCACTCCCCTTCTGCTCGCGCAGCTGGACCCGCACACCGTGCCGGGCGGCCAGCAACGAGGTGACCTGGAGGCCGAGTCCGGCCCCGTCGGCGCTCTGCTCCCCCGCCTCGAAGGAGGCCGGGTCGGCCAGCCTCGCATTCAGCTCGCCCATCCGGACCGTCGACATGCCGATGCCCGCGTCCTGCACGGAGAGCATCACCTCGCCGGTCTCCAGCAGCCAGCCGGAGAGCTCCACATGGGAGTCCGGCGGGGAGAAGGAGGTGGCGTTCTCCAGGAGTTCGGCGAGGAGGTGGCTGAGGTCGTCGGCGGCGAACCCGGCGATCTGGGCGTGCGGCGGCAGGGACTGGATGGTGACCCGCTCGTACCGCTCGATCTCGCTGACGGCCGCGCGGGCCACGTCGACCAGCGGGATCGGGCCCGCGTGGCCGTGGCCGTGCTCGGCGCCCGCGAGGACGAGCATGTTCTCGCTGTGCCGGCGCATGACCGTGGCCATGTGGTCCAGCTTGAACAGGGTGGCCAGGCGCTCCGGGTCCTGCTCGCGCTCCTCCAGGCTCTCGATGACGCCGAGCTGGCGCTCCACGAGGCCGAGGTTGCGCAGCGAGAGGTTGACGAAGGTGTGGTGGACGGTGTTCTTGAGCCGCTCCAGCTGGGCGGTGAGCTCGGCGGTCCGCACCTGGAGTTCGGCGCGCTGGAGGGTGAGTGCCTCGCGGCCCGCGATCAGTTCGGCGCGCTCGGTGCCGAGGTCCTCGAAGCGGCCGGTGAACTCCTGCTGGAGCCCGGTCAGCCTGGCGTGCAGGGTGTTCATCGACCGGACGACCTGGGCGAACTCGTCGTTGCGGCCGGTGTAGCGGACCGGTTCGGCGCTCTCGGGCTCCTCCGCGAGGCGGGCGGCGCCGATGCGCAGGACGGCGAGCGGCTGGGTGAGGGTACGGGCGACGGCGGTGGAGACGCCGACGGCGAGCAGGAAACAGCCGCCGAGCAGGGCGATGCTCAGTTCGAGGGCGGTGACGTCGTCGTCGCGGAGCCCCTCCAGGCGCTGGACCTGGGTGGTGGAGAGGGCGGACTCGACGCCGCGCATGCGGTCGATCCGGGCGGAGAGCGCGGACTCCAGCTTCTTGGCGTTGGTGGAGCGCTCGCTGTCGGAGAGTTCGGGGCGGTCGGTGAGGCGGCCGAGGTACTTCTCGGCGCTGTTGACCTCGGGACCCGTGACGGTGGCGGAGAGCTTGTCGCGGGCGACCGGGTTCGCGGCCTGGTCGAACTCGGCGAGCGAGGCCAGTTCACGGACCCGGGCCTGCTGGGCGGCGGCGCTCAGCTCGTCGCGTACGCGGTCCGCCCGTTTGCTCTCGTCGTCCTGGGTCTCCACCGGGAGGCCGGTGAAGGGGTCGGTCTGCGGGGCGGCGGGCTCGGGGCTCGGTACGGCGAGGGCGGCGAGGAGGAGCCCGCGGGTGGCGGAGGCCTGTTCGACGGCTCCGCCGAGGGCGAGCGGGGCGCGGGTGGCGTCGGCGGCGCGCGGCGGGGTCTTCTCGGCCAGCTCGGCGGAGATGCCGTGCAGCTTGGCGATGACCTCGGAGTACGCCTGGTGGGCCTCCAGCGCCGAGCCCTTGCCGGTGAGGGCGTCACGGCGCAGGGAGGGCACGGTGGAGAGGTCGCGCCGCAGGGCCGCGGGGGCCGGTTCGTGGATCTCGTCGATCTGCTGGTCGACGCGGGTGGTGCGGGTGAGGCGGTTCGCGGCGGCGGCCTTGCCGTCATCGGTGCGGCCGCCCGCGATGTACGCGGTGACGGCGTCCCGCTCGTCGGCGAGGGAGTGCGCCAGGGTGACGGCCTGCCGGTTCAGCTCGGAGAGGGTCACCAGCCGCTGGGACTCGGCCAGGTCGGAGGAGGCGCTCAGCGCGGCGGGAGCGCCCGCCGCGAGGACGATGACCCCGACGACGGCGACCCCGGCGACCAGCCGGCTCCGCACCCGTACGGTCCGCTTGGTGGCGACCGGAGCCGGAGGCGTCGCCCCGGAACCGTCGCGCGTGCTGCCCTGGCTCCGCGGCCGCTTCTTCTGCACCGGTGCTCGCAATCTTGACTCGTCCACCCTTGAAGCAGAGGTGACGTTCGGTCACGTAGAAGGACCCCCCGCTCCTGGTACGGCTTCTGACCATTCCAGTGCTTTTGAGAGGGGGGCGCGCATCAACCGCTCCGCCACTCGAAGGAGTGAACATCACTCTTGAGTTGGCGAACAAGTCTCCCCAGGCGCGCCTCTGACCATGCATAGGGCGCGGGGTGGAACTTCGGCGCGGCCTTTGGCAAGATGCCCGCCCGCACTCCCCCGGAGCCCCGTCCTTCGCCCGCCGGGCCCGCGTTGACCTGCTGGTACGGCTGGAAACCGCCCTCGTGCGGGCTCCGTGAAGACCTCGTGCAGACTGGCTCCATGCGTCTCGAACTCGTCACCGTCCCCGGCGATCCCGAACGCCCCAACGAGGACTGGGCGTCGGCCGCTCTCCCCGCGTCCGGCCAGGGGGGAGCGCTGGTGGTGCTGGACGGTGTCACGCCGCCGGAGGGGGACAACGGTTGTGTGCACTCCGTCCCCTGGTTCACGGCCCGGCTGGGCGGCGCGCTGGTGGAACTGTCGGGTTCACGGCGAGATATGGACCTGGCCGAGATCCTGTCGGCGTCCATCAGGCGCACAGCCGACGCCCATCGGGCGACCTGTGACCTTTCTCACGTGCGTACGCCTCAGGCGACCGTGGCCCTGGCGCGTTGGGGCGAACGCGCGATCGAGTACCTGGTGCTCTCCGATGCGGTGCTCCTGCTGGAGGGGCCGGACGGCGCGGTCCGGGCGGTCCTCGACGACCGCCTCGACCGGCTGCCGCCGGGTTCGCTGGTCTCGGCGGAGGCCGTCGACGGCCGGCTGCGCAACAAGGAGGGCGGCTTCTTCACGGCGGCCGCCGACCCCGCGGTGGCCGCGCGGGCGGTGACCGGCAGCGTCCCGGTCGCCGAGGTCCGGTCGCTGGTCGCGCTGACGGACGGGGCGAGCCGGTGGACGGAGAGGTTCCACGAGGGCGACTGGACGGCGCTGCTGGCGCTGGTCCGCAAGGCGGGTCCCCAGGGGCTGGTCGACCGGGTACGGGAGCTGGAGGAAGCCGACGCGGCCGCCGGGCGCGTACGGCTGCGGCGCAGCAAGACGCACGACGACGCGACGGCGGTGTTCGCGGAGCTGTAGGGGCCCGCCCGGGTCCCCAGGGGCCGTCACTCCTCCGCGCGGGCGTTGAGCTGGTGCAGCAGCCGGGCCAGTTCCGCCACTTCGGCCCGGTCCCAGTCCGCCAGTTTGCGGACGTACTGCCCGCGCCGGGCGTCGCGGACGCTGCGGAAGCGGGCGAGGCCCTCGTCGGTGAGCCGGACGAGCCAGGCGCGGCCGTCCGCCGGGTCGGGTTCGCGGTGGACCAGCCCGAGGTCCTCCAGGGCGCGGAGCTGGCGGCTCATGGTGGCCTTGCCGACGCCGAAGTACGCCGCCAGCTCGGTGGCCCGCTGTTGGCCGGCCGACTCCAGGCGGACGAGCAAGCCGTAGGCGGCGGGCTCCAGTTCGGGGTGGACCTCGCGGGCCATCTCCCCCGAGCTGGCCCGTGCCCGGCGCAGGAAGACCGCCAGCTCGCGCTCCAGCGCCAGGAATTCGTGGTCCACACCGGTCCCGGCGGTGGCGGCCGGTTCCGGCTCGCTCTCGCTCCCTTGCACGTCAGCACCCCTCGTACGGTTTCCTGCCGATGAAAGTTTCTTCCACGGCCGGTCGACGCCGCAGCTCGGCCAGTATTTCGCAGGAGTAGACCAACGGCGGCCGCCAGGCCCCCTTCCGTGCCCGGGTCTACGTGCGTAGCGTGAATTTCGGCTCGCCTGACATGAGCACGCCACTTCACCGTTCACGCCTCGGAGGCACACCCATGCCCACGCCACTGCACCGCCACAGACCCGCCCCCTCCCACCACTTACGCCGCTCGCGCTTCGCCGCACCGTGGATCCTTCTGGCCGCCCTCGCCCTCCCCCTCGCCCTCCCGGGCGCCGCCACCGCGGCCGACGCCGCCGACTCCCCTCCGGCCCGCGGCACCGCCAGGATGGGCCAGGGCGTCATCCCGCACGACGGCCAGGGAGGGCTGCCCCGCGATCCCCGGGCCGTCCAGACCGAGGGCGTGGACGTCAGCAGCCACCAGGGCGACGTGGCCTGGCAGACCCTGTGGAACAGCGGAGTGAAGTGGGCCTACGTGAAGGCCACCGAGGGGACGTACTACAAGAACAACTACTTCGCGCAGCAGTACAACGGCTCGTACAGCGTCGGCATGATCCGCGGCGCGTACCACTTCGCCACCCCCAACACGGCGAGCGGCGCCGCGCAGGCGCACTACTTCGTGGACAACGGCGGCGGCTGGTCGCGGGACGGCAGGACCCTGCCGGGCGTTCTCGACATCGAGTGGAACCCGTACGGCGCCCAGTGCTACGGGCTCAGCCAGGCCGCGATGGTCAACTGGATCCGGGACTTCACGAACACCTACCGGGCGCGCACCGGCCGGGACGCGGTCATCTACACCGCGACCAGCTGGTGGAAGGACTGCACCGGCAACAACGCGGGCTTCGGCGCCACCAACCCGCTCTGGGTGGCCCGGTACAACACGACGGTCGGCGAGCTGCCGGCGGGCTGGCCCGTCCACACGATGTGGCAGTACACCTCGACCGGCCCCACGGTCGGCGACCACAACCGCTTCAACGGCGCCCTCGACCGCGTACAGGCACTCGCCAACGGCTGACCCCTCCCGAGCCCGCCCCGGTGATCCCATCCCAGGTCACCGGGGTTTCGCGCTGCCTCGCACCCCACTATGCACTCGACGTATACGCACTATGTATAGTCATCGGCGTACCGCACACCTGTGCGGATTTTCCGCGCTGAGGAGTGGTGTGCCGTGCCCAAGAAGACAGGCCTGCTCGGCGGTGGGTTGGCCGCCGCCCTGGTGGCGACGCTCACACTGGCGCTCGGCGGCTGCTCCATGGAGACGACGGCGCCGGGTTCGGCGCGGCAGGACGCGGCCGCCGACGCCAAGGGCGCCTTCGGGCGGGCGGACTGCCGGAAGGCGAAGTGCATCGCCCTCACCTTCGACGCCGGGCCGGGCAAGGACACCCCGGAGCTGCTGGACATCCTGAGGGAGAGGAAGGTCCACGCGACCTTCTTCCTGCTGGGCAAGCACCATGTCGTCAAGCACCCGGACACCGTGCGGCGCATCCAGGACGAGGGGCACGAGGTCGCCAACCACACCTGGACGCACAAGATCCTGACCGACCAGGAGCCGGACGCGATACGGGCCGAGCTGGAGAAGACCCAGGTGGCGATCGAGAAGATCACCGGGAAGAGGCCCCGGCTGATGCGTCCGCCGCAGGGCCGCACCGACGACACGGTCTCGGAGATCAGCAAGGAGCTGGGGCTCTCCCAGGTGCTGTGGAACGCCACCGCCAAGGACTACTCGACCGACGACTCCGCGCTGATCACGAAGCGGATCCTGGACCAGGCGGCCAAGGACGGCGTCATCCTGCTCCACGACATCTACCCGGGCACCGTGCCCGCCGTGCCCGGGATCGTCGACGCGCTCCAGAAGGACGGCTACACCTTCGTGACCGTCCCGGAGCTGATGGCCCCCGCCGAGCCGGTGCCGGGCACGATCTACCGCCCCTGAGCGCCCGGTTGCCGTACACACCTCCCTTGAACACCGTGTCGCCGTACATGCGGAACGGCCCGCCCCCGTCGACTCGGGAAGCGGGCCGTCCGTACCGGCCGTGGCAGGCACCGCGCCCGTCACGCGTGGCGGTCAGGCCGCGGCCGGGATCCTTTCCTCGGCCCTGGCCGAAGCCGGGGAGAGGGCGATCTCCAGCACCTGGCGGACGTCGGTGACCGGGTGGACGTCCAGCTTCTCCAGCACCTCGGCCGGGACGTCGTCCAGGTCGGCCTCGTTGCGCTGGGGGATCACCACGGTGGTGATGCCCGCGCGGTGGGCCGCCAGCAGCTTCTGCTTCAGGCCGCCGATCGGGAGCACCCGGCCGGTCAGCGACACCTCACCGGTCATCGCCACATCCGTACGGACCAGCCGTCCGGAGAGCAGCGAGGCCAGCGCGGTCGTGAGCGTGATGCCCGCGCTCGGGCCGTCCTTGGGGACCGCGCCCGCCGGGAAGTGGATGTGCACGCCCCGGTCCTTGAGGTCGGCGACCGGAAGCTCCAGCTCCGCGCCGTGCGACCGCAGGAAGCTCAGCGCGATCTGGGCGGACTCCTTCATGACGTCGCCGAGCTGACCGGTCAGGGTCAGTCCGGACGCCCCGGTCTCCGGGTCGGCGAGCGACGCCTCGACGAAGAGCACGTCACCGCCTGCGCCGGTCACCGCGAGCCCGGTGGCCACGCCCGGCACGGCGGTGCGGCGCTCGGCCGGGTCCTGGGCGGACTCGGGCACGTGGTGCGGGCGCCCGATCAGGCCGCGCAGGTCGGCGTCGGTCACCGTGAACGGCAGCTCGCGGTCGCCCAGTTCGTGCTGGGCCGCGACCTTGCGGAGCAGCCGGGCGACGGCCCGCTCCAGATTCCGTACGCCCGCCTCGCGGGTGTACTCGCCGGCCAGCTTGCGCAGCGCCGACTCCTCCAGGGCGACCTCGTCCTTCTCCAGACCCGCTCGTTCCAGCTGGCGCGGGAGCAGGTGGTCGCGGGCGATGACGACCTTCTCGTCCTCGGTGTACCCGTCCAGCCTGACCAGCTCCATGCGGTCCAGCAGGGCCTCGGGGATGGCTTCGAGGACGTTGGCGGTGGCGAGGAAGACGACGTCGCTGAGGTCGAGTTCGACCTCCAGGTAGTGGTCGCGGAACGTGTGGTTCTGCGCGGGGTCGAGGACTTCGAGGAGGGCGGCGGCCGGGTCGCCCCGGAAGTCGGAGCCGACCTTGTCGATCTCGTCGAGGAGGACGACCGGGTTCATGGAACCGGCCTCCTTGATGGCCCGCACGATGCGTCCGGGGAGGGCACCCACGTACGTACGCCGGTGGCCCCGGATCTCCGCCTCGTCCCGGACACCGCCGAGCGCGACGCGGACGAACTTACGCCCCATGGCGTGCGCGACGGACTCCCCGAGCGAGGTCTTGCCGACGCCGGGCGGCCCGACGAGGGCCAGCACGGCACCGCCACGGCGCCCGCCCACGACACCCAGCCCCCGGTCGGCACGCCGCTTGCGTACCGCGAGGTACTCGGTGATCCGCTCCTTCACATCGGCGAGACCGGCGTGCTCGGCGTCCAGGACGTCCTGGGCGCCACGGATGTCGTAGGAGTCTTCGGTGCGTTCGTTCCACGGAAGTTCGAGGACGGTGTCCAGCCAGGTGCGGATCCACGACCCCTCAGGAGACTGGTCGCTGGACCGCTCCAGCTTCTCGACCTCCTTGAGCGCGGCCGTACGGACGTGCTCGGGCAGGTCGGCGGCCTCGACGCGGGCCCGGTAGTCGTCGGACTCGTCCTCCGGGTCGCCGTTGAGCTCGGAGAGCTCCTTGCGTACGGCGTCCAGCTGGCGGCGCAGCAGGAACTCGCGCTGCTGCTTGTCCACGCCCTCCTGGACGTCCTTGGCGATGGACTCGGCGACATCCTGCTCGGCGAGGTGCTCGCTCAGCCACTGGATGGCGAGCTTGAGGCGCGCGATCGGGTCCACGGTCTCCAGGAGCTGGACCTTCTGCGCGGTGGTGAGGAACGGCGAGTATCCCGAGTTGTCGGCGAGCGCGGAGATGTCGTCGATCTGCTGGACCCGGTCCACGACCTGCCAGGCGCCGCGCTTCTTCAGCCAGCTGGTGGCGAGCGCCTTGTACTCCTTGACCAGCTCGGCGGCCGAACCGGGCAGCGGATCGGGCACGACAATGTCGAGAACGGTCCCCTCGACCCAGAGCGCCCGCCCCGGACCGCTGGTCCCGGCCCCGATACGGACCCGGTCACGCGCCCGGATGAGCGCCCCCGGGTCGCCGTCCGACAGGCGTCCGACCTGCTCGACGGTCCCGAGGACACCGGTCCCCGTGTACGTCCCGTCGATCCGCGGGACCAGCAGCACCTCGGGCTTGCCGCCGCCGGGACGGGCAGCGGCCTGCGCGGCCTCGACGGCGGCGCGCACCTCGGTGTCGGACAGGTCCAGCGGCACCACCATGCCGGGCAGGACGACCTCGTCGTCGAGTGGCAGCACGGGCAGGTCGATCGGTGTGAACGCCTTGGACTCGTTAGTCATGATCTCCCCTTCGGCAGGCAAGTTGAGCTATGTGGACTCAATGCTTGTGAGCCGCCGAATGTTCCCCGCGCGGTGTTCGCTGTGAGCGATCAGACGATCGCGCCTCCTGCCGGCACCTGTCCACGGGAGCGTCCGGCGGGGAACGGCTATTCCCCCGGATCGCTCTCTCACCCGGTGAACCGACCGAAGGGGACCCGGCCGTCGATAGGGAGGGGGTGAGGCTGTTGCGCCCTACGCCGAGGACCGGGTGCCGGCGGGCCTGGAGCACGGGGACGTGGGCACCGCGCCGTCCGGGATCTCGCCGGAACTGCGTGAGGCCCTGCGCGCCACGGTCGTGGACCGCCTCTCCACCCGGGAGGCCGCCGCGCTGCTCTGCATCCCCGAGGGCACGGTCAAGACCCGCGCGATGCGGGCCCGGCCCGAACTGCGGGCCGCGCTCGGACGGCGAAGCGCTGGGAGGCACGGCATGAGGCGGGAGCGTCCGGGCCGGGGCCCGGTCTGGCACGTGGAGGGTGAGCTGGCCACGCGGCACGCGGGCGCCGCCCCACCCGCGTACGCCGAAACCGTCACAAGCGCAGGCGCGGGGACCACGGGGGCGCCCCCACGTCTGTCTCGGGCTACCCGGGTGCTGTGGGCGGCCGGGCCCGCCCTGCGTGGGGCCTGGCTGGTGGCGCTCGGGGGGGGCGTCCCGAGGCCGTTGCGCTGTCGTACGGGGCCGGGCCCGGGGCCTCCGTGCGGCCGTTGCTGCTGGTGACGGCGCCGGTGCTGCCGTTCGCCGGGGTCGCCCTGTTCTACGGGCGGCACGCCGATCCGCTGTACGAGGTCGCCACCTCGACCCCGTCCGGCGGGCTCCGGCTGCTGCTGATCCGGGCGGCGGCGGTCCTCGCGGTGAGCGTCCCGGCGCCGACCGGCCTGATCGCGGAGGACGCCGTGGAGCCCCGGCACACCCAGCCCGATCACGGAGGACCCCGCGCAGCCCCAACAACACCCGCCCCCGGAGACACCCGCCCGGGGACATCGCGTGAAGCATTCGTGAAGATCAAAGCCGCCCAGGACACGGCCACCGCTCTCCTAGAATCCGGCCCATGGAGCCCGACACCACCCAGACCTACACCCGCACGGCCCTTCCCCCCGCCCCCGTCACCCTGGACCGCCGGGAAGGCCCCTTCGGCGAGGTCGTCCTGCGGGAGCGCGGGGAGCACTTCGAGATCATCGCCAACGGCTGCTTCCTGATGGACACCTCCGACGGGCGCTCCGAGCGACTGCTCATCGACGCCGCCCTGGGCGCCCTGCCCGCCGGGCGCACCGGCCCCTCCGTGCTGATCGGCGGGCTCGGCGTCGGCTTCTCGCTGGTGCGGGCCGCCGAGGAGGAGCAGTGGGGGCGGATCGTGGTCGTGGAGCGGGAGCAGGCCATCGTCGACTGGCACCGGGAAGGGCCGCTGGACCGGATCTCGGGGGCGGCGCTGGCCGACGGGCGGATCGAGGTGCTCCACACGGATCTGGTCGCCCACCTCCGTACCGCCACGGAGCGTTACGACGCACTCTGCCTGGACATCGACAACGGGCCCGACTGGACCGTCACGGAGGACAACGGGAGCCTCTACTCCCCCACCGGGCTGGCCCACTGCCACGACCGGCTGACCCCGGGCGGCGTGCTCGCCGTCTGGTCCGCGCAGCCGTCGCCGGCCTTCGAACAGGCGTTGCGGAATGCCGGGTTCACCAGGGTTAGGACCGAAGAAGTGGCTGTTGCCCGAGGTGTGCCGGACGTGGTCCATCTCGCATCGAGGAGCCTCTGAAAGGTCCGCGGAGCCCCCTCCCGGTATGTACGGGTCCGGTAGGAGACGGGGCAACCTTCACAAGGCCGACGATCCGCCGCCCCGCGGGAGCCGAACTCGCACCTCCGGGGCAACACCCTGCGTAGCCGAGAGCCCTCCGCTGCCTTTACGCTGCTGACCGGCACATAGGGATCACCCAGAAATCCACGAGCGAAGACCGTGCCTCGCGGGGGTTCACCCGCCGCGAGAACGGGCAGGGGCGGGGCGATGGAACAGACACACACCACCCACAACGGCGTCGCGGCCACCCCAGGGGCTCAACGCCGGGTGCTGGTGGTCGAGGACGACGCCACGATCGTCGACGCCATTGCCGCCCGGCTGCGGGCGGAGGGCTTCCTGGTGCAGACCGCACTGGACGGGCCCGCGGCCGTGGACGCGGCCGAGGCGTGGCAGCCCGATCTGATGGTGCTGGACATCATGCTCCCCGGCTTCGACGGCCTGGAGGTCTGCCGCCGGGTGCAGGCGCAGCGCCCGGTGCCGGTGCTGATGCTGACCGCGCGCGACGACGAGACCGACATGCTGGTCGGGCTCGGGGTCGGCGCCGACGACTACATGACCAAGCCGTTCTCCATGCGGGAGCTGGCCGCCCGGGTGCACGTCCTGCTGCGCCGGGTGGAGCGGGCCGCGCTGGCCGCCGTCACGCCGCGGAGCGGGATACTGCGCCTCGGCGAGCTGGAGATCGACCACGCGCAGCGCCGGGTCCGGGTCCGCGCCGAGGATGTCCACCTCACGCCGACCGAGTTCGACCTGCTGGTCTGCCTGGCCAACACCCCGCGCGCGGTGCTCTCCCGTGAGCAGCTGCTGGCCGAGGTCTGGGACTGGGCGGACGCCTCCGGGACCCGTACGGTCGACAGCCACATCAAGGCGCTGCGCCGCAAGATCGGCGCCGAGCGGATCCGTACGGTGCACGGCGTGGGGTACGCCCTGGAGACCCCGGCCCCATGACCCGGCCGGGGTCGGGGATGCGGCCCTTCTCCATCAAGGCCAAGCTGGGCACGCTCGTCGTGGTCTCGGTGTTCATCACGACGGGTCTGCTGATCGTGGCCTTGCGGACCCGGACCGAGTTCCAGTTCATCACCGTGTTCTCGGTGATCGCGACGCTGCTGATCACCCAGTTCGTGGCGCACGGCCTGACCGCGCCGCTGGACGAGATGCGGGCGGTGGCCCGGTCGATCTCGCACGGCGACTACACGCGCCGGGTGAGCGGCGCCGGGCGGCGGGACGAGCTGGGCGACCTGGCCCAGACGATCAACCGCATGGCGGACGACCTGGAGGCGGAGGACCGGCACCGCAAGGAGCTGGTCGCCAATGTCAGCCATGAGCTGCGCACCCCCATCGCGGCGCTGCGGGCCGTGCTGGAGAACGTGGTGGACGGGGTCTCGGCCGCCGATCCCGAGACGATGCGTACGGCGCTGAAGCAGACGGAGCGGCTGGGCCGGCTGGTGGAGACGCTGCTGGACCTGTCCCGGCTGGACAACGGGGTGGTGACGCTGAAGGCGCGCCGCTTCGAGGTGTGGCCGTACCTTTCGGGCGTACTGAAAGAAGCCAATCTCGCCGCGTCCCAGCGCCACCTGTCGTCGGGTTCGGGCAACCACTCCCGTACGGATGTCCATCTGCATCTGGACGTCTCGCCGCCGGAGCTCACCGCGCACGCGGACGCGGAGCGGCTGCACCAGGTGGTGGCCAATCTCATCGACAACGCGGTCAAGCACAGCCCGCCGCACGGCCGGGTGACGGTCCTGGCCCGGCGCGGGGCCTACCCGGAGTCGCTGGAGCTGGAGGTCGTCGACGAGGGCCCCGGCATCCCGGAGGCTGAGCGCTACCGGGTCTTCGAGCGGTTCAACCGGGGCCAGGCCCCCTCACCGCACGGTCCGGGCAGCGACGGCGGTACGGGACTGGGCCTGGCGATCGCCCGCTGGGCCGTCGATCTGCACGGCGGCCGGATCGGTGTGGCCGAATCCGCTCGGGGCTGCCGCATCCAGGTCACACTTCCGGGGCTGGCCGAGCGACGCGGTTGACGACCCCGTTGACATAGGGTTCGAACCGGAGGGGGCACGTTGTCCGTGTCCTCCCTGTAGGGGATCTCAAGGGGATACGGTCGGATGACCGTATCCACGGTCCTGCGTACCCGAAGTGCAGTGGAACCTCGCTTGTTTCCCGCCATTTCCTGCGCCGAAACCCGCGTTGCGATGTGATGTGCACGACGAAGCACCGGCCCGGTCTGCAAGGAACGGTTTGGGGGGCGTAGCCTTGATTTCCGCTGTCCATCACCTTGTGAAGCGGAAGAGGGCGGTTGCCGCCGTGTCGTCTCAGTCCCCCAGTAACTCGAGCATCTCGACCGACCAAGCCAGCCCGGGCACCAACCCGGCCGCTGCTTTCGGCGCCAATGAGTGGCTCGTCGACGAGATCTACCAGCAGTACCTCCAGGATCCCAGTTCGGTCGATCGCGCCTGGTGGGACTTCTTCGCCGACTACAAGCCGGGTACCTCCGGCACGGCGGACAAGCCCGTTCCCGGCGCCGCAGCCTCGGGGGCTGCGGCAACCGAGGCCCCGGCCGCCACCACCCCGGCGCAGCCCGCGGCCCCGGCACAGGCGAAGCCCGCCGCCGCTGCTCCGGCAGCCCCGGCACCGGCCAAGCCTGCCGAGGCGAAGCCCGCCGAGGCCAAGGCCGCCCCGGCTCCGGCCCCGGCGAAGCCCGCGGCCGCCAAGCCCGCGCCCGCCAAGGCCGAGGCCAAGGCGGACGAGGCCACCGAGGCCCCGGCCGGCCCCGAGTACGTGACGCTGCGCGGCCCCTCGGCCGCCGTCGCGAAGAACATGAACGCCTCGCTGGAGCTGCCGACGGCCACGTCCGTCCGCGCGGTCCCGGTGAAGCTGCTCTTCGACAACCGCATCGTCATCAACAACCACCTCAAGCGCGCCCGCGGCGGGAAGATCTCCTTCACGCACCTCATCGGGTACGCGATGGTGCAGGCCCTCAAGGCCATGCCGTCGATGAACTACTCCTTCGCGGTGAAGGACGGCAAGCCGACCCTGGTCAAGCCGGAGCACGTCAACCTCGGCCTCGCCATCGACCTGGTGAAGCCGAACGGCGACCGCCAGCTGGTCGTCGCGGCCATCAAGAAGGCCGAGACGCTCAACTTCTTCGAGTTCTGGCAGGCGTACGAGGACATCGTCCGGCGCGCCCGCATCGGCAAGCTCGGCATGGACGACTTCTCCGGCGTCACCGCCTCGCTGACCAACCCCGGCGGGATCGGCACCGTCCACTCGGTGCCCCGCCTGATGCCCGGACAGGGCCTCATCATGGGCGTCGGCGCGATGGACTACCCGGCGGAGTTCCAGGGCACCTCCCAGGACACCCTGAACAAGCTCGGCATCTCGAAGGTCATGACGCTCACGTCGACCTACGACCACCGGGTCATCCAGGGCGCCGCCTCCGGCGAGTTCCTGCGGGTCCTGAGCCAGCTGCTGCTCGGCCAGAACGACTTCTACGACGAGATCTTCAAGGCCCTGCGCATCCCGTACGAGCCGGTGCGCTGGCTCACGGACATCGACGCGTCGCACGACAACGACGTGACGAAGGCCGCGCGGGTCTTCGAGCTGATCCACTCCTACCGGGTCCGCGGCCACGTCATGGCCGACACCGACCCGCTGGAGTACCGCCAGCGCAAGCACCCCGACCTCGACATCACCGAGCACGGCCTCACCCTGTGGGACCTGGAGCGGGACTTCGCGGTCGGCGGGTTCGCCGGCAAGTCGATGATGAAGCTCCGCGACATCCTCGGCGTACTGCGTGAGTCGTACTGCCGCACCACCGGCATCGAGTTCATGCACATCCAGGACCCGAAGCAGCGCAAGTGGCTCCAGGACCGGGTGGAGCGGCCCCGCGCCCAGCAGCCCGAGCGCGAGGAGCAGCTGCGCATCCTGCGCCGGCTGAACGCGGCCGAGGCGTTCGAGACGTTCCTCCAGACCAAGTACGTCGGTCAGAAGCGGTTCTCGCTGGAGGGCGGCGAGTCCGTCATCCCGCTGCTGGACGCGGTTCTCGACTCCGCCGCCGAGGCGCGCCTCGACGAGGTCGTCATCGGCATGGCCCACCGCGGCCGCCTGAACGTGCTGGCGAACATCGTCGGCAAGTCGTACGCGCAGATCTTCCGCGAGTTCGAGGGCAACCTCGACCCGCGCTCGATGCACGGCTCCGGCGACGTCAAGTACCACCTGGGCGCCGAGGGCACTTTCACCGGTCTGGACGGCGAGCAGATCAAGGTCTCGCTGGCCGCCAACCCCTCGCACCTGGAGGCGGTCGACCCGGTCCTGGAGGGCATCGCCCGCGCCAAGCAGGACATCATCAACAAGGGCGGCACGGACTTCACGGTCCTGCCCGTCGCTCTCCACGGCGACGCGGCCTTCGCGGGCCAGGGCGTCGTCGCCGAGACGCTCAACATGTCGCAGCTGCGCGGCTACCGCACCGGCGGCACCGTGCACGTGGTGATCAACAACCAGGTCGGCTTCACCGCCGCCCCGGAGTCCTCGCGCTCCTCGATGTACGCCACCGACGTGGCGCGCATGATCGAGGCGCCGATCATCCACGTCAACGGTGACGACCCGGAGGCCGTGGTCCGTGTCGCGCGGCTCGCCTTCGAGTTCCGGCAGGCGTTCAACAAGGACGTCGTGATCGACCTCATCTGCTACCGCCGCCGCGGTCACAACGAGGGCGACAACCCGGAGTTCACCAACCCGCAGATGTACACCCTGATCGACAAGAAGCGCTCGGTGCGCAAGCTCTACACCGAGTCCCTCATCGGTCGCGGCGACATCACGCTGGAAGAGGCGGAGCAGGCGCTCCAGGACTTCCAGGGCCAGCTGGAGAAGGTCTTCGCCGAGGTCCGCGAGGCCACCTCGCAGCCGGCCGCCCCGCACGTCCCGGAGCCGCAGGCCGCGTTCCCGGTCACCGTCGACACGGCGGTCTCCGCCGAGGTCGTGAAGCGGATCGCCGAGTCCCAGGTCAACATCCCCGAGTCGATCACCGTCCACCCCCGTCTGATGCCGCAGATGCAGCGTCGCGCGGCCTCGGTGGAGAACGGCACGATCGACTGGGGCATGGGCGAGACCCTGGCCATCGGTTCGCTGCTGATGGAGGGCACCCCGGTCCGGCTCGCCGGCCAGGACACCCGCCGCGGCACGTTCGGCCAGCGCCACGCGGTCCTGGTGGACCAGGTCACCGGCGAGGACTACACCCCGCTGCTGTACCTCACCGAGGACCAGGCCCGCTACAACGTCTACGACTCGCTGCTCAGCGAGTACGCGGCGATGGGCTTCGAGTACGGCTACTCGCTGGCCCGCCCGGAGTCGCTGGTCATCTGGGAGGCCCAGTTCGGTGACTTCGTCAACGGCGCGCAGACCGTCGTCGACGAGTTCATCTCCTCGGCCGAGCAGAAGTGGGGCCAGACCTCCGGCGTCACGCTGCTGCTGCCGCACGGTTACGAGGGCCAGGGCCCGGACCACTCGTCCGCCCGCCCGGAGCGTTTCCTCCAGATGTGCGCGCAGGACAACATGACGGTCGCGATGCCGACCCTGCCGTCGAACTACTTCCACCTGCTGCGCTGGCAGGTGCACAACCCGCACCACAAGCCGCTCATCGTCTTCACCCCGAAGTCGATGCTGCGTCTGAAGGCCGCGGCGTCGAAGATCGAGGAGTTCACCACCGGCGGCTTCCGCCCGGTGATCGGCGACGACAGCGTCAAGGCGGAGAACGTCCGCAAGGTCGTGTTCGTCTCGGGCAAGCTCTACTACGACCTGGACGCCGAGCGGGAGAAGCGCGGCGACACGGAGACCGCGATCATCCGCCTGGAGCGGCTGTACCCGCTGCCGGGTGCGGAGATCCAGGCCGAGATCGCCAAGTACCCGAACGCCGAGAAGTACCTCTGGGCCCAGGAGGAGCCGGCCAACCAGGGTGCGTGGCCGTTCATCGCGCTCAACCTGATCGACCACCTGGACCTGGCCGTCGGCGCGGACGTGCCGCACGGCGAGCGCCTGCGCCGCATCTCGCGGCCGCACGGCTCGTCCCCGGCGGTCGGCTCGGCCAAGCGTCACCAGGCGGAGCAGACGCAGCTGGTCAACGAGGTCTTCGAGGCCTGAGGACCCGCAACAGCCGTACGACCTGTTCGTACGTCACCGAGGCCCGGTTCCGCGCTCGTCGCGGGGCCGGGCCTCCGGCGTATCCGGCCTATCCGGCGTCCTGGAGGCCCCTCGGGCCTCGTTATCCTTTTCCCATGTACTTCACGGACCGTGGCATCGAGGAACTGGAGAAGCGGCGCGGCGAGGAGGAGGTCACCTTCGAGTGGCTCGCCGAGCAGCTGCGTACGTTCGTCGATCTCAACCCCGACTTCGAGGTGCCGGTCGAACGCCTCGCGACCTGGCTGGCCCGGCTGGACGACGAGGACGACGAGGACGCGTAGGCCCTAGGTGTATTGATCACGAGCGTTGTTAACGCTGGTCAGGTCTTGATCATGACGAAGACCTCCGGTGTGGTGGAGGTGTCTACGCTGCACCGCACACGGAGGTCTTCGTGTCACACCGTAATGCCCGCCTGACCGTTCACGGCAGGCGGATCCTGGTCGCACGCGTCCTGGAGGGCCGTCCGGTCGCGCATGTGGCTGCCGAGATGGGCATATCGAGGCCCACGGCCCACAAATGGGTCCGCCGCTGGAAAAGCGAAGGCGACGCAGGTCTTGTCGACCGGTCCAGCAGGCCATGCAGGACCCCGCACCGGACACCGGCCGCAGTGGAAGAACGCGTCTGCGATCTGCGGCGAACCCGAAAGCTCGGACCTGCGCGGATCGGCCCGATCCTTTGCCTGCCCGCATCCACCGTGCACCGGATCCTCACCCGCCACCGGCTCAACCGGCCGGCCTGGCTCGACCGCCCGACCGGCACCGTGATCCGCCGCTACGAACGCGAACACCCAGGCGAGCTGACCCACATCGACGTCAAGAAGCTCGGACGGATCCCCGACGGCGGCGGCCACAAGGTCGTGGGCCGCCAGGCCGGCCGCGCCACCCGCAACAACGTCGGTTTCGACTACATCCACTCCGCCGTCGACGACCACTCACGCCTCGCCTACAGCGAAATCCACCCCGACGAGAAAGCCGCCACCTGCGCAGCCTTCCTGACCCGGGCCGCCGCCTTCTTCGCCGACCTGGGCACCACCCGCATCGAGCGCGTTCTAACCGACAACGCGTGGGCCTACCGCAAAGGCCTGGCCTGGAAGCAAGCCCTGGCCCACATCGGCGCGACCGGCAAACTCACCCGCCCCTACCGGCCCCAGACCAACGGCAAAGTCGAACGCTTCAACCGCACCCTCGCCGACGAATGGGCCTACCAACGGCCCTACACCACCAACGACGAGCGGACAGCAGCCCTGGCAGACTTCCTCCACACCTACAACCACCACCGCAGCCACACCGCACTCGGCGGCCACCCACCCATCACCCGCGTCAACAACCCTGCGGGTCAATACACCTAGGGCTTCTCCGCGCCCGCCCGGGCCCGGTGGTAGGCGAGTCCCAGCGCCCCCTGCGCCAGGAGCACCGCCCCGGCGGCCGCCCATCCCCCGCTGCGGCGGCGGGCGCCCCAGAGCAGGAGCGGGAGCCCGGCCGCGAGCTGGGCGGCGGCGACGGCTCGGGCCCGGGGGCCGCGCACCCAGGGCCCCAGACTGCTGCTCTCCACCGCGTCGAGTTCGACCCGTACGGCATCACGCCACCCCGCCCACTCGACGCGCTCCGCCCCGCGCTGCACGGCGGCCACGCTGCGCAGCCGGTCGGCGCTCTCGCCCGGGGTGAGCCCGGCCGGCAGGGTGAGTCCCGTACGGGTCAGGACCGCGAGCAGTCCGCGCAGCCGGGCCTCGGCGTCCGCCTCCGGGTCGGGCCGGGTCAGCTCCTCCAGCGCCTGGAGGTCCAGTACGGGATCGAGGCCGAGCCGGGCCGCGAAGGTGCGCATCGCCTCGTCCTCGCCCACCGGCGTACCGTCGGCCAGCCAGACGTAGCCCACGGGGCGGCGGAACCCGGCGGCGAGCGTGTATCCGGCCCGGTCGGCGTCCCACCACAGGGCGAGGACCGGCCAGGTGGAGCCGACGGCCAGGGCGGAGGCCCAGCCGCCGATGACCCGGTCGACCGGCTCGGGGCCGCCGGAGCCGGAAGAGCCGGAGCCGGAAGGGCCGGTGCCTCGCCAGGGCTTCCCCTCCGGTACGAGGACGCTCCACTCGCCGCCCGCGCGCGTCAGCAGCATCTGCTCGCGCAGCAGGTGGGCGAGCGGCCGTACGGTCTCGGGCTCGGCGCGGCAGAGCAGGAGCGCCCCCGTGGATGTCGCGTTCATGTGCCACACGCTAGGGCAATTTGCCCCACTCCGATGTTCTTTGACCACCTGAAGTGCCTGCGGATGGCGCTTGACTTCCTCTATCCGCGATATATCGTGTTCCTTACGAGACGCGATATGTTGCGTCGTCATTCCCTCCGGGAGGTCCTGTCCATGGCTGTGTCGAAGCAGACCGTCGCCGAGCCGCAGAAGCTCACCTTCGACGCTCCGGTGACCGCGCTCCACGTGCGCGTCGTCGGCGGCACGGTCAACGTGGTCGGGACCGACGAACCGGGCGCCCGGCTGGAGGTCTCCGCCATCGAGGGGCCGCCGCTCCTGGTCACCCACGAGGACGGCCGGCTGACGGTGGCGTACGAGGACCTCCCCTGGCAGGACCTCCTGCGCTGGCTGGACCCCAACGGGCGGCGCCGCAGCGCGGTGGTCTCGCTCGTGGTGCCCGCCACCGCCTCGGTGGAGGTCGGCGTGGTGGGCGCCGGGGCCGTCGTCTCCGGGATCAGCGGCCGCACCGACGTACGCGGCATCACCGGGGACATCACCCTCGTCGGCCTGACCGGCGCGGTCCGCGGCGACTCCGTCTCGGGCAGCCTGGAGGCCCAGAGCGTCACCGGGGACCTGCGCTTCCACTCCGTGGCCGGTGACCTGACGGTGGTGGACGGGGCGGGCGCCTCGGTCCGGGCCGAGTCGGTCAGCGGTGACATGGTGCTGGACGTCGACCCGTCGGGGAAGCCCACCGACATCCGGCTGACCACGGTCTCCGGCGAGATCGCGATCCGGCTGCCGCACCCGGCGGACGCACGGGTCGAGGCCAACACCGCGAGCGGGGCCGTCTCCAACGCCTTCGAGGACCTGCGGGTCGGCGGGCAGTGGGGCGCGAAGAAGATCACCGGCACGCTCGGCGCCGGGACGGGGACCCTGAAGGCGACGACCGTGTCCGGTTCGATCGCCCTGCTGCGCAGGCCCCCCGCCGAGGACGAGGCGTACGGTGCCGAGCCGACCGGAAAGGTTCTCTGACATGCCCCCCGTATTCGCCCACGGCCGACTGCGCCTGTACCTGCTCAAGCTCCTGGACGAGGCCCCGCGCCACGGCTACGAGGTGATCCGCCTCCTGGAGGAGCGCTTCCAGGGCCTGTACGCCCCCTCCGCGGGCACCGTCTACCCCCGGCTGGCCAAGCTGGAGGCCGAGGGCCTGGTCACCCACGCCACCGAGGGCGGCCGCAAGGTCTACTCGATCACCGACGCCGGACGCGCCGAACTGGCGGGCCGCAGCGGCGAACTGGCCGACCTGGAGCTGGAGATCCGCGACTCCCTCTCCGAACTGGCCGCCGAGATACGCGACGACGTGCGCGGCGCGGCGGGCCGGCTCCGCAGCGACGTGCGGGCGGCGGCCTCCGAGTCCCGGCAGGGCGCGGGAACAGGCGGCGCGAAGAACGGCGCCAAGGACAAGCCGTCCTCGCCTTTCGGGGAGTTCGGAGAGTTCGGGGACTTCGGCAACCTGGGCGACTTCGGCGACAGCGAGGCGTGGCGCAACGCCAAGGAGGAGCTGCGCCGGGCCAAGCAGGAGTGGAAGGAGCAGGCGCGGCGAGCGAAGGATGAGTCCCGGCGCGCCCGCGAGGAGGCCCAGCAGGCCCGCCGCCAGGCCAAGGAGGCCCAGGACAGGGCGCGCGAGCAGATGCGGGACGCCGCCCGCCAGGTGCAGGAGCACTTCGCACGGGGCGACTGGCCTTCCGGCGTACGGGAGGGGCTGGCCGAGATCACCGGCCAGCTCGGCGGGTTCGCGCGGGCGGGCGGCTGGTCCTCCTTCGGCAAGCCCGGACCGTACGACGCCGAGGGTGCGGAGGCCGCGGCGAGCGCCCCGGCGACCGGGTCCCAGGACGCCTCGCCCGACTGGGGCAAGGACATCCCGGTCACGGACGACCCGGCACGCGATCTGGACCGCCTGCTGGACCGGTTCCGCGACACGGTCCGGGACACGGCCCGCGACCACGGGGTGACGGACACCCAGCTGGCCGAGGCCCGCCGCCACCTGGGCACGGCGGCGGAACGGATCGAGGCGCTGCTGACGCCGGAGGACGACGAGAAGGACTGAGCCGAGGGGTGAGGGGACGGACGCCTGGTCGCGTACGAGGCGCCCAAGGCCGGGCGGCCTGACTGCACACGCCCCCCGGGGGCGCCTGGTTACGTACGAGGCACCCAGGGGCCCGAGGGCCCGGCTGCGCACGCCCCGGAGCGGGCGCCTCGCTGCACGGGCGCCCGCCCCCGTACGCACTGTCCGCACACCTAGGGGCGGGCGGCCCCAGCTGCACGCGCCCCAGGGAACGGGCCCCTCGCTGCACGAGCGCCCGCCCCCGTACGCACCGTCCGCGTCCTCACCCCGCCTCGGCGTACCCCTGGCCCTCGGCCTCGGGCCCGTACAGCGCGCGGTGCACGGTCGCGTGCGTCGCCCCGTGCTCGGCGAGGACGTCGGCGACGGTTCCGGGCGTCGCCGTGAGGGCCAGGAGCAGGTGTTCCTCGCCGATGAACCGGTCGCCGCGCCCCAGCGCGACCCGTAGCGACTTCTCCAGGATGGTCTTGGCCCCCGGGGTGAAGGGGCGGTGCCCCGACCACCAGCGGCGGCCGCTCCGACCGGCGGCGAGAGCGCCCTCGCCGTGTGCTCCCTCCACCCGGCCCACCACGGTGTCGACGTCGATCCCGATCCCCGCGAGGGCCTCGGTGTCGGCCTTGGTGAGCCCGCCCCGGCGGCGGGCCTCGGCGAAGGAGGCGTCGAGGGAGGCGCGGCGGGCGCTCAGCCCGAGGGCGGCGAGGGCGAAGGAAGCCCGGCTGCCCTCCTGTTCCAGCAGGGCGAGGAGCAGGTGTTCCTCGGTGACCGACCCGGCCCCGACGCGCTCCGCCTGCGCCACGGCTCCCTTCACGGTCGCGCGGGCCCCATGGGTGAACCGTTCGAACATCAGCGCCTCCCGTACTTCTTGTGTACGGCCTGCCGGCTGACACCCAGCTCGGCGGCGATCTCCTGCCACGACCAGCCCTGGACGCGGGCACTGCGTACCTGTACGGCTTCGAGCTGCTCCAGCAGCCGCCGCAGCGCTGCCACCGCCCGCAGCCCGACGCGCGGGTCGCGGTCACCGGCGCGTGCGGCCAGATCCGTTGCTTCGGTCATGGCGTCAACGTACATTGACACCACTCAGTCGTCAATCAAAGTTGACACCATCGTCCGCGAGCCGGGCATGCCGCTCCACGTCGTACCGCTGGTCGCCGTAGCGCAGCTTGGCCCTCTCGATCCCTTCGGGCGCGAACCCGGCCCGTACGGCGACCCGGCAGGAGGCGGGGTTGTCGGTCCGGTGGCCCAGCTCCAGCCGGTACAGCCCGAGCTCGCCGAACGCCCACCGCGCCAGCGCCCGCACCCCGGCGGGGGCAACGCCCCGGCCGCGCGCCGCCTCGGTGGTCCAGTAGGAGACCCAGCCGGTGCCATGGGCCAGGTTGACGGCACGGACGGCCACACAGCCTAGCGCCTCGCCCTCCTCCCCCACCACTGCCCAGGAGTAGCCGGTCCGGGCCCCCCTCTCCCGCGTACGGTCCGCGATCCAGGCCAGCGCCCCGGCCCGGTCGGCGACGGGCCGGTCGCTCTGGCGGTCCATCTCGGCCGGGGCGAAGGCGCGGAGTACGGCGGAGGCGTCGGCGGGGAGCCAGGGGCGCAGCAGGAACCCTTCAGGGGCGGTCAGTTCGTCCATACGGGCCAGCCTCCCGCACGGTGACCACCACCTCCGCCCCCGGCCACGCCGGCACGGTCAGCCGCCCCCCGTGCGGCGCCTTGCCGAGGGCACGGGCGCCCCGGCCGGTGACGGAGACCCGCCAGCCCCGGGTGGAGGGCGGCAGGGACAGCTCCGTGATCCCGGGACGCACGGCGGCCCGGTAGGCGAGCCGGTAGGAGCGGTCGACGGCGTCGTACGTGTCGGAGCGGACCGTCCCCGCGACCGCTGGGGCGTACGGGGTCGCCGTCCGCTCCTTGTTCGTACGGAAGCGGCCGCGCTCGTCCACCGCGCAGTAGCCGCCGCCGTAGCACCAGACGTACCCGGCCCAGCCGGAGCTGTAGCGGTTGAGGGAGGTGACGGCCTCGCGGTAGAAGCGGCCCATGTTGGGGAGGGAGTTGTTGAGCGGCCCCCACTCGCCGACGACCACGGGCATCCGGTAACGGGCCGGGTAGGCGGTGACGGCGGCCTCGTACGCCTCGATCCACCCGGCGTCCGGGTCGTAGTCCGCGCCCGCCTCCATGGCGGTGTTGTAGAAGTGCGGCGCGTACACGGTCCGGCTGTCATGGATCCGGCCGAGTCCGGTGGGCACGCCCTCACCGACGATGGGGGTCGGTTCGACGAAGAGCCAGGTGGAGCGGTCCTTGGCCCGGATGGCGCGGGCGAGGCGGTTGTACATCGGGGTGAGGTGCTGGGCCTCGATGCGGCGGGCGGCGGTCGCCAGGTCCTCGCCCTCGCGCAGCTCCCCCATCGGCTCGTTGATCAGGTCGTAGCCGATGACGGCCGGGTGGTGGCGGAAGCGTTCGGCGAGGACCTGCCACATGGCGGCCTGGGCGCGCCGCAGGTCGGGGTCCTCGTAGAGGTGGGTGAAGGCCCGCTGGACGGCGGGCTCGAAATACTCGGAGAACCAGTCGTCGGGGTTCGGCCTGAACGGCAGCCCGTCGGTCCTGGTGGCCCACTCCGGGATGCCGCGGTGGCCGAAGGCGGGCCCGAAGACGTCCTGGTGGGCGTCGATGAGGACATGGATGCGGTGCCGGTGCGCCCAGCCGAGGATGCGTTCGATCTTCCGGAGATAGCGCTCGCTGTACCGGCCGCGCCGGGGCTCCAGGTCGTCCCAGAAGACCAGCAGCCGGGCGAAGTTGAACCCGTTGGCCCGCAGGTCGCGGAAGTGGCGTTCGGTGATGGCGCTGAGCGCGGCCTCGCCCCGGTTCGCCTTGTCCTCGACGTTCCAGCCGCGCAGGGTGAGGGTGCGGCCCCGACTGTCGGTCAGGGGCGGGATGGAGTGCTCGTACGAGGCCGGGGGCGCGGGGACGGGTGCGGGGCGCGCCGAGGCGGCGGGAGCGAGGGCCCCCGCCGCGAGAACGGACGCGACGACAAGTGCTATGAGTGCTCTGCCCATACGCATGGGCGGCATCCCATCAGCAAAGCTGACACTTATTCAAGTATGGGGAGCTGACGGGTTCTACGGGGTCACTCCGCCGGCCGGAGCACGATCTTCCCGAACTGCTCGCCGTCGGCCAGCCGCTGGAACCCCTCACGGGCCCGGTCCAGCGGCAGTACCTCGTCGATGACCGGCCGTACGCCGGTGGTCGCGCAGAAGGCCAGCAGGTCCTCCAGCTCGTCCTTGGTGCCCATGGTGGAGCCGACGACCTTCAGCTCCAGGAAGAAGATCCGGGTCAGCTCGGCGTGCGCGGGCCGGTCACCGCTGGTGGCCCCGGAGATGACGAGGGTGCCGCCGGGGCGCAGCGACTTCACGGAGTGGGACCAGGTGGCGGCGCCGACGGTCTCGATGACGGCGTCCACCCGCTGCGGGAGCCGCGCCCCGGGCTCGTAGGCCTCCAGTGCGCCGAGCTCCACGGCCCGCTTGCGCCGGGTCTCGTCGCGGCTGGTGGCGAAGACCCGGAGCCCGGCGGCCTTCCCGAGCACGATCGCGGCGGTGGCGACCCCGCCGCCCGCGCCCTGCACGAGCACGGAATCACCCGGCCGGACACCGGCGTTGGTGAAGAGCATCCGGTACGCGGTGAGCCAGGCGGTCGGCAGACAGGCGGCCTCCTCGAAGGAGAGCTCCTTCGGCTTGGGCAGTACGTTCCAGGTGGGCACGGCGACCTGCTCGGCGAAGGTGCCCTGGTAGCGCTCGGTGAGGATGGAGCGCGGCTCCTTCGGCCCGACCCCGTGCCCGGACTGGCCGATCACGGAGTGCAGGACGACCTCGTTGCCGTCCTCGTCGACACCGGCCGCGTCGCAGCCGAGGATCATCGGAAGCCGGTCCTCGGCGAGGCCCACGCCCCGCAGCGACCAGAGGTCGTGGTGGTTGAGGGAGGCGGCCCGGACGGTGATGGTGCTCCATCCGGCACGCGCCCCGGGCGCCGGGCGTTCACCCAGCTCAAGGCCGTCGAGAGGCTGGTCGGGGTCGATGCGGGCTGCGTAGGCGGCGAACATGGCTAGACGATAGGCCGGGCGGCGCGGGGACGTAACCGCTTACGCATGTGACACACACCAACCTGCCGGCCCCTGCGCGCCCCCTACCCCTCGGGACCTCACCCAGCGCCTCCGGCGGCCAGTTCAAGCCTCTCCCGCACTCAATGGGCCGGGGCCGCATTCAAGCCCCTCCGGCGCTTGAGGAGCGGGGTCCGGGGCAGCGCCCCGGGGGCCCGAAGAAGAGAGGGCGGGGCCCGTACCAACCGGACCCCGCCCCATCACACGTGCAGGCACCCCCACACGCACACGCCCACCGTCAGCGCCGAGCCACGCCCTCGGCCCGAGCGGCCGCGGCCACCGCGGCGGTCACCGCAGGAGCCACCCGCTCGTCGAACGGCGAAGGAATCACGTAGTCCGCCGCCAGCTCATCGCCGACCACATCGGCCAGCGCGTTCGCCGCCGCGATCTTCATCCCCTCCGTGATCCGCGAGGCCCGCACCTGGAGCGCCCCGGCGAAGATCCCCGGGAACGCCAGCACGTTGTTGATCTGGTTCGGGAAGTCGGACCGCCCGGTCGCCACCACGGCCGCGTACTTGTGCGCGATCTCGGGGTGGACCTCCGGGTTCGGGTTGGCCATGGCGAAGACGTACGCACCGGGCGCCATCGACGCCACCGCCGCCTCCGGCACCGTACCGCCGGAGACACCGATGAACACGTCCGCACCGGCCAGCGCCTTCTCCAGCGAACCGGAGATCCCGGCCCGGTTGGTCAGCTCGGCCAGCTCGCGCTTGACGTCGGTCAGGTCGTCCCGGTCCCGGCTGACGACGCCCTTGCGGTCGGCCACCGCGACATCGCCGATGCCGGCCTCCAGCAGGAACTTGGCGATGGCCACGCCCGCCGCGCCCGCGCCGGAGATGACACCGCGCAGGTCACCGAGCGTGCGCCCGGAGAGCTTGGCCGCGTTGCGCAGGGCGGCGAGGGTGACGACGGCGGTGCCGTGCTGGTCGTCGTGGAAGACGGGGATGTCCAGCCGCTCCTGGAGCTTGCGCTCGATCTCGAAGCAGCGGGGGGCCGAGATGTCCTCCAGGTTCACCCCGCCGAAGGAGGGGGCGAGCCGGACGACGGTGTCGACGATCTCGTCCGCGTCGGTCGTCGCCAGCGCGATCGGCACCGCGTCGACGCCGCCGAACTGCTTGAAGAGGATGGCCTTGCCCTCCATCACGGGGAGGGACGCCTCGGGCCCGATGTCACCGAGGCCGAGCACGGCGGTGCCGTCCGTCACGACGGCCACGACCTGGGACTTCCAGGTGTAGTCGTGGACGAGCTCGGGGTTGTCGGCGATGGCGCTGCACACTTTGGCCACGCCGGGTGTGTAGGCCAGGGAAAGGTCGTCCTTGTCCCGGATCGGGACGGTGGACTGCACGGCCATCTTCCCTCCGCGGTGGAGGGCGAAGGCCGGATCGAAGGGCTCGTCGGCCCCGGTGTCCGCTGCGCTCGTGCGCTGGATGCCACTGTCGGTACTGCTGTCGCTGCGAGGATTGACGATCTCCGCTGCCATGGTGTTGACCCCTTAAGTCTTCATCGTTTGAGGGTGGCCACTCCTGGTTGAGGAGGGGTGGGCGGGCACCGCGTACGTGCCCTGCGCCGAGCGGTTGGCCCGCCCTGGCAGGGAGAGGTACATACGCGCGGGCGCGCCGCACACGCGCCCTGAGCCCCGGATGAGGGGTGTAAACGTCTTTCTTACCGGACCAACCCGCTCCCGCACGAGTCCATTCCGGTGCGGTGACGTGACTCATAGTCGAATATCTGGACAAGTCGGCAAACCGGCATAAATGCCGCCCGGCAGAGGAGGCGCGCCGGAGATTCTCCGGTGGTGGGGAGCTTTCGCGACAGATGGTCCGGCCCCGAGGTACCGGCCACGCGAGTTCGGGGGTCGCCCGTTATCCGATTTTGACATGGCTGGGCCCCTGAATCTGCCAATCCGAATGGCAGGATGCCGTCACAACACAAGGTGGCGACACTCGAAGGTGCGTGCCAAGCCGCCCAGAAAGCACCCTCAACCCTCACCTGCCGGAGGATCCCGACATGACCGCAAGCATCATGCGTCGTAAGACCGCCAAGTCCCGGATTGCGGCGGTCGGCGCCATCGCGGTCGCCGGCACCCTGCTGCTCACCGCCTGCGGCGACCAGACCGAGAGCGCCTCCTCGGAGGGCGGCGACAGCACGGCCACCAAGGCCGGCGCCCCGCTCTTCGCCAAGCTGCCGGCGAAGTACCAGAAGTCGGGTGTCATCAAGGTCGGCACGAACGCCGAGTACGCCCCGATGGAGTCCGTCGAGAACGGCAAGATCGTGGGCGTCGACCCCGACATCGCCGAGGCCCTCGGCAAGCAGCTGGGTGTGAAGTTCGAGTTCACCTCCGGCTCCTTCGACGGGCTGATCACCGCCCTGAACTCCGGCCGCCACGACATCGCCATGTCGTCCATCACGGACAACAAGCAGCGCCAGGAGGGCCTGGACGACTCCGGCAAGAAGCTGGGCGAGGGCGTCGACTTCGTCGACTACTTCCTGGCCGGCACCGCCGTGTACACGAAGAAGGGCAACCCGCAGAACATCAAGTCCATCGAGGACCTCTGCGGGAAGACCGCCGCCGTCCAGCGCGGCACCACCTACGAGGAAGCCCTCAAGAAGCAGTCCAAGGCGTGTACGGACGGCGGCAAGAAGGCGGTCAAGATCGAGTCGTTCGAGAACGACACCGAGGCCCAGACCCGGGTCAAGTCCGGCGGTGCGGTCGCCGGTGTCAACGACTACCCGGTCGCGGTCGACCTGGCCCGCAAGGCCGACGGCGGCAACGCCTTCGAGGTCGTCGGCGAGCAGATCGACGCGGGCCCGTTCGGCATCGCCGTCAAGAAGGACAACACCGGTCTCCGGGACGCCCTGAAGGAGGCCGTCGACGCGATCATCGCCGACGGTTCGTACAAGAAGGTGCTCGACAAGTGGGGCGCCGGCACGGGAGCGATCGACAAGGCCGCCATCAACGGCGGCAAGTGACCGGACGCTTCACCGAAGGGCAGTCACGATGACTGACAAGTTCGACAAGACACCCCCCGGCTCACCGGCCGGCCAGGTGTCCGTCTCCAAGGGCGCCACCACGGCCCCGGAGAACATCAAGGCCATCCCGGTCCGCCATGTCGGCCGCTGGATCAGCGGCATCGTGGTCATCGGCCTCCTCGTGGCCCTCGCCTACGCCTTCTCGCAGGGCAACATCCAGTGGCACGCCGTCGGCGACAAGCTGTTCGACAAGAACGTCGTCGCCGGAGCCGGCCGCACCCTGCTGATCAGCGTCCTGGCCATGGTGCTCGGCGTGATCCTCGGTGTGATCCTGGCCGTGATGCGGCTCTCGAAGAACCCGGTCACCAGCTGGGTCGCCTGGCTGTACATCTGGTTCTTCCGGGGCACCCCGGTCTACGTCCAGCTGCTGCTCTGGTTCAACCTGGCGCTGATCTTCCCGGTCCTGAACATCCCGTTCATCTACAAGGACGAGATGACGGACGTCATGACCCCGTTCATGTGCGCCCTGCTGGGGCTCGCCCTGAACGAGGCCGCCTACATGGCGGAGATCTGCCGCGCCGGCATCCAGTCGGTGGACGAGGGCCAGACCGAGGCGTCGCACGCGCTCGGTATGACCCAGGCGAAGACCATGCGCCGCGTGGTCCTGCCGCAGGCGCTGCGGGTGATCATCCCGCCGACCGGCAACGAGTTCATCAACATGCTCAAGACCTCCTCCCTGGTCTACGCGGTCACCTACAACGAGCTGCTCCGCTCCACCTCGCAGATCGGCTCCACGTCGTACGCGGTCATGGAGATGCTGTTCGTCGCGTCCATCTGGTACATCGTGATGACCAGCGTGTTCAGCGTCGGCCAGTACTACCTGGAGCGCCGCTACGCCCGCGGCTCGCTGCGCTCGCTGCCGCTCACGCCGCTCCAGCGCATCAAGGTGAACCTCGCCTCCTTCAGCAACCGGCCCTCCGGAGGTGTCTCCGCATGACCACCCCCATGGTGAAGGCCGAGGGCGTCCACAAGTCCTTCGGCGCCGCCCACATCCTCAAGGGCATCGACCTGGAGGTCGCCCCGCGTGAGGTGTTCTGCCTGATCGGCCCGTCCGGCTCCGGCAAGTCCACCTTCCTGCGGTGCATCAACCACCTGGAGCAGATCAACGCCGGCCGGCTCTCGGTCGACGGCGAGCTGGTCGGCTACCGGCAGAAGGGCGACAAGCTCTACGAGCTCAAGGACAGCGAGGTCGCCCTCCAGCGCCGCGAGATCGGCATGGTCTTCCAGCGCTTCAACCTCTTCCCGCACATGACGGCGCTCGAGAACGTCATGGAGGCGCCGATCCAGGTCAAGGGCGAGGCCAAGGCCGTGGCCCGGGCCCGCGCCGAGAAGCTGCTGGACCGGGTGGGCCTCGCCGACAAGGCGAAGAACTACCCCACCCAGCTCTCCGGCGGCCAGCAGCAGCGCGTCGCCATCGCCCGCGCGCTGGCGATGGAGCCGAAGCTGATGCTCTTCGACGAGCCGACCTCCGCGCTCGACCCGGAGCTGGTGGGCGATGTCCTGGACGTCATGCGCGGTCTGGCCGAGGACGGCATGACGATGATCGTCGTCACCCACGAGATGGGCTTCGCCCGCGAGGTCGGTGACGCGCTGGTCTTCATGGACGACGGCGTGGTGGTCGAGTCCGGCCACCCGCGCGATGTGCTGGGCAACCCGCAGCAGGACCGGACGAAGGCGTTCCTGTCGAAGGTGCTGTAAACAGCCGGGTCGAAGGTGACGTGGACAGTGGTCCCGGGAGGGCGGTACGGGCGCGGCCCGTACCGCCCTCCCACGCGTTCTCCGGCCTACTTCACGGCGAGGATCAAGCTGTCCGAAGGCGACGCCCAGACCGTGCGGGCCTCGCCGAAGCCTGAGGCGAGCAGGGTGCGGGCGTGCCAGGCGGCGGAGGGCATGTCGCCGTCCGCGTGCTCACCGTAGATCGCGAACCGTTCGGCGGTGGGTCCGGCGAGGACCGGGGCCTTGGCGGCGACGGCCCACCACTCGGCCCAGTCCAGGGCGCCCGCGGCCTTGGCGCGGTCCATGGCGGCGTGCCGGTGGGCGCGTTCGGCGGCGTTGATGCGCGGGGTGTCCGGGTCGATGGTGCGGTCGGCGTTCATGAAGAGGCCGCCGTCCCGGACGAGCCCGCCGAGCTGCCCGTACAGCACGGCCAGCGGCTCGCTGTGGAACCAGTGCAGGGCGGTGGCGCTGAGGACGGCGTCGTACGAGGTGTGGGGCAGCCGGGCCGTCCAGTCCGGGTCCTTGAGGTCGGCCGTGACGAAGGTGGCCCGGTCGTCCCCCTCGAAGGTGCCGCGGGCTATGGCCAGGAGAGCCGGGTCGAGGTCGACGCCGGTGCTCGTGGCGTCCGGGAACCGCTTGAGGAGCCGGTCCGTAATACTTCCCGTACCGCACGCGAGGTCCAGGACCCGGGGCGCGGGGCCGACGACCGCCTCGACCATGTCCAGCATCACCCGGAACCGCTCCTCGCGGTCGGGCATGTACCACTCCTGCTGGCGGTCCCAGCTCTCCTGCCAGGACTGCCAGTCGGTGTTCGTCCCCGTCTCCGTCACGCCAACCTCCAGTAAGCCTCATGAATGACGGCCACCCATTACACTGGCCGACACTCCGACCCTAGACCGACCCGGTAAGGACTACAAGTGGAACTGGCCTATTACTCGGACTACGCCGTGCGCCTGGTCAACACCGAGGAGCCGGCCCGCAACAAGGACGTCCTCACCTCGGTCGAGGCGGTCCGGGAGCTGTTCGGCGCCAATCAGCAGGCGGCACGGCGGACGACGGACGCGGACGTGACCCGCTTCCGTTCCGTACGGGGCCGGCTGCGCGCGGTCTTCGAGGCGGCCGACAGCGGCGACGAGACGCTCGCGGTGGACCTGCTCAACTCGCTGCTGCTGGAGTTCCCGGTGAGCCCGCAGATCTCCGGCCACGACACCCGGGACGAGGACGGCAGGCCGGACTGGCACATGCACCTGGCCGACCACCCGTCCAACGCGACCGCCGGGTACGCGGCCATCGCGGCGATGGGCCTCGCCTTCCACCTGACCTCGCACGGCGTGGACCGGCTCGGCCTCTGCGAGGCGGCCCCGTGCCGCAACGCCTACCTGGACACCTCGACCAACCGGTCGAGGCGCTACTGCTCGGACCGCTGCGCCACCCGCGCCAACGTGGCCGCCTACCGGGCCCGCAAACGGGCGGAGGCGGACCGGACCGGCCTCAGCGCCGAGACCGCCCAGCCGAGCACCGCGGTCACCGACAGCTGACTTCCGCTGCCCTTCGGCCCCCTGGGCCCCTTCGGCAGCGGCCGGTAGCGGGCCCGCACCCGGGCCAGTACGAGCTCCTCGGGGACCACCCCGTAATCCGTGCTGTCGCCGCCCGCGAACGTGTTGTCCCCCCGCACCCACCAGCCGCCGGGCCGCCGTTCGACCGCCCGCTTCACCACCAGCAGGTCCTGCTGGAAGGGGTGACGCAGGATCACCACGTCACCGGGGCGCACGGGCGCCCCGTACTGCACCAGCAGCAGATCCCCGTGGTAGAGCGTGGGCACCATCGAAGGCCCCGTCACCTCCACCACCCGCAACGGCCGCCGCCCGGCCCGCCCGCCTCCGGACACCCGTCCCCGCTCCGGCACCTCGGCCACCTCCCGGTCCTCCTCCGGCACACCGTCCCGCGTACCGCGTTCCGCTCCGTACATTCGGCCGACGGCCCGAATCCCACCCCGGACTTTTGACCTAAGCCCCAGGGGCAGCCACGGAAAGCGGCGCTCCACGGAGTAATGTCCCACCTGAGAAGACGATCACGAGGAGGACAGCTCCATGCTTTCCCGCCTGTTTGCCCCCAAGGTGAAGGTCAGCGCCCACTGCGACCTGCCCTGCGGCGTCTACGACCCGGCCCAGGCCCGTATCGAGGCCGAGTCGGTCAAGGCCGTCCAGGAGAAGTACCAGGCCAACGAGGACGCGGACTTCCGCACCCGCGCGATCCTGATCAAGGAACAGCGCGCCGAGCTCGCGAAGCACCACGTCTCGGTGCTCTGGAGCGACTACTTCAAGCCCCCGCACTTCGAGAAGTACCCGGAGCTGCACCAGCTGATCAACGACACCCTGAAGGCGCTCTCCGCGGCCAAGGGCTCGAACGACCCGGCGACGGGCCAGAAGGCCCTGGACCTGATCGCCGAGGTCGACAAGATCTTCTGGGAGACCAAGAAGGCTTGATCGTGCCGGGCGGTACGGTCCGCACTTTCGCGGGCCGCTCCGCCCAGCCTTCCGCACCCGGTCCGCAGGCCGCCGATATCGGCGTCCACAGCGGGTCGGGTGCGGTCTTTTGCGCGGGACCGCACCGGTGCGACCGCCCAGGCCGCTACTGCGCCCCGGCCGACGCCGAGCAGGCGATCGTCCATGCCGGGGCGCTGAGCCAGTCCTCCCACCGGTCGTGGGAGGACTTCTCGGCGGGGTACGCGCTGGGGGCGGGTGCTGCGGTTCGACGAGGAGGAGTACGGGCCGTTCTACGAACAGGACGCCCTCGCCCACCGTCTGCTGACGGAGAGCGAGGGCAGTCCGTGGCGCCCTGTCCCGTGGCGGTGAGCCGGGCCCCGAGCAGCCCGGTCAGGCTCCGGGCAGCAGATGCCGGTAGCTCTCCGGGTGCTCCGCGAGGAATTCCGCGAAGCTCTGGGCGGGGTGGCCGGTGAGGGTGGGGACCGCGTCGGAGACGGCGGCCAGTTCGCCGGCCGCGATCGCCTCGTACGAGGTGACCCAGCCGGCCACCTCCCACTCGGCGGCCCCGTATCCGACCCGGGACGCGTAGGCCTCCTCGACGGTCTCGGGGACGTAGCGGATGGAGCGTCCGGTGGCCCGGCTCAGCTCCTCGGCGGCCTCGGCGAGGGTGAACGCCTCGGGGCCGGTCAGGTCGTAGGCCCGGCCGTCGTGGGCGGTGGACTCGTCCAGCAGGACGGCGGCCGCGGCGTCCGCGATGTCCTCGTGGGCGACGGCGGCGACCCGGCCCTCCCCGCCCGGCCCGCGCAGCACCCCGTCCGCGCCGGTCATCGCGGGCAGCCCCGCCTGGTACCAGTTGTCCCGCAGGAACGTGTGGCGCACGTCGGCCGTGCGGATGTGGGCCTCGGTGTGCCAGTGGTCGCGGGCGAAGGTGAACGTGGCGTCGGGCGCGGCGCCCTGGAAGGACACGTACACGATCCGCTCCACGCCCACCGCCACGGCCGCGTCGACCGCCGTGATGTGCTCGCGCACCCGGTCCGGGCTCTCGTGCGCGGAGACCAGGAACAGGGTGTGCGCCCCGTCCAGGGCCCGGCGCATCGCCTCCCCGTCGCCGTAGGAGGAGGCGGGCGCACGGTCGGCGCCGGGCAGATCGGGGAGGCGGGCCGGGTCGCGGCCGAGGAGGCGTACGGGGACTCCGGTGCGGGCGAGCCGCTCGGCGACCCGGCCGCCGACGCCTCCGCTCGCTCCGGTCACCGCGGTGAGGGGGCCGTTCACTGGGGTTCGTCTTCCTCTCGTCGTGCCTGGTGCCAGTCCTCGTAGCGCCGCGCCTCCACGACCGCCTCCACCGGGAGCGGTCCGTACAGGTGCGGGAACTCCTCGCCGCCAGGCTTCATCGCCTCGTACCGCACGGGGGCGGTGAGGCGGGCGGGGTCGACGACCAGGACCACCAGGTCGTGGCCGTCGTCCCCGGACCCGCCTCCGTCCCCGTACAGCATCCTTGCCACGCCCGGGAGTTGGCGGGGCAGGGAGAGGTGGATGAAGCCCTCCTCCTGGAGGGTGCGGCCGCGGGTGGACATCTCGTACGTCCCGGTCCCGCGGGCCGCCTCCCAGAGGGGTGCTTCGGCGAGGTGCAGCAGTGGTTCGGTCATCGAACCACGCTAGCGGGCGCTGCTAGTAGGTGCGGCGGCGCGCCCTGCGGGTGGCGAAGAGGACCGTTCCACCGGCGGCCACCAGCGCTGCCGCGAGGGAGCCGATGATCCATTCGCCGCCGCGCGATCCGGTGTCGGGCAGTTCACCCGGGTGGGACGGCGAGGGCGACGGCTGCCACGTCGGTGTGTCGGTCGGATCCGGCGTGGGGTCGGTGGGGCCCGGCGTGGGCTCCGTGGGATCCGGGGTCGGGTCGGTGGGCGACGGACCCGGGGTCGGGTCCGTGGGGGTCGGCGTGGGAGTCGGCTCCGTGGGCGTGGGCGTCGGCTTCGTGTGTGTGGGGCTCGGCGTCGGCTTCGTGTGTGTGGGAGTCGGCGTCGGCTTCGTGTGGGTCGGCGTCGGCGTGGGGGTCGGTGTGGGCGTTGGCGTGGGGGTCGGCGTCGGCGTCGGGGCGCAGGTCGGGAGGTCGCCGTCGAACGGGTACGCGTGGATCTCCTGGCCGCCCGAGCGGCCCGAGGTGTGGGTGAGCGAACCCGCGCTGTAGAAGCGGCCGTTGGTGCCGCTCATGTCGAGGGTCGTCGTGCTCGCCGGCTGCCCGACCAGCACGCTGCCCTGGAACTGGGCCGGTCCGGTCAGCGTCAGGTCCGTCGCGTCCGGGAAGTTCCACAGCAGGCGCTCGCGGAGCCCGGGGTTGGGGAGGGAGCCCATGAACGTGGCGACCGTGCGGGCGCTGCCGTAGACGTTGACCAGGACCGTCGCCCCGGCGGGGATGCCGGTGAAGGTGAACCCGGCGTTCCCGCCGCTCTCGGAGACGAGGTTCGCGTCCACGTCGAAGATCTGGATCGGCGAGGTGCCGTCCCCGGTGAAGGTGAAGGTGTCCCCGGCCCTGGTCCAGCGGCCGGTCGGCGTACGGTGTGCGTCGCCGTCGTACGCGTAGCACCGGCTGGCCTCGGTGAGCTGCGGGCGCAGGCCGGTGAAGGGGGCGGCGGCCTCCGGGTCGGGGCGCGGGGCGGTCAGTGGGTTGACCGTTCCGGTGAGGCTGCCCGCGTGGGCGACCCGGCCCGAGTGGCTGCCCTCCTCGGCCAGGAGGCGCTTGCCGTCGGCGATGCGGATGTCCCCGCCCACCGTCAGATAGTCGGAGCCGTCCGGCGGCGGAACCCGCGAACCGACGCCCACGACACCGACGTTGTAGATCTGCGAGGCCTCGGGCCGCTTGTCCATGTCGAACCGGCCGAGGGTGACGATCTTCCCCTCGGCCTCGGCGGCGGCCTCCCGCACCAGGTAGTCCCCGCCGACGTAGATGTTGATGTTCTCGTCGAATCCGACGACCGGGCCGTTGTTGGGGTCGTTCCACACGGACGGGCACCTGCTGCCGAGGCAGGGGCCGAGCCCGCCCGGCAACGGGTCGGCGGCGGCGGCCGGGGCCAGCATGCCCACCATCGCCGCGGCCGTGGCCACTGTCACTGCTGCCCGGATTGCGTTGCCGCGCCTGCGCGCCTGTTGTTCCATGCCGCGCAATATGCATCTTTAATACTAGTCATTTGTTATGACACGCCGGATTTGCCCGCATGCGTAGGCCTATAGGAGTGTGGGAAGGGCCGGGAGGGTTCAGAGCACCAGCAGCTTCTCCTCCAGCCGGGGATCGAGGCCGACCGTCGGCCGGTCCGGCCGCTGGGGCGCGGTGCCGCCGCGCTCACACAGCCAGCTCCAGGTGTCGGCGACGGTCTCGCCGACCGGCCGGCAGCGCAGCCCGGCCGCCTCGGCCTTGGCATGGCCGCCCCGGTGCATCGTGTCGTGCAGCTCCCCCTCCGGCAGCCAGATCGGCAGCCCGCTCCAGGGCTCGGCCCCGGCGGCCAGCAGGGTCTCCGGGTCCGTCCAGCGCAGCTCGGCGCCGGAGCCCGTGACCCGGACGCAGGCGTCCAGCAACTCCCCCATGGTGGCGTGGCCGGGGCGGCTGACCGTGTTGTACGGGCCGTGCAGCCCGGCCGCCCCGGCGTCCAGGATCCAGTCGGCGAGGTCGCGCGCGTCGACGTACTGGAGTTCATTGGTACGCGGGCCGGGGGCGATCACCGGGCCGCCGCGGGCGATCCGCGTGAGCCACCAGGGCAGCCGTCCGATGTTCTCCCCGGGGCCGATGATCAGCCCCGCGCGGGCCAGCAGGGCCCGGTCGCCGAAGGCGTCGAGGGCCGCCAGCTCACCGCCTCGCTTGGCCCGGTCGTACGGCACGTCCCCGGCCTCGCCGCCGTCGTCGGGCGAGGCGCCCGCCACCAGCGGTCCGTCCTCGTCCAGTCCGGCGGGCGCGGGGTAGGCGTAGACCGAGCGGCTGGAGACGTACGTGTAGTGGCCCGCGCGGTCCGCCAGGAGCCGGGCGGCGTCCCGTACGGCGGTGGGCACCCCGCTCCAGGTGTCGACGACCAGGTCCCAGTCGCCCGTGTGGTCCGCCAGCGCCGCGAGGCCCCGCTCCCCTCCCGTACGGTCGCCCGTCAGCACGCGCACGCCCGGCGGCGGCGCGTGGCGGCCGCGGTGGAAGACGGTGACCTGCCAGTCCCGCGCCAGGGCGGCCTCGGTGACGGCCCGTCCGACGAACTCCGTACCGCCCAGCATCAGTAGCTTCATGGACCGAGCCTGCCCGCCCGGGCCGCCCTGGGGAACACCCGCACGCTGACAGCAGAACGGGGAACTCTCCCCGAGGCCCGGAGGCTCGAAGGCCCAGGTTTCAAAACCTCACGGCCTCAAGGCCTCACGGCGTGCGGGCCAGCGGGCTGCGGTGGCGCAGCAGCCACTCGTAGTAGCCGCTGGAGCGCCGGGCCGCCTCCCGGTAGGCCGCCTCCAGCTCCGCGTACGCCACCGACGTGTCCGTCTCCGGCCGGGAGACCAGGAGCAGCCGGACGGCCAGCGGGTCGTCGCGGAGCGGGCGGATCGCCATGTCGTCGCGCGGCCCCGAGGTGGGCTGGCAGGGTGCGACGGCCTCGCCGAGCACGACGAGGGAGGCGGCGGTGAGGTAGTCCCCGTGCAGGACCGGCGGGTCGATCCCGGCGGCGCCCAGCACGCGGCGCACCCCGTCCCACTCGCCGTCCACCGTCGGATCGACCATCCACCGGTCGCCGGCCAGCTCCCCGAGCTCCACGACCCGGCGGCGGGCGGCCGGGTGGTCCCGCGACAGGGAGATGAACTGCGGTTCCCGGTCGACCAGTACGCGCTGGACCAGGCCGCCGGGGAGGGTCAGCGGGCTCCCCTCCACCTCGTGCACGAAGGCGACGTCCAGCCGGCCCGCCTCCACCGAGCCCAGGAGGGCGTGGGCCGAGACGTCGACCCGCAGGGAGATCTCCGTACCGGGCAGGGCGACCCGCAGCCTGCGCAGCCAACTGCCCACGACCCGGCTCGCGGTGGAGCCGATCCGCAGCCGGGGCCCCCGGGACCGGGTGGCGTCGGCCTCCGCCAAGGCGTGGCTGACCAGGGCGCTCATCCCGTCGACCAGCGGCCGGGCCCGGCTCAGGACGGCGCGGCCCAGGGGCGTCGGGCGGCAGCCGGTGCGTTCGCGGCGGAACAGCTCGGCGCCCAGCGAGTTCTCGATCCGCCGCAGCTGGGTGGTCAGGGAGGGCTGGCTCACGCCGAGACGGCGGGCGGCCTGGTGCAGACTGCCCGCGTCGGCGATGGCGCACAGCGCCCTGAGGTGCCTCACCTCAAGCTCCATGGATCGGAGACTACGACCGGTCGTGCCCGCTGCACCAGCGGACTCAACCCCACCAAAGGACGTTAATTCAGGGGGTGTTGGGCAGCGCTTCATACGGCGATGAGAGGGTGCCGTCCCTCGGCCGGGCTGGTGCCTGGCGCGGGGATAGGGCCGTGCTATCGCCGGTTGGCATCATCCCCGGCGGCCGTCCGCTCCCCCACACTCTCCCCGTACCGCCCCGCGCCCCGTCCGTTCAGCGGACAACCCCCACGGCGCGGGTTCACCGGACAGTAGGAGAAATCCCCCATGAGACACCTCAGGACCGCCATCGCCTCCGCCATCGCCGGTCTCGGCCTCGTCGCCGCGCTCGGCACGGCTCCCGCGGTCTCCGCCGCTCCTGCACCTGCCGTCTCCACCCCCGCCACCATCGCCGCGTACAACGGGTCCGGCGAGAACGCCGCCGCCAACCGGGCCTTCTTCGACGCGGTCATGAAGTCCGTCGCCGAGAAGCGTGCGGCGAATCCCCTGGGCACCCAGGCCGTCACCGTCACCTACAGCACGGCCTCCGCCCCGAGCTTCCGCACCCAGATAGCCAACAGCACCCGGATCTGGAACAGCTCGGTCACCAACGTACGGCTCCAGGAAGGCTCCAACGCCGACTTCACCTACCGCGAGGGCAACGACCCGCGCGGCTCGTACGCCTCGACCAACGGCCACGGCCGGGGCTTCATCTTCCTGGACTACCGGCAGAACCAGCAGTACAACTCGACCCGCGTCACCACGCACGAGACCGGGCACGTGCTCGGCCTGCCGGACACCTACTCCGGTCCGTGCAGCCAGCTGATGTCCGGCGGCGGCCCCGGCCCGTCCTGCACCAACGCCCAGCCGGACGCCAACGAGCGGGCGCGGGTGAACCAGCTCTGGCAGAACGGCTTCGCCGCCGCGCTGGCGGGCACCGCCTCCTGACCCGGGGCGCCGCATGAGGAGAGGGCCGTTCCGGACGCGGAACGGCCCTCTGCGGTGGGCGGGATGTGGTCGTACGCCGTGGTGAGCCGCTGTCGTACGCCGTGATGGATGACCGCCCGTCGTACGCCGGTGGTGGGCGGGCTGCCCTCGTACGACGGTGGCGGCGGCGTCAGGTGTCCAGTTCGGCGCGGACCAGCGTCAGCAGCTCCTCCTCCGTCATGCCCAGCTCCCGGGCGTCCGCGACCACTTCGCGGACGCGCTCCAGCAGCTGGGCCCGGCGGGGTGAGGCGGCCGCGGTGACCACGGCGCCACGGCCGCGGCGCAGTTCGATCAGCCCCTCCTCGCGCAGCCGCTGGTAGCCGCGGAGCACCGTGTGGACGTTCACCCCGAGGGAGTCGGCGAGCACCCGGGCGGCGGGGAGCCGCTCGCCCGGAGTCACCGTCGAGTCGGCGACCGCACGGCGCACCGAGGCCGCGATCTGGTCGCCGAGCGGCACGGTGGAGGTGGGGTCGACCCGGAAGAGCATGGTCAGCGCCCCGCCCGGTTCCGGTCGACGAGGGTGTTGAGCAGGGCGGCGCCGGTCGCGGAGTCCTCCACGGTGACCGCGAATTCACGTCCGCCCGTCTGCCGGGCGACGATGGCCTCGCCCGAGCGGACGATGAAGCCGGTACGTCCGGGGCGGATGCGGTAGCCCCAGCCGCCGAACTCCGCGATCGCGTCGACCTGCCGGCTGTCCGCCCCCTCGATGCGCTCCAGCGGGACCTGGACCCGGGGCCAGGGCAGCAGACCGGAGACGGTGAGGCCGCGCCGGTCCACGGTGACGTGGGGGCGGCAGAAGGTGACCGTCAGCAGGGCGAGCAGGAACAGCGGTGCGGCCGCGAGCCAGTTGACCGCGTATCCGAGCACCGCCCCGGCGGCGGCCACTGCCAGTGTGCCGAGCGGCAGCCACCAGGAGCCGGTGGTGCGCGCCCAGCCGGCCACCTCACCGTCGGCGAGCGCGATCCGCTCGCGGTCGGCGGGGTCCTTCCCGGCGCGCGGGTCCTCCGGCGCCGGGACCAGCCGGGCCAGCAGCAGTCCGACCGCACCGGCGAGGGCGGCCGCACCGAAGGCGGCGGCGAGGTGCCACATCGGGAAGCCGCCGGCCTCGCCCCCCTCCGGGACGTCCAGGTTGATGACCAGGGTGGCGCCCAGCGCGTACTGGAGGAAGGCCGCCACGGCCCAGCCACCCGCGATGAGCCATCGGTGGGCGCGCCCGTAGAACTTTCCGCTGACCGCCATGAGGACCCAGAGGGCGCCGAGCACGGGCATCACCGGGGCGGTGACGAGGACGTAGGCGGTGCGGTCGACATAGCCGTTCGCATCGCCGGTGGCGTCGAAATGGCTGGCCAGACGGGTGGGAAGACGGTCCTTGAGGACGAGGAAGAGGATCAGGTCGACGAGGAGTGCGAGGACAAAGGGCAGGGCCGCGAGCGTGGCGCGGCCAAGGTTCTTGCGTGTCATGGAAACCTCCGTTGTTCGCATGTTAGTAGAACAACTAGAGATACGGCAATGGGCCGCGGCGGCGCGGCCCGCCGTCCGGGTGCGGGAACAGCTCTGCCCCGTACCGGAGTTGCGGTACGGGGCAGAGGAGGCGGTCCGCCAGGGACGGCGTGACCGTCAGGCGGAATCGATGGGCTCCAGAGGCTGCACGGATTCCAGGGGGCTCATGGACTCCCCCGATTCCCCCGGCTCCCCCGGCTCCACCGGTTCAGTGGGGAAGGCCCCTCGGTGGCCGGTCCCCTCTCCCCGGGACGGGCGCACCTCGAACTCCTGGCAGCTCCAGACCTCCTGGACGAATCCGGTACGCCGGTCCCACAGGTCCAGTACCGCGTCCTCGCCCTCCGCCTCCCGGTAGGCGTCTTTGGCGCCCCGGAAGCAGGCGAGGCCGCCGGAGAGGGCGCGGCCGGGGGCCGGGAAGTAGTCGGAGAAGGCGCAGGCGATGCAGGTCTGGAGCCGGATGCCGTCCGGGAGGATGCGCTGGATCGCCGCCAGCGCGGCGGCGAAGTCGCTCTCGGCCCGGGCGGATTCGTAGGCCGCGCCGTCCAGGTGGAGGGTGAGGTAGAGGTCCGGGTCGGCCCGGCGCAGGGAGAGCAGGCAGCCGAGGGTGGCCTGGCGCAGCTCACCCTCGACGAGGACGGGCAGCGGGAGGTCCCACTCCAGCACGCAGTCGGTGAGCGCGCCGTCCGCCAGGGCGAACATCCCGCTCTCCGGAGGCGTGCCGGACACCGGCGCCAGGTCGTCGAGGCTCTCGCCCTCGAAGTCGACGCCTCTGATCCGGATCCGGAGCTGCTGTCCGTCCGTGGTGAGAACGACGGAATCGGAACCGTTGCGGTCCCGGTACCAGCCGGCCCACGACTCATCTGTCATGAGCATGGACTGTAGCCCCTGCCCGGTGCGGCCCCCGTGCCGCCCTCCCCCTCCGCGGGCGGTCCGGCCAGGGGCGGCGCCCGACGGGTCAATCCGCCTGCGGTTCACGCCACATGGGCCACATCGACGGCCCGTCCGGCAGTTCGACGGCGCTTCCCAGGAAGCCGAAGCCGAGCCGTTCGTAGAGCGTCCGGCTGCGGGCGCTGCTCGCCTCCAGGTAGGCGGGGACGCCGTCGCGGTCGCAGCGGTCCAGCTCCGTCCGGATGAGCTCGGCCCCGACGCCCTGGCCCTGGCGCTGCGGGGAGACGCCGACCATGAGCAGGTAGGAGTGGGCGCGGTCGTGCGGGTGCACCTTCCCGGTCAGCCTCCCGACCAGCTCGCACCGCTCGTTGTCGGGGTCGGCGGTCTGCCGCATCAGGGCGGGCGTGGGGTCCTCCTCCTCGGGCGCCCCGGCGGGCACGGGCAGCCACAGGGCCACCGCGGCGCCGTCGTCCGCGATGTCGATCCGGCCTTCGGCGAGGGTGATGTCGGCGAAGACGCCGAGGAACTTGCCGTGCACCGCCCGCCGGTGCGCCTCGTCGGGGAATACCCAGCTGCTGACCGGGTCGTGGTGGAAGGCCTCCTCCAGGACCGATACGACCAGCTCCCTGTCGTCCTGGCCCGCCTGCTGAATCCGTATGCCCATGACCGGCTTCCACCCCTTCGCCCGCTGCTCTCGACGCTCTGCTCTCAACCAACCTCCGGAATACTAGAGTTGACGGACCCGGGCAGGTCCGGTGAGGCCGGTCAGCTGGTGCGGCGGGTGACGAATTCGGCCAGGGCCAGCAGGTCACCGGCTCCGTCGGGGTCGGGGACCGCCCGGGAGAGGTGGTGCACCGCCCGGGCCATCCGGTCGGCGGCGGCCACCTGGGCCCAGTCCCGGCCGCCGGCCCGGTCCACCGCGTCGGCCGCCCGGTCCACCTCCGCGGAGGTGGCCATGGGTCCCCGGTAGAGCGCGGCGAGCTCGGCGGCGGCCGGGGTGCCGGAGGTCAGGGCCGCCACCACGGGCAGCGACTTCTTGTGGGCGGCCAGATCCGCGCCGACGGGCTTGCCGGTGCGGGCCGGGTCGCCCCAGATGCCGATCAGGTCGTCGATGAGCTGGAAGGAGAGGCCGGCCTCCCGCCCGAAGCCGTCCATGGCGCGGACCGCCCGGTCGTCCGCCCCGGCGTAGAGGGCGCCGAGCGCACAGGCGCAGCCGAGCAGCGCGCCGGTCTTGGCGGTGGCCATGGTCAGGCATTCGTCCAGCGTGACCTCGTCCGGGCCGCGCTCCTCGAAGGCGCAGTCGGCCTGCTGGCCCGCGCACAACTCGATGACACACGAGGAGAGCCTGGCACCGGCCCGTTGCGCCGCCGGGTGGGTGTCCTCGGCGAGCAGCCGCTGAGCGAGGGCCAGCATGGCGTCGCCGGTGATGATCGCGTCCGGGACGCCGAAGACGGCCCAGGCGGTGGGCCGGTGTCTGCGGGTGGTGTCCTCGTCGATGACGTCGTCATGGAGGAGGGTGAAGTTGTGCGCCAGCTCCACGGCGACGGCCGCGCGCACGGCGCTTTCCGGATCGCCGCCCAGCGCCCGGGCGGCGGCCAGCACGAGGGCCGGCCGGATGGCCTTGCCCGCCTGTCCGGCGGCGGGTGTTCCGTCGGCGTTCTCCCAGCCGAAGTGGTACATCGCGATCCGGCGTATGCCACCGGGCAGCGATTCCACGGCCGATCGCAGATGCGGGTCGACGATGGCGCGGGTGCGCTCCAGCAGCGCCGCGGCCTCGTGCCCTTCCGTCGCTGCGTCCGTACTGGTCATGGTCACGGTCACTCCCTGGGGCGGTGCGATGGGGCGGGGCCCCGGCGGCCCGGCCGGTGTCGGCCGACCGGGCCGCCGGGGGTGACACGGGGTCAGCGCCAGCGGCTCACCTCCACGTTCTCCAGTACGCCGAGGGCGTCCGGTACCAGGATGGCGGCGGAGTAGTACGCAGTCACCAGGTAGGAGATGATCGCCTGCTCGTCGATGCCCATGAAGCGGACCGAGAGGCTCGGCTCGATCTCGTCCGGGATGCCGGTCTGCTGGAGGCCGATGACGCCCTGTTCGGCCTCACCGGTCCTCATGCAGATGATGGAGGTGGTGCGGGCGTCGGTGACCGGGATCTTGTTGGACGGGAAGATCGGCACCCCGCGCCAGGCGGGCACGTGGTGGCCGCCGATGTCCACGCTCTCCGGGACCAGTCCGCGCCGGTTGCACTCGCGGCCGAAGGCGGCGATGGCGCGCGGGTGGGCGAGGAAGAGCTTCGATCCGCGCCGGCGCGAGAGCAGCTCGTCCATGTCGTCGGGGCTGGGCACCCCGTCGTGCGGCTGGAGCCGCTGGCCGTAGTCGCAGTTGTTGAGGAGGCCGAACTCCCGGTTGTTGATCAGCTCGTGCTCCTGGCGCTCGCGGAGCGCCTCGACCGTGAGCCGCAACTGTTGCTCGGTCTGGTTCATCGGCTGGTTGTAGAGGTCGGCGACCCTGCTGTGCACCTTGAGCACCGTCTGCGCGACGCTCAGTTCGTACTCGCGGGGTGCGGCGTCGTAGTCGACGAAGGTGTGCGGGACCACGGCCTCGCCGACATGGCCGGCGGAGAGGTCGATCGCCGCCTCGCCGTACTTGTTGGTCCGCTGGTGCGGGATGGAGAGCAGACCGGCGAGATGGGCGCGGAGCGGCTCTGCGCGCTCCGCCAGGTTGAACACGTCCGCACGGCTGAGCGTCAGCAGCGTGCACGCGGTGACGGCCCGGGCGGTGTACTCCCAGACGGCGTCCCCGTCCACGAGGCTCTGGTCGCCGAAGTACGCGCCGTCGGCGAGGACTTCGAGCTCCGTCTCGTCCCCGTAGAGGCCGGATCCGATCTTCTCCACCTTGCCGTGCGCCAGCAGGAAGACCCGGTCCGCCGCGTCCCCCGCCGCGGCGAGCACCTCCCCCGCGGCCACATCCCGCTGCTCGCACCTGCGGGCGAGCTCGGCGAGGACCTCCTCGTCCTCGAAGTTGCGCAGAGCGGGCAGTTCCCCCAGCTCGGCGGGGATCACGGCGACCCGGTCCCCGGTCTGGACGAACGTCACCCGGCCGTCACCGACCGAATAGCTGAGCCGACGGTTCACCCGGTACGTACCGCCCTGTACCTGCACCCACGGCAGCATCTTCAGCAGCCACCGTGAGGTGATCTCCTGCATCTGCGGCGCGGATTTGGTGGTCGTCGCGAGGTTCCGCGCAGCTGCCGTCCCCAGACTCTGCTGCGGCGGCGCCTGCGTGTCGCGAACCTCTTCACCAACGGACATCTGACGTCCTTTCGATCATGGGCTGACCTGCTGGAGAAGCCTTTCAGCAGGAGGACGCGGCCCGCCATTACACAAAAGAGTGTGACTAATCGGCCTTCGGGTGGGGCATGTCGCTCCCCGTCGCTCCGCGTACCGCAAAAGTTGCATCTCAGATGCCACATATCTAGAGTGGAACCATGCGGCTGACCAGGTACACCGACGTGGCGCTCCGCGTCCTCATGCGGCTGGCGGTCGCCGAAGGCGCGGACCCGCCCACCACGCGCGAGGTGGCGGACACCATGCGGGTGCCCTACACGCACACCGCCAAGGTCGTCGCCCGCCTCCAGCACCTCGGCCTGCTGGACGCCCGGCGCGGCCGGGGCGGCGGACTCACCCTCACCTCGGCCGGGCGCTCCGCCTCGATCGGCGCTCTCGTGAGGGAGCTGGAGGGCACGGACGACGTCGTGGAGTGCGAGGGCGCCACACCCTGCCCGCTGCGCTCCGGCTGCCGGCTGCGCGGCGCCCTGCGGAAGGCCCAGGAGGCCTTCTACGCCTCACTCGACCCGATCACCGTCACCGATCTCGTCGCCTCCCCCACCGGCCCCCTGCTGCTCGGCATCGGCAGCGGACCGCCACCGGACTGAGCCCGCCACCACCCACCCCGACCATCCGGCCCCCGGCCAGGCGCCACGCTCCCCAAAAATAAGCATTCCAGATACCAATTAACAGCAGAGGAGCCCCTTCGCATGCTCTCCGACCGGTCCACCGCCACCGTCCGTGCCACCCTCCCCGCCGTCGGCGCGGCCATCGGGGACATCGCCGACCTCTTCTACGAGAAGCTCTTCGAGGCCCACCCGGAGCTGCTGCGCGACCTGTTCAACCGGGGCAACCAGGCCTCCGGCGACCAGCGCAGGGCCCTGGCCGGATCCATCGCCGCGTTCGCGACCGCGCTGGTCGAAAACCCCGGCACCCGGCCGGACGTGATGCTGAACCGGATCGCTAACAAGCACGCCTCCCTGGGGGTGACCCCCGAGCAGTACGAGGTGGTGCACACCCATCTCTTCGCCTCGATCGCCGACATACTGGGTGACGCGGTCACCCCTGAGGTCGCCGCGGCCTGGGACGAGGTCTACTGGCTGATGGCGAACGCCCTCATCGCCACCGAGGCGCGGCTCTACGCCCAGCAGGGTGTGGTGGCGGGCGATGTGTGGCGGGAGTGGGAGGTCGCCGCCCGGATCGAGGAGACCGAGGACGTCGCCACCTTCCACCTCCGCCCGGCGGACCGTGGTGACGCTCCGGTCTTCCGGCCCGGACAGTACGTCTCCGTACAGGTCGAACTCGCCGACGGGGCCCGGCAGATACGCCAGTACAGCCTCTCCTCCTCCCCCGGCTCCCGGCTGCGCTCCATCACGGTCAAGCGGGTGCGCGGGGAGGCGGCCCCCGACGGCGAGGTCTCCCGCCATCTGCACGAGCGCACCCGCGCGGGCGACCGGCTGCGCGTCTCCGTCCCCTATGGGGACCTGGTCCTCGACCACCTGGACGCGCCCCTGCTGCTGGCCTCGGCCGGGATCGGCTGCACGCCCATGCTGTCGATGCTGGAGCACCTGGCCGAGCAGGGCCACGACCGCCCGGTCACCGTGGTGCACGGCGACCGCTCCCCCGCCGACCACGCCCTGCGCGCCCAGCACATCCGGCTGACGGAGAAGCTCCCGGAGGCCGAACCGCACTTCTGGTACGAGTCCCCGGAGGCCGGCCACCCGGCCCACCGCACCGGCCTCGTCGACCTGAACGGCGTCACCGTGCTGCCGGGCACCCACGCCTATCTGTGCGGCCCGCTCCCCTTCATGCGCACGGTCCGCACCCGGCTGCTGGACGCGGGGGTCCGCCCGGCCGACATCCACTACGAGGTGTTCGGCCCGGACCTGTGGCTGGCGAGCGCCTGAGAGCGCCCGGACCGGAGCGGGCCACAATAAGCACGTGAACCGCCCCGAGACCCTTCTGCGCCCCCGGGTCCCGTCCCCGCTCCAGGAGGTCCGGGACGACCGCTTCGCCCGGCGCGGGATCACGCTCCTCCTCAAGCGGGACGATCTGATCCACCCCGATCTGCCGGGCAACAAGTGGCGCAAACTCGCTCTCAACCTGGAGGCGGCCGCCGGGCGGACCGTGCTGACGTTCGGCGGCGCCTACTCCAACCACCTGCGGGCCACCGCTGCGGCCGGCCGGCTGCTGGGCTTCCCCACCATCGGTGTCGTACGCGGCGACGAGCTGGCGCACCGGCCGCTCAACCCCTCGCTCGCCCGGTGCGCCGCCGACGGCATGCGGCTGCACTTCGTGGACCGGACGACCTACCGGGCGAAGGCCTCGCCCGAGGTCCTGGAGGGGCTGCTGAGGCTGTACGGGGACGTGGAGGTGGTCCCGGAGGGCGGCAGCAACGCGCTGGCCGCACAGGGCTGCGCAGCGCTGGGGCGCGAGTTGCGCGGGCACACCGATGTGGCGGCCGTGGCCTGCGGGACCGGCGGCACCCTCGCCGGGCTCGCGGCCGGGCTGGATGAGGGACAGCGCGCCCTGGGCGTACCGGTGCTGCGCGGCGGCTTCCTCGGGGCTGCCGTGACCTCGCTCCAGGACGAGGCGTTCGGCGGCCCGGCCGGGAACTGGTCCCTCGACGAGCGCTTCACCTTCGGCGGCTACGCCCGTACGACTCCGGAACTGGACGCCTTCGCCGCGGACTTCGAGGACCGGCACGGGCTGCCGGTGGAACGGGTCTACGTCGCCAAGCTGCTGTTCGCCCTGACGGCCCTGGCCGAGGAGGGCGCGTTCGCACCGGGCACCCGGGTGAGTGCGGTGATCACCGGCACACCGGACGTGCGGGGCTCTCAGGAGTCGTCCGTCTCCCGGTAGGCGGCCGCCTCCTCCAGGTCCAGCCGGCGCAGCAGCGTACGCATCATCTCGTCGTCGATCCGCCGCTCGTCCCGGAGCCGGACGAAGACCTCCCGCTCGGCCTCGATCATCTCGCGGGAGAGCCGCCGGTAGGTGTCGTCCGCCGACTCCCCGGTGACCGGGTCGGCTGCCCCCAGCCGCTCCCAGACGGCGTTGCGGCGGCGCTCCAGCACAGCGCGCAGCCGGTCGGCCAGCGGGGGCGGCAGGTTGTTGTGCGGGTCGGTGAGCAGCTCCTCCAGGCGGGCTTCGGCGGCCACGGACGCCTCGCTCTGGGCCTGCGCCTCGATGAGCGTCTCGGTCTGCGGGTCGCGCCCCGGCAGCTTCAGTACGCGGACGAGTACGGGCAGGGTCAGCCCCTGGATCACCAGCGTGGCGATGACGGTGGTGAAGGTCAGGAACAGCACCAGGTTGCGGGCGGGGAACGGCTCGCCGTCGTGCGTGACCAGCGGGATGGAGAAGGCGACGGCGAGCGAGACGACCCCGCGCATGCCCGCCCAGCCGACGATCAGGGGCGCGGTCCAGTCGGTGCCCGGCTCCCGCTCCCGTACCCGCTTCGACAGCCGTCGGGGCAGGTAGGTGGCCGGGTAGACCCAGATGAAGCGGACTACGACGACCGCGACGAAGATGATCGCCGCGTAGCCGAGCGCCGCCGTCATGCCGCCCGCTTCGAGCCCTTTGAGGACGAAGGGCAGCTGGAGCCCGATCAGGGCGAAGACCGTGGACTCCAGGATGAAGGCGACCATCTTCCAGACCGCGGCCTCCTGGAGGCGGGTGGCGAAGTCGACCTGCCAGGAGCGGTGTCCCAGATAGAGGGCGACGACGACCACGGCGAGGACTCCGGAGGCGTGCACCCGTTCGGCCGCCGCGTACGCCACGAACGGGATCAGTAGAGAGAGCGTGTTCTGGAGAAGGGCTTCCTTCAGGTGTGTGCGCAACCAGTGCAGCGGCACCATCAGGAGCAGGCCGACCCCGACCCCGCCGACCGCGGCCAGCAGGAACTCGGCGATCCCCTCGCCCCAGCTCATCCCCTCCCCGACCGCGGCGGCCAGCGCCACCCGGAAGGCGGTGATGGCGGTGGCGTCGTTCACCAGCGACTCACCCTGAAGGATGGTCGTCACCCGGGCGGGCAGCCCGACCCGGCGGGCGATCGCGGCGGCCGTCACGGCGTCCGGCGGGGCGATGACGGCCCCCAGGACGAGCGCGGCGGTCAGCGGCAGCTCCGGGATGACGAGGTAGGCCAGCCACCCCACGGCGAGGGTGGCGAAGAGGGTGTACCCCACGGAGAGCAGTGCGACCGGCCGGATGTTGGCCCGCAGGTCGAGGTAGGAGCTGTCGACGGCGGCCATGTAGAGCAGCGGGGGAAGCAGCAGCGGGAGGACGACGTGCGCGTCCAGGTGGTACGTCGGTACGCCCGGCACCAGGCCCGCGGCGAGGCCGACGGCGACCAGGACGAGCGGGGCCGGAATCGGGGTGCGGCGCGCCGCACCGGCGACCGCGGCGCTGGCCGCGACCAGCGCCACCAGCGGCAGCGCGTCCATCTCACCGTCCTCGGATCCGTCGTAACCTGCCCATCATGAGCGAGTGTGCGCATGTAGCGGATCTGCCACGCCCCGAGCCCGTACCGCTCGGGGACACCTGCCCCGAGTGCGTGGCCGCGGGCACCCACCCCGTGCAGCTGCGGCTCTGCCTGACCTGCGGGCACGTCGGCTGCTGCGATTCCTCACCCCTGCGGCACGCCACCGGGCACTTCCGGGAGACCGGTCACCCGGTGATGCGGAGCTTCGAGCCGGGCGAGAGCTGGCGCTGGTGCTTCGAGGACGGTTCGATCGTCTGACGTCTGGGTACGTCAATCCGGCGCCGGTTCTTCGTAATTGGACGCCGCAGACCCCTAGCCACTGTGCGTACTCATGGGTTTACTATGAGTGATGGCCGGGGGATGGGGTGCGGGCGACACTGCATCATGGATCCGATAGCGTCGCCGAGCTGAGAACCGTCGACCGACCGCATGGCTCCGGGCCACCCTTCCCGGAACCTCGAAAGAGTTTGTGCCACCTTGGAGGTGAGGGTGTCCCAGATCGCAGGCGAGCCCGGGAATCAGGACTTCGTAGAGGTCCGGCTGCCCGCTGCGGGTGCCTACCTGTCGGTGCTGCGAACGGCCACGGCCGGTCTCGCAGCGCGTTTGGACTTCACTCTCGACGAGATCGAGGATCTTCGCATCGCGGTCGACGAGGCCTGCGCGATCCTGCTTCAGCAGGCCGTGCCCGGCTCCGTCCTCAGCTGCGTGTTCCGTCTCATCGACGACTCTCTCGAGGTGACGGTGTCGGCCCCCACGACGGACGGCCGCGCACCCGAGCGTGACACCTTCGCCTGGACGGTGCTCTCCGCACTGGCCGGCAAGGTCGACTCGACGGTCGCGGACGACCGTACGGTCAGCATCAGCCTCTACAAACAGCGCGGCGCGGGCCCCGGGCCGGCGTGAGCGGCGGGAACGGGGACGGTCCTGTGCGGGACGAGACGATCCGATCCGGGGTGGTGCGGCCGGCAGGCATCCCGGAGCAACAGGCCCGGCCGCATCCGGTGGACGGAGCGGACGGGCCTGAGAGCCTCAACGTCGCGGTGGAGCAGGCGCAGGAGCGGGCGGGCCAGATGAGCGAGCACGGGCACCACGATCCACACGACCGCAGCGGGGCCCGGGCCCTGTTCATCGAGTTGCGGGAGCTTCCCGACGGCTCGGCGGAGAAGGCGGAGCTGCGCAACCGGCTGGTGCGGATGCACCTGCCGCTGGTGGAGCACCTGGCCCGCCGCTTCCGCAACCGCGGGGAGCCGCTGGACGACCTGACGCAGGTCGCCACGATCGGCCTGATCAAGTCGGTGGACCGGTTCGACCCCGACCGGGGCGTGGAGTTCTCGACGTACGCGACCCCCACGGTCGTCGGCGAGATCAAGCGCCACTTCCGGGACAAGGGCTGGGCGGTGCGGGTGCCGCGCCGCCTCCAGGAGCTGCGCCTCTCGCTGACCACGGCCACCGCCGAGCTCTCCCAGCAGCACGGCCGCTCGCCGACCGTGCACGAGCTGGCCGAGCGGCTGGGCATCTCCGAGGAGGAGGTGCTGGAGGGCCTGGAGTCGGCCAACGCGTACAGCACGCTCTCGCTGGACGTGCCGGACACGGACGACGAGTCCCCGGCGGTCGCGGACACGCTGGGCTCGGAGGACGAGGCGCTGGAGGGCGTGGAGTACCGGGAGTCGCTCAAGCCGCTCCTGGAGGACCTGCCGCCGCGCGAGAAGCGGATCCTGCTGCTGCGCTTCTTCGGGAACATGACCCAGTCGCAGATCGCCCAGGAGGTCGGCATCTCGCAGATGCACGTCTCCCGGCTGCTGGCCCGCACCCTGGCCCAGCTGCGCGAGCGCCTGCTCGTCGAGGAGTAGACACCGCCGCGGGAGTGGACCGGGGCCCGCGGGCCCCGGGGCTCAGTCCTGCGGGCCCGTCCCGGCGCCCCTGCGCAGCCCCAGGGTCCGGGTGGTCTCCGGGTTCAGGACGAACGCCAGACCGGTCACGGCGACCGCCGCCAGGACGATCCCGGCCGGGATCAGCGCGCCCTGGGAGCGCAGCAGCGTCCAGGCCACCGGCAGCGCCATGATCTGGGTGATCAGCGCCGGGCCCCGGCTCCAGCTTCGCAGCAGCATCAGGCCGCGGGCGGCGATGAGCGGGATGGCGCCCAGCGCGATCAGCGTGATGCCGACCGTCTCCGCCTGCTGCGGGCTCTCGGGCCGGCCGAGCACCCCCATGACCAGCAGGCAGAGCCCGCTGACCGCGAGCGCGGCGCCTTCGAGGGCGTTGATCCCGGCGAGGAGGGTGATCCTTCGCGGGCGCTCCGTCGCGGCGGGCGAGGGGGTGGAGGAGGTCGCTTCAGTGCTCACGCCCTTCAGGTTGGCATCTCCGGGGCCCGGAAGTGAAGCCGGGGTGCGCGGGCGCGGCGCACGTCACGTACGGGGACGGCGCCACGGAGCACGTACGGGAGGGGCCTCACGGAGCGTGACCGTACCGGAGCGCAGCGAACCGCGACTTCGGGACCGAACCACCCGGTAGGTACTCTGACGGGCATGCGCGCACTCCTCGTGGTCAACCCGGCAGCTACCACCACCAGTGCCCGCACCCGTGACGTACTCATCCACGCCCTGGCCAGCGAGATGAAGCTGGAGGCGGTGACCACGGAGTACCGGGGTCACGCGCGGGACCTGGGGCGGCGGGCGGCCGACAGCGACGACATCGACCTGGTGGTCGCCCTCGGCGGCGACGGCACGGTGAACGAGGTCGTGAACGGGCTGCTGCACCGGGGCCCGGACGTGGACAGCCTGCCGAAGCTCGCCGTGGTCCCCGGCGGCTCCACCAATGTCTTCGCGCGCGCCCTGGGGCTGCCGAACGACGCGGTGGAGGCGACGGGCGCGATTCTGGACGCCCTGGAGAACCGGACCGAACGCACGGTCGGTCTGGGCCTGGCCGCCGGCACCCCGGGAACCGAGGACGAGTCCGTACCCGAACGCTGGTTCACTTTCTGTGCCGGTCTCGGTTTCGACGCCGGAGTGGTCGGCCGGGTCGAACAGAAGCGCGAGCACGGCAAGCGGTCGACGCATGCGCTGTACGTACGCCAGGTGGTGCGCCAGTTCCTGAACGAGGCCCACCGCAGACACGGGACGATCACGCTGGACGTGCCCGGCCAGGACCCCGTGACCGACCTCGCGCTCTCCATAATCTGCAACACCGCCCCCTGGACCTACCTGGGGAATCGTCCGGTGTACGCCTCTCCGAAGGCCTCCTTCGACACCGCTCTGGACGTCCTGGGACTGGAGCGTCTGTCCACCGCGGCGGTGGCCGTGTACGGCACCCAGCTGCTCACTTCGAGCCCTGACAGAGGGCCGCGCGGGAAGCACGCCGTTTCACGCCATGACCTCACGGACTTCACCTTGCATTCAAAGGTCCCACTGCCCTTCCAGATGGACGGCGACCACCTGGGACTGCGCACGAGCGTGACGTTCACAGGCGTACGCCGTGCACTGCGTGTGATTGTGTGAGTGGAAGGGCCGAAAGTCCTTTAACTCGAACGTTTGGCCTGGCCCCCACCCCTTAGAAGTGCGGCTGTGACCTAGTCGACACCGAGGAATCAAAAAAAACTTTCCAGAAGGGGTTGTATCCGCAGCCGAGGTTTGCGAATCTCTACATGGCGATCGGGACGGCCCGCAACACCGGCCTCCACTGAGAGCCAGAACCCCTCCTCACCATCACAGACCACACCCAGTGCTTCTGGGAGTCGGCCCGTCATCTGTGGGGGGATTCGTGAAAGCGTTCACATTCACAAGCAACAAGCGTGTAATACCAAGGAGAGGTAGCAGCCATGGACTGGCGTCACAACGCCGTTTGTCGTGAGGAAGACCCCGAGCTGTTCTTCCCCATCGGCAACACCGGTCCTGCGCTGCTGCAGATCGAGGAAGCCAAGGCCGTCTGCCGTCGCTGCCCCGTCATGGAGCAGTGCCTGCAGTGGGCGCTCGAGTCCGGCCAGGACTCCGGCGTCTGGGGTGGCCTCAGCGAGGACGAGCGCCGCGCGATGAAGCGCCGTGCCGCTCGCAACCGGGCGCGTAACGCCAGCGCCTGACCGACGCCCCCCACGAACACGCCTCAGCCAGGCGGCGCGCACAGAGCGTGCGCACAGCCCCGCCTTCGAGTCGCAGCGCGCAGTACCCCGGAGCGCATCGCAACGTGAGCATCACGGAGCGGGCCCGGACCGTCACCACGGTCCGGGCCCGCTCTGTTTGCCTGTACGTGCTCCACTTGCTTGTACGTGCCCCTACTTGTCGCCGCGCACCGGCAGGTCCAGCACCACCTGGGTGCCCCGCTCCGGCGCCGGGACCATGCCGAACGTGCCGCCCAACTCACCCTCCACCAGCGTCCGTACGATCTGGAGCCCCAGATTGCCAGCCCGCTGCGGGTCGAACCCCTTGGGCAGACCGCGCCCGTCGTCGGTGACGGTGATGAGGAGCCGGCCCTCGGTCGGGGAGCCGCCGCGCACTGCGGAGACCTCCACCGTGCCCTGGTCCCCCACCGCGAACGCGTGTTCCAGTGCGTTCTGTAGAACTTCCGTGAGCACCATGGAGAGCGGGGTGGCGACCTCGGCGTCCAGGATGCCGAAGCGTCCGGTGCGCCGGCAGGTCACCTTGCCGGGTGAGATCTCGGACACCATCGCGATGACCCGGTCGGCGATCTCGTCGAACTCGACGCGCTCGTCCAGGTTCTGCGACAGCGTCTCGTGGACGATCGCGATCGAACCGACGCGCCGCACCGCCTCGTTGAGCGCCTCGCGCCCCTGTTCGGAATCCATCCGGCGGGCCTGGAGGCGCAACAGGGCGGCCACCGTCTGGAGGTTGTTCTTCACCCGGTGGTGGATCTCCCGGATGGTCGCGTCCTTGGTGATCAACTCGCGTTCGCGGCGGCGGAGTTCGGTGACATCCCGGAGCAGGACCAGGGAGCCGATGCGGACGCCCTTGGGCTTGAGCGGGATGGCCCGCAGCTGGATCACCCCGCCCGCGCACTCCACCTCGAACTCGCGCGGCGCGTACCCGCTGGCCACCTTGACCAGCGCCTCGTCCACCGGGCCCCGGGAGGGCGCCAGTTCGGCGGTGGTGGTGCCGAGGTGGTGGCCGACCAGGTCGGAGGCGAGGCCGAGGCGGTGGTAGGCGGAGAGGCCGTTGGGGCTGGCGTACTGGACGACCCCGTCGGCGTCCAGCCGGATCAGGCCGTCGCCGACGCGAGGGGAGGCGTCCATGTCGACCTGCTGGCCGGGGAAGGGGAAGGACCCGGCGGCGATCATCTGGGCCAGGTCGGAGGCGGACTGGAGGTAGGTCAGCTCCAGCCGGGAGGGGGTGCGCACGGTGAGCAGGTTGGTGTTGCGGGCGATGACGCCGAGCACCCGGCCCTCACGGCGTACGGGGATGGACTCGACCCGTACGGGAACCTCCTCGCGCCACTCCGGGTCGCCCTCGCGCACGATCCGGCCCTCGTCCAGGGCCGCGTCCAGCAGCGGCCGGCGGCCTCGCGGCACCAGATGGCCGACCATGTCGTCCTGGTAGGAGGTGGGGCCGGTGTTGGGCCGCATCTGGGCGACGGAGACGTACCGTGTGCCGTCCCGGGTGGGGACCCACAGCACGAGGTCGGCGAAGGAGAGGTCGGAGAGCAGCTGCCACTCCGAGACCAGCAGATGCAGCCACTCGAGGTCGGTGTCGCTCAGAGCGGTGTGCTGGCGGACGAGATCGTTCATGGAGGGCACCTGTGGAGCGTACCCGGGGTTAACAGCGGTGTTCGAACCGATCGGTCCCGCGGGCCGTGCCTCAGGGCAAGGCGCCCGTGTTGGACGGGATGTCGATGGACAGGGCGCGGTCTACGGCCCGAGAATGTCGCGCACATGGATGGACACGGGCAATTGGTCTAGTCCACAATGAGTTCACCAAGACCTCCACTCTCCCCGCACAGGAGAGTGGACCGAGGCACCCGGCGCTCTCTGCCCTGACCGCGCCACGGTGCCTCCTGTGGCCGGGGGCACCGCACACCGCCGGCCAGGTAGCTCCGGGCTGCGGTGCCGGGCGGGCTGAGGGTCCCGTCCTGGCGCCGCGGCCCGCGGGTGTTTCCGGGGGCTGTGTGCCTCAGCGTGTCTCTGTCACCTTTGCCAGGGCGCGTGGCGAGTCCGGGTCCTGGCCGCGGGCGATGGTGACCTCGTACGCGAGCATCTGGAGCGGCAGGATCTCCAGGATCGGCTGCAACTCCTCCGGCACCCCCGAGGTCGGCAGCGAGAAGCCCGCCGAGGCCGCCTCCACCTGGGCCTTTGGTCCGACCACAAAGAGGTCCGCTCCACGCCCGCGCAAACGGTCCAGCACCGGCTGGAGGGCCTCACCGCCCCGGCCGTCGGTGACCACGGCGATCACCGGGGAGATGTTGTCGACCATCGCCAGCGGGCCGTGCAGCAGGTCGGCGCCCGAGTAGGAGAGAGCGGGGATGTAGCTGGTCTCCATGAGCTTCAGGGCCGCTTCCTTGGCCGTGGGGTAGCCGTAGCCGCGCGAGGTGATCACCATGCGCTCGGCGAAGCGGTAGCGGGAGGCCAGCGCCTTGACCTCGGCCCGGCGGCCCAGGATCGCGCCCGCCAGGTCAGGCAGGGAGGCCGCCGCCTCCGTACCGTCGACGCCCGCCAGCCCCTCGACGAAGAGGTAGAGGGAGAGCAGGGACGCCGTGTACGTCTTGGTGGCCGGGAGCGCCTTCTCGGGGCCCGCCAGGATGTCGATGTGGTACTCGGATACGGCGGCGAGCGCGGAGTCCGGGTTGTTGGTGACCGCGAGGGTGACCGCGCCGGCCTCGCGGGCGGCCCGGGTGGAGGCCACCAGGTCCGGTGAGCCGCCCGACTGGCTGACGGTGATCACCAGGACGTCCCGCAGATCGGGCTTGGCCCCGTACGCCGTCGTGGTGGACATGGAGGCGAGGCCGCAGGGCAGGCCGAGCCGGATCTCCAGCAGGTACTTCGCGTAGAGCGCCGCGTTGTCGGAGGTGCCGCGCGCGGTGAGCAGCACGAAGCGGGGCTTCCTGGCGGCGATCTCGGCGGCCACCTCGCGGATGCGGGGCGCGCCCCGGTCGAGGATGCGGCGCAGCATCGCGGGCTGCTCGGCCATCTCGCCGGACATGATGCGGCCGGGCGCGTCGCCCTGGTCGTCGGGGCCGGGCGGAGGGGTGGCTGACATGTGGGGTGCCTCCCGGTGCGGTGTCGTACCGGACAAGTCGACCAGGCAAAGCCGGGGTCCGCCAGCGGGCGGGGAGGGCGGACCGATCCTTGGGCTGTTCACCGCACAGCTGCCCGATTCTGCTAGATTGGGTCCTTGATTGGTCTATACCACACGGGTTCCACTCATCAGATCGGCAGGCACAGCGTGGAAGTTGTCATCGTCCCGGACGCCACGGCAGGCGGCGAACTGATCGCGGAGGCCATCACCTCCCTGCTCAGCCGCAAGCCCGACGCCCTGCTCGGCGTTGCCACCGGATCTACCCCGCTGCCCATCTACCGCGCGCTGGCGGCCAAGGTCGCCTCCGGTGCCGTCGACGCGTCGCGCGCCCGCATCTGCCAGCTGGACGAGTACGTCGGGCTGCCCGCCGGCCACCCGGAGTCGTACCGCTCCGTGGTCCTGCGGGAGGTCGTGGAGCCGCTCGGGCTCTCCGAGGCGTCCTTCATGGGCCCCGACGGCTCGGCCGAGGACGTCCAGGCCGCGTGTGAGGCGTACGACCGGGCGCTGGCCGAGGCCGGCGGGGTCGACCTCCAGCTGCTCGGCATCGGCACCGACGGGCACATCGGCTTCAACGAGCCGTGCTCCTCGCTCGCCTCGCGCACCCGGATCAAGACGCTGACCGAGCAGACGCGGGTGGACAACGCGCGCTTCTTCGACGACGACATCGACCAGGTGCCGCACCATGTGATCACCCAGGGGATCGGGACCATCCTGGACTCCCGGCACCCGATCCTGCTGGCCACCGGGGAGGGCAAGGCGGAGGCCGTGGCCCAGACGGTGGAGGGGCCGGTCGCCTCGATCGTGCCCGCGTCGGCGCTTCAGCTGCATCCGCATGCGACGGTGGTGGTGGACGAAGCGGCGGCTTCGAAGCTGAAGCTGGCGGATTACTTCCGCGCCACGTATGCGGCGAAGCCGGCCTGGCAGGGGTTGTAGGTCGTACGGCTGTACGTGCGGGAAGGGCCAGGACACCCGTGAGGCGTCCTGGCCCTTCCCGTTGTGCCGCCCGTCCGGCGAGAGGCTTTGTCCTCAATCGCCGGACGGGCTTGATGTGTGTCCGCCCGGCACGCTTGGTCATCGCCGGACGGGCTTGATTGTGGCCGGGACCGGGTTACCGGCCTTACGGCCTTGTCCTCAAACGCCGGACGGGCTTGATGTGTCCGCCACCGCTTCCGCCGCCGCCTGGCCGCAGACCCTTGAGGCGCCGTGGGTGGCTATGTGGAGGGAGCCCCGAGGGGTGGACGCCGGGACGCCCATCTCGACCACGATCGTGTCCGGGCGCGCCGTCAGCAGGGCGTCCAGGGCCTCGCCCATCCAGGCGTGGCGGTGTTCGTCGCGGACGACGGCGACGATGCGCCGCTCCCCCGCCGCCGCGACCGCCTCGGCCGCCGGGTCGGTGCTCTCGCTGGTGTACCGGCCCGCCTCCGTGCCCGGCAGGAGCCGGGTGAGGCCGGCGGCGACGCCCCAGGGGGTCTCGTCGCCGACCGCGATGTTCGCCACCGCGGACAACTCCGCGACGTACGCCGCTTCGGTCAGCCGGTCGCCGGTGCCGGTGACCTGGATCGCGCGGCGGGCGGCCACCAGGCCGATGTCGGAGCTGACTCCGGTGCCGGGCGCGGTCCCCTCCTGCACTTCCGCGCCCGGCTCCGGGACGTCCCCCCGGGCCCCCTGCGTCCAGGACGCGAGGGCTCGTACACGGGCGGCCGCATCCGCGAGCCGCTCCTCGGCCAGGTCTCCGCCGCGCACGGCCGCCACCAGGGCGTCGCGCAGGCGCAGCACCGTGTCCTCGTCGGCCAGCCCGCCGCCGACGCAGATCGCGTCGGCGCCCGCGGCGATCGCGAGGACCGATCCGCGCTCGATGCCGTAGGCCCGGGAGATGGCTTCCATCTCCACGCCGTCGGTGACGATCAGGCCGTCGTAGCCCAGTTCCTGACGGAGCAGACCGGTGAGGATCCGCGGACTCAGGGTGGCCGGGCGGTCCGGGTCGAGTGCGGGAAGCAGGATATGCGCGCTCATCACCGATTTGGAACCCGCCGCGATGGCCGCCCGGAAAGGCAGCAGCTCACGGGCGTGCAGGGTGTCGAGATCCACATCGATGCGGGGCATCGCCAGGTGCGAGTCGACCGCGGTGTCGCCGTGGCCGGGGAAGTGCTTGGTGCAGGCGGCGACGCCGGCGGCCTGGAGCCCCTCGACGTACGCGGCGGTGTGCCGGGCCACCAGGGCGGTGTCGGCGCCGAAGGACCGTACGCCGATGACCGGGTTGCCCGGGTTGGAGTTGACGTCGGCGGACGGCGCCCAGTTGAGGTTGACGCCGCACGCGGCGAGCCGGCGGCCGAGCTCGTGGGCGACGGCGCGGGTGAGGTCCACGTCGTCGACCGAGCCGAGGGCGAAGTTGCCCGGGAACGAGGAGCCGTCCCTGACCTCCAGGCGGGTGACGTCCCCGCCCTCCTCGTCGATGGCGACGAGGACATCGTCCCGCTCGGAGCGCAGCCGCGCGGTGAGGGCGGCGAGCTGCCCGGGCGACTCGATGTTGCGGCCGAACAGCCCGACGGAGGTGAGCCCTTCACCGACGCGGCGCAGCAGCCAGTCCGGTGCGGTGGTTCCGGTGAAGCCGGGCTGGAGCACCGCGAGCGCGTCACGCGTCAGGGTGTCCGTGGTGGAAACGAGGGTGGTCATGGGCCCGCACTATCCCTTCACAGCGCCGGAGGTGAGGCCTGCGGCCATCTTCTTCTGGATGATCATGAAGAAGATGACGACGGGCAGGGCGATCATGGTGGAGGCCGCCATGAGTGCGCCGTAGTCCGTTCCGCGCTCGGTGGTGAACGTCATCAGCCACACGTTGAGCGTGTACTTGGAGTTGTCGTTGATCAGGATGTACGCGAAGAGGTACTCGTTCCACGCGTTCACCAGGGCGAAGATCGACGCGGCGGCGAGCCCGGGGGCGAGCAGCGGGAAGACGACCTTGCGGAAGGCGCCGAAGCGGGTGAGGCCGTCGACCATCGCGGACTCCTCCAGCTCCACCGGGATGTTCACGACGAAGCCGCGGATCATGATGGTGGCGAAGGGCAGCGTGGCGACCAGGTAGACGACGATCAGGCCCCAGTACTCGTCGATCCCGCCCATGGCGTTGAGCTGGGCGTAGATCGGGATGAGCATCGCCGTCGGCGGCAGCATCTGGACCAGGATCATGACCAGGAGCAGCGGCTTGCGTCCGAAGAACCGGAACCGGCCGATCGCCAGGGCCGCCAGCGTGGCGATGATCATGCCGCCCACCACCGCGGTGACGGCGACGATCAGGCTGGACTGGATGGCGGTGGTGAAGTTCGGCTGGTTGACGGCGCGTTCGAAGTTGTCGAACGTGATCGACGTCGGCCACAGCGTCTGGTCGTAGCTGCGGATCTCCTGGTTGGGCCGCAGGGCGCTGATGACCAGCCAGTACACCGGGAAGATCATGACCGCGGCGATGCCGAGGCCGAGGATGTCGAGGTGGAGCCGGCTCTTCTTGCGGTCCGGTCGCAGCGCCTGTGTTTCGGTCGTGCTGCTCATTCGACCTCTCCCGTCTTCATGAGCTGGCGCAGGTAGTACACGGCCACGCCGGACAGCAGCACCACCGTGATGAGGGCGATCGCGGTGCCCTGGCTGAAGGAGGTGGACTCGAACGCCTTGGAGTAGGAGTAGAGGCCGAGGGTCTCGTACTCCGGCTCGGGCTTGTTGCCGCGCAGCAGCCAGATCTGGCCGAAGACGTTGAAGTCCCAGATCACCGAGAGCGTCGCGACCATGGTGAAGACCGGCTTGATGACCGGCCAGGTGACGAACTTGTAGACGCCGTACGCGCTGGCGCCGTCGAGGGCCGCGGCCTCCTCCAGCTCCTGGGGGACCTGGGTGAGGGCGGCGTACAGGGTGACGACGACGAACGGGATGGCGCCCCAGACGACCAGCAGGGTGATGATGCCGAAGCCCTGGACCGGGTCGAGGTACCAGTTGTGGCCGAGCCAGTCCTCGCCGACGACCTTGGCGATCAGCGTGTTGATCAGGCCGTAGTCGGAGTCGGCCATGAACCGGAAGATCGAGGCGGCGACCATCAGCGGCATCGACCAGGCGGCGATCAGGGCCACCGTGAGGATGAGCCGGACCCAGGTGGAGAGCTTGCGCATGAGCAGGGCGACCAGCAGCCCGATGCCCATGGTGAGCGTCACACAGATGGCCATGAAGACGACCGTGCGGAAGGTGACCCACCAGAACTCGGAGTCGCCGAGGATGTTGGTGAACTGCTCGAAGCCCACCCAGGGGGCGGGCTCTCCGGACCACAGTTCGCGCCGGCCCATGTCCTGGAAGGACATGATGACCGTCTTGCCGAGCGGGTAGAGGTAGACGGCGGCGATCGCCACGATCGCCGGGAGGATCAGGAAGTAGGGGAGGAGTTCACCCTTCTTCCGCTTCCTCTTCTGTACCCGGGGCGCGTCGTCGTCGGAGGACGACTTCCCGGTCGGCTGCGGGTCGGGCGGTAGCGGGACCGGCGGCCCGACGGCCTTGGTATCAGCGGCAGACACGTGGCTGACCTTCCATCGCGGGTCCGAGGCGAGCCCCGGAATTCACGGCGTTCACTTACGAGAAGAGGGCGGGGGCCCGGCATCTCTGCCGGGCCCCGCCTGGCGACCGGAAGGTCAGGACTTCTTGTTGATCAGAGCGTTGATCTTGTCGTCGGCCTTCTTGGTGGCGTCGGCGACGGAGGCGCCCTTGACGATCTCCAGGAGCATGTTCTGGAGGACCTCCTCCTTCTCCACGGAAGCCCAGCCCGGCGCGATCGGCGTGAACCAGGCGTCCGGCACCGCGTTGGCGATGGCGGCCGTCTCCGGCTTCGTCTTCAGCGGCTCCAGCTGCTTCTCGTTGTTGGGGAGGACGTTCTTCGACGCGAGGACCTCGCCGCCCTTGGCGTTGGTGAAGAGGGCGATCCACTCCTGGCCGAGGTCCTGGACCTTGGACTTGGAGATCGTCGCGAGGTCCGAGCCGCCGATGAAGGAGGGGAGGGCCTTGCCCTCGGGGCCGGGGATACCGGCCGTGGCGATCTTGCCCTCGAGCTTCGGGTTGCCGTTCTCGCCACCCGTGACGCTGCCGGCCTCCCAGGCCTGGCCGTAGATCACGGCGGCCTTCTCGTTGGCCATGACGTTGGCGTGGTCCTGCTCGTCCTTCGTGACGTCGGCCTTGTTGTACTTCTTGACCAGGTCGACGAAGTGCTGGATGCCCTTCTGCGCCTCGGGCGTCGACAGCGCGCCCTTCCACTCCTTGGTGCCCTCGTCGTACGTGGCTATCTGGCCACCGTAGGCGGCGACGTAGGACATCGCGGCGTACCAGTAGCGGCCCGGGAAGTAGAGCGAGGAGGCGCGCTTGTCCTTCTTGGCCAGCTCGGCGGAGACCTTGTCCATCGCCGCGAGGAACTCGTCCTCGGTCTGCGGGAGGACGTCGCTGCCGGTGCCGGCCTTCAGCATGTCCTTGTTGTAGACGGCCAGACGGGCACTGGCGTAGTAAGGAACGCAGTACGTCTTGCCTTCGAAGGTGCAGGTGTCCTTCAGACCCTTGATCCAGGTGTCCGAGTTCTCGTACTTCGCGGGGTCGATTTCCCCGAGCGCACCATTGAGGATGTACTGCATGGTCTCGGTGTTGCCGAGTTCGACGACATCCGGGAATTTGTCGCCACCGAGGGAGGTGTCAAGCTTCTTGACCTTGTCAGCCCACTGCTGGTACTGAACCTTGACCGTGACGCCCGGGTACTTCTTGTTGAACTCGGCGTTGACGTCCTTGACCAGCTCGGGCCAGGTCGACTGGGCCTCGCCCATGAGCCAGACGGTCAGGTTTTCCTTGCGGTCCTTCGGGTCCTGCGACGATGCCTTGTCGTCGGAACCACATGCCGCGACCGAAACCAACATGCCCGCGACACCGATAGCCGCGATGAGCTTGCGCTTCACGTCAAACCCTCCTCAGGGATGCTGCAACCCCACCCACCGCGAAGACATTCGACGAGTTCTGCTGGGGCTGGACCTGGTCTTTAATGGTTTAGACCAGTACCGGGAGCTTGGCCTAGACCTTTAGGGGTGTCAAGGGTGTATAAGAAGTGCACTCGCGTCCGTTATAGGACCGACACCTAAGGGAGGGCGACGACCCGTGACCGGACCGTGCCACCATGTGAGCCGCGACAGACGGAGGAGCCGGTGACGGCAGCAACGCAAGCGTCGGAGAGGCGGGCCATGGGTGCCGACGGGGGCAGTTCGGGGAGCGAGACCGGCAACGGTGCGCGCACGGCGCGCGTACCGAAGTACTACCGGCTCAAGCGCCATCTCCTCGACATGACCGATACCTTGCCGCCCGGCACCCCGGTGCCGCCCGAACGCACCCTGGCGGCCGAGTTCGACACCTCGCGCACCACCGTGCGCCAGGCCCTCCAGGAGCTGGTCGTCGAAGGCCGGCTCGAACGCATCCAGGGCAAGGGGACGTTCGTCGCCAAGCCGAAGGTCTCCCAGGCGCTCCAGCTGACCTCGTACACCGAGGACATGCGCGCCCAGGGCCTTGAACCGACGTCCCAGCTCCTCGACATCGGCTACGTCACGGCGGACGACACGCTCGCCGGACTGCTGGACATCTCGACGGGCGGCCGGGTGCTGCGCATCGAGAGGCTCCGGCTCGCCAGCGGAGAGCCGATGGCGATCGAGACAACCCACCTTTCGGCCAAACGCTTCCCGGCGCTGCGCCGCTCGCTGGTGAAGTACACCTCTCTCTACACCGCGCTCGCCGAGGTGTACGACGTCCGCCTCGCCGAGGCCGAGGAGACCATCGAGACCTCGCTCGCCACCCCGCGCGAGGCCGGTCTGCTGGGGACGGACGTGGGGCTGCCGATGCTGATGCTCTCCCGCCATTCCATCGACGGCCAGGGTGAACCCGTGGAGTGGGTGCGATCCGTGTACCGGGGCGATCGGTACAAGTTCGTGGCCCGCCTGAAGCGGCCGACCGACTGAGAGCCGACAGCGTGCGGACAGGCGGTGGCCCGGGGATTCCGTCCCCGGGCCACCGCCTGTTTTCGGTCAGGCCCGGTGTCACCCGTCCGCGTGAACCGATTCCGCCTCCCGTCCGTGTCCCTACTGCGGACCTTCGGTGGAGACATCGGCGATACGCGACCGGTATGCGGACAGGGGTTCCGGAGAGCGGCCTTACCACCTAGATTTCGCGCACGTTACGACTGTGATCACGCGAGGGGACGGATCGATATGCCGGAATCGCCCACACCAGCACCACCGGTTCCACAAGTACCGGGACGGCGGGCGCTGTCCCCGAAGTCCATAGTCGTCTGGAGCCTGGTCGGCCTGGTCGGCGCGATCGGCTGGGCCACCCTCGCGCTCTCGCGCGGTGAAGAGGTCTCGGCCGCCTGGATGCTGGCGGCGGCGCTGGGCTCGTACGCCATCGCGTACCGCTTCTACTCCCGGTTCATCGCCAACCGGGTCCTGAAGGCGGACAAGAACCGCGCGACCCCGGCCGAACTGCTGGACAACGGTGTCGACTTCCACCCCACCGACCGCCGGGTCCTCTTCGGCCACCACTTCGCCGCCATCGCGGGCGCGGGCCCGCTGGTCGGCCCCGTGCTCGCCGCGCAGATGGGCTATCTGCCCGGCACGATCTGGCTCGTCGTCGGCGTCATCTTCGCCGGTGCCGTCCAGGACATGGTGACGCTGTTCTTCTCCACCCGCCGCAACGGCCGTTCCCTCGGCCAGATGGCGCGTGACGAGATCGGCCCGGTCGGCGGGATCGCCGCACTGGTCGCGGTCTTCATCATCATGATCATCCTGCTCGCGGTCCTCGCGCTGGTCATCGTGAACGCGCTCGCCCACTCGCCGTGGGGCGTCTTCTCCATCGGCATGACGATCCCGATCGCCCTCTTCATGGGCGTCTATCTGCGCATCCTGCGGCCCGGCAAGGTCAGTGAGGTCTCCCTCATCGGCGTCGCGCTGCTGCTCCTGGCGATCGTCTCAGGCGGCTGGGTCGCCGAGTCGTCGTGGGCGGACTTCTTCACGCTGGAGCCGGGCACGCTGGTCATCTGGATGATCGTGTACGGGTTCCTCGCCTCCGTGCTCCCCGTGTGGCTGCTGCTGGCCCCGCGCGACTACCTCTCCACCTTCATGAAGGTCGGCACGATCGGGCTGCTGGCCCTGGGCGTGGTCGTCGCGCTGCCGACCCTGAAGATGCCCGCGGTCACCGACTTCGCCTCCAGCGGCTCGGGACCGGTCTTCGCCGGTTCGATGTTCCCGTTCGTCTTCATCACCATCGCCTGCGGCGCGCTCTCCGGCTTCCACTCCCTGGTCTCCTCCGGCACCACGCCGAAGATGGTCCAGAAGGAGACGCAGATCCGGGTGATCGGCTACGGCGCCATGCTGGTCGAGTCGTTCGTCGCGATCATGGCGATGATCGCGGCCTGCATCATCGACCCCGGTCTCTACTTCGCCATCAACGCGCCCGTCGGTGTGATCGGCGACAGCGTCCAGTCCGCCTCCCAGGCCGTGGCCAACTTCGGCTTCACCATCACGCCGGACGCCCTGGCCCAGGCCGCCAAGGACGTCGAGGAGGCGAGCCTGCTCTCGCGGACCGGTGGCGCGCCCACGTTCGCGCTCGGCATGTCGGAGATCTTCTCCGCGGTGGTCGGCGGGACCGCGATGAAGGCGTTCTGGTACCACTTCGCCATCATGTTCGAGGCACTCTTCATCCTCACCACCGTGGACGCCGGCACCCGCGTCGGGCGCTTCATGCTCCAGGACATGCTGGGCAACGCCTACAAGCCGTTCCGCGAGGTCAGCTGGAAGCCGGGCGTCTGGTTCGCCAGCGCCGTCGTGGTCGGCGGCTGGGGCTACTTCCTCTGGGTCGGTGTGCACGACCCGCTGGGCGGCATCAACCAGCTCTTCCCGCTCTTCGGCATCGCCAACCAGCTGCTGGCCGCCGTCGCGCTGGCCGTCTGCACCACCCTGCTGGTCAAGTCCGGCCGCCTGAAGTGGGCGTGGGTCACCGCGGTCCCGCTCGCCTGGGACGTGGCGGTCACCCTCACCGCCAGCTGGCAGAAGATCTTCTCGCCGGACGTGAAGGTCGGCTTCTTCGCCCAGCGCGACAAGTACCAGGCGGGCATCGACGCGGGCGAGGTGCTGCCCCCGGCCAAGAACATGGACGACATGCAGACCGTCGTCACCAACTCCACCGTCGACGGGGTGCTGTGCGCCCTCTTCGCACTCCTCATCATCGTGGTGCTGGTGGACGCCGGGCGGGTCTGCTTCAACGCCATCCGCGACCCGGAGAGCGTCAAGCTCCACGAGACGCCGTTCGTCCAGTCCAAGTTCGTCGCCCCGGCCTCGCTCATCGCCACCAAGGAGGAGAAGGCCGAACTGGCCGCCGCCGGTGTCGGCCCCGAGGGCGGCATCCGCAAGGAAGCGGCGGGAGCGGGGAGCCGGACATGACCCTCGCGGACGTACGGCGGGTGGCCGGACGGATCCGCTGGTACGTCCGTGAGCTGACCGGCGAGTCGACGTACGACCGCTATGTGGCGCACGCGAGGGCCCACGATCCGGACACGCCGGTGATGACCCGCCGCGCCTTCGAACGCAGCCGTACGGACGCCCGCGAGGCGGACCCGCGCGAGGGCTTCCGCTGCTGCTGACCACCACCGGCCGATCGGGGCCGTCGCACCCCTCCCAGGGGCGCGGCGGCCCCTTTTCGCGCCCTCGCACGGGGCTGTCCGCAGCTGTCCGATCCGGAGAAAACCGGGCGAAGAAGCCAGACCGCCATACCGACATCTGTTCACGCCGACACAACATGTGGGGGCTTCCTCATCGAGCGCCCCCCACATGTATGCTCGACCTCGCTGTCGCCGCAGGGGAATCCGGTGCGAATCCGGAACTGTCCCGCAACGGTGTGATCAGTGTGCTTTTGCACACCCGAAGTCCGACGACCTGTCGACAGCGCGTCCGGATCGACCGAACCGGACGCCAGACGTCCGGGCCTCGCGGATGGGCCGGTGGACGCCGTGAGCAGTGCTGCCCTGAAGGGCACCGTGCTGCCCGGCTCCCCGCTCGCCGCCGGCCCCCAGCCGAGCGAGGGAAAGCCCAGTGACCATCGCGCCCGCCGATCCGGTTTCAGCCACCGAATCCGCTGCCTCCACCACGTCCGGCGAAGGCACGAACGACGGACCCGGGACCGCCCTGCTGCGGACCCTGACCGACCTCACCGTCGATCTGCCCGACACCGACCCCGGACGGGTCGCCGCCTCCGCGCTGCGCGGGCGCAACGCCCGCTCCGACGAGGCCGAGCTGCGCTCGCTGGCCACCGAGGCGGCGGCGGGGCTGATCTCCGAGGACCCGGCGTACTCCCGGCTCGCCGCCCGGCTGCTGACCCGTACGATCGCGGACGAGGCCGCGGGCCAGGGCGCGACGCACTTCTCCGCCTCGGTCGCGGTGGGCCACCGCGAGGGCCTGATCGCCGACCGCACCGCCGAGTTCGTGGCGCTGCACGCGGCCGCGCTGGACGAGCTCGTCGACCAGGCGCTGGCCGACGGTGCCGACGACCGCTTCGGCTACTTCGGCCTCCGTACGCTGCACAGCCGTTACCTGCTGCGCCACCCGCTCACCCGTCAGGTCATCGAGACCCCGCAGCACTTCATGCTGCGCGTGGCCGCGGGCCTGGCCGAGGACGAGTCGGTGCGCGCGCTGGACGAGGTCGCCGCGCTCTACAAACTGATGAGCCGGCTGGACTACCTCCCCTCCTCCCCCACGCTCTTCAACTCCGGCACCCGGCACCCGCAGATGTCCTCCTGCTACCTGCTGGACTCCCCCAAGGACGAGCTGGACTCGATCTACGACCGCTACCACCAGGTGGCGCGCCTCTCCAAGCACGCGGGCGGCATCGGTCTGTCGTACTCCCGCATCCGCGCCCGGGGTTCGCTGATCCGGGGCACCAACGGGCACTCCAACGGCATCGTGCCGTTCCTCAAGACGCTGGACGCCTCGGTGGCGGCGGTGAACCAGGGCGGCCGCCGCAAGGGCGCGGCCGCTGTCTACCTGGAGACCTGGCACGCGGACATCGAGGAGTTCCTGGAGCTCCGCGACAACACCGGTGAGGACCAGCGCCGTACGCACAACCTGAACCTGGCGCACTGGATCCCGGACGAGTTCATGCGCCGCGTCGACGCGGACACCGACTGGTCGCTGTTCTCCCCCGCCGAGGTGCCCGAGCTGGTCGACCTGTGGGGCGACGAGTTCGACGCGGCCTACCGCGCGGCCGAGGCCAAGGGCCTGGCCCGCAAGACGATCCCGGCGCGTGAGCTGTACGGCCGGATGATGCGGACCCTCGCGCAGACCGGCCAGGGCTGGATGACGTTCAAGGACGCCTCCAACCGGACCGCGAACCAGACCGCCGAGCCGGGCCGGGTCGTGCACTCCTCGAACCTGTGCACGGAGATCCTGGAGGTCACCGACGACGGCGAGACGGCCGTCTGCAACCTGGGCTCGGTCAACCTGGGCGCCTTCGTGGCGAACGGCTCCATCGACTGGGAGCGCCTGGACGCCACGGTCCGCACCGCGGTCACCTTCCTCGACCGGGTCGTCGACATCAACTTCTACCCGACCGAGCAGGCCGGGCGCTCCAACTCCCGCTGGCGGCCGGTCGGCCTGGGCGCGATGGGCCTCCAGGACGTCTTCTTCCAGCTGCGGATGCCCTTCGACTCGCCGCAGGCCCGCGCGCTCTCGACGAAAATCTCCGAGCGCATCATGCTCGCCGCGTACGAGGCGTCCTGCGACCTCGCCGAGCGTTCGGGCCCGCTGCCCGCGTGGTCCGAGACGCGTGCCGCGCGCGGTGTGCTGCACCCCGACCACTACGACACCGAGCTGAACTGGCCGGAGCGCTGGGACGCCCTGCGCGCCCGGGTCGCGAAAACCGGTATGCGCAACTCGCTGCTGCTCGCCATCGCGCCGACCGCCACGATCGCCTCGATCGCCGGTGTGTACGAGTGCATCGAGCCGCAGGTCTCCAACCTGTTCAAGCGCGAGACGCTCAGCGGTGAGTTCCTCCAGGTGAACGCCTACCTGGTGGACGAGCTGAAGAAGCTCGGCGTGTGGGACGCCCGCACCCGTGAGGCGCTGCGTGAGGCGAGCGGCTCCGTGCAGGGCTTCGCCTGGATCCCCGAGGACGTGCGGGCGCTGTACCGCACGGCGTGGGAGATCCCGCAGCGCGGCCTGATCGACATGGCGGCGGCCCGTACGCCGTTCCTCGACCAGAGCCAGTCGCTCAACCTGTTCCTGGAGACGCCGACGATCGGCAAGCTCTCCTCGATGTACGCGTACGCCTGGAAGCAGGGGCTGAAGACGACGTACTACCTGCGTTCGCGCCCGGCGACCCGGATCGCCCGTGCCGCGTCCGGTCAGGCGTCGGCCGCCGCCCCCATTCCCGTACAGCAGGCAACGGCTCCCGACGCGGACGCCATCGCCTGCTCCCTGGAAAACCCTGAGTCCTGCGAGGCCTGCCAGTAATGAGCACCACGAACGAAGAGAAGAACCTTCTCGACCCGGGATTCGAGCTGACCTTGCGTCCCATGCGCTACCCGGACTTCTACGAGCGCTACCGGGACGCGATCAAGAACACCTGGACCGTCGAGGAGGTCGACCTCCACTCGGACGTCGCCGACCTCGCGAAGCTGTCGCCGGGTGAGCAGCACATGATCGGCCGGCTGGTGGCGTTCTTCGCGACCGGTGACTCGATCGTCTCCAACAACCTCGTGCTGACGCTCTACAAGCACATCAACTCCCCCGAGGCGCGGCTGTACCTGTCGCGGCAGCTCTTCGAGGAGGCCGTGCACGTCCAGTTCTATCTGACGCTGCTGGACACCTATCTGCCCGACCCGGACGACCGGGCGGCGGCGTTCGACGCGGTCGAGGAGATCCCCTCGATCCGCGAGAAGGCCCAGTTCTGCTTCAAGTGGATGGACTCGGTCGAGAAGATCGACCGGCTGGAGACGAAGGCCGACCGCCGCCGCTTCCTGCTGAACCTGATCTGCTTCGCGGCGTGCATCGAGGGGCTGTTCTTCTACGGCGCCTTCGCGTACGTGTACTGGTTCCGCTCGCGCGGCCTGCTGCACGGCCTCGCCACGGGCACCAACTGGGTGTTCCGTGACGAGACGATGCACATGAACTTCGCGTTCGAGGTCGTGGACACCGTCCGCAAGGAGGAGCCGGAGCTCTTCGACGACGCGCTCCAGCAGCAGGTCACCGACATGCTGAAGGAAGCGGTCGAGGCGGAGCTCCAGTTCGGCCGCGACCTGTGCGGCGAGGGCCTGCCGGGCATGAACACCGAGTCGATGCGCCAGTACCTGGAGTGCGTCGCCGACCAGCGCCTGGCCCGCCTGGGCTTCCCGACGGTGTACGGCTCGGAGAACCCGTTCTCCTTCATGGAGCTCCAGGGCGTCCAGGAGCTGACGAACTTCTTCGAGCGCCGCCCGTCCGCCTACCAGGTGGCGGTCGAGGGCTCGGTCGGGTTCGACGACGACTTCTAGGCCCGCTCCGGACCCTCTCCGGACTGCGGACAGCAAAAGGCCCCACCGTGCTGCTGAGCACGGTGGGGCCTTCCGCGTCCCGTCACGGCATCACGGGGACCGGCCGGACGGAAAACACTTGGACCGGACCAAGCCTCGGCGTGCACACTCTCAGATCGATCACGCCCGACCGGGCCCGGCCCGCTCCAGGAGAGGCGCACATGCCCGTCATAGAAGTGGCAGATCTGGTCAAGGAGTTCAGCCGGCCGAAACGGCAGGAGGGCGCCTTCGCGGGCATCCGCACGCTCCTGACCCGTGAGAAGACCGTCAAACGTGCCGTCGACGGCGTGAACTTCACGGTCCGGCGGGGCGAGATGGTCGGCTACCTCGGCCCCAACGGCGCGGGGAAGTCCACCACCATCAAGATGCTCACCGGCATCCTCGTCCCCACCTCCGGCACGGTCACGGTCGCCGGGGCCACGCCCTGGCGGGACCGCTCCCGCAACGCCCGCCGGATAGGCGTGGTCTTCGGCCAGCGCAGCCAGCTCTGGTGGGACCTGCCCCTGCGCGACTCGCTCTGGCTGATCGGCCGCCTCTACGACGTGCCGGAGGCCAGGTTCCGCGAGAGGCAGCGGCAGTTCGGCGAGGTACTCGACCTCGGCCCGTTCCTCGACACCCCCGTCCGCCAGCTCTCCCTGGGCCAGCGGATGCGCGGCGACCTCGCCGCCGCGATGCTCTACGACCCGGACATCCTCTACCTGGACGAGCCGACCGTCGGACTCGACGTCATCGCCAAGGAGCGGATACGCACCTTCGTCGCGGAGCTGAACCGCGCATCGGGCACCACGGTCGTCCTCACCACCCACGACCTCGACGACGTCGAGGAACTGTGCGACCGGATCATCCTCATCGACCACGGCAGGGTCGCCTACGACGGCGCGGTGGACGAGCTGAAGACCCGCTACGCCCCGCACCGCGAACTCGTGGTGCAGACCGACCGGCTGGAGAGCGTCGAGGGCGCGGAGGTCGTCCGCCGGGAGGACGGCAAGGTGTGGCTGCGCTTCGATCCCGTCCGCACCCCGCCCGCCGAACTGGTGGCTGCGGTGCTGTCGCGGCACCGGGTGACCGACCTCTCGATCGTGGAACCCGAGCTGGAGAGCGTCATCCACCGGATCTACGCGGACCGCGGATGACCGCGCCGACCGCCTCCGCCGCGAACACGGCGCCGGCCTCCGTGGGGCAGCCGCTCGGGAGGCCGCTCCAGGCCTATCTCGCCTGCGCCCGGATGGAGTTCCGCGCCGCCCTCACCTACCGCACGGCCTATCTGTCGTCCTTCGCGATGATGCTCCTCCAGATCTGGCTGCTGACAGTGGTCTGGAAGGCCCTCTACGACGGCCGTGCGGAGGTGGACGGACTGGGCCTCACCACCATGACGGCGTACGCGACGCTGACGACGCTCCAATACCAGCTCGTCAGCCCGTGGCGGTCCTCCCCCGTCGACCAGCGGGTACGGGAGGGCAAGGTCGCCGTGGACCTGCTGCGGCCCGTCGGCTTCCCCGGGCAGATGCTCGCCGGCCAGCTCGGGTGGGCATCGGCCGCGGTCCCGGTCCTGCTGGTGGCCCTGCCGTTCGCGCTGCTGATCGGCGCGGGCCAGGCACCGGCTTCCACGGCGGCGGGGCTGGCCTACCCCGTGGCCCTGCTCGGCGCGCTGCTCGTGAACCAGCTGCTCGGGCTGCTGCTCGGCATGGTCTCCTTCTGGACCCTGGAGGTGAGCGGCGCCCTCATGGCCTACCGCTTCGTCGCACAGTTCTTCTCCGGGGCCCTGGTCCCGCTGTGGTTCATGCCCGGCCCGGTCAGGGCGGCCGCCGAATGGCTGCCCTTCCAGGCCACCGCGTTCACCCCGGCGGCGGTCTACCTGGGCCAGGTCGAGGGTGCGGGCATCGTGGCCGCCCTGGCGGTCCAGCTCGCGTGGATCGGCGCGCTCGGCGCCCTGGCCGCGTTCGTCTGGTCGCGCGCCCGGCGCCGCGTCATGTCGCAGGGGGGATGAGGGGCGGTGCGAGGTCCGCGTGTCTATCTGCTGCTGGCCGGTGCGGCGTTCCGGGCCGAGTTCCAGTACCGGGGGAACCTGTTCGTCAACATCATCGGCGGCCTGTTCTACCAGGGCGTCGGGCTGGCCTTCATCTGGGCGGTGCTGGACCGCTTCGGGCAGGTCGGCGGCTGGGGACTGGGGGAGATCGCCTTCCTCTACGGGATCAGGCTGACCGCCCACGGCCTGTGGCTGCTCCCCGGCCACCAGCTGATCCACGTCGACGAGGTCGTCGTCGAGGGCGAGTACGACCGCTATCTCGTCCGTCCGGTGCCGCCGCTGGTCCAGCTCCTCACCCGCCGGGTGAGGCTGAGCTCGCTCGGCGACCTGGCGGGCGGAGTGGTCCTCCTGTCCATCGCCTCGGCCTCCGCACCGGTCGACTGGTCACCGGCAGCCGTCGGCTTCCTCGCGCTCGCGGTGGTGGGCGGTGCGCTGGTGGAAAGTTCCCTGCAACTGGTGGCCTCCGCGCTGGTCTTCAGGATGAAGCGGGTCTCCCCCACCAAGTTCGCCATCGACATGATCTTCAGCGACTTCGGCAACTACCCGCTGAAGATCTTCGGCCCGGTGGCCGGCTTCGGGCTGACCTTCGTCTTCCCGCTGGCCTTCGTCGCCTATCTGCCGGCGACCGTGCTGATGGACCGGGAGGAGGAACTGGCCGTGCCGGAGTGGCTCGCCTGGGGCGCTCCGGCCATCGGCGTCGTCCTCATGTACGCCGCGTACCGCTTCTGGGAGCGGCAGTCCCGCCATTACGAGAGCAGCGGGCACTGAGCGAGGCGCCGAGGTGGCGTCGTTGCGGTTGCCACGACCGACCGGACTAGGCCTTCGCCCAACCCTTCGGGTAGGAGCGCCGCGTGACCTTATAGGGTCGCGCGGCGCTCCTCGCTTCCGTACGCGCCACCTCCCCCCGTTCCGCGTCACGCAGCTGACGGTCGATGCGGCGCTCACGGGCGAAGCCGATGGCGGCGGGCAGGAGGACGAGGGCGAAGAGGGCGGTCACGGTGAGGTAGTCCAGGAAGAGGTTCATGGCTCCACTGTCGTCCGCGCCGCCGAAAAGAGTCAGTGGCAGCACTGCCACACAGCATCAAATTACTGCCACACTGGCTCCATGCTGAAAAATGTCGCCGCCCTGCTGCTGGACGAGGTCCACCCCTTCGAACTCGGCGTGCTCAGCGAGGTGTTCGGCCTGGACCGCAGCGAGGAGGGGCTGCCGGTCCACGACTTCGCGGTCGTCTCCGCCGAGGGCCCCGAGCTGCGCACCCACGCCGGCTTCACGATCCGTACCGAACACGGCCTGGAGCGGCTGGAGGAGGCCGACCTCATCGCCGTACCGGCGGGCAGCAACTTCGTGGACCGCGAGTATCCGGACGAGGTCCTGGACGCGTTGCGGCGGGCCGTGGAGCGCGGGGCGCGGGTGCTGAGCGTCTGCTCCGGGGCGTACGTCCTCGGGGCGGCGGGCCTGCTGGACGGCCGGCGCTGCACGACGCACTGGCGCCACGCGGCGGAGCTGGCCCGCCGCTACCCGAAGGCCATCGTGGAGCCGGACGTGCTGTACGTGGACGAGGGCCCGGTCATCACCTCGGCCGGGACCGCCTCGGGCATCGACGCCTGCCTCCACCTCGTGCGTCAGGAGTACGGGCAGGACGCGGCCAACACGATCGCCCGCCGCATGGTGGTGCCGCCGCACCGGGACGGCGGGCAGGCGCAGTACATCAGCCGCCCGCTCCCCCGGAGCGCCTGCGACACGGTCGGCTCCACCCTGGCGTGGATGGAGCACCATCTGGACCAGGAGATGTCGGTGGAGCAGCTGGCGGGGCTGGCGCACATGTCGCCGCGCACCTTCGCCCGCCGCTTCCAGCAGGAGACCGGGACGACCCCGTACCGCTGGCTGCTGCGGCAGCGGGTGCTGCTGGCCCAGCACCTGCTGGAGACCTCCGACCTGACGGTCGACACGATCGCGGGGCGGACGGGGTTCGGTACGGCGGCGACCCTGCGCCACCAGTTCGTACGGACGCTGGGGACCACCCCGAACGCCTACCGCCGGACCTTCCGGGGCCCGGCGGGGACCGTGCCCGACGTCGCCTGAGGGCGGACACCGGGCACGGTGAGCGCGTCAGCCGGTCAGATGCCGCACTGGGACGCCGACCAGAAGCGGCTGGGCCCCTGGTTGACGTGCACGTGGTCACCGTGGCCGGCGTAGCCCGGGCCGAGGATCCCGCGGAAGCCGTGGTAGCGGGCCTGCTTGGCCAGCGTGCACAGGGAGTGCGGCGAGGCGCCGAGGTCGACCGCGTCGCCGTACAGGTGGCGGCTGTTGGTCGCACCGCCGACGGCCGCGTTGCAGGAGGTGGAGCGGAAGCCGCTGGTGACGCGGATGGACTTGTCGCCGAGCGCGTGGCGCAGCGCCTCCAGCTTCCACATGCTGCTCAGCGCGTTGGCCTTGGCCGTGCCCGCCGCGACCGCGCCGCCGGCCCAGGTGCTGTTGCACTTGTTGAGCTCGGGGTACGTGAAGTGGATCGGGGTGCAGTCGTTGTCCTGGAGCGCGTAGATCTTGGCCTGGGTGGCCGGGCCCGCGACCCCGTCGGCGGCCAGGCCGTAGGCCGACTGGAAGCGCTTGACGGCGGCGGTGGTGGCGGGGCCGTAGGAGCCGTCGATGGCGAGCACGGAGTCGTACCCGGGCCAGCCCGCCACCCGGATCTGGAGCTGGGTGACGTCGTTGCCGGTGGCTCCGGGCGAGAGCGTACGGGTCCAGGTGTAGCAGCCGTCGGCCTGCGCGGGCCCGGCTGTCAGCACCGCCCCGCCCAACGCGAACGCAATGGTCATGACAAGTGCGAGCAGAACGCGTGCGGCGCGTTTCGGCATGGTGCTCCCTCTCGGTCACGGACGCTGTGCGGCGAGCCTGGCCCAAGGGGTCGACGCGCGTCAACTACCGCAAGGGAAACGGCAGTTATCTGCCACGCGTACGCGAAAGGCCCGGCACCAGGAGTCGGTGCCGGGCCTTCCCACGTACGGCGTCCTCAGTCGTTGGGAACGGTCTCGTAGCGCGGCGTGCCCTCTTCCATCTGGCGCAGCGCGTCCTTGCGGTCGCGCTTGGAGAGCCGGTCGATGTACAGGTAGCCGTACAGGTGGTCCGTCTCGTGCTGGAGGCAGCGCGCGAAGTAGCCGGTGCCGCGCACCTTGATCGGGTTGCCCTGGGCGTCCTGGCCGCGCACCACCGCGTAGTCGGGACGGGCGAGGGCGGCGTACGCGGTCGGGACCGAGAGGCAGCCCTCGCCGGAGTCGTCCAGCACCCGCTCCTCGGGCGGCAGCTCCTCCAGGACCGGGTTGCAGACGGCGCCGACATGCCGCTTGCCTTCGTCGTCCGGGCAGTCGTAGACGAAGACCTTGAGGTCCACGCCGATCTGGTTGGCCGCCAGGCCCACGCCCTCGGCCGTCTTCTGGCTGGCGAACATGTCGTCGATCAGCTGCGCCAGCTCGTCGCCGAACTCGGTGACGTCCTTGCACTCCTTGTGCAGCACCGGGTTGCCCACGACCGTGATCGGGCGCGACGTGCCGCGCTCCCGGTGCGCCGTCTCGCGCTCCTCACAGTCCTCGGTGTCGATGACGAATCCCTCGTCGTCCACGCCGATCCGCCCGTCCGTCTCCTGCTGCGACATGTCCGCCGTACGCCTTCCTGCAAAACCTGAACTCGGTGACCCCGCGGGACCGGGCCGGAACCCGGCAACCACGGGAGGAACAGCACCGCGATCGGTGCGCGTACAGCCTACGGCCAGCGGTCAGCAGACTTCTTCGAGATCCCGCCACTCGCGGCTGTCCGGACTGTCGGCGACCCAGCCGTCCAGCAGCCCGCGCACCAGACCGGCCGGGGCCGCGAGGCCGCACTCGCGCTCGGGGACCCACAGGTCACCGCCGCCCGCCGTGCGGTGGCCCAGCGGTCCCGGGTGGCCCGGCTCGCTGTGGTCGTGCGGGTCCAGGTGCTCCCCGTCGCCCTCGTCGCTCTCCATCCGGCTCTCCGAACAGGCCCGGCACAGCAGCCGTACGGAGGACGACCAGTCCTCGGCGGCGAACCCGGCGTCCGAGGCCAGCTTCTCCAGCGCGTCCCGGTCCTCCTCGGTGGCCGCCTCCAGCAGCACCACCCAGGTCGGCACCGGGGAGGGCGCCCACAACTCGATCTCGTCGAACACCGGGTACGAGGGTCCGGCGGCGGTGACCCGCTCGCCGTTGGGCACCCCGTCGTGCAGCACGACCTCGCCCCAGCGCCGCCCGGAGGACGGCAGCGGGATGGAGAGGACCTCCATCCGGGCCGGGTCGAGGCGGCGCCCCCAGACCACTTCGGCCTCGCCCTCCGGCGAGAGCCGTACCGCCGCGCTGCCCAGCTCCATGCCGGACGGCTCGGTGGTGGCCGCGCTGTTCAGCCCGGAGCCGGGCACCTTGAGGCCGTACGCCTGCCAGGCACGGCGCGCCAGCGGCCAGTCCTGGAGGGCGGTGGCGGCGATGCCGACGTTCCACCAGTCCGGGGCGCCGGCCTCGCGGTCCAGCAGCGCGACCGCCCGCAGGCCCGCCGCGCGCGCCTGCTCCCAGTCGTGCCGGAACTTGTGGAGCAGCGCCAGATTGAACCAGGACTCCGAGAGCCAGGGCTCCAGATCCGCCGCGCGCGTCAGCAGCGCCCCCGCGTCCTCGTACCGGCCGTCGCCGATCAGCGTGAACGCGCGGTCCGTGGCCTGCCGCCAAGAGGCGGACGGCCGATGCCGTACCTTCCCGAAGATCCTCACGATTCCCGCCTGTCCCGACTGGACACCCTCGTTTTCCGCTCTGCTTTCGCATCCAACCATGCCCGGCCGGACGCCCGCTCATTACCCATGGGTTACCCAGCCCCGACCCGGGTCAGACCGCCCCGGCCGAGGACTCTCGCGAGGGCCTCCACCACCTGCGGCTGGTGGTCGTGTCCGGTGGAGAGCCTGAGCTCCTCCAGCGCCCCCAGCGGCCCGCCGACGCCTTCCCCGCACAGGTCGTCGTATGCGTTGACCGTCCTGACGATCCTGGCGGCGGGCAGTTGTTCCCGGTACGGATCGGCCTGCTGCTCCACCACCACGGCGACCTGCGGGTCCACCCCGGTCCGGCGCACCACGGCCCCGCCGAGCAGCGCGATCCGGCGCTGCTCGGCGGCGGGCAGCCGGGCGGTGGCCCCGTCGGCGACCGGGTCGAGGAGGGAGAGCTGGCCGATGTCGTGCATCAGGGCCGCGTACTCCAGCACGGTCAGCTGCGCCCTGGTGAACCCCAGCTCCCGCCCGACGGCGGTGGCGAGAGCGGCGACCCGGCGGGCGTGGCCTGGCGGGGTGTACCCGGCGATCTCGGTGGCGCGGGCGAGCGAGGCGATGGTCTGCCGGTAGGTCGTGCGGACGGCCGCGTACCGGCGGAAGGCGACCTGGGTCAGCAGCAGCGGCACACAGAGCACGGGCAGCGCCCACAGCCCGGCGACGGCCACCCCAAGCGCCAGGACCACGCCGCTCGCCCCGACGGCGGGCCCGACCCCGGCGAGCGCCCGCAGCTCGTCACCGAGGAACGGTCCGTACGGGGGCGGGGTCGCCGGTCCGTACGGGGAGGGCTTCCCGGCCCCGTACGGCAGAGTCCGCGCACGTGCCACGAGGGCGGCGAGCAGCGCGTCGCAGACGGCGGTCAGCGCCAGCACGCCGAGCAGGAACAGCGCGAAGTACAGCCCGTCGCCGAACCACCGCACCGCCTGCCCGGAGGCGTACAACGGCTGGAAACAGACGGCGGCGAACCCCACGGTGAGCACCCGCCGCGCCACCCGGTCCAGGTCCGGGGCCGGGTGCCGCACGGCCGCCACGAGCTGGGCGGTGAGCTGCGCGGCGACGACCACGGTCACCACCTGGAGGGGCCCGTGCGCCGTCGGCTCCCCCGCGCTGTCCCCGAGCAGGGCGTACGCCAGTGCCCCGGCGGCGGCGAGCGGCGCGGGCTCCCGCTCTCCGGGCGCCCCGCCCCGCCGGGCCAGCTCCCCGACGGCGACGAGGAGCCCGAAGGCGAGGGCGTGGCCCGGATCGGCGAGGCCGTGCCAGAAGGTGTGGGCGAGCGCGGCGAGGGTGAGGAGGAGGGCGGCTCCCCGGACGGCGAGGAGGGCGGGCTGCGTGTGGTTTCTCACGGGGATCGCTCCGGGGAGGGGCTTCGCCGACCGGTCCCCCTGCGGGCGTTGGGCACGGCGGCTCCCGCGCCCGCCTCGTCCGCCGTGACGGCGGTGTCCGCGCCGCTCCAGCCGTGCCGGTCCAGGGCGCTGGCCAGCGCCCGCACCATGCGCGGGTCGAACTGGGTGCCCGCGCACCGGCGCAGCTCGGTCAGGGCGGCGGGGACGGGCCGCCCGCGCCGGTAGGAACGGGTCGAGGTCATGGCGTCGAAGGCGTCGGCGACCGCGACGATCCGGGCGGACTCGGGGATGCGGCCACCGCTGAGCCCGTACGGATAGCCGGTGCCGTCGAGTCGTTCGTGGTGGTGCAGGATCGCCGCGCGGGCCTCGTCCAGGAAGCCGATGGACCGGACGATCTCGTGCCCGTACTCCGGGTGCAGCTCCATGACCCGGCGCTCGTCCGGGGTGAGCGGGCCGTCCTTGCGCAGCACCCGGGTCGGTACGCCGAGCTTGCCGATGTCGTGGAGGATCCCGGCGAAGCGGAGCGCCTCCAGGCGGTCGGGGTCCATGCCGAGTTCCCGGGCGATCAGGACGGAGGCCCGGCCGACCCGCTCGCTGTGGCCGCGGGTGTAGGTGTCCTTGATGTCGACGGCGTGGACCAGCGCGCGGATGGTGGCGCGGTGGGCGGCGTCCTCGCGGTGGTACTGGGCGAAGACCCAGCAGGAGAGGTACATCGGCAGCAGCACGAAGAGCGCGGAGACGGGCCCGTACGGACTGCGCCACAGCACGGCCATCATCAGCCCGGCGAGCGCGTGCACCAGGTGGGGGCCGAGGGCGCGCGGCAGCAGGGTGCGCCAGGAACGGCGTACGGGCCGCCCTTCGGCCGCCGCGAGGATGACGCAGTCCAGGGCGGTGAGCACCAGGGAGAAGGTGAGGGCCGCGGCGCACGCGGGGAACAGGGCGTACGGGAAGTCCGGGGCGGTGCCGAGGGTGGCCGGTCCGCCGAGGAGCGTGTACGTCCAGGAGGCGGCGCAGCACGTGAGGGCGAGCTGTGCGGCCCGCCAGATCCGGCGGGCCGCGAAGGGCGGCTGGTCCACCCGCCCGGCCAGGGACGCCGCAGCCGCGACCAGGGCGGCGGCCGGGGGCGGCAGGAGGAAGGCGGCGGCGGGCAGCAGCGGGAGGAACGATCCGGCGACGGCCTGGGCGGAGCCCGGGTCGAAGCGGCGGCCGACGGCCTCACAGACGAGGCAGAGGGCGGCGAGCAGGGCCGCCGTGCCCCACGGGGTCGCGGCCCCGGGACGTAACACCGGGAGCACGCAGCAGGCGGCGGTGATCACCGCCGCCAGGATGCAGCCGCGCGCCGCCACCGGTGTGCCTCTCACGCCCGCACTCGCCCCCCATGGTCCATGGAGGCGCCACGCTAGCGAGTCGGCGGGTCCGCCGAGCCGCTACAGGTGCGATTAGCACATTCGGGTGACTATTCCCGCGCGGTCGCGGTCTGGTCCGTGCCGCTGACGGGGATGTCCTGGCCGCTGAAGGTGATGTCCTGCTCGGGCACGGCCTCGCCGGCCCGGATCAGGTCGATCCGGCCCATCACCTTGGAGCGCAGGTCGGTCGGGACGTCGTCCTGCCCGCAGCAGCGCTTGACCAGCTTCTTCACGGCCTGCTCCAGGCCGTACTTCTCCAGGCACGGGGAGCACTCCTCGAAGTGCACCTCGAACTTGGTGCAGTCGCCCTCGGGCATCTCCCGGTCGAGGAACTCGTAGAGATGGTCGAGGACCTCCGAGCAATCCGTCTCGTGCGGCTCTCCGCAGCTCATGAGGTAGAGCCCTTCCGATCGTCCGAGTCACCGGCACCGGCCGCGACGAGCCCGCGCTCACGGGCGTAGTCCTCCAGCATGCCGCGCAGCTGACGGCGGCCGCGGTGCAGCCGGGACATCACCGTACCGATGGGAGTCCCCATGATGTCCGCGATCTCCTTGTAGGCAAAGCCCTCTACATCGGCGAGATAGACGGCGATGCGGAACTCTTCGGGAATCGCCTGGAGCGCCGACTTCACGTCGGAGTCCGGCAGGTGGTCGAGGGCCTGGGACTCGGCGGAGCGCAGACCGGTCGACATGTGCGACTCGGCGCGCGCCAGCTGCCAGTCCTCGATCTCCTCGGCGGCGCTGCGCTGGGGCTCGCGCTGCTTCTTGCGGTACGAGTTGATGAAGGTGTTGGTGAGGATGCGGTACATCCACGCCTTGAGGTTCGTGCCCTCACGGAACTGGTGGAAGGAGCCGTACGCCTTGGCGTAGGTCTCCTGGACCAGGTCCTCGGCATCGGCGGGGTTGCGCGTCATGCGCAGCGCGGCCGAGTACATCTGGTCGAGAAAGCCGAGGGCGTCCCGCTCGAAGCGCGCGTTGCGCTCGGCGGTCGTCTCGGGTGCACGGCCGTCGTCGGTCCCTGTGTCGGTCCCAGTGACCGGACCCACCTCCTCCAACGATGTGGCGGAGCCGAAACCGGACCCGCTCGCCTCGGAGAATAGTCGACCTTGCTTGGAGACGGGCTGTCGATCAGCGCCGCCCATCGACCGCTCGCGGGTGGTCTTCGCCGCAGGCAGCACGGTCCACTCCAGTTCAGCGGCGTTCGAGCGGCTGGGGCAGATGGTCGAACCCATGCGACGGACTCCCTCTCCACGTACGACGTTGTTGTACCGACGTCCCGAACAACAGCGCCCCCGTACGCCGCATTCCCGTGGTCCGTGTCACCCGAGGGCGGCGAGCCACTCCGTCACCGCGCCGGTGAGGACGTCCATCGTCTGAGCCTCACTCAGCCCGGCCTTCTTCGGTACGGCGAAGCCGTGGTCGCCGTACGGCACTTCCGCCAGCTCGTAGGGCCCGGAAGGGAACTCCTCGGGTCGCCCGAACGGGTCGTTGCCGCCCTGGACGACGAGGGTGGGTACGCCGGTGCCGAGCAACTCGTCGGCCCGGGACTTCTCCGGCTTGCCCGGCGGGTGGAGCGGGAAGCTGAGGGCGAGGACGGCCGCCGCGCCCAGCTCGGTGGCGGTCCGGCAGGCGACCCTGGCCCCGGCGCTCCGCCCTCCGGAGACGACGGGCAGCCCTGGCTCGGCCAGCGCGGGCCACAGCCCCCGCCACCCGGTGTCCAGGGTCTTCGGGGCGGGGGCCACCTTCTTGCCGGCCACCCGCCAGGGCTGCTCCACCAGGGCGACGGTGACCCCGTGGGCGGGCAGGGCGGCGGCCAGGGCCTTCAGGTCCCGGGCCTCGATACCGCCGCCGGCCCCGTGGCTCACGGCGAGCACGAGGCGGGGCGCGGGCGCGGGGACCCAGGTGATCCGGGCCTCACCGGCGTCGGTGGTGACGTTCTGCGTACGTGGTTGACGGCTCACGCGGACATCCTCTCCCGCGCGGCCGACGGATCGCCGGGACTCCCCCGCGCGCCTCTCAGAAGCCCCGCGCGCCCCTCAGAAGAGGGTGGCCTCCTCCGGCGCGGCCAGCTCCTCCAGCAGCTCCGGCCCGTTGTTGCGGACGTTGCTGACGGCGGTGGCGACCGGATAGGCCCGCATCAGCCCGCCGGGCGGCGGCTCCAGCAGCGCGCGCAGCTCGTCCAGGCCGGTGTGGGAGGGGTCCAGCCAGGTGTCCCAGCGGTCCGGGGTGAGCATCAGCGGCATCCGGGGGTGGATGTCGGCGAGCGCGGCCGGGCCCTCGGCGGGGGCGACGCCCAGCGGCGTGGTCTCGGCCTCGGTGGTGATCACCGAGCACGTCACCCACCAGGCGTTCTCGTGGTCGCCGGGGAGGGTCGGGTCGCGCCAGAACTCGTAAAGCCCGGCCATCGCGAAGACCGAGCCGTCGGCGGGGGTGACGAAGTAGGGCTGCTTGCGCGCCCGCTTCTTCCCCTTCTTCTCCTCCAGCTGCCGCTCCTCGGCACCGGTGACCCACTCGTAGTACCCGTCGGCGGGCAGGATGCAGCGGCGCTGGGCGAAGGCGTTCCGGAAGGACGGCTTCTCGTGCACGGTCTCCGCACGGGCGTTGATCATCCGGGCCGCGCCCTCGGGCGTCTTCGACCAGGAGGGCACGAGCCCCCACTTCAAGGTCCGCAGCTGGCGAACCGGACGCCGGTCGTCCGCGTCCTTAACAGGACGCTCCAGAACCGCGTACACCTCTTTGGTCGGCGCCACGTTCCAATCCGGCTCCAGGGTCTCGGTGGGTTCCCACTTCTCGATCCCGAAGAATCCGGCCAGATCCTCTGGTCCCCGGCTCGCTGCATACCGTCCGCACATAAGTGCCAGACTGCCACGACCGCCCGCCCCCGCCGCAAGGAGTCGCCCGGCCGATGAACAGCACCGAACTGGGCGATCTGTGGGATCGCCTCACCGGCACCCAGCCCGCACCCGAGCAGTGGCTGGTGGTGGTGACGGCCGCGCTGGCGCTCATCGCCGTCGTGCCGAACCCGATATGGCGCCTGGCGCGGAACACCATCACCATCGCGCACGAGGGCGGCCACGGGCTGGTGGCCCTGCTCAGCGGGCGCCAGCTCTCCGGTATCCGGCTGCACTCGGACACCAGCGGGCTGACCGTGAGCCGGGGCAAGCCGACCGGGATCGGCATGATCCTCACCGCGGCGGCCGGCTACACCGCCCCCTCGCTGCTGGGGCTCGGCGGTGCCTGGCTGCTGACCAACGGGCGGATCACGCTGCTGCTGTGGATCGCGACGGCGCTGCTCGCCGCGATGCTGGTGATGATCCGCAATGTGTACGGGGCGCTCACCGTCATCCTGACCGGTACAACGTTCCTGCTGGTGTCCTGGCTGACCTCGTCGGACGTGCAGTCGGCGTTCGCGTACGCGGTGGTCTGGTTCCTGCTGCTGGGCGGGGTGCGGCCGCCCTTCGAGCTCCAGTCCAAGCGGCGGTTCGGGGGTGCGCCGGACTCCGACGCGGACCAGCTGGCGCGGCTGACGCACGCCCCGGCGGCGCTGTGGCTCTTCCTCTTCCACGCGGTGTCGCTGTGCTCGCTGATCGGTGGGGGGCGCTGGCTGCTGGGGTGGTGAGGCCCCGCTGCCGCACGGCACCCGATCCGGTCCGTACCAGTCTTTCGTTACGGACCGGTTTCCGCGCTTTTGGTGACGATCCGGGTTTGCGCGGAGCCACTAAAGTAATGGCCATGACCGAGAGTTCCGTGCAGCCCGCCCTCTGGCCCGCCCCTCACGCGAGTGGAGCCGTCGATGCGACCGTCACCGTGCCCGGATCCAAATCGGTCACCAACCGGGCGCTCGTGCTCGCTTCACTGGCCTCCGAGCCCGGCTGGCTGCGCCGCCCGCTGCGCTCCCGCGACACTCTGCTGATGGCCGAGGCGCTGCGCGCCATGGGCGTCGGCATCGAGGAGACGATCGCCTCCAGCTCCACCGCGTCGGGCGAGCCCGAGATCACGGGCGAGGCCTGGCGGGTCATCCCGGCGGGGCTGCACGGCCCGGCCACCGTCGACGTCGGCAACGCGGGCACGGTCATGCGCTTCCTGCCGCCCGTCGCCACCCTCGCCGACGGCCCGATCCGCTTCGACGGCGACCCCCGCTCGTACGAGCGGCCGCTGACCGGCGTGATCGAGGGGCTGCGCGCGCTGGGCGCGCGGATCGACGACGACGGGCGCGGCGCGCTGCCGCTGACCGTGCACGGCGGCGGGGCGCTGGACGGCGGCCCGGTGGCGATCGACGCCTCGTCGTCCTCGCAGTTCGTCTCGGCGCTGCTGCTGTCGGGGCCCCGGTTCAACCAGGGCGTGGAGGTCCGGCACACCGGCTCCGTCCTGCCCTCGATGCCGCACATCCGGATGACCGTCGACATGCTGCGGGCCGTCGGCGCCCAGGTGGACGAGCCGGAGACGGGCGGCGAGCCGAACGTCTGGCGGGTCTCGCCCTCCGCGCTGCTCGGCCGGGACCTGACGGTGGAGCCGGACCTCTCCAACGCGCAGCCGTTCCTGGCCGCCGCGCTGGTCACCGGCGGCAAGGTCACCATCCCCGACTGGCCCGAGCGGACCACCCAGCCGGGTGACGCGCTGCGTGAGATCTTCACCGCGATGGGTGGCAGCTGCGAGCTGACCGAGCGCGGGCTCACCTTCACCGGTACGGGCCGGATCCACGGCATCGACGTGGACCTCGGCGAGGTCGGCGAGCTGACCCCGGGCATCGCGGCGGTCGCGGCGCTGGCGGACTCCCCCTCCACGCTGAGCGGCGTCGCCCATCTGCGGCTGCACGAGACGGACCGGCTGGCCGCGCTCACCAAGGAGATCAACGAGCTGGGCGGTGATGTCACGGAGACGGCCGACGGGCTCCACATCCGCCCGCGCCCGCTGCACGGCGGCGTCTTCCACACGTACGACGACCACCGCATGGCCACCGCCGGGGCGATCATCGGCCTCGCGGTCAAGGGCGTGGAGATCGAGAACGTGGGCACCACCGCCAAGACCCTGCCGGACTTCCCGGACATGTGGACCGGAATGCTCGGGATCTAGATCATGCGCCGCTACGGGAAGAACCCCGACGAGGACGACATCCGCGTCCGCCCCAACCGCAAGGGCAACCGGCCGCGTACGCACATCCGGCCCAAGCACGAGGACGCCGAGGACGGCATGGTCCTCACCGTCGACCGGGGCCGGCTCACCTGCCTCGTCGACGGCCGGACCGTGGTGGCGATGAAGGCCCGCGAGCTGGGGCGCAAGGCCGCCGTGGTGGGCGACACCGTCTCCATCGTCGGGGACCTGTCCGGCGAGAAGGACACCCTGGCCCGGATCGTGCGGATCGCCTCGCGCCGTACGGTGCTGCGCCGCACGGCCGACGACGACGATCCGTACGAGCGCGTGGTCGTCGCCAACGCCGACCAGCTGGCGATCGTCACCGCGCTGGCCGACCCGGAGCCGCGCCCGCGCATGATCGACCGCTGTCTGGTGGCGGCGTACGACGGCGGGCTCACCCCGCTGCTGGTGCTGACCAAGTCCGACCTGGCCTCGCCGGACAAGCTGCTGGAGGCGTACACCCCGCTCGGTGTCCCGTACATCGTGACCAACCGCGAGGAGCTGGAGAACGGCGGCGCGGCGGACCGGGTGCGCGAGCAGCTGGACGGCAGGATCACCGCCTTCGTCGGGCACTCCGGCGTCGGCAAGACGACGCTGGTCAACGCCTTGGTGCCGAAGGACCGGCGGCGGACCACCGGCATCGTCAACGCGGTCACCGGCCGCGGCCGGCACACCACCACCTCCGCGCTCGCCCTGCCGCTGCCCGACGGCCGCGGCTGGGTCGTCGACACCCCCGGCGTACGCTCGTTCGGGCTGCACCACGTCGACCCGTCGCGCGTCATCAACGCGTTCCCCGACCTCCAGCCGGGCACCGAGAACTGCCCGCGCGGCTGCACCCATGACGCGGACCAGCCGGAGTGCGCGCTGGACGCCTGGGTGGCCGAGGGGCACGCGGACCCGGCGCGTCTGGACTCCCTGCGCCGGCTGCTCTCGACCCGCGAGCGCCGCGAGGGCGACTGACCCGGACCCGTTGCGGAGTGGCTGTATTCGGCCGGTGCGGCACGGGCATGTTTGCCAGTTTCAACGATTGGTAAAGGCATAATCGCACCGTGCGGGACCAACCAGTCACCTATGCAGGAGGCAACGGACGATGGCATGGCTGCTGGTCGTGGTCGCCGGACTGCTGGAGACCGGTTTCGCCGTCTGTCTGAAGCTCTCGCACGGTTTCACCCGGCTCTGGCCGACCATCGCGTTCGCGGCGTTCGCCCTGGGCAGTTTCGGCCTTCTGACGATGGCCCTGAAGAAGCTGGACGTGGGACCGGCGTACGCGGTGTGGACCGGCATCGGCGCGGCCGGGACGGCGATCTACGGCATGGTCTTCCTCGGTGACGTCGTCTCGACGCTGAAGCTGGTGTCGATCTCGCTGGTGATCATCGGAGTGATCGGGCTCCAGCTGTCCGGCTCCGCGCACTGAGCCGACCGGCTGGGCGCGATCACATGGGAGAGCGCGAGCCGGAGGGCGGTCTCGCAGCGCTCCGGCGACACGGGGCGCGACGACGCGGCCACCATGCGGTCCCTGGCCAGCCCCAGCAGCTCGGCGGGGCCCGGCACATCCTGGCCCGGGCCCGGCACATCATGTCCGGGGCGGGGCAGCCCTTCGCCCCAGAGCCCCGTGAGCAGCCCCTTGACCAGCGGATTCGCACCGGCGGCCCGTACGGTCCAGCGCGCCACGGCGGCCGGGTGCTCCGGCGCGGGCGCCGTCAGTGCGCGGTCCACGCCGGTCAGATAGCCGTCGGCGGCCTGGCGTAACAGGGCGGTGGCCAGGCCGCCCTTGGTGCCGAACTCGTTGTAGAGGGTCTGCCGCGAGACACCGGCCAGCGCGGCGACGTCGACCATCCGCACCGTGCGCCAGGGCCGGTCGGCGAGCGCCCTGAGCGCGGCGTCCAGCAGGGCTTCTCGCGCTGTCGGCATCGCCGCCTCCCACGCCCCGGGGCCTGCGGTTCAGAGTTGAGGCGCTCATGGCGACTGTCAAGGGTCCGCGTACCGGCCGATCCGCGTACGGGACGGGTTCGCGTGCGGGCCGGGTTCGCGTACGGGCCGGGTTCGCGTACGGGCCGCAGGCCGGGGGCCGGTGGCTCCTCCCCCGTACCGCTGGATACTGTGACGGCATGCCCGACTACCACGATGATCTGCGTCTCGCCCATGTACTGGCGGACGCCGCCGACGCGGCGACCATGGACCGGTTCAAGGCTCTCGACCTGAAGGTGGAGACCAAGCCGGACATGACGCCGGTGAGCGAGGCCGACAAGGCCGCCGAGGAGCTGATCCGCGGCCATCTGCATCGGGCCCGCCCGCGCGACGCGATCCTGGGCGAGGAGTACGGGGTCGAGGGCACCGGGCCGCGGCGCTGGGTGATCGACCCGATCGACGGCACCAAGAACTACGTCCGCGGTGTGCCGGTGTGGGCGACGCTGATCTCGCTGATGGAGGCAGGCGAGAACGGCTTCCAGCCCGTGGTCGGCGTGGTCTCCGCGCCGGCGCTGAACCGGCGCTGGTGGGCGGCGAAAGGCGCCGGCGCGTACTCCGGGCGCAGCCTCACCTCCGCGACCCGGCTGCATGTGTCGAAGGTGGAGACGATCGCGGACTCCTCGTTCGCGTTCTCCTCGCTGAGCGGCTGGGAGGAGCAGGGCCGCCTGGACGGCTTCATGGACCTGACCCGGGCGTGCTGGCGGACGCGGGGGTACGGGGACTTCTGGCCGTACATGATGGTCGCCGAGGGTTCCGTGGACATCTGCGCCGAGCCGGAGCTCTCGCTCTGGGACATGGCGGCGAACGCGATCATCGTCCAGGAGGCGGGCGGCCGCTTCACCGACCTGGACGGGACCGACGGACCCGGCGGCGCCAACGGGGCCGCGTCGAACGGCCTGCTCCACGAGGAGCTGCTCGGCTACCTCAACCAGCGCTACTGATGCCCCTGCTGGTCACCGGGCGCCCGGGGGATCCGGCGCGCGGTGACCACCGAGAGGCCCGGGGATCCGGCGCGCGCTCGCGCACTCCCCCGGTACGCGCCCGGTCCACCCCTTGTCGGCCCGCCGCAGGGATGCAACTCTGAGAGTCCCCCCACTTGTGAACTTGTGAATCGACTCACAGAGTCGGCGCACCGAGGAGGTGGCTCGTTTCATGCTCGTCCGTGACGCCATGAGCACGGTGGTCCTCACCATCGGCCCCACCCACACGCTCCGCCAGGCCGCCCGGCTGATGTCGGCGCGCCGCATCGGGGCGGCCGTCGTCCATGACCCGGACACCTGCGGGCTCGGGATCATCACCGAGCGCGACATCCTCAACGCGGTCGGATCGGGCCAGAACCCCGATCTGGAGACCGCGTCCGCCCACACCACCACCGACGTGGTGTTCGCCGCCCCGGCCTGGACCCTGGAGGAGGCCGCGGAAGCCATGACGCACGGCGGGTTCCGGCATCTGATCGTGCTGGACGACACCGGCCCGGTGGGCATCGTGTCGGTGCGCGACATCATCCGCTGCTGGGCGCCCGCCCGTCGCCGTACGGTGGCGGCCGCCGGGTCGGCGTAGGAGACCCCGCCGACAGGGCCCGGCATTCCCGCGGGTGTCCTGCCGACAGGCGGCGCATCCCCTACGAACGCCCGATGGGCCGGATCCCCGCGAAGGGGAGCCGGCCCACCGTCGACGGCAAGCGACCGGTCAGCCGCGAAGGGCCTGGACCGCGGCTTCCAGCCGCTTGCCGAAGTCGCCGTCCGCCTGGCGGAAGTTGTCGATCGCGCGCTCGGCGATCTCGTCGCGCGAGACCTGGGAGATGAACCCGGCGAGGTTGTCGATCAGCCGGCCCTTCTCGTCCTCCGACATCAGCCGGTAGAGGTCGCCCGCCTGCACGAAGTCGTTGTCCTCGGCGTGGCCGGGGGCCTCGGTGTTGCCGGTGGTGCCGCTGACCGGCACGGGCTGCCAGAGCGGGCGGTCCGTCTGGACGGGGCCGCCGAAGCTGTTCGGCTCGTAGTTCTTGGTGCCCTTGTGGCGGCCGTCGTAGAGGTAGCCGTCCCGGCTGTTGGTACGCGCCTCGGTGGCGTGCGGGCGGTTGACCGGCAGGTGGTCGGCGTTGATGCCGACGCGGTAGCGGTGGGCGTCGCCGTACGCGAAGAGACGGCCCTGGAGCATCTTGTCCGGGGACGGGCCGATGCCCGGCACGAAGTGCGCGGGGCTGAAGATCGACTGCTCGACCTCGGCGAAGATGTTCTCCGGGTTGCGGTTGAGCTCCAGCTTGCCGATCTCGATCGGCGGGTAGTCCGCGTGCGGCCACACCTTGGTGAGGTCGAACGGGTTGAAGCGGTACGTCGCCGCGTCCGCCGCCGGCATGATCTGGACCTGCACCGTCCAGGACGGGAAGTCACCGCGTTCGATCGACTCGCGCAGGTCGCGCTGGTGCGAGTCGGGGTCGACGCCGGAGAGGCGGACGGCCTCCTCGGTGGTGAGGTTCTTGATGCCCTGGTCGGTCTTGAAGTGGTACTTGACCCAGAAGACCTCGCCGGCCTCGTTGTTCCACTGGAAGGTGTGCGAGCCGTACCCGTTCATGTGGCGCAGCGTGGCGGGGATGCCCCGGTCGCCGAAGAGCCAGGTCACCTGGTGCGTCGACTCGGGCGACAGACCCCAGAAGTCCCAGACGTTGTCCGCCTCCTGCGAGCCGGTGTACGGGTCGCGCTTCTGGGTGTGGATGAAGTCGGGGAACTTGATGGCGTCCTTGATGAAGAACACCGGGGTGTTGTTGCCGACGAGGTCGTAGTTGCCCTCCTCGGTGTAGAACTTCAGCGCGAAGCCGCGCGGGTCGCGCACGGCGTCGGCCGAGCCGAGGTTGCCCGCGACGGTGGAGAAGCGCAGGAACGTCTCGGTCTGCTTGCCGACCTCGGAGAGGAACTTCGCCCGGGTCCACTGCGACACGTCGCGGGTCACGGTGAAGGTGCCGTACGCGCCGGCTCCGCGGGCGTGCACGACGCGCTCCGGAATGCGCTCCCGGTTGAAGTGGGCGAGCTTCTCCAGCAGCGCCTGGTCCTGGACAAGAACCGGACCGCCGACGCCCGCGGTCTCGCTGTTCTGATTGTCCGCGACCGGAGCCCCGGCCTCCGTGGTGAGCGGTCCCTGCGTCACGTGCGCCTCCTGCGTCATGTCCTGCACAGCCTGTTTCCTGTACAGCCCTGTCCCTTGGCTAATGCCGATCCCGATCCTACAATGGACAATGTCTAAGTCAAGTGAACATCCAAAGTCACACCCGATCGGGACTCGCTCCCTCCACTGTTAGGCTGGGCTCCATGAGCGACCTGCTGGAACGACTCCGTGGACGCGGCTGGCGCATGACGGCGCAGCGGCGTGTCGTGGCCGAGGTCCTCGACGGGGACCACGTGCACCTGACGGCTGACGAGGTCCACGCGAGGGCCGTCGACAAGCTGCCCGAGATCTCGCGCGCCACCGTCTACAACACCCTCGGCGAGATGGTGTCCCTCGGCGAGGTGCTGGAGGTCTCCACCGACCGCCGGGCGAAGCGGTACGACCCGAACGCGCACCGCCCGCACCACCACCTGATCTGCGGCCGGTGCGGCGCCATCCGCGATGTGCACCCGGCGGGCAACCCGCTGGCGGACCTCCCGTCGGAGGAGCGCTACGGCTTCACGGTCTCCGGCGTCGAGGTGACGTACCGGGGGCTCTGCCCCAGCTGCGCCGCCGCCGCGTGAACCTGTCGTGAGCCTGTGCCGGGCCCATCTCCTGTGAGGCGGGCCCGGTTCCTTTGTTCCCGGACACCCGGCTCCTGCGTCCCCGGACACGACGAATCCGTTCCCGGACATGACGAAGGCCCGGATCTCTGATCGAGATCCGGGCCTTCGCTCTTCAGTAGCGGGGACAGGATTTGAACCTGCGACCTCTGGGTTATGAGCCCAGCGAGCTACCGAGCTGCTCCACCCCGCGTCGGTGAATGCAACATTACGTCAGCAGGTCGAACGGCGCAAATTCATTCACACCGGCCCCGGAGGCCCGGCTTTCGCAGGCGGCACGGGCTACGCGGTGAGCTCCTGGTGGAGCGCGTCGCGCAGCCGGGCCGCCCGCTCGGCCACCTCGGCCGGGCCCAGCTCCACGGCCCGCGCACACCAGCGCTGGCCCTCGGTCAGCTCGCCCCGGCGGGCGGCGAGGAGCGCCAGGCGCAGTGCGGCCCGCCCGTGCCCGGCGTTGGCGGCGCGGCTCCACCACAGGGCGGCCTCGCGCTCGCTGCCCTCGCGGGCCAGGAGCAGCCCCAGGTTGAAGGCGCCGTTGCGGCTGCCCGCCTCGGCGGCCTCCCGGTACCAGTGGGCGGCGCTCTCCACGTCCCCGCGGGCGGCCGCGAGCATGCCGACCCGGACCTGGGCGCGGCGGTGGCCCTGCTGGGCGGCCCGCTCGTACCACTCCTCGCACTCGGTCTTCTCCGGCATCGGCTCACCCAGCGCGGGCGGGCCCGGCGGCGGCTGGCGCGCGTCCAGCACCCCGGCCAGCCGGAACGCCGCCTCGGCGCTGCCGCCACCCGCCGCGCAGCGCAGATGACGCTCGGCCTCCCGGTCGTCACCCTCGCGCAGCAGGGCCATGGCGACCTGGAGCGCGGCGTCGGTGTGCCCGGCCGCCGCAGCGCGCTGGTACCAGCCCAGCGCCGTACGGTCCTCGTCGCGTCCGGCGTGCAGGATGCCGAGGTTGAAGGCGGCGTCCACGCTGCCCGCCTCGGCCGCCTTGGAGAACCAGGGCTCGGCACCGGTGTGGTCCCCGGCCTGGAGGAGCAGCACGGCGAGCGCGTTGGCGGCCTCGCGGTGCCCGGCGTAGGCGGCGCGGCGGTACCACTGCTCGGCCTGCGGCGTACGGTCCTGGGCGGCGCAGAGCAGCCCGAGGTTGTACGCGCCGTTGACGTCACCGGCGTCCATGGCGGCCCGGTACCAGCGCTCGGCGGTCTGCTGCTCGCCGCGCGCCGCGTGCAGGGCGCCCAGCGCGTTGGCCGCGTTGCCGTCGCCGTCCTGGGCGGCGCGCAGCCACCAGACGGCGGCGCTCTCCTCGTCACCGGCGTCGCGCAGCAGGAAGCCCAGCGCACAGGCGGCGCGGGCCTCGCCGTCCTTGGCGGCGGTGAGGTACCAGCGGCCCGCCTCCTTGAGCTCGCCCCGCTGCTCCAGGATCGCGCCGAGGTGCAGGGCGGCACGGCGGTGCCCCCGGGCGGCGGCACGGCGGTACCACTGCTCGGCCTCGCCGACGCGGCCCGCGGCGGGACCGGCCACGGGGCTGTCGCCACCGGCTCCGCCCTTCGCGCCCTTCTCGTCCTTTACGCCCTTGGTGCCCTGCGTGTCCGCCTTCAGGGCGTCGGGGGCAGCCGGGGCCGGGTCGCCGGGGAGGCCGAGGCGGCTGCGGCCGGTGGACCGGCCCAGGCCGAAGGCGTCGTGCGGGTCCTCGACCGCGTTCCGCTCCAGGGTGCGGGCCAGCCGGTAGGCGGCCTCCCGGTGGCCCTGCTCGGCGGCGGCGCGCAGCCAGCGCTCGGCGCCGATGTCGCCGCGGTGCTCCAGGAGGTCGGCCAGGGCGTAGGCGCCCAGCGCGTGGCCCTGCTCGGCGGACTGGCGCAGCCAGTATTCGGCGCCGGGCTCGTCCCCGCGCTCGCGGAAGTGGCGGCCCAGCGCGTGCGCGGCGGCGGCGGAGCCGGCCACCGCGGCGACGCGCCACCAGCCCGCGGCCTCGTCCGGGTAGCCGCGCTGGTGCAGCAGGACGCCCAGGTTGTTGGCGGCGGCCCGGTCACCGTCGGCGGTGGCGGCGCGGAGGTAGGTCTCGGCGCCGTCCAGCTCGCCCCGGCGCAGCAGGAGCGCGCCCAGCACGCTCATGGACGCCGTGTCCCCGGCCTCGGCGGCCCGGCGGTGGCGCGCCTCCGCCTCGGCGCTGTCCGCCGCGTCGACGGCGTCCGTGGTGCCCGCATCAGCGTCGGTGGTGGTCGCGTCCGGCGTGGTCACGCCCGTGGCGCCGGTGGCGTGCACGGCGTCCGCGTCCACGTGTCCCACCGTCGCGGTGGTCTCGCTCGTGGCACGCCCCCTGCCCCGGACCGGCGCCTCGACGGCGGGCCCTGCTCCACCGGCGGTGGTGGCGTCCCGTGGTCCGGGTGTGCTCGTGCTCGCTCCGGCCGCCCCGGCGATGACGGCAGCGAAGGCCGCATCTGCCACCTTGTCCGCCTTCTGGCCGCGCCGCTGCACAAACCGCCCTGTCTCCAACAGAGTTGCCCTGTCCCCCATAAATACCATCGTCGCACCACCTGTAACCCGCGTACACCTGGTATATCGCGGTCAGTGAGGTCACTTCAGCGTTTTGTCGACATGCCCACAGAGAGACAAGTCAAACACGCCGGAACCCAACTGGTGCCCAGCGAACCGCACTTCACGCCCACGGAACAGGAAAGACACGGCGACATGACGAAGGCCCGGATCCCATAGGATCCGGGCCTTCGTCTTTCAGTAGCGGGGACAGGATTTGAACCTGCGACCTCTGGGTTATGAGCCCAGCGAGCTACCGAGCTGCTCCACCCCGCGTCGTTGTGTTCAAACCGTACCACGACGCGGGGTGGAGCTTTCTCAGGTGCCCTGGTCGCCCTCGGCGGGCTTCTCGTCCGGCTTCTTGGCCGGGTCGGCCGCGCCGTCCTTCTCGGGAGTGGCCGCCTTGTCGCCCTCGGCACCGCCCGTGGGCTGCGCCTTGGCCGCCCGCTCCAGAGCCTCCTGGAGCGCGTCCTGCGCCTTGCCGTAGGCGGGCCAGTCCTGCTCCTTCAGCGCCGCCTCACCGTCGTTGTACGCCTTCTGGGCGTCCACGATGGCCTTCTTGAGCGCGTCGCTGCCGGTGGCCGGCGGCTTGGTGGTGTCACCAGGCGGGTCACTCGGGTCGGGTGTGGTGTCCGCGTCGCCGTCGACCCCGAAGACCGCGTTGAGCGCGTCTCCCAGGTTGTTCTCGAAGACGATCTTCGAGCCGTACGAGGCGGCCACCTTGCGCAGCAGCGGGTAGTTCTGGGTGCCACCGCGCGTGTAGACGGGCTCGATGTAGAGGAAGCCGCCTTCGAGCGGAACCGTCAGCAGGTTGCCGTAGTCGATGTCGGAGTCCGTGCCCTTGAGGTTCCTCACGAACTCGGCGACGTCGTCGTTACCGTTCAGCTCACTCTGTACCTGGCCCGGGCCCTTCACCGTGGAGGTGACCCGGAGCAGTCTCATCGTGCCGTAGTCCTTGCTGGCCGCGTCCGCGTTCACCGCCATGAAGGCGCCGAGGTTCGGCCGCCCCCTGGGGGTGAACGTGGTGGTCAGGGAGAACGCCTGCTGGTCCTGGCCCGGCATCTTCATGGACAGGTAGTACGGCGGAACGGCACCCGACTCCTTGGTCGTCGGGTCGTCCGGCACCTGCCACGCGTCGGAGCCGCTGTAGAACTGCGCGGGGTCCTCGACGTGGTACCGGGTGAGCAGCTCGCGCTGGACCTTGAAGAGGTCCTGCGGGTAGCGCAGGTGGTCCATGAGCGTCTGCGAGATCTCCGAACGGGCCTTCACCGTGCCCGGGAACGCCTTGCGCCAGGTCTTGAGGACCGGGTCCTTGGTGTCCCACTCGTAGAGCTTGACCTTGCCGTCGTACGCGTCGACGGTGGCCTTCACCGAGTTGCGGATGTAGTTGACCTGGTTCTGCTGGGCGACGACCGCGCGCTGATTGGTGGTCAGCGAGTCGGCCGTGGTGTCGCCGAGCGTCGTCCGGGACGCGTACGGGTAGCCGTTCGTCGTGGTGTAGGCGTCGACGATCCACTGGATGCGGCCGTCGATGACCGCCGGGTAGGCGTCACCGTCGATGGTCAGCCACGGGGCGACCGCCTCGACGCGCTCCTTGGGCGTGCGGTTGTACAGGATGCGCGAGCCGTCACCGATGGCTCCCGAGTACATGATCTGCGGCTCGCTGAAGGCGACCGCGTACGCGGCACGGTTGAAGGTGTTGGAGAGACTGACCCCGCTGTCGCCCTTGTAGCTGGTGGTCTTCTCGCCGTCCTCCTCGTAGTCGAGCTCCTTCTGGGGCCCGCCGACGATGGAGTACTGCTCGGTCTTCTCGCCGTAGTAGATCCGCTGCTCGTACTTGCCCAGCTCACCGGTGGAGGGCAGGCCCGACTCGGTGAAGTCCGGGGACCCCGTCGGGTTGGTGCCGGTGCTGGTGCCGCGGGCCGCGATGGCGCCGTAGCCGTGGGTGTACGTGAAGTGGTCGTTGATCCAGTTCCGCTTGGGCAGGCCCTGGATGTTCAGCTCACGCAGACCGATGATCGTGTCCTGCTCCTTGCCGTCCTCGCCCTTGTAGCGGTCGACGTCCAGCGTCTTGGGGAACTGGTAGTAGTTCCTCCGCTGCTGGAGCTGCTGGAAGGCCGGGGAGACCACGTTGGGGTCCATCACGCGGTAGCTGGCGGCCGTGTTGGCGGCGGCACGCAGCTTGGTGTCGTCGCTCGTGGTGGCCTGGCCCGAGTAGTCCTCCATCACGGCGTCATCGATGTCGTACGCATCGCGTGTCGCGTCGATGTTCTTCTGGATGAAGGGTGCTTCCTTGGCCTGCTCGTTCGGCTGGACCTGGAACTTCTGCACGATCGCCGGGTAGAGCCCGCCGATCAGGATCGCCGAGAGCACCATCAGGCCGAAGCCGATGACCGGCAGCTGCCAGGTGCGGCGCCACAGCGTCGCGAAGAACAGCACCGCGCAGATCGCCGCGATGCAGAACAGGATGGTCTTCGCCGGGAGGTAGGCGTTGGCGTCGACGTACCGCAGGCCCGTCCAGTTCTCCGCGGCCTTGAAGTCACTGGACTTCACCGCGAGCCCGTACCGGTCCAGCCAGTAGGCCACGGCCTTCAGGGAGACGAAGATGCCGAGCAGCACCGAGAGATGGCCGGTGGCCGCTCCGGTGGCGCGGGCGCCGGGGCTGGTGATGCGCAGCCCGCCGTACAGGTAGTGGGTCAGGGCTGCGGCGATCAGCGAGAGCACGGTCGCCGCGAAGCCGAAGCCCAGCAGGAAGCGGTACCAGGGCAGGTCGAAGGCGTAGAAGGCGACGTCCAGCTTGAACTGGGGGTCCTTCTGGCCGAACGGCACACCGTTGATGTACATCAGCCACGTACGCCACTGGCCGGAGGCGGATGCTCCGGCGATCAGTCCGACGAGCGCGGTGACGGCGAGCAGCACCCACTTCTTGAAGGGGGCGACGCTCATGCGGTAGCGGTCCAGGCTCTGCTGCTCCAGCGACATCGCGCTCAGCGGCGGCCGGAGCCGGTGCGCGAGCCAGATGTTCACGCCGATGGCCAGGGCCATCAGCAGTCCGAAGACGAGGAACAGTCCGATCTTGGTCCACAGGGTGGTGGTGAAGACGGAGGAATACGCGACCGACCGGTACCAGAGCCAGTCCGTCCAGAACCCGGCGAACATGACGAAGACCATGGCGAGAACCGCCAGGACCCCCAAGGTCATGAGCAGGGTGCGGACCCGCCGGGACGGGCGGCCGACACTGATCCGTGGCCCGGTCGGGCCTCCGCCGCGGTCCGGCATCTGGAAAGCCAACGTGCGCACCTCGAAGTTCGCGGTCGTGTGGAGCGGCCCCAGCGGTCGTAGAGCCCACCTATGCAACTTACTGAAGCTTTACCTAGTTCCCGATACCGGGGCCGAAGGAGGCAGGATATTGCCCATGCCCAACGTTTCCCCCGCAGGACCCCCGATGGCCGCGAGCCCGCTCACCGTCGCCGTCCTCGAAATCGACGCCTATGCCTCCACCCTCGGCTGGGACCAGCCCGCCCGGCTGTTCGCCCTGGTCGACACCGCCCGGCTGCGGGTCCAGGAGCCCGCTCTCGCCACCCAGCTCGGGCTGGACGACTCCGCCGCCACGACCGCTTCCCTCACCCCGATCGAGCAGGAGGAGCTGCCCGCCGGTACCGCCCTGGACGATTTCCTCGGCACCATCGCCTGGCCCGACGCCGTGGTCGGCTGCGCCATGACCGTGGAGCGGCTGATGCTGCCGCCGTCCGCCGAGGCCTCCGTACCGGAAGGGCTCAGCGACAAGAAGCTCACCCAGTGGGTCGCCAAGCACCCGGACCGGCAGGAGGTGCGGATGACGGTGGCCGTGCTGCGGGACGGGGCGCGCGAGTCCGCCGTACGGCTGCGCGAGAAGGACTCCCCCACCGAGGTGCTGACCGGGGCCGGTCTGGTCCCGGGGCTCGCCGAGGCCCTCGCGGCGACGTTCGAGTCCTGACGCCGCCCGCTTCCCGACGCGCTGTCAGCCGGCCGAGCAGCTCGGCAGCGCGTCGGTCTTCCCCTCGCTGATCTTCTCCAGCGACTTCCTGGCGTCGTCGAGGGTCTTGACCCGGACCAGCGTCAGCCCGACCGGGGTGTCCGCGGCGGCCGAGGCGCAGTTCTCGTCGGGCGTGAGGAAGTAGCGGGCGCCCGCCGAGCGGGCCCCGACCAGCTTCATGTTGATCCCGCCGATCGGGCCGACCTTGCCCGCGTCGTCGATGGTTCCGGTGCCCGCGATGAACTTGCCGCCGGTCAGGTTGCCGGGGGTGAGCTTGTCGATGATGCCCAGGGAGAACATCAGACCGGCGCTGGGCCCGCCGACATCCGCGAGCTTGATGTCGATCACGAACGGGAACGTGTGGTCCGTCCCGGCCTTGATGCCGACGATCGCCCGCTCCTTCCCGCCGGTCTCCTCGGAGGCCGCCGCCTTCTCGGTGGTGATGGTGATCTTCCGGCCGCCCTCGGGGGTCCGGCCGGCCTTCTCGGCGGCGGCCGCCTCCTTGGCCGGGACGATGGTGAACGTGACGTCCTCGCCGGGCTTGTGCTTCGTGACCAGCTCGGCCACGTCGCCCGGCTCCTTGACCTCGGTGCCGTCGACGGACTTGATCACGTCGCCCGCGTGCAGCTTGCCCTCGGAGGGGCTGTCCTTGACCACGCTGGAGACGATCACCTGGGTGGCGACCGGGATGCCCAGCTCGGTCAGGGCGGCCACCTTGGCGCTCTCCTGGGACTGGCTGAACTCCTCGGCGTTCTCCTGGGTCGACTGCTCCTCGGTCTTGCCGTCCGGGTAGAGCGTGTCGTGCGGTACGACGATGCTGTCGTGGGCCAGCCAGCCGTAGACGGCCTGGCCCAGGTTCATCCGGTAGTCCGCACCGGTGACCCGGACCGTCGTCATGTTGAGATGCCCGGTGGTCCGGTACGTGTCACGGCCCACGATCCGCAGGACCGGCTCGCCGCGCGCCTCACCCAGGGTGTTCACCGTCGGTCCGGGAGACATCTCCGAATACGGCACTTTGATCAGCAGGCCTGCGCAGAGCAGCGCGATGAGGATGAGGGTGGAGGCGAGCATCGTCGCGGTGCGGCGTGGCATGGAACGACAGTACGGGAAGGGCCCGTCCGTCCACCGCCGGGGCCGGTCCGTACGAGGAGCGGCCGGGACGCGGCGGAAAGAGAGTCACGCGGCGTTCGACGGCCTCAGAGAGCCTCGGAACCGGAGTGCGATTTCTCCATCGCGTCACGGAACCTGGCGTAGCCGGCGAGTTCGGTGACATCGCCGGTCGTGCGATTGCGAGCAGCCCAAGACGCCCATATCGCACCGCCGACAGCAGCGAAAAGTGGAATCAACAGCCAAGCGAGTGCCGCCATCACGACCTCCCTACCCCATGAGCGACCGAGTGATCGATCTGCAGATTAACGATCCGGAAGACCAACGCTCATGGCAGGGGGTCGGTTACGCAAATCGGGGCTGATGCGCCCCGGTCCGGTTTGCGCTCAGCAGGCTCCGACCCACTCCTCCGTACCGTCGGAGAAACGCTGGTGCTTCCAGATCGGAACCTCGTGCTTGAGGTCGTCGATGAGCTTGCGGCAGGCCGCGAAGGCCTCCGCGCGGTGCGGACAGGCGACGGCGACGACCACCGCCAGATCGCCCACGCCCAGTTCACCCACCCGGTGGACGGCGGCGAGGCCGCGGACCGGGAAGTCGGCGACGACCTTCTCCGCCACTCGGCGCAGCTCGTCCTCGGCGGAGGGGTGGCAGGAGTACCCGAGCGCGCCGACGTCCTGGCCGCCGTCGTGGTTGCGCACGGTGCCGACGAAGAGGGCGATGCCGCCCGCGGCGTCGTCCCCGACGGCACGGAAGAGCTCGTCGACGGAGAGTGCGCTCTCGCGGATCGCCAGCAGCCGGATGGGGTCCGAAGCCGCCTGCTCGCCGGGGTGGTCCTGAGTACGTGCCATGCCCCCATCGTGCCGTACGGCACCGACAACCCGGAATTGCCTGTTCGACCGGCGGACACCCGACCGCGTTGGAGCCTCCTACAGACGGCCGGCCGCCCCGTGGACGCGGTCAGATGCGGCGGCGGGCCTTGCGGGCGCGGCGGACGAGGGCGGCCGTACCGAGCAGGGCGACCGTGGCACCGGCGGCGGTGGCCGTGGCGGCGGTGGCGTCCTTGCGGCCGAGGCGGCGGCCGGCCAGCGTGTGGCGTCCCTCGACCTCTTCGAGGAGCGCCCCGAGGACCTCCTCGTTGGTCCACTTCGGCCGCCACCCCACATCGTGCAGCCGGCTCACGCTGACCACCCAGGGGTGCATCGTGTACGCCAGGTCGCCCGCCGGGGAGGGGGTGAGGCCGATGCGGTGCAGCCGGGCGGCGGCACCCAGGGCGACGGCGGAGGGCAGCTCCATCCGGCGTACGCCGCTGAGCTCCTCGACCTCCTCCTGTTCGAGCCAGCCGTCGCAGCCGACCGCGAACTCCCCGTCGATCTTCTCCAGGGCGGCGTACTCCAGGGCGGTCACCAGGTCGTCGACGTGGCAGAACTGCCAGGTGGGCCGGGAACCGGCGACAACCAGGAGACGCGGTGACTCGAAGTAGCGGGTCAGCGCGGTGTCGGTGCCGCCGACCAGGACGGTGGGGCGTACGACGGTGACGTTGAGCCCGGGGTGGGCGCGGGGTGCGCGGCGGCCCAGCCGTTCGATCTCCAGGAGGTCGCCGACCCCGGTGGCCTCGGCGGTGGCCCGCAGCTCGGCGTCCTCGGAGAGCGGCACATCGTTGTCGGCGAGGGCCCCGTAGACCATCGCGGAGGTGCACAGCACGACCCGGTGGACCCCGGCGGCGGCCGCGGCGGTGAGCACGGTCTGGGTGCCCCGCACGTTGTACGCGGTGCGGGCGGCGGGGTCGGTCTCCAGGTCGAGGTCGAGGGCCAGGTGCACGACGACGTCCGCGCCGCGCAGCTTCTCGGCGATGGCCGGGTCCCGTACGTCCAGGATGTGCCAGGTCGCCTCGGAGACCTCTCCGCGGCGTTCGTCGATCGCGATGACCTGCTTGACCTCGTCGGATGCGGCGAGATGGGCGGTCAGCAGCTCGCCGACGCCGGTCGCGGCACCGGTGACCGCGACGACGGGGCCCCGGTTCCTGGGGGACCTGGGGCGTTTCTTCTCGGGTGTGCTCTCGGGCGGCGGGTCGGTCAGGTTTCGCGCTGCGCGAACCTGCGGATCTGGGGAACTCACCGGGCGTCTCCAGCGGTTGTCTTCAGTACGTACCCGAATGACGCGTACGTACCAGGTGGCGTCCATCCTGCCGCAGGCCGGGAGTCGGCGGAGCACTGAGGCCCGAAGCGGGCGTGGTGTCTACGCTGGATGGTGATGTCGGGCAGTCGCCGTCGGTTCGAGCCGGCGGCCCTACGAGCCGAGGAAACCCGTGAGTGACACCCCATTCGGATTCGGCCTTCCGCCGGAGGAGCCGGAGAACGGCGACGAGGGCAAGAAGAAGGACCCCACCGAAGGTGGGCAGAGCGCGGGCGGGCCGGGAAACCCGTTCGGTTTCGGGCCGGGGGCCGGCGGGGACAACCCGTTCGCCGCAATGTTCGGCGCGATGAATCCGAACGATCTCGGTGCGGCCTTCCAGCAGCTCGGGCAGATGCTGAGCTACGAGGGCGGTCCCGTGAACTGGGACATGGCCAAGCAGATCGCCCGCCAGACCGTCTCGCAGGGCACGGCCGACGGCACCAAGGACGCCAGCGTCGGCCCCTCCGAGCGGACGGCGGTCGACGAGGCGCTGCGGCTGGCCGATCTCTGGCTGGACGGTGTGACGTCGATGCCCTCCGGTTCGGTCTCCACCGTGGCGTGGAGCCGCGCGGAGTGGGTCGAGGCGTCGCTGCCGGCCTGGCAGCAGCTGGTCGACCCGGTGGCCGAGCGGGTGGGCCTGGCGATGGGCGATGTGCTGCCCGAGGAGATGCAGGCCATGGCGGGCCCGCTGATCGGCATGATGCGGTCGATGGGCGGCGCCATGTTCGGCCAGCAGATCGGGCAGGCCGTGGGCACTCTGGCCGGTGAGGTGGTCGGTTCCACGGACATCGGGCTGCCGCTCGGCCCGGCGGGCAAGGCCGCGCTGCTCCCGTTGAACGTGGCGCAGTTCGGCAAGGACCTCAGCGTCCCGCAGGACGAGGTGCGGCTGTATCTGGCCCTGCGCGAGGCCGCCCACCAGCGGCTCTTCGCCCATGTGCCGTGGCTGCGCTCGCACCTGTTCGGCGCGGTCGAGTCGTACGCGCGGGGCATCAAGGTCGACACCAGCAAGCTGGAGGACGTGGTCGGACAGTTCGACCCCTCGAACCCCGAGCAGTTGCAGGACGCCCTCCAGCAGGGCATGTTCCAGCCCGAGGACACACCCGAGCAGAAGGCCTCCCTGGCCCGTCTGGAGACGGCTCTGGCGCTCGTCGAGGGCTGGGTGGACGCGGTGGTCCACGAGGCCGCGAAGTCCCGGCTGACCTCGTCGGACGCCCTGCGCGAGACGATGCGCAGGCGCCGTGCCTCCGGTGGCCCGGCCGAGCAGACGTTCGCCACGCTCATCGGTCTCCAGCTGCGCCCGCGCCGGCTGCGGGACGCCTCGCGGCTGTGGGCCTCGCTCACCGACGCCCGGGGTCTGGAGGGCCGCGACGCGCTGTGGGCGCACCCGGACATGCTGCCCACCGCCCACGACCTGGACGACCCGGACGGCTTCGTCCACCACGAGCAGGCCGACTTCTCCGAGCTGGACAAGATGCTCGGCGAGGCCGCGCAAGGCCCGCGGAAGCCCTCCGAGGGCACCGCGAGCGACGAGGATAAGGGCGAGGACGGCACGGAAGACGGCAAGGACGGCCGCGACCGGTGACCCTGCACGACGACGCCACCCTCGTACTGAAGGGTTACGCCCCCGAGGGCGAGGCCGGGTCCGGCGATGGTCAGGCCGAGCTGCGCCAGGCCTATCTGGACCACCTGGCGGTCCACGACGACGCCATGTGGAAGGCGTGCGGGGCCGGGCATCTGACGGCCAGCGCCCTGGTGATCGATCCGGAGCGGGAGAAGGTGCTGCTCACCCTGCACCGCAAGCTCCGGATGTGGCTCCAGATGGGCGGGCACTGCGAGCCCCAGGACACCACTCTGGAGGCGGCGGCGCTCCGGGAGGCGACGGAGGAGTCCGGCATCACGGGGCTCACCCTGCTGCCGGGCGGCCCGGTCCGGCTGGACCGGCACCCGATCCCGGCCCCCTGCAACTGGCACCTCGACGTGCAGTACGCGGCGCTGGCCCCGGCGGGAGCGGCGGAGCGGATCAGCGAGGAGTCGCTGGAGCTGCGCTGGTTCGGCTACGAGGACGTGGCCGAGGTGGCCGACGCCTCCGTCGTACGGCTGCTGGAGGCGACGCGCGCGCGGCTGTAGCCCGCGCGACATGTGTAAGGGGCGGCCTCCACAGAGGCCGCCCCTTACCGCTGCCCGGTCAGTTCCAGGCGTTGTTCTGGTTCTGGCCGTAGGCCCCCTGCTGGCCCATGCCGAACTGGGCGCGGGCGCCCCCGCCGATCTGGGCGTTCTGCGGGGGCATGACCTCGCTCGGCTGGACCAGCGCGAAGCCCTGTCCGAGGAAGCTGAGCTCCCAGCCCTCCCCGGTGTTGCCCCGGCGCCTGAAGACACCGCTGGAGTGCGTCTGGGCCTGCATCTGGACCCGCAGGGCGCTGGACCAGGCCACGATGGCGTCGGCGTCCACGTTGACGTACTTCTCGGGCGTGACCTGCATCATCAGGGGCTGGCCGGAGGTCATGAGGGCGACCTTGCCGGTGCCGGTGATGTTGAGCTGGTACTTGCCGCTGCCGGAGATCCCGTACTGGCTGTCCACCGCGATGACCTCGGTGTGCAGCGAGGAGTCGAGAGCGAGGACGTAGGCGCTGTCCACGGTCATCCCCTCGCGGTCGACGTCCACGACATGGATGTACTGGGCGAGGTTGGCGAAGTAGACCGTGCCCTGGCCGGAGACCCGCATCAGGTCGAGGCCCTCGCCGGTGTGCGCGCGGGCGCGCCGCTGGCCGTGCGACTGGTACTCGCCGTCGAAGTCCATCAGGCCCTGGTAGGCGACCATCGCGCCCTTGCGGGCGAGGATGTCGTCCTGCCCGGTCAGCGAGACCCGCAGGAGCTGCGGGTTCTGGATGGTGTACCGGTCCTGGGACTGCTGCTCGGTGTGGCTGAAAAGCGGACTCTGCATGGTGTGTTCCCCTCCCTTCAGTTCCGGATCCGCAGGCGGTCCGTACTGTCCTCGCTCGGCTGGACGACGACGATGCCCTCCCCGGAGAAGGCCATCTGGTACGCCTCCCCGCTGCCGCGGCCGATCAGCGCCCCGGCCTTGAAGCTGCGCTTGCCCTTGACCTTGAGGTTGGTGGACCAGGCGACGAGCGCGTCCGGGTCGACGTACGTCTCGTCGTCGCCGCGTCCGCAGTCGACGACGATCGGGGTGCCCCGGGAGGTGATGGCGACCCATCCGGTGCCCTGGATGACGACGTTCCACAGCCCCTGTCCGGCGAACTTGGCCATCCCCTTGACCCTCTCGACGCTCCAGGTGAGGTGCGCGTCGTAGGCGAGGAGGTTGGTGCCGTTGACCGAGATGGACTCGTTGTTCAGGTTGATGACGACCACGTCGGCGCCGTAGTCGGCGAGGTAGAGCAGTCCGTCGCCGGAGCACTTCATGACGGGTGCGCCCTCGCCGGTGATCCACTGGGAGGCGATCTGCCGGACGGCGGGCGGGTTGGGCTCGTACTGGATGAACCCTTCGTACGCCACCATCGATCCGGTGCGCGCGTAGAGGTCCTGTCCGGAGGCCATGGCGACCTTGAGCATGGCCGAGCCGTGGTTCTCCATGCGGGCCGTGACGGGGGTCGGGGCGAAGCCCGCGAGTTGCTGGTTCATGACGGGCTCCCTCTAGACCTCGTAGGGCTGGACGACGATGAAGTTGCCGGGGGCTCCCCGGAACTGGAGGTTCACGGTCTCGCCGCTGTGTCCCGGGTACGCGTTGCGGCGCAGCCGGACCTGGCTGGAGACGATCACCTGGGACGCGGCCGACCAGGCCACCACCGCGTTGCAGTCGGCGAACGTGGTGGGGGTGACCGGCAGGACGACCGGGGTGCCGTGGGTCTTGATGACCACGGTCCCGGTGCCCTGGAACTGCATGGTGAACAGGGCGCCGCCGGGGATGCCGTGCCCCTCGACCCGGCGGATCTCGTACTGGAGGGACTCGTCGAAGGCGAGGACGCTCTCCGCAGAGACGCAGATGGCGTCGCCCTGGAGCTCGATCGGGTGGAGGTAGGAGCCCTCCTCGGCAAGGAAGACCTGGCCGCGGCCGGTACAGCGCATCAGCTGCATCTCCTGGCCGGTGGCGTTGCCGACGACCCGGCCGACGAACCCGGCGCCCTTGTAGCCGAAGTCGACCTTGCCCTGGTACATCACCATGCTGCCCTGGCGGGCCAGCACCCCGGCGCCGCCGATGGTCAGGTCGACCCGCATGAGCTGCTGGTTCTGCGGGGTCCAGCGCTGTCCGGTGGGGGTCTCCTTGTACTTCTGGAGGGCCGCCTCGAGCCCGGCGCCGGCCGCCGGAACGCCCTGCGGCACACCGGCGGGCTGCTGCCCGAAGGGGGGCGGGGCACTCTGCCCGTACGGTGCCGGGGCCGGCTGGCCGTAGGGAGCGGGCGCGGGCTGGCCGTAGGGCGGGGTGCCCTGGCCGGGGACCTGGCCGAACTGCGGGGGCGGGGGCGGCGGGGGCTGGTGCCCGGGCTGGCCGTACGGGGCCGGGGGCGCCTGCGGGGTGAGCGGCGCCGCGATCGTGGGCGCGGCGTGCATCGGCTGCTGCGGCGCGGGGGCGGGCGGGGGCGGGGCGCCGAAGGACGGGGCGGGCTGCGGGGCCTGGGGTGCGGGCGGGGCGGGCGGTGCCGCGAAGGCCGGGGGCGCGGTGGCCTGGGCCGGCGGGGCGAACCCGGGGGCCGCCTGCGGGGCGGGCGGCGCCTCTTCCTCCTCGGCGACCTCGCCGCCGAAGTTCTTCAGGAGCGCTTCGAGACCGCCGTCGAAGCCCTGGCCGACGGCGGCGAAGCGCCAGACGTCCTTCAGGTAGAAGTCACCGAGCATCACCGCGCGCTCGGTGGTGAACTCCGAACCGGTGAAGGCGTATCTGACCACTTCTTCGCCGCCCGCGACGATCCGGATGTACCCGGGGCCGACCTGCGACATCTGCCCGGCACCGTCGAGTGTCGCGGTGAAGGAGAGCTTGTGGACGGTGGCCGGGATGCGGTCCAGTGTGACGCGGAAGGACTCGGTGTCGCCGGACTGCGGACCGAGGAGCTGAATGGCCTCCTCGGGCGATTTCGGCTGGTTGAAGAAGATGAAATACCGGTCGTCCGAGAGCTTTTCGTCGGCGTCCAGGCCGAAGCAGCTGATGTCGAAGGTCAGCCCAGGGGCGGCAATCTGCACACCTACGTACAGATCTGTCCCCGGTGTGAGATCACTGAGCTTGGCCTTGTGGCCTCGTTGGAATTCCCTGGCCATACGTAACGACCGTCCCCCATCCCGAAGGTGAATGCGTCGCGTCAGGCTAACCGCAAACCGCGACATCCGGCCAAGCCGGTACAGACCCGGTACAGAATCGCCGAACGCGGCTCATCGGGAGCGCCGCGTGCGCCGGTCTCACTCCTCGCGCGCGCCGGGCGGAGGGGGAAACTGCTCCGCCGCCACCACTCCTTCGAGGTAGCCACGGGCCCGCTCGGTACGCGGATACGCCTCCAGCAGCCGCCAGAACTCCGGGCCATGGCCGGGGACGAGCAGATGGGCCAGCTCATGGAGGAGTACGTAGTCGACGACGTACTCCGGCATGCCCTGGAGCCGGTGCGAGAGCCGGATGCTGCCTTCGGCGGGGGTGCACGAGCCCCAGCGGGTGTTCTGGTTGGTCACCCAGCGGACGGATGCGGGGCGGGCCCTGCCGTCGAAGAACTGGGCGGACAGCCGCTCGGCCCGCTCCGTCAGCTCGCTGTCCCCGAGGACCCGCTTGCTCTCCTGGGCCGCGAGCTTGTCCAGCATCACGCCCACCCAGCGCCGCTCCTCCGCCTCCGACATCCGGGCGGGGATGAGCACGATCGTGCGGCCGCCCTCCCGGTACGCGGAGACCGATTTCCTGCGCCGGGTGCTCCTGCGGACCTCGACCGCGCTCGTCGCCGAGGCACGGGGCGTACGGGCGGCCGGGCCGGGCTGCTGGCGCGCGGCGCTGCGCTGCTGGCTCGCGGCGCTGCGCGCGGGGATCTCCCCGGCGACGCCGGGTGACGGGTCTGCGGGCACGCCTCGACGTTACCCGCTGTACGTGGGGGAAGTCCCGCCTCCGGATCCGTTCACCACCGATCCCCTTCACTCCCCTCACCACGATGCGCACCTCGATGCGTCCTCGGTGCATCCTCGATTCGCACCATGAGCGGTGCTATTGAATGACTGATCCCCTTTCCTGTGGATATCTCCGAGCACGCTTCGCCGCGGGCGCGCATTCTGGCAATGCACCGACGCGGCCGGGAATCCTCCCGAGCACGCGGTCACGACACCGATCGGGGGAAAGCCGTGCGTCTCGGGGGAGAAGTCCTGCATCCGATGTTGAAGCCCGCGCTGCGCCGGGCCTGGCGCGGACGGAACACCGTCCAATTCGGGGTGACACCGGCGCACGCCGTGACGCTGGGCCCGGTGGACATCGCGACGGGCAGCTTTCTGGAGCTGCTCGACGGGACGCGCGGCCTGCCACTGCTGCGCGAGGAGGCACGGGCCCTGGATCTGTCGGACCGTCATGTGGACGTCCTGGTGCGGCGGCTGGCGGAGGCGGGCCTTCTCGACGATCCACGGTCCGCGGGCCCGCAGGCGGATGTCCTGCGCCACCGGGCCGAGGTGATGGAGCGTCAACGCCCTGACGTGGCCTCGCTCTCCGTCGTCCATCCCGGGCCGGGCGAGGGGCTGCGCCGGATGGCGGCCCGGCGGGGGATGCGGGTCCAGGTGCGGGGTGCGGGCCGGGTCGGCGCGTCGATCGCCGCCGTGCTGTCCGGCTCGGGGGTGGGCCATGTGGAGGTGCTGGACGGGGGCCGGGCCGAACCGGGGGACGTGGCGCCGGCCGGGCTTCCGCCCTCGGCCGTGGGGGAACGGCGCGATGTGGCGGCCCGCCGGCTCGTCCGTCAGGCCGCCGCCGGACCCGCGCCCCGGTCGACGGGGGCGGAGCGGGGTACGGGCGGTGGGCAGCCCGGGCTTTCGCTGATCGTCGTCGCACCCCGGGACGGCCTCTCGGTGTATGCGCCGGTGCCGGACAGCGCGGCTTGCTGGATCGCGTCGGGCACCCCTCATCTCTACGCGGGGGTGATCGAGGCCACGGGGGTGGTGGGACCGCTCGTGCTTCCGGGCGGCACCGGGTGCGCGGGGTGTCTGGAGCTGCACCGCGCGGACCGGGATTCGCAGTGGCCGCGGATGCTGGCCCAGTGGCGTTCGGGGCGGCGGGGTGCGGTGCCCGCCTGCGACCTGGGGCTGGCCACCGCGGTCGCCGGACTCGCCGCGGCTCACGCGCTGTCCTTCCTGGACGGGGAGCTGCCGGCCAGCACCGGAGCGCGCTGGGAGGCCGCGCTGCCCTTGCTGGACTGGCGGAGCGAGCGGATCGGCCCGCATGCCGACTGCTCCTGCGGGGCGGCCGAGCGCGCGGAGGGGGCGGGGGCCTCCGGCTCCGTTCCGGCGCAGGACACAATGGCCGGGTGACCGCCGCCGACGGGTGACACCGGAGGTCCGAGCGGCACGGCAGTCTGGGAACTGGAGGGGCACATGTCTGATCTTCCCCGGAAGGCGGTTACGCGTACGGCCAAGCTGGCCGCGCTCCCGCTCGGCTTCGCCGGCCGTGCCACCTGGGGTCTGGGCAAGCGGATCGGCGGCAGATCCGCCGAGCTGGTCGCCCGCGAGGTGCAGCAGCGCACGGCGGACCAGCTGTTCAAGACCCTGGGCGAGCTGAAGGGCGGGGCCATGAAGCTGGGCCAAGCCCTCTCCGTCTTCGAGTCGGCGCTGCCCGAGGAGGTCGCGGGCCCCTACCGGGCCGCGCTGACCAAGCTCCAGGAGGCCGCCCCGCCCCTGCCCGCCGCCACGGTCCACGCAGTGCTGGCCGAACGGATCGGCGAGGAGTGGCGGGAGTATTTCCTGGAGTTCGAGGACAAGCCGTCGGCCGCCGCCTCGATCGGGCAGGTGCACCGGGGGGTCTGGCACGACGGCCGGGAGGTCGCCGTGAAGGTGCAGTACCCCGGTGCGGGCGAGGCGCTGCTCTCGGACCTCACCCAGCTCAGCCGCTTCGCCCGGCTGCTCGGTCCCCTGGTCCCGGGGATGGACATCAAGCCGCTCATCAAGGAGATGCGCGACCGGGTGTCGGAGGAGCTGGACTACGAGCTGGAGGCACAGGCCCAGCGGATCCACGCGGAGGAGTTCGCGGACGATCCCGATGTGGTGATCCCTGGGGTGGTGCACCAGTCCGACCAGGTGCTGATCACGGAGTGGATGGACGGGATCCCGCTGGCGGACGTCATCGCCGACGGTACGGCGGAGCAGCGGGACCGGGCCGGGCAGCTGCTGGCGCGCTTCCTCTTCTCCGGCCCGGCACGGACCGGCCTGCTCCACGCCGACCCGCACCCGGGCAACTTCCGGCTGCTGCCCCCGGTGGAAGGGGCGGATGGCACGGACGACTCGGATGCGGCGGATGGCGCGGATGCGACGGACGCGGCGGACGCGGCGGACGCGGCGGACGCGGCGGGCAAGCCGGAGTCCCTTGCGTGGCGGCTGGGGGTGCTGGACTTCGGCACGGTGGACCGGCTTCCGGGCGGGCTGCCGGGAACCATCGGTGAGTCCCTGCGGATGACGCTGGAGGGCGACGCGGCCGGGGTGTACGGGCGGCTGCGCGACGAGGGGTTCGTGAAGGAGTCGATCGACCTGGAGCCGGACGAGGTACTCGACTACCTGCTCCCGATCATCGAACCGGCGCAGGTGGAGGAGTTCGCCTTCTCCCGGGGCTGGCTGCGGGACCAGGCGGCCCGGATAGCCGACCCCCGCTCCCCCGCGCACCAGCTCGGCAGGCAGCTCAACCTCCCGCCGTCCTACCTCCTGATCCACCGGGTCACGCTCAGCACGATCGGGGTGCTGTGCCAGCTCGGCGCGGCGGTCAGGCTGCGGGACGAGCTCGAAGCGTGGCTGCCGGGGTTCGCCGAGGAGGCCGGGGAGGCCGAAGACCCTGAGTCCGCGGCGGAGAGCGGAGAGCCGGAGCTGGTCGCGGAGGGCGACGCGTAGGCGACGGTCACCACCACACGGAGTCGAGGCGGCTTTCGATCGCTCTGATGTGGAGGCGGGCGCAGGCCTCGCAGAAGTGGAGGCGGCGGCCGTCCTCCACGGAGGAGAGCCAGGTCAGCGGGGCCGTCGCGCCTTCGGCGGCGGTGCCGCAGCGGGCACAGACCACCGGTCCGGCGGCCGGTTCTTCGGGGGGATGCGTCTCCTCGTCCACCTCGTGACGATACCCCCGCCACCGGGACCCGGCAGCTCAACGCACTGCGGGGCCGTCCTCGTTCGGACAGCCCCGCAGTCGGGTGGTGACCTCGGCAGCCCCTCACCGGGCAGAGCGGTTACCCGGTGAGGAGCGCTGGTGCTCCGTCATGGAGCGTCGGAGCTCCGGTTGTGGAGCGTCGGCGCCGGTCGAGGCGCGTCGATGCTCCGGCGTGGAGCGGAGAGGCGGGGCCTCTCAGTGCATGACGGCCATGGCCAGCGCGCGGCGGGCGCGCAGCGAGGCGCGCTCCGCTCGGCGCTGCATCCGGCGGGCGGCGACGAGGCGCACCGCCTGGCGGTCCACCTCGGCCTCCCGCAGGCGGTCGTGCATATGCGCACGAGCCAGGGCTTCTGGGATGAGTTGCATCTCGCGGGTCCTGTTCTGACGCGAGTCGTTCGCGCCGGTGATGGTGACGTCAAGGGTTGCGGAGCCGACGGGCTCCTGCGTGGGGGTGATCATTGGTGCCTGATTCCGGGGGTCATGGGTCTGGGGACGGTCGATCGTTCCTAGGCGCAGCCACCGCGTGGGGGCGGGGGCGCCGCAGTCGGCGGTCACGCTGCGACCGGGTTCTTGCGCGGACGGCCACGCGGCCGCTTGCGGGCCACGACGACACCCTGGACGAAGAGCTCGCCACCCCAGACGCCCCACGGCTCGCGCCGCTCCTTGGCACCGGCGAGGCAGGCCTCGACGAGCGGGCAGGTACGGCAGAGGGACTTGGCGTACTCGACGTCGGCCGGGGACTCGGCGAAGAAGACCTCCGGGTCGTACGAGCGGCAGGGGACGGGCACGCCGAGGTTCTCGATGGCGTCGTCGAGCGCGGTGAGCGCGGTGAGGGGGAGCAAGGTGGAGTCCTCCGTGGAGCCGGGCGGGGAGATCGAGTCGGACTGCGGTACTGACGGGGCGTGCGCTTCGAGTTGCACGGTGGGTGGTGTCCTCGTCTGGTCGTGCCGGCCGGTTGGCCGGTTGGCGGCTGGTACTGCTGGCCCGAGGCGCCTTCGGTGTGTCCCGTCCGTTCGGACAAAACAAAAGGGCCGCGGATCCCGAGTGGGGTTCCGCGGCCCTGAGGCGCCGGCCTGATGCTGGATCAGGCTGGATCGCTCCAGGGTTCAGGCCCACGGAAGGCCCACATCGTGTGGTGCTGCTGCGTCTGCTTCTTGGCTCCGGCACCGGCTGCCGCAAAGGCATAGGCCTGAGCCTGTGCATCCTTCGCTACTGCTGCCGCCGGTGCCTCGATCGGTCGCTCATTGCGCTCCCGCATCACGGGGAGGTTCGCCAGGGACAGCGGGCTGACGGCGGAGATGCCGGACAGACCGGTGGCGCGGAGCGAAGCAGCCGAGGAGCGGGCGAAGCCGAGCGAGCAGGCGGAGACGACCGAAAGACCGGTCATTTTCTGGGTTTCGATGATGCTGATCACTTCAATCGCCTCCTCTCGGCGTCTAGGGTGACCGGCCGGAGCCGGTCGCGCGTATTCGGATAAGTACAGCACGGATTCAGGGCTTCAGAGAAGTCGCTGTTCCCGTGGTTAAGAACCTATGGTGACGACTGGTGCGCGCGCAAACTATTTTCTGGACGAGTTTTTCTCAGTCCTCGCCGTCGCCCTCCTCGGCCCCCTCACCGACCGTCTCACCTGCGCAGATGGCCAGTACGTCGGCTCCGAAACGGGTCAGCTTCCGGTTCCCGACACCGGCGATGACGACCAGCTCCCCCTCGGTGGACGGCACGGCCTCGGCGATGGCCATCAAGGTCTTCTCGGTGAAGACGCAGTAGTCCGGCTGGCTCAGCCGGGCCGCCTGGCCGGCCCGCCACTCCAGCAGCCGGCCGTACAGCGCCTCGTCCATGTCGGACGGGCACTCCTCGCACCGCATCAGCTTCATCTCGCCCGCGTCGGTGAGGGGACGGCGGCAGACCCGGCACCGCGCCGTCTGCCGGGGCCTGCTCTCGACGGCCTCGGTCCGCTCGGCGCGCGCGGCCCGGCCGGTCCCCCGGTCGATCCCGCCGCCGCCTCCGGCCCCGCCCCGGGCACCGAGCGCCGTGGAGCCCGGCCGCAGCCCGTTCAGGAACCGGGTGGGCCTGCGGCTCGCCCGTCCGCCGGGGGAACGCGCCAGGGACCAGGAGAGCGAGAGGTGGAGGCGGGCGCGGGTGACGCCGACGTACAGCAGGCGCCGCTCCTCCTCGACCTGCTCGTCGGTCTTGGCGTACGCGATCGGCATCATGCCCTCGGTGAGGCCGACCAGGAAGACCGCGTCCCACTCCAGGCCCTTCGCCGAGTGGAGGGAGGCCAGCGTGACGCCCTGGACCGTCGGCGCGTGCTGGGCGGCCGCCCGCTCGTCCAGCTCCCGGACCAGGTCGGACAGGGTCACCCCCGGCCTGGCCGCCTCGAAGTCCTCCGCCAGCCGCACCAGCGCGGCCAGCGACTCCCAGCGGTCGCGCACCGCCCCCGACCCGGCGGGCGGCCGGGTGGTCCAGCCCTTGGTGGAGAGCACCGCCCGCACCTGGGACGGCAGCCCCTCCGCCCCGTCCAGCAGGGAGTCGTTGCGCCCGGCGCGGGCGGCGCCGCGCAGGGCGGTGCCCGCCTCGCGGACCTCCGCCCGCTCGAAGAACCGCTCGGCGCCGCGCAGCTGGTAGGCCACACCCGCGTCCGCGAGGGCCTGCTCGTAGACCTCGGACTGGGAGTTGACCCGGTAGAGCACGGCGATCTCCCCGGCCGGGACGCCCGCCGCGATCAGGTCGCGGATGCGCCGGGCGGTCGCCTCGGCCTCGTGGGGCTCGTCGGGATACTCCGCGTAGACCGGCTCGGGTCCCTTGTCGCGCTGCGAGACCAGCTCCAGCCGGTGGTCGGCGGCCCTGCCCCGGGCCTGGCTCAGCAGACCGTTGGCGAGGTGGACGACCTGAGGGGTGGAGCGGTAGTCCCGGACCAGCTTGACCACCGTCGCCCCGGGGTGGCGGGTGCGGAAGTTCAGCAGGTGGTCGGGGGTGGCCCCGGTGAAGGAGTAGATCGTCTGGCTGGCGTCGCCGACGACGCAGAGGTTGTCCCGGTCGCCGACCCACAGGTCCAGCAGGCGCTGCTGGAGCGGGCTCACGTCCTGGTACTCGTCGACGACGAAGTGCTGGTACTGGCCGCGCACATGGTCGGCGATGTCCTGCCGGTCCTGGAGGATGCCGACGGTGAGCAGCAGCACGTCCTCGAAGTCGATCACCGAGCGGTCGCGCTTGAGCTGTTCGTACGTGGAGTAGATCTGGGCGAGGACCGCCGGGTCGCGGGGGGCGTCCCGCTGGGTCTTGGCGACGGCGGCCGGATAGTCGGCGGGGACGGTCTGGGTGACCTTGGCCCACTCGATCTCACCGGTGACGTCCCGCAGCTCGTTGCGGTCGAGGCGGAGCTCGCAGCGGGCGGCCGCCTCGGCCACCAGCTGCACCTTCCGCTCCAGCAGCCGGGGGAGCTCGCCACCGACTGCTTTCGGCCAGAAATACTGGAGCTGGCGGAGCGCCGCGGAGTGGAAGGTCCGCGCCTGGACCCCGGTCGCGCCGAGCTGGCGGAGCCGGCCGCGCATCTCCCCGGCGGCCCGGTTGGTGAAGGTGACGGCGAGGATCGTGGAGGGCTGGAGGATGCCCGCCCGCACCCCGTACGCGATGCGGTGGGTGATCGCGCGGGTCTTGCCCGTACCCGCTCCGGCCAGCACGCACACCGGTCCGTGCAGGGCCAGAGCCACCTCGCGCTGCTCGGGGTCGAGCCCGTCGAGAACGGCGTCCGGGGTCTCGGGGACCTGCGGGAAGAGGGTGGAATGCGTTGCTGCTGTCACCCCGCCATGCTGCCAGGTCCCGTGGGGCCGATGCGGCGGTTGTCCACAGGGGTGAGGTATTCGTCGTACTGATGCGGGGACCCGTCGTCCTGCGGGACGACGGGTCGTGCGGTCGACGGGTCGTGCCGGTGCGGGACGCCGGGTCCTGGGACCGGGTGTGGGAATGGTGGACGCCTCCCGTACGTTCCATCCGGTGCGGAGAGCGGCCCAGGCCGCCGACCGCAGGTGACGCTGCCGGCCGCGCAGCGGGACGGACGAGACAAGGGAGCGCCAGCGACATGGCGGGCACTGTGACGATGTACAGCACCACCTGGTGCGGCTACTGCCGTCGGCTCAAGGGCCAGATGGACCGCGAGGGCATCGCGTACAACGAGGTCAACATCGAGCACGACGCGGACTCGGCGGCCTTCGTCGAGAAGGCGAACGGCGGAAACCAGACGGTCCCGACGCTTCTGATCGTCTCCCCCTCCGGCACCGAGTCGGTCATGACGAACCCGTCGCTGGCCCAGGTGAAGCAGGCTCTGGCCGCCTGAGGCCCGCGCACCGAGCACCGGCTTTCCACCGCTGCCCCCGGCATACGCCGGGGGCAGCGGTGTGTGCGGGTTCAGTTCGTGCGGTTCAGGCTGCCCGGCCTCGGCAGCGGCTTCCCGTACCAGAGTTCGATCAGCCGGGCGGCGATCGAGATGCCGAACGGGGGCATGACCTCGCCCGACTCGAAGGCGGCGGTGAGGTCCTCACGGGAGAACCAGCGGGCCTCCTCGATCTCCTCGCCGTCGACGTTGATCTCCGAGGAGGTCGCCCGGGCCATGAAGCCCAGCATCAGGCTGGAGGGGAAGGGCCACGGCTGGCTGGCGACGTACTCGACCTCGCCGACGGTGACGCCCGCCTCCTCGTACACCTCGCGGACCACGGACTGTTCGATCGACTCCCCCGGCTCCACGAACCCGGCGAGCGTGGAGAAGCGCCCCTCGGGCCAGTGCACCTGGCGGCCCAGCAGCGCACGGTCCTGGTCGTCGGTGACGAGCATGATGACCGCCGGGTCGGTGCGCGGGTAGTGCTCGGCGCCGCAGGCCTGGCAGCGGCGGATGTGCCCGGCCGCCGCGATGATCGTGCGCTCGCCGCAGCGGGAGCAGAAGCGGTGCAGGCGCTGCCAGTTCTCCAGGGCGACCGCGTGGACCATCAGACCGGCGTCGCGGGGGCCGAGCAGCAGGCCCGCCTCGCGCAGCCCGGCCGGGCGGGCCGACTGGTCCATGCGGCCGGGCAGCGAGTCCTTCTGGAGCGCGAAGTAGCTGACGCCCTCCTCGTCGGTGCCCAGGAAATACCGGTGGGTCTCGGTGACCGGGGCCTCGAAGGCCGGGGTCATCACGATGGAGGTGCCCCCCTCGGGGGTGTCGTCGATCAGCACCTGCCCGCCGGAGACGACGAAGACGCGGGTCGTCGGGTGGCTCCACGCCACGGCCAGCCACGCCTCGTCGAGGCGGTGGTGCGCCGCGCGGTCGATGCCGCTGGGCGCGGTGAGGCCGATCGGGCGGTCTGCGGTGGCGTTGTCGAAGGTGCTCACAGGTGCTTCCTACTCCCCCTGGGTGGATCGGGTGTGCGGAGGTGGGGCGGATTCATCGGCCGAGGTTCACCGGCCGAGCGCCGTGGCCAGTTCGCCCCACAGGTACGCGGTCGTCTCCACGCCCTTCAGCAGCAGGTCCAGCTCCACCTTCTCGTCGGGGGCGTGCCAGCCGTCGGAGGGTACGGAGATGCCGAGGAAGAGGACGGGGGCGCCGAGCACGTCCCGGAGGTCGGCGGCCGGGCCGGAGCCGCCCTCACGGGTGAAGAGGATCTTCTTGCCGAAGGCCCGGCCCATCGCGCGGGCCACGGCCTGGAGCGCGGGGTGGTCCAGCGGGGTCAGACAGGGGCGGGTGGCGGGCTGGAAGGTGATCCTGTGCCGGATGCCCGCCGGGATGCGGGACTCGGCCCAGGCGCGGACCGCCTGCTGTACGTGGTCGGGGTCCTGGCCGTCGACCAGCCGGAAGCTGATCTTCACCAGGGCGGAGGACGGGATGATCGTCTTGCTGCCCGCGCCCTGGTAGCCGCCGCCGATGCCGTTGACCTCGGCGGTGGGGCGGGCCCACACGCGCTCCAGCGTGGAGTACCCGGCCTCGCCGGAGGCCGCCCGCGACTTCGCCGTACGCAGCCAGGTCGCCTCGTCGAAGGGCAGCTCGGCGAAGAGGGCCCGCTCGGTGTCGGTGAGGTCGGTGACCCCGTCGTAGAAGCCGGGGATCGCGACCTTGCCGTCCTCGTCGTGGAGGGCGGCGACCAGGCGGGCGATCTCGGTGGCCGGGTTGGGGACGGCTCCCCCGAACGATCCGGAGTGGATGTCCTGGGCGGGGCCGTCCAACACGATCTCGCACTCGGCGAGGCCGCGCATGCCGGTGCAGACGGTCGGGGTCTCCTCGTCCCACATGCCGGTGTCGGAGATGATCACGGCGTCGGCGGCGAGGCGGTCCGCGTGCTGTTCGGCCAGGGCACGGAAGTTCGGGGAGCCCGACTCCTCCTCGCCCTCGATCAGCAGCTTGAGGTGGACGGCCGGGGTGGTGCGGCCGGTGGCGGCGAGGTGGGCGCGGACGCCGAGGGTGTGGAAGAAGACCTGGCCCTTGTCGTCGGCCGCGCCGCGTCCGTACATCCGGCCGTCGCGGATCACCGGCTCGAACGGGTCGGTGGCCCAGCCGTCCTCGCGGGCGGCTGGCTGTACGTCGTGGTGGCCGTAGACCAGGACCGTCGGGGCGTCCGGGTCCTCGCTGGGCCACTCGGCGAAGACCGCCGGGGCGCCGGGGGTCTCCCAGATCTCGGTGACCGGGAAACCGGTCTCCTTGAGCTTGGCGCTCAGCCACTCGGCGCTGCGCCGTACGTCCCCGTCGTGCTCCGGCTGCGCGGAGACGGACGGGATGCGCAGCCACTCGGCGAGGTCGTCGAGGAAGGCTGCGCGGTGCTGTTCGGTGTACGTACGGACGGCGCTGTCCGGGGTCTCGCTCATGCTCTTGAGCCTATCCGTCCTCGGGGGCCGGCTCGTCCAGCAGGATCCGCTCCAGCTCAGCCCGGCCCGGCAGCCCCTGGGGATGGACGGTCTCCCCGGTGCGTACGTAGAGGAAGGTGGCGGTGACCGCGTCGAGGGGCAGCCCGTGCAGCTCGGCCCAGGCCAGCCGGTAGAGGGCGAGCTGGAGCGGGTCGGCGGTGCGGTGCCGGGTGGTCTTCCAGTCGACGATCTCGTACGTGTCACCCGTGCGGTACACCGCGTCGATCCGGCCCCGGATCACCCGGCCCGCGAGGGTGATCTGGAACGGGGTCTCCACCCGGTACGGCGTCCGCCGGGCGTACGCGGTGCGCTCGAAGGCCTCCTTCAGCTCGGCGAGGTCCCGCTCGTCGGCGATCTCCGCGTCGCTCTCGTCGCCCCCGGGCAGTTCGTCGGGGCCGAGCATGGGCAGCGGCAGCTCCTCGTACCGCGACTCCACCCAGGCGTGGAACCGGGTGCCCCGGCGGGCGGCGGGCTGCGGCGGGCGGGGCATGGGCCGGGCCAGCTCCTTGGCGAAGGCGTCGGGGTCCTCGGCCAGGCGCAGCAGCTGGGTGGCGGAGAGCGAGGCGGGGACGAGGACGTCGTGCACGGTGGCCCGGGCCCGGCGCAGCTCCCCGGCGAGCGCGTCGAGATCCCGGTCCCAGGAGGCGAGGGTGCGGGTCTCCTCGGGGGTGAGGTGGTCCGCCGGTTCTTCCTGGGGGTGGCGGGCGGCGGGGATGTGCGGGGCGGTCTCCCGTACGGGCCCTGATGCCGTGGCCGGGACGGGCTCCGATGCCGGGTCCGGGGGGCGTTCGGTGGGGAGCGCGTCCCAGTCCCAGTCCTCGTCGAACGGTGGCTCGTCGGCCGGGGGCTCCTCGGCCCAGGGCTCGTGCGCCGGTACGTCGTCGGGTTCGGGGGCGTACGCCGGTGGCTGCTCGTCGCCGTGGAGGGCCAGGCTCTCCAGGTGGGCCAGCACCGTGTCGCGGGCGGCGCGGCGGCGGGCCAGGGCCGTGGCGTCCAGCGGGAGCGGCCAGGCCAGGTCGGTGTCGGGCGTCGCGAGGGCCGGGTTCTCCTCGTCCTCGGCGGGCTCGTCCGCCCAGGCCTCGATCTCGCCGTGACCGGCCGCGCAGTGCTCGTACAGCGCCTCCAGGAACGCCGACGGGCCGCGCGTCCGCTTCTGGGACGGGCCCCACCAGTGGCCGGAGCCCAGGAGGAGGGAGCGGGGGCGGGTGAAGGTGACGTACCCCAGGCGCAGCTCCTCCGTGTGCTGGTGCTCCTTCATCTCCGCCTTGAACGCCTTCATGCCCTTGGCGTCGAACGCGTCCAGCACCGGAAGGGTCGCCGCGTCGCCGCGCAGGGCGTGCGGGAGCACCTTGGCCTGGGCGGTCCAGGCGTCCCGGGCCCGGTCGCTGGGGAACTGGCCGGAGACCAGTCCGGGCACGGCGACCACGTCCCACTCCAGGCCCTTGGACTTGTGCGCGGTGAGGACCTTCACCGTGTTCTCGCCGCCGGGCAGCGCGTTGTCGAGGCCCTTCTCGTACTGCGCTGCCGTCCGCAGGAAGCCCAGGAAGGCGAGCAGCGACGCCTCGCCGTCCAGGGAGGCGAAGGAGGCCGCTATGTCCAGGAAGTTGGCCAGCGTCTCGCGGCGGCGGGCGGCCAGTGCCTGCGGGGAGGCGGACAACTCGACCTCCAGACCGGTGGTGGCCAGGACGCGGTGCAGGACGTCCATCAGGGGGTCGGCGAGCGAGCGGCGCAGGTCGCGCAGCTCCCGGGCGAGGCGGGCGAAGCGCACACGGGCCTCAGCCGAGAACGGCAGCCCGTCGTCCGCCGCGTCACCCGCGATGAGGAAGGTGTCCAGGGCGTCGGCGAGCGATATCACCTCGGCCGGGTCGGTGCCCTCGACGGCCTCCGCGAGCCGCCGGTCCGGGTCGGCGTCGTCCCCTTGGGCGGCCCGGTGGACGAGGAGGCGGGCGCGGCGGCCCAGGAGCGCGAGGTCGCGGGGGCCGATGCGCCAGCGCGGGCCGGTGAGGAGGCGGACCAGCGATGCGTTGGCGCCCGGGTCCTGGAGGACCTCGCACACGGCGACCAGGTCCGCCACCTCGGGCAGGTGCAGCAGCCCGGCGAGGCCGACCACCTCGACCGGGATGTCCCGGGCGACCAGGGCCGCCTGGATCTGCCCGAAGTCCCCGGCGGTGCGGCACAGGACGGCGATCTCGCCGGGCGGGGTGCCGGTGCGCACGAGGTGGGCGAGGGAGTCCGCGAGCCAGTCGATCTCCTCGGTGTGGGTGCTGAGCAGGGCGCAGCGGACCAGCCCGTCGCGCTCGGCGCCGGGTGCGGGGCGCAGCGCCTCCACTCCCTCGTGCATCGCGCGCAGCGGTTCGGCGAGGCCGTTGGCGAGGTGGAGGAGGCGGCCGCCGCTGCGGCGGTTCTCGCTGAGGCTGTAACGGGTGGCGGGGGTGCCGTCGGCGTGCGGGAAGTGCTCGGGGAAGTCGTCCAGGTTGGCGACGGAGGCGCCGCGCCAGCCGTAGATCGCCTGGCAGGGGTCGCCTACGGCGGTCACCGCGTGGCCGGTGGGCGGGGGGCCGGCCGCCCCCGACTCCGTAGCCGTACCGCCGCTTCCACCACCGCCGCTGCCGAACAGCGCCGACAGCAGCAGCCGCTGGGCGACCGACGTGTCCTGGTACTCGTCCAGCAGCACCACCCGGAACTCGTCCCGCAGGATCTCCCCCACCTCCGGCCGGGTCAGGGCCAGCTCGGCGGAGAGGGCGATCTGATCGCCGAAGTCCAGGAGGTCACGGCTCCGCTTGGCCGACCGGTAGCGCTCGGTGAGGGAGAGGAGGGAGCGGCGGGCCTCGGCGGTCTCGGGGATCTTGCGCAGGTCGGCGTTGCTGAGCTTGGCGGTGGCCAGCTCGCGCAGCAGCTCGCTGTCGTACGCCTCCAGCTCTCCGGGCCGTACGAGATGTTCGGACAGCTCTCCGTCGAGGGCCAGGAGGTCGCTGACCAGGGTCGGGAAGGAACGGGTGAGCGCCGGATACGGGCCCGGGGCCTCCCGCAGCACCTTTGCTGCCAGCTGGTAGCGCGTGGCGTCGGCGAGGAGGCGCGTGGAGGGCTCCAGGCCGATGCGCAGTCCGTGCTCGGTGAGGAGGCGGCCGGCGAACGCGTGGTACGTGGAGATCGTGGGCTCGCCCGGCGGGTTGTCCGGGTCGATGACCTCCGGGTCGGTGACCCCGGCGGCGACGAGCGCCTTGCGGACGCGCTCGGCCAGCTCGCCCGCCGCCTTGTTGGTGAACGTGAGGCCGAGGACCTGTTCCGGTGCGACCTGGCCGGTGCCGACGAGCCAGACCACACGCGCGGCCATCACCGTGGTCTTCCCCGACCCGGCTCCGGCCACGATCACCTGCGGGGCGGGCGGCGCGGTGATGCAGGCCGTCTGCTCCGGGGTGAAGGGGATCCCGAGGAGCTCCTTGAGCTGCTCGGGATCGGTGATGCGTGAGGACACGTGGAAAACGGTAACCGGAGCCACTGACAACCCGGGCCGATGCCCATGAGCCCTACTCCACCACCTGCCGCCCCTCCGGCTGCGCGCTGCACGAGGCGCGGAAGGCGCAGTGGGCGCAGTGGGTGCCGGTGGTGGGCGTGAACCGTTCGTCCAGGACCTTGCCGGCGGCCGTCGCGAGCAGGTCGGAGACCCACTCCCCGGCCAGCGGCTCCTGGGCCTGGACCTTGGGGAAGGTGTCGCCGCCCTCCTTCTTGGGGGCGGGCTGGCGGAGCTGGACCAGTTCGGCGCCGCCGGGTTCGGGGCGCTTGCCGTCGAACACCTCGTCGACCGCGCCCTCGCGGACCGCCAGCTGGTAGACGGCGAGCTGGGGGTGGGTGGCCACCTCGTCCTTGGTGGGCGCGCCCTTGCCGGTCTTGAAGTCGACGACGTACGCCCTCCCCTCGGCGTCCTGTTCGACGCGGTCCATGGAGCCCCGGATGCGGACGGCGTACTCGCCTGCCTCCAGGGTCACGTCGAAGTCGTGCTCGCTGGCGGTGGGGGTGCGGCCGCCCCGGTCCAGGACGTGCCAGTGCAGGAAGCGTTCCAGGGCGGCGCGGGCCTGGTCCTTCTCCTGCTCGGACTTCCAGGGGGCGTCGAAGGCGAGGCCGTTCCAGACGGAGTCCAGGCGCTCCATGAGGACGTCGAGATCGGCGGGCGTACGGCTGGAGGCGACCTCGTCGGCGAGTACGTGGACGACGTTGCCGAACCCCTGGGCGGCGGTCGCCGGGGCGTCGGCCTTGACCTCGCGGCCCAGGAACCACTGGAGGGCGCAGGTGTTGGCGAGCTGGTCCAGGGCGGAGCCGGAGAGGGTGACGGGCTGGTCGCGGTCGCGCAGGGGGACGGCGGAGCGGGTCGGTTCGTCCAGGCCCCACCAGCGGGACGGGTGGGCGGCGGGCACGAGCGGCTGGCCCTCGTCGTCGGTGAGCGCGGCGAGCCGGGCCAGGCGGTGGGCGGCGGCGTCGCGCAGGGCGTCGGAGGCGGCCGGGTCGACCGTGGTGGCCCGCAGTTCGGCGACGAGCGCGGCGACGGCGAGGGGGCGGCGCGGGCGGCCGGTGACATCGCGGGGTTCGACGCCCAGCTCGGTCAGGAAGCGGGAGGGCTGGTCGCCGTCGTCGGCGGGGGCCTTCACGGCGGTGACGACGAGGCGCTCGCGGGCGCGGGTGGCGGCGACGTAGAAGAGGCGGCGCTCCTCGGCGAGGAGGGCGCCGGGCGTGAGGGGTTCGGCGAGCCCGTCGCGGCCGATCCGGTCCGCCTCCAGGAGGGAACCGCGTCGGCGCAGGTCGGGCCAGAGCCCTTCCTGGACCCCGGCGACGACGACGAGCCGCCACTCCAGGCCCTTGGAGCGGTGCGCGGTCATCAGGCGTACGGCGTCGGGGCGGGCGGTCCGCCGGGAGAGGGTGTCGGCGGCGATGTCCTGGGCGTCCACCTCCTCCAGGAAGTTGAGCGCCCCGCGTCCGCCGGTGCGCTCCTCGGCGCGCGCGGCCGTGTCGAACAGGGCGCACACCGCGTCGAGGTCGCGGTCGGCATTGCGTCCGCCCGCCCCGCCGCGCAGCGCGGCCCGCTCCAGCCTGCCCGGCCAGGGGGTGCCGTTCCACAGGGTCCACAGGGCCTCCTCTGCGGTGCCGCCGCCTTCGAGGAGCTCGCGGGCCTTGCGCAGGAGCGCGCCGAGGCGCTGCGCGCCGTGGGCGTACGCCGGATCGTGGGTGACCAGCCGTTCGGGCTCGGCCAGCGCTCGGGCCAGCAGCTCGTCGGAGGGGGCGGGGACCCGAATTCCGGCGGCGCGCTCCTCGTCGCGCAGTGCCCGGCCGAGGCGGCGGAGGTCGGCGGCGTCCATGGAGCCGAGGGGGGAGGTGAGGAGGGTGAGGGCGGTCTCGGTGGTGAGCCAGGGCGCGGTGACCGGGGCTGCCTCCGGCTCATCGGCCGCCTGCTCGCCCCCGCCCCCGGCCTGCTCGCCCGCGCCTTCGCCTTGCCCCTCGCCTTGCCCGTCGCCCTGTTCCTCATCGGCCGCCTGCTCGTCGATCCGATGCGTGTGCAGCGCCGCCGTCGCCACCGTCCGCAGCGCCGTCAGCAGCGGGGCGACGGCCGGTTCGTGGCGGAGCGGGAGGTCGTCGCCGTCGACCTCCAGAGGGACGCCCGCCGAGGTGAGGGCGCGGCGGACGGCGGGCAGCGAGCGGCCTCCGGCCCGTACCAGCACGGCCATCTCGCGCCACGGAACCCCGTCCTCCAGGTGGGCGCGGCGCAGCAGGTCCGCGATGTTGTCCAGCTCCGTGGAGGCGGTCGGGTAGGTGTACGTCTCCACCCGGCCGCCCTCCCGGACGGCGTGCAGCTCGCGGTGGGCGCGGACCGTGTCGGCGGGCAGCCGGGTCAGCGGCATCCGGCGGGTGAGCAGCCGGGTCGCCGCGAGCAGCTCGGAGCCGGAGCGGCGCGAGGTGGTCAGGACGCCCACGGGTGCGGGGGCCCCGTCCGCCCGCCGGAAGGTGTCGGGGAATTCGAGGATGCCGTTCACATCGGCGCCCCGGAACGTGTAGATCGACTGGTCAGGGTCGCCGAAGGCCACCAGCGTCCGGCCGCCCCCGGCGTGCGCCCCGCGCCCCCGGTTCCCGGCCAGGGCGTGCAGCAGGCGCACCTGCGCCGGGTCGGTGTCCTGGTACTCGTCGACGTACACCGCGTCGTACGCCCCGGCCAGCTGCGCGGAGACCTCCGGGCGCTCGGCGAGCAGGACCGCGCGGTGGACCAGCTCCGCGTAGTCCAGGACGCCCTGGGCGTCGAGGATGTCCAGGTACTCGGCGAGGAACTGGGCCGCCGCCGACCAGTCCGGGCGGCCCGTGCGGCGGGCGAAGGCGGCGAGGGCGTCCGGACCGAGGCCCAGTTCGCGGCTGCGGGCGAGCACGGCCCGCACCTCGTCGGCGAAGCCCCGGGTGGTCAGGCAGGCGCGCAGCTCGTCGGGCCAGCGGACATGGGCCAGCCCCTCCTTCTCCAGCTCCAGCTGGCCGGCGAGCAGCTCGCGGACGGTGACGTCCTGCTCGGGCCCGGAGAGCAGCCGCAGCGGATCGGCGAAGAGATCGGCGTCCTGGTGGGCGCGGACCAGGGCGTAGCAGTACGAATGGAAGGTGGTGGCCTGCGGGCCGCGCGCCGCCCCGAGCCGGGCCGCCATCCGGTCGCGCAGTTCGACGGCCGCCTTGCGGCTGAAGGTGAGGACGAGGATGCGGGCGGGGTCGGCGCCCCGGTTCACCCGGGCGGCCACGGACTCCACGAGCGTGGTGGTCTTGCCGGTGCCGGGACCGGCGAGGACGAGGAGCGGTCCCTCGGCGTGATCAACCACAGCGCGCTGGCCTGCGTCCAGAAGAGGAGGCTCCACCGCACCCGGCGGGGTGCGCACCAGGCGGTACGCGCCCGTGGTCCGCGGCCGTGGTTCACGGTGCGGACTGTGCCGGGTGGAAGAGGAGGAGCTCACGTGGATCGCCGGTCCTGGTGGGTTTTCGGGCCGTACAGGTCGTACGGGTTGTGCAGCCGCACAGGTCGTGGAGTCGGTACTCGGTACGAGGAGGGGGGCGCGCGTGCGACGCGGTGACGACGCTACGCCAGCGGGGGTGCGGGAGGCGGCGGGTGCGCTGCGTCTCTCGTCACGCCTCCGGCCGCGCCCTGCCGGAGACGGGCGGTGGCGTCCGGCGTCAGATGTGAGTTTCCTCGCCCCGGCCGCCGAGGGGGCCGCCGTCACCTCCCCCGCCGCTCCCGTCCCAGCGCGCCCGGCGCATGTCCAGCCGCGGCAGGTGTCCGTTCGCCCGGCGCGACGCCTCACGCAGCGGCGTCCCCTCCGCGCGGTAGTGGTCCAGCGCCCGCAGCTCGTGGCCCGGGAGCAGCGCCCCGTCCGCCCGCACCACGCGCCACCACGGCACGGCGGAGCCGTACAGCGCCATGACGCGGCCGACCTGCCGGGGGCCGCCGTCGCCCAGCCACTCCGCGACATCGCCGTACGTCATGACCCGGCCCGGCGGGATCAGGTCGGCGACGTCGAGGACCCGCTCCGCGTACTCCGGCAGCTCGGCCGGCTGCTCGTCGCCCGTCTCGTCCTGGCTCATCCGCCCCATCCTGCCGTACGCCACCGACAGCGCGGCCGGAACCGTGTCGGTAGGGGCACCGCGCGTGCGCGCGGGTGCAAAGGGGCGTATGTTGCGCATCCCGCGCCCGTGCGACGCACCCTGATGCCCCCCTCCGTCTCCGGGCCGTGCCACCATCATCCGGGCGGTGACCGGTGATACGAGACCACGAAGACGAACCAGAGGCGACGAAGGAGCAGGGCGTGCAGCCACCGAAGGCGGCGGACGCCTCCGATGCCGGAGAGCGCCCGCCGAGTGCGCCGGAGCCCACCGGGGAGCGCGCGGAGAGTACGCCGGAGCGTGCCGGGGAGCGCGCGGAGACGGCCCCGGACCCCGCCCCCGTGGTCCGGGCCGACGGTCCCAGCGCCGCCACCGCGTCCACCCTCGGCCATCTGACCGGCTCCACCCTCGCCTCCGCCGAGGCCGCCCTGACCGACCGGGTCTCCGGCGACGAGCCGCTGCTCCCCGCCCGGGTGCACCGCCCCTCCGACCTGATGCGGCTGCTCATCGGCATCGCCGCCATCGGCGTGCTCTTCGCGATCGCCGCGTTCGCCCAGGGCACCACCACCGGGCTTGAGGACGACATCTCCAAGGGCACCGAGCAGGCGCCCGATCTGCTGATCAAGATGGCCGGACTGGTCTCCAGCATCGCCGTGCTGCTCGTCCCGGTCGCCTTCGCCATCGAACGGCTGATCAAGCGGGACGGGCTGCGCATCGCCGACGGTGTCCTGGCCGCCGTGCTCGCCCACGGCGTGACCCTCGCCACCGACCTCTGGGTCTCGCGCTCCGCGCCCGGCACCATCCAGGAGGCGCTGACCCAGCCGCAGCCGGGCGCCGGACTGACCGACCCGGTGCACGGCTACCTCGCCCCCGTGATCGCGTACATGACCGCCGTCGGGATGGCGAGACGGCCGCGCTGGCGGGTCGTGCTCTGGGCGGTGCTGCTCCTCGACGCGTTCGCGATGCTCGTCGGCGGGTACACCACCCCGTTCTCGATCATCCTGACGGTCCTGATCGGCTGGACCGTGGCGTACGGCACGCTGTACGCCGTCGGCTCCCCGAACGTCCGCCCCACCGGCCAGCACCTGATGGCGGGGCTGCGGCACGTCGGCTTCCGGCCGGTCGCCGCGATGCGCACCGAGGACGCCCCCGACAACGACAACACCGACCCGAACGACCGGGGGCGCCGGTATCTGGTCACCCTGGAGGACGGCCCGCCGCTGGACGTGACGGTCGTCGACCGGGAGCAGCAGGCCCAGGGGTTCTTCTACCGGGCCTGGCGCCGGCTCACGCTGCGCGGGATCACCCAGCGCCGCTCCATCCAGTCGCTGCGGCAGGCGCTGGAGCAGGAGGCGCTCCTCGCGTACGCGGCGATCGCCGCCGGGGCGAACGCGCCGAAGCTGATCGCCACCTCCGAGCTGGGCCCGGACGCGGTGATGCTCGTCTACGAGCACATCGGCGGCCGGTCGCTGGACCAGATGGAGGACGAGGAGATCACCGACGACCTGGTGCGCAGCGCCTGGCGCCAGGTGAAGGCGCTCCAGTCGCGCCGGATCGCGCACCGCAGGCTGACCGGTGACGCGCTGCTGGTGGATCGTTCCGGCAAGGCGTTCGTGACGGACCTGCGCGGCGGTGAGATCGCCGCCGGTGACCTGGTACTCCGGATGGACGTGGCACAGCTGCTGACCACGCTGGGGCTGCGGGTGGGGGCCGAGCGTTCGGTCTCCGGCGCCCTGGCCGTGCTCGGGCCGGACGCGGTCGCGGACTGTCTGCCGCTGCTCCAGCCGATCGCGCTGAGCCGCTCCACCCGGGCGACGCTGCGCCGGCTCGCGCGGGAGCGTTCGCAGCAGGAGCGGGACGCGGTGCTGGAGGCCTCGCGGGCGGCCAAGGAGGCGCGGGCGCAGGACGCGGCGCGGGCCGGGGCCCAGGACGGATCCGGGGCCGCCGGGGAGCGCGCGCCGGAGCACGGCGAGGCCGAGCAGCGGACCCTGCGGAAGAGCGGGCACAAGGCCGAGCGCAAGTCGCTGCGGACCGAGAAGCAGGCAGAGAAGCGGGCCGTGGACGATGCGCTGGAGGAGGCCCGGGAGGGCGATCTGCTGGCCCAGATCCGTCAGCAGGTGCTGCTGATCCGGCCGCAGGCGCCGGTGGAGCCGGTGCGCCTGGAGCGGATCAAGCCGCGCACCCTGTTCAGCTTCATCGCCGGGGCCATCGCCGCGTACTTCCTGATCTCCCAGGTCACCCAGGCCGACTTCGGGGTGCTGGTGGAGGAGGCGGAGTGGGGCTGGGTGGCCGCCGCGCTCGGCTTCTCGGCGCTCAGCTATGTGGCGGCGGCGATGAGCCTGCTGGGCTTCGTGCCGGAGCGGGTGCCGTTCCTGAAGACCGTGCAGGCGCAGGTGGCGGGCTCGTTCGTGAAGATCGTCGCCCCGGCCGCCGTCGGTGGTGTGGCGCTGAACACCCGCTTCCTGCAACGCGCCGGAGTGCGCCCCGGTCTGGCCGTGGCGAGCGTCGGGGCCTCGCAGCTCTTCGGGCTCGGCTGCCACATCCTGCTGCTGGCCCTCTTCGGCTATCTCACGGGTACGGAGAAGACCCCGGACTCGCTCACCCCCTCCCGTACGGTGATCGCCGGTCTGCTGACGGTGGCGGTGCTGGTGCTGGTGGTGACGGCCATCCCGTTCCTGCGGAAGTTCGTCGTCACGCGGGTGCGCTCGCTCTTCGCCGGGGTCGTGCCGCGCATGCTGGACGTGGTGCAGCGGCCGCAGAAGCTGGTCACGGGCATCGGCGGGATGCTGCTGCTGACCGGGCTGTTCGTGCTCTGCCTGGACGCGTCGATCCGGGCGTTCAGCGGCCCGGACGTGACCCAGCTGAGCTACGCGAGCATCGCGGTGGTCTTCCTCGCGGGCAACGCGCTCGGCTCCGCCGCGCCCACCCCGGGCGGCATGGGCGCGGTCGAGGGCGCCCTGACGCTGGGCCTGATCGCGGTCGGCCTGCCGATGGAGGTCGCGGCGCCCGCGGTGCTGCTGTACCGCGTGATGACGCTGTGGCTGCCGGTGCTGCCGGGGTGGATCGCCTTCAACCAGCTGACCCGGAAGGGCGAGCTGTAAGGAGAAGGGATATCCGGGGGTGCACCACCCGCATGGACCGCGCCCCAGCGCGCTCCCCGGCGCCCCGCCGCACGATGGAGCCCATGAGGACTTCCCCCGCTCTGCGTGCCGCCGCCCTCGCCGCCACCACCGCCGTGCTGCTCCCCCTGGCGGGCTGCTCGGACGGCGACGACGGGGGCGGAGAAGGCCGCTCCACACCCACCGGGGCCTCGACCGCCTCCCCCACGGCCACCTCGAAGGAGCTGGCGTCGCAGGAGCTGGAGTGGTCGCCGTGTCCGGCGCCGAACGTGGCGCAGGGCGGTGGTGAGTCGCCCTCGCCCCTGCCCGGCGGCACGGTCTGGGAGTGCTCCTTCATGAACGTACCGCTGGATTACGCGGAGCCGGACGGCCGGACGATCGAGTTGGCGCTGATCCGGGGGAAGGCCAAGGACCAGAAGCGGCGGATCGGGTCGCTCCTGTTCAACTTCGGCGGGCCCGGCGCGTCCGGTGTCGCGACCCTGCCGGCCTTCGGCGCGGACTACGACAAGCTCCGCACCCGGTACGACCTGGTGAGCTTCGACCCGCGCGGGGTGGGGCGCAGCGAAGGCGTGGAGTGCGCGGACGACGCCCAGCTGGACGCGATGTACCAGGAGGACTCCACGCCGGACGACGCGGCGGAGGAGAAGGAGTTCGTCCAGGGCCAGAAGGACTTCATCGCCACCTGCAAGAAGAACTCCGGCCCCGAACTCCCCTATGTGGGCACCACGAACGCCGCCCGCGACATGGACCTGATGCGCACGGTCCTGGGCGACGACAAGCTGCACTACTTCGGCATCTCCTACGGCACCGAGCTGGGCGGCGTCTACGCCCACCTCTACCCGGACAAGGTCGGCCGGGCGGTCTTCGACGCGGTGGTCGACCCCACCAAGGACGCCGAACAGTCCTCGCTCGGCCAGGCCCAGGGGTTCCAGCTCGCCTTCGACAACTTCACCAAGGACTGCGCGGACCGGGGCGACAAGTGCGCCCTGCCCGGCTCCACCGGGGCCGAGGTCGAGAAGTGGATCGCCGACCTCCTGGCGAAGCTGGAGAAGGAGCCGATCGACGGGCTCGGCGACCGGGCGCTGACCCAGACGCTGGCCACCACCGGTATCGCCTCCGCGCTCTACTCCAAGGAGACCTGGCCGCTGCTGGAACAGGGCCTGGACGAGGCCGACGGCGGTTCCGGCGCCCTGCTGCTCGCGCTGGCCGACTCGCTGAACGGCCGCTCCGAGGACGGCCGGTACGACAACTCCAACGCGGCCAACATCGCGATCAACTGCGCCGACGACAAGCAGCGCTTCACCCTGGAGCAGACGAAGGCGGCCCTGCCCGCCTTCCGCAAGGCCTCCCCGATGTTCGGGGAGTACCTGGGCTGGGGGCTGATGGGCTGCACCGGCTGGCCGGTCGCGGGCGCCTGGGAGACCCCCGACGTCAGCGCCCCCGGCTCCGCCCCGATCCTGGTCATCGGCAACACCGGCGACCCGGCGACCCCGTACGCGGGCGCCAAGGCGATGGTCGAGAAGCTCGGCAAGGGAGTAGGCGTCGAGTTGACGTACAAGGGTGAGGGCCACGGCGCGTACAACAGTAAGAACACGTGTGTTCAGGGGGCCGTCGACGGCTATCTCCTGAACGGTACGGTCCCGAAGTCGGGCACCGTCTGCGAGTGATCCACACCCGTGGCAGCTGCCTCTAGCATGACGGGACATCACGAACGCCCGACGCGGCACCACCGGCTTCGGGCCACGGGGAGGGGAGCCGGATCATGCGTGCGCACCGACGGGTTCTACAGGCCGGAGCGGGCCTGGTGGCGGCGGGACTGCTCGCCGGCTGCGGCCTGCTGACGACGGAACCCGAGAAGAGCGAGCCGGCGGACGGCCGCCCCGGTGACACCGCCGCCTCCCCGTCGCCGGGCCTGAAGGAGACGCCGAAGACCCCGCCGCTGCCCGCCGCCCTCACCTCCCAGCGCCCCGACTGGAAGCGCTGTGAGGCCCCGCGCGGCGGGAGCGCGCCCGGCTCGGACTGGCGCTGTACGAGCGTCGACGTGCCCCTGGACTACGCGAAGCCGTCCGGCGAGACCATCTCCATCGCGCTGATCCGCAAGCAGGCCCGCGACCGGGACCGCCGGATCGGGTCGATGCTGTTCAACTTCGGCGGCCCCGGCGGTTCGGGCGTCGAGATACTGCCGCGCGCGGCCCCCTCGTACGAGAGGCTCAACTCGCGCTACGACCTGGTGGGGTTCGATCCGCGCGGGGTCGCGGCCAGCTCCGGGGTGAGCTGCCGCACCGACGAGGAGCAGGAGCAGGCGTTCCGCAGTGTGGACCTGACCCCGGACACGGCGGCCGAGGAGGCGGCGTTCATCAAGGACGGCGCGGACTTCGGCGCGGGCTGCCGGCGCCGCTCGGGCAAGGTCCTCCCGCACGTCGGCACGTCCAACGCCGCCCGCGACCTGGACCTGATCCGCCAGGTCCTCGGCGACGACAAGCTGTCGTACTTCGGCTTCTCCTACGGTACGGAGCTGGGCGGGACGTACGCGCACCTCTTCCCGCAGAACGTGGGGCGCACCGTGCTGGACGCGGTCGTCGACCCGACGGCCGACGGCATCGGGCACGCCCGCAACCAGGCGACGGGCTTCCAACGCGCCCTGGAGAACTACCTCAAGGACCGCGGCGAGAACCCGAAGGCGGCCTCGGAGCGCATCGCCCGGCTGCTGGCCCGGATCGACCGCAAGCCGCTGCCGACCGCGTCCGGCCGCGAGCTGACCGAGTCCCTGGCGATCACCGGCATCGTCACCCCGCTCTACTCGCGCTCCAACTGGCCCGCGCTGACGGCCGCGTTGGAGGAGGCGGAGAACAAGGGCACGGGCAACGGCCTGCTGCGGCTGGCCGACTCGTACAACGGCCGGGACGAGAACGGGCGTTACGACACCCAGGCGCACTCCCAGCGGGCCATCTCCTGCGCCGACTCCAAGGCCCGCCCCACGGTGGACGAGGCCCGGGCCCTGCTGCCGGAGTTCCGCAGGCTCTCGCCGGTGTTCGGGCCGTTCCTGGCCTGGGACACGGCGGGCTGGTGCGCGCAGTGGCCGGTCGACGGGGAGCACGAGACGCCGGAGACCAGTGCGCCGGGCGCGGGCCCGATCCTGGTCATCGGGACGACCGGCGACCCGGCCACCCCGTACGAGGGGGCGCAGCGGATGGCGGACGAGCTGGGCAAGGGCGTCGGCATCATGCTCACCAACAAGGGTGAGGGACACGGGGCTTACGGCGAGGGCGACTGTGTGACCCGGGCCGTGGACGACTACTTCCTGGAGGGGAAGGTCCCGGAGGACGGCACGACCTGCGGGTGACGCGCATGAGAGAGGGGCCGGTCCACGCGGAGTGGACCGGCCCCTTTCACCTGTACTGCGTGACGCTCTAGTAGATCGGCTTCTCGGGCTCGATCTGGTTGACCCAGCCGATCACGCCGCCGCCGACGTGCACCGAGTCGGCGAAGCCCGCCGACTTGAGGACCGCGAGGACCTCGGCGCTGCGGACACCCGTCTTGCAGTGCAGGACGATACGGCGGTCCTGCGGGAGGTCCTGGAGGGCGTTGCCCATGAGGAACTCGTTCTTCGGGATCAGCTTGGCGCCGGGGATCGAGACGATCTCGTACTCGTTCGGCTCGCGGACGTCGATGATCTCGATCTTCTCGTCGCCGTCGATCCACTCCTTGAGCTGCTTGGGAGTGATCGTGGAGCCGGCCGCCGCCTCCTGGGCCTCCTCGGAGACGACGCCGCAGAAGGCCTCGTAGTCGATGAGCTCGGTGACGGTCGGGTTCTCGCCGCAGACCGCGCAGTCGGGGTCCTTGCGGACCTTGACCTGGCGGTACTGCATCTCCAGGGCGTCGTAGATCATCAGACGGCCCACCAGCGGGTCACCGATGCCGGCGAGCAGCTTGATCGCCTCGGTCACCTGGATGGAGCCGACCGACGCGCACAGGACACCCAGCACGCCGCCCTCGGCGCAGGAGGGGACCATGCCCGGCGGCGGGGGCTCCGGGTAGAGGCAGCGGTAGCAGGGGCCGTGCTCGGACCAGAACACGGAGGCCTGGCCGTCGAAGCGGTAGATCGATCCCCAGACGTACGGCTTGTTGAGCAGCACCGCCGCGTCGTTGACCAGATAGCGGGTGGCGAAGTTGTCCGTGCCGTCCACGATCAGGTCGTACTGGGCGAAGATCTCCTTCACGTTCTCGGCTTCGAGCCGCTCCTCGTGAAGGACCACGTTGACGTACGGGTTGATCCCCAGCACGGAGTCCTTGGCGGACTGCGCCTTGGACCGGCCGATGTCGGCCTGGCTGTGGATGATCTGGCGCTGCAGGTTCGACTCGTCAACCTCGTCGAACTCCACGATGCCCAGCGTGCCGACACCGGCGGCGGCGAGATACATCAGGGCCGGCGAGCCGAGCCCGCCGGCGCCCACACAGAGCACCTTGGCGTTCTTCAGGCGCTTCTGTCCGTCCATCCCGACATCCGGGATGATCAGGTGGCGGGAGTACCTGCGGACCTCGTCGACGGTGAGCTCAGCGGCTGGCTCGACCAGGGGTGGCAGCGACACAGGAACCTCAACAATGCAGGTGGTCGGATTTACGTACGTCGACTGCGCGTACATCGACTACGTACGGTTGTTCTTCCGGTAACACTGCCACGCCCCTTCTCATTCCGAGATACCGGGTCCGATCCGCGAGACGATTTCGTCCCAGTACCTGGGCAGCGCCGCGAATGGGTCGCTTTGTCCGCTCTGCCCCTCGCCGCTCCGCCCGCCCCGGTCGGTGAAGAAGATCGTCCCGGCGCCCTGCCAGCGGGCGATGCGCATCGCCTCGTCGAGATGGGTGCGCGGCACCCCGTGGACGAAGTGCGCGAACCGCTCCGGCGGGTAGTCCGCCGTCCACTCGGCCACCTGCGACCAGCGGTAGTCGGTCCACGGGCCCTGGAAGGTGACCAGTTGGTCGGCCGCCTCCGCGTAACCGGGGTACGGGTGGGTGGCGTGGCCCAGGACCAGGCGTCCGCCGTCGTCCGCGCTGTCGCTCTCCGAGAGCAGGGCGTGCAGCGTGCCGGTGAGACGGCGTACGCCGGGGAGGCCGGCCCGCTCGGCGGGGCAGCGGGCGAGGTAGAAGCCGCCGACCCGGTACCAGTCGATGAAGGCCCGCGCGTCCTCGATCAGCTCGTCGAAGGGCCGGTTGCCGTGGGCCAGGTCGAGGTGGCCCAGCAGCCGGCCGCCGCAGGCGCGTACGGAGTCGTCCGGGGCCTCGCCGTGCAGGGCGCGTTCCCGGGCGTTACGGAGTCTCCCGGCCACCTCCAGACAGTGCGGGTCGGGCCGGGTGCCGGGGCCCTCCGCGATGTTGAGGACGGCCCAGTGCAGCGGGGTGCCGGGGCGGGTCAGCTCGGCCCACTCGGCGGGGGCGAGCAGCGGGTGGGCGTAGCCGGGGACGCCGAAGCCGAGCTGTTCGCCGCCGGCGGTCCTGCGGGCGTCGGCGGGGGCGGTCAGATACGGCATGCCGCCTCCATCCAGATGTCCGCGAGCGACTCCTCCAGGTTGATCCGGGGGCGCCAGCCGAGCCGGTCCCGCGCGGTGCGGACGTCGGCCTGCTGCCAGGCGCCACAGCCGTCGGGGTACGGGGACGGGGTCGCCGAGAGGTGCTCCATGACCGACTCGGCGGATGTGCGCGGGGCCCCGATGGGCAGGCGCGGAGGCGGGGAGTCCAGCTCGTGGAGTGCGCCCGCGTATCCGGCGACCCTGGCGAGGACGGCGGCGGCGTCGCGGAGGCGGACGGCGCGGCCCGTGCCGATGTTGACGACGCCCTGGGCGGCGGAGAGCGAGGCGGCGTGGACGGCCCGCGCCACATCCCGTACGTCGACGAAGTCCCGCTGCACGCCGAGGCCGCTGAGCTTGAGCTCACCGTCGCCGGACTGCATGGCCCGGCGCATCGCCTCGGCGAGCCGGCCGAGCGGGGAGCCGGCCGGGGTGCCGGGGCCGACCGGTGAGAAGACCCGGAGCACGACGGCGTCGAGGCCCGAGCCGAGGACCAGTTCGGTGGCGGCGAGCTTGCTGACGCCGTACGGGCCGCCGGGGCGCGGGACGGCGTCCTCGGCGGTGGAGGAGCCGGGCTGCGAGGGGCCGTACTCGGAGGCGCAGCCGACCTGGACGAGCCGGGCCCCGCAGCCGCTGCGGCGCAGGGCCTCGCAGACGGTGGCGACGGCGACGGTGTTGTGGCGGGTGAGGTCGCGGGCGCCGCCGCGGGTGGCGCCCGCGCAGTTGACGACGACTCCGGGGTGGACGGCGTCCAGGAAGCGGGTGAGCGCTCCCGGGCTGCCGCCGGCGAGGTCGAACCGGACGTCGGCGTCGTCGCCGCGGCCGAGGGCCGTGAGGTGGACAGCGGGGTCGGCGAGCAGACGGTCGGCGACGAAGCGGCCGAGGAATCCGTTGGCTCCGAGCAGCAGCACCCTCATCGCGCACCGCCTCGGTGCCGACGGCGGGCTGCCGGTGCGGGGGATTGGGGGGTCATGGCGGGTTACTCCTTGGTGGGTCAGTCAGTTCGTGCGGTCGGTTCGTGCGGTGTCGGACAGACCCGCGGCGTCGGCTCCGCGGGG